>NZ_PZKE01000069.1 GCF_003034965.1 Fuscovulum blasticum DSM 2131 | reverse complement strand
CGCTTCAGCTTGGGGTCAAGCGCGTCGCGCAGGCCATCGCCCATCAGGTTGATGGCCAGCACCGAAACCAGAATGGCCAGGCCGGGGAACGTCACCACCCACCAGGCGCGCAGGATGAATTCGCGCGCTTCGGCCAGCATGGTGCCCCATTCCGGCGCGGGCGGTTGCGCGCCCATGCCCAGAAAGCCCAGGGCGGCCGAATCCAGCACGGCCGAGGAAAACGACAGCGTCGCCTGAACGATCAGCGGCGCCAGACAGTTGGGCAGGATGGTCTTGAACATCAGCCGCAGGTTGCCCGCGCCGGCCACGCGGGCCGCGGTCACATATTCGCGCTGCATTTCCGACATGACGGCGGCACGGGTCAGCCGGGCGAAATGCGGCTGGTAGACAATGGCGATGGCGATCATCGCATTGGTCAGGCCCGGCCCCAGCACCGCCACCAGAACCAGCGCCAGCAGAAGCGACGGGAAGGCCAGGATCACATCCATCACGCGCATGATCACGCCATCGACCCAGCCGCCGAAGAACCCGGCCAGCAGGCCGATGACAATGCCGCCGACCAGGGCGATGGAAACCACGACAAAGCCGATGAACAGCGAATACTGCGCGCCGAAGATCAGGCGCGAAAGGATGTCGCGGCCCACGGCATCGGTGCCCAGA
>NZ_PZKE01000068.1 GCF_003034965.1 Fuscovulum blasticum DSM 2131 | reverse complement strand
GCGATGTTCGACGCCACGAAAAGGCACACCCCGACCGGCGGCGTGGTCAGGCCGATCATCAGGTTCAGCACCGCAAAGCAGGCAAAATGGATGGGGTCGATGCCCACGGCCATGGCCAGCGCCTGAAGGGGCACGAACAGGATGATCAGCGCCGCGATGGTTTCCATGAACATGCCCACGAACAGCAGCAGCAGGTTGATCAGCAGGATCACAAGGAACTTGTTGGTCGTGATCGACAGCACGGTATCGGCCAGCATCTGCGGGATGCGTTCGGACACCAGAATCCAGCCGAAGACATTTGCCGTGCCGACCAGCACCAGAATGCCGGCCGAACTGATGGCGCTGTCGATGATGATCCTGGGGATGCGCGCCACCGGCAGTTCGCGGTAGATGAACAGACCGACAAGCGCCGCGTAAAGGCAGGCGACGACCGCGGTTTCCGTGGGCGTGGTCACGCCGATCAGCAGCCCGCCGACGATCAGCCCGGTCATGGCGATGGCCCAGATCGCCCCGGTGAACGAGGTGAACAGTTCCCGCATCCCCTGCCAGGCTTCGCGCGGGAAGTTCTTTTTCCTGGCGATGAAATAGGTGGTCACCATCATGGCAAAGCCCATCAGCAGGCCCGGAATGGCGCCCGCCAGAAACAGCTTGCCGACCGAAAGGCCCGACAGCGACCC
>NZ_PZKE01000067.1 GCF_003034965.1 Fuscovulum blasticum DSM 2131 | reverse complement strand
GTCAAGAAACCCAACGTCCTGACCCCGCTGGTCGATTACATCTCGGCCATTCCGCTGGCGCTGTCCGGCACGGTGCTGGGGGTGGGGCTGCTGGCCTCGTTCCACGGCGGCTGGTTGCCGCTTTCGGGCACCGCCAGCATCATCGTGCTGGCCTATGTGATCCGCCGGATGCCCTTCGGAATGCGCAACGGGCAGGCAACCCTGCACAACATCCCGAATTCGCTGGAAGAGGCGTCGATCAGCCTGGGTGTCCCGCCGGTGGCAACCTTTTTCAAGGTCGTCCTGCCGGTGATGATGCCCGCGATCATCTCGGCGGCGATCCTGACCTGGACCACGACCGTGGCGGAACTGTCCGCCTCGATCCTGGTCTATTCCGGCGGGCGCGAGACGCTGCCGATCCAGGTGTTCCGGCTGATCGATTCCGGTCTGATGGCCTATGCCTCGGCCTATGGGCTGGTTCTGGTGACGGTGATCCTTCTTCCGATCATCGTCGCAACCCGTGTGTTCCGTATCGACGTTTTCGCCGTCAAGTGACCCCGCGCGGGGCATCCCTTGCTGCCCCCGCCCAAAAAGAAAACCCGACAGAAAGGTATGAAGATGTTCCTGAAATCCACCCCGCTTGCCACCACCCTTGCCTTCGGACTGGCCCTTCCCGCCCTGGCGGACCCTGTGCTTTACACCTCGAACCCGGTGCCCGCCTACGAAGCGGTGCAGGCTGTGG
>NZ_PZKE01000066.1 GCF_003034965.1 Fuscovulum blasticum DSM 2131 | reverse complement strand
AAGCCCTTCGGGATGGGTCAGGGTGTTGACGGCGTGATCGGCGCCCATCTTCCGGGCGACGGCCAGCGTTGCATCCTGAATGTCGGTCACGATGATTTCCGCAGCCCCCCGCTGGCGGGCGACCGCCACACAAAGCGCCCCGATCGGACCCGCCCCCGTGACCAGGACCACCTTGCCCGCCAGGCTGCCGGCGACCGCTTCACCCCGGTTGGCGGCGTGCAGGCAGACCGCCAGCGGCTCGGCGCAGGCGGCGGCGCCCGGGTCGGTGCCTTCGGGCAGCGGATGGCACTGGCCGGCGCCGATCACCACAAGATCGCGGAACATGCCCTGCTGATGCGGAAGATACATCGCAGATCCCCTGAACTTCATCGCCGTGCAATGGATCGTCAGGCCCTGCCGGCAGAAGGCACATTCTCCGCAGGGATGCGAGGGGTTCATCGCCACCAGTTGCCCGACCTGCAACCCGGTGACGCCCGCGCCCAGCGTTTCGATCACGCCGGCGGCCTCGTGCCCAAGGATGATCGGCTCGCGGACGCGGATGGTGCCGATGCCGCCTTCCAGCCAGTAGTGCAGGTCTGACCCGCAGACTCCCGCCCGCCCGCACGGCCACCCGCACCTCGCCCGGACCGGGCGCGGGCAGGGGCTGGGTTTCCAGCCGCAGGTCATTCTGCCCGTGCAGGCGCACGATCCGGTTTTCCGTCATGGTCATTGTCCTGCCCTCACGGCATCAGAAGGTTGGGCAGCCAGGTTGCCAGCGGGGCCCAGTAGCTGACCATCAGGA
>NZ_PZKE01000065.1 GCF_003034965.1 Fuscovulum blasticum DSM 2131 | reverse complement strand
CCGCTCGCCCGCCATCAGCAGCACGGGATCGCCCGGCAGGATGCGCACGAAGCTGAACGCGATGACCGTGATCCCCAGGAAGGTGGGAACCAGATACAGGAACTTTGAAAGGATGAAGCGCAGCATAGGCCCCCTGCCCTTGCAGAACGCGCGGAGACCGAAGTCCCCGCGCGCCGGATTTCAACCAGATGGTCCGATTACTCGGCGATGTCCACCGTCTCGAAGGTGAAGTCGCCCAGCGGGCTCATCACGAAGCCCGAAACCTTGGACGACATCGGAACGTACTGGGTCGAGTGCGCGATGGTGAACCACGGCGCCTGCTCCTTGAAGATGACCTGAGCTTGCTCGTAAAGCTTGGTCCGTTCGGCCTGATCGGCCGTCACCTTGGCGTCGCCCAGAAGCTTCGAGAAGTCCTCGTTGCACCAGAACGCGCGGTTCGCACCACCCTCACCGGCCGAGTCGCAGGACAGAAGCACCGACAGGAAGTTGTCCGGGTCGCCGTTGTCGCCGGTCCAGCCCAGGATCACGGCGCCGTCGCGGCCGGGTTCCATGGACTTCTGCAGATACTCGCCCCATTCGTAGGACACGATCTCGACCTTGACGCCGATCTTGGACAGGTCTTCCTGCATCAGCTCGGCCGTGCGGCGGGCGTTCGGCATGTAGGGACGCTGCACCGGCATCGCCCAGATCTTCATCGACAGATCCTTGACGCCCGCCTCTTCCAGCATCTTCTTGGCGGCTTCGGGATCGTAGGCGTCGTCCTGCACCGCGTCGTTGTAGGACCACATGGTCGGCGGAATCGGGTTCTTGG
>NZ_PZKE01000064.1 GCF_003034965.1 Fuscovulum blasticum DSM 2131 | reverse complement strand
ATGCCGCCAGGAAGGCATCGCGCTGTGACGCGGCTTCGGCTTCGTCCAGCGGAAAGACCTTGATGTCGGCAATTTCGGGCAGGCCGACATAGCTGGACACTTCGATGTCGGTGCGGCTGGGGCGGCGGAAGGCAACCTGCAACAGCGCGATCTGGGCTTCTTTCGACAGAAGGGCATCGACGGTTTTCTTGGCCGCGTCACCCGACGGGGCGTTCCTGATCAGCGCCACATATTCCGGCGAGGTGAAGGTGCCTTCCGCGGGATAGACGAGCGACAGTTCCGTCTGGCCGCCATCAACATAGGCATAGCTGTTCGTCTCATAGGTCAGGCCGACGGCATATTCCCCCATCGCCACGCCCTTCGGCACGTTCGAGGACGAGCCGGAGATCACCATGTTCGCGACCACCGCCTTGTAGGTGGCTTCGTCCAGCAACTTGGACAGGCCCCAGGCGATGGTATAGCCGGTTGAGCTGTTGGCCGGGTCGGCAATGATGATGCGGCCGCTCCAGGCCGGCTCTGCAAGATCGGCCCAGGTCTGGGGCGCGGCCTGTCCGTTCAACTGATCGCTGTTCACCAGCATGGTCACCACATGCAGGTTGGCCGGCAGGAACAGATCGCCGGGATAGCGCAGTTCGGGCAGCATCATCTCAAGCGCGGGCGAGGCATAGGGTTCGAACAGTTGTTCATAGGCGCCCAGTGTATTGGCCGAAGACGACCAGAACACATCGCCCTGCGGTGCGGCGGCTTCCGCCTCGATCCGGCGCAGCAGCACGCCCGACCCGCCGGTGATGACCCCAAGGCTGGCGCCGGTCT
>NZ_PZKE01000063.1 GCF_003034965.1 Fuscovulum blasticum DSM 2131 | reverse complement strand
CTACACCGGCCACAACCAGTTGAAGGCCTATTACTCGTCGCCCCCACCCGGGGGGCGCGGATCGAAACCCCGATGCCGGGACGCTTGCTCATGCGGAAGAGACCAGGTCGCCCCCACCCGGGGGCGCGGATCGAAACGCGCCCGCACGGTCTTTGGCGTGGGGCGGAAGAAAGTCGCCCCCACCCGGGGGGCGCGGATCGAAACATGGGGGGTGATGTGTCGGACATGCGGCGGGGACAACGTCGCCCCCACCCGGGGGCGCGGATCGAAACCACCGTATCGGCAAAGTCGGCCTTGTTGAGGCCCAGTCGCCCCCACCCGGGGGCGCGGATCGAAACCGCGATGCCCAGAAGTTCCGCCACGACCGGATTCGCGTCGCCCCCACCCGGGGGCGCGGATCGAAAACCACCTCTCGTGGCTCCGGTGGCTCTCGCCCCTTCGTCGCCCCCACCCGGGGGGCGCGGATCGAAAACCGCCAGCACCCAGAAATGTCGCGGCCGCAGCCTGTCGCCCCCACCCGGGGGCGCGGATCGAAACCTCTGGCGTGGCGGACGGGCCACCATCATTCCACCGTCGCCCCCACCCGGGGGCGCGGATCGAAACAGCAGCATGAACGTGATGGCAATCGCCGCCGCTGATGTCGCCCCCACCCGGGGGCGCGGATCGAAACCCGCCTGTGGCCGTTTGCCGGTGATGCCAAGCGCCGTCGCCCCCACCCGGGGGCGCGGATCGAAACAGGTGAGCCACGCCACCATCGTTGCCGACCGCAAGTCGCCCCCACCCGGGGGCGCGGATCGAAACGATGTGAACGCGATGTGTCGGCTGGAGGCCGCCT
>NZ_PZKE01000062.1 GCF_003034965.1 Fuscovulum blasticum DSM 2131 | reverse complement strand
GCCGCCACGCGCTTGATCAGCCGGGTGACCCGCTCAACATCCTCGTGGCCCATGCCCTGCGTCGGTTCGTCCAGCAGCATCACCCGCGGCTCCATCGCCAGGGTGGTCGCGATCTCGACCGAGCGTTTGCGACCATAGGGAAGGTCTGCCGCCTTCACGGCGGCGAAATCCTGCATGTCGACCTGTTCCAGCAGTTCCATCGCCTGTCCGTCCAGCCGCGACAGCACCCGTCCGGGCAGCCAGAAGGCAAAGGTCGGCGCCAGCCGCCGCTGCAGGGCAACGCGCACATTCTCCAGCACCGTCAGATGCGGAAACGTGGCCGAGATCTGGAAGCTGCGGACCAGCCCGCGCCGGGCCAGCGGCGCAGGCTTCATGCCTGTGATGTCCTGCCCGCCGAACAGGATCCTGCCCGAACTTGCGGGCAGGAACTTGGTAAGCAGGTTGAAGACGGTGGTCTTGCCCGCGCCGTTCGGTCCGATGAGGGCGTGGATGTCGCCCTCACGAACCTTCAGCGAAACATTGTCGACCGCCCGGAACCCGCTGAACTCTTTGCAGAGGTCAACCGTTTCAAGGATATGGGTCATCGGCCGCGCCTAGCCCTTCGTGACCAGCGGGCACTTGCTCTGTTCAAGCGGCCGGAAGGCCTTTTCGGCGGGAATGGTCTCCAGCACGTTCAGGTAATCCCAGTCGTATTTCGACTCTTCCGGTGTCTTGACCTGCACAAGGTACATGTCATGCACCATCATGTTGTCTTCGCGCACGCGGCCATTTTCGGCAAAGACATCATTGACCGGCATTTCATGCATCTTGGCCAGAACAGCGGCGGCATCGTCGGTGCCGGCGGC
>NZ_PZKE01000061.1 GCF_003034965.1 Fuscovulum blasticum DSM 2131 | reverse complement strand
ATATCATCCATCCGCGCGGCCAGATCGGCCTGACGGATTTCCTCGACCACGGTGCCGTGCTCGATGATGAAGAAGCGGTCGGCCAGCGGCGCCGCGAAGCGGAAGTTCTGTTCCACCATGATGATGGTGAAGCCGCGCGCCTTCAGTTCGCGGATCACCCGCGCCAGCGTCTGCACGATGACCGGGGCCAGACCTTCCGAGATTTCGTCCAGCAACAGGATGTCGGCGCCAGTCCGCAGGATGCGGGCAATGGCTAGCATCTGCTGTTCGCCGCCTGAAAGGCGGGTGCCGGGGCTTTGCGCGCGTTCCTTGAGGTTGGGGAACATCGCATAGATTTCATCCAGCGACATCGCCATGTCGCGTCCGGCGCGGATCGGCGGCGGCAGCATCAGGTTTTCTTCGCAGCTCAGGCTGGCGAAGATGCCGCGCTCTTCGGGGCAGTAGCCAAGGCCACATTCCGCCATGCGGTGGGCGGGGGTGGCGCTCATGTCGCGGCCCTTGACCGAAAGCGTGCCGGTCCGTTGATCCAGCATCCCCATGATCGCGCGCAGGATCGTGGTGCGCCCGGCGCCGTTGCGGCCGATCAGACTGACCACTTCGCCACGGGCCACATCCAGGCTGACGCCATGCAGCACATGGGATTCGCCATACCAGCCGTTGATATCCTTCAGGGAAAGCACGGTCTCGCTCATCCGTGGGCCCCTTCCAGCTCGGTCTCGCTGCCCATGTAGGCGCTCAGCACCCTTGGGTCGGCCGAGACTTCGGCATAGCTGCCCTCGGCCAGGNTCGCGCCGCGCTGCAGAACCGAAATGCGGTCGCAGATCCCTGCCACCACCTTCATGTTGTGTTCGACCATCAGGA
>NZ_PZKE01000060.1 GCF_003034965.1 Fuscovulum blasticum DSM 2131 | reverse complement strand
CGACCTGATGACGGTGCGGGCGATTTGGGACATCGGCGGTTTTCGATCCGCGCCCCCGGGTGGGGGCGACCTTGGGATGCTGCTGGGCGACCTGTCGGATGCGGTTTCGATCCGCGCCCCCGGGTGGGGGCGACATGACGCCGATCAGCGTGTGGTCCGACACAGCCGGTTTCGATCCGCGCCCCCGGGTGGGGGCGACGAGATTGGCCCGCAAAATGTGGAGCCGATGCCGTGTTTCGATCCGCGCCCCCGGGTGGGGGCGACGACGGGTCGGCGCTATCCCAAACGACAGCGCCGGTTTCGATCCGCGCCCCCGGGTGGGGGCGACCGCGGCGGTCATTTCAGCCCCCGCATGGGCATGAGTTTCGATCCGCGCCCCCGGGTGGGGGCGACCACTCGGTCGATGTCTACCTGTTCGGCACCGCCGAGTTTCGATCCGCGCCCCCGGGTGGGGGCGACCAGCGCCGGGGTTCAGGAGGTGCGGCAGGTGGGCGTTTCGATCCGCGCCCCCGGGTGGGGGCGACCAGCATCGCGCTGCAGGAACTGTCGGCCATGCCGTTTCGATCCGCGCCCCCGGGTGGGGGCGACTGGGGTTCCCAGACGCCGTCGATCACATAGTCAGAGGGGTTTCGATCCGCGCCCCCCGGGTGGGGGCGACGTGTCGATCCTGTCGGACCTGACCCCGCGCGAGGCGTTTCGATCCGCGCCCCCCGGGTGGGGGCGACGCCTCATGCAGCTCTGCGCCACCGGGCCGACCGAGTTTCGATCCGCGCCCCCGGGTGGGGGCGACACCCTGTCGCCACACAGGCAGCGCTGCCAGTTGCGGTTTCGATCCGCGCCCCCGGGTGGGGGCGACATCCGCGCGGGCGCAAGCGGTATGCTGTTTCCAAGGTTTCGATCCGCGCCCCCGGGTGGGGGCGACCAGAGGCCATCATCGCCAT
>NZ_PZKE01000059.1 GCF_003034965.1 Fuscovulum blasticum DSM 2131 | reverse complement strand
CATGAAGGCGGGGTGCTTGACGTTGCCGGTCAGCGTGCCGCCCGCGGTTGCGATGGCATCGGTCACGGCCGCCTCGACCGAAAGCCCGTAGGCAAAGTCGGACACGATCAGGAACCAGCTTGTATCGCCAGACGCCGCCAGCGCCTGCACCGGCGAATTGGCCAGCGAATAGGAGTTGAAGGCGAAGTGGATGGCATTGGTCGAACAGGCCTCGCCGGTGATCTTGTCCGATCCGGCGCCGGTGACGATCACCACCTTGTCCTTGGCCTTGGCAATCTCCATCACGCCAAGCGCGGCGGCCGAGTTCGACAGGTTGATGATCATGTCGGTGCCGCTGTCATAGGCCTCGCGGGCCTTGGTGACGGCGATGTCGGGCTTGTTCTGATGGTCGATGAAGTCGATCTTGATCGGCTTGCCGTTCAGTTCGCCACCGAAATCCTCGACCG
The DNA here is from genome assembly GCF_003034965.1 of Fuscovulum blasticum DSM 2131. Lineage (GTDB taxonomy): Bacteria > Pseudomonadota > Alphaproteobacteria > Rhodobacterales > Rhodobacteraceae > Pseudogemmobacter > Pseudogemmobacter blasticus. The sequence goes on along the minus strand of NZ_PZKE01000059.1, from coordinate 520 downwards.
CCATCTTCACGGCTTCGATCGCACCCTGACCGCCATAGTCGGCGGTGGCGCCGGCAAGGTCGGTCATCAGCGCGATATGAATTTCGCCGTCCTGGGCAAGGGCCGGTGCGGTCAGCGCGGTGCAGGCCATCAGCGCACAAGCGCATCCTTTGAATTTTCTCATCTTTTCCTCCCGTTATATTGGCTGTGACACGTCGGCTCAGCGCTCCGCAGGCACATCTTCACGAAACCGGCCAAACGTGCCGGGGGCACCATCGCTGTCACGAAGAAATGCGCGGGCTCTCCCCTTCCCGCATTTTTCCAGGGGGCCGTTGCCAGCCTTGCCCATGGGGTCTGACGCTATGCAACCCGCAGGTATGTGTAAAATAGATAATTGACATGCGATCCATAGGCTAATGTCATGCCTTCCAAACGGAGCAAGGCCGCCCTTCGGGGCGCCCGCCGATGAACAAAGCTGGAGAGGGTGGCGCGCGGTCATGAAAATCAGGCAACTTGAGTATTTCATCCATGTGGTGAACAC
>NZ_PZKE01000058.1 GCF_003034965.1 Fuscovulum blasticum DSM 2131 | reverse complement strand
GCAGGCTGTCGGGCGCCGAAGACGCGGGGTCTGACAGAACGGGGGCGGCGGTCCCGGTGCGGTTTCCTGGCCGAAAGGCGGCCGGGGCCACCCGCCTGCCCTCAATCAGCTTGCGCGCCGCGGTAACAATTACCCGCGCCCGGGCTTCGAAACCATGGTCCCGGGCCAGCCGCTCATGCTGGGCCATTCGTGCCGCAAGGCTGTCTGGCGGGGCAGAAAGAAGGGTGTGAACGGCGGACTTGAGGTCGGCGATTGATCGCACCTGCACGATCTCTGGCAGGTCCGGGGCTGAAAAGCCAAGGACCGGATCAGAGATCACGCGCGCCCCGGCTGAAAGCGCGTCATAGCTCCGATTGCTCATGAACCCAAGCGTGGCCATGTGCAACATATGGCTGTTCAGAACAATACGGGCACGGGCATAGATTTGGGCAAGCTCGTCATGGTCAAGCCTTTCGCCCTGCCACAACCTCTCGGGTATGACACCCTGCCAGCCCGGGCCCCAGATGTAAGGCTCTACCCCTTCCTGAACGGCGGCCAGCACAAGATCCCGCGAAACCCGCGAGGGGTGGTAGCTGCCGACGAAGACCAGCGGTATGTCCGGCATGTCCGGCGGGCGCCGGTCCGGCCGGAAATGCCCGGTGTCGGTGGCCTGCGGCAAGTAGCGCACCGCCAGCCCAAGTTTCTCCAGGCGGCGGGCAAGTGCAAGGCCCCCGCAGAATACCGTCTGGTATCGCCGCAGCAGGCCAGATGGGGCCAGATTGGGGGGGCTGATGATCCAGAGGATGTTGGGCAGACCGGGCACGGGGTCTTCAAGATGCGGCCCCACGATGCGCAACACGACGCCCGGCTGTTCTGTGCGGGGCGGGGCTTCGCCACGAAACAACAGGCCGGCATCACAGCCGGGAACGGCGCGAATTGCCTTCGCCAGCCCTTCAGCAAACTGTGTATCCCCCCATGCCTGCTGGTTGGTGCGTCGTGCATTGAC
>NZ_PZKE01000057.1 GCF_003034965.1 Fuscovulum blasticum DSM 2131 | reverse complement strand
CCAGAACCGAGGCAAAGACAGCAACGGCCACCAGCAGAACAAAGACGGCCAGCCCGATGACGGCGCCCCGGTTCTGGCTGAAGTAGAACCAGAACTCGGCCAGCATCCGGCGGCGGATGGCGGCGTCCGACAGTCTGACAGGTGCGGCGGCGGGGGGGATATCGGTCATTTGACGCGGATCCTCGGATTGATGAGGCCATAGGTCAGATCGACCAGAAGGTTCACGATCATCACCAGCGCCGCAATCAGCAGCAGGCCGGATTGCACCACCGGGTAATCCCGGCGCGAGATGGAATCGATCATCCACTTGCCGATGCCGGGCCAGGAAAAGATCGTTTCGGTCAGGATCGCCCCGGCCATCAGCACGCCGATCTGCAGGCCGATGGTGGTGATCACGGGAATCATCGCATTGCGCAGCGCATGGATGCCGATCACGCGATAGGGGGGCATCCCCTTGGCGCGGGCGGTGCGGACGTAATCCTCGCCCATCACCTCAAGCATGGCCGAACGGGTCTGCCGCGCGATCACCGCCAGCGGAATGGTCGCCAGCACGACCGAGGGCAGAATCAGGTGGCTAAGGGCCGAGGTGAAGGCCCCCTTCTGGCCCGACAGCAGGCTGTCGATCAGCATGAAGCCGGTCACGTTGGGAAAGAAGTACAGCAGGCTGATCCGCCCGGAAACCGGCGTCCAGCCCAGTATTCCCGAGAAGAAGATGATCAGCAGAAGACCCCACCAGAAGATCGGCATTGAAAAGCCGACCAGCGCGGCGGTCATCGAGACCTGGTCGAACCAGCTTCCGCGGCGGATGGCGGCCAGCACGCCCACCGGCACCCCGATCAGCGTGGCAATGATGATGGCGCACAGCCCCAGTTCGACCGTGGCCGGGAACAGGCTGAGAAACTCGGTCAGCACAGGCTTCTTGGTCACCAGCGAATTGCCGAAATCGCCGTGCAGAAGCCGGCCGAGGAAATCGAAGTATTGCAGCACAACCGGCTTGTCATAGCCCAGTT
>NZ_PZKE01000056.1 GCF_003034965.1 Fuscovulum blasticum DSM 2131 | reverse complement strand
TGGCGCCATGCGCCGCACCATTGCCCGCCGTCTGGTGGACTCCAAACAGACGGTGCCGCATTTCTATCTGGAAATCCGCTGCGAGGCGGACGCGCTTCTGGCCCTGCGGATGCAACTGAATACGGTGCTGGCCGATGGCGGGGCCGAGACGAAGCTGACGGTGAACGATCTGGTGATGAAGGCCTATGCGCTGGCCATCGCCCGGACGCCCGAGGCCATGGTCACCTGGACCGACGAGGGAATGGTGCGCCATCGGCAGGTTGATCTTGGCATGGCCGTGGCGCTTGATGCCGGGCTGATCACCCCCATTCTGCGTGATGCGGCCCGGCTGTCGCTGGGGGCGCTGTCGGATGCGGCCCGGCTGGCCATCGGGCGGGCCCGTGAAGGCCGGCTGGGGGCCGAGGAATACTCTGGCGGGCTTGCGGGCATCTCGAACCTTGGCATGTTCGGCGTCAGCGCCTTTTCGGCGATCATCAACCCGCCGCAAAGCATGAACCTTGCCGTCGGCACCATCGAAACCGATCTGGCCCTGCGGGATGGCCAGCCGGTCGAGGTGCGGCGCCTGCGCCTGACCCTGTCGGTGGATCACCGGGCCATCGACGGCGCGGTGGGCGCACGGCTGTTGCAGCATCTGAAGCGGCTGATCGAAGCGCCGCTGTTGCTGGCCGCATGATGCGCGACGCATTGCAGGGGCTGTTCGATCTGACCGGCCGCACCGCCCTGATCACCGGAGCGGCACGCGGGATCGGGCTGGAAACCGCGCGGCTGCTGGGGGCCGCGGGGGCCGCGGTCGTGCTGGTTGACCGCGATACCGCCGTGCTGGAGGCCAGCGCCGGAGGTCTGGCAGAGGAAGGCATCGCCTGCCTGCCGGTCGCGGCCGACATCACCGATGCGGCGGCGCTGGATCGGCTGTTCGCACGGCTGGCCGACTGGCGCGGCGGCGCCGATATTCTGGTGAACAACGCCGCCATGGTGCAGCGCAACCCGGCGGCCGAACTGGTGCCCGCGCTTTGGCGCCAGGCGATGGCGGTCAATC
>NZ_PZKE01000055.1 GCF_003034965.1 Fuscovulum blasticum DSM 2131 | reverse complement strand
TTCCGGCATGTGAAGACGAACCGCCTTTGGCGGTGGTGCGGGCGTTTTGTGCCACTGGTGATCCCTCCCGGACAGCCGGCCGGCATCGCAAGGATGCGGCCATTGTGGCGACCCAAACATGTTTGCCGGGCTAGGACAAAATCAATGCGCTGATGCCAGACATAACTTCAGGCTATTTCTGGCAGTCCATTATCATAAAATGCTATGCGTCAATCGCCGGGGGGGCAGCTCTGCCGTGACCCACAGCCCATTGGCAACCACGCGCTGCGCATGGCTGACCACCAGTTCCTGAAACACCCGCATCGCGGCCGTGCGGGGCCGGTCGCGCGAGGTGGCGATGATCCAGGGCCAGGTGATTCCGGCAATCGGCGCGATCGAGATCTCGCCCCGGCTGAAGGCCTGATGGCAGGCGCTGTAGGGCAGGATGCTGTGCAGCCCGCCGCGCGAAACCAGATCAATGATGATCGAATTGGTCTCGACGATCACCGGCGGGTTCCGGCTGCGCCCGGTCTGCGGCAGCATTTCATCGACAACCCGCCGCAGCCCGTTGTTCGAAGGGGTCAGCACCAGGTCAAGGTCGGCAAGGGAATCGGCCCCCACCGGCTGATCCAGCCGAAGGCCGGTCGCCCGTGACGACAGCCGCACCAGCGCCTCGGAACACAGGGCTTGCCGGTTCAGCCCGCGCGAGGCCCCGTGATCGGAATAAAGCGCCAGATCAACATGTCGCGTCACCAGGGCCTCGCGCACATTGACCGAGGTGCCCTCCTGGATCTCGATGCTGACCTGCGGGTGAAGGCGATGGAATTCAGCCACCACATCGGCCATCAGCAGCCCGCGCAGGGAATATGCGGAGGATATGCGCAGGGTGCCCGCGGGCAGCGTCTCGGCGGCGATGATGTCTTCCTTTATCAGCTCGACGCTTTGCATCAGGGCGCGGACGTGATCGGCCAACCGCTGCCCGGAAGGTGTCAGCGCCACACCCCGCGGCCGCCGTTCGACCAGTTGGGTGGACAGCTCTTCCTCCAGCAACTGGATCTGCCGGCTGAGCGCGGGCTGCGAGACATTCGCCCGCTCGGCGGCATGGGTGATGTTC
>NZ_PZKE01000054.1 GCF_003034965.1 Fuscovulum blasticum DSM 2131 | reverse complement strand
GCCACGATGGCAAAGGCAAAGTTTGAACGTAACAAACCGCATGTGAACATCGGGACCATTGGTCACGTTGACCATGGCAAGACGACGCTGACGGCTGCGATCACGAAGTATTTCGGTGAATTCCGGGCCTATGACCAGATCGACGGCGCGCCGGAAGAGCGGGCTCGGGGGATCACGATCTCGACGGCGCACGTCGAGTACGAGACCGAGAACCGTCACTATGCGCACGTCGACTGCCCCGGCCACGCCGACTATGTGAAGAACATGATCACGGGTGCCGCGCAGATGGACGGCGCGATCCTGGTCTGCGCCGCGTCGGACGGCCCGATGCCGCAAACGCGCGAGCACATCCTGCTGGGCCGTCAGGTCGGCATTCCGTACATGGTCTGCTACATGAACAAGGTGGACCTGGTTGACGACCCGGAACTGCTGGAACTGGTCGAGATGGAAATCCGCGAACTGTTCTCGTCCTACGAATACCCGGGCGATGACATTCCGATCGTCAAGGGCTCGGCCCACCAGGCGATGATCGGCGAGCGCAAGGACATCGGCGAGGATTCGATCCGCGCGCTGATGGCGGCGGTTGACAGCTACATCCCGACCCCGGCGCGTGCGATCGACCAGCCGTTCCTGATGCCGATCGAAGACGTGTTCTCGATCTCGGGCCGCGGCACGGTTGTGACCGGCCGGATCGAGCGCGGCGTGATCAACGTCGGCGACGAAGTTGAAATCGTGGGCATCCGCGACACCAAGAAGAGCACCTGCACGGGCGTGGAAATGTTCCGCAAGCTGCTGGATCGCGGGGAAGCGGGCGACAACGTGGGCGTGCTGCTGCGCGGCATCGACCGTGACGGCGTGGAACGCGGCCAGGTGCTGTGCAAGCCGAAGTCGGTGAACCCGCACACGAAGTTCGAGGCGGAAGCCTACATCCTGACCAAGGAAGAAGGCGGCCGCCACACGCCGTTCTTCGCGAACTACCGTCCGCAGTTCTACTTCCGCACGACCGACGTGACGGGCACGGTGAAGCTGCCGGAAGGCACGGAAATGGTGATGCCGGGCGACAACCTGAAGTTCGAAGTCGAACTGATCGCGCCGATCGCCATGGAAGAAAAACTGCGCTTCGCCATCCGCGAAGGCGGCCGCAC
>NZ_PZKE01000053.1 GCF_003034965.1 Fuscovulum blasticum DSM 2131 | reverse complement strand
GAACTGTTCCGCGCCGTGGGCATTCCCCAGCCCGAGGTGAAGATCAGATCCTATCCGCACCAGTTGTCGGGCGGCCAGTGCCAGCGGGTGATGATCGCCATCGCCATCGCCTCGAACCCGCGCCTGCTGATTGCGGACGAACCGACGACCGCGCTGGATGTGACGATCCAGAAGCAGATCCTGGATCTGCTGATGAAGCTGCAGGAAGATTACGGCATGGCGCTGATCCTGATCACCCATGACATGGGTGTGGTGGCCGAAACCGCGGACCGGGTGGTCGTGCAGTACAAGGGCAGGAAGATGGAGGAGGCCGACGTTCTGAGCCTGTTCGAGGCGCCGCAGAATCCCTATACCCGGGCGCTGCTGTCGGCCTTGCCGGAACATGCCACGGGCGACCGTCTGCCCACCGTTTCAGATTTCTTCCAGCAGGCAGGCGCATGATGGCACAGGACATTCCAGTCGTCGAAGGCCGGGCCATCGTGCGCGATTACCATGTGCCGGGCAGTATGCTGGCCCGTGGCAGAAACGTGCGGGCCCTGAAGGGCATCGACTTCAAGGTCGACAAGGGCAGGACGCTGGCCATTGTCGGCGAAAGCGGATCTGGCAAATCGACGCTGGCGCGGATCATCGCCCTGATCGACCCGCCGTCCAGCGGCGATCTGCGCATCTCGGGCGAGTCCGTCGATATTCATCGCCGCCGCCCGGGGCCGGCGCTGCGGTCGAAGGTGCAGATGGTGTTCCAGAACCCCTACGGCAGCCTGAACCCGCGCCAGAAGGTGGGCGATGTGCTGATGGAACCGCTGGTCATCAACACCGACATTCCGGCCACTGAACGGCGCGACCGGGCCGAGGCGATGCTGCGGAAGGTTGGCCTGCAACCCGAACACTTCAACCGCTACCCGCACATGTTCTCGGGCGGGCAGCGCCAGCGCATTGCCATTGCGCGGGCGCTGATGCTGAACCCCTCGCTTCTGGTGCTGGATGAACCCGTCTCGGCGCTGGACCTGTCGGTTCAGGCGCAGGTTCTGAACCTTCTGGCCGACCTGCAGGACGAATTCGATCTGACCTATGTCTTCGTCAGCCATGACCTTTCGGTCGTGCGCTATATCGCGGACGAAATCATGGTGATCTCGAACGGCGAGGCGGTGGAGCAGGGCACGCGCGAGGCGGTCTTCGCCAACCCGCAACACCCCTACACGCAATCGCTGTTCGCGGCGACCCCGGTCACCGATGTGGAAGC
>NZ_PZKE01000052.1 GCF_003034965.1 Fuscovulum blasticum DSM 2131 | reverse complement strand
GATTTCGTCACCTTCATGATGGACCCGATCGTCAACCAGGCGGCGAAGCTGCGCTTCATGCTGGGGGGCAAGGTATCGGTTCCGGTGGTGTTCCGCGGGCCGCAGGGCGGTGGCATCCGGCTGGCGGCGCAACATTCCCAATCGCTTGAGGCCTGGTTCGCGCATGTTCCGGGGCTGACGGTGCTGGCCCCCTCGACCCCCTATGACGCAAAGGGGCTGTTGATCGCGGCAATCCGGGATGACAATCCGGTGGTCTTCCTGGAACACAAGCTGCTTTATCTGGGCGGCGCGGCCCCGGTGCCCGAAGCCCCGTATGAGATCGAGATCGGCAAGGCCGACATCAAGCGCGAAGGCACCGACATCACCATCATCGCGACGCTTGCCATGGTGGAACGCGCCCTTTCCGCCGCCGATACGCTGGCCCGCGAAGGCATCAGCGCCGAGGTGATCGACCCGCGCAGCCTGCGTCCGCTGGATATGGATTGCTTCATCCGTTCCGTGAAGAAGACCAGCCGTTGCCTTGTTGTCCACGAGGCCTGGCGCACCGGCGGACTGGGCGGCGAGATTGCCGCCCAGATCACCGAAGAGGCGTTCGATTGGCTGGATGCCCCGGTTGAACGGCTGGGCGCGGCCGAACTGCCGATGCCCTATAACGACCGGCTTGAACGCGAGGTGATGCCAAGTGCCGCCGCGATTGCCGAGGCCGCGCGGCGCATCTGCCACCGCGATCGCGGCACGGAGGTTTAAGCCATGGCCGTTGAAATCCTGATGCCGGCGCTGTCCCCTTCCATGGTCGCGGGCAAGCTGGTCTGCTGGCATGTGGCGCCGGGGACGCCGGTCAAGAAGGGCGATGTCCTGGCAGAGCTGGAAACAGACAAGGCCGCGCTGGACATCGAATCCCCCGCCGATGGCGTGCTGGAGCGGATTCTGATCGAAGGCGGCACCCCGGATGTGCCGGTCCAGACGGTGATCGGGCTGATCGGCGATGGCAAATCCGCCGCCCCGCCGGCGGTGGCAGGCGCTGCCCCGGCGCCGACCGGGCAACAGGCTGCACCCGCCCCTGCGGCGCCCGGGGCGGATGAACCGCCGCGTCGCATCTCGCCCCTGGCACGCCGCATTGCGCGGGATCTGGGGGTGGAAACCGATGGTCTGCGGGGCAGCGGGCCGAAGGGGCGCATCATCGCCGCCGACATCCGCGAAGCGGCGGTGCGGGTTGCCGCCCCGGCGCCGGTGGCCGCGGTGGCGGCTGCCGCCCCGGTAGCCGCACCGCCAGCAGCCACCCCCCCGCTGACCGCGGGCACAGAGCTTGAGCCGCATGGCGCCATGC
>NZ_PZKE01000051.1 GCF_003034965.1 Fuscovulum blasticum DSM 2131 | reverse complement strand
GCGGCTGTTCAGGCTGATCGACTTGCCGAAGACCGTCAGATACAGCCCCTCGACCAGAATCACGACGGCCACGAAGATCAGGATATAGATCAGGGGCGCTGCGCTGATTTGCATGAAGGCCGTCCTCAGGCGATGGGTTCGTAGATCGAATGGGGCAGGTCAAAGCCCCATTGCCGGAAGCGTTCCGAATAGGCCGACCGGATGCCGGTCGCGTTGAAGCGGCCGATGATCTTGCCCGAAGGCTCGATCCCCAGCCGTTCATAGCGGAACACCTCCTGCATCGAGATCACGTCGCCCTCCATGCCGGTGATCTCGGTCACGCTGACCATGCGGCGGCTGCCGTCCTGCAGGCGGCTGGCCTGCACGATCAGGTTGACGGCGCTGGCAATCTGGCTGCGCATGGCCTTGAGCGGCATTTCGATCCCGGCCATGGCCACCATGTTTTCCAGACGGCTGACCGCATCGCGCGGGTTGTTGGCGTGGATCGTGGTCATCGAACCGTCATGGCCGGTGTTCATGGCCTGCAACATGTCGATCACTTCCTCGCCGCGCGTTTCGCCGACGATGATCCGGTCCGGCCGCATCCGCAGCGCGTTGCGCAGGCAGTCGCGCTGCGTCACCGCGCCCTTGCCTTCCACGTTGGCCGGGCGGCTTTCCATCCGGCCCACATGCACCTGCTGCAACTGAAGTTCCGCCGTATCCTCGATCGTCAGCACCCGTTCGGTGTTGTCGATGAAGCTGGACAGCGCGTTCAGCGTGGTGGTCTTGCCCGACCCGGTGCCGCCCGAAACGATGATGTTCAGCCGGGTGGACACGGCGGCCTGCAGGTAGGCGGCGATTTCCTCGGTGAAGGCGCCATAGCGGACCAGATCCTCGATCCGCAGCTTTTCCTTCTTGAACTTGCGGATCGACACCAGCGATCCATCCACCGCCACCGGCGGCACCATGCAGTTGAAACGGCTGCCATCGGCCAGGCGGGCGTCGCAATAGGGGTTCGATTCATCGACCCGCCGGCCCACCGCCGACACGATCTTGTCGATGATCCGCAACAGGTGGCGTTCGTCGCGGAAGGTGACATCGGTCAGCTCCAGCTTGCCTTCGCGTTCGACGAAAATCCGCTTCGGCCCGTTCACCAGAATGTCGTTGACCGTCTCGTCCTTCAGCAGGGGCTCCAGCGGGCCAAGGCCCATCACCTCGTCATACAGTTCCTGCACCAGGGTGACGCGGTCGTCCTTGTTCAGCGCGACCGACATCTCGTCCAGCGCTTCCGAGGTCAGCGCCGAGATTTCCGATTTCAGGTTCTGTTCGGTGGCATGTTCCAGCGCGGCAAGGTTCAGGCTTTCCAGCAGCCGCTTGTGGATGTCGAGCTTCAGCTCCATCAGCCGGTCTTTGCGCTTCTTCTCCTTGTCGGCCACCACCGCTTCGGCCGGGCTGCGCGCGGTCATGGCCGGGGTCAGCGGCCGGGTCGTGGCCGGCGCAAC
>NZ_PZKE01000050.1 GCF_003034965.1 Fuscovulum blasticum DSM 2131 | reverse complement strand
GATCGTAAAACTTCTGTGCTTTGCTATCTTCGCCTCGGCCTTCAATCTGATGCTGGGCTATACCGGGCTCTTGTCTTTCGGCCATGCGATGTTCTTCGGCTCGGCGGGCTATGCGCTTGGCGTGACGACCAAGTTCCTGAACTGGCCGCCTGAACTTGGCATTCTGGCCGGCATCGCGGTCGCGGCGCTGATCGGATTTGTCGCCGGTGCGGTCGCCATCCGCAGGCAGGGCATCTATTTCGCCATGATCACGCTGGCGATTTCCCAACTGATCTATTTCGTCGCCATGCAGATGGAATGGACAGGGCGCGATGACGGTTTCCACGGCATTCCGCGCGGGCGGCTGTTCGGGCTGATCGACCTTGAAAGCGACCTGGCGCTTTATGGCCTTGTCGCAGTCTGCTTCGTGCTGGCGCTGCTGGCAATCCACCGGATCGTCACCTCGCCCTTCGGCCTTGCGCTGACAGCGATCCGCGAGAACGAGCCGCGTGCCGTTTCGCTTGGCTATGATGTCGAACGCTACAAGGTGCTGGCCATGACGCTTTCGGCTGCGCTGGCGGGGTTGGCAGGGGCGCTGAAGGCGCTGGCGCTGTCCTATGAATCGCTGAATGACCTGCACTGGGCACTTAGCGGCGAGGTGGTGATGATGTGCATCCTTGGCGGGCTTGGCACGCTGGGCGGGCCGGTCGCAGGGGCGTTCTTCGTGATCCTTCTGCAGAACTTCCTTGCCGACAAGGTGGGCGAATGGCTGTCGGTGATCATCGGCGTGGTGTTCCTGTCCTGCATCCTGGCCTTCCGCAAAGGTCTGGTCGGCGAGATCGCCGCCTGGATGGAACGCAGCCGCAAACCCAGCCCCTGACAGGAGAGCAAGCGATGAAGGGACGTTCCGCAATCGTCACCGGCGCCGCGCGCGGGCTTGGCCAGGCGATCACCCGCAAGTTTCTGGAGCAGGGCGCGCGGGTGGCCATCTGGGACCAGGATGCCGCCGCCGCCCGCGACAGCGCCGAGCAACTGTCCGACATTGGTCCGACCCATGCCTGCGCCGTTGACATTACCTCGCCCGAGGCGGTGGCGGCGGCCTATGCCGATACGCGCAAGATGCTGGGCGAGATCTCGATCCTGGTCTGCAACGCCGCCGTTCCCGGCCCGAACATGGCCGCGGCCGAGCTTTCGGTCTGCGACTGGACGCGGGTGATGGAGGTCAATGTCACCGGCACCCTGCTGTGCTGTCAGGCGGTGATCCCCGATATGGTGGCGCGCGGCTATGGCCGGATTGTCACCATCGGATCGGTGGCCGGCAAAGAGCCCGGGCCGAAGATCGCCGCCTATGCCGCCAGCAAGGCCGCAGTGATTTCGCTGACCAAGACCCTGGGGCGGGAACTTGCAACCACCGGGGTCACCGTGAACTGTGTCGCCCCCGGCGCGATCCGCACGCGGATCTTCGATGGCTGGCCCGAAAGCTATGTGCAGGAACTGCTGGAGAAAATCCCGATGAACCGCTTTGGCACCCCCGAAGAGCTGGCCGAGATGGTGGCCTTCGTCGCCTCGCGCCGGACCTCGTTCTCGACGGGTGCC
>NZ_PZKE01000049.1 GCF_003034965.1 Fuscovulum blasticum DSM 2131 | reverse complement strand
CTTCTGGCGGCAACGCCACTTGGGCGCTTTGGCAGCTTGCGGGATGCGGCGGCGGCGGTGCTCTATCTTTGCAGCCCGGCAGCGGCGATGGTCACCGGCCATGTTCTTGCCGTTGACGGAGGTTTTCTTGCCCGGTGAGTTCAACATAGGGAGACGGCACATGGCCATGACTGTCAATCACACCGGCATAACCGTTGCCGATCTCGACCATTCCGAAGCGATGTTTCAAAAGCTGTTCGGGTTCGAAACCCTGTCGCGCGCGACGCGAGACCCCGACATGATCTCACGGGTGACGGGCGTGCCAAATGCGCGCGTCGAGGTGGCCTATATGCGCAACGGCTCTGCCACCGTTGAGTTGCTGTGTTACGCTGCGCCGGAAGACCGCGCAGACTTTCGTCCGCGGCCGTGTGACCTGGGGTCGCTGCATATGGGCTTCAACGTCGCAAACCTTGCTCAGGCCATGGACGAAGCCAGGAAATGGTCGCTTGAACTGATGGGCGAGGTCGCCGTTGTGAACGCCGGGCCGAACAAAGGGGCGAAGATCGTCTATTTGCGGGACCCCCGCGATGGCCTTGTTCTTGAGCTGATCGAGCCAGCGCCGAACGGCCAGAACGGGTCATAGCAAAGCACCGCGTGGTGCCGAAGGGCTCAGGCCCATTGCCAGCCTATCGGATGATGTATCCCAAAAGACGGCAGCGCTGATGGATCGTTGATTGTGCCCGGGTGCCTTTGTTCAAATGCACCCGGGAAAGCCCTGCTTGTTTATGGCTTTGCCAGAACTGACGCGTATCTCAGGCAGCCTTGCGCTGCCCCAGTGCCGCGGCACTGAAGCTGCAACTGTAGATGTAATGCATTACATCGGCACGGCCCGGAATGGGCGCAATGTCGTCCCGCAGCCAGAACCACGGCTGGGCCGACAACCTGCGCTCGAATTCTGGGGATGCGGTGGCAGACCAGAATGCGACCACGCCCTTCGGACCAAGGGATCTGGCCACAGCGCCAAGACCGCCATCCTGATAAAGCCCGATGTTCGCCGCCCGGACAAGGGAATCTGGCCCGTTGTCCGTGTCCATCAGGATCAGGTCGTAGCCTGTGTCGATCGCTTCCAGATGTGCTTGCACATCGCCGAGAAGCACCCGCGTCCGCGGATCATCAAGCGCATGATCTGTCAGATGGGCCAGCGGCCCCCGGTTCCATTCGACGATTTCCGGGATCAGTTCGCAGACGGTCACTTCGGCATCCGGTGCGGCAAGCTCAAGCACCGCTCTCAGCGTGAAGCCAAGCCCCAAGCCCCCGATCAGGATGCGCTGCGCCGCAAAGTCCATGCGCCGCATGGAACGCAGCGCGAGCTGGTCTTCGGACTGGTGGTTCAGGTTCGACATCAGCTCAATGCCGTTATAGCAGATCTCGAACAGATCGCCGCGCTGGCGCAAAAGAATATCGTCTCCCAACGCCGTCTCGGCGCGGGCCAGTGTGGTCCACATGGTCATGTCTGGTCCTGTAATGAAAGAGACCCCGCTCATCGGCGGGGGCGATCAGGGGTTCATTGCTTGCCGGGGTTGCCCTGCGCCTCAGGCGCAAAGGCAACCCTCAGACATTGTTCGAACTGAACCCGCACAGGAGGGGGAAGACAGCCGAAATGTTGAAAAACGAATTCATCTATCTCGCCTGACGGACATGGGCCGTAATCAGGAACGGCCGACCGTTCATATAGTGCTCAAGAGCACCCTATGCAATTGACGCGCCCCGAGTGGCCAGGCACCGCTCCCGGGCGATGTGCAGGACCGCCACCTGGAAACCGTCAGCCCGGGCCGACAAGGCGCCAGAAGAAGATCGCGCTCATCCCGAAACCTACTGTCGCAATCACCCCCCGGATCACAGGTTTCGGCAAGGCACGCGCGACGGGGGCACCAGCATAGCCGCCCGCGGTCGCGGCGACCATCATGATGGCCGCCTGTGGCCATGCCACCATGCCCGCCACGGCGAACACGGCCACCGAGATTGCCGACAACAGAAAACTCAGCCCCGATTTCAGGGCGTTCATGCGGTTGAGGTCGCTCATTCCCCATAATGCGAACAGCGCAAGCAGCATGATCCCAAGCCCGCCGTTGAAGTAGCCGCCATAAAGAGCAACGGCGAACAGACCCAGGGCACCTTCGGTTGACGCGTCCCGCGCCCTTGCAGCGGCCCATTGTCGAACCCGGTCTCCGAACAGGAAAGCCAGGGTGGCGGTCAGCAGAAGAAACGG
>NZ_PZKE01000048.1 GCF_003034965.1 Fuscovulum blasticum DSM 2131 | reverse complement strand
CGCCCTTGTTTCGTGGGGCCCCGGAAAAGGACCCTCGGTTCACTCGCGCGGCGACTTACTGGCAGGAGCCGGGAAAATCAAGCCTCAGTTACCGGAATGGCCTGTCTGCGGTGCCGCAGCCGGCGCCGCGGCAGCGGCGGCCTTCTTGGCCGCAGCGGCCGCCTTGGCGTCCGATTTCACGGTCACGGCACGGGCAGCGATGGCGGCATCCATCTGTTCGGGCGTCATCCCGAACCACTGCGGGTTCTGCACCAGCCAGTCCTCGACCTTCTTGGCGGCGTTGTAGGACAGCGCCTCCATCTGCTGCTTCTTGTTGCGCGTGATGCCGGTGCCGATCACGCTTTCGCCGGACAGGCCTTCGAAGACGGTGAACTGCTTGCCTTCCTCGTTCAGCTTCTTGCGCGCGGCGTCGTCCCAGATGTTGGCGGTGATCACCAGCACCGACTTGGGCGCCGCGACAACCGGAATACCGGGCGGGGCCAGCGCATAGCCATCCACCGAGATGCCGATGTTGTAAAGTTTGGTCCCCTGGTAGCGGCCGAAACGGTCGGCCACGGCCTTGGTCATGGCGGCTTCCCATTCGGCGGGGGTCGCCGGGCGGCTGATCGGCACCATCTCCACCTTGTCGGCCACCACGATGTTCAGGCCCAGCGCGAATTCGCCCAGCGGCATGGGCGGTTCGGCCAGATCGTTGCGGCCACAGGCGGCAAGGCCGACAACCATCAGGGCAGGGAACAGGTGGCGCAGGGCCATCGGCAGATACTCCGCAAGGACACGAGACCGGCCCAGCCATAGCCGAGCGGCGGGGATGCCGCAACGCCCTCGCAAAATACCGGCGGTGCCCTATCTACAGTCCATGACCCGGACACCGCCCGACACAGCCCCCCTGCCCGTCCGCGTGCCGCTGGCCACGCGGCCACTGGGGGTCTGGGGGTCGCTGCAGGCCGGGCGGCGCAATGTTCTGGAACTGGTGCCCGAAATCGCCACCCATGCGCCGATCCTCAGCGGCACGACCGCCCGGCGCTGGCACATGCTGATGGACCCCAATGCCCTGAAGCGGGTCTTGCGGGACAATGTGGGGAACTACCCCAAGTCGGTGGTGACCAAGCTGATCCTGTCGCCGGCCATCGGCGAAAGCCTGTTCGTGGCCGACGGGGCGGAATGGATGTGGCAGCGCCGCACCGCCGCGCCGGTGTTCTCGCATCGCAACGTGGCGGCCCTGGCCCCGGTGATGACGGCGGCGGCGGAACGGGTGTCGGCCCGGCTGGTGCCGGGGCGCGCGGCGAACCTGTTCGACGAGATGGTGACCGCCACCTTCGAGGTGATCTCGGATGTCACCTTCTCCGGCGGCAAGGCGTTTGACCGCGCGGCGGTCCACAAGGCGATCGAGCAATACATTGCGGACAACGCCAGGGTTTCCCTGCTGGACATTCTGGGCGCCCCGGCCTGGGTGCCCCGGCTGGGGCGGCTGCGCACCGGGGCGGCGATGCAATCGACCAAGCGGCTGGCAGACGGGGCCATCACGGCCCGGCGGGCCGAAGGCGCCAAGACACCGCCCGATCTGCTGGACCTGCTGATGGCCGGGGAAGACCCCGAAAGCGGCCGGCGCATGACCACGGAGGAATTGCGCGACAACCTGCTGACCTTCATCGTCGCGGGGCATGAGACAACCGCGCTGACGCTGGGCTGGGCGCTGTACCTCTGCGCCTTCGATCCCGCGGTGCAAGAGGCGGCGCGAACCGAGGCGCAGGCCGCGCTGGGGGATCGGGCCGCCGGGGTGGGCGACCTGCCCGCGCTGCCCCTGACCCGCCGCATCGTGGACGAGGCGCTGCGGATGTATCCGCCGGCCGCCTTTCTGGCCCGCACCGCGCAGGCGCCCGATGAACTCTGCGGCCGCGAGGTGCGCCGGGGCGATACGGTGATCCTGCCGATCTATGCGCTGCACCGGCATCACAAGCTGTGGGAGGCCCCCGATGCCTTCCGCCCCGACCGCTTTGTCGACCCCCGGGCGATCCCGCGCTTCCACTACCTGCCCTTCGGCGACGGCCCCCGCGTCTGCATCGGCGCAAGTTTCGCCCTGCAAGAGGCGGTGATCATCCTGGCCACCCTGCTGGCCCGGTTCCGCTTTGCGCGCGTTCCGGGGCGCGACCCGAAGCCGGTGATGATCCTGACGCTGCGGCCCGAAGGCGGGGTCTGGCTGATGGTCGACAGGGCCTGAGTCCGCCGGGCCTGCCCCGCAGGCCGGNGGCG
>NZ_PZKE01000047.1 GCF_003034965.1 Fuscovulum blasticum DSM 2131 | reverse complement strand
ATCGGGTTCTTGGCCGGCAGCGCCGCGCCCTGGAACACCGCATCCACGATCGCCTGCTTGTTGATCGCCATGTTCAGCGCCTTGCGGACCTTCGGATTGTCGAAGGGCGCAACGGTGGTGTTGTAGGCCAGGTAGCCCACGTTCAGGCCGGCCTGTTCGTCCAGCTTCAGGTTCGGGTCAGCCTTGATCGCCTCGATGTCGGCCGGGGCCGGATAGGGCATCAGGTGGCATTCGCCGGCCTTCAGCTTCTGCAGGCGCACGGCGGCATCCGGGGTGATCGCGAAGACCAGGTCATCAATGATGGCCGGGGTGCCCCAGTAGTCGGGGTTCTTCTGATACCGGATCACGGCATCCTTCTGATAGGCCACGAACTTGAACGGCCCGGTGCCGATCGGCAGGTTGTTCATGTCCTCGGGCGTGCCCGCCGCCATAAGGGCATCGGCATATTCCTTCGACACGATCGAGGCGAAGGGCATGGCGATGTTGGCCAGGAACGGCGCCTCGGGCTTGTTCAGCGTGAACTTCACCGTGTAGTCGTCGATCTTCTCGATCGACTTGATCAGCTCGGGCATCGCCATCGAGGTATAGTATTCGTAGGTGATGCCGGGGATGTACTGGTGCCAGGGGTTTTCGGCATTGCCCTGACGGTCATAGGAAAACACCACGTCATCGGCGTTGAAGTCGCGCGTCGGGGTGAACTTGTCGTTCGACTGCCACTTCACGCCCTTGCGCAGGTGGAAGGTGTATTCGGTGCCATCGGCCGAAACGTCCCAGCTTTCGGCCAGACCCGGCTCAACTTCCGTGGTGCCCTTCTTGAATTCGGTCAGGCGGTTGAAGACCGGATGGGCCGAGGCATCGAACGTGCCGCCGGCGGTGTAGGGCGCCGGGTCAAACCCTTCGGGCGAAGCTTCCGAGCAATAGACGAAGGTCTTGGCTTCGGCCATGGCGGCGCTCATCGCCAGCGCCGAGGCAAAAAGGAAAAAGCGTTTCACGGTTGGGTGCTCCCTTCTGGTGGATTGTAAATCGTGCGGTGTGTCAGGCCAGTGCGCCGTCGGACGGGCCGGAACCGCTGCCGGTTGCCTGTAAGCCCCCGGCCGGCGCGGGCCCAAGGATTGTGGGTGTTGCGGGATGGGCCATCTTGCCCGTCCACAGCATCCGCGCCGGGGCGTCCCCCGGGTTGGAATAGGAATGGGGCTGCTGGCCCAGGTAGTGCATGCTGTCTCCGGCGCGCAAAAGAAAGCTCTGGCCGTCAACCATGTGCAGGATCTCGCCCTCCAGGACGAAGACGATCTCCTCGCCCGAATGTCGCACCGTTTCCGAACGGTAGCTTGGCGGCACGTTCAGCAGGAAGCATGACAGTTCATGCGCCGCGAAGTCGGCACCGATCCGTTCATAGACAACCGAATTTCCGGCAACCGAGAACCGCCGCCGCTCCTCGGCGCGGGTCACGCTGTCCACCTGGCGCGGCGTTGCGATGAAATGGTCGATACCCACATCCAGCGCGGCGGCAATTTCGGCCAGCGTGCCCAGCGTCGGCACGGCATTGTCGCGCTCGACCTGGCTCAGATAGCTGACGGAAACGCCGCAGGCCCGGCTCAGGGCTTGCAACGTCATGGCCATCTGCAGCCGGCGCTTGCGGATGCGCTGGCCCAAGGCCACCGGCATTCGCGCGCGCTTGTTCGTCATGCCGCCATTCACGCTTTCGTCCGCTCCCGTCATTCGTCTGGCATACAAGTGCAAATGGCGCTGCTCGGCAACATGTTTCGTCTCGGATCAAAATTTTTAAGTCCGAAGCGGACCTTTCCGGGTATGCGGCAACGGCCCCTGCCGCTTGCCCGGTCGGGCCGTCACGGGCCGTCGGGGCGTTCGGCAGGGGGGCAGAACCAGCGCGGTCCGGCCTCGGTCATGTAGACAATATCCTCAAGCCGGACCCCGCATTCGCCATAGACGCAAAGCATCGGTTCGATCGAGAAGCACATGCCCGGCGCCAGCGGCGTCTTGTCGCC
Organism: Fuscovulum blasticum DSM 2131; assembly: GCF_003034965.1. Taxonomy (GTDB): domain Bacteria; phylum Pseudomonadota; class Alphaproteobacteria; order Rhodobacterales; family Rhodobacteraceae; genus Pseudogemmobacter; species Pseudogemmobacter blasticus. Next base: position 619 of record NZ_PZKE01000047.1, on the reverse strand, counting down.
CTGCACGATCCAGGGGCCTTCGTGGATGTTCAGGCCCAGACCGTGCCCCGTCCGGTGCGGCAGCCCCGGCACGGCATAGCCCGGCCCGAATCCCGCCGCTTCCAGCACGTCGCGGGCGGCCCGGTCCACCGCCTCGCAGGGGGTGCCGGGCCGGGCGGCGGCAAAGGCGGCCAGTTGCGCCCGGTGTTCACAATCCCACAGATGCTGCTGGCGGGCGGTCGGGGTGCCGAACACATAGGTGCGGGTGATGTCGGAATGATAGCCGTGCAGCCGCGCGCCCATGTCCACCAGCACCATGTCACCGCTGGCAAGCACCTGGTCATGCGGAACCCCATGCGGATAGGCGGTCGCCTCACCGAACTGCACGGCGGCGAACGCCGGGCTCATCCCCAGCGCCACATGCGCGGCCGCGATGAAATCCGCCACCTCGCTGGCCCTGACACCGGGGCGCAGGCCGGCATGAACCGCCTTTTGCACCCGATAGCTTGCGTCCATCGCCGTCTGCAGGATGGCAAGCTCGGCCGCCGACTTGATCCGCCGCTGCTCGGCGATCATCTGCTCGGCCCCCGTCACAGTCAGCCCCGGCAGCGCGGCAATCCGGCTGGCAAAGCGGAACGGC
>NZ_PZKE01000046.1 GCF_003034965.1 Fuscovulum blasticum DSM 2131 | reverse complement strand
GTCAGATCCGGTATGGCGGTGAACTTTCCAAAGGCCTTTTCGAGATGGGTGATGCGGATGGCATCCTGAATGGCAGCCTGGGCCATGATCTTTACTCCTTCCATTTCTGCACCCGTGCCTGCAGGGCCTGCGCGATCAGCGAGGCGACCAGACAGATCACCAGGATCAGAACGGTGATGGCATTGGCGAATTGCATGAACCCTTCGGCGGCATAGCGATACGCCACCATCGAAAGGACGGGAGAGGTTGCGCTGAACAGCAGCACCACCAGCGACAGGTCGCGGACCATCTTGACGAAGACCAGGATCGCCCCGGCCAGAAGGCCCCGGATCGCCAGCGGAAAGACGATGGCCCACATCCGCCGCAGCGGGCTGGCCCCGGTCAGCCGGGCGCTTTCTTCAAGATCGGTGGAGATCTGCCCCAGCACCGACCGCCCGGCCTGCACCGCATAGGGCAGGTTATGGGCGGCGGCCGCGATCACCAGCAGGGTGAAGGTGCCGTAAAGCGAAGGCAGCGGCCCGAGCGGTGCGCCAAAAAGGGCGATATAGGCCGCCGCAAAGGCGATGGAGGGGATCAGCAGCGGCAGGAAGGCCAACTGGCTGAGGACATTGGCCAGCGCGGTGCCCTTGTTGCGGGTGATGGTATGGGCCAGCGCCAGCCCCAGCACCATGGACAAGAGTGCCACCACAACCCCCAGCTTGAGCGTGTTCAGCAGCGCGCCGATCAGCACCGGGTTGTGGAAGATGCCGGCCGTGCCCTGCGCGATCTGCCCGCCGCCTTCGCCCAGCCAGAAGTGCAGCGTCCAGTTGGAAAACAGCGCCCCGGTTTGCGGTGCCAGGCTTGAGGCGACAAGCACCACGACCGGCACCACCGTGGTCACGAAAGCCAGCCCGAACCCCGCGACAAACAGCGGCCAGCGCCATTTGCCCAAGGGAAAGCGACGGGTGCGCCCGCCCTTGCCTGTAACCGTCACGAATGCCTTGCGCCCGGATACCAGACGGTCGGACAGGAACAGGAACACGCCGCTGACCAGGATCAGCAACAGGGCCAGCACGAAGCCCCGCTCGGCCTGACCGATTTCGATCATGCCGAACAGCCGGGTTGACAGGGTTTGCATCCGCACGGGCAGGCCCAGCAGGGCAGGGGCGGCAAAGTTCGCCACGGCCCCTGCCAGCGTCAGCGAGGCGGCCGAAACCAGTGCGGGCGTCACCACCGGCAGCACGATCCCGAAAAAGATGCGGGACCGCCGCGCGCCGGTCATCTGGGCGGCTTCCACCAGATCGGCCCCGACAGAAGACAGCGCGGCGGCGATGATGGTGAAGGCAAGGGAATAGTAATGCGCGATCAGAACGATCAGCACCGGCACAATGCCCCAGGCCAGCCAGTCGGGGATGATGAAGCCATTGGCCTCGAAGAACCCTGATGACCCGCCCATGCGGCTGTTGCGGAACAGCGTGCCCCAGGCCAGCGCGGCGGCGAAGCTGGGGATCATGAAGGGCAGCGTGTGCAGAACGCCCAGCACCCGGCGGCCCGGCACATCGGTCATCACCACCAGCCAGGCGGTGAAGCCCCCCAGCAGCAGACACCCGGCTGAAACGCCCAGGCCCAGGATCAGGGTATTCATCAGCGGCCGCCACCACAGGTTCGGCGACATCGGGCTGGCCAGAATGGCGCCCCAGGCGTCCAGCCCGGCAGGCGACAGCGTGGCCAGCAGAATCCGCAACAGCGGCGCCAGAACCAGAACACTGACGATCACGATCATCAGCAGCGGCACCAGCCGGCGTGCGGTCAGAAGCCTGCGCCGTGCCGGCGCGGCAATGTCAGGCATCGACATGGGGAAATCTCCGGCAGACGGGCGGGCAGACGGGCGGGCGGGCGAATGGCCAGGCAGCGGGCGCGGCCACGGGGGCCGCGCCGGCCGTGCATCATTGCAGGGTGATGATCAGATCTGCGATCCGGGCCCTGTTCGCGGCCACGGCCTCGGTGTCGATGGTCCAGGCCTTCAGCCCTTCCAGCGGCACCGAATCCGGGTCATCGGCGATGGTCGAGCGGGTGGCGTAATCGCCCGGCACGTTGAAGGGCGCGAAGGCCGCCCCGCCATCGGCGCTGTCGTCGCCGAACATGAAGTCGATCAGCAGCCGCGCCGCAGCCGGGCTGGGCGCCTTGTCGGCCACCGCAAGCACCGCAGGGAACAGGATACCGTTTGCCGGTTCGACGTTGTTGGCGACCTGCAGCGCCCAACCCTCGTCCTCGTTGTCGCGGCGGTCGGAATAGGTGCCGAAGCCGACCGGCGGATTGGTCGCATCCTTGGTGCCGACGGCCTTGTTCAGATCGTCGCTGTTCGACACCAGAACCAGATCGTTCAGGAACAGGTTGCGGATGAACTGTTCGCCCGCGCCGGTCAGGTCGCTGTCGACCGTGATGTCGCTGCCGAACTGCGCCTTGTAGGCGGCGGCCATTTCATCGGGGTGCAGCGCGATCACGGTCAGCAGGTCCAGCAGCTCGCCCCGCTGGGTCGGGTCCACCATCATCACCCGGCCCGACCATTCCGGCAGGGTCAACTGCCACAGGTTGGTGATCGGGCTGCCATCGGGATAGGCCTGTTCATTGTACATCAGCACCTTGGTCGAAAGGCGGTGCACCAGCAGCGGTGCCTTGAACCGATCCTCGATCTGGTCGGCCACGCGGGGCGGCACATAGGTGTGCACCCGGCCCTTGGCCAGCAGGTCGCGCAGCACCACCGGCGCATCGGCCATGTAAAGGACATCGACCGCATAGACGCCGGCCTGCTGTTCGGCCTCGACCCGGGCAATCTGCTTGGCCGAGCTGAGGTCGATTCCGACAAGATCGACACCGGGATAGGCCTCTTCAAAGGCCTTTTCCACCCGGGCAATCCGGCTGGACAGCGAGAAGACGGTGACGGTCTTTTCCGTCTTGGCCAGCTCGTACAGTTCGGCGGGCGACATGGTATCCAGATCCTGCGCCGAGGCCAGGGCCGGGACGCAGGCCGCCGCCAGAAGCACGGCCTTCAAGGTCTTGAACATGCTCTCTCCTCCCAGAGATGGTGCAATCATGCGAAACGTTCGAACAGGCCCGCCAGCTCATCCAGCTTGGTGACAACCTGCGCTTC
>NZ_PZKE01000045.1 GCF_003034965.1 Fuscovulum blasticum DSM 2131 | reverse complement strand
GGCCCTCGCCATCACCATGACGCATGAAATGCAAGACGACGGCCGCACCCAGCCCCTCCAGATCGGGATAAGCGGCGCGATAGTCGTCCGGGTCGATCAAGGGATGAGGCTGGCGTTTTACGTTGCGCTGCACCTGAAACAGAAAGTCCTCGAACGCAGTCCTTGCGCCGTGGCGTGCCCAGTTCGGATACCGGGCCTTGTACCAGACCGTCGAGAAATACGGGCTTGGGTCCAACCCCGCAGCGTCGCCATAGGCAACGAAATGCTGCACAAGCCCGCCGATCCCCTGATCGCATCCTGACAGGCGCCGATAGTAGTCTGCATCGAAAAGGTCGCTTAGCATGGTTCACATGCCGCCTGTTCGTGCCGCAGGCCCCTGCGCTGTCTGGCGCGAATGACGGATGGCTTCGGCTTGTCCGCCGAATACGGCTTGAACACCAACCGCTTCAGGCCGGCGTTGCGTGCGACACAGGGCGATATCACGGGAATACCCGCCTTTTCGCGCCCGACAACAAGTATCCGGCGCCCCTTGTGGGCCTCTGCTTGTCGCTCACAACGGCCTCATAACTGATGGAATGTCGAAGACATGGTTATCATTCCTGACCTGCCCCGCAATAGCGCTTGCCCGTCTGACCTGGACCGGCCTTCAACCACCGATGGCAGCAGCATCCCGTGACGGACCCGTGCCGCAGCCGGCGAACTGGCCTCCGGCGCCCTCACCTTGCAACAGCCGATCCGATGGTCGATGCTATGCGGGTAATCGGCTGCAACGGACGAATGGCCAGATCAAATCCGCAAAAGCTCTGGCATTACGCAGGCCCGATCTCGGGCGAAACGATCATGCCGGGGCTGATACGGTTCATCCGTGACATCTTTTCTGTCGACGCGTCCCCGCTGCTTTCCATCGGCCATGACCCTGAGACTGTCACGTTCGGTTGGTGGCATGGCAGCGAGCTGGCCGCGAACATAAGCGTTTTCCCGCGTCGGCTTTGTCTTCAGGGCACGGATATCCAGGCGTTGGGAATTCAATCGGTCGGGGTCAGGCCTGATTTTCGCGGCAAGGGGCTGTTCACCGACCTGATCCAGAAAGTGGTTGCCCATGCCGACAATCGTTCCTGCCCGATTGTCTTTACCACAGACAAGCCAGATATCTTTGTGCCATGGGGCTTCAGGCCGGTGCCGTCGAGCGCCTTCGTGGTTCCCGTGCAGCCCTCGCTCCACGCTCCGCGTTACCGCCGCCTTGCCATGGATCAGGCAAAGGACATCGACCTGATCAAGACTTGCTTTGCCACAAGGGCACCAACATCCCTGGTCGCATCAACCCGCGATCACGCTTCTGCATTTTTCATGGCTGCATTGGCGAACCCCGGTATCGAGGTGCTGCATCTGACCGATCTGGATGCGATCATCGCTGTCCGGGGCCGCGAAGGCAAAGCAATGATCCTTCTGGATGTCATCGCCGCATCCATCCCACAGGTGCAGGACATCGCGGCCGCCTTGGCCTATGCTGGTTCCCGGGTGATCCTGCATCTGACGCCCGATCTTTTGGCGCCGGAATATGACGAGATTCCAAACCCCTATCCTACACCCTTGATGGTCCGAGGGTCGTTCGCACCGGAAGGGTTGCCGATCATGCTGTCGCGAATGCGCGTATAGGCTGCCACGCTTCCGGGGCCCAAAACCCAGACCATGTTGGGCGCATTGATCCCGGGCGCCCATCCACGGCGCTGGCCGTGGCCGCAGCAGGTTTGCTGCCATATCATTCGGCGCGGTGCTTGTTGCCAATCTGGGCCGGCATAACAATCGAATCTGCTGACCGACCTGGATCAGGCCGCGCCCGTAGCTTGGCTGTTGCGGCTGTGTTTTCGGCTGACACAGTGTCCTGGGGCCATCTCCGGCGGTCGAAACCATAGAGGTGGATTGAGATTGACATGTCAGGCACGAAATTCAAGCATGGGTTGCGGAGCAAGTCAGCCGGGTGCCTGAATGTCGCAAGTCAGATCGGTTGCGGGGTGCGTCTAGGGCATGTCACTCGGTTTTGCTGCAGGTTTTGGGTTGATGATCGTTGCAGCCATTTCCTGCGCAGACCGGCCTGCCAGTGCCCAAGTCGTTTCTCATGGAAGCCTTCCCCCGTTTTCTGTTTTCAAGGACTGCGATCAGTGCCCTGAAATGGTCGTCATGCCGGCCGGCTCATTCATGATGGGGGCGGTTCCGGGCGAGTCGAAGGATCCGTTCGACATCTATGGTCCGGTTGACGCCAAGGATTTCGTTCTCCGCGTTCGCGAACCTGATGAAATCAACATCATCCCCAGCGAACACCCCCGCCATCAGGTCGAGATGGATATCCCCTATGCCATCGGCCGCAATGAGGTGACCCATGCCGAATGGATGTCTTGTGTCGCAGACGGGGAGTGTCCGTATGTGCCCGATCACCGCGTGCTGACAATGACCGGCTATCGAACACTTGGGCCACAGCACCCTGTGATCAATGTCTCTTACCTTGATGTGCAGGATTATGTTGCCTGGCTGAACCGCCGGGTCGGTGCGCAGGTCTATCGTCTGCCGACCGAGGCCGAGTGGGAATATGCCGCCCGCGCCGGGACGGATACACCCTTCGCGCAAGGCGATGAACTGAGGTCAGACCAGGCCAATTTTTCGCGCAGCGCCACCGAGAACCTGCTCAAGATGCCACGACCGGATATCATCGAGCGGAAAGCCCCGGTTCCGGTCAACGAACTGGAGGCTGCAAACGCCTGGGGTGTTCGACACATGTCCGGGAATGTTGCAGAGATTACGCTTTCATGCTGGACCGACACGCATCTGGGACTGGCGACGGACAGTGCCTATCTGGCGGAGGCCGAGGCGAAGTCACCCTGCCGACGGGTCGGCAAGGGCGGGGCATTCAACACGGCTATGGATGGCCTGCGGCCAGCGCACCGTTTCCGCCCTGAAGAGGATTACAGGCGCGCTTTCTTCGGGTTTCGCCTTATCAGAGAACTTCTTGTGCAGGAAAGCAAGCAATAGCGCCCTTGATGCCGACGGTGGTAGTTCGACCACTCTCCGCGTTATAGGGTATGTCGTGTTGACAAAAGGGATTCACAGGGAGTTCTGATCTTGTTTCAGGCGGGTATCTGCGATGGAGACCAGCTTGGCCTGAGACCTGATGTCGGATGAGGAGTGGGCGTTCCATGAGCGCTTCATCCTCGGCCTCCGCGCTCCGAATGGGCGCAACCCTCTGAACCACCGCCTTGTTCTGGGTGGGATTTTCTGAATCGAACGCACCGGATCGCCGTGGCGTATGCTGTGACACCCGATACCTCGTCCATCTGATGCTCGCGTCTGGCCCAGGGAAAGGGCCGGGCATGAACAGATCGGAGTTCAGCGAAGAACAGATCCTCCGCGATCCCCCAC
>NZ_PZKE01000044.1 GCF_003034965.1 Fuscovulum blasticum DSM 2131 | reverse complement strand
CAGCGGCCAAAGCGGCGTTGGCCCCCTTCGCTGCGGGTCAAGGCACTCTCGGACATGGCCTTTCTTCCTCGCCGGTCCTTGCAGACCCACCTGGCACCTCCATGCCGTCGAGGGGCGGTCACATCACGAATACACACACAACAGAGAAAATGCTTGACGTGACGTAACACCGCTACAATTGTGCCGCTCGTTGGCATTTCGCGTCGAAATGCCGTGTTTTTGGTGTGATTTTGGTGCGTTTATGACGGTTTTTCCTGGTACCCCGAACAATGATCTTCTTTCGGGTGGCGCGTCGGATGATCAGTTCAACGGTGGCGCCGGAAACGATTCCATATATGGCAATGCTGGCAATGATCGTGCTCTTCTGGGCACGGGCAACGACCTGGCCTATGGCGGCGCCGACAACGATACGATCAACGCCGAGGCCGGAAACGACCTTGTCTATGGCGATGCCGGCAACGATGCCATTCACGGCTGGGACGGCGTTGATACGATTGATGGCGGTCTGGGCAACGATACCCTTGTCGGCGGCGAGAATGCCGATGTCATAACGGGTGGTGGCGGCGACGATGCCATTTACGGCGGCGATGCGGCAACCAACTTCAGCTTTGGCATCACCACCATCTACGCGATGGATGACGATGGCGACCTGTTCCGCCTTGACCCGGTCACCGGCGGCGGCGGTCTGCAGAAGGTGTTGATCGGCACGGCGTCCACGGTGATGGGCGATATCGGTCAGGCCCCGGATGGCACGATCTATGGCATCCAACTGGGTGGGTCGACCACGAACCTGTATACAATCAACCCCAACACCGGCGCGTCCACGCTGGTGCGCTCTATCCCCGCAGGCGGGGTGCCGGGCAGCACGGGCGGCGGCAACGCACTGTCCTTCGACTCGGACGGGCGGGCCTATTTCGGCACACCGAATTCAAGCTCGATGTATCGCCTGACCACTGACAATGTGGGCACCGCAAGTGTCGAAACATGGTGGACAAACCCGGCGGGCGGCGCTTCCGCCGGCGATGTGATCTTCTTTCAGGGCCAGGCCTATGTGTCGTGGCGGGCGGCTGACGGCACCAATCAGCTTTTCCGCATGACGATTGACGGCAACAACGCCGTCACCGGCGCGCAGCTTATCGGAACCCTGCCCGCCAGCAGCTTTGGCCTGTCTGCCGATGCGCTTGGCAACCTCTATGTCTCGGCCGATGGGCCAAACGGGCCGGGTCTTTACGCCTTTTCCCCGCCGACAACGCCCTTTGCGGGCGGCACGGGGGCGGGTGCCGGTCACCTTCGTGCCGGGCAGCAGCGCGTCTTCGGGCGATTTGTGGTTCGGCGCCACCTCGCCCACGGAATCAACCTTGTCCGAGGCATCGCCCGACACGAACGACCTGCTGTTCGGCGGTGATGGCAACGACCTGATCTTTGGCGGCAATGCCGCCGATACGATCCATGGCGACAACCACAATGACACGCTGCATGGCGATGTCGGCAATGACGTGCTTTACGGCGGCGACGGGGCGGATGCCGCCTATGGCGGCGACGGCAATGACCTTGTGCTGGGCGAAGCCAACAACGACAGCCTCTACGGGGACGCAGGGGAAGACACGCTTGACGGCGGCGTGGGCAATGACATTGCCTATGGCGGCGCCAACAACGACGTGATCACCGGCGGCGCAGGGTCTGACCACCTTTACGGCGATGCCGGGAATGACCTTCTGAACGGCAGCGGCGGCGGGGCCGATACGCTGACGGGTGGCACGGGGGATGACCTGTTCGTCCTCTCGGGCGGGGCTGGCGACAGCGTCTTCCTGTCTGATTTCGGCGCAGGCGAAACCGCCGGTGCGAACATCACACAGACCGACAACGACTTTGTCGATCTGACGCCCTGGTACAACGACAGCACGCTGGCGCTTTACAACTCGACCTATGGCACCAGCTTCACCAACCCGCTTCAGGCGATGCAGCATGATGCGGCCACCAGCACGCCGGGCACGCTGAACTTCATCGCGTTTCAGGGTGGGCCGACCGTGACCTTCACGCTGGTCGGCAGCGGGGTGATGGACACCGAACATACCGGCGTGCCGTGCTTTACCCGCGGCACCATGATCGAAACCGCGCGCGGCGACGTGGCGATCGAGGATCTGCGCCGCGGCGATCTGGTCAGAACGGCGGACCACGGCCTGCAACCGATCCGCTGGATCGGGTCGCGCCGGCTTGCAGCCGGCGATCTGGCGGCCAACCCGAAGCTGCGCCCGATCCGCATCCGCGCCGGCGCCCTGGGCCGGGGCCTGCCGTTGCAGGACGTGGTGGTTTCGCCGCAGCACCGGGTGCTGGTGTCGTCAAAGGTTGCCGAACGTATGTTCGGTGAGCGTGAGGTGCTGGTGCCCGCGCGGCACCTGCTGCTGATCAACGGCATCGACGTGGCCGAGGAGATGGCGGCGGTGGAATACTTCCACATCCTGTTTGACCGGCATCAGATCGTGTTTGCCGCGGGGGCGCCGATGGAATCGCTGTTCACGGGCCCCGAGGCGCTGAAATCGGTCGGCCCCGAGGCGCGGCGCGAGATTTTCGAGATCTTCCCGGAACTTGAAACGCTGGACGCCACCGCCCTGCCCCAGCCGGCCCGCCCGATCCAGTCTGGCCGCATCGCCCGGAAACTGGCCGCACGACACGTCCAGAACGGCATGACCCTGATCGGCCACTGACCAATCCGGCACCAGAGCCAGACCCCGGGGCCGCATCCGCAAGGGTGCGGCCGTTTTCTTGATCAAACCGCCGTGCTGCTCCTTGCCGCATGAGGCCGGCCCTGGGAAGGGTCGCCATCCATCGGCGGTGCTGGCGGGATGATCACCGCTGCCATCAACGCCTGGGGGCGTGAAGTGCGCTGAAGCTGATTCTGGATATCCTGCAAGAATCATTTGACGCGCAGGATTTCCTGCACAATAACTTTCCCAACCAAGGGGAGGTCTCGGCGATGACTCTGCTGACGCGCATTCAGGACACGTCCGAACGCCTGACAGCCTCGGACCGCCGTATCATCGAGGTGCTGCTTGGCCAGCAGGGCGAGGCGGTGTTCCTGTCCGCCGCGCAATTGGCCGAACGCGCACAGGTGCATGAGACGACAGCCACGCGGCTGGCCAAGAAACTGGGCTTCAGCGGCTATCCGGAATTGCGGGCGCAGCTTCAACGTGAGGTCATGGAAGGCCAGGATGCCGCCACGCGGATGCGCCGGTCGGTGGCGAAGGTTGCCGACGGCAGCTATCTGGCCGATGTGGTGCGCAGCGAACTGGCCGCCCTGGAACAACTGGCCCGCAGCATTGACCAGCGCGATGTCGACACCGCCTCGGACATGATTGTCGCGGCGCGCAAGGTGTTCATCTTTGCCCAAGGCCATGCCACGGCCATAGCCGCCTTCCTGCAACGGCGGCTGGATCGGTTCGGCATGACCACGGTGATGCTGACCGGGCGCGGCCGCGACGTGGCGGAACGGCTGACCAGCCTTGGCGCCGAGGATCTGGTGCTGGTGCTGGCCTTCCGCAAGCAACCGGCAGACTACGCGGCCGTGATGGGCCATGCCGCGCAGATGGGGGCGGCCACGCTGCTGATCTCGGATCTGGCGGGGCTGACGATGGCGCCACCGGCAACCCATCTGCTGGCGGCGGCCAGGGGACGGTCGGGAACCGAATTCCAGACCCCCATCGTTCCCATGACCATCGCGAATGCCATTCTGCTGACCATCGCCGGTCGGC
>NZ_PZKE01000043.1 GCF_003034965.1 Fuscovulum blasticum DSM 2131 | reverse complement strand
GGGGTTCGATGCAGGCTTCTACCGGCGCTGCTATCTGCCTCTGGGCGCGGCGTTTCCGTTTCGCCACTACATGACCGAAGGCAAATCGCTGGACTATCTGCCCCGGCCTGTGACGCGCAGTCGCCCGGACTCGACGGCGGCGATGTCAAAGATGATCGCAGGATGCGAACAGCCAATCCTGCTGGCCTCGCATGATGCACAGCGGGCGGGGGTTCCGATCCTGACCCTGGATCTGGCACGGGCCTTGCAGCACCGCGGATGGACACCCGTCTTTCTGCTTGGCAACGCAGGCCCGCTTTTGCCCCGGTTCCGGGCCCTCGGGCCTGTCTTCATTCTGGCCGAGGGCTGGGATGTTGCAGGGCTTGGCTCGGCCCTGCCACGCGGCACATCGGCCCTGATCAATACCGCCGCGATTGCCAGGGTGGGCGCACCGCTGGCCGAGGCGGGGCTGAACTGTCTTGTCCTGATGCACGAGATGGCAGCTTATATCCGCGATCAGGGACTTCTGTCCGATCTTGGCACGGCCAGGGCGGCGGGGGCGCGGCTCATCGCTTCAATGCCGCGCACAGTGCAGGCGCTGGCCGATGTTCTGCCGGGGCTGGAGCATGTGCGGCCGGGGATCGTGCTGCCAGACACGCCGCTGGCGGCGTTCCGGCAGCGGCTGCGCAACCGGCGCGCGGCCCCGGTTTTCATCGGGGCGGGTCATGCCGACCGGCGCAAGGGGTTCGACCTGTTTCTGGACGCCGCCGCAGCCATCACCCGGCAAGCGCCGCAAGCGCGGTTCGTCTGGCTGGGAGAGCTGGATGACTGGGCGCAGACTCTGGCGAACAGGGCGCTGGCCGAAGGTCTGGATCTGGAGCTGCCGGGTTTTGTCGATGACAGTCTTGCCCGATACCGTGCGGCAGATGTCTATCTGCTGACCTCACGCCAGGACCCCGGGCCGACAACGGTTATCCATGCCGCCGCCGTGGGAACGCCGTTCGTCGGCTATGCCGCCGACATCGGCATAAACGGCATGACCCAGGGTCTGGGGCAATTCGTTCCCCCCGAAGAACCGGGGACTTTTGTCGATACCGCGCTGCGCCTTGCCGCAGGGGTTACGCCGGCGTTCCGAAGGCGCCTGAGGCGCGAGATCCGTGCCAGGACGGGCTTCGCCCCCTATGTCGATGCGCTGCTCAGCCGTCTTTCCCGCGCGCAAGACGGCGCAGCCTGACCCAGTGGCGGATGGGCATGGCGGGATTGCCGATCACCCGCTCGCCTGCGGCGACATTGCCCAGAACCGCCGCACCGACGCCGATTTCGGCATCATCGCCAATGGTCAGCCAGCGGTTGCGATGGCCGTTGGCGATGACGGCGCGCGGCGCGATGCTCACCCTGTCACCGATACGGACATGGCCCGACACAAGCGCATCGCCCGCAAGGGTGGTGAAGGCGCCAATCTCGACATCATGGGCAATGATCGAGGCCAGCATGATCGTGCAGGGGCCCGTGGTGACATCCGGCCCGATCCGCGTCCAGGGCATACAGACAGACCCCGGACCAAAGCGCGCGGCCGGATCAAGGTTGATCCGTTCGGGACAGATGGCTGTGGCCAGAGTTGCCCCCTCGGCCTGCAAACGGCGGGCAACCCGGCCGCGCAAACCGGGGTTCGAAACCGTCAGCAGCACCGGCAGATGCGGGAACCTGCGCAGGCGTTCATCCGACGAGATCACGGGAACGCTGAGGGCAGGATGGTCAAACCCATGCGCAATATCGTCGATCAGGGCGCGAATCTTCACCCTGCCCCGCCAGTATTCCTCAAGCCCGCGCAGGATCATCAGGCTGTGACCCCGGGCGCCGAAGACCGTTATTTCCTCGAATGTCTCTGTGGCCTTCATCAGATATTTCCTTCGGAACAGATGTCCGCCGCAATACGGCCGATCCGGGCCACATCCGATGCCAGAACCCGGCCGTGCAGCGGCAGGCACAGGACTTCCTGCCCGACCCGCGGCGCGACGGGCGCGCTGCCGTCCCGGGTGACGATCTCCGCATCGGCCCAGACTGTGCCCGGCCCACAGAGCAGGGGAAACTGATCGCGGGCGAAAATACCCTCTTGGGCCAGGGCAGCATGTAACCGCTCGCGCCGGTTCGGGGGCAATCGCAGGACATAATAGCCCAGGCTCTTGCTGGCCCCCGGCCTTGTTGCGTGCAGACGCAGCCCGGCGATGCCGGCAAGCGTATCGTCGTAAGATCGGCAGAGGCTATCGCGTGCGGCAAGTTCTGCCGCCAGATCGGGCAGAAGCGCCAGCCCCATGGCGGCGTTCAGCTCGGACATCTTGCCGTTCAGCCCGCGCCCGGCCGGCAACCTGCCCTCCAGCCCGAAATTGCGCATCTGGCGAAACGCGCGCGCCCGCCGGGCCCGCGTGACGATGAAACCGCCCTCTCCGGTATGCAGGATCTTGGTCGCGTGCAGCGAAAAGGCCGAAGCATCGCCAAAACTGCCGATGGGCTGGCCCTGAAACGTCAGGCCAAAGGCATGGGCGGCATCATAAAGCAGCCAGAGACCATGGCGTTCCGCAATGGCACCCAAGGCGTCAACATCGCAGGGCACACCCAGAAAATGCACCGGCAGGATGGCCGAGGTGCGCGGCGTGATCGCGGCCTCCACAGCCTCTGGCTGCAGTGTCAGCGTCACCGGATCGACATCGGCAAAGACAGGGACAAGGCCGTTCCAGGCAATGGCCTGGGCCGTTGCCGCAAAACTGAGGGGCGTGGTGATCACCTCTGAGCCGGGCGGCAGACCGCCAAGAGCCAGCCCCAGCAGCAGCGCCATGGTGCCAGAGGAGACAAGCGAAACGGCATCGCCCGGCGCGACATGCGCAGCCAGCGCCTTTTCCAGCCGCAAATGCAGCACGCCGCCATTCGTCAACCAGCCAGCCGAGAGCGCTTCGGCGGTGATTTCCGCCAGACGCGCCGGGTCAGGGATCATCGGCGCGCCGAACACAACCGGGGCCGGTGCTTTGCTACGCATCGAATACCCCGGCCTCCAGTGCGGCCCGCAACTCGCCGTTGGAGGTGAACCGCTTCTGATACATCATGTGCAGCCGCGTGCCAGCCCCCGAGACCGGCAGGATGTGATGGCCATTCACCTTGCACACCACACCAAGCATACGTTCAATGGCATGGGCAACTGTGCCATCCACCTGACCGGCCTCGGGCGGAAAATGCTCTGGCCGCAGGTCCAGGTCCAGCAGGGGCTGGATGGCATCCCTGCGCGCCCAGAACATCGAACCGGCCGGAAAGCGCAGTTTTCCGTCATCCGGCAAGGGCGCTTCGATCTTCATCCGCCAGGCCAGTTCACGGGCGATTTCCCGGTTCGCGCCCCAATGTGCCGCGCTCAAGGCCGCCTTGAAGGTAACGGGCTTCACCATCCCAAGGCGCGGAATCGTGTCAAACAGGGACAGGATTCGGTTCACCTCGTCGGCCGAGCCGACAAGACAGTCGAGGATATGCTCAAGCCACTCATCCAGCGCCGCGGAATGCGGAGATTTCTTGCCATGAAGATGCAGGACGATGTCATGGCGGGCATAAACATCGCGAAAGCCATATAGCTTGGGCCACACATCACGCCCCCGGTTCTCCAGAACCCGGATCTCCGCAGCCGGAAGGCACCCCCGGATGAAATCCGCCTTCTCAGCGGTATCGGTAGAAACATAAAGATCGAAGGGACAGCTGATATGGGCCAGTCTCTTGGCGAAGACCGGCGCCAGATCGCTGTAATAGAGGTGCAGGAACACACCCGGCCGCGATGATGCCGCCGGCGTTTGCCGCCGCGGCCACAGCGGAAGGCAGACCTTGCCTCTGTCGCGGTTGAACGCGGCGGGGCCGCTTGCCCACAGCGGTTCGTTGCGAATGACCCTTTCTATCCACCAGTCACACTCTTGCCTGGTGAACTTCGCCCCCAGCGGATTGTTTTCCGCGATCAAGGCCTCGCTGATCCGGCGGGCTCGGGTCGCCAATGCCTCCAGCCGCCCGGGT
>NZ_PZKE01000042.1 GCF_003034965.1 Fuscovulum blasticum DSM 2131 | reverse complement strand
GCGAAGGCAAGCGACTTGACCGCGTCGTCCGCGCACCGAAGCGGCGCGCGCAGCCCGTTCACATCCCGAGCAGGGTGGCGCCCGGCAAGGATGATGCCGGCACGACAGCCCCGAGGCGCGGTCTTGTTCTGGCACCAGCGAGTGGCCACTCAACATCGGTTCGGGGGGTGATCAAGCTGGCCATTAGGCCTCCTCGGACAGTTTGTCGCCTCATGGTGTTTGGGAAAGGGATGAGGCCCCGGGAGATTCAGTCAGCGCATCAGCGCCTGAACCGCCCGGGGATGCAGGCGGTTCAGAAGATGAAACCGGAAGTGGTTTTCCAGCAAGGCCATGGACCGAGGCTAGGTACCCTGCCGCGGCCAGTCAACCCGCGCGGCCGGCGTCGGGTGCGAAGCGGCCCGGCGTGTTTCACCGGGTTCCAGCGCGATCGGCACCTTTGCGCCTATCCGGTGGCCGGATGTTCCCCGGCACAATTGAAACTGCGCGCGTAAAGGCCCATCTGGGAACCATGTCGATCTTCGGTTTCCACATAAGGGCCCTGCGCTCTGCAGGGGTTCTGCTGAACCGCCGGTAGCCCCGGGCGGCACAGGCTTGCGCCTGCCGACACCCCGGGGTTGTCCAATCCGACCTCTCACAATTCGTCTGAACCAGGCCGGCTCGTCCACGGGCGGCCCGCTTCTGCGCTTGGTGAGGGATTCAGTTCGTTTCAGAAGTGGAGAGCGAAATGTCCGTCTACATCAAGTCCGGGTCCGGGCAAGGCACCGACAGCAACATCGGCCAGATGCCCGGGATGTCCTTCATCCTGCGCTGTTGGAGAAGCGCCGTCCGACGCTGGGAACGGCGAAAGATGATCGCGGTTCTGGCCAGACTGGATGACCGCGTCCTGTGGGACATCGGCCTGTGCCGTGGAGAAATCGAAGACTTTGTCAACGGCCTGAGCCGAGACGAACCCCGAACCGGCACCCGTGCCGAAAACCCGTCTGGAAGCCACAAGCTGACGGCTTCAGCCACGACTTGCAGGATGACCAGATGAGTGCCGTTTCCATTCTCTTGCGGGGGCTTCTTCAAAACCGCCCCCTGCCCGGGGTGGTCTGAATTCGCGCATGTGTCGCGGCTGCTCCGGGTCTTTCACCTCAGCCTGAACCCGATGTGAAACGATGGCGACAGCCTTGCCAGAGGAGCAAACATGACCGTTTCGAAAGAACAACGACTTGCCGGAGATTCAATCAGTTACGCAATTCTCTGCCAGCACGCCGCCACAAGTGTGCTGACGAAGACGGACCGCCGTGCCCTGGTTGACCACATTCTGCGCGCCGAAAAGGTCGGGGCCGGGGCGCCTGCGATGTTGGCAAGGCTTCTTGGCCTCAAGCTTCTGTATGCGTCGATTGTGGACGACGGAAGCATCGGCACCCAGACCGCGGCCGGTGGCTCACGGGTGATCTATGCCGTTGACGACCTGCGGCCACAGTCGGGAAGGTTGTTCCACTACGACGAATTTGCCGAGGAAGATAACGGCCTTCATGTCGGATCGCTGCTGGGGGCAACGCTGATCGGCATGAAGACCGGCACCCATGGGCCGCTGTTGCAGGCAGACGGAACGCTTCGCCGCGTGCGTCTGCTCAGCGTCGAGAGGGCTCACGCATAACGACAGGTCCAAGGCGAAACACCGGGGTCTTGCAGGCCCCTCAAACATGACAATCGAGAAAGAAACATGACAACCAGCACCAACCCTGTGTCGGCACGGCTGCCGAAAATCTACCTGGACAAAAGCCTGGTCGGCCGCCTTGAAGCGCTGGCGGCTTCCGTGATGAGACGCTCGCCAGAGGTTGGCGAGCGCCTTATCGACGAGATCGCGCGGGCAAAGCTGGTTGCCCCGGCCACAATGCGCAGCGATGTGGTGACGATTGGAAGTGAGGTCACCTATCGTGACCTTGGCACGGCGCGTTTGAATACCGTCTCTGTGGTCTATCCCGAGGATGCGGATATCGAGCAAGGCCGCATCTCCGTGCTTACGCCGGTGGGCGTCGCCCTGCTTGGCCTCAGTCCGGGGGCTGAAATCTCGTGGACCACGCGTGATGACGCAACGCGCCAACTGCTGGTTGTGAAGGTCACGCCGCCACCAGGGTGACCGAACAGCCCATCGGTGCCGCAGGGGGGGCTGACGGACCCCGGCGGCACCGATGCCTGTCTTTTGTGGTCAGTGCCCAGCCATCAGGTATTCCGCAACGGCCTGATACGCCGGCAGCGATGTCGGGTCGATGTCGGCGTTGGCGGCCGTCGGGAATGACGCGAAGCGCACAAGCACCATTTCGGCCGTCGGATCGACATAGATGGTCTGGCCATGCACGCCACGCGCGGCAAAAGCGCCGTGGTCGTTGTGGAACACCCACCACTGGCTGGTATAGCTGCCGTTCGGAATGCTTGCATAGCCGCTGAACTTGGACTGATCGCCACCCTTGGCGATGTTCTCGGCCACTTCTGCCGGGAACAGCCGTTCGCCGTTGATCTCTCCCTTGTTCAGCATCAAAAGGCCCAGCCGCGCCGCATCACGCAAGCCAAGGCTGATGCCCCCGCCCGCGAAGGGCACGCCCTTGCCGTCCACGGTCTGATAGGCGTCCTGTTCCGCACCCATCCGGCTCCACAGCCGGTCCGAGGCGAGGTCGGTCACCGATTTGCCCGCCGTGCGGCTGATGATCCACCCCAGCATATCCGAGTTGATCGTTTTGTAGTGGAACGCGTCGCCATGGTTCCCCTCGGGCTGAACCTGGGCCAGATACTCCCAGTATCCGTTCGATCCCGTGTAGCCTTCGGGTTTCGGCAGCGGGCTTGCCGCGGCCGAGTAGATCCAGATATCGGCATTCGGGTCCGCGTAGTTCTCGGAATACCTGACGCCCGTGACCATATCCATGACTTGCCGGACCGTCGCGCTTCCGAAAGCCCCGTCCGCCACTTCGGGGATGATGTCACGGACCAGCTTCGTGTCGTCAAGGGCGCCTTCCACCACCAGGATTTCGGCCAGAAGTCCCGTCACGGATTTGGTCATCGACATTGCGGCGTGCTTGGCGCCTTCATCCATGCAGCCGAAGTAACGCTCGTACACGACCTTGCCCTTGTGCAGGACAATGATGCCGTCGGTGTAGTTGGCGTAAAGCGATTCTTCCCAAGTCATTGGCGCCTCCGCCCCGAGCGGAGTGAAGGTCAGCGCGTCGATCTTGCTGCGCAGGTCGGCGAATTCCGAAGGCGAGGGGTAGGACAGCGGCACCGGCGCGCCAAGGCCACGGCTGATTTCTTCCGTCGGCAGGAATTCCCGCAGGTGACAGACCGACCAGCGCAGCTTGGGGAAGCTGAAATACACCGAATCCGGCTGGGTAATGATCTTGTCCTCGGGTGGCGGAAAGCCCTGCATCCAGCCCATGACCCGCGGGTCGGATTCCTGCGCCGAAAGCGGGGCGGATTGGGCCTGTGCAACCGTCACTGCGCCAAGGGACATGGCCACTCCTGCTGTCAGGCTGAGAACCTTAGAAATTGATGACGACATTGACGAAACCTCCTGTCCATGGGGATGCGTCCCCGCCGATGACATTGTCGATCCCTGCTCCGGGGAAGGAAACCGATACTCCTGCTGTCAGGAACGTGTTGCGGTTGATGATGCGGCTGTATTCAAGGAAGATATCATCTGCGAGTTCGGCGTTGGTCACACCCGTGACCAGATTTCCATTCTCGTCCAGCCGGGTGGCTTGGCCGAACTGGATCTGGCTGTTCAACTCGTTCGCCCGGATATGCGCGTAACGTATTGTCAGCGTGTCCTGCTGGGTTGGCTTGAGCTGCAGCGCCAAGGTCAGGGCATTCACGTTCGAGTTCAGGAAAGTTGACGCGGACTTCGATCCTGTCGCCCAGGCGCTGGGGCTTCCCTGGTAGTAGAGAGGATCGAACCGCTCGAGCTTTGCCGTGTTCGGGTCATCGCCGGAAAAGGTCTGGTAGCCCAGGGTAAGGCTTGGCGACCAGGGCGCATCTGCAAAGCTGTAGCTGGCGGTCACCCGGCCTGCCTAGGATTCAAGATCGATCCGGTCATTCCATTGATAGGCGAAATCTCCTGCGAAGACCCAATTCTCCATCGTGCCGGCAAAAGGATTCGTCTTGGCGTAAAGGTTGATTGTCTTGGTCCCCTCCCGCCCCCCCGGAATGATCGTTGGAGCGGCACCGCCCGATCCGGCCTGCGGATAAGGCGAACCCGAGTTGAGAACGTCCACAAATGTCGCGCCGAGGTAGCCCCCGTTCGGGCCATCTTGACGAAGGTCGATGCCAGCAAGTTTGTTGCCGCTGTCATTGGCGGGCAGTTCGTTGGGATCAAGATAGAAGACGGTCCCTGTGACCGTACCAAAGGCCAGGCGCCCGATGGCGGCCCTTTCCCATGCCTTTCGCGGGCCAAGCTTCAGGGCGCCGCGATCAAACCCGCTGCTCGCGCCATTCGCGATCAGCATGCCCGTCCCAAGGGTCAGTTCGCGCGGCCCAAGCGAAAAATCGTAGGACAGCCCGCCATTCAGATCGCCACGGATCGCAAGGTAGGCTTCTTCAAGGGTGGTCGCCCCGGTGTCGCCCGTGTCGAACGCATCAGTCCCCATCGTATAGGACGACACGACCGAGAGCTTTCCATAGATAACAGCGCCCGATTCCAGCCGATAGTCGAAGCTCAGGCCCGGTTTGATGTAACCTTCCAGCCAGTTGGTGTCCGGGTCAAAAGTGCTGCCCGGCGCAGTCGTGGCAGAAAGGTCCCAAAACAGGTTTTCCTCGCTCACTGCGTTCAGCCCGGCCTGGAAATGCCAGCGAAGGGTCAGACCGTCGCGATTGATGATCGTGGTTTGGTCCTCCGCCAGAGCTGGACTGGCGAAGAGTGTTGTTATCGCTGCTGCAATCGTCGTTCGGGCGTGATTTCGGGAACGGCGTCTCCGGGACAACAAGTCTGCCATGTGTCTTCCCCTGTGGGTTGGGGGCCTGAAACTGGACCTGCGTAAGCTGCTCCGTGATCGTTGGACATATTTCCGGCTGATTCAAGCTACTGCCTGCGCCTGCTGATCGGTTTCGATGCTATTGATGTAGACCACGGTGGTCGGCTGTCCGCCATGGGCAGTGTAAGGGCGTTGGTGGTTTTATAATGTTATCCGAGCCGACATAGCGCACCCCCGGAACAGCGTGCTGGGTGAGCTGCGATGCGCTGCCACAACCGCACCCCCAAATCCAGCAAGACCGGATAGGGTGAACCGCCCCGAGATTACCGGAGGGTAAAGCACTCAAAGGATGCGTCCATGACAAAGCACAGGTTCACGCGCCCCCCTCCCCCGCCACAGGCAGGATCACACCATCGCTTCCCGGCTGCAGCAACCCCGCATCCTCCAGCGCCTCGATGTCGGGCAGGTCGCGCAGGGTGTCCAGGCCGAACAGGGCCAGGAAGCCTGGGGTGGTGACATAGGTATGGGGTGCGCCGGGTTCGGGGCTGCGGGGGCCGCGGGTGATCAGGCCCTGGCGGTGCAGCCGGGCGATCAGGTCGCGGCTGACCTCGCGGCCGGTCAGGCGCGCGATGGCGCCGCGCGTTACCGGCTGCATATAGGCGATGACGGTCAGCACCAGCGCCTCGGTCCGGGTCAGGTCGC
>NZ_PZKE01000041.1 GCF_003034965.1 Fuscovulum blasticum DSM 2131 | reverse complement strand
CCACAAGGGCAAGCGCGGCGCGGCGCGAAAGGGAAAGGATCGGCGACATTGTGGTCCTCGTCTTCTTGATCAGGGTCCGGCCAGTGCCGGAAGCCCGCCGGTTATCCTTTGCATCCGCAGCAAGGACAAGGCAGCGGCAGAGAACGTCTTGCCGAAGTTTGTCAGACGGAAGGAACGGGCTTTCCGTTCTGTTGCGGGCGGGAGAATGCCCGTCTTTCCGCGCAGTTGCGGCCTTCGAAGTCGGGGGCCGGGGGGCAGGGCCGCCGTGGTGGCGATGCGGCCCGCCCCCGCCCGGCCAGACCGGGTTCAGCGGTCCAGCGTTTGGGCGATGAAGCCGGACATCAGCGCCATCGCCTGCTCGGCCCCGTCAAGGATGGCAAAACTTGACGGGAAGACATGCGGCATCGCTTCCCAGCGGTGCAGCGAAACCGCATTGCCGGCCTGACGGGATTTCTCGGCATAACGCTCGCTGTCGCCGAGAAGGATTTCGGCGGTGCCGACATGCACCTGAACCGGCGGAAGCCCTGCCAGATTGCCGAACAGCGGTGACACGGCCGGGTTGGCGGGGTTGGCGCCGGCCAGGTAGTTCTGCGCGAAGCCTTCCAGAACCGGGCGGGTCAGATAGAATTCCTCATCCTGACGCGAAACCATCGAACTGCCCGACAGCGTAAGGTCTGTCCAGGGGGACATGGCGACCGCGCCCACCGGCACGGGCATTCCTTCCGGGGCGCGGTGCAGGGCGGCAAGCAGCGAAAGCGTCAGGCCGCCGCCGGCTGAATCTCCTGCGATCAGGATCTTGTCATGGCCTTTGTCCACCAGCCCGGCATAGGCCGCCCGTGCGCTGTCAAGCGCCGCGGGGAAGGGGTGTTCCGGGGCCAGCGGGTAATCTGCGGCAAAGACGTTGATACCCGTGCGCGCGGCGAATTGCCCGGCGAAGTTGCGATAGGCCCAGGCCGAACCGACGCCATAGCCGCCGCCGTGAAGGTAAAGGATTGCCCGGCCCTTCCTTGCGCCCGCAACGCGGCACCAGACACCGGCGACACCGCGCAGGGTTTCCTGTTCATGCGTCACGCCCGCAGCGCCCGGCGTCATTTCCATCATGGCGTCATAGGCCGCCCGGCCTTCGGGGGCCGACAACGTGCCCTTGAACGGTTCCGACTGGCGCCGAAGTTCGGCAAGAACGGCCAGATCGGCGGCCGAGGGCGTGTGGTCGGTCAGGTAGCTTTGCTGGGACGGTTTGGTCATGGTTCGCCTTCCGCGCGATGGATGCTGGATATGGCAGATGTATTGTGTTTCTATTTTGGAACAAGAATCCAAATTTCAGACAGAGCGTGCCAGTTATGGAACACAAGTCAGACCTGAACCTTCTTGCCGCCTTCGATCTTGTTGCGCAGCATCAGGGGTTTGGCCGGGCTGCCGCGGCGTCGGGGCACCCGAAGGCCACCCTGTCGCGGCAAGTGCGGGCGCTTGAGGATGCGCTTGCGCTGCGCCTGATTGACCGGAACGGCCGGGCCTTCGCGCTGACCGATGAAGGGCGCCTGCTGCACCAGAGAACCCACGACCTGCTGGCCGAGGTGGGGGCGGCGATGACCGATCTGGTTCATGATCGCGGGGTGCCGCGCGGCCGGTTGCGCGTCAGTTGCCCGCTGGTGTTCGGGCATCGCTTCATGGGGCGGATCGCCGCCGGGTTCCATCATGCCTTTCCGCAGATCGGGCTGGAGGTCACGGCTACGGACCGGCAGGTCGATCTTGTGGAAGAGGGTTATGATGTTGTCATCCGGGTGAATCCGCCACCGGACAGCCGCCTGGTGGGGCGCTGCATCATGCGGGATCATTCCCATGTCATCGCTTCGCCCGATCTGGCGCTGCCGACGGGCGGAACGGGGCCGGTTCCGGCCATCATGCGCAGTTTCACCCAACAGAACCTTGCGGTTGAAACCCTGCGCGGAACCACGCGAACCGCGCTGACGCTGGCCCCCGCGCTGACGCTGCCTTCGCTGCTGATGCAGCGCGATGCCCTGCTGGCCGGTGGTCTGGCTGCCGTCTTGCCGTATTGGCTGGTTGCCGAAGACATCAAGGCGGGCCGGCTCGCCGATTGGGGCCAGGTGCCGCAGGCGGTGGCCGAGGTCTGGGTCCTGCACGCGGGGCGGCGCCTGACCAGCCTGAAGGTCAAGGCCCTTGTCGATTTCCTTGTCGCCGGCGCGAACGGCGCCTTGCCCCCGCGTGTTCCGCAAGCGGCGGGTTCGGCGGATGCGGCGGCGCCTAGCTGAGCGCCCCGCGGATCGAGACGACATGCCGGGCCAGATCATGCGCGGCGGCAAGGCTGGCCTCGGGCGGGAGCCCGCGGTGGCGGGCCGCGATCCAGCCTGCGTTGAAACTGTCGCCCGCGCCGGTGGTATCCACCGGCGTCACGGCGGTCAGCCGGTGATGGGACAGCACCCCGTTCATTGCCAGCAGCACATCCTGCCCGCCGTTCTTGACCACCACCTCGCGCCCCTGTTCGGCGCCGTAGCGGCGGGCGCAGGCGGCCAGGTCGGCATCGCCGAAATGGGTGGATTCATCTTCAAAGCTGGGCAGGACCATATCGGCAATGGCTGCGGCGCGGGTGATGATGTCGCGCATCGTTGCGGCATCTTCCCACAGGCGCGGGCGCAGGTTCGGATCAAAGAAGATGCGCCGCCCCGCCGCCCGGGCGCGGACCAGCGCCGCCAGCAGCCGGTCGCGCCCTTCGGGGGCAGGATGGCCAGCGTGATGCCGCTGAGATAGACCGTATCGGCCCAATCCAGCGCGCGGGCCAGCGCCGCGGGGTCATCGGCCAGCAGCCGCGCGGCGGACCGATCGCGCCAATATGTGAAGCTGCGCTCGCCATCCTTCAGCGAAATGGCATAGAGCCCCGGCCCGCGCGACGGATCGCGGCGGATGAAACGGGTGTCCACGCCGGATGCGGCAATGAACCCGGCAATCCGGTCTGAGAAGGGATCGGTGCCAAGCGCGGTGAAATAGGCCACCTCGGCCCCGTCGCCCAGTTGGCGCTTGAGGTGCCAGGCGGTGTTGAACGTATCGCCGGCGACATTCAGCGCCCAGAGGGGCGCCTGTTCCGACAGTTCCAGCATGGCCTCGCCCATTGACAGCACGCGCATGGTCATGGCGCCGCTTCGCGGGCGATGACGGCGGTCATGCCCTGGGTCTGGATGTTGTCAAGCAGCGCGCAAAGCTCTGCGCCGAACGGCCCGGTTTGCAACGGCTCTGGCAGGATGTCGGGGCAGACGCCGGCCACCGCGCGGATCAACCCGGCGGGCGTGGTCTGCTGCACGACCGCGGCAGCCAGTGGCGCGGCCTTCGGATCATCAACCGGAATCGGCTGGCCCAAGGCATCGCGCCGGGCCAGCCAGGCCAGCCACGCCGCCAGCGCAAAGGCAAAGGGGCGGGTGGCGGTGCCTGCGGCCAGCGCCTGCAAGGCGGGGGCCGTGATGCGCTGCGGCAGCTTCTGCGTGCCGTCCATGGCGATCTGCGCCGTGGCATGGGCAATGGCGGGGTTGCGGAACCGATCGCACAGGGCCTGGGCATAGGCATCCAGATCCAGCGTCAGCCCCTGAACCGTGGCGGCCGCCGCTGCCAGATGCCGCCGGACCAGCGCCGCATGGGCGGGGTCTGCCATCACATCGCGAACATAGGCCCGGCCCGCCAGTTGGCCGCTGTAGGCCAGCATCGAATGGGCGCCGTTCAGCATGCGCAGTTTCATCTGTTCATAGGGGGCGACATCGCGCACGAACAGGGCGCCGGTCTGGTGCCAGGCGGGGCGACCGGCGCAGAAATCGTCTTCGATCACCCATTGGGTGAAGGGCTCGGTCTCGACCGCGGCCAGATCGGAATGGCCGGTCAGCGCGGCGGCCGTTGCTGCCGTGGCGGGGGTTGCGGCGGGGGTGATCCGGTCCACCATGGTTGAAGGAAAGCTGGCCCTTGTGGCGATCCAGTCGGCCAGATCGGGGCCATGGCAGGCGGTGGCGAATTCCAGCACCGCCGTCCGCAGCTTTTGCCCGTTGTGGGAAAGGTTGTCACAGGACAGCACGGTGAAGGGGGCAAGGTTCGCCGCGCGGCGGGCGGCCAGGGCCGCCGCAATCAGCCCGATCACGCCCGACGGGGCGTCGGGCCGCGCCAGATCGGCCTTGACCGCCGGGTGGTTGCGGTCCAGCCCGCCGGTGCTGGTGATGCCATAGCCCTTTTCGGTGACGGTCAGGCTGACGATGCGACAGGCCGGGTTCCCCATCGCGGCCAGCGCCGCCGCGCCGACATTGGCCCCGGCAAGCACATCCGCCAGCGCGCCGATGACCCGGGCCGAAACGGTTTCGCCCCGCGTGACCAGCGTATAGCGGCCATCCTGCGGGATCAGGCTGTCGGCCACGGCGGTGCCGCGCAATGACACGCCGGTCACCCGCCAGTTGCCCCCCTGCAACGCCAGCGCGGCATCGGTATAGGCCAGCAGATGCGCCCGGGCAAAGTTGCCAAGGCCCAGATGCACGATGCCGGTGCCATGCGCCTCGGGCGTATAGCCCGGCCATTCCGCCGCGCCCTGCGGCACCGCGCCTGACGAAAGCCGGATCATTGCGCCACGCTGACCCCGGGGTGCGCCAGCGCCGTCATGATGCCGCGCAGTTCGGCCAGGCCCTTCAGCCGCCCGATGGCCGGATAGCCGGGCTGCGCCTTGCGCTTGAGGTCATCCAGGATGTCCTGCCCGTGGTCGGGGCGCATCGGGATTTGCCAGTCGGCGCGGCCTTCCGCCTTGCGGCGGCTTTCCTCGGCCAGAACGGCGGCGATCATGGCGACCATGTCGGTGTTGCCTTCCAGATGCGCGGCTTCGTGGAAAGAACCGCCAAGGGCGCGGTCTTCCAGCGCAACATTGCGCAGGTGCAGGAAATGCACCCGGTCCCCCAGGCGGCGCATCATGCCGGGCAGGTCATTGTCAGCCCGCGCCCCGAGCGAGCCGGTACAGAGCGTGATGCCGTTTGCCGGAATATCGACGGCCTCGATGACCGCCTTGTAGTCGGCCTCGGTCGACATGATGCGGGGCAGGCCCAGCAGCGGGAAGGGCGGGTCATCCGGGTGGCAGCAAAGCCGCATCCCGATGTCCTGCGCCAAGGGCGCCACCTCGGCCAGGAAATCAACCAGATGGCTGCGCAGGCGGGTGGCGGAAATGTTGTCGTAATGGGCGAGATGGGTTTTCACATCCTCCATCGACATGCGTTCGGCGGCACCGGGCAGGCCAAAGACCACATTGCCCGCCAGTTCCTGCTTGCGGGCATCGGACATGGCGGCGAAGCGCGCTTCGGCGGCCTTGGCCACCTCGGGCGCATAGCTTTCGGCGGCGCCCTTGCGGTTCAGCAGGAACAGGTCGAAGGCGGCAAAGTCGATGGCATCGAACCGCATGCAGGTGGCCCCGTTCCGCAGCCGGTAGGCCAGATCGGTGCGCGTCCAGTCAAGGATCGGCATGAAGTTGTAGCAGATCACCTCGATCCCGGCATCGCGCAGGTTGCGCATCGAGGTTTTCCAGTTGGCGATATGCGCTTTCCAGTCGCCGGTCTGGCGCTTGATGTCTTCGGACACGGGCAGGCTTTCGACCACCTCCCATTTCAGGCCCGAGGGGGCGCCGTCCTTCATGACCGCCAGCACGGCCTGCCGCTGCGCAATTTCCTCGGGCGACCAGACGGCGCCTGTCGGGACGTGGTGCAGCGCGGTGACCACACCCTCTACGCCCGCCTGCAGCATGTCGTCGATGGAAACCAGATCTTTGGGGCCGAACCAGCGCCAGGTCTGTCTCATGGGGTCGTCTTTCTGTCTGGAAGCGCCGGGCGGTCAGGCGCCGGCAAAGGAAATGTGAACCTTGACCGAGCGGGCGCGGTCGCGGGCGGCGTCAAAGGCGGCCAATGCCTGTTCGGCGGGCCAGGTGCCGGTGATCATCGGGCGCGGGTCAATGGCGCCTGCGCCGATCAGGGCTACGGC
>NZ_PZKE01000040.1 GCF_003034965.1 Fuscovulum blasticum DSM 2131 | reverse complement strand
TGTTCCGCCGGGATCATTCCTGGTGCTGGTGGGCCCCTCGGGCTGCGGCAAGTCCACCCTGCTGCGCATGTTGGCCGGGCTGGACGAACCGACGCGGGGCGAGATTGCCTTCATGGGCAAGACCGTGTCCTCGGGCACCAGCGGTGTCGTGGCCGACCCGAAAGAGCGCAACGCAGGCCTGGTGTTCCAGTCTTACGCGCTGTGGCCGCATATGACGGTGGCCGGCAACATCGGCTGGCCGCTCAAGGTGGCGGGCTGGGACAAGGCCGCGCGCGAGGAACGGATCGGCGAGGTTCTGGGGCTTCTGGGCATCTCGGCGCTGCGTGACCGCTATCCGGCAGAAATCTCGGGCGGGCAGCAGCAGCGGGTGGCCATCGCGCGCACCCTGGCCCCGAAACCCGCGATCCTGCTGTTTGACGAACCGCTGTCGAACCTGGATGCCAAGCTGCGGATCGAGATGCGCAGCGAGCTGATGCGCATCCACCGCGCCACCGGCGCAACCTCGGTCTATGTGACGCATGACCAGGTTGAGGCGATGACCATGGCCACTCATGTCGCGGTCATGAACCAGGGCCGGGTGGAACAGTTCGGCCCCCCGCGAGAGCTGCTTGAACGCCCGGCAACGACCTTTGTCGCCACCTTCCTTGGCACGCCGCCGGGGAATCTGCTGGTGGCCACGCGCCAGGGCGACTGGCTGGTTCATGCCGGGGTGCCCCTGGCCCCGGCGGCCCTGGCCCAGGGCCGCGACGAGGTGCAGTTGTTCTACCGCGCCGAACAGATCACCACCGGCAAGGCGCCGGATCGCCCGGTGCTGATGGCCGAGTTTTCCGAAGCCGCGCCAATGGCCGGCAAGGTCATGGTCACGGCATCGGCGGGCGCGCTGCGCCTGTCGGCCATCGTGGACAGCTTCCCCGACGCCCGTCCGGGCGACCCGATCGAATTTGCCCTGTCGGGCGCGCCCGACGCCGTTTTTGCCATGACCGGCGAAAGGATCGACTGACATGCGGCTTATCCTGATGCGTCATGGCGAAACCGACTGGAACGCCGAAAGCCGCCTGCAGGGGCAGGACAACTCCAGCCTGTCACCGCGCGGCATCGAACAGGTGCGGCGGTTCCGGGCCTTTCTCAAGGCGCTGAACCCGGCGCGGGTGGTGTCATCCGATCTTGGCCGCACCCGGCAAACGGCCGAGCTGATCGGCCATGGCAACTGCCCGTCCGACCCGCGCCTGCGCGAATGGGACATGGGAAGCTGGACCGGGCGCACCAAGCCCGAACTGATTGCCGCCCATGCCGATCTGTATCACGCCTGGCGCGCGGGCGAATACACCCCCGAAGGCAGCGAGCCCTGGGAAACCTTCCGTGCCCGTGTGGCCGAAGGCCTGCGTCACTGGCTGGCGGCCGGACAGGGGGATCTGCTGGCGGTGGTGCATGGCGGGGTGATCCGCGCCGCACTCCATGCCTTTCTGGACATCGGGCCCTCGCGCGTGATCCCGGTCACGCCCGGCACCGGCACCATCCTGAACTTCAAGCCCGGCGCCTGGCAGACCGCCCAGCTTGAAGGCTACAACATCGGCGCAGTGGTGCCCGACCTTTCCGTCGCCGACTGAAGGGCGCGGCCATGACCGGCACCTTTGTCATCCTCGACCTGCTCGGGGGCGTTGCCCTGCTTCTGTGGGGCGTGCGCATGGTGCGCACCGGGATAGAGCGCGGCTGGGGCGACCGGCTGCGCGGCTGGCTGGAACGCCGCCTGTCGAACCGGATCGCGGCCTTTGGGGGTGGCCTGGGTGTGACGGCGGTGTTGGGCAGCGCCACGGCGACGACGCTGATCGCCTCCAGCCTTGTGGGGGCTGGCCTTCTGGCGCCGACCACCGGGCTGGCGGTGCTGCTGGGGGCCGATGTCGGATCGGCGGCCACGGCGGCGGTGCTGGCCTCGGGCTCTTCGGTGGCAACAATGCTGGCGCCGGTGCTGATCTTCGCGGGCTATGTGACCTTCGGCCGTTCCGCCGAATTCCGGCCCCGCAACATGGGGCGAATGTTGATCGGCCTTGGCCTGATGCTGTTCGCGCTGAAGCTGGTGGTGGGCGCCACCGCGCCGCTGCAGCAGGCCACGCTGTTCCATGACGTGCTGGATGCGCTGGCGGCCGAGCCGTTCCTGGCCTTTCTGGCCGGGGCGATCCTGACCTGGATCTGCCATTCCTCGCTGACGGTGGTGCTGCTGCTGACCACCTTCGTGATGAACGGCAGTCTGGCACCGGAACAGGCGCTGCCCTTCGTGCTGGGGCTGAACTTCGGCGGCGGCCTGCCCGCGCTGTCGGCCACGCTGGGCCAGCCGGCCGCCGCGCGGATGCTGCCGGTGGCCAACCTGCTGTGCCGGGGCGGGCTGGCCGTGCTGGCGTTGCTGGCCATGGCGCCGCTCTTGCGCGGGCTGACCCTTCTGCACCTGACCCCGGCCACGGCGGTGGCGCAGATGCACCTTGGCTTCAACCTTGCCGCCGCCGCCATCTTCCTGCCGCTGGCGCCTCAGGTGCTGCGGCTGGTCGGCTGGCTTCTGCCGGGCGAACCGCCTTCCGAGCAAGAGGCAACAAGGCCGCGCTACCTGACGCCCTCGGCCTCGATGACGCCGAACATGGCGCTGACCAATGCCGGGCTGGAAACCTCTCGCATGGCGGAAATGGTCACCCGGATGGTGGACCTGGCGCTGGATGTGCTGGACAGCGGAAAACTGGAATCCCTGCGCGAGCTTCAGCCGCTGGATGACCGGCTCTCGGCCCATCTCAAGGCGCTGGGGCACTATCTGTCGGGCCTGACAGCCGAAGGCCAGACCGGAGACGAGGCGCGGCGCGCGCGGATGATCCTGCATTATGCCGGCAGCCTGGAACATGCGGGTGACATCATCCGCCGCAACCTTGGCGACCGCGCCCGCCAGAAGGTGCGCCGCAACAGCGTTTTCGACACGATGCAGCAGAACAGCCTGGCCGAATTGCGCGCCGTCGTGCTGGAAACGCTGCGTGTTCTGCCGGCCGCATTGTGCTCGGATGATCTGGAGGTGGCCAAGGATCTGGCCAGCCGCAAGGATGCCTTCCGCGCGCTGGAAGATCGAATCGTCGCTGTGGATCTGTCGCAGGGATCACCCGACGGGTCGGTGTCCAAACTGTTCCTTGACATCCTTCGCGATCTGCACCGGGTCAATTCCGTTCTCGCCGCCGCCGCCTATCCTCGGCTGGCTGCCGCAGGGCTGATGCACGGCAGCAGATTGCGCGCCGAGGAAACAGCGATACAGGGCTGACCGCGGTTCTGTCACACCCGTTCCTGTGTGGAAGGGCTGGGCGTTATGGGCCTGTTGTCAGGGGGTTGTGGGGGGCGTCTTCCGCGCCCTCAGTGACACTCTGGCCGAACGGGCGTCAGCGTTGCCCACGCCCCGCCGAACCGCCGGGTGAAAGACAGGCCCCGGTCTGCACCCCTCTGCCATGAGATCGGTCAGGCAGGAAACACGGTCCGGCGTGTTCCGTGTTTACTTGTATGGTAGTATGGTGTAATGGTCGCGACAGGGGAGAGAGCCGATGTCTGATCGCAACCGCGAACCTGTTACGCTGCAGACCGTCCGCATAAGCGTGGTCGATCAACTGTATGCCGCGCTGCGGATGGCGATCATCGGCAACGAACTGTCTCCGGGCGCCCGCATCTCTGAAGCAGAGGTCGCGCAGCAATACGGCATCAGCCGCCAGCCCGTGCGCGAGGCCTTCATCACCCTTGCGAATGAAGGGCTGCTCGACATACGCCCGCAGCGCGGATCGTTCGTCGCCAAGATTTCGCTGGCCGCCGTGCTGGATGCCCGCTTCGTGCGCGAGGCGGTAGAGGCTGACATCGTCAAGCTGCTGGCCGCCACCCCCGATGCGGCGCTGCTTGCCAACCTGCGGCAGCAGTTGACCCGCCAGCAGGAACTGGTCGGCGGATCGGCGCGCGACTTCATGGAAGCGGACGAAGTCTTTCATCGCACGCTGGCCGAAGGGGCGGGCAAGGGCAACGCCTGGCGCGTGGTCGAGGAAATGAAGGCGCAGATGGACCGCGTCCGCTTTCTGTCCAGTATGCATTTCCCCGTGGCGCGGCTGATCGACCAGCACCGCGCCATCGTCGATGCGATCGCCGAGGGCGATGCAACCGGCGCCGAAACCCGCATCCGCACGCATCTGCAAGGCATCCTGTCCGACCTGCCGGTGATCAAACAGGAGCGGCCCGAATACTTTCTGTAATCTCCGGCTTTGGCCGGGCTGCATCATCCTGGAGGAGGAACCGATGTTCTTTACGAAACTGACCCGTCTGACCGCTGGATGCGTCCTTGCTGCCCTTCTGGGAACCGCGGCCATGGCGGCAGAAGTGACCCTGAAGCTGGGCCACCTCGCGAATGAGGACAACATCTGGCACAAGGCCGCGCTGAAGTTCGGCGAGGAAGTCGCCGCCCTGACCGAAGGCCGCGTCGAGGTGCAGGTCTATCCGAACGAATCCCTGGGCAAGGAAATCGACGTCATCAACGGGATGCAGCTTGGCACCGCCGACATGACGATCACGGGCGAAAGCCTGCAGAACTGGGCGCCCAAGGCCGCGCTGCTGGCCCTGCCCTATGGCTACAAATCGCTGGAGCATATGGATGCCGTCGCATCGGGCGAAATCGGCCAGCAGATCGTCGATGAAATCATCGCCAATGCCGGCATCCGCCCGCTGACCTATTTCGCCCGCGGCCCGCGCAACCTTTCGGCCAACCGCGAAATCACGTCGCCGGACGATCTGAAAGGTTTCAAGCTGCGGGTGCCGAACGTGCCGGTCTTCGTGGCCGCATGGCAGGCCATCGGCGCAAACCCCACCCCGATGGCGTTTTCCGAGGTCTTCACCTCGCTGCAGAACGGCACCATCGAAGGCCAGGAAAACCCGCTGGCGCTGTTCAAGTCGGGCGGCTTCTACGAGGTGCAGAAGGTCATCAACAAGACCGAGCATGTCCGGTCCTGGATCTATCTGACCATCTCGGAACAGTCGTGGGAAAAGCTGTCCGAGGCCGATCAGGCCGCCCTTCTGGAGGCTGCCAAGCGCACCCAGGCCTATGAACGCGAACTGTTCCTGGCCGATGAAGCGGCGCTGGTCGCCGATCTGGAAGGCCGCGGCGTCAAGTTCGTCGAGGTTGATCAGGCCGCCTTTGCCGCCAAGGCCAAGGAAGCCGTGCTGGCGTCTGTGCCTGCGGAAATCCGCCCGCTGGCCGAACAGATCTTCAACAACTGATCACACGCAGGGTCTGCGGGGCCACCCCCGCAGACCCCATGCGGAGGCACCCATGACATACGCATTCAAGGGGCTGGAGGGGCTTTGCCGCCTTCTGATCCTGGCGGCATTCCTGATCCTGTCGGGTTCGGTGCTGCTGCAGGTCTTCGCCCGGACCTTCCTGACCACGGCCCCGGTCTGGACCGAGGAACTGACACGCTTCTGCCTGATCTACATCGGGGCCCTCGGGGCAGGTCTGGCCCTGCGCAGCGGTGACATGGTGAATGTGGACCTGCTTTGCGAAAGCCTGCCGGGCCGCGGCCCCTGGATCTTGCGGCTGGTTTCCGCGCTGCTGACCGCCGTCTTCGGCATCGCGCTGCTGTCCGCGGCCTGGAACTACACGGCGATCGGCATACGCCAGACGGCCCCTTCGCTGGGGTGGCGGATGGATTTCATCCATGCCTCGATCCTGATCCTGTTCGTGACCCTCACCCTCTGGGCGCTGATGCGCGTGTTCGAAATGCTGACCGGGCGCCATGACGGCCGGCCGATCCCCACCTCAGAGGATGTGTGACATGGGTCTGTTCCTGCTTCTTGGCGTCTTCGTGCTGGGGCTGGCCATCGGCCTGCCCGTGGCGGTGACACTGGGCCTGTCCTCGATGGCCTATCTGCTTTTCGCCGACATCCCCTTGGTGGTGATCCCGCAGAAGATGTATGCCGGCATGGACAGCTTTGTCCTGCTGTGCATTCCCGGCTTCATCCTTGCGGGCAACCTGATGAATTCGGGCGGCATCACCGAACGGATCATCCGCTTTGCCAATGCCCTTGTCGGCTGGATGCGCGGCGGGCTGGCGCAGGCCAACATCGCGGCCTCCATGCTGTTCGGCGGCATCTCGGGCACGGCCGTGGCCGATGTGGCCTCGGTCGGGGGCATGATGATCCCC
>NZ_PZKE01000039.1 GCF_003034965.1 Fuscovulum blasticum DSM 2131 | reverse complement strand
CCCAGGACACCACGCTGAAAGTGGGCATCATGGGCGGCGAGGACGAAGCCGTCTGGGCGGCGGCCGCGGCGCAGGCCAAGCCCGCGGGCCTGATCATCGAAACGGTGATCTTCAACGACTACACCCAGCCGAACGAGGCGCTGGCGAACAAGGACATCGACGCCAACGCCTTCCAGCACGGCCCCTATCTGGAAGCGCAGATCGCCGCCCATGGCTATGCCATCACCCCGGTGATCGACACGGCGATCTTCCCGATCGGGCTTTACTCGAAGAAATACAAGACCCTGGCCGACCTGCCGGATGGCGCCGTGATCGGCCTGCCGAACGATCCGTCGAACGGTGGCCGCGCGCTGAAGGTGCTGGAACAACTGGGCCTGATCAAGCTGAACCCCGAGGCCGGCATCCTGGCCACGGTGATCGACGTGACCGAGAACCCCCGCAACTTCGACCTGCGCGAACTGGATGCCGGCGTCGTGGGCCGCGCCATTGATGATCTGGATGCCGCCGTGGTCAACACCGACTGGGCCGCCAAGGCCGGGCTTCTGGATTTCCGCGTCGCGCAGGAATCCGGCGAGAACAACCCCTACACCAACTTCATCGCCGTCCGCACCGAAGACAAGGATGCGGCCTGGGTCGCCACCCTCCGCACCGCCTTCCAGAGCGACGCGGTGAAAGAGGCCTACGCCTCGGCCTACAAGGGCGCGGCCGTCCCGGCCTGGTAAGCCACCTGTTCTTGCACTTTCGGCAGGCGCCTGTAAGACGGCGCCTGCCTGCATTTTGAAGGATCGACAGATGACCGGCATCAGGCATCCCGTGGTGCGGCTTGACGGGGTTGAACGGCGGTTTTCCGACCGCCCTGCCCTGGACGGCATCTCGCTCACGCTGGAGGCGGGCGAGATTGTCGGACTGATCGGCCGTTCCGGCGCCGGGAAATCGACGCTGATCCGCTGCCTGAACGGGCTGGACCGGCCACAGGCGGGCCGGGTCGAGATTGACGGCACCGACATCACCGCCCTGTCGGAACAGGCCTTGCAGCCGATCCGCCGCCGCATCGGGATGATCTTCCAGCACTTCAACCTGCTGTCGGCCAAGACCGTGGCGGAAAACGTCGCCCTGCCGCTGAAGATTGCCGGCCAACCCGCGCCACAGCGCCGGGCCAAGGTGATGCAGCTTCTGGATATGGTGGGTCTGGCCGACAAGGCCGATACCTACCCCGCGCGGCTGTCCGGCGGGCAGAAACAGCGCGTGGGCATCGCCCGCGCGCTGGCGGCCGATCCGTTGCTGCTGCTGTCAGACGAAGCAACCTCGGCGCTGGACCCGGAAACGACGCAGGCCATCCTGACGCTGTTGCAGGACGTAAACCGCCAGATGGGCGTGACGATCCTGATGATCACGCATGAGATGGAAGTGGTGCGCCAGATCGCCCACCGGGTTCTGGTGCTGGACGCCGGCCGCATTGTGGAACAGGGGCCGGTGGCGCGGGTGCTGGCCTCGCCGCAGGCCGAAACGACGCGCAGCCTGCTGCGCGGCCTGTCGCCGGTGCTGCCGCAGGATGTGGCCGCGCGCATCACGCCGCAGGGCGATCAGGCGCTGATCCGGGTCGATGTCTATGGCGCGGCCGCCCGCCAGCCGCTTCTGGCCATCATCGAAGGCATCACCGGCCACCCCGCCCGGCTGGTGCATGGCGGGCTGAACGATGTGCAGGGCGAACCCTATGGCCGGCTGTTCCTGGCGCTTGGCACCAATGATCCCGATCTGGTGGCCGCCGTGATTGCCCGCCTTCAACCCGAAACCACTGCGATCGAGGTGCTGGGTCATGTCCCGGGCGATGTTTGACCTGCTTCTTCGGGGCCTGTGGGAAACGCTGGTGATGACCGGCATCTCGGGGGCGCTGTCCTTTGCCATCGGCCTGCCGCTGGCGCTGATCCTGGTCACCACCGACCGGGGCGGAATCTTCCAGAACCTGGCCGTCAATCGGTCGCTGGGGCTGGTCGTCAACGCGCTTCGGTCGGTTCCGTTCATCATCCTTCTGGTCGCGGTCATTCCGCTGACCCGGCTGATCACCGGCTCGGCCATCGGCATCGCGGCCGCCATCGTGCCGCTGACCATCGCCGCCGCGCCCTATTACGCCCGCGTGGCCGAAGTTTCCCTGCGCGAGGTGGACCGCGCCCTGATCGACGCCGCCCGCGCCATGGGCGCCACCCGCTGGACCATCCTGCGCGAAGTGCTGATCCCCGAAGCCCTGCCCGGCATCGTCTCGGGCTTCACCGTCACGCTGGTCACGCTGATCGGCGCCTCGGCCATGGCCGGGGCGGTGGGGGCCGGCGGCCTGGGCGACATCGCCATCCGCTACGGCTATCAGCGGTTCGAAACACAGGTGATGCTGGCCGTGGTGGTCATCCTGATCGTCATGGTGGCCGGCCTGCAATGGGCGGGCGACCGCCTTGCCCGGATGATAGACCGCCGCTGACCCCAGCCGCCACCTGCCCCGCGCCCAAGGCCGGCGTCACTCCGGCGTTGCAGCGCCCCGCGCAACCCTCAGGCCCGGCAGAACCTCGGCCAGTTCCGTAAAGCCGGGGCGGGTTGTCGCCGCCTCATCCACGATCAGGTGGTCGATTTCCGAAATCGGGCAGAACACCGAACGGGCCGGCGCCCCGATCTTGGAATGGTCTGCCAGAATGATGGCCTGATCGGCATTGCGCACCATGGCGCGGGCAATCTCGGCCCCGTGGATGAAATAGTTCATCGCCCCCATCTGCGCATCAATCCCCCAGGGCGCCAGCAGCGCGACATCGGCCCGATAGCGCTGGATGTCGTTGATGGTCGCGGCGCCATGGGTTTCCATGGGTTCGTGCTTGATCTCGCCGGCCAGCATCAGCACCCGGAAGCGGCGGCTTGGCTGGTCGAGGCGTTCGGCCAGCAGCCGCGCCACATCGACCGAATTCGTGATGATGTTCAGATCGGTCAGGCCATGCGGCGCGGCCAGCGTCTCGGCCATGATGGTGCTGGTGGACCCCGCATCCATGAAGATCGTCATCCCCGTCTTCAGCAGGCCAAGGGCGGTTGTGGCGATGGCCCGCTTTTCCCGCAGGCGCAGGGTGACGCGAATGCCAAAGGTCGTATCCTCGCGCTTCACCGGCACGGCGCCGCCCCGCACGCGGCGCAGTTCTCCGGCCTGTTCAAGCTCCATCAGGTCGCGCCGCACCGTTTCGCGCGAAACGCCGAATTCCTCGGTGATGCGGTCAACCGAGATCTGGCCGAACGCGGCCAACTGGTCGCGGATGCGCCGATACCGTTCCTCTTGCCACATTTTGCCACGCCCTGACTGGTCAATCTCCCCCCTTCAAATGCCTGAAAACAGCACAGAACGCCACGGGGAACACATCCGGCACCAGAAAAACACATAAACACACATAAAACATATATTGCCACATCATGATTCCCGCGCTAGCGTCCCCTCATCACCACGAGAAGAACGAGTCGCGGCGGCTGCCTGCGTCCCGTTGCCGGGCAGGATTGCCCGGCGACCGGTCGCCTCTGGCCTGTCGCGAAAGGAGACAGACGCATGGGCCACGCCGCGGGCATCGAAGATCACCACATCGCCTTTGCCGGCCAGTTGGCCGATGCGGCGCGCAGGGTTCTGCAGCGGGAAATCACCCATGGCCTGAACGTCGAGGTGAAGCCCGACCGCAGCTTCGTGACCCGGATCGACCGCGCCATCGAGGCCGAGCTGCGCACCATGATCGCCGCGCGCTACCCCGACCATGGCATCATCGGCGAAGAGGACGGCGATCAGAACACCGGCGCCTCGCATGTCTGGGTGCTGGACCCGATCGACGGCACCGCCCCCTTCATCGTGGGAATCCCGGTCTATGGCACGCTCATCGCGCTTGCGGTGGACGGGGTGCCGCGGCTTGGGGTCATTGATGTGCCGCCGGTCGATGCGCGCTGGCTGGGCGCCCCGGGGCGCGCCACCACGCTGAACGGCCAGCCCGTCCGCTGCCGCAGTTGCGACGGGCTGGCCCAGGCCCTGATGACGAATTCCAACCAGGATTACATGAGCACCGCCGAACTGCCCGCCCTGAACGCGCTGCGCCAGACCACGGCGAACCGGGTCTATGGCGGCGCCTGCCTGAACTATGGCCGTCTGGCCGAAGGGCGCAGCGATCTGGCCTTGGATGCCGGGCAGAAGGTGTTTGACTTCGCCCCCTTCCGCCCGGTGATCGAAGGCGCCGGCGGGGTCATCTCGGATTGGGCGGGGCAACCGCTGACCCTGAACAGCGATGGCCGCATCCTGGCCGCCGGCGACCGCCGCTGCCATGACGCGGCGCTGGATGTGATCGAGGCGCTGGGGCTGGGCCGGTCGGCCCGCGTTCCGGCCTGAAAAAGCAATCGAACGACAGGGAAAAGAGATGGGCATCAGCATTGAGGATCTCACCGTCACCTATGGCAAGGAAACCGTGATCTCGGGCCTCAGCCTCAACATCCCCGAAGGTTGCTTCTTCACGCTTCTCGGCCCGTCGGGCTGCGGCAAGACCACGCTCTTGCGCACCATCGCGGGCTTTGTCCCGGCGGCGGGCGGGCGTCTGAAATTCAACGGCACCGATGTCACCCGGCTGCCGCCGCACAAGCGGGCCATCGGCATGGTGTTTCAGGACTATGCGCTGTTTCCCGACAAGACGGTCAACCAGAACGTCGCCTATGGCCTGCACGCGCGCGGCGAACGCGGCGACAGCGTCAGCCGCAAGGTGGCCGCCGCGCTTGAAAGGGTGGGCCTTGGCCATCTGGGCGACCGGCACCCCGCGGCGCTGTCGGGGGGGCAACGGCAGCGCGTGGCACTGGCCCGGGCGCTTGTGATCAAGCCCGCGGTCCTGCTGATGGACGAACCCCTGTCCAATCTGGATGCCAAGCTGCGCATCCAGATCCGCGAAACCATCACCGAACTGCAACGCGAGGCGAACATCACCACCGTCTTCGTGACCCACGATCAGGAAGAGGCGCTGTCGATGTCTGATCTGATCGGTGTGATGAATCGCGGCGCGATCGAACAGATCGGCACCCCGCAGGACATCTACGCCACGCCGCGCACCGGCTATGTGGCCGATTTCGTCGGATCGGCCAACCGGCTGGCTGCACGGCTTCGCCCCGCCGCCGACGGGCTGGTCGAGGCTGACTTCGGGCAGGGCCGCATCCTTGCCACCGACGCGCGCCAGGGCACTGGCGACGAAGGGCTGGTGATCCTGCGCCCCGAAAGCCTGCACCTGTCCCTGGCACCGCAGGCAAACCTTCAGAACCTGCCGGCCACCGTGCGCAGCCGGCAATATCTGGGGTCCAAGACCAGCTACCGGCTGGATCTGGGCAAGGGGCTGGAACTGGTGGCCGAACTGCACGGCCCCGGCCATGACGCCTTCCACCCCGGCACCCCGGTGAACCTTGGCATTGATGCGGCGCAGGCCCGGGTGATTGCAGCATGACCGACAGCTTCCGCACCCCCTGGTTCTGGCTGACGGTGCTGTCGCTGGCGCTGCTTGGCCTGTTCGTCCTCTATCCGCTGTTCAACATCCTGACAGCCAGTGTCACCGGCGAAGGCCCGAACGGCTGGTCGCGGCTGCTGGACAACCCGAAATACCTTCAGGCCATCGGCAATACGCTGATCCTGGCCACGGCGGTCACGCTGATTGCCACGCTGATCGGGGTTCCGCTGGCCTATGTAACCGCGCGCCACAGCTTTCCGGGCAAGTCACTGATCGCGCTGCTGCCCCTGATCACGCTGGTCATCCCCGAGGTGATCGCCGCGCAGACCTGGCTGATGATGCTGGGCAACAACGGGCTGATCACCCGCGCGCTGCGCGAGATCGGCCTCCGCCTTCCCAGCTTCTATGGCTGGTTCGGGCTGATCACCTCGATGAGCTTCATCTACTATACCTATGTCTATATCGGCGTCGTTTCGGCCATCGCCCGCTTCGATGCCCAGCTTGAAGAAGCCGCGCAAAGCCTTGGCACCGCGCCGGCACGGTCGCGGCTCAAGGTGATGCTGCCGGTGATCATGCCGGCCATTCTTGCCTCGGCCCTGCTGGTCTTCACCATGACCGTCGGCAACTTCGCCATCTCGATGATCCTGTCGCACCGGCTGCCGCTGTTGTCGGTCGTAACCTATCAGGCCGCCGTGGCCGAAGGCGCGTCCGACATCACGATGCAATCGACGCT
>NZ_PZKE01000038.1:2500-6334 GCF_003034965.1 Fuscovulum blasticum DSM 2131 | reverse complement strand
CGGCTTGGCCGATTTCGGCGCCCGCTATCCGTTCCAGCTTTCGGGCGGCCAGCAGCAGCGTGTCGCGCTGGCCCGCGCGCTGGCCCCGCGCCCGCGCGTCCTGCTGCTGGACGAACCCTTGTCCGCGCTGGACGCCAAGGTTCGGGTCTCGCTGCGCAACGAGATCCGCATGATCCAGCGGGAACTTGGAATCACCACGATCTTCGTGACCCACGACCAGGAAGAGGCCATGAGCATCTCGGACCGCATCGTGGTGATGAACGGCGGCGTGGCCGATCAGGTCGGCACCCCGTTCGACATCTACAACCGCCCGACCACCCGCTTCGTGGCCCAGTTCGTCGGCACGCTCAACACCTTCGATGTGACCGTGCGCGACGCCGCCGCCGGGCAGGTGGAACTGGCGGGCCAGACGCTGACCCTGCCCGAACCGCTGCAAGTCAGCGCGCCGGTCATCGCCCTGCGCCCCGAAGCGCTGCACCTCGGCCGCGTTCCGGGGGCCGAGGCCCTTCTGCCCGCCCGCATCGACGAGGTGCATTTCATGGGCTCAGTCATCCGCCTCCGCGCCACCATGGCCGGCACCCGGGTCTCGCTCGACACCTTCAACCGCCCCGACCAGCCGCCACCCAGCCCCGGCACCGACGTCGAGATCAGCTTCTCGGGCCGGGACGCCATCGTGCTGCGGCAATAGCTGGGGAGTGAGGGGCGCGTCAGCGTTCAAACTCCATGCGGTTTTCGCGCGCTCCTAGTCCTGTCGGCCCCGTATCCCACTGGAATCGCACGTGGTTTCCGTCCGTTTATTGGCTTATTGTTGACCCGTGTGGTTGAACGCAAAAAGCCGCCCCTTGGGGCGGCTGTTAAGCGGTTGTCATCGCTAGTAATCTGGTTGCGGGGGCAGGATTTGAACCTGCGGCCTTCAGGTTATGAGCCTGACGAGCTACCGGGCTGCTCCACCCCGCGACGGTATGATGTCTGGTTGGTGATATTGTATATGAGATCGTAGAGGGGATGGGCATTGGACAGGTTTGGCGGTGACCTACTCTCCCACGTCTTGAGACGCAGTACCATTGGCGTGACGGCCCTTATCGGCCGAGTTCGGGAAGGGATCGGGAGTTTAGCCGTCGCTATGACCACCAAACCGGTTCAATGCCCAGCGGATATTATCCGCAACATCAGTGTATTGTTCCAGGCCGTTCTTCTGATTGTGCCTTGCTGTTTCTGGATCAGATCAAGCCAATCGGGCGATTAGTACCGGTCAACTGAACGCATTGCTGCGCTTACATCTCCGGCCTATCGACGTGGTCGTCTTCCACGGCCCTCAAGGGAGACCTTGTTTTGAAGGGGGCTTCCCGCTTAGATGCCTTCAGCGGTTATCCTGTCCGAACATAGCTACCCAGCACTACCGTTGGCACGATAACTGGTCCACCAGTGGTTCGTTCAACCCGGTCCTCTCGTACTAGGGTCAACTCTTCTCAAGTCTCCTGCACCCACGGCAGATAGGGACCGAACTGTCTCACGACGTTCTAAACCCAGCTCACGTACCTCTTTAAATGGCGAACAGCCATACCCTTGGGACCTGCTCCAGCCCCAGGATGAGATGAGCCGACATCGAGGTGCCAAACGATGCCGTCGATATGGACTCTTGGGCATCATCAGCCTGTTATCCCCAGAGTACCTTTTATCCGTTGAGCGATGGCCCTCCCACTTGGGACCACCGGATCACTATGACCGACTTTCGTCTCTGCTCGACTTGTCAGTCTCGCAGTCAGGCTGGCTTCTGCCATTGCACTCAACGAGCGATTTCCGACCGCTCTGAGCCAACCATCGCGCGCCTCCGTTACGATTTGGGAGGCGACCGCCCCAGTCAAACTCCCCACCATGCAGGGTCCCGGACCCGGATAACGGGCCGCGGTTAGACATCAAGAAGGCGAAGGGTGGTATCTCAAGGGAGGCTCCACGAGGACTAGCGTCCCCGCTTCAAAGCCTACCACCTATCCTGCACATCACATTCCTGATGCCAATGCAAAGCTAGAGTAAAGGTTCATGGGGTCTTTCCGTCTAACCGCGGGTAGTGTGCATCTTGACACACAGTTCAATTTCGCTGAGTCCACGTTAGAGACAGCGGGGAGATCGTTACGCCATTCGTGCAGGTCGGAACTTACCCGACAAGGAATTTCGCTACCTTAGGACCGTTATAGTTACGGCCGCCGTTTACTGGGGCTTCAATTCGGAGCTTGCACCCCTCCTTTTAACCTTCCAGCACCGGGCAGGCGTCAGACCCTATACGTCGCCTTACGGCTTCGCAGAGCCCTGTGTTTTAAGTAAACAGTCGCCACCCCCTGGTTTGTGCCCCCCGCCCACAGTTGCCTGCAGACGGGGCTCCCTTCTCGCGAACTTACGGGAGCATTTTGCCGAGTTCCTTTAACGTGGTTCTCTCAAGCGCCTTGGTATACTCTACCAGTCCACCTGTGTCGGTTTAGGGTACGGTCTGATGGAGGGCTATTTCCAGGGACCTCTAAGCAGCTCACCCAATCCGATAAGGGCAAACTACAGTCGAGATCCGTCACATCCTCCTGGCCCAGGAATATTAACCTGGTTCCCATCGACTACGCCTTTCGGCCTCGCCTTAGGGGCCGGCTTACCCTGCTCAGATTAGCTTTAAGCAGGAACCCTTGGACTTTCGGCGACAGGGTTTCTCACCCTGTTTGTCGCTACTCATGTCAACATTCTCGCTTCCGATCTCTCCACCGGATGCCTTACGGCCCGGCTTCACAGAAAGCCCTCCATGTCCGATCCATCCGAGGATGGAGAAGACATGATGGACTATATCACGGAACGCTCCGCTACCACGCACATCGCTGTGCATCCCGAGCTTCGGCTCATGGCTTGAGCCCCGTTACATCTTCGCCGCAGGACAGCTTA
Source organism: Fuscovulum blasticum DSM 2131 (assembly GCF_003034965.1). GTDB lineage: Bacteria > Pseudomonadota > Alphaproteobacteria > Rhodobacterales > Rhodobacteraceae > Pseudogemmobacter > Pseudogemmobacter blasticus. The sequence goes on along the minus strand of NZ_PZKE01000038.1, from coordinate 3,415 downwards.
TCTAGACCAGTGAGCTGTTACGCTTTCTTTAAATGATGGCTGCTTCTAAGCCAACATCCTGGTTGTTTTGGCCGTCCCACATGCTTTCCCACTTAGCCATGAATTAGGGGCCTTAGCTGCAGGTCAGGGTTGTTTCCCTCTTCACGACGGACGTTAGCACCCGCCGTGTGTCTCCCGGATAGTACTCATCGGTATTCGGAGTTTGCTTAGGCTCAGTAAGGCTGTGGGCCCCCATTACCCATGCAGTGCTCTACCCCCGATGGTATTCGTCCGAGGCGCTACCTAAATAGCTTTCGCGGAGAACCAGCTATCTCCAGGTTTGATTAGCCTTTCACCCCTAGCCACAAGTCATCCAGACCCTTTTCAACGGGTGTTGGTTCGGACCTCCAGTTGGTGTTACCCAACCTTCATCCTGCTCATGGCTAGATCACCTGGTTTCGGGTCTGATCCGTCGAACTCATGCGCCCGTTTAAGACTCGCTTTCGCTGCGCCTCCACCTAACGGCTTAAGCTTGCTCGACAGACCAAGTCGTTGACCCATTATACAAAAGGTACGCCGTCAGGGCTCAAGGCCCCTCCGACTGCTTGTAGGCGTTCGGTTTCAGGTACTGTTTCACTCCCCTCGTCGGGGTGCTTTTCACCTTTCCCTCACGGTACTGGTTCGCTATCGGTCAGCAAGGAGTACTTAGCCTTCGGAGGTGGTCCTCCGATCTTCAGACAGGATTTCACGTGTCCCGCCCTACTTAATATGTGCACTGGTGCTTCCAATACGGGACTGTCACCCGCTGTGGTTGGCCTTTCCAGACCATTCTTGTCACACTTCATGCATCGGCTGGTCCGCGTTCGCTCGCCACTACTAACGGAGTCTCTATTGATGTCCTTTCCTCCGGGTACTTAGATGTTTCAGTTCCCCGGG
>NZ_PZKE01000037.1 GCF_003034965.1 Fuscovulum blasticum DSM 2131 | reverse complement strand
GCCTTGCAGGAAATGCCCGCCCCCCGCCACCAGCAGCCAGCCGGCATAGGCCAGGCCAAAGGGCAGCAGGATCAGCACCTCAAGCGCGAAGCCCTGGTTCGGCCCGATGGGCAGGCGTTTCTTGAAATAGGCGTAGAAGCCCCAGGTCAGCGTCAGGGCCAGCGCCACCATCGGCAGGCGACCGGCTTCCCATGTCAGGATGGCCACGGCGATGGCCGCGCAGGCAATGGCCAGCCATTGCACGCCCTTGAGCCGTTCCCCCAGCAGCACCGAGCCCAGCAGGATCGAGAAGAGCGGGTTGATGTAATAGCCCAGCGCCGCATCCAGCGCATGGCCCGAGCCGATGGCCCAGACATAGATGCCCCAGTTGACGCTGATCAGCGCCGCGGTGATGACGCCCATCGCCAGCATCCGGGGCGTGCGCAGCGCGGTGCGCAGGTCGGCCGTGCGGCCCAGCCAGACCAGCAGCCCCAGCGCCACCGGCACCGACCAGATCACCCGATGGGCGATCACCTCGATTGGCGGCACATTCGCAAGGGCCTTCATGTAAAGCGGCAGGAACCCCCACAGCACATAGGCCGAGAGGGCGAAGAAAAAGCCCGACAGGCTGTCTTCATTGCGGGGGGGAAGGCTATCTGACATGCCGCACCTCTAGCCAAGCCGGGGCCAGCGCGCCACGGCGAACTTGTGTCCGATACACTTGGTTTCAGCGGGGCATATCCCAGCCGGGCGGGGCCAGCGTGAAGCCTTCGAAGCGGAAGCCGGGGCTGACGGTGCAGGAGACCAGCGTATAGGCGCCGGTGGATTCCGCGGCCTGCCAGTGCCCGGCGGGCACCACGATCTGCGGGCTTTCGCCGGCCAGAACGTCCGGCCCCAGCCGGTGCGCGTGGGCGCGCGTCTCGCCCATTGACAGCAGCAGCGGGCTGCCGGCGTGCCAGAGCCAGATTTCATCGGCATCGACCCGGTGCCAGTGGCTGCGCTCGCCCGCCTGCAACAGGAACAGGATCGCGCTGCCGCTGGCCCGGCCCGCCACCTGCGGCCCGCGCCAGGTTTCGCGATACCAGCCGCCTTCGGGATGGGGCTGCAACCCCAGCCGTTCGATGATCTGCGCGGCGCTCATGCTTCGCGCCACTCGCCGGGGCCAAGGCCGTCCAGCGTCCAGTCGCCGACGCGCCAGCGGATCAGCCGCAGCGTGGGGTGGCCGACGGCGGCGGTCATCCGGCGGACCTGCCGGTTGCGGCCTTCGCGGATGGTCAGTTCCAGCCAGCAATCGGCCACGGTCTGGCGCACGCGGATCGGCGGGGTGCGCGGCCAGAGCCAGGCCGGCGCATCCACCAGCCGGGCGCGGGCGGGCAGGGTCAGACCGTCATTGAGCATCACCCCCGACGAGAGCCCGGCCAGCGAGGCCGCATCGGGCACCCCTTCGACCTGGGCGTAATAGGTCTTTTCGGTCTTGTGTTTCGGATCGGCGATCCGCTCCTGCAGCCGGCCGTTGTCGGTCAGCACCAGAAGCCCCTCGCTGTCACGGTCCAGCCGCCCGGCGGGATAGACATCGCGCACCGGCACCACATCGGCCAGCGTGGCGCGGCCCTCGCCATCGGTGAACTGGCAGAGCATGTCATAGGGTTTGTTCAGCAGGATGATACGGGTCATGCGCCAGCGTTACCCCAAGCGGGGGCAGGGCGAAAGGCTTGCCGGCCCGAATGAAAAACGGGCGCCCGAAGGCGCCCGTCGGATTTGGTCTGCGGATCGGCCCGGCCTTAGCCGCGCAGGATGCTGCGGCCGGCGTATTCGGCGGTTTCGCCCAGCATTTCCTCGATGCGGATCAACTGGTTGTATTTCGCCAGCCGGTCCGAGCGCGCAAGGCTGCCGGTCTTGATCTGGCCGCAGTTGGTGGCCACCGCCAGATCGGCGATGGTCGCATCCTCGGTTTCGCCCGAACGGTGGCTCATCACATTGGTGTAGCGCGCGCGGTGGGCCATTTCGACGGCTTCCAGCGTTTCGGTCAGGGTGCCGATCTGGTTGACCTTGACCAGCATGGAATTGGCCACGCCGCGCGAGATGCCTTCCGCCAGACGGCGGGGGTTGGTCACGAACAGATCGTCGCCCACCAGTTGCACCTTGCCGCCCAGCTTGTCGGTGAGCAGCTTCCAGCCTTCCCAGTCATCTTCCGAGCAGCCGTCCTCGATCGACAGGATCGGATAGTCGGCCACCAGCTTGGCCAGATAGGCGACGTTCTGGGTGGGCGTCAGGGTTTTCTTTTCACCGGAAAGCACATAGGCGCCGTCCTTGAAGTATTCGGTCGCGGCGCAATCCAGCGCAAGGAAGATGTCTTCGCCGGGGGTGTAGCCGGCCTTTTCGATGGCCTTCAGGATGAAGTCCAGCGCGGCACGGGCCGATTTCAGGTTCGGGGCAAAGCCGCCCTCATCGCCGATCCCGGTCGAGAGGCCGGCCGCCGACAGTTCCTTCTTGAGGGTGTGGAACACTTCCGACCCCATGCGGACGGCATCGCGGATATTGTCCGCGCCGACCGGCATGATCATGAATTCCTGAATGTCGATCGGATTGTCGGCATGGGCGCCGCCGTTGATGATGTTCATCATCGGCACCGGCAGGACGCGGGCCGAGGTGCCGCCGACATAGCGGTAAAGCGGCTGAGACGAATATTCGGCCGCCGCCTTGGCCACTGCCAGCGACACGCCCAGAATGGCGTTGGCGCCCAGACGGCCCTTGTTCGGGGTGCCGTCCATCTCGATCATGGTGCGGTCGATGCCGATCTGTTCGGTGGCGTCATAGCCGACCAGTTCCTCGGCGATTTCGCCGTTCACGGCGGCCACCGCTTCCAGCACGCCCTTGCCCATGTAGCGGGCCTTGTCGCCGTCGCGGCGTTCCACCGCCTCATGCGCGCCGGTCGAGGCGCCCGAGGGCACCGCAGCGCGGCCCATGGCGCCGCTTTCCAGGATCACGTCCACCTCGACGGTCGGGTTGCCCCGGCTGTCCAGAATTTCACGGGCATGGATGTCGATGATGGTACTCATTGGGATGCTCCCTCGGGCCGCGATGATGCTTGCACCCGCCCTTTAGCCCTCATTCGTTTCAAGGAAAAGACGGCGTTTCAAGCGAACTGCGGCGTTTGGCCAGCGCGCGTTCGCGGGTGAAGGCGTAAATCCCCGATCCCACGACCAGGACCGAGCCGATCAGCATGGAAAGGCTGGGTCTTTCGCCGAAGACTACCATCGCCAGCACGATGGCAAAGACCAGCCGTGTATAGCGGTAAGGCGCCACGACCGAGACCTCGCCCAGCCGCATCGCCGCGACCACCGCGTAATAGCCGAAGAGCCCGGCGATCAGCGCGCCGCCCAGGCCGGCCCATTGCCAGGGGGTGGGCGGCACGAAGCCGTGCCCCATCAGCGCCATCAGCAGGGCGCCCGCCGGCACCAGCCCCAGATAGGCCCAGGCCGCCACCTGAAAGGTGCCGATCCGCGCCGGCATCATCCGCGTTGCCAGATCGCGCACCGCCAGCACCAGAACGCAGCCCACGGTCAGCAGTCCGGTCGGGTCAAACTCGGCCTGCCAGGGCCCCAGGATCACCAGAACGCCGGCCAGCCCCACCAGCACCGACAACCAGCGCCGCCAGCCGACCTGTTCCCCCAGAACCAGCGCCGCGCCGGCCACGACGACCAGCGGCGAGGCCTGCAACAGCGCCGCCGTCATCGACAGCGGCGCCAGCGCCAGCGCGACGATGTAGAGCATGGCCGCCGCCGCCTCGGCCAGGGTGCGCACCAGGGGCACGCCGCGCAGCGCATCGCGGATGAGGACGGGTTCCCCTCGGCTTGCGGCCAGCGCCCAGAACACCAGCGCCCCGGCGGCGCCGGTCAGCATGAGCACCTCGCCCGGGGGCAGGGCTTCGGCGGCGCGTTTCAGGAACAGGTCTTCCACGGCGAAAAACGCCATCGAACCGACCATAAGGCCCGCGGCCCGCGAATTTTCGGCCGCTTGCGGCGTTGTCATCAGTCTCTCCCGGTTTCGGTGCAGGCGCGCGGCCTGCACCGGCGCGGGATGGTGGGTCAGCGATAGATGCGGGGGGCGCCCGCGCGGTCATGCAGCGCGTTCACCTCTTCGGGGGTCAATTCCAGGGCCTGGGCAAGCGCGTGGAGGTATTCCGCCTCGGCCTGCTGGTCCAGATCAATGGCCATCAGCGACAGGGTGTAGACCTTGGGCTCCATCCCCGCCGGAACCGCGCGGGCAAGCCCTTCCACATCGACCGGGCGGGACAGTTCGGCATTCACCGCCTTCACCTCGGCCGCGGTGGCATCGCCCATGGCATCAAAGAGCTTCTTCTTCTCGGCCTCGTCCAGATTGCCGTCGCATTTAACGGCCTGAATCACGGCACGCAGCAGAAGGGCTGCCGAGAGTTCTTCTTCCTGCTCGGGTTCGGGCAGGATCATCGGCTTGCCGGCCGCCGTCTTGCTGGCGACGGTCTTGCTGCCGGCCAGCACCTGATCCAGCAGGTCGCCCACGCCGCCGCCGCTGCCGGATTCCCGGCCGGCCTTGGAGGTGCCGGTCAACTGGCCCAGCAGATCCTCAAGCCCGCCCTTCGGCGCCGAGGCGCGCGGATTGCTGCGCTTGGTGCCGGACAGTTGTTCCAGCAGATCGCCCAGTCCGCCGCCGGCGCTGCCGCTGTCCCGGCTGGTGGGGGCGGTTTTCTGCGTGCCGCCCCCCAAGAGATCGCCCAGAAGATCGCCAAGGCCACCGCCTTGCGGGTTGGTCTGAGTGGTGCGGGTGGTGCCCTTGCTGCCGCCGCCAAGGATGTCGCCCATCATGTCTTCCAGGCCGCCGCGATTGCCGCCGTCATAGCGGGTGCCGCGACCGGCACTTGTGGTGTCGGTGCCTGCACCGGCGCCCTTGGTCATGCTGGAAATGCCCTTCGCGATCGCGACGCCGATCGCCACCTTCAACAACGTCTTGCCGAGACTCATGACTCACCTCTCCCAGGATCCGGTCCTTTGGGGCACAGCGTCGCTTGCCCCCGGAACGCGGTCAATGGCAAAAGGGCGCGATGCGGACAGCGGGGGGCGGGATGCGCAAGGACAGGCTTGATGGCACCGGCCTTGCGCTGCTGCTGGGGGTGCAGGCGCTGCTGGCCTTCAACCAGATCATCGTCAAGGTGGTGAATGTAGGGTTGCAGCCGGTGTTCTTTGCCGGGCTGCGGTCGGCGCTGGCCATCGGCTTCGTCTGGGGCTGGCTGGTCTGGCGGGGCCGTCCGCCGAAGATCCGGCGGCAGGCCGTTCTGCCGGGGCTGGCCATCGGAACCGTCTTCGCGGCCGAGTTCCTGTTTCTGTTCCTGGCCATCGACCTGACGACCGTCGGCCGCGCGGCGATCATCTTCTATTCCATGCCGGTCTGGTTCGCGATTCTGGCGCATTTCGGTCTGGGCGAGCGGATCACGCCAACCCGCGGGCTGGGCCTTGTGCTGGCCTTTCTGGGCGCGGCCTATGCGATTGTATCGGGCGCCGGCACCGGCGAGGGCAGCCTTCTGGGCGATCTTTGCGCGCTTGGCGGGGCCTTTGGCTGGGCGCTGACCGCCTATATCGCGCGCCGCCCGGTGATGCGGGCGGAAGGCCCCGAGATGCAGTTGTTCTGGATGGTCCTTGTCTCGGCCCCCATCCTTTTGCTGCTGGCGCCTGCCTTCGGCCCGCTGATCCGCGAGTTGCAACCTGTGCACCTGTTCTGGCTGGTGTTTCAGGCCTCGGTCGTGGTGGCGGGGGGCTTCATCGCCTGGCTGTGGCTGATGTCGGTCTATCCCGCCTCGACCGTGGCGGCCTTCTCGTTCCTGACGCCGGTCTTCTCGCTGTTCCTGGGCGCTCTTGTGTTTGGTGAGTCGCTGACCAGCGCGATTCTGGTCTCGGCGGCGCTGGTCGCGGCGGGCATCGCGCTGATCAACCGCGCGCCCCGGCGCTGAGGCAGGGAATCGGCTGGCGGCGGGGCCCGGGCCGGGCAGGGCGGCCGCGCCCGGTTATACCCCGTTGATCCGTTGCCACAGCGTTTTGCCGCAAACGCCCGGATCACGCCGCAAAACCGGCACTCTTCAGAAATCACTCCAGTGCTTGTCCACAGGATCGCCCACAAGACCCCGGCGGGGAGGGCGCGGAAAAGTTAACAAATCTGTGAAGGTCGGGTCGGGAACGGACGAAAACGTCAAGCCGGAAAATCGGGTCTGGCCGCAAAAAAACCGTTTGATCCTGCCGGGCGAATACGACAGTTTGACTGCGTGGCCGAACGAGACACTACATCTAGTGCGGCCGGTGAGGGACCAGCAGAGCTTCCAGACAGGCGCCCGGATCGCTTCCGTGGCGAGCCGACCCGCTGTTCGCGGGGACGGGCCAAGCGATGTTGCCCCCGCCGGACAGGGCCAGCGAAACGGGGACATGCCGCCGGACCATCCGGGTTGCAGCGGCCAAAATGAAGGACCAGGGGCCATGAAGATCGAGCGCAAGTTTACCACCGAAGCCACCGGCGCCTATGGGGCCATGGCCTTCGCGACGACCACCTCGGAAATCCGCAATCCCGATGGCAAGGTCGTGTTCAAGAACGATGCCGTCGAAGTGCCCGAAGGCTGGAGCCAGGTCGCCTCGGACGTGCTGGCGCAGAAGTATTTCCGCAAGGCCGGCGTTCCCGCCCGGCTGAAGCGCGTCAAGGAAAAGGGCGTGCCCGAATTCCTCTGGCGCTCGGTCCCTGACGAAGAGGCGCTGGCCAAGCTGCCCGCCGAAGCCCGCTATGTGGGCGAGACCAGCGCCAAGCAGGTGTTCGACCGGCTGGCCGGGGCCTGGGCCTATTGGGGCTGGAAGGGGGGCTACTTCACCTCTGAAGCCGATGCCCGCGCCTATTTCGACGAGATGCGCTTCATGCTGGCCCGCCAGATGGCCGCCCCGAATTCGCCCCAGTGGTTCAACACCGGCCTGCATTGGGCCTATGGCGTGGATGGTCCGGCGCAGGGGCACTATTACGTTGACCACAAGACCGGCGTGCTGACCAAATCCGACAGCGCCTATGAACACCCGCAGCCCCATGCCTGCTTCATCCAGTCGGTCTCGGACGATCTGGTCAACGAAGGCGGCATCATGGACCTGTGGGTCCGCGAGGCGCGGCTGTTCAAATACGGTTCGGGCACCGGCACCAACTTCTCGTCCTTGCGCGGCGAGGGCGAGAAACTGTCGGGCGGCGGCAAGTCCAGCGGTCTGATGGGCTTCCTCAAGATCGGCGACCGCGCGGCCGGCGCCATCAAGTCGGGCGGCACCACGCGCCGCGCCGCCAAGATGGTGATCTGCGACATGGATCACCCCGATATCGAACAGTTCATCAACTGGAAGGTCATCGAGGAGCAGAAGGTTGCCTCGCTGGTGGCCGGTTCCAAGGCGCATGAGCTGCGCCTGAACGACATCTTCGCCGCGATCCGCGAATGGGATGGCAGCAGCGAAGCCGCCGTCGATCCGGCGAAGAACCCCGCGCTGAAGGCGGCGATCAAGGCGGCCAAGAAGGCGCTGATCCCCGACACCTATACCAACCGCATCCTGCAATACGCGCGGCAGGGCTTCGACAGCATCGAATTCCCGACCTATGACACCGACTGGGATTCCGAAGCCTACATCACCGTTTCGGGCCAGAACTCGAACAACTCGGTCCGCGTCACCGATGCCTTCCTGAAGGCGGTGCGCGACGACAAGCCGTGGGAGCTGATCCGCCGCACCGATGGCAAGGTCGCCAAGACCGTTTCGGCGCGCGAGCTGTGGGACCAGATC
>NZ_PZKE01000036.1 GCF_003034965.1 Fuscovulum blasticum DSM 2131 | reverse complement strand
TTGTCGATCACCGAATGGCGCCCCGTGACCGGCATGGTGCCGCCCCTGTCGGAAACAGATTGGGCGGTCGAGTTCGAAAAATACAAGGCGACCCCGCAATTCGCCCTGCTGAACAGCCAGATGACGGTAGATGACTTCAAGTCGATCTACTGGTGGGAATGGAGCCACCGGCAGTTGGGCCGCCTGGTCGGGCTTGTCTGGGCCGCGGGATTTCTGTGGTTCCTGCTGCGCAAATCCATTCCGCCGGGCTGGACCGGGCGGCTTCTGGGCGTGGGACTGCTGGGCGGGGCGCAGGGTGCGGTGGGCTGGCTGATGGTCAAGTCCGGCCTTGTCGGTTCGATGGTCAGCGTTGCCAGCTACATGCTGGCCTTCCATCTGGGCGTGGCCTTCGTGATCCTTGGCCTGCTGGCGAATTACATCCTGCTTCTGGGCCGCAGCGAGGCCGCGCTGATGACCGCCCGTCGCGGGCGCGAGGGCAAGCTGGCCGGCATGGCCACCGGCCTGATGCATTTCGCCTTTCTGCAAATCCTGCTGGGGGCCCTGGTGGCGGGCATCGACGCCGGACGCGCCTTCCCGACCTGGCCGCTGATGGGCGAGACCTTCTTCCCCGCCGATGCCTTCTATGTGCCCGACGGGCAGGGGGGCACGTTGCCGCTGTGGCACGCCTTCTTTGAAAACCCCGGCCTTGTGCAGTTCCTGCACCGGATGGCGGGCTACCTGCTGTTCGCCTTCGGCATCGTCGCCTGGATCCGGGGCCGCAAGTCGGCGCATGGCCAGACGCGCTTTGCCTTCCACATGGTAATGCTGATGCTGGTGGCGCAACTGGGCCTTGGCATCGTCACGGTGCTGACGGGCGCGCATCTTCATGTGGCGATCACCCACCAGATCGGCGCGGTGATCCTTTGGGTGCTGATCCTTCGGGCGCGGCACCTTGCTCAATACCCCGTGGCGGGGTCGATCCGGGAAGGGACGGCATGACAATGCGGAACGATGCCTATGAGGCGCTTCTGGCGCATGTGCGCGAAACCGCGGCGCTTGAGTCGGTGGCCGGTCGGCTGGGCTGGGACCAGGAAACCGTGATGCCGCGCGGTTCGGCCCTGCAACGCGCCGAGGAAATGGCCGCGATGGAGGGCGTTCTGCACGCGCGGCGCACCGACGAGCGGATCGCCGAATGGCTGGATGCGGTGGAACCCGAAGGCGCGGTGGCCAAGGCGCAGGTCGCGCGGGTGGCGCGGGCCCATTCGCGGGCAACCAGGGTGCCGGCGGACCTGGCACAAGAGATTGCCCGCGTGACCAGCGTGTCTCAGGGCATCTGGGCCGAGGCGCGGGCAGCCGACGATGTGGCGGCCTTCCTGCCCACGCTGACCGAGGTGATCCGCCTGAAGCGCGAGGAGGGGGCCGCGCTGGCGCAAGGGGGCGATCCCTATGATGCGCTGGTGGATGATTACGAACCCGGCATGACCGGCGCTGATATCGCGGCGATGTTCGGCGCGTTGCGGCCGCGTCTGGTGGCGCTGCGCGAACGGGTGCTGGGGGCTGCGAAGCAACCCGCGCCGCTGGAAGGCAATTTCGGGTCCGAGGCGCAGTTGCGGCTGGCCCGCGACGTGGCCGCCGCCTTCGGCTATGATTTCAGCCGCGGCCGGATCGACATTGCGGTGCATCCCTTCTCAAGCGGGTCGGGCAATGACGTGCGGATCACCACGCGGGTTTCGGAATCCGATCCGTTCAACTGCCTGTATTCGACCATCCACGAAGTCGGCCACGCCGCCTATGAACAGAACGTCGACCCCGACTATCTGCTGACGCCTATTGGTCAGGGTGTTTCGATGGGCGTCCATGAAAGCCAGAGCCGGATCTTCGAAAACCAGCTTGGCCGCAGCGAAGCCTTCACCGGCTGGCTTTATGGCGAGATGCGAGATCGGTTCGGCGATTTCGGCATCGGTTCGGCGCGCGGATTCTTCGGCGCGGTCAACCGGGTGCGGCCCGGCTATATCCGCACCGAGGCCGACGAGGTGCATTACAACCTGCATGTCATGCTGCGTTTCGATCTGGAGCGGGCCTTGATGCGCGGCCAACTGGACGTGACCGATCTGGAAACCGCCTGGAATGATCGGTTCAAGGCCGATTTCGGGGTGGCGGTTGACCGGCCCAGCCATGGCGTGTTGCAGGACGTGCACTGGTCGGTGGGGCTGTTCGGATACTTCCCCACCTATACGCTGGGCAATGTCTATGCCGGCTGCCTGCATCGGGCCCTGCGCGCCGACCTGCCGGATCTGGATGCCCGGATGGCCGCGGGCGACCCGTCGCCGGCAACCGAATGGCTGCGTGAAAAGGTGCAGCGCCACGGTGCGCTGATGGCCCCGCGCGAGGTGATCGCGCAGGCTTGCGGCTTCGAGCCGTCGCCCGAACCTCTGCTGGACTATCTGGAGGCCAAGTTCGGCGGGATCTACGAGGTGTGACGCCGGAGGCAGACAGCGGGGATGCAGCGGCGGTCTGGCTTCTGGCGCTGGGGCAGACCCTGCTTTACGCGGGCAGCTACTATTCCTTTCCCGCGCTTCTGCCCGCGCTAGAGGCCGATCTGGGCTGGACGAAGGCCACCTTCGCGGCCGGCCCGACGCTGGGGTTCCTGATCATGGCCGGGCTGACCCTGTGGTCGGGCCGGCTGGTTGATCGCGGTTTCGGCGGTGAGCTGCTGATCTGGGCGCCGCTGATGGTGGCGGGCGGGGTTCTGCTGCTGGGGCTGGTCCGGTCACCGTTGGGCTGGAACCTTGGCTGGGCGATCATAGGGGTGGCGCAGGCGGCCTGTCTTTACGAGACCTGCTTTGCCTTCCTGACCCGCCGTCTGGGCGGCGATGCCCGGGCCGCGATCACCCGGGTGACGCTGGTGGCGGGTTTTGCCGGAACGCTGGCCTTTCCGCTGGGGCATGTGCTTGGGCAGGCCTTCGGCGGGCAGGGCGGGATGCTGGTGTTCGCGGCCATGATTGCCGGGATGGTGGTGCCGATGAACGTCATCGCGGTGGTGCGCCTGCGCCGCAAGGCGCGCGTGGCCGGGCTGGCCCGGCCGGCGGATGCCCCCGGGGCGCTGCGCCGGGCGCTGGCGAAGCCGGCCTTCTGGGCGATTTCGGGGGCGGTGGCGCTGATCTGGCTGAATCACGGCATCCTGCTGACCTATGTGCTGGTGCTGTTTCAGGACCGCGGCGCCGGGCCGGCGCTTGCGGCCACGGCGGCGGCCTGTGTCGGGCCGGCACAGGTGGCCGGGCGGCTGGCGCTGCTGATGGCGGGCGCCCGCATCTCGACCGCGACAGCAACGCTGGCCTCGCTGGCCTCGGTCGTGGTGGCGGGCGGGTTGCTGTGGGCGGCGGGGGCGGCGATGCCGCTGATCTTTGCCTTTGCCGTGCTGCAAGGGGCCGGGGCCGGGCTGCTGTCGATCCTGCGGCCGGTGCTGGTGGCCGAAACCCTGGGCCGCGACGGCTTTGGCGCGATCTCGGGCGCGGTGGCGATTGCGCCGATTCTGGCCAGCGCCGCCGCGCCTTCGGTCGGGGCGGCGCTGCTGGCGATGGGCGGCACACCGGCGGTCTATGCCGCGACCTGGCTGATGGCACTGGCGGGGCTGGCGACGGCGGCACTACTGTTGCGCCGGGTCTGAACCTGCCGGTCAGCCAATCAGGCCCAGTCGGGTTTGCGCTTTGCCAGAAAGGCGGCGATCCCTTCCTCGGTATCGCGCCACAAAAGGTTTTCCGCCATCACCTGTCCGGTTCGAGCATAGGCCTGGTCCAGCGGCAGGCCAAGCTGGTCATAGAAGGCGCGCTTGCCGATGCGGACCGCTGCGGTCAGCTTGCCGGCCAGCGTGCGGGCAAGCGCCTGGGTCACCGCATCCAGTGAGTCCGGCGGGGCGACGCGGTTCACCAGACCCACCTCGCGGGCGCGGTCGGCGGACAGGAATTCGCCGGTCGTCAGCATCTCGAACGCGATGGCGGGCGGCACCTTGCGGGTCAGCGCGACCATGGGGGTGGAACAGAACAGGCCGATGTTCACCCCGTTGACCCCGAACCGCGCATCCGAGGCGGCGGTGACCAGATCGCAGGAGGCGGCAAGCTGGCAGCCGGCGGCGGTGGCAATGCCATGCACCTGCGCGATTACCGGCTGGGGCAGGGCCGGAATGGCCTGCATCACTGCGGCGCAGCGGGCGAACAGGTCGGTGAACCGGGCGGCCCCCTTGTCGGCGGCGGTGCGGGCGGCCTGCATTTCCTTGAGGTCATGCCCCGCACAGAAGGCCCGCCCCGCACCGCGCAGGACGATCACGCGGCTGCTGCTGTCTTGCGCAAGCGCGGCAAAGCTGGCTGAAAGTGCGTCCAGCATCGCATCCGACAGGGCATTCAGGCTGGCCGGGGCGTTCAGGGTCAGCGTGGTAACGCCGGTATCGTCCTGGCGCAGGATCAAAGGCTCGGTCATTGCATCCCCCCGTGGCTTCGCGGCAGGGTAGGGGCGCGGAAGGACGGGGGGAAGGGTCTTTGACGGAATTGCAGATGGATGCCGGGGCGCTGGAGGCGTTCCTGCGGCGTGACTTCGGACAGGTGGCCGAGGATTTCGCGGTGGACCGGGCCGATGCGGCGGGCGTCACGCTGCGGCTGAAGGTGGCCGAGCGCCATTTGCGGCCGGGTGGCACGGTCAGCGGCCCGGCCATGTTCGGGCTGGCCGATGTGGCAATGTATCTGGCGATCCTCAGCCGGATCGGGCCGGTGGCGCTGGCGGTGACAACGAACTGCGCCATCGACTTCATGCGCAAGCCTTCGGCGGGGCGCGACCTGCTGGCCGAGGCGCGGGTGCTGAAACTGGGCCGCGCGCTGGCCGTAGGCGATGTGATGCTGTTCAGCGAAGGCAGCCCCGAGCCGGTGGCGCGGGCCAGCCTGACCTATTCCATTCCCCCGGCGCGGGGGTGAAGGCCCGCGTGGCGCCGTTCAGACCTTGGGGCGGGCGAAGCGGCCTTCGATCTGGGCGCCGCTTTCGATGACAAGCGTCGAATAGACGACTTCCGCCGTCACCTGCGAGGTGGCGCGCATGGTGAAGCTGCCCGACTGCACCTTGCCGTCAAGCCGCCCCTTCACCTCAACCGTCTGCGCGCTGACCGAACCCGAGATCCGCCCGTCCTGCCCCACCGTCAGGACATCGGCCGAAAGATTGCCGTCGACCTCTCCATAAACCTCGACCGTGCCGGCCGAGGTGATTTCGCCGGTGATCCGCAGATCAGAGCCAAGGACCGAGCGGCTTGCAGGCGCACCCGATGCAGGGCGCGAGGCGGGCGCGGCGGTCGGGTCGGCGGATTTGGAAAACATCTGGGTATTCCCTGTCTGGATTGCCCTGATAAGGTGAAATCGCCGGGCGACGGTCAAGGGGGAGGCGTGTGCGCCGGATCACCACAGGCGGAAATCCCGCCCCAATGTGTCGCCAGCAGGCCTGACAGCGCCCCGGCGGGGTGTTTGGATGCCCCCGATTGCAGGGCATGACAGGAGGTTATGGTGACGGATGCGTTCTTCAGGCCGGTTTCCGGCTTTGATCTGCCGCGATTCGCGGGCGTGCCCAGCTTCATGCGGCTGCCGCATGTGCCCTTTGACCATCCGCGCTTTCCCGAGGTGCAGATCGGCCTGATCGGCGCACCCTGGGATGGCGGCACCACGAACCGCCCCGGCCCACGGCACGGGCCGCGCCAGTTGCGCGATCTCAGCACCATGATCCGGGCGGCGAACGGCGCGACCTGGGTGGCGCCCTTCGACCTGGCCCGCTGCGCCGATCTGGGCGATGTGGCGCCGAACCCTGCCGACCTGATGGATTCGATGGCGCGGATGGAGGCTTTCTACGACCGGGTGGTCGCGGCCGGCATCCGGCCGCTGACGGCCGGCGGCGACCATCTGTGTTCGCTGCCGATCCTGCGGTCGGTGGCGAAGGCGCGGCCGGTGGGGCTGATCCAGTTCGACAGCCATACCGACCTGAACGACATCTACTTCGGCACCAGCCGCTACAACCACGGCACCCCGTTCCGCCGGGCGGTGGAGGAAGGGCTGGTGGACCCGAAACGCTATTGTCTGATCGGTATCCGGGGCACCGCCTATGGCCGCGACGACTGGGATTTCGCGGCCGCGAACGGCATCCGCATCATTCCCATCGCCGAATTCCATGCGCGCGGCGCCGAGGATGTGATGGCCGAGGCGCGCGAGATCGCGGGCGCCGGGCCGACCTATGTGACCTATGACATCGACTTTGTGGACCCGACCTTCGCCCCGGGCACCGGAACGCCCGAGGTGGGCGGGCCGAATAGCTGGCAGGCGTTGCAGGTGGCGCGGGGGCTGCGGGGGCTGGATGTGGTCGGGGCGGATCTGGTCGAAGTGTCGCCCCCCTTCGATGCCTCGGGCGGCACGGCCTGGCTGGGCGTCAACCTGATGTTCGAGATGCTTTGTGTGATGGCTGAGCGCGTCGCGGTTCGCTGAGCGCAGGAACCGGGGGTTTCACACCCCCGGACCCCCGTGGGATATTTGAGGACAGATGAAATGAACGTGGACGACCGTCAGCCTGACCTGATCATTACGAATGCCAGAGTGCTGACCATGGACCCGGACCGGCCGCGCGCCGAGGCGGTTGCCTGTGCCGGTGGCAGGATTCTTGCCGTGGGCAGATCGGCAGACATGGATGCGCTTTCCGGCCCGGACACCGTGGTGATCGACGCGGACGGACGGACGCTGCTTCCCGGTTTCGTGGAAAGCCACCTGCATCTGGTGCTGGGCGGGGCCGAGCTTGAGCAGTTGCAACTGGTCGGGGTCGCGGGGTTCGAGGCGCTGAAGGCGGCCTTCCACGCCTATGCGGCGGCCAATCCCGACCGGCCGATCCTTCTGGCCCAGGGGGCGGCCTATGAGATTCTTGATCATCCGGTGACGCGGCAGGATCTGGATGCGGTGATCGCGGACCGGCCGATCGCGATGATGGCGCCGGATCATCACACGGTCTGGGCCAACACGCTGGCGCTGACGCAGGCGGGCCTGTTGCACGGCGCCGACACACCACATGGCCATGTGGTGGTGATGGCCCCCGATGGCACGGCAACCGGCGAGTTGCGCGAATTTGAGGCCTTCGGTCCGGTTCTGGCACTGGGGGGCGAGGCGCATCTGCAACTGGGCATCGCCACCGGCGGAGAGCCGGACCCCTGGCCCGATGCCGCACAACGGGCGGCCGACAAGGAAAAGATCGTGGCGGGGCTCGCGCATTGCGCGCGGCACGGCATCACCAGCATGGTGAACATGGATGGCAACCGCTACACCTGCGTGCTGCTCAAGGAGCTTGAGGCCGAGGGCCGATTGACCGCCCGCGTGGTGGTGCCGTTCCACATGAAGCCGCATATGGAACTGTCCGAACTGTCCCGTGCCAGCGCCATGGCCGAAGAGTTCAAGGGCGAATGGGTGCGGTCCGGCTTCGTGAAGATGTTTCAGGATGGCGTGGTGGACAGCCGGACCGCCTATATGCTGCACGCCTATCCGGGCACGGACGAGCAGGGCGAGCCGCTGTTCGATCCGGCCCGGTTCAAGGAGATCTGCATCGAGATCGACCGGCGCGGGTTGCAGATCGCGGTTCATGCCATCGGCGACGGGGCGGTGCAGGTGACGATCGACGGTTATGAGGCGGCGCGGCTGGCCAACGGGCCGCGCGACAGCCGGCACCGGATCGAGCATATCGAGTTGATCGACCGGGCCGACGTGCCCCGGCTGGGCGCGCTGGGGATTACAGCCAGCGTGCAACCGCCCCATCCGCCCGGTGCGATGGAGTTCCCGATGTCCACCATGGAGCATGTCTTCCACCGTGACCGCTGGAAGGATGCCTATCTGTGGAAGACCCTGGCCGACCATGGTGCGCCGCTGGCCTATGCCAGCGACTGGCCGGTGACCGATGTGAACGTGATGCGGGGCATCCAGGCCGCCCTGACCCGCGTGCCCTATGCCGGTTGTCAGGATGAGCGGGTGGGTCTGATGGAGACGCTATACGCCTACACAGCCGGCGGAGCCTGGGCGGCGCATCTGGACGATGTGACGGGAACGCTGAAGCCGGGTCTGGCAGCGGACCTGGTGCTGATCGACGGCGATCTCGAATCGCTGCCGCCGCTGGGAATCGGGGCCACGGGAATCGCTCTGACTGTCTCTGGCGGGCGCATTACCCACCAAGGGCCGGGATTCGCCTGACTTTTCCACAGGCACCCCTGCCCTGAGAAGGGCAGGGGAGAGCCAAAAAACCTTGGAAAACATGGCTTCTGACAAAAAATCGTCACATGACGCGATTTTCCTCTTGCGACCCCCGGCGCCCGGACGTAAATACCGCCTCACCGAAGCGGACGGGACGCGGAAACGCGGTTCGGAAGTTGCGGAAGCGGAGGCGAAGACCTTCGTAACAAAAATACCGGAGGCAAGGCGGTGGTTACGCTGAGAGTTTCAGCGTGCTGTTTGTTTTGTGTCCAC
>NZ_PZKE01000035.1 GCF_003034965.1 Fuscovulum blasticum DSM 2131 | reverse complement strand
TGCCCGAAAGGACCGAGATGATTCCCGCCAGCTTCCCCCCGAAAGAAGAGATCGCCCGTCTGACCGCCCGCGCCTTTCTGGAAATCGGCGCGGTGCATTTCAACGCGCGCGAGCCCTTCACGCTGGCCAGCGGTCTGCCCAGCCCGACCTATATCGACTGCCGCAAGCTGATTTCCTATCCGCGCATCCGGTCAACGCTGATGGATTTCCTGGCGGTGACCGTGATGCGCGAGGCCGGGTTCGAGGCTTTCGACAACATCGCGGGCGGTGAAACCGCCGGCATCCCCTTTGCCGCGCTGGTGGCCGAGCGGCTGGCGCTGCCGATGACCTATGTGCGGAAAAAACCGAAGGCTACGGTCGCAACGCCCGGATCGAGGGCGCGATGACCGAAGGCCAGCGCGTGCTGCTGGTGGAAGACCTGACCACCGACGGCGGGTCGAAACTGTCATTCGTGGATGCGATCCGCGACACCGGCGCCACCTGCGGCCATACGGCGGTGATCTTCTACTACGGCATCTTCCCCGAAACCGAGGCCCGTCTGGCCGACCATGGCGTCAAGCTGATCCATCTGTGCACCTGGTGGGACATGCTGGCCGAGGCCCGCGCCCAAGGCAGCTTTGACGCCGAAACACTGGCCGGGGTGGAAGACTTCCTGAAGAACCCGCGCGCCTGGCAAGAGGCCCGCAAGGGCGGCTGACGGCAACGGACTGTTGCCAAGAAAACGGTGCATGGTTGTGTGGAGAATTTGGGGACATCTGTGATTCGTCCCTGATTTCTTGTGGATCACATCCTGCGCGGCCCAAGCAGTGGTGGCCGACTCGGCCGGTCTCGGGTTAGATTTGCGGTCTGGCCAGGTTATCCCCAGGGTCTTCCCGGGATTGCCTGACCGAAGGAACACGCGCAGAAGACGTGTCTGAAAAGAGGGAGTTGAGGCATGAGCGAAATCGCAGCTTTGCGGCCGGCGGTTCCGGCCGTCGCAGCGGCGGCGACCGAGGCGCTGCCGCACAACATCGAGGCCGAGCAGCAGCTTCTGGGTGCGATCCTTGTCAACAATGACATCTATGACCGTATCGCAAGCCTGATCCGGTCAGAGCATTTCTTCGACCCGGTCCACGCCCGCATCTTCGAGATTGCCAGCGCCCGCATCCAGAAGAACGCGCTGGCTTCGCCCGTCACGCTGAAGGCCTTCATGGAGGATGACAGCGGGCTGAAGGAACTGGGCGGCGCCTCCTATCTGGTGCGGCTGGCGGGATCGGCCATCAGCGCCTTTGCGGCCCGCGATTACGCGCAGATGATCTACGATCTGGCGGTGCGGCGCGAGTTGATCCAGCTTGGCCGCGACATTTCCGATAAGGCCGCCAAGGTCGAGGTGGACAGCGAGCCGCGCGAGCAGATCACCGAGGCCGAACAGCGGCTGTACAAGCTGGGCGAACAGGGCGTTGCCGAACGCGGTTTCCAGAGCTTTCTCAAGGCCGTCACCGATGCGGTGAACGTCGCCAATGCCGCCTATCAGCGCGGTGGCGGGCTGGCGGGCATCTCGACCGGGCTGGTCGATCTGGACAAGAAGCTGGGCGGCCTGCACGAAAGCGACCTGCTGATCCTGGCCGGCCGCCCCTCGATGGGGAAAACCTCGCTGGCGACCAACATCGCCTTCAACGTGGCCAAGGCCTATCGCCGTGGCCGCAAGCCGGACGGCAGCGAAGGCGCGGTGGAAGGCGGGGTCGTCGGCTTCTTCAGCCTGGAAATGAGCGCCGAGCAGCTTGCCGCGCGGATTCTGTCCGAAGCCTCGGAAGTGCCGTCGGAACAGATCCGGCGCGGCGACATGACCGAGACCGAGTTCCGCCGCTTTGTCGATGCCGCCAAGGATCTGGAGGCCTGCCCGCTGTACATCGACGACACCCCGGCCCTGCCGATTTCGCAAGTGGCCGCCCGGGCGCGGCGGCTGAAGCGGACCCACGGGCTGGATGTGCTGATGATCGACTACCTCCAGCTTCTCAAGGGCTCATCCCGGGCGTCCGAGGCAAACCGGGTGCAGGAAGTTTCGGAAATCACTCAGGGGCTCAAGGCCATTGCCAAGGAGCTGAACATCCCGGTGATCGCGCTGTCGCAGTTGAGCCGCCAGGTGGAAAGCCGCGAGGACAAGCGACCGCAGCTTTCCGACCTGCGGGAATCGGGGTCCATCGAACAGGACGCCGACGTGGTGATGTTCGTGTTCCGCGAGGAATACTACAAGGAACGCGAGAAGCCCGCCGACCATGAGCTTGAGAAGATGGCGGCCTGGCAGCAGGTCATGGAGCAATGCCATGGCAAGGCCGAAGTCATCATCGGCAAACAGCGTCACGGGCCGATCGGCACGGTGGAGCTGTCGTTCGAGGGCCGCTTCACCCGCTTCGGTAACCTGGCCAAGCCCTGGCAGGGCGAAGGCGGGCCGGACGTGGGGTTCTGAGCCGCCGCCCGTCAGCGGGCGGTGCGCCAGCCAAGAAACAGCGAGGCCAGGATGCAGCCGGTGAACAGATACAGGCCCCAGGCCGTTTCCACCGTGACCATCCCCGCGCCCTTGGCGATGACGATGTAAAGCGCGATCAGGAACACATCGGCCATGGCCAGCTTGCCCAGAACATGCAGCGCCGGCAGCACGCGCGGCGCCAGCAGGCCGAACTGCACCAGGGCAAGCCCGATCACCTTGGCATAGGGGGCAAAGACCGCAAGGAAGGTGACCAGCAGCGCCAGCGCCGGATCACTGCCCCACAGCGATTGCAGCCCGGTGATAACGCTGATCTCGTCCATGCCGAAAACCGGCAGCAGGGCCGCCCGCATGAGCGGCGCGAACCACGCGACGGGAAACAGCAGCAGAAGGGCCAGATTGAGCGCGGCGGTCATTGCCACGGCCTGCCAGCCACAGGCTGCGCGGTCAAGAGGCGCGCGCGGGCGGTCAGCGCCGCGGGGCCGGCCGTTCCGGGCGCACCGGCAGGCTGGCCGGGCGTGTGGCCCGGCGCTCGGGCAGGCGCACGACGTTGGACGGCAGATCAGGCACGGCCGCCGGGCGGGCCGTCCTTGGCGCCGAAGCGGGGGTATCCAGCCAGCGTTGCAGCGTTGCACAATCCTGACGGGCGGCGGCCAGTTCGTCGGTCAGCGCCGCGATCATGGCGTCGCGGTCTCTGTCGGATCGCCCCCGCCGCGCCAGGGACAAAGCCAGTGCCCCGGCCAGAACGGCCATACCGGCCAGCAGCAGCGGCACCGGCGGCCACCAGGCCAACCGCCCGGCAAAGACAAGGCCGGTCACGATCAGCAGACCCGACGCCAGAGCGCAGGCAAGACCAAAGGCCGCGCCACGCAGCGTGCCGGGCAGAAAAGCGGGATTGGCCCTGTCCTGTGCCATGTTCGCAGTTCCCTTGCCCCCGGAACCAGCCAACTGCGCTTGCAGGGATTCGGCAAGCCTTTTCGGGGGCAAGGTCCGGGACCAAACGCCGCTTAGCGCACCGACGGTATCGGTCCTTCGGCGCGGCCGTGGATGAACTGCTGGACGTAAAGGTCTGGTGTGGCATCCATTTCTGATACCGGGCCGGTCCAGCGGATCAGCCCGCCGTGCAGCATCGCCACCCGGTCGGCAATGGCGCGGACCGAGGACATGTCATGGGTGATGGTCATGGCGGTGGCGCCCATCTCGACAACGATTTCGCGGATCAAATCGTTGATCACGCCCGACATGATCGGGTCCAGCCCGGTGGTCGGTTCGTCGAAGAAGATGATCTCGGGGTTGGCGGCAATGGCGCGGGCAAGACCCACCCGCTTCTGCATCCCGCCCGACAATTCGGCGGGATAAAGGTCGGCCACCTGGGGCCCAAGCCCGACGCGGCGCAGCTTTTCCAACGCGATCTCGCGCGCCTCGGCCTTGGGGCGTTTCAGCGCACCGCGCATCAGCCGGAAGGCGACGTTTTCCCAGACGCGCATACTGTCGAACAGCGCCCCGCCCTGAAACAGCATCCCGAACCGGGCAAGGAAGGCGTCACGCTCGGCCCCGCTGTCGTGGCGGGTGACATCCTGCCCGTCCAGCGTGATACTGCCCGCATCGGGACGCACCAGCCCCAGCACGCATTTCAGCAGCACAGACTTGCCGGTGCCCGACCCCCCGATGATCACCATGCTTTGCCCGCGCGGGATCACCAGATCCACGCCCTGCAGGACACGGTTCGCACCAAAGGCCTTGTGGACGCCGCGCAGCTCGATCATGCCGAAAAGAACACCTCGGTCAGGATGTAGTTGGACGCAAGGATCAGCACGCTGGCCGAAACGACGGCGGCCTTGGTGGCGGCACCCACACCTTGCGCGCCGCGGGCAGAGTTCATGCCGTGGTAGCAGCCCATCAGCGCCACAAGGAAGCCGAACACCGCGCCCTTCACCAGACCCGACCCGACATCCCAGAACTGAAGGAAGTCCATCGTGTTCTTCAGATAGGTGGCCGAATTGAAATCCAGCCGGGTGATGCCGACCATCCAGCCGCCCATGATGCCGATGGCATCGCCCACGCCAACCAGCACCGGCACCGTCAGCGTGGCGGCCAGAAGGCGCGGCGCGGTCAGGTATTTCATCGGATTGGTGGAAAGCGTCACCAGCGCGTCGATCTGTTCGGTCACCTTCATGGTGCCGATCTCGGCAGCGATCGAACTGGCGACACGCGCCGCCACCATCAGCCCGCCCAACACCGGCCCCAGTTCACGCGCCATGCCGATGGCCACGATCTGCGGCACCACCGCCTCGGCGTTGAAGCGCGATCCGCCGGCGTAGATCTGCAAAGCCAGCGCGCCGCCGGTGAAGATGGCGGTCATGCCCACCACGGGCAGAGAGTTCCAGCCGATCTGCATCACCGCATGGCCGAATTCCCGGGCATAGAACGGCGGGCGCAGCATGTGGCCCACGGCCGCGATGGCGAACAAGACCACCCGCCCCACCGCCGCCAGCGCGGCAAGAACGGGCCGTCCCAGGGCCGCCAGCGCCGCCGGCAGCGCGCCGGTCATCCGCGCCGCTCCTGATAGCGGCGGGCGTAGCGGGCCCCAAGCGAGGTGAGGATTTCATAGCTGATCGTTCCGGCCGCATCGGCCAGATCGTCGGGGCTTTGATAGGGGCCAAGGATGTCCAGCGTCCGGGGCACTTCGGGCAGATGGGTCACATCGACGGTGATCAGGTCCATCGACACCCGGCCGACCAGCGGACAGGGAATATCGCGGTCCCAGAGCATGGCCCTGTTCGACAGCGTGCGCGGCAGGCCATCGGCATAGCCGGCAGCCACGGTTGCAATGACCGCCGGCCCTTCGGCCTCCCACGCGCAGGAATAACCCACAGCTTCGCCGGGGGCGACCTCGCGGGTCTGGATCACCGGCAGCGACAGGCTGACCACGCGCTCGGCGGTGTCGAAGGGGCGCCCGCCATAAAGGCCGATGCCGGGACGGGTCAGATCGAAATGATACTGCGGCCCCAGCATGATGCCGCCGGTAGCCGCCAGGCTGCGCGGCAGGCCGATGCCATCGGTCATCTCGTGGAAAGTCTGCAACTGGCGCAGGTTCATCGGGTGATCGGGTTCATCGGCGCAGGCAAGGTGGCTCATCACCATCACGGGACCGGCCTCGATCAGGATCGGGGCCACGGCCTGCCATTCCACCATTTCCAGCCCCAGCCGGTTCATCCCGGTGTCAAGCTGCACGCCAAAGGGGGCGCCGGGCAGCGCCTCAAGGTGGCGGGTGATCTGTTCCAGGCTGTTGAGCATCGGCGTCAGGTCGAGATCGTGGATCATCTCGGTGTCGCCAGGCATGTGGCCGGACAGGATGTTGATCTGCGGGCCGGGGCCAAGCGCCTGCCGCACGGCGGCGCCTTCTTCCGCCAGGGCAACGAAGAAGCGGCGGGCGCCGGCCTGGGCCAGCGCACGGGCCACACGCCCGGCCCCAAGGCCGTAGGCGTCGGCCTTGACGACGCCGGCCGTCTGCACCCCTGGGCCGGACAGCCGGTCAAGGGCACGCCAGTTCAGGGCGATAGCTTCAAGATCAATGGTAAGGGTCGCGTTGGCCATGCGCGTCTTAATCGGCAGGTGCGGGCGCCGGGTCAAGGGGGAAAGGCGGGCCGCCTGCGGCATCAGCAGCCGCTTAGGGCCGGGCCGGCTGCGGGAATTTGTCCCTTGCGCCTGCCGCGGCACAGGGCGACCAAGGGACATGGCCCATGACATTCCCCCCGCTGACGCAAATTCGTCACAAGACCCCGCCAACGACGGTGCACTTGACCTGGTGCTGACCAGCTTGACCGTTGCAGGTTTGTGCGTTGCCGCGATTGATGCCTTTCTGACGCCCCTGCCCGCACTTCTGGTGCGGGCGGCGCTGATCCTGGCCTATCTGGCCGGCGGATTGCCGCCGTTGCGCAGCGCCCTGGTCGAACTGTTCCGCAACCGCGTGCTGGACATTGACCTGCTGATGGTGATCGCAGCCCTGGCGGCGGCAGTGGTCGGTGCGCCACTGGAAGGCGCGGTTCTGCTGGCGCTGTTCTCGATTGCCGGCACGCTGGAAGGCCGCGCCATGGGCCGGGCGCGCAACGCGGTTGAGGCGCTGATGCAGTTGCGCCCCGACACGGCGCTTCGGCTGGGGCCGGATGGCGGGGTGGTTGAGGTGGCCGTGGGCGATCTGGCTCCCGGTGACCGGGTGGTGCTGCGCCCCGGCGCACGGGTGCCGGTCGACGGGCGCGTGGTCGAAGGCGAAGGCCGGCTGGACGAAGCGACCGTTACCGGGGAATCGCTCCCGGTGAAGAAAGGCCCCGGCGCGGCGGTGTTCGAGGCCTGTGTGAACCTGGACGGCGTGCTCGTGGTCGAGGTGACACGCGCACTGGCCGACAGCACGGTCGCGCGGATGATCCGGCTGGTGACCGAGGCGCAGGCCGCCAAGGCCCCGTCGGAACGGTTCTCGGACTGGTTCGGCCAACGCTACACGGTCGCGGTTCTGGCCGGGTCGATCCTGGCCTTCTTTGGTTTTCGCGCGGCGGGGTATGAGGCGGACCATGCGCTTTATCACGCCGCCACGCTGCTGGTCGCGGCCAGCCCCTGCGCAGTGGTGATCTCGGTTCCTGCCGCTATCCTGTCAGCACTGTCGGCCTCGGCGCGCGGCGGCGTTCTGTTCAAGGGCGGTGCCGCGCTGGAACGGCTGGCGGCGGTGCGGGCCTTCGCCTTTGACAAGACCGGCACCCTGACCACCGGCCGGGCCGAAGTGACGGGCATCCACGCCGCCTCCGGCGACGAAACCGAACTGCTGGCGCTGCTGGCGGGGCTTGAGGCGCAGTCCGAACACCCGATCGCCGACGCGATCCGCCGCGCCGCGCTGGCGCGCGAGGTGGTGCCGGTGCTGGTGACAGCGGTGCGCGCTCTGGCGTCGGAGGGCATCGTCGGGCTGGATCCATCGGGCGCACAGGTCTGGGCCGGCAATGCCCGGATGCTGGACCGGATGGGCGCAACCGAGGCCGCCGCCGCCCTGCAAACAGACGCGGCCGAGGATACGCAGGTCTGGGTTGGCCGGGGCGCACAGGTGCTGGGGGCGGTGCGCGTGGCCGATGCGCCACGCGAAACCTCGGCCGCGGCGCTGGCGGCGTTGCGGCAAGGCGGGGTGCAGCGCATCCTGATGATGACCGGCGACCGCCGCCCGGTGGCGCTGCGCATCGGACGCGCTCTTGGTTTTGCCGAAGATGACATCGCCGCCGACCTGCTGCCCGCCGACAAGGTGAAACTGGTCGAGCTGATGGCGGAAACCGGCGCTGTGGCCTTTGTGGGCGACGGGGTGAACGATGCGGCAGCATTGGCGCGGGCTGATGTCGGCATCGCCATGGGGGCCGCCGGCAGCGAGGTGGCGCTGCAAGCCGCCGACGTGGCCCTGATGGCCGAGGACATGGCCCAGCTCGCCGCCGCCCACCGGATTTCCCGCCGCGCCGCGCGGATCATCCGGCAGAACCTGACCTTTGCCATTGGCGCCATGGTGGTTCTGGTCATCGGCGGGCTGTTCTTCGAACTGCCCTTGCCGCTGGCGGTGATCGGCCACGAAGGCGGCACGCTGCTGGTGGTGCTGAACGGCTTGCGCCTTCTGGCCGACCCGATCCGCAAGGGCTGAGGCCCGCGCCACAAGGCTTGCCCGCCGCCCCCCTGCCGGGATAGGCAGGGGGCATGAGCAAGGCCGCCCCGTCCTTCACCTGCACCGCCTGCGGTGCCACCAGCCGCAAATGGGCGGGTCGCTGCGAAGCCTGCGGCGCGTGGAACTCCATCGTCGAAGAGGCGCCGCTGTCCTCGGGACCGAAAGGCCCCACCGCCCGCGGCCGCAGCATTGCGCTGACCGACCTTTCCACCGAAGAGGCACCGCCGCCGCGCGCCGCCTCGGGCATCGCCGAATTCGACCGTGTGCTGGGCGGCGGCCTCGTGCCCGCCTCGGCCATCCTTGTCGGCGGCGATCCGGGCATCGGCAAATCGACATTGCTGTTGCAGGCCGCTGCAAGTTTCGCCCGCAAGGGGTTGAGCGTCATCTATATTTCCGGCGAAGAGGCCAGCGCCCAGGTGCGGATGCGCGCCCAACGGCTGGGCCTGGCCGAAGCCCCGGTCAAGCTGGGGGCCGAAACGGCGCTGCGCGACATCCTGACCACGCTGGATACCGAACGCCCCGGCCTGGCCATCCTGGATTCGATCCAGACCCTCTGGCTGGATACGGTCGAGGCCGCGCCGGGCAGCGTCAGCCAGGTCCGCGCCTCGGTGCATGAACTGGTGACCTTCGCCAAGCGGCGCGGCGTGTCGGTCATTCTGGTCGGCCATGTCACCAAGGACGGCCAGATCGCCGGCCCGCGGGTTGTGGAACACATGGTCGATACCGTCCTGTATTTCGAAGGGGAGCGCGGCCACCAGTTCCGCATCCTGCGGGCGGTGAAGAACCGCTTCGGCCCCGCAGATGAGATCGGCGTGTTCGAAATGACCGGCAACGGCCTGCAAGAGGTGTCGAACCCCTCGGCCCTGTTCCTGTCGGCGCGCGACGCCCCTGCCCCCGGCAGCGCGGTCTTTGCGGGCATCGAAGGCACAAGGCCGGTGCTGACCGAAATTCAGGCGCTGGTCGCCCCGTCCACCCTTGGCACGCCGCGGCGCACCGTGGTCGGGCTTGATTCGGGGCGGCTGTCCACCATTCTGGCGGTGCTGGAATCCCGCGTCGGCATTCCCTTCACCGGGCTGGACGTGTTCCTGAACGTGGCCGGTGGCCTCAAGGTCAGCGAACCCGCCGCCGATCTGGCCGTGGCCGCCGCCTTGCTGAGCGCGCGCGAGGATGTGGCGATCCCGCCCGACATGGTGCTTTTCGGCGAGATCAGCCTGTCAGGCGCGCTTCGCCCGGTGTCGCAGACGGAAAACAGGTTGAAAGAGGCCGCGAAACTTGGTTTCACACAGGCGGCCCTGCCGGCTGGCTCCAAACACGGGGCGGATGCCGGGTTGCGGTTGCGCGAAATGGCCGATCTGACGGCCTTCACCGGTGAAATGTTCGGAGCGGGCTGACCAAAGGCCCGAGAGGTGACAGATGGATAACTTTACCTGGGTCGATGGCGGCGCTGCCGTGATCATCCTCCTCTCGGCGATCCTGGCCTATTCGCGGGGTCTGGTGCGCGAGCTGATGGCGATCCTTGGCTGGGTCGGCGCGGCCATCCTGGCCTTCATCTTCGCGCCCGCCGCAACACCATTGGTCAAGGAAATCCCCATGCTGGGCGATTTCCTC
>NZ_PZKE01000034.1 GCF_003034965.1 Fuscovulum blasticum DSM 2131 | reverse complement strand
GACCCGCAGCCTGCCGAACCCACCGCGGAACGGTGGGCACAGGCAGCGGGAAGCCGGAGGATTTCGGGGGGGCTGGACATGGCGCAAGGCTAACAGCCTGCGGCGGTTTATGCCAGACATTCCGCACTTAACCGCCGCGCTTGTCATCAATCCGTTATGTCCAATAACATTGCATTATCGGACGTAAAGAAGCATCCTTCGGGAATGACCCCATTTACCGCCTCAGATCCCGTCGATCAGGATATCCAGCGCCCGTTTCAGCGCGTCCCGCTCGGCGGCCAGGCTGGCGACCGGCTCGCGCAGCTCGGCGCCCGGGAGGGCGGCCAGTTCCTGCACGCGCACAATCCAGATCGTGCCGTCGATCTCGACCCGGGGGGTCAGGCCGGGAAACGCCACATAGCGCCCCGCGTCGCGCAAGGGCGCCACAATGCGCGAGGCGTCGATGCCGATCAGATCGGTCTGCAGGTCCACCACCAGTTGGCCGCCCGTCAGGCGGAACACATCGAACTGCGCCATGCTGCCCCGCCCTCAGAACGTGCGGAAACGGGCCAGCGGCAGGCCCTCGCGCGCCAGCTCTTCGGCATAGGCGGCGTTCGCTTCGCGGGTTTCCTCGCGCCACAGCCGGTTGCGCTCGGCCTTGGTCGCTTCGGCAATCGCCTGTTCGGCAAGGCGGGACATGTTCAGCCCAAGCGCCCGCGCCGTCTCGGCAACCTCGGCATCCAGTGTCAGATTCACCTTGACGCGCCCCATCGCAAGCTCCTGCCCTGTCCGTATGGTTCAGGAGTATAAATTGAGCATCCCTGACGATCAAGACGACCGGCCCGCCCTGCCCTTCCCCGCGCCGGGGTCCGGTGCGCTGGACCGGCTTGCCGAAACCGCGCGCGGTTATGCGCGGGCGGCGGCGGCGGAAAACACGCTCAAGGCCTATGCGCGGGACTGGGCGCAGTTCATCCGCTGGTGCCGGATGCGCGGGGCAGAGCCCCTGCCCCCGTCACCGCAACTGATTGGCCTTTACCTTGCCGATCTGGCGGCGCCGGGGGGCAAGGGCCCTGCCCTCTCGGTCGCGTCGATCGAGCGGCGGCTTTCCGGCCTTGCCTGGGCCTGTGCGCAGCGCGGCGAACGGCTGGACCGCAAGGATCGCCATATCGCCAGCGTCCTGGCCGGCATCCGCCGCAAGCACGCCCGGCCCCCGGTGCAGAAAGCCGCGATCCTGCCCGAAGACCTGCGCGACATGCTGGCCACCCTGCCCCATGATCTGCGCGGCCTGCGCGACCGGGCGATCCTGCTGATCGGCTTTGCCGGCGGGTTGCGCCGGTCAGAAATCGTCAGCCTTGACCATGGTAAGGACGACACCCCCGACAGTGGCGGCTGGGTCGAGGTGCTGGAAGGCGGCGCCCTGATCACCCTGCGCGGCAAGACCGGCTGGCGCGAGGTGGAAATCGCCCGCGGCTCCAGCGACCAGACCTGTCCGGTTCACGCGCTGGCCCAATGGCTGCACTTCGCCCGCATCGACTTTGGTCCGATCTTCGTGGCGGTCAGCCGCAACGGGGCCCGTGCCACCGGGGACCGGCTGTCCGACAAGCATGTCGCCCGGCTGATCAAGCAGACCGTGGAAGCCGCCGGCCTGCGCCCCGATCTGCCCAAGGCCGAACGGCTGGCGCTTTACTCGGGCCACTCGCTGCGCGCCGGCCTTGCCAGCAGCGCCGAGGTGGACGAGCGTCACATCCAGAAGCAGCTTGGCCACGCCAGCGCCGAAATGACCCGCCGCTACCAGCGCCGCCGCGACAGGTTCCGCATCAACCTTACCAAGGCCGCGGGGCTGTAAGCTGGCGGCGATCCCGCGCCGGGAAATGCTGATCTGGCGCAGGGGGACGGCTCTGCCCGGGACGGCGCCAATATTGACGTAAATTATATATATGTATAAAATGTGACGGGTTCCCTTGGGTCGGCAACAGGGGCCGCCGTCGCGTTCCGTGGTCAAGGGTTGAGTGATGGTCCAGCTTGCGTTTCGCGCAAGAGCCACCACATGCAACCCGTCTTTTCTTTGTAAGTGGTCAGGTTGGCCTGATCACGTTGTATGTGGGTAAGGTAACGATGTCTGACCTTTATGGAACCTCCGGCAACGACACCTGGAACAATGACAACACCAATGACCGCTATTACGGCGGCGATGGTGACGATTCCATGTATGGTGGCAACGGAACGCAGGTTCTGTTCGGTGGAAGCCCCGGATTCAACGGAGATTGGATCTACGGCGGCAATGGAAACGATCTGTATTACGGCGCGGATGCCAACGATGTCCTGAGCGAGGACGGCGCTGCCGGAAATGACTCGCTTTATGGCGGGATGGGCGACGACAGCCTGGATGGAGGTCTCGACAACGATGTCCTCTCCGGCGGCGATGGCGACGATTCTCTTGATGGCGGGGCGGGTAATGACTCGCTGAACGGCGATGCCGGGAATGACAGCCTGTCGGGCGGCACAGGACGGGATTCCATGGCCGGCGGCGAAGGCAGCGACACCCTTGATGGCGGGGGGGATGACGACAATCTGCAGGGGTCGGCAGGCTCTGATCTTGTTTATGGTGGCGAAGGCAACGACGCGATCCTGGGGGACTGGCCCGGTTCAGGTTCAGGCGCTGGCCCCGCTGACGACACGATTTACGGCGGCAACGGCAACGACACCATCACACCGGAAGACGGAAGCGATCTTGTCTATGGCGATGCCGGTAATGACCAGGTTCTTGCGCTTGACGGCAACGATACTGTCTTTGGCGGCGAAGGCAGAGACAATCTTTATGGGTCGTTTGGGGAAGATTCGCTCGACGGGGGCGATCAGGATGACTTCCTGAACGGCGGCTCAGGAAATGATGTTCTTCTTGGCAACTCCGGGAATGATTACATCTTCGGGCTGGAAGACAACGACACGCTGTTCGGCGGGGATGGCAACGATTATCTTGACGGCGGCACAGGGGGTGGCCCTGAAACAAGCGGCAGCGACAATGTTGAAGGCGGTGCCGGCAACGATACGCTGAGTGGCGGTGGCGGGGGGGCCGACACGCTGACCGGCGGCACCGAGAACGACCTGTTCATTATCTCTGGCGATGCAAGCGACAGCATCTTCCTGTCCGATTTCGGCGCGGGCGAAACCAATGGCGCCAACGGAAGCAGCAGTGACAATGATTTTGTCGATCTGACGCTTTGGTACGACAGCAGCACGCTGGCGCTTTACAACGCGACCTACGGCACAAGTTTTGCCACGGCCCTTGAAGCGCTGCAGCATGATGCGCAGGACGGCGCGCTTCAGTTCATCGCGCTGCAAGGCGGGCCGAACGTCACCTTCACGCTGGTCGGGTCGGGTGTCATGGATACCGAGCATACCGGCGTTGTCTGCTTCGCTCGCGGAACCATGATCGAAACGGATTGTGGCCCTGTCGCGATCGAGGAATTGCGGCGCGGTGATCGGGTCGCAACCCTGGACAATGGGTGCCAGATCCTGCGCTGGATCGGTTCACGCAAGATCGCGGCCGCAGAGCTGGCGGCCAATCCGAAGCTGCGCCCCATCCGCATCCGCGCGGGTGCGCTTGGGTCTGGCCTGCCAGTCGCCGATGTTATGGTCTCGCCGCAGCATCGGGTTCTGGTGTCGTCGCGGATCGCGGAACGGATGTTCGGCTGTGCTGAAGTGCTGGTTGCGGCACGGCAGTTGCTGACGGTCCAGGGCATCAGCGTTGCCGAGGATGTCGAGTCCGTCGAGTACTTCCATTTCCTGTTCGACCGCCACCAGATCGTCTTTGCCGAAGGCGCACCGATGGAATCCCTGTTCACAGGGATCGAGGCGCTGAAATCCGTGACCGAAGATGCGCGGCGCGAAATCTTCGAAATCATGCCGGATCTGCGGCAGTTGACAGCAGAGACGCTGCCCGTGCCGGCCCGGCCAATCATGGCAGGCCAACCCGCACGCAAACTTGCCTGGCGACATGTGAAGAACAATTTGCCGCTGATCCGTCAGGTCTGAGTTTCGCGCCGTTGCAGGCCGGGCTGGCCCGGCACCGCTGCCACGGTTGATTCACTTCCGTGACGGGCAAAGGGCTGCAAAGCCCCCTGCCCTTCTAGAACGGGTTTTCCAACACGGCCCCGGTCGGGGCAAAGTCGCTGACATTGCCGGTCACCACCGTTGCCCCGTGCCGCAGCGCCGAAGCCGCGATCATCAGGTCCGCGCCGTTGTGGCCGATCGTGGCCGACAGCCGGCCCCAGATGCGGGCATCCTCGGCGTCAAAGGGCAGCAGGCGGTCGGAAAACAGCAGCACCGTCCGGTCAA
Source organism: Fuscovulum blasticum DSM 2131 (assembly GCF_003034965.1). Classification (GTDB taxonomy): domain Bacteria; phylum Pseudomonadota; class Alphaproteobacteria; order Rhodobacterales; family Rhodobacteraceae; genus Pseudogemmobacter; species Pseudogemmobacter blasticus. Next base: position 5,939 of record NZ_PZKE01000034.1, on the reverse strand, counting down.
TCCAGGCCCGCAGATCCTGCGCGAAGCCCGGATCGCGGCGTTCCTGCAGGTGGATTCCCCGCTCGATCTCGCCAAGGGTGATGACGCTGAGAAACAGCTCCTGCTCGGGCTTTCCCCGTAGCCAGGCCGCCACCTTCGGCGCGCGGTCGGGGCGGCGCACCGCCGACAGGACGTTGGTATCAAGGATATACATCAGAAGGTCACGTCGCGCGGCGCGGCTTCGGCGCGCGGCACCTCTGCACCGGGGAAGGCCAGCAGATGGTCGGCGAAACTTTCGCGCGATTGCACGGCGCCTTGCAGAAGGCGGCGATAGTCGTCGGCCGACAGCACCACCACGGCAGGCTTGCCCCGGCGGCTTACCTGCTGCGGTATGCCGGCAAGCGCCGCCTCGACCACGGCGCTGAACCTGTTCTTTGCATCCTGAACCGTCCACATGGCCCTTATCCAGCTAGCTATCTGGCTAGACAGATAGGGTGCCGATCTGCTTCTGTCAAGAAAAGGGCGGCATCGGTCCTGTCCGGGGCCATCCGGAGGCGGCCCTATCTTGTGGCACTCTGGGCAGCCCCCGCCATATCTGGCAGATTGTTCTTGCCCGAATCCGTTTCCTGCGCCATTCATTTACGCCAAGAACTGAAAATTCCGAAAAAAAGCCGTAACAAACGGCTCGAGGCGCAGGACATGGGACAGATCAATGAACGCATCGACCGTCTGGTCGGTGAACATGCGGCCAAGCTGTCGGAACGGCTGATGGCGCATCGCGCGCAACTGTTTCCCCCCAATGCCAGCAAGGTGCTGCGCCGCTTTACCAGCGGCGAAGTGGCGGGCTTGCTGGGCGTCAAGGACGCCTATCTGCGCAAGCTGTCGCTGGAAGGGCGCGGCCCGCAGCCCGAAACCGGGCCGGGCGGGCGGCGTCTCTATTCCTCGAACGATATCATGGAGTTGCGCCGCCTGCTTGAAGCAGGCACGAAAACGCCGGGCACCTATCTGCCCGGCCGGCGCCAGAATGACCACCTTCAGGTGATCACCGTCATCAACTTCAAGGGCGGCTCGGGGAAAACCACCACCGCGGCCCATCTGGCGCAGAAATGCGCGCTGGACGGGTACCGCGTTCTGGCCATCGACCTTGACCCGCAGGCCAGCTTTTCCGCGCTGCACGGCTTTCAGCCGGAATTCGATCTGCTGGATGGCGGCACGCTTTACGATGCGATTCGCTACGAAGACCCCCTGCCCATGCGCAGCATCATCCGCCCCAGCTACTTTACCAACCTGCACATCGTTCCGGGCAACCTGGAACTGATGGAGTTTGAACATGATACCCCGCGCGCGCTGGCGGTGCGGCGGGGCAGCGAACCCGGGGAAAACCTGTTCTTTACCAGGATTTCCGATGCCTTGGCCGATGTGCAGGCCGATTACGATCTGGTCGTGATCGACTGCCCGCCGCAACTGGGGTTCCTGACAATGAGCGCGCTTTCCGCCGCAACGGCGGTTCTGGTCACGGTGCATCCGCAGATGCTGGACGTGATGTCGATGTGCCAGTTCCTGCTGATGACCTCGAACCTGCTGGGCGTTGTGGCCGATGCGGGCGGCAACATGAACTATGACTGGCTGCGCTATCTGGTCACCCGCTATGAACCGGGCGACGGGCCGCAGAACCAGATGGTCAGCTTCATGCGGTCGCTGTTCGGCGACCATGTGCTGAACCATCCGGTGCTGAAATCCACCGCCATTTCCGACGCCGGGCTTACCAAGCAGACCCTGTATGAGGTGGAGAAGGCCGATTTCACCCGCGCCACCTATGAACGCGCGATGGAAAGCCTGAACGCGGTCAACTCGGAAATCGAGGGCCTGATTCAAAAGGCATGGGGGCGCTGATGTCACGCAAGGATGTGTTGAAGGGCCTGATGGACGCCCAGCCTGCCACGCCCGCCGGCCCCGTGGCGGCCCCGCCCCGTGCCAATCGCGGCGCCATCGGGGCGGTCTCGCGGTCGATCGCCGATCTCAAGGCCCGCTCGGTGGTTGAACTTGATCCCCACAGCATCGAGGCGGCCGGCATGTCCGACCGGCTGGAAACCGACGCCGACGCCGATGCCTCGCTGCGCAATTCCATTGCCGAATATGGCCAGCAGGTGCCGGTTCTCGTGCGCCCCCACCCCACGAAAGAGGGCCGCTATCAGATTGTCTACGGCCGCCGCCGCGTGCTGGCGATGCGTGATCTGGGCCAGACGGTCAAGGCGCTGATCCGCGATCTGGACGACCGCGAACTGGTGCTTGCGCAGGGCCAGGAAAACACCGCCCGGCGGGATCTGTCCTTCATCGAGAAGGTGAACTTCGCCCGCCAGCTCAGCGAGGCCGGCTATGACCGCAAGGTCATCTGCGACGCGCTTTCCGTCGACAAGACGCTGATCAGCCGGATGCTGTCGATTGCCGACCGCCTGCCCCCCGATCTGATCGCCGGCATCGGCGCGGCGCCCTCGGTCGGGCGCGACCGCTGGCTTGCGCTGGCCGATCTGGTTGAGGCGACCGAAACCGATACCATCACCCTTCTGGCGATGGTCAACCTTGGAACCGTCTCGGAACGGTCTGACGACAGGTTTCAGACGGCCTGGGCCTATCTGTCGGGGGTGATGGCGCGCCGCAAGGCCGTGCCCGAAAGCACCCGCCGCCCGGCGCAGCCGCTGTATACCCCCGACGGGGTGCCGCTGGGGCAGGCCCGGTATGACCGCAACTTCTGCACGGTCAAGCTGCGGCTGGCCCATAGCGAAGGTTTCGAGGATTGGCTGGTTGAAAACCTGCCGACGCTGTTCACCGATTGGCAGGCGCGCAACACGCCGCCGACCGGGAAACCCTGAACCCAACCCACCAGAAAGGAGGCACGACCCCGCAAAAGCGAAAGACCCCCCAGGACTGACGTCCCGAGAGGCCCATTCTTGTTCTCGCACCTCAAGAAATAGCGCCTTGGCTGCACGGCTGTCAACTACCCGATTCGGGTAGCGGTCTTTCTTTTGCCTCGTGAAACCCCATGCAGCACATCTCCCTGACGCCTTTCGGGCGGCAGCCGGCAACCTCTGGCCTGCTGGCAGCCCGCTTCCAGGCCGACAAGGCCCCCGCCCTGCCCCAGGTTGACAAATGGGCCGTGTTCAACGCCCTGCGCGAAGCGCGCACCCGGCTGGGCCTGACCGACCGTGATCTGTCGGTGCTTTATGCCCTGCTGACCTTCCTGCCCGCCAAGGCGCTGGAAGACGGCGCGCAGCTTGTGGTGTTCCCCTCGAACGCAGCGCTGTCCGACCGGGCGCATGGCATGGCCGAAAGCACGCTGCGCCGGCATCTGGCGGCGCTCGTGGCGGCCGGGCTGATCTGCCGGCAGGACAGCCCCAACGGCAAGCGTTATGCGGCGCGGGATTCCGCGGGCGGGCTGGCGGTGGCCTTTGGCTTCGACCTGCGCCCGCTGCTGACCCGCGCCGATGACATTTTCCGCATCGCGGCCGAGGTGACCGAAGCCGCCGCCGCCCTGCGACGCCAGCGCGAAGCCCTGGTCCTGCGGCTGCGTGATGCCGCCAAGCTGCTGGCCTATGGTCAAGACGCCGCCCTGCCCGGCGACTGGGCCGGGATCGAGGCCCGCCTTCTGCCGCTGCGGGCCGCCCTGCGCCGCAAGATGGACCCGGCACAGATCGGCGGCCTGCTGGATCAGGCTGGGGATATCCTGCGGGCAATCTCGGCCATGCTGGCCTTTCCGACAGAAGAATCAAACGGCACTGACGCCCATTCCGGGCGTCACCATACAGATTCAAACCCAGACTCTCATGCTTTTGAACCTTGCCCAGAAAAGGGCAGGGCGGCGGAGGCGGGTTCGCCTGACCCGGAAGCGAACCCACAAGACGAACCCGAAACCCCGCTTCCCCTTTACCTGGTGCTGAAGGCCTGCCCCGAGATCGAGGCCTATGCCAAGGGCAACCTGACCCGCTGGCCCGAATTCATTGCCACCGCGTCCGAGGTGCGCGGCATGATGGGTATCTCGGCCTCGGCCTGGCAGGACGCTTGCCAGACGATGGGCCACGGAACCGCGGCAATTGTCGTCGCCGCCATGTTGCAGCGCTTTGCCAGCATCCAAAGCCCCGGTGGTTATCTGCGCGCGTTGACAGCCAAGGCGGCCGAGGGCGTGTTCTCACCCGGGCCGATGGTGATGTCCTTGCTGAACACGAACCAGCGGCGGGCGGCGTGAAAGTTGACGGCTGTCAACTTGGGCGCGGGCGTTTGGCAGGTCTGGCGACAGGAAGGAACGTGGGATGCGCCGTTCGCTGACCTGGCCGGGGAAATGTGCTGACACTACTGGGGTGGAACATCCCACCCCGTTTCCATGCGGGCTGGGCTCCGTGAGGCGAACGCTGGGTCTGGCGCGATGGGGGAACGGTGCCTTGCGACTTTGGGCGGGTGAAGTTGACAGCTGTCAACTTTCCGACGCCCGGCTTTTGTCAGAGGTGCAGGCGCCGGGCAACCAATTGAAGAATATGGCGCTTATTGACAACATCAGCCGCGCCGTCTGCGGCTGGTTGGGCAGAGCCGTATCATGGATGCGCATCACCGCCTGATCCGGGGCTGTTTGCCGATGGGGCCGGGAAGGGCAGGGGCGTTTCCTGATCTTGCCGCAGCGCCGCCCGGACACGAAAGACGATCCGGGGCCAGGTGCTGGCCTCTGTGGAACAGGGCGATGCGGTGATGATCTGGAAAGCCTTAGCCGATCATGGCTTCGCCATCGCCACCGCTGTCTGCAACCGCCAAATGCCGGCCGATTTCGACGGGCTGAAACGGCTGTCCTTCTTCCCGCGCGAATGACGCGACAGGCACCTGCCGGCCCGGCCCCCGAGGGGCCGAAACGCCGGTAGATCGTTTGACATCGTGAATAGGTTTGCACATCAATGGCTTCCAGCCAGACTGTTCCCCGCACACGCGGGGATGAACCGGCCCATTACAGCAAGCGCAATTCGTCTCGGCTCTGTTCCCCGCACACGCGGGGATGAACCGACCCCGAAGCCGCCTACGCTGGCATGACGGAACTGTTCCCCGCACACGCGGGGATGAACCGCCTGCGGCATCACCCCGCAGATGGTGTCGATGCTGTTCCCCGCACACGCGGGGATGAACCGCGAGCTGGCGTCTACCCTCAGGCGCGTTGCTGCTGTTCCCCGCACACGCGGGGATGAACCGCCAAGAATAACGGCATGTCCACGGCATCGCAGCTGTTCCCCGCACACGCGGGGATGAACCGCCGGCATCCCCCACACAGACGGCCCCGGCCGACTGTTCCCCGCACACGCGGGGATGAACCGGCCCATGGCGGCTGCGATGAACCTCTATCGGCCTGTTCCCCGCACACGCGGGGATGAACCGCTGACCAGGTCGTACGCGTCGAAAACACTGGTCTGTTCCCCGCACACGCGGGGATGAACCGCCCAGCTTGACCAGATGATCATGGCTTTGCAGCTGTTCCCCGCATACGCGGGGATGAGCCGACACCCGCCGGGATCTGCAACTGGTCGCCACCCTGTTCCCCGCATACGCGGGGATGAGCCGCGTCAGGCTCGGGCATGGCAGAACCTCCGGGTCTGTTCCCCGCACACGCGGGGATGAACCGATATGCAGGCCCGCGCGGCCCGACAGGATGTTCTGTTCCCCGCATACGCGGAGATGAACCTATCGGCGGCTGGGGGGGCGGTGGGCAGAGGACCGCTGTTCCCCGCCGGCGGAGGCGGTGGCAGGGGGTGGCTTTACGGGGATCGGCAAGAGGTTGTATCTCGCGGGGGCCGGAAATCTGGGGGGCAGGTCATGCGAGATTACGATGCGATCCTGAACGAGTTTTCGCCCGTCAGGGCCGATCCCATCGGGGCGGAGGAATATTCCGGGCGGCTGGGCCGCCTTGCTGCGGCCATGCGGCGGAGCGGGGT
>NZ_PZKE01000033.1 GCF_003034965.1 Fuscovulum blasticum DSM 2131 | reverse complement strand
GATTTTCCATTCTCAACGGAGTAACGAGATGCTTTCGCGTCGCCTGTTCCTGACCGCTGCTGCGGTCGTCCTGTCGCTGTCCGCGCCGCTGCGCGCCGAAGACGCCCAGATTCACGTCATGGACCCCTATGCCCGCACCATGGGAGGCATCGGCGCCTCGGGCGCGGCCTTCTTCATGCTGCACAACATGGGCACCACCGATGACCGCCTTGTCGGCGCCAGCGCCGATGTGGCGCAACGGGTGGAACTGCACACCCATGTGATGAACGCCGAAGGCGTGATGTCCATGGTCGAGGTGAAGGATGGCTTCCCCGTTCCCGCCGGCGGCACCCACGAACTGAAGCGCGGCGCCGATCATGTCATGCTGATGGGCCTGACCCGCGAACTGAAACAGGGCGACAGCTTCCCGCTGACGCTGGTCTTCGAATCCGGGGCCGAGATCACGGTCGATGTGCCGGTGGACAATGACCGCAAGCCCGCCGAAGGCGGCATGGACATGACCCACGGCGCCCCCTCGGGCGGCTGACGCCCCGGCGCGGCGGCGGGCCTGCCCGGGCCTGCCGCCGCTTGACCCCGCCCCGCCCCGGCGGGCAGGGTGCGGCGATCCATCCCCAAGGGAAAACGCCCGATGTCCAGGCCCGCCTCTGCCGCCCCCTCTGCCCGCACCCGCCTGCGCCGGCTGCCCGAAAAGGCGGCCTATGACCGCGCCGCCATCAACGCCATCCTGGACGCGATGCCCGTCGCCCATGTCGGCTATGTCATCGACGGGGCGCCCGTGGTCATTCCCACCCTGCAATGGCGCGAAGGCGACAGGATCTACTGGCACGGCTCCTCGGCCTCGCGCAGCCTGCGGGCGGGGGCCGGGATGCAGGTCTGCGTCACCGTCAGCCTGACCGACGCCATGGTGCTGGCGCGGTCGGCCTTTGAACATTCGGTCAACCACCGCTCGGTCATGGTTTTCGGCCAGGCCGAAGCCGTGACCGACCCCGCCGCGAAACGCGCGCATCTGAAAACCATGGTGGACAGCCTGTTCCCCGGCCGTTGGGAAACCCTGCGCCCGATGACCGAACAAGAGGTCAAGGCGACCGGCCTTCTGTCGCTGCCGCTGACCGAGGCCTCGGCCAAGATCGCCGCCGCGCCCCCCGGCGGCACCGATCCCGACGAAGACCGGGGCTGGCCGGTCTGGGCGGGGCTGATCCCGGTCGCGCTGGCGACATCGACGCCGGTCGCCGCGCCCGATCTGGCCCCCGGCATCGCCCTGCCCGAAGGCGTGGCCCGCTGGCGCTTCGGCGAGGGGCCGCGATGACCCGTTCGGTCCTGTTCGTCTGTCTGGGAAACATCTGCCGGTCGCCCACGGCCGAAGCCGTGCTGCGTCACATGGCCGGCCAGGCGGGCCTGGCCCTGACGGTGGATAGCGCCGGCACCGGCGGCTGGCATTCGGGTGAACCGCCGCATCCGCCCGCCGTTCTGGCCGCGCGCAAGCGGGGCTATGACCTGTCGGCGCTGCGGGCGCGGCAGGTGACGCGGGCCGATTTCACCCGCTTCGATCTGATCCTGGCGATGGACAGCCGCAATCTGGCTGACTTGCGGGCGCTGGCGCAGGGGCAGGGCACCCCGCCGCGGCTGTTTCTGGACCATGCGCCCGAAACCGGCCTGACCGATGTGCCGGACCCCTGGTATACGGGCGAATTCGACCGCACGATTGATCTGGTGGAATCCGGCTGCCGCGGGCTGATCCGCGCGCTGCAGGCCGGATCACAGGGTCACTGGGCGCAATAGGCCTCGGCCATGGCGCCAAAGTTCTTGTAGCGGTCCCAGAACTCGTCATCGGCCGGGCGTTGCGACACCCAGACCTCATGCGCCTGATCGGGGTTGCGGAAGAACTTGGCGGCGCGACGCTGGTCGTTGCCCTTCAGCGTCATGTCGGCCACTTCCTGGATGCAGCCGCACAGCGCGCGGCTGGCGGCATCGCGCCCCGACCGCAGGCAGGCACTTTCGATCGGCCCGGCCGATGCCATCGAGGAAAACACGGGAAAGGCGGCGGCGCAAAGGCCAGCCAGAACGAGAGATTTCTTCATTTTCTGCCTCATTGCCGAAACCAGGGTTTCCCTCTGCCGTCGGTCATTTTCTGCCGCCGATCATGCCGTTTTTCAGCAGTTTTTTCAATGCTGCGGCGCAGCTCGGCAACCGCGCGCCGATTTCCGCAAGGTTTGGAAGTCCTCCGCCCCCGCGCCACCAGATGCTGGGGCAGGGGCGGCGGTCCGGTCCCCATGGGGCGCCCCCCGATCTGCCGCCCCGAACCGCCGACTCGGGGCCGGAACCGGCCGCAACCTGCCCGCTGATTCGGACGGCCCGTCCGTGCCGCCGCCCGGCCGCCCGATCCGGCGCCCGTCACCCGGATTTGCCCCGGCGGCGCGTGCGGGAAAGCCCCTTCCCGGCCTCACCGCTAACCGCTATATCCCGGCCCCATGACCGACCTGTCCCTCATCCGCAATTTCTCGATCGTGGCGCATATCGACCACGGCAAATCCACCCTTGCCGACCGGCTGATCCAGTCGACGGGCACTGTCGCCGACCGCGACATGAAGGCCCAGTTGCTGGACAGCATGGACATCGAGCGGGAGCGGGGCATCACCATCAAGGCCAACACCGTCCGCATCGACTACCCCGCGCGCGACGGCAAGACCTATGTGCTGAACCTGATCGACACCCCCGGCCACGTCGACTTCGCCTATGAGGTCAGCCGCTCCATGCGCGCCGTCGAAGGCTCGCTTCTGGTGGTTGACGCCTCGCAGGGGGTTGAGGCGCAGACGCTGGCCAACGTCTATCAGGCGCTGGATGCCGGGCATGAGATCGTGCCCGTGCTGAACAAGATCGACCTGCCCGCCGCCGACCCCGACCGCGTGAAGGCCAACATCGAGGACGTGATCGGTCTGGACGCCAGCGATGCCATCCCGATTTCCGCGAAAACCGGCCTTGGCATCCCCGATGTGCTTGAGGCCATCGTCACCCGCCTGCCCGCCCCGAAGGGCGACCGCGACGCCCCCCTGAAGGCGATGCTGGTCGATAGCTGGTATGACCCCTACCTGGGCGTCGTGGTGATGATCCGTGTCATGGATGGCGTCATCCGCAAGGGCGACCAGATCAAGATGATGCAGACCGGCGCGCGCTACGGCATCGACCGGCTGGCCGTGCTGACCCCCAAGATGACCGACATCGCCGAACTGGGCCCGGGCGAGATCGGGGTGTTCACCGCCTCGATCAAGCAGGTCCGCGACACCCGCGTCGGCGACACCATCACCCATGAACGCAAACCCTGCGCCGAGGCGCTGCCGGGCTTCAAGCCGGCGCAGCCGGTGGTGTTCTGCGGCCTGTTCCCGGTGGACGCGGCCGATTTCGAATCGCTGCGCGACGCAATCGAGAAACTGGCGCTGAACGACGCCTCCTTCAGCTACGAGATGGAAACCTCGGCCGCGCTTGGCTTCGGCTTCCGCTGCGGCTTCCTGGGCCTTCTGCACCTGGAAGTCGTCCGCGAACGGCTTGAGCGCGAGTTCGACCTTGACCTGATCACCACCGCGCCCTCGGTCGTCTATCACCTGCACATGAAGGACGGCTCGGTCATTGACCTGCACAACCCCGCCGACATGCCCGATGTGACCTACATCGACCATATCGAGGAGCCGCGGATCAAGGCGACGATCATGGTCCCCGACGAATACCTGGGCGACATCCTGAAACTCTGCCAGGACCGCCGCGGCATCCAGTTGAACCTGACCTATGCCGGCAACCGCGCCATGGTGGAATACGACCTGCCGCTGAACGAGGTGGTGTTCGACTTCTACGACCGGCTGAAATCGGTGACCAAGGGCTATGCCAGCTTCGACTACCACCTGACCGGCTATCGCGAGGACAACCTTGTGAAGATGTCGATCCTGGTCAACGCCGAGCCGGTGGATGCGCTGTCGATGCTGGTCCACCGCGACCGGGCCGAGGCCCGCGGCCGCATGATGTGCGAAAAGCTGAAAGAGCTGATCCCCCGCCACATGTTCCAGATCCCGATCCAGGCCGCCATCGGCGCCAAGGTGATCGCCCGCGAAACCATTTCCGCCATGCGCAAGGACGTGACCGCCAAGTGCTACGGCGGCGACGCGACGCGGAAACGGAAGCTGCTGGACAAGCAGAAAGAGGGCAAGAAGCGGATGCGCCAGTTCGGGAAAGTGGAAATCCCGCAGACGGCGTTTATTTCGGCGTTGAAGATGGATGGGTGACTTTTCTCTTGTGTCGCCCCGAATATAGAGCGCCGTTTTTTCGGCGCTTTATTGCCCGAATCTGATGTCTTCTCCACTCTGCTCAAAGGCGAATTGATCGCCTTTAGGATGAGGAGTGGGAAATCTTGATTAAATATGTACCTTTTGGCCTGGTGTTCGGGATGCTGGCAGCATGCGCGACAACAGATGTTCAGCCAATGTCCAATGACACCTTTAAAGTGCAGACGCATGCTGCGCCCGCTTGTGGGCCGAGTGGGGCAAGGAATGTTGCCTTCAAAGCCGCCGCTATTGAGGTCATTCGAAAGGGTGGAGACAAATTCATCATTCTTGGCGATCAAAGCGATATGGGTATGCAGGGTGATATATTCACCGGATTCAATACCAATTACGCTCAGGGTATGGTCGTGAAGATGATCCCCGATCAATCCAGCGAAGCGCGCAACGCCCTGTCCGCACGTCAGCAACTTGGCGCAGATTGGCAGGCGATCGTTGCAAAGGGTGTTCCGCCGACGTGCAGCTAATGTCGGGCATACGTTGATCTCCGCGACCTTTGCTTGTCGCCCTGCGATGTCAGGCTGACATAAAGCGCTGCACTCTCAAGGGGTCGCTGACTCATCTATGCGGCAGCAGCGCGGCTCGCCCCCGCGAGCCGCGCTGCAATGTTCTTTCGGGCCTCAGTTCCTGCATCCCGGCACGTTCAGGTCGCGGCAGAAATACCCCGCCGCGCCGCCGATCACGGCGCCGGTGACGGGGCTGCCTCCGGTGGCGCTGCCGATCACCGCGCCGCCGGCGGCGCCGGCAAGGGCGCGTTCGCCGTCGGTGCGCAGGCAGGCCGACAGGGCCAGCGGCAGCAGGGCAATCAGGGCAAGGGAACGGGCGGTCATGGTGGCCTCCGGGTCATAAGGGTGATGCCCCAGCCTGCCCCACAAGACCCCGGCCGTGCACTGCCGCAGGTCAGTGCCACCCGCGGTTGCGCGGAAATCCCCGTCCTCGCGCGGGCTGTTTCTGCGGATCTCCGCCGGTCCGGGGCAGATCAGGCCCCGAGGCGCCCCTTCGGCGGCCCTCCGCCGCGTCAGTTCATCCAGTCGGGGTGGGGCAGGCCAAGAATGGACGGATCGTTCAGATAGATCGCCCCCAGCACGATGGCCGCCCCCAGCAGCACCGCGAAGCCGATCTTCCACACCGACCAGGGCCGTTCGCCCTGCACCTCGCCCGTCTGGCCGTTGACAAGGAAGCGATAGCTCTTGCCGTTGTATTTGTAGGCCGCCATCCAGACCGGCAGCAGAATATGCTTGAACGTCTCGTCCGAGAAATCGGTATCGACCGAGGTGATCCGCTGTTCATCCCCGCCGATGTCGCGGCGCACGTCCTGCTCGATCACCTGCGCCATCACGGCCTTTGACTGGGCATCGGCATCGGCCAGCGCGATGGTATAACCCTCGGCGCTGAACCCGGCCAGGTAATCGGGGGAATAGGGTTCCAGCCGGCCCAGATCCCAGGGCGTCAGCTCATTGCCCAGCCGGCGCGGCAGGCTGGCCGATCCCAGCACCAGCACATCGTCGAAATCGCGCGCCACCCGGCCCGAGGCCGGATACCAGCGGATCTTGCGCACCTGTTCGGTGCGGGTCTCGTTGCGGCCGTTCACCCGCACGGTGACGGTCTGGGTCTCGTAATAGGCATCGCCCCGCATCCCGGTATAGCTGGAGCGGGTCGCGGCGTCGAAGGTCCAGAACGGCACATAGATGCCGTTCATCCGCCGGCCCTTGCGGGCATATTCCAGCAGGGTGGACGGCGCGAACCACAGGCTGCCCATCCAGGCGATCATCGCCTTGCGGGCCTCGTCCTCGGTCAGGACAAAGGGCACCAGCGCCTGCGGCTTGATCAGCCGCGCACCGCCGCTGTCCACCACCACGGGCGAGGCGCAGAACGGACATTCGGTGGCATGGGTGGCGCCGCTGAATTCGATCCGCGCCCCGCAAGAGGTGCAGGTGCTGGTCTGCACCGTCTCGATGGCCGACACCGGCAGATCGTCGCGCAGGCCGGCGGCAAGGTCATGTTCCGCCAGCGCGCGGGCGCGCTTGCGTTCGCCCGCCTGCGGAATGGCCTGCACATGGCCGCAGTGATCGCAGATCAGACTGGTCTGCCCCGGTGCAAAGCGCAACTGCGCGCCGCACTGGTCACAGGGCCAGCGGTGTTCGGTCACGGGCGGCATGGGTCAGGGGGAGGGCGGCGGCGGGGGAACCTGCGACAGAAGGCGGGCCAGGTCGGTTTCGGCGGCGGGTTTCCACCCATCCTGTCCCGCCGTCCACACCAGCGTGGCCCCGGTCAGCCCACCGGCGGCGGCGCGGGCGGCCAGGTCTGCCTCGCTGAACGGGCCGCTGGTCTGGCCGTTCACCGCCAGGTGCCACTGGCGCCCGGCCATGGGCGGCGGCGGGGGCGGCGGGGTCTGCCCGGCCGCCGAAGGCGCCGCACCCCAGGGCCCGATGGCCTGCCCCATGCCAAGCCCCATGCCGGCGGCCATTCCGGCGCCCACCATGCTGCCAAGGCCGCCCGGCTGGGCCATGCCTTCCGCCGCGTTGAACTGCATGTACTTGTTCAGATCGCCCGCCACGCCCATCGAGGTGCGCTTGTCCAGCACCTTTTCCACCTCTTCCGGCAGGCTGATGTTCTCGATGTAGAATTCCGGGATGGACAGGCCGTAATCATCGACCTTGGGTCCGATGCGGTCGGCAATGATCTTGCCAAGCTGTTCCAGGTTCGCCGCCATGTCCAGCACCGGGATCTGCGACGAGGCCAGCACCTGGCTGGCCGCCTGCACGATGATGTTGCGGATCTGGAAGCTGATCTCGTCCGAGGTGAACTCGCCATCGGTGCCGACAATCTCGGTCATGAACTTGCCGGGATCGCTGACGCGCATCGAATAGGTGCCGAAGGCGCGCAGGCGGACCGGGCCGAATTCCGGGTCGCGCGCCATGATCGGGTTCTTGGTGCCCCATTTCTGATCGTTGAACCGCGTGGTCGAGACGAAATAGACCTCGGACTTGAACGGCGACTGGAAGCCGTGGTCCCAGTGCTGCAGCGTGGTCAGGATCGGCAGGTTGTTGGTTTCCAGCATGTAAAGGCCGGGGCCGAACACATCGGCCAACTGGCCTTCATGGATGAACACCGCCGCCTGGCCTTCGCGCACCGTCAGCTTGGCGCCGTATTTGATGGCCTGCCCGCGCCGGTCAAACCGCCAGACCATGGTGTCGCGCGTGTCATCCAGCCACGAGATGACATCAATGAACTCGCCCTTGAGAAAGTCGAAGACCATGGAAAAACTCCTGCAGACCGGATCAATGCCGGATCAAGATTCACCGCCCAGAAGGCGGCTGGCAAGCGAGAAGACGATGGGCCGCGCCTCGGCCAGTGTCATGCCGGGGCGCAGCGCGGGATCGTACAGCATCTTCAGCATCAGCTCGTCCTGCCGGGTCAGCAGGGCGAATTCCTCGTCATCGTTGAAGATCGAGGGCCGCGCGGCGGGGCTGTCATTGGCCAGCCCCAGCCCTTGGGCAATTTCCTCATGGAAGCAGGACTGGCGCAGCAGGTCGGGGTGTTCGGCCCGCACCACCGCCACGGCGCGGGTATAGGCGCCGGAATTGCCCTCGGACAGCGCATAGACCAGGCAATAGGTCGATCGCGGCATCCCGGTGACATCGGCGATGTCGCGCGGCGACAGGCCGGGTAACTGGGCGGCCAGCGTCGGGCCAAGCGCCTCGCGCTCATCCTCTGAAACGATGTGGATGGTGAAGTTGGCGCCGCTGTCCACCAGGCTGATCGGGTGGTTGGTCAGCCGCGCCAGCCGCGACAGATAGGAAGAGATGCGGGCGCGGTCGGTGGCGCGGCGGTCATCGGGCACGCTGGCCCCGAAGCTGACCGAAACGCGCACCGGAATCTGCCAGCGGCGCACGACCGAGGCGGATTCGCTGCGCACGAAACCGCCGCCGCCCGAGCGGGAATATTCATCATAAAGGGCAATGCGCAGGAAATTCTCGGCCAGCATCCGGTCGTTGAACGGCGTGTCCGCGCCGCCGCCATCGGTGCGCAGCAGGCCCTGTTGCAGCAGCGAGGCCTGCAACTGCGCATAATAGGCCCGCGCGGCGGCGCTTTTCGGCGTTTCGGCCGGACGTGGCGCCGCGGCGGGGCGGGGGCGGGGCGACGAAGCCGTCGGGCCTGTCGGGGCGACCGGCACGCAGGCCGCCAGCGCCGCCGCAAACAGGCTGACGCCGGCCATGGCCCGGGACCGAAGGAAAAGGCGTGCCGGCTGCATCATGCTCCTTACGCCGCCGGTCCGGTCGCGGGCGAAGACAGTTGCCGGGCGCGGGCCGCGGCCAGCGTCTCGCGCAGGTCGGTTTCCATCTTGACCAGCTCTTCCTGCGCCGCGGCCCGGCGGGCCTTGCCTTCATCGGCAATCCGCAGGCTTTCCTCGATGGTGGCGATCAGCGTCTCGTTGGCCTTCTTCACCGTCTCGATGTCGAAGACGCCGCGTTCCATCTCCTCGCGCACGGTGCGGTTGGCATCCTGCAGGTTCTTGGCATTGGCTTCCAGCAGTTCGTTGGTCAGGTCGCTGGCCTCGCGCACCGCTTCGGCGGCTTCCTTCGACCGCTGGATCGTCACCGCCTGCGCAAGCTGGGTTTCCCACAGCGGCACGGTGTTCACGAGGGTCGAGTTGATCTTGGTCACCAGCGACTTGTCGTTTTCCTGCACCAGCCGGATCGACGGCAGCGACTGCATGGTCACCTGACGGGTCAGCCGCAGGTCATGCACGCGGCGCTCCAGATCGTCGCGCGCGGCGCGCAGGTCGCGCAGTTCCTGCGACCGGATCAGCTTGTCAGCCTCGGGCGCTGCGGCGATGGCGGCTTCCTTGGCGGGAATGTCCTTGGCATCGACCTCGGCCAGCTTGGCCTCGCCCGCGGCGATGTACAGCGCAAGCTCGTCATAGAAGGCCAGCGTCTTGGCATACAGCACATCCAGTGACTTGATGTCCTTCAAGAGCTTGGTCTCATGGCTCAGCAGCTCTTCCGTGATGCGGTCGATCTGGCTTTGCACCTCTTCGTAGTGGGCCACGAATTCGGCCAGCGGCGCGGCCTGGCCGGTCAGCCATTCCCACCAGCTTTGCTTGCGGTTCACGTCCAGCTCTTCGCCGGAAAAGCCGCGGATCGTGGTCACGATCTGGCGCAGGGAATCGCCCGCCGGGCCGACATCCTTGTTCTTCACGTCCTGCAGCATTTCCTGGCTGATGACCTGAAGCTCGGCCTGCGCCGAAGACCCGAACGAGATGATCGACTGCGTGTTCGACAGGTCCAGCTCGTTCATCCGCTTGTGGATGGCGGCGGCCTTGTCGGGCGTGGCCGCATCCAGGGTGACAAGCTCGGTGCTGGGTTCGGGCAAGATCACCGCCGAAATCTTGTCGACTTCGGTCAACAGGGCCTGGGCTTCGGTGCGGATGGTTTCGGTGGTCATGGCATCCCTCCTGTGGGGTGTCGGACGGTACTAGATACGGGTATCGGCCTTCAGCCGGTCACGCAGCACGGCGATCTCGATATCCAGATCGGTGCGGCCGTTTTCCAGCAGGGCCTGCGAGCGTTCGGCAAAGGTGGTTTCAAGATCGGTCAGCAGCGCGTCCCAGTCGGCCCGGGCCTTCTGGTCACGGCTCTGCGCCCAGAGATCGGCAAACTTGGCCGTCGCGTCCCGCGCCCCGGCCAGATAGACCGACAGATACTTGCGCGCGGCGGTCAGATCGCGCGGGTCGGATTCGACGCGGCGGAACAGGCTGCGGGCGCTGGCGGCGAAACGGTCCACCCGCGCCTCAAGGCTGCGGTCGCCGGCGCGCAGGATGGCATCCTTCATCTCGGTCAGGCGTTTCTCGGCCTCGTCCACGGCGCGGGCCACGCGGTCGGTCTGGAACGGGTCGATTCCCTCCATCCCCTTGTCCGACATCGGGTCCAGCCCGAAGGCGCCCAGCATCAGCCCGGCCCCCAGCAGGGCATACAGCACCGGATAGGCCGAAAGACCATGCGCGATATAGCCCCCCGCGAACAGCGCCGCGCCGCAGGTGACGGCACTGGCCAGCAGACGCGGAAAGGCCTGGCGGCGGGCCACCTTGCGCGCGGTCCAGGCGGCGCGGGCGCGCAGGCCTTCGCGCGCCAGCCAGGCCGACAGGATCAGCAGCCCCCCGGCGGCAAGCCCAAGGATCATGTCCCCCGGCGCATCCCCGAAGGCCGGGAACAGGAAGGCGAAGGCCGACAGGAACACCACCCGCGCCCGCCATTGCCCCGCAACCCGCAGATCGGGCGGGGCCACCTGGACCGGGGCAGGGGGTGTGCCGGGGATACGGCTGCCTTGCGGGGAATGGGGGCCGCCATAACGCTGGGCCATCACATCCCCCCGGACCCGGCAACGTAAAGCACCAGGGCCACC
>NZ_PZKE01000032.1 GCF_003034965.1 Fuscovulum blasticum DSM 2131 | reverse complement strand
TTCTTCGCGGCCGTCAGCGCCAGCGGCAGGCCGTGGTCATTGGCCTGCGTCACTTGCGGCCCGCCATCGGGCAGGTGCACCTCGATCACGATGTCCAGGCTTTCCGCCAGCCGCTTCGCCCGCGATTTCGCCGACAGGTCGGTAAAGCGCGGCGCATGGTTCAGCACATAGCGCAGCTTTTCATGCGGCAACGCCTCGGCCTTCAGCGCCCGCACGAAGCGCAGAATGTTCTGGGCATTGCGCAGGTCCAGCTCCAGCAGGGCGAAATACACATGCGCCCGGCTCAGAACGGCCTCGGTCCAGGCCACCACGGTGGTCGGCATGTCGACCAGCACGAAGTCGAAATTGGCCATCACCATGTCCAGAAGCCGGCCCATGTCTTCGGCCGAGACGATGTCCAGCGGCAGCATGTCCGAAGGCGCGGTCAGCACATGCAGCTTCTCGTTGAAGGTCTGCATCGACCGCAGCAGCGAATCGCTGTCCTGCGCGCCCATGTCTGTCAGCAGTTCGAACACCGCCTCCTTGCGGGGCAGGTCCAGATAGGTTGCCACCGCGCCGAATTGCAGGTTCAGGTCCAGCAGGCAGACGCGCGGCGCGTCCTTGGGATCGACCGTCGCCAGTTCCCAGGCCAGGTTGACGGCAAAGGTCGTGGCGCCGGTGCCGCCGGCCATGCCATGCACCGGCATCAGCACCCCCTGACGGTCGCCCCTGGCCTTGAAGCTGGGGGCGGGCAGGGCGTCTTCCTCGGCCAGGGCCGCGCCGCCGCGGGCGGGCGGCGCCTCCGGTTCCGGCTGGCGGATGCGTTCGATCGCGTCATGCAGCGCGCCTTCCGGCAGCGGATAGGGCACGAAATCCTCGGCCCCCAGCCGCATGAGCTGATGCAGCGCCATCGGGCTGACCTGGTTCGCCACCAGGATCACCTTCACCCCATGCTCCCGCGCGGCGCGCACCACCGCGGCAATGCGGGTCAGGTCGCCCTCGTCCTCGGCATCGACCGCGACGGCAATGAATTCAAGGCCCGCCGAATCGGGCTGATCCAGAAACACCAGCGCATCGTCGAACCCAAGGTCACCCCAGGCTTCGCCCAGTTCGGCTTCCATGTCGTCAATCAGGATCTCGAACTGCTGCACGTCGCGTGAGACGGTGCACGCCACGATCGGCGCCGGGTCCGGCTGAAGGGTCGCCACGCTCGTCATAGGCCTTACGTCCTTTACCAATACGGCACCCGGAACACAGGCCGGCACGCAGGTCATGCCGGGGCAGGTCTCCAGACACCGGGCGCACGGCGGTTTCCGCCAAGCGCAACCGTTCCATTATCGGCAGGTTGATCGGGGAAATGGGCGAGATTGGGGCCGAAACGGCGTCAATCTTTGATTTCTTTCCGATCCCGCAATAACAAAGGCCGGACATTGCGCCCGGCCTTCGTCTTTGAATCCGCAGCGTCGATCAGTTTCCGCCCTCGACCTGCGTCTTGATTTCCACATTTGCCGGATGCCGCCGCGTTGCGCTGTCCACATAGGTGCGCCAGATGATCGCCGCATATTTGCCGTTCAGCACCAGCGGCGCATTTTTCACAAAGCCCGAAACCTCGGTCACCGTGCGGCGGTTGCGTTCCTCGGGCTGGCTGGTCTGGATGATCGGCCGCGTCTTGCCATAGCTGACCACCGCCTCAAGCCGCGATTTCGAGATGCCCTGCGAGGTCAGGTAGTTCACCACCGCGCGGGCCCGCCGCAGGCCAAGGTTGTAGTTGTACTTCTGGCTGCCCACCAGGTCGGTATGGCCAAAGACCTTGAAGCGCACCTCGGGGAATTGGCGGATGAAGCCGGCCTGCTTGCGCAGCACCTCCATCGCCTGCGGCGTCAGAACGGCGCTGTCGAAGGCAAAGTTCACCGTGTCGGGCACTTCGGCCGCAAAGCGCTGGGCCAGCGCGATCGTGTATTCCATCTCGCCGCTTTGCAGCAGCGTATTGTGCATCGTCGCATCGCCGAAGCTGCCCTTGTCCACCTCGGCGCCCTGCTCGCGGTCAAAGCTGGTGGTGGTCTCGCCGCAGGCGGCAAGGGCCAGAAGGCAAGTGGCGGCCATGGCGCGGGAAAGGGTGATCTTCATCGCCTCACTCCATCACATAGCCGTAGGAGGACGAGAAGTCCTGCCGCGCCACCTCACCCGCCGCGCCCTTCTGGGGCTTGGCCACATCGCCGAACAGGAACAGCTCGCGCTCGGTCGGAATGCGGATGCGGTCGGTCGGCAGCGCCAGCGCCTCGCCGTTGACCGGCGTCACCAGATGCGGCGTCACGATGATCACCAGTTCCGTCTGCGACCGCTGGTAATCCGCGCTGCGGAACAGCGCCCCCAGGATCGGCACGTCGCCCAGCCACGGCACCTGCCCGTTGGCATTGCGGAAGTCGTCCTGCAACAGGCCGGCAATGGCAAAGCTTTCGCCGTCCCGCATCTCGACCGTGGTCGAGGTTTCGCGCCGCTTGAAGCCCGAAACCGAGAAGCCGTCGGCTTCGAAGGTCACCGCCGTGTCGATCGAACTGACCGCCGCGTTGATGGTCAGGTTGATGACATCGCCATCCACCACCACGGGGGTGAAGTTCAGCTCAACCCCGAAGGGCTTGTACTGGATGGTGATCGCGCCGTCCTGATCAGGAACCGGGATCGGGTATTCCCCGCCGGCCAGGAACTTGGCCTCCTGCCCGGACAGGGCGGTCAGGTTCGGTTCGGCCAGCGTCCGCACCATGCCCTTGGATTCCAGCGCCTCAAGCAGCACGCCGAATTCGATCGCGCCGACGTTGAACCCCAGGCCCAGCGCGCCCTTGGCCGTGGTTGTCACGGTCGACCCGGCCAGCACGTTGTTGATGCCGTCAATGTTGCCCGCCACCGCGCCGCCGAAATGCGAACTGCCGGTCCGCTGCGCCCCGAACGATCCGTTCAGGCTTTTCGACACCGACCGCTGCATTTCCGCGAAGCGCACCTTCAGCATCACCTGCTGCGTGCCGCCCACCATCATCAGGTTCGACACCCGGTCCGGCGCATAGCGGTTGGCCAGATCCAGCGCCCGGTCCAGCTTCATGGTCGAACTGACCGTGCCCGACAGCACGATCCCGTCATTCGCCGTCCGCACCTCGATCTTCTCGCCCGGCAGGATCTGCTGCAACCGTTCCTTGAACTCGGCAATGTCGGGGGTGACATGCACATCGACGTTCGAGATCAGCTTCCCGTCCGCCGACAGCAGCGTCAGCGTCGTGCGCCCCGGGGCCTTGCCCAGCACATAGATCGACTTGTCCGAAAGCGTCGAGATGTCGGCAATGCCGGGGTTGGCAATCGACAGTTCGGCAAACGGGACATCGCTTTCCACCACAACGGCGCGGTTCATCGGCACATTCAAGGCACTCGAGGCCTGTCCCGTCTGAACTTTCAGGACTTCGGCCGAGGCCGGCGCCAGCCCGGATACGGCAAGTGCCGCCCCGAACAGCCCGACCGTAATGACTGTTTTCATGCTCATGTGATCTGCCCTTTCGATCACGCCCCGGTGTGGGTCTTGCTGCCCATAACTGCGCGCCATTGTGCAGAAACCGCAGTTTAATTCAAGAATCAAACAGTTGGAGGTTGATCTTTATGTGGACAACCTGCAACAGCGCAATGATTGGTTAAAATGACTGGGGCTGACGCAATATCATGTAGGGGTTGCGATGGGCGGGTCTGATTCAATCATTGCAGGGGATCTGGATGTCCACCACTTCCGCCCCCTTGCGAGTCTTCACCGTGCAGACCTCGGGCGCCTCTGTCTTGACAACTTCCTTGCGCTCGATCCCGAGAAGGGCGTTCTTGTCCACCTGCACCAGGTCGGCCGTCTCTTCCGTGCCCCGGCCGATCAGCGACATCGACATCCGCCCTGTCGCCTGTGCCTGGGCCAGCCGCGCCACCTGTTCGGGCGTCACCGCAACCGTCACGGTCCGCGCCATTTCGTTCTTGTTGACTTCGCTTTCGTCCGACGACTGGTCCACCGCCATCACGCGCACGGCGGCTTCGATCAGCCGCGTCACTTCGCCGTCCCCGTCGGCCGAGCCGGTCCAGTAAACGTCGATCAGGTCATCGGGCATGACAAAGCCCGCCACACCCGAGGCGACATCCACCTTGATCTGGAACGCGCGCATCCCGGGGGCGATCTTGTCCGTCAGGCCCGCCACCGAACCGGGTTCGGTCACGCGTGACACAAGAACGATCTCGTTCTCCACCATCGAGCGGGTCACGAAACGCGGCTTGTCGGCATTGGGCGGAAACAGCAGCGGCAGCGGTTTGCCGCCTTCGGACGCCGGCGCCGCATTCGTATCGCTGGCCGTCTGCGCCGACACACGAAAGGCCCCCTGCGGCAGGGCCTTTTCCTGCGCATAAACCACCTTCACATCCGCCTTGGTGATCGGGTCGCCAAATTTCAGGGGTTTGGCAACCGCATAAACCTCGACCAGTCTTCCGGTCTTGTCAAAATAGGCCTGCGCACGGGCCAGTTCCGATTGCGATTGGCTCATCAGGTTCTGCGTCATGTAAACGGCAAGGCCCGCAAGGGCCACGCCAAGGACCAGAACAAGTGCAAAAACAGCTCTCATCGACAGGCCCCCCTGAACCCCGGTTCCGCTATATGCGACCAGCGCCCATCTGCAAAGCAAGGACCATGTCGGTCATATCAATCACCCGCCGAGTTGAGGTAATCGTTGAACTGGGAAACCTCGCCCCCAATCTTGCCGGAAACATCAACCAGGGATTCGCGCATTGTCGTGACCAGAATGATGACCTGCAATCCCACGACCACGGCTGTCAAGACAACCCAGTCCACGGTGATCGCGCCGTCTTCCTTCGCGAGAAACGTCTTGATCGCTTTCAACATCTGGCTCTCCAAACGCCGCTGGGCAGGATGGGCCTGCCGGTCAGGAAACGCATTTTATCGCCAAGCCCGGCACGATCACTGGCCACCTTCCGCCCTGCAAACAGACCGGGGCGGCCCCAACCTTGCCGTCGTCTTGCCAAGAGGCCGCGCCCTTTTTCGGGCGCGGCCCCGCTGGCAGTGTTGTTGCCCTTCGGACAATTACGGGTTGGTGGTGCCGCCCGTGCCGCCCGTGCCGCCGGTGCTGGAGCTGAAGCCATCGTCGGCCTTGCCGATCTCGGTCGCGATCGAGCCTGACAGGGTGGTGATCGCCGGCTTGATCGCGGCCAGCACGATGATGCCCAGGCCGACAACGGCGGCGGTCAGAACGACCCAGTCAACAGTCACGGCACCGTCTTCGTCTTTCTGGAAGCGCTTCATGATGTTCAGGAGTTTCATCGTAATATCCTTTTCAGGTTGCCAGGTGTTTCATCCGCTTTGGGAGACAAGGCTTTCGGCTGGGTCTGCCCTGTCCCCTTTCGGGATGAACACAGTAAGCCCCTGAATCGTGGCAAGGTTGGGGAAGTCTGCGGGCGATTTGCGGCAATGCGGTCTTGGGGGCATTTTGTCGCCTAACACCCTGTAAACGCAGGTTTAAATATTTCAATATCGTCCATCGGTTGCGCGGATGACCGTGTCCCCGCCGCCAATTCTGGCGAGATTGCCATGATCTGCGCCCAATTTCCCTTGGCGCGGCGCCGGATTCGGTGCAGCGTCCCGCCCAGAACAACAAGAGCAGGCATCGCAAAGATGCGTCTTCTGGCAGGCATGACCCTGGCGATTCTGGTGATCGCCGCGTTTCCCCACGGAATCGCGGCGCAAGACGGCGTGGAGCCGGAGGATTTCACCTTCCGCCGCATCAAGGCCGCCGACCGCACGCCGGGCCGGCTGATCACCGTGCAGATCGACCCGGTCGAACAGGCCCGCCGCCTGGCCGCCACCGCCTGGAAAGACCCGGCGCTGAAATCCGCCCCGAAGCCAGTTGAAACGCCCGATGCCGTGCCGGGCCCGGCGCCGTCCTCCTCCTACGCCTGGTTCTGGGATCTGGTCCCCCCCGGCCTGCCCGATGTCTCGGGCCGCTTCCCCGCCGCCATGGCCGCGCTGTCCATGGGCCCCGGCGGCAAGCAGGTGGCCGCACCCCGCCTGCAATCCATGCAGACCCTGGCCGAGATCTACGGCACCGACATCCTGGTCTCCACCGTCGGCACCGATGTCTCGCCGGCGCTGGTGCTGGCGGTGATGGGCATCGAAAGCGCCGGCCACGCCGATGCCGTCAGCAGCGCCGGCGCGACCGGGTTGATGCAACTGATGCCCGATACCGCCAAGCGCTTCGGCGTGGCCGACAGCACGGTGCCCGCGCAGAACATCAAGGGCGGCGTCGCCTATCTCGACTGGCTGCTCGATGAATTCGACAATGATCCGCTGATGGTGCTGGCCGCCTATAACGCGGGCGAGGGCGCGGTGCGCAAGAACGGCGGCGTGCCGCCCTATGCCGAAACGCGCGACTATGTGCCCAAGGTTCTGGCCGCCTGGCAGGTGGCGCAGGGCCTGTGCCTGACGCCGCCCGAACTGGTGACAGACCCCTGCGTCTTCAAGGTGCTGTCGGCGGGCGGGTAAGGGCAGGGCAGAAGGGGGCGCCGCCCCCTCTTGGCCCGGTGCCCGGGCCAATTCACCCCCGGGATATTTTCCTTCTGAAAGAAGGCAGGGGGCAGGGAACGGGGCGCCCCGTCGGGGGATTGCTCCAGCCGCGGGGCGCGCCACCTCTTCCAGAAGCGGTCATCGGCTTCCCAGCCTGTACCGCCCTGCCAGACTGCGCCGGAAGGGTTAAGAAAGACTGAACGGGGCTTCTTTCAGAACGCAAATATCCCGGGGGGGACGCCCGCAGGGCGTCGGGGGCAGCGCCCCCCGGCCCGGCGTCAGGCCGCGAAGACATCGGCCCATTCGGGGTGCTTCTTGCGGGTCGCGTTCACGAAGGGGCACAGCGGCACCACCTTGAACCCCTCGGCCCGCGCCGCCGCCACCAGCGCCTCGACCAGCGCCAGCCCGGCGCCGGTGCCGCGAAAGCTGTCGGGCACGCCGGTATGGTCTGCGATGATCAGCGTCGGCGTGGTGACCGAATAGGTCAGCTCGGCCTCCTCGCCCCCCTTGCGGATGACGAAGCGGCCCTTGGTTTCGCCGTGCTCGCGCTGGACCTGATGCTCAGCCAAGGATCGTCGCCTCGGTTGCGGCGCGCAACTCGGCCTCGGTCACGCCATCGGCCAGCACCACGATCTTCAGCCCGCCCGGCACCACATCCAGCACGCCCAGGTTGGTGATGATCCGGTTCACCACCGCCTTGCCGGTCAGCGGCAGGGTGCAGGCCTTCAGCACCTTGGATTCCCCGTGTTTCGAGGTGTGGTCCATCACCACCACCACGCGGCCCACGCCGGCCACCAGGTCCATCGCGCCGCCCATGCCCTTGACCAGCTTGCCCGGGATCATCCAGTTCGCCAGATCGCCGGTTTCGCTGACCTCCATCGCGCCCAGGATCGCCATGGCGATCTTGCCGCCGCGGATCATGGCAAAGCTGGTGGCGCTGTCGAAATAGGCGGTCTGCGGCAGTTCGGTGATGGTCTGCTTGCCGGCGTTGATCAGGTCGGGGTCTTCCTCGCCCTCAAACGGGAAGGGGCCCATGCCCAGCATCCCGTTTTCCGATTGCAGGGTGACGGAAATCCCTTCGGGGATATAGTTCGCCACCAGCGTCGGAATCCCGATGCCCAGGTTCACATACATGCCGTCGCGCAGTTCCTGCGCCGCGCGCGCGGCCATCTGGTTGCGGTCCCAGCCCTTGCTCTCTCCGGCCATCACACGGCCTCCTTCTTGCGCACGGTGCGTTGTTCGATCCGCTTCTCGTGGGTGCCGGTCACGATGCGATGCACATAGATGCCGGGCAGGTGGATGGTGTCGGGGTCCAGCGACCCCAGCGGCACCACTTCCTCGACCTCGGCCACGCAGACCTTGCCGCAGGTCGCCGCCGGCACGTTGAAATTGCGCGCGGTCTTGCGGAACACCAGGTTGCCGCTGGGGTCCGCCTTCCAGGCCTTGACGATGGACAGGTCCGCCACGATGCCGCGTTCCAGAATATAGGTCTGGCCGTCGAAATCGTGGTGCTCCTTGCCCTCGGCGATCACCGTGCCGACGCCGGTCTTGGTGTAGAAGCCGGGGATGCCCGCGCCGCCGGCCCGCATCCGCTCGGCCAGGGTGCCCTGCGGGTTGAACTCCAGCTCCAGCTCGCCGCTCAGGTATTGCCGCATGAATTCGGCATTCTCGCCCACATAGGACGAGATCATCTTCTTCACCTGCCGGGTTTCCAGAAGCTGGCCCAGCCCGAACCCGTCAACCCCCGCGTTGTTCGAGGCGACCGTCAGCCCCTTCACGCCGGCATCGCGGATGGCGGCGATCAGCAGTTCGGGAATGCCGCACAGGCCGAAGCCGCCGGCGGCGATCAGCATGTTGTCCTGCAACAGACCCTCAAGCGCGGCGCTGGCGCTCGGGTAGACCTTGTTCATGTGGAACCCCCCGCGAAATCTTTGCCCGCCATAAAGGCGGCGGTGCCCCGCGATGTCAATCGCCGCGGCGCGGCACCAGAGCCTTGCCCGGCCTCTGCCGCGCATCGCCCCCCTTTCCCCCGCCGCCCCGCCCGCTATTGTGGCGCGGCCCGTGCCCGCGTGGTGAAATGGTAGACACAGGGGACTTAAACTCCCCAGGCCGCAAGGCCGTGCCGGTTCAAGTCCGGCCGCGGGCACCAGTCGCGCCGACCGGGCCCCGTGCTGGCGCCTGACGGCGTTGTGTTCTTCCCGGGGGTTTCCCCCCGCCGCGTTCCTGATAGCCTTGCCCCGCCCGCGCCGGCCTTGCGCCGACGGCGGGCCGCCCCCTTGCCGTGACGGACGGCACCCGCCGACAGGCCCACCGACAGGATTGCCGGATGAAGACATTTGCCGCCCGAACCCTTGCTCCGCTTCTTCTGCTGGCCTGCGCGCTTGCGGCCGGGGCGCAGACCCCGCCCGGCGGCGGCGGGCCGCGCAAGGCCGGCGTCATCGAACTGGCGCGCGGCGTGGTGCCGGTCGAGGTGACGCTGACCGGCCAGGCCACCGCGGTCGAGGATGCCTCGGTCCGGCCGCTGGTCGATGGCGTCATCACCGCCATCCTTTATGAACCGGGCCGCGAGGTGGCCGCCGGCGCCCCGCTGTTCGCCATCGATTCGCAAACCTACCAGGCCAGCGTCGCCGCCGCCGAGGCCAACCTGCGTAGCGCCGAGGCCGCCGTTGGCCCGGCCCGCGCCGCCCTGCAACGCTATGAAAAGCTGGTCGGCACCGGCGTCACCGCCGAGGCGCTGGAAAACGCCCGAAGGACGCTGGCACAGGCCGAAGCCGCCGTCGCCGTGGCCGAGGCCAGCCTGCAAACCGCCCGCATCGCGCTGGACCGCACCACGATCCGCAGCCCGGTGGCCGGCGTGCCCGACGTGGCGCAGGTCTCGGTCGGCGATCTGGTCACCTCGGGCCAGTCCACCGCGCTGACCACCGTCACGGCGCTGGACCCGATCCATGTCGATCTGTCCGAAGCCAGCGCGCGGATGCTGGACCTGCGCGCCCGCATCGAAAGCGGCGCGGTCAAGCCCGGCGACCGGATGGCCGTGCGGCTGATGCTGGAAAACGGCCAGGTGTTCGACGGCACCGGCACGCTGTCCTCGGTCAGCAGCCGCGTCTCCACCTCGACCGGCACCGTCCGCGTCCGCTTCCGCTTCGACAACCCGCACCGCGTCATCATTCCCGGCATGTTCGTGCGCGCCTCGGTCACGCTGGGCACGGCCGAGGGCTATCTGATCCCGCAGATGGCGGCGCAGTTGCAGGCCGACGGCACCATCGCGATCTGGCTGGCCGATGCCGAAAACCGCGCCCAGACCCTTCGCGTCACACCGATGGGATCGACCGACACCGCCTGGATCGTGGGGCAGGGCCTCAAGGACGGCGACCGCCTGCTGGTCGATTCCATCGACTCGCTCGCCGCCGGCACCGAGATCGCCCCCGTCGCCGTCACCCTGTCGCCCGAAGGCGTGATCACCGATGCCGCCGCGCCGCAGGCGGCCCCGGCCCCCGCCGCCGGGAACTGACCCATGGCGCGTTTCTTCATCCACCGCCCCGTCTTCGCCTGGGTGCTGGCCATCGTCACCATGCTGGCGGGCCTTCTGGGCCTGCAATCGCTGTCCATCTCGCAATATCCCGAGGTGTCGCCCCCCACCGTCCGCATCTCGGCCACCTATGCCGGCGCCTCGGCGGATGCGGTGCAGAACTCGGTCACCACCGTTCTGGAAGATGCGCTGACCGGGCTTGAGGGGATGCTCTACATGACCTCGACCTCGGGTCGCGGCTCCGCCTCGATCACCATCGTCTTCGAACAGGACATCGACCGCGACGAAGCCCAGACCGAGGTGCAGAACAAGGTGCAACTGGTGCTGTCGCGCCTGCCCGACACGGTGCAAAGCGCCGGCGTCCGGGTGTCGCGCTCCACCAGCTCGATCCTGATGATCGGCGCGCTGGTCAGCGAGGATGGCCGTTACAGCACGATCCAGCTTGCCGACATGCTGGACAAGACCGTCGCCGGCCCGGTGCAGCGGGTTGATGGCGTCGGCTCGATCAACACCTTCGGCTCGGGCTACGCCATGCGCATCTGGCTGGACCCGTTCCTTCTGGCGCAATACGCGCTGACGCCATCCGACATCACCGCCGCCGTGCGGTCGCAGAACACCTCGGTCGCGGTCGGCTCGCTGGGCGCGAACCCGGCCATCCCCGACCAGCAGTTCACCATCGACATCACCGCGCAAAGCCAGCTTCGCACCGTGGATGATTTCCGCAACATCCTGCTGCGCACCGGCGATGCGGGCGCGCAGGTGCGGCTGGGCGATGTGGCCCGGATCGAGATCGGCCAGCAGCGCTATGGTTCGGACAGTCGCTTCAGCCGGCAGAACGCCTCGGGCTTCGGCATCAACCTGGCCGCCGGCGCCAATGCGGTGGAAACCACCGCCGCCGTGCGGGCCACGCTGGACGGCATGGCCAATGCCTTCCCCGAAGGCGTCCGCATCGAATACGCCTATGACACCTCGCCCTTCGTCGAACGCTCGATCGAAAAGGTGGTGCATACGCTGATCGAGGCGATCATTCTGGTCTTCCTCGTCATCCTGATCTTCCTGCAAAACTGGCGCGCCACGCTGATCCCCACGCTGGCGGTGCCGGTGGTGCTGCTGGGCACCTTCGGGGTGCTGGCGGCGCTGGGCTATTCCATCAACACACTCACCATGTTCGCCATGGTCCTGGCCATCGGCCTTCTGGTCGATGATGCCATCGTCGTGGTCGAGAATGTCGAACGGGTGATGCGCGAAGACGGCCTTGGCCCGGTCGAGGCCACCGAGAAAAGCATGGGCCAGATTACCGGCGCGCTGATCGGCATCGGGCTGGTGCTCTCGGCGGTGTTCCTGCCCATGGCCTTCATGTCCGGCTCCACCGGCATCATCTACCGGCAGTTCTCCGTCACCATCATCTCGGCCATGGTGTTGTCGGTCTTTGTGGCGCTGATCCTCACGCCGGCGCTCTGCGCCTCGCTTCTGCGGCCGCACCGGCCCGGGGATGAAATCGCCCCCGCCCGCTGGTTCAACCGCAACTTCGACCGGATGACACGCGGCTACCTTGGCGTGAACCGCCGCATCCTGCGCTGGCCCTTCGCCACCATGGTCGCGCTGGCCGTGGTGGGGGTGCTGGTGGCCGGCCTGTTCGCCCGCCTGCCGTCGTCCTTCCTGCCGCAGGAAGATCAGGGCGTGCTGATGACGCGCATCAACATGCCCGAAGGCGCCACCTCGTCGCAGACGCTGGCGCTGGTCAAGCAGGTTGAGGATTACATGCTGGAACAGGAACCCGAGGCGGTGGAAACCACCTTCGCCACCCTTGGTTTCGGCTTTCGCGGCACGGCGCAGAACACCGCCATGGTCTTCGTCCGTCTCAAGGATTTCGACATCCGCAACGCCGACAGCCGGCTTGCCGCCAGCGCCATTGCCGAACGGGCCAACGCCCATTTCCGCAAGACCATCCGTCGCGGCTCGGTCCTGGTGCTGCAACCGCCGGCCATTCAGGGCATGGGCAACAGCTCGGGCTTCACCATGCAACTGATCGACCAAAGCGGCCGCGGGGCCGATGCGCTCAAGGCGGCGGCCGATCAACTGGTGGCCGATGCCACCGCCGATGGCCGCGTGACCAGCCTGCGCGGCAACGAGGACAGTTCGAAAACCGCCATGCGGATCGACATCGACCGCCAGAAGGCCGACAGCTTCGGCCTCACCCTGTCCGAGGTGAACGGAATGTTGGCCACCATCTTCTCGGGCACCGAGGTCAACGATTTCCAGATGGACGGCGAATTGCGCCCGGTCATCGTGCAGTCCGAAGCCGAATGGCGGATGCAGCCCGACGACATTCACGACTGGTCGGCCCGCAATCGCGATGGCGAAATGGTGCCCTTCGCGGCCTTCACCAGCCTGGCCTGGGAAAACGTCCCCTCCACCCTTGCGCGCTATGGCGGCACGCTGGCGCTGGAAATCTCGGGCAGCCCCGCCGAAGGCGTCAGCTCGGGCGAGGCGATGGATGCGATGGAGGAACTGGTGGCCAAGCTGCCGGGCGGCTATGGCGCCGCCTGGACCGGCCTGTCCTATCAGGAACGCCTCTCGGGCAGTCAGGCGCCCTTCCTTTACGCCATCTCGGTTCTGGTGGTCTTCCTCTGCCTTGCCGCGCTTTATGAAAGCTGGACCGTGCCGCTGTCGGTCATGCTGGTGGTGCCGGTCGGCATCCTGGGCGCGCTGGCCGCCGCGCTGCTGATGGGCCAGTCGAACGATGTCTATTTCAAGGTCGGCCTGCTGACGACCATCGGCCTGGCCGCCAAGAACGCGATCCTGATCGTCGAATTTGCCGAATCCCTGCAACGGCAGGGACAGACGCTGATCGAGGCCACGCTGGAAGCCGCCCGCCAGCGCCTGCGCCCCATCCTGATGACCTCCTTCGCCTTCATCCTGGGCATCGTGCCCCTGGCCACCGCCAGCGGCGCCGGGGCGGGGGCGCAGAACGCCATCGGCATCGGGGTGCTGGGCGGCATGATGGCCGCCACCGTTCTGGGCGTGTTCATCATCCCCGGCCTTTACGTCTGCGTGCGCCGGGTCTTCCCGCTGAAACTTGCCAACGCCGCCTAAGGCAAAGGCGGTGGGGCAGGACGCTACAGCGCCTCTTTCACTGCCTCCATCGCCACATAGGTCGATGTCTGCGCCACATGCGGCAGCGCGCTGATCCGTTCGGCCAGCACGCGGCGGTAATCGGCAATATCCGCCGTCCGCACCTTCATCAGGTAATCGAAGCGGCTGGCGATCATGTGGCACTGCTCCACCTCGGGCACCAGCCGCACCGCCCGGTTGAACGCCTGCAACGCCGCCTCGCGCGTGTCGCTCAGCCGCACCTCGACAAAGGCCACATGCGCCTGCCCCGTTTTCACCGGGTCCAGGATGGCGCGATAGCCCGCGATCACCCCCGCCTCCTCCAGCCGCTTCATCCGCGCCTGCGTCGGGCTTTTCGACAGCCCGATCCGCCGCGCCAGATCCACCGCGCTGATGCGACCTTCGGCCGCAAGCACCCGCAGGATCGCCTGATCGAATCCGTCCAGCTCCACGCCGCCATTCCGCATCGGAAAACCCCATAACATCCGGCTTTCCGCCTGCATATCATGCCAACATCAGGAAAACAGCCCGCCCTATCCCCTGTATCCTGCCCCGATCGGACAGGAGCGCCCCATGACCGCCAACGCTTGGACCACCATCACCACCGAAAGCCTTGCCGACGAGGCCACCCTCGTCCGCCGCCTCATTGCCGAGGCCGCCCTTACCCCCTCGGCCCGCGCCCGCATCACCACCGAGGCCGCCGCCCTGGTCACCCGCATCCGCGCCGGCGGCAAGCCCGGGCTGATGGAGGTGTTCCTGGCCGAATACGGCCTTTCCACCGACGAAGGCATCGCCCTGATGTGCCTGGCCGAAGCCCTGCTGCGCGTGCCCGATGCCGAAACCAT
>NZ_PZKE01000031.1 GCF_003034965.1 Fuscovulum blasticum DSM 2131 | reverse complement strand
CGCGCGGTGCCTATGGCGGCAGCGCCGCGATCCTGCCGGTGGCCGGGGCGCAGGCGGCGATCCAACTGGTGCCCCCGGCTGGACCCTGTGGCCCGCGCGCGGGTGCTGGGGCCGACCTATAATGAACACGCCGCTGCCTTGCGCGCCGCCGGCTGGCAGGTGGACGAGGTAACCTCGCCCGAGGCCCTGACGGGGGCCGATCTGGCGGTGGTGGTCAATCCCAACAATCCCGACGGGCGGTGCCTTGCGCCGGCGGATGTTCTGGCGCTGGCGGGCCGGGTGGGGCGGCTTGTGGTGGACGAAAGTTTTGCCGATCCGGTGCCCGATCTGTCGGTGGCGGCCCAGGCGGGCCGGGCGGGGATGATCGTGCTGCGGTCGTTCGGCAAGTTCTATGGGCTGGCCGGGTTGCGGCTGGGTTTTGCCCTTGGGGCAAAGGCGGACATCGACCGGATGGCGGCGATGGCCGGGCCCTGGGCGGTGTCCGGCCCGGCGATTCTGGCAGGCACCGTGGCCTTGCAGGACCGCGATTGGCAGGCCGCCACCACCGCCCGGCTGGTGCAGGATGGTCAGCGGCTGGACGCCCTGGCTGCGGCCGCCGGCTGGCGGTTGGCTGGCGGGGCGCATCTGTTCCGGCTTTACGACACGCCCTCGGCTGCCGCTGCGCAGGACGGGCTGGCCCGTGGCCGGATCTGGAGCCGCATCTTCCCCTGGTCGGACCGGCTGATCCGGCTGGGCCTGCCGGGGCCGCAGGCGGAATGGGATCAACTGGAAAGGGCGATGACCGATGCACTTTGACCAACACCATCGCGACGCGCTGACAGACGTGCTGCGCTGGCGCCGCGACGTGCGGCATTTCCGCCCCGACCCGATTGACGAGACGGTCATCGAGCGGTTGCGGACGGCGATGGACATGGCGCCCTCGGTGGGCAATGCACGGCCCTGGCGGGTGATCCGGGTGGATGATCCCGCCCTGCGCGGCGCCCTGCTGGCCAATTTCGACGCTGCCCGCGCCGCCGCAGGTACCGCCTATACCGGCGACCGGGCTGCCGCCTATGGGCAGTTGAAGCTTCAGGGCATTGATCAGGCGCCGCTGCAACTGGCGGTCTTCACCCACCGCGACCCGACCGCCGGCCATGGCCTTGGCCGTGCCAGTATGCCGGTGACACTGCACCAGTCGGTCGCCATGGCGATCCACGGTCTGTGGCTGGCCGCGCGGGCCGAGAACCTTGGCCTTGGCATGGTCTCGGTGCTGGACCCGCGGGCGATCGAGTCGCTGCTGGCCACCCCGCCGGAGTGGGAATTCGCGGCATGGCTGTGCATCGGATACCCCGAATTCACCGACGACACGCCGCTGCTGCACCGCGCCGGCTGGCAGGAAAACCTGCCCACCCTGTGGGAGGTGCGCTAGCGGGCCAGCGCCAGCAGGGCTGACACGTCGAGATGCGTCTCAAGATGGGCGGCAAGGTCGTCCAGCACCTGCTCGATCCCCTCGGCATAGGCCAGCCCCGAGGACGAAGCGCCCAAGCCCCGCAGAAAGGCCGCGCGGAAGGCGTCGTCGGTGAACAGCCCGTGCAGGTAGCTGCCGGTCACCCGCCCGTCGGCCGAGGTGGCGCCTTCGGGCCGCCCGTCCAGCAGGGCAAAGGGCCGGGCACAATCTGCCCCCTCGGTGCGGCCGATGTGGATTTCATAGCCCGAAACCGTCAGCCCGCTGGTGCGATGCGTGGCGGTGGACCGCGTCAGCCGCTTGTCGGATGTCATCACGGTGGTCACGTCCAGCAGGCCAAGGCCCGGCGTTTCGCCCGCCGGCCCCTCGATCCCCTCCGGGTCGGCAACGCTGCGGCCCAGCATCTGATAGCCGCCGCAGATGCCCAGCACATGCCCGCCGCGCCGGCGATGGGCGGCAAGGTCGATGTCCCAGCCCTGATCGCGCAGGAAGGCCAGATCGCCCCGCGTGGATTTTGAGCCGGGGATGATCACCAGCCGCGCATCGCCGGGAATGGCGCGGCCGGGCAGCACCATTTCGACCGTGACGCCGGGTTCCTGCTTCAGGGGATCAAGGTCGTCGAAATTGGCGATGCGCGACAGCGCCAGACAGGCCACCTTGAGGCCGCCGCCCTGGCCGTTGCCGGTCAGGTCCAGCGCATCTTCGGCCGGCAGGCGGGCGGCCCCGGCGAACCATGGCACCACGCCGAAGCCGCGCCAGCCGGTGCGGGCCGCGATCAGGCTGTAGCCATCGTCGAACAGCCGAGGGTCGCCGCGAAAGCGGTTGATCAGGAACCCCGCGACCAGCGCGGCATCGTCCGGGTCAATCACCGCCTGCGTGCCCACGATCTGCGCGATCACGCCGCCGCGGTCGATGTCGCCGGCCAGAACCACCGGCACATCCGCCGCCCGGGCAAAGCCCATGTTGGCGATGTCGCCCCGCCGCAGGTTCACCTCGGCCGGGCTGCCCGCGCCTTCGACGATCACCAGATCGGCGCGCGCCTTCAGCCGGTTGAAACTTTCCAGCACCGCCGGCATCAGCGATGGCTTCATCTTGCCGTATTCGCCCGCGCCGGCCCGGGTCAGACGGCGGCCCTGCACCACGACCTGCGCGCCGATGTCGGTTTCGGGCTTCAGCAGCACCGGGTTCATGTCGGTATGCGGTGCCACCCCGGCCGCCAGCGCCTGCAAGGCCTGCGCACGGCCGATCTCGCCGCCGTCCTCGGTTACGGCGGCGTTGTTCGACATGTTCTGCGGCTTGAACGGCAGAACAGACAGCCCGCGCCGCCGCGCCGCCCGGCACAGCCCCGCCACCAGCAGCGACTTGCCGACATTCGAGCCGGTGCCCTGGATCATCAACGCGCGCATGGCAGGTCTCCTCAGAACTCCACGCCCGGCTGGCCCTTGATGCCGGCGCGGAAGGGGTGCTTGACCAGCGTCATCTCGGTCACCAGGTCGGCCAGGTCGATCAGTTCGGGCTTTGCATTGCGTCCGGTCAGCACGACATGGGTCATCGGCGGCTTCTCGGTCTGCAGGAATTCCACCACCTCGGCCACATCCAGATAATCGTAGCGCAGCGCGATGTTGATCTCGTCCAGCAGAACCATGCGGATGGCCGGGTCGCGGATCAGGTCTTTCGCCTTTTCCCAGCCCGCACGGGCCGCCGCCACATCGCGGGTGCGGTCCTGGGTTTCCCAGGTGAAGCCTTCCCCCATGGCGTGAAACTGGCAGAGATCGCTGAAATGCGCGGTGATCAGCCGCCGTTCGCCGGTGTCCCAGGCGCCCTTGATGAACTGGACAACGGCGCAGGGCATCCCATGCGCGATGGCGCGCAGGATCATGCCGAACCCCGCCGAGGATTTGCCCTTGCCGGTGCCGGTGTGCACGATCACCAGCCCCTTTTCGGCGGTCTTTTCCGCCAGAACCCGGTCTTTCGCGGCCTTGATCCGGGCCTTCTTCTCGGCATGGCTGCGGTCGGTGTCCGGCATCGGCTGCGACATGGCGGCGTTTCTTCCCTGGGTTGGGCGGCTTGACTTTCGGTCTGCCTTGGCGTCACTGGGGCACCAAGCTGGTTCCTGTCTATGACAGGCGAAGAGGGAATGCGATAGGGCCGTCCGGCCCGAGGCGCAGCCGCCCCCGCGACCGTGACCGGAGTTGGGTGTCCGATGCCACTGGCCGAAAGGCCGGGAAGGTGGGCACCCGGGGGAGCGATCCCCGACTCCGCAAGCCGGGAGACCTGCCAGCTTTGTTGTCAACGGGCGGACGGGGTGATCCGCGACCGGTGGATCGCCGCATCCGTCGCGCGCGCCTGCCTGTCCCTTTTTCCCCGCCTGTCGCAGCCGGGAAGGGCGCATGACCGTTACGCTGCTTGTCTGTTCCACCTGCCGGGCAGGGGAGCCGGTGCCCGAGGGCACCTTGCCCGCCGGCACGCGCCTTGTCGCGGCGCTTGAGGCGCTTGGCCCTGTGCCCGGCGTTACCCTGCGCCCCGTCGAATGTCTGTCGGCCTGTTCGCAAGGCTGCGCGGTGGCGTTGTCGGCGCCCGGGCGGTGGTCTTACGTCTATGGACGGATGTCCGAGGCGGATGCGACACAGATCCTGGCCGGGGCGGCCGCCTATGCCGCCGCCCCCGACGGTATCGTTCCCTGGCGCGAGCGTCCAGAAATCTTCCGCAAGCAATCGCTTGCCCGCATCCCCCCCATCGGAGAGCCGACATGAGCGATCTTGCCAAGATTCCCGTCACCGTGATCACCGGCTTTCTCGGCTCGGGCAAGACGACGCTGATCCGCCATCTGATGCAGAACCCGCACGGCCGGCGTCTGGCGGTGCTGGTCAACGAATTCGGCAGCGTGGGGGTGGACGGAGACATCCTCAAATCCTGCGCCGACGAGAATTGCCCCGAAGAAAACATCGTCGAACTGGCGAATGGCTGCATCTGCTGCACGGTCGCCGATGAGTTCATCCCCACGGTCGAGGCGTTGCTGGCCCTGCCGCAGCGACCCGATCACATCCTGATCGAAACCTCGGGTCTGGCCCTGCCGAAGCCATTGCTTCGGGCGTTTGACTGGCCCGCGATCCGGTCTCGGATCACCGTCGATGGCGTGATTGCGCTGGCCGATGCCGAGGCCGTGGCGGCGGGCCGCTTTGCCCCCGACCCTGTGGCCGTGCAGGCCCAGCGGGAGGCGGATGACAGCATCGACCACGAAACGCCCCTGTCCGAGGTGTTCGAGGACCAGATCGCCTGTGCCGATCTGGTCTTGCTGACCAAGGCCGATCTGGCGGGCGAGGCCGGCGTTGCCGCCGCCCGCGCCGCGATCGAGGCCGAGGCACCGCGCAAGCTGCCGATCCTGCCGCTGGTCGAAGGCGTGATCGACCCGAGGGTCGTGCTGGGGTTGGGGGCTGCCGCCGAGGATGATCTGGACGCCCGACCGTCGCACCATGACGGGGCCGACGATCACGAGCATGACGATTTCGACAGCGTGGTGATCGACCTGCCCGAAGTTGCCGACCCCGAGGCGCTGGCTGCGGCGATCCGCACCCTGGCCCGCGAATTGCGCATCCTGCGGGTCAAGGGCCATGTCGCGGTGACGGGCAAGCCGATGCGCCTTCTGGTGCAGGCGGTGGGGGAACGGGTCCGGCATCAGTTTGACCGGCCCTGGGGCGGTGCGCCGCGCCGGTCGCGGCTGGTGGTCATTGCCGAACACGACGACATCGACCCCGCAGCCATCCGGGCGGTTTTTGACCGGGCGGGGATCTGACCGCCCATGCATGTGGTCTTCCGCGAAAGCCATGGTCTGGAAGAGACCGAGGTGCCCACCGATCTGGGGCAGACACCGGCCGATCTGGTGGTGCTGTCCTTTTCGGACAGCGACCTTGGGGCGTTTGCGGCCGGCTGGCATCGGGCCCGCGAGGGCGGGCATCCGCTGCCCACGCTGCGGCTGGCGAACCTGACGGCCCTGCGACATCCGATCTCGGTCGATACCTACCTGGACAGCACGCTGGCGCAGGCCCGCGCCGTGCTGGTGCGGCTGATCGGCGGCACCGGCTACTGGTCCTATGGCATCGCCAGCCTGCAGGACATGGCCCGTCGCAAGGGTTTGGCGTTGGCCGTCCTGCCGGCCGACGGGCGCGAGGACGCGGCGCTGGACGCGGTTTCGACGTTGCCCATCTCGACCCTGCGCCGGTTGCAGGCGCTGTGCGATGCGGGCGGCGCGGTGGCGGCCCAGGCGGCGCTGGCGCAATTGTCACTGGCGGCGGGCCTGTTCGCCGGCCCGGTGAGCGGGGCAAAGACTGTGCCCGAGTTCGGCTGGTATGACCCCGATCTTGGCGTAGTGCCTGCCGCGCCCGAACCAGCCGCGCCGCTGGCTGTCGTCGCCTTCTACCGCAGCTATCTGACCGCTGCCGATACCGCGCCGGTCGATGCCCTGATCCGCGGCTTGCGGGATCGCGGCTTTGCGGCTCTTGGCCTGTTCGCCACCTCGCTGAAGGCGCCCGAGGCGGCCGCGTGGGTCCGTTCCGAACTACTGCGTCTGTCGCCCGCGCTGGTTTACAACGCCACGGCCTTTTCGGCCAAGGCCGAGGACGGCACCTCGCCTTTGGACGCCGCCGGTTGCCCGGTGTTGCAGGTTGCCCTCTCTACCGCCCGCCGGGCCGACTGGGCTGCGGCCGACCGCGGCCTGTCGCCGGCCGATCTTGCCATGCATGTGGTGTTGCCCGAAGTGGACGGTCGCCTGTTCGCCAGCGTGGTCAGCTTCAAGTCTCCGGGTCGTCGCGACCCCGATCTGCAATATTCCCGTTTCCGGCATGAGCCGGACACGGACCGGATCAACGCCGCCATCGCGCGTGGCCTGGCCCTGCACCGGCTGGCGCAGACCCCACCCGCCAACCGGCGGCTTGCCGTGATCCTGTCCACCTATCCCGGCCGGCCAGACCAGATTGCCCATGCGGTCGGGCTGGACGCCCCGGCCTCGACCAACCGGCTGCTCGCGGATTTGCAGGCGGCAGGCTATGACACCGCCCCCGCCGATGCGCTGACGGCTACGCTGCTGCGCGAAACGCTGTGCTGGCCGCTGACAGACTATCGCGCCGCGCTGGGCCGCTTGCCGGAACCGTTGCAAAGGGCGGTTTCCACCGCCTGGGGCCTGCCCGAGGCCGATCCGGCCTGCACCGATGGCGCCTTCCGCTTTGCCGCCCTGCGCTCTGGCAAGGTGGTGATCGCGCTGCAACCCGAACGCGGCGACAGTGCCAGCCGCGACGGCGATTATCACGACCTGTCGCGCACGCCCCGGCACGGCTATGTGGCCTTTTACCTGTGGCTCCGGTCACAAGGTCTGGACGCGCTGGTCCATATGGGCGCCCATGGCACGCTGGAATGGTTGCCGGGCAAGTCGGTCGCGCTGTCGTCGGCCTGCTGGCCCGAGGCGCTGACCGGCGATCTGCCGGTTATATATCCCTTCATCGTCAACGATCCGGGTGAGGCGGCGCAGGCCAAGCGCCGCATTGGCGCGCTGACCCTGGGCCACCTGCCGCCGCCGCTGATTGCCGCCCACCTGCCCCCCGCGCTGGACGGGTTGGAGCGTCTTCTGGACGAATATTCCACCGCGGACGGGCTGGACCCGGCCCGGCGCCGCCGGTTGATCGCGGAAATCCGCGCCACTGCCACCGCGCTGGGCGTCGAGGACGATCTGGGTCTGGCCCCCGATGCCACCCCGATGGAGGCGATCACCCGCATCGACCGTTTCGTCTGCGATCTCAAGGACAGCCGGCTGGGCGACGGCTTGCATGTCTTCGGCGCAGGGCAGGGCGAAACCGACGGGATTCTGGCCGCCCTGGCGGGCCGCTTCGTGCCGCCGGGGCCGGCGGGATCGCCGTTCCGGGGCCGGATGGACGTACTGCCCACCGGGCGCAACCTCTATTCCGTTGATCCCCGCGCGGTGCCCAGCAGGGGGGCCCATGCGCAGGGCATCAAGCTGGCCGAAGAACTCTTGCGCCGCCATCTGCAGGATCAGGGCGACTGGCCGCGCGGGCTGGTGGTCGATCTCTGGGGCTCGGCTTCCATGCGGACCGCGGGCGAGGAATTCGCCATGGCACTGCATCTGGCGGGTCTGGCGCCGGTTTGGGATGAGGTGTCGGGTCGGGTGACGGGGGTGGAAATCCTGCCGCTGGCGTTGCTTGGCAGGCCCCGGATCGACGTGACACTGCGCGTGTCCGGCCTGTTCCGCGATGTGTTCCCCACGCTGGCGCAACTGTTCGAGACGGGGGCCGAACGTCTGGCCCTGCGCGACGAGGCGCCCGAGGACAACCCCTATGCGCTGCGCGTGCCCCGCGTCTTTGGTCCGCGCCCCGGCCTTTACGGGCTGGGCATGGGGGCCGCGCTGGACGACCTGACCGAAGAGGGGCGCCTTGCCGCGGGCGAGGCCTGGCTTTCGGCCTCGTCCTGGGCCATCGACGCGCGCGGCCTGTCGGTTCCGGCGCGACCCGCGCTGGAAGACCGGCTGCGCGGGGCCGATGCCTTTGCCCATGTGCAGGATCTGGCCGAGACCGATGTGCTGATGGCCCCCGATTACGCTGCGCATCAGGCGGGGTTTGCCGCCGCGCTGCACCGCCTGGGCGAGGCGGCGCCCGCGCTTTACCATCTGGACAGCACCCGCCCCGATGCGCCGCGCGCCCGCAGCCTGACCGAGGAAATCGCCCGCACCGTGCGCGCCCGGGCGGCCAATCCCGACTGGGCCGCCGGCATGATGCGCCACGGCTTCCGCGGTGCAGCCGAGATCACCGCCACGCTGGACAATATGGGCGCCTTCGCACATCTCGCCCGCGCGGTGCCGCCGCATCTGTTCGACCTGTATCATGCGGCCACGCTGGGCCGCGATGAGGTGGTCGCCTTCATGGCCACCGAAAACCCTGCCGCCCTGTCCGCGCTGCGCCAGCGTTTTGCCGCGCTGCGCGCCGCGGGCCTTTGGCAAAGCCAGCGCAACGCCCTGTCCGCAGAAGAGCGCCTGTCATGACGCTTCGTTCCGCCGCCCCTGACACCCGGACCCCCAAGATGCCCCACAGCTACATTACCGACGGCGCCGAAATCTATCGCAACTCCTTTGCCATCATCCGATCCGAGGCCAATCTGGCCTGCTTCACCACCGAGGAAGAGCCGGTCGTCGTTCGCATGATCCATGCCTCGGGCATGGTCGGGCTGGAAGATCACGTCCGCTTCAGCGCCGGCATGGCCCTTGCCGCCCATGCCGCGCTGGCCGGGGGGGCGCCGATCCTGTGCGACGCGCGCATGGTGAGCGAGGGCATCACCCGCGCACGCCTGCCTGCCCAGAACCGCATCATCTGCACCCTGCAAGACCCGTCTGTTCCCGGTCTGGCGGACCGCATCGGCAATACCCGCAGCGCCGCTGCCGTCGAATTGTGGCGGCCGCATCTGGCCGGGGCACTGGTCGCCATCGGCAATGCGCCGACGGCGCTGTTCCACCTGCTGAACATGTTGCAAGACCCGTCCTGCCCGCGCCCCGCGGCCATCATCGGCTGCCCGGTCGGCTTTGTCGGCGCGGCGGAATCGAAAGAGGCGCTGATGCAGGCCCTGCCATGCCCGTCGATGATCGTGCGTGGCCGGCTGGGCGGATCGGCTATCACCGTTGCGGCGGTGAACGCGCTGGCCAGCCGGAAGGAATGACCATGGGCCGCATCATCTGCGCGGGCCTTGGTCCCGGCGACCCCGACCTGATCAGCGTCAAGGCTGACCGGCTGATCCGGCTGGCCAGCCATGTGGCACATTTCCGCAAGGCCGGCCGGCCCGGTCAGGCCCGCCGCATTGCCGCGGGTCTGCTGCGCCCCGATGTGGTGGAACTGGCGATGGAATACCCCATCACCACCGAGCTTCCCTTCGACAGCCCCGGTTACAATGCGCTGCTGGCGGGCTTCTACGACTATTGGGCCGACCAACTGGCCGATCTTGGCCGCACGACCGATGTTGTCGTGCTGTGCGAGGGCGATCCCTTCCTCTACGGTTCGTTCATGCACCTGCACAGCCGGTTGCAGGGCCGGGCCGAGGTCGAGGTTGTGCCCGGCATCCCCGGTATGGTCGGCTGCTGGTCGGCGACCGGCACGCCCATCACCTGGGGCGATGATGTGCTGTCGGTGCTGATGGGCACGCTGCCCGAGGACGACCTTGCACGCCATGCCGCCGCGGCCGATGCGCTGGTGGTGATGAAGACAGGCCGCAACCTGCCCAAGATCCGGCGCGCGCTTGACCGGGCAGGGCGGTTGGATCAGGCTTGGCTGGTCGAGCGCGGCACCATGCCGGATCAGCGTGTCGCCCCCCTTGCAACGGTCGATGAGTCCGACTGTCCCTATTTCGCGATTGTTCTGGTCCATGGGCACGGTCGCCGCCCCGGGGGGCCGCAATGACCGGCTGGCTGGCCGTGGCCGGCCTTGGGCCGGGCCGCGAAGATCTGGTGACACCCGAGGTTTCGGCCGCGCTGGCCGGGGCGACCGATGTTCTGGGTTACATCCCCTATGTCGCCCGCGTCGCCCCCCGCCCGGGCCTGACGCTGCACCCGTCGGACAATCGCGAAGAACTGGACCGCGCGCTTCATGCGCTGGACCTGGCGGCGGCGGGCGGGCGTGTTGTCATCGTTTCCTCGGGCGATCCGGGGGTTTTCGCCATGGCCTCGGCCCTGTTCGAGGCGCTTGAAACCCGCCCCGATCTGCACCGGCTGGACATTCGCATCCTGCCCGGCATCACCGCCATGCTGGCCGCCGCCGCCGCCGCGGGGGCACCTCTGGGCCATGATTTCTGCTGCATCAACCTGTCCGACAATCTGAAGCCCTGGGCGCTGATCGACCGCCGCTTGCGCCTTGCGGTCGAGGCCGATCTGGCGATGGCCTTCTACAACCCGCGTTCGAAATCCCGGCCCGAAGGCTTTGTCCGTGCGCTGGAGACCCTGCGCCAGCTTTGCGGCCCGGATCGGCTGATCACCTTCGCCCGCGCGGTTTCCACCCCTGATCAGGTGATCCGTACCGTCAGGCTGGGGGATGCCACACCCGAGATGGCCGACATGCGCACGCTGGTCATTGTCGGCAATGCGCAGACCCGCCGCGTGGGCCCCTGGGTCTATACCCCAAGGTCGGCCTCATGAATCCAGTGCAGCACCTCCTCGACGGTGGCGACCGTCGGGCGGGGCGGCAGGGCGGGCCTGTCGATCATCACCACCGGCAGGCCCAGTGTGCGCGCCGCCACGATCTTGGCGACAGCACCGCTGCCGCCGGCGTTCTTGGCCACCACGATCTGCACGCCCTGCTGCCGCATCAGCGCAAGGTCGCCCTCCACCGAAAAGGGGCCGCGGTCCACCAGAACGGTCGCCTGTGGCAAGGGCAGGTCGCCTTCGGGCGGATCGACCAGCCGCAGCAGATAGGCGTGCCGGGACCGCGCGGCAAAGGCGGCAAGGTTCTGCCGTCCGATGGCCAGGAACACCTTGGCCGGGGCCTCGGGCAGCGCGGCAACCGCCGCCACCACATCGGGAACCCGCTGCCAGTCATCGCCGGGCTGTTCGGTCCAGGCCGGCCGCTCCAGCGCCAGCAGGGGGGTGCCGGTCGCTGCACAGGCGGCAATCGCATTGCGGCTCATCCGTGCGGCGAAGGGGTGGGTTGCGTCGATCACGCCGGTGATGCCCTCGGTGCGCAGCCATTGCGCCAGCCCGTCGGCGCCGCCGAAGCCGCCCACCCGGCAGGGCAGGGGCGGGGCGACGGGCGCCGCGGTGCGCCCGGCATAGGAGTAGATCGCCTGCACCCCAGCATCGGCCAGCGCGCGGGCCAATGCGCCCGCGTCCTGTGTTCCGCCCAGCAAAAGGAGGCGCGGCATGGCTGATCCCTGGCTTTCCA
Source organism: Fuscovulum blasticum DSM 2131 (assembly GCF_003034965.1). Taxonomy (GTDB): domain Bacteria; phylum Pseudomonadota; class Alphaproteobacteria; order Rhodobacterales; family Rhodobacteraceae; genus Pseudogemmobacter; species Pseudogemmobacter blasticus. The sequence continues at coordinate 6,593 of NZ_PZKE01000031.1, read as the reverse complement.
TCATCGGTCTGGGCGAAGATGGACCGGAGGGCCTGTCGGGCGCAAGCCGGGCCGCCCTGGCCGCGGCCGGAACGGTCTTTGGCGGCCCGCGGCATCTTGCCCTGGCCGGGGTAGGGGCGCGCGGCCGTCCCTGGCCGGTGCCCTTCAGCCTTGATCCGGTGCTGGCCCTGCGCGGGCGGCCCGTCGCCGTGCTGGCCTCGGGCGATCCGTTCTGGTTCGGCGCGGGTGGCAGCCTAGCGCAGGTGCTGTATCCCGGTGAATGGCGGACCTATCCGGCTGCGGGCGTCTTTTCGCTGGCGGCGGCCCGGTTGGGGTGGCGGCTGGAGGAGACCGCTTGCCTTGGTCTTCATGCGGCGCCGTTTGAACGCCTGAGGCCGCTTCTGCACGCCGGCTGGCAAGGCATCTGCACGCTGCGCGACGGTCTGGCCGTGGCCGATCTGGCGGCATGGCTTGCGGGGCAGGGCTGGGGGGCCTCGCAATTGTGGGTGCTGGAATCCCTTGGCGGCCCGCAAGAGCGTGTCCGGGAAATCCGCGCCGATACGGCCCTTGCCGCCGATATTGCGGCCCCTGTCGCCGTGGCGATCCGCGCCGCAGGGGGAAGCGGCCTGCCACGCTGCCCGGGTCTGCCCGAAGGCCTGTTCGCCCATGACGGACAGATCACCAAATCGCCGATCCGCGCCCTGACCCTGGCCGCCCTGGCCCCCCGGCCAAAGGAAACGCTGTGGGATCTGGGGGCCGGGTCCGGGTCTGTCGCGGTGGAATGGGCGCTGGCCGGTGGGCGGGCGGTGGCGGTTGAACGCCGGGAAGACCGCGCCGCGAACATCCGGGCCAACGCCGCCGCCTTTGGCCTGGGCGACCGGCTGACCGTGCGGACCGGCACAGCGATAGAGATGCTGCCCGATCTGCCGCCCCCGGACGCGATTTTCGTCGGGGGCGGGTTCGATGCCGCGCTGTTCGCGGCGCTGCCCCGCCGCGCGCGGCTGGTGGTCAACGCAGTCACGCTGGAAACCGAGGCGCTGCTGGTGCAGCTTCATGCCGCGCATGGCGGCGATCTGACCCGGATCGAGATCGCCCGTGCCGCGCCGCTGGGCCAGATGCGCGGCTGGAACGCCGTCCGCCCCGTGGTGCAATGGAGCCTTGGCCCATGCGCGTGATCGGGCTTGGCCTTGCCAGCCGCGCCACCGCGGCCGAGGTGCGGGCGGCTTTGGCCGCCGCCGGGCCGGCCGATCTGCTGGCCACGCTGGACAGCCGCGCCGGCCATCCGGCGCTGGTAGGCGTGGCGGTGCCGCTGCGCGCCCTGCCAGAGCAGGCCTTGCACGGTGTTGCCACACCCAGCCGGTCTGACCGCATCTTCGCCCGCTTCGGCTGCGGCTCGGTGGCCGAGGCGGCGGCGCTGGTCGCCAGCGGCGGCCCCCTTCTTACCCGGCGCCAGACCATCGGCTCCGTCACATGGGCGCTGGCCGAAGGGCCAGGGCCGATCCAGAACAGGACCACCCCAGAATGACCGTTCATTTCATCGGTGCCGGGCCCGGCGCGCCCGACCTTATCACCCTGCGCGGGCGCGACCTGATCGCCGCCTGCCCGGTCTGCCTTTACGCCGGGTCTCTGGTGCCCGAAGGTGTGCTGGCCCATTGCCCGCCCGGCGCACGGATCATCAACACCGCGCCGCTGTCGCTGGACGAGATCATCAGCGAAATCGCCGCCGCCCATGCCGCGGGGCAGGATGTGGCCCGGCTTCATTCGGGCGATCTGTCGGTCTGGTCGGCGATGGGCGAACAGGTGCGCCGGCTTCGGGCACTGGACATTCCCTATGACGTGACGCCCGGCGTGCCGTCCTTTGCCGCCGCTGCCGCCACGCTTGGGGCGGAACTGACGCTGCCGGGCGTGGTGCAATCCGTGATCCTGACCCGCACCTCGGGGCGGGCCACCGCCATGCCCCCGGGCGAGACGCTGGAAAATTTCGCCCGCACCGGCGCCGTGCTTGCGGTGCACCTGTCCGTGCATGTTCTGGACCGGGTGATTGCCGATCTGACCCCGCATTACGGGGCCGACTGCCCCGTCGCCGTGGTCTGGCGGGCAAGCTGGCCCGACCAGCATGTTGTGCGCGCCACGCTGGGCAGCCTGCAAACGACCATCGCCCCCGGGATGGAGCGGACGGCGCTGATCCTTGTCGGGCGGTCTCTGGGCGAGACGGATTTCGACGAAAGCCGCCTTTATGCCGGCGATTATGACCGTCGCTATCGCCCGGTCGGCGCCACCCCCCGTTTTCCGGAGGCGCAATGACCGGCTTCGTCTCTTTCGTCTCCTCTGGCCCGGGCGACCCCGAGTTGCTGACCGTGCGCGCGGTCAAGCGGCTGGCCGTGGCCCGGGCTGTGCTGTTCGATGACCTGTCCTCCGGGCCGATCCTCTCGCTTGCCAACCCCGAGGCCGATCTGGTGGGCGTGGGCAAGCGGGCCGGCCGTGCCTCGCCGCGGCAGGACCATGTCAGCCGCCTTCTGGTCGACTATGCCCGGCAGGGCCAGCATGTGGTGCGGCTGAAATCCGGCGATGCGGGCCTGTTCGGCCGGCTTGAGGAAGAGATCACCGCGCTGCGCGCCGCCGGCATCGGGTTCGAGATCATTCCGGGCGTGCCTTCGCCCTGTGCCGCGGCGGCGGCGGCGAACATCCCGCTGACGCGCCGGCTGACGGCGCGCCGGGTGCAGTTCCTGACGGGGGCCGATGTCTCGGGCGGGTTGCCCGAGGCGCTGAACATCGACGCGCTGGCGGATGCCCAGGCAACGACGGTCGTCTTCATGGGCCGCCGGACCTTTTGCGATCTTGCCGGCCGTCTGGCCGCGGCGGGCCTGCCTGCCGACACACCCGCCCTCATGGCCGAGGGTGTCTCGACAGCCGACCAGCGGATCTGGCGCGGCACGGTCGGGGGGCTTGCCCGCAAGCTGGCCGCGGAAGCGCCCGGAGAGCTGCCGGCGCTGATCCTTTATGGACCGCTGGCGGATGAGGGTGACGATGAATGAGCTTTTTCTGATCGGCATCGGAACCGGCAACCCCGATCACCTGACCTTTGCCGGTGCAAAGGCGCTCAATCAGGCTGATCTTGTGCTGGTGCCGCGCAAGGGGCCGGACAAGGCCGATCTGGCCGATCTGCGCCGGCAGATCCTGGCAAAGGTGCTGACCAACCCCACGACGCAGGTAGTCGAGTTCGACCTGCCGCTGCGCGATGCGGCCAATCCCGACTACCGGGCCGGGGTGGACGACTGGCATGACGCGATTGCTGCCGCCTGGACCCGCGCCGCCGCCCGTGTGCCGGGGGCAGGGCGGGTGGCGCTGCTGGTCTGGGGTGACCCCTCGCTTTACGATTCCACCCTGCGCATCGCCGCCCGCCTGACCCCGCCACCGCGCATTCGCGTGGAACCCGGCATCACCGCCATTCAGGCGCTCTGCGCGGCCCATGCCATTCCGCTGAACCGCATCGGTTCTCCCTTCACCGTCACGACCGGCCGGCAATTGCGCGACCACGGCTTTCCTTCGGGGTGCGACACATGCCTTGTCATGCTGGACGGTGAAAACAGTTTCCAGACGCTTGATCCGCAGGGGCTGGAAATCTGGTGGGGCGCCTATCTCGGGATGGAGGCGCAGATCCTTGACCATGGCCCACTGGCCGAGGCCGGCCCCCGCATCCTCGCCACCCGCTCCGCCGCACGGCAGGCGCAGGGCTGGATCATGGACATCTACCTTCTGCGCCGACACCCCGCCCCGGATTGAACCCCGCCAAGCCTAGCCTGCCGATCCCGGACGCAACATCTCGCTGTTTCAGGTTGGCAGGAGTCGCCTTGGTGGATACCGACAGCAACCATCGGCTTGGTCCTTACATCCACCCGGATGCCTTGCGGTGCGGGGGGACGCAGACCAGCCCATGCCCCCTGCGCCTTTCAGCGGGAGCAACAAATCGTTTGGCGGGCTTTCTGTCGTGATCTGATGTTGCCCTGATCGAAGCCTTCAGCAACCTGCTGCAGCCGCGATCAGTGGGTTTGCAGCCTTCCAAAAAACAGCCATTTCCAAGGGCGTTAGTCTTGGAAGAAGTAGTTGTTTCTGTAGAAAATTTTGGCTCCGGCGGTAGGGATCGAACCTACGACCAATTGATTAACAGTCAACTGCATTCCTGTTTCTGCGCGTTTCAAGTCAATACATCATGGGATCGTAAGACCCTTGTTTTCATGTAGTTTATGTCTATGTATGATGCAATGCGTTTCAAGGCGTAAATCTGCGTAAAGGCGTAAAGTGTGCCCCAGTTTGTGCCCCAGAAAGATGTATTGACATGAGACTGACAGACAAGAGCGTTCGGGCGCTGAGGGCAACTGAGGTGCGGCAGCAGATTGCTGACGACCTGATCAAAGGGCTGTATCTGATCGTCCAGCCAACCGAGAAGAAGAGCTGGACGGTGCGCTATCGGCACGGCGGCGTGCAACGCAGGGTCGCGCTAGGATACTATCCGGTGCTGAGTTTGGCAGATGCGCGAAAGCAGGCAGGTGAACTTCTAGCTCTGGCGAGGGCCGGGGCTGACCCTGCCGCCGATACGAAGGCTAAGGCCGCTACACCAGACCGGACCGTCGCGGCTGTTCTGGATGACTACGGCAATCGCAAACTGACCCAGCTTAAGGCAGGTGATTTGGTCAAGCGGGAGTTGGACCGCTTCGTCAGGGTGGCATGGTCTACGCGAGAGATTGATACCGTGTCCCGTGCAGACGTTCAGGCCATGATTGACGGCATCGAGAAGAGCGGGCGCATACCAACAGCGAACCGGGTTCTAGCCTACACCAAGGCGTTCTTTTCGTGGTGCGAGGATAAAGGGATTATCCCGGATAACCCCGCCCAGAAGGTTAAGAAAGCAGGGAAGGAGCAATCCCGCGACCGGGTGCTGAGTGATGCCGAAATTCGCTGGTTCTGGCAGGCGTGTCTGAAGCTCGGCTACCCGTGGGGGCACTTGGGCCGAATGCTTTTGCTGACCGGGCAGCGCCTGAACGAAATCGCCCGGCTGACAGAGGATGAGGTAGATGGAGAGTGCATCGTCCTTTCGAGGGAAAGGACCAAGAACGGGAGGTCGCACCGCCTGCCACTGAGCATCGCGGGCACTGACCTGCTGGATGAGTTGCCGATCATCGCCGGTCGTCCGCGTTATCTGTTTACTACTACGGGGCGCGGGCCGGTTCAGGGCTTCCACAAGGCGCGGGAGCATCTTGCCAATGAAATGGAAAAAATCGCAGCAGAGGAGCGCGGGGAGCCTGTCGAAATCACGCACTGGACCTTTCACGACCTGCGACGCACCTGCGCAACAGGCATGGCTAACAATGGCATGTGGCGGCAGGACATTGAAGCGGTGCTGAACCATGCGCCGCCCAAGCTGGAAGAGACCTACCAGCGCGTCAATCCAACTATTCGCATACGAGAGGCCTTAGAGCGTTGGGCCTATGTTATGGAACAGAAACTGGGGCACAAGCTATCCTGACGCGCCTGTACAATAAGGACTATGGGGCGGTCGGTATATTGACTGTCCGCGCCCAATTTGCGCGACGAATCAATCTGAATTATATTTTCTACATCTGAAACGCATTTGCAAGGAACTACGAATGCAGCTTGTCAATAGCAAATCTGTAATGCAGCGCCTCGGGGGGATTTCACGGGTATCCCTGTGGCGCTACGTAAACGATCCAGACCTTGACTTTCCGCAGCCGATTGTTGTGCGGACACGCAGGTTCTGGAAGGAAGACGACCTCGCAAAATGGGTCGATAGTCGTGCCCACTAAGAGAAAAGCCAGCCTCGGAACCCTCATTCCTCGGCTGGCCTAAATTCGTTCGCAAATCGCTGAAATCACGGGGTTGGTAGCCCCTTCACATAAAGGAATTATACTTGCTTCAACAAATTATTGCAAGTGCGCCGCATCACAGTGCGCACATCTCCGTCGCCGATCCGGTGCAAGAGTTTATCGCAAGGGCGCAAGGCATCGGTCTGGTTCTCGAATATGCCGTCGATGATGACACGATTCATCGGGTGCCGGTCGAGGGCAAAGGTCCCCGCAACACCAGCGGAAGCTATAAGCTTAAGGTCGAGGCTGACGGCTTTGCCTACGGATGGGCGAAAAACTGGGTAACGGGCGAGCACACGGACTGGCACAGCCGCTCGCCTTCCCCTGATCGCGATGACGAATGGCGCGAACGTTCGGCGCGGGCACGGGCCACGGCAGAGCGTGAACGGGAAAAGGAAAAGGCGGGCAAACTGGCCGAGTCGATGGCTGAGTTTGGCGACGCCAAGCTTTGCCAGTCGCATCCCTACTTCACAGAAAAGGGTGTCCCCGTTCCTGAAGACTGCCGAGAGAATACCAGAGGCGATGCGCTGGTCCCAGTCTATCGCAACGGCAAGCCAGTCGGGTTCGAGCGTATCCTAGCCGTCACACCCGCAGATGGCCCCCGCAAGCGTTATTGCTCAGGTGGGCTGGGTGACGGGTTCCACTGGACGGACGGCACCGAGGATAAGATCATCCTCACCGAGGGCATCGCCAAGTCTATGGCGATGAACGCGGCGACGGGTGCAAAGGCCT
>NZ_PZKE01000030.1 GCF_003034965.1 Fuscovulum blasticum DSM 2131 | reverse complement strand
GGCGACGCGGCAAGTGCCAGCCCGCCCAGCACGCAATCGGGGCAGGCAAAGGCCTGGCGGACCGGCCGGCCATGGGAATCCAGCGTGATGGTGGTGGTTGCCCCGTCGGCACAGATCTCGACCGTGACGGCGCCCTGCGCCTGCGCCCGGCCGATGGCGGCATGGGACGTAGTCAGCGCCACGGCCAGCGCAAGGATCAGGCGAAGGACAAGGACGATCCGCATGTGCCCAGTCTAGCGGCTGGGCGGGGCGGGGGCCAGCGCAGATGCGGCGGCGGGGCGCTGCAAGGACAAAAAGCCCCGTGCGGATACCGCACGGGGCCTGTCTGTCACGAAGATGGAAAGATCAGGCCGCGGCCTGGGCCTTCTCGATCTCGCGCTTGATCTTCAGGGCGTTGGACGACAGTTCGTCATCCTTGGCCTTGGCCAGGAACGCATCCAGACCACCGCGGTGATCGACGGTGCGCAGCGCCGCCGCCGAAATGCGCAGCGAGAACGAGCGGCCGAGCGCGTCGGATTGCAGCGTCACCTCGTTGAGGTTCGGCAGGAAGCGGCGCCGGGTCTTGTTGTTGGCGTGGCTGACCATGTTGCCGGTCATCGGGCCCTTGCCCGTCAGTTCGCAGACGCGCGACATCGTGGTTTTCCTTCAGCTTTGGCAATGGGACAAAGCGCGGAGAATCCCCCGCCGTCCGAATTCGATTGCGGGCGTGTAAGTTGAAACCGAGGCGGCGTCAAGCGATTCACCACCACGATGGCGGGGCGGCTTGCAAATCCGGGCCGCGCCCTTACCTTGGCAGCACGCCTTTTGCAGGATCGAAGGACCGCCGCAATGGACAAGACGCTTTTCGCCCGAATCCCCCCGGTTTCCCAGCGAGAAGAGCTGTCTCATGCCTGCTGCCTGCATCACCCTTTCGAACCTGAGCTGGTCCACGCCTGACGGCCGGCCCGTCCTTTCCAACCTGTCGCTTACGCTTGGGCCTGAACGCACCGGCATTGTCGGGCGCAACGGCTGTGGCAAGACCACGCTGCTGAAGCTGATCGCGGGCCGGTTGCGCCCGACGGCGGGCAGGCTGCAGGTGGCGGGCCGCATCGGGGTGCTGCGGCAGGATATAGGGGCGCATCCGGGCGAGACGGTGGCCGATCTGTTCGGCGCGCGGGCGGGGCTGGCGCTGCTGGAGCGGGCCGCCACCGGGCAGGCCGGCGCGGAGGATCTGGCGGCGGCCGACTGGACCCTGCCCCAGCGGATTGAGGCGGCGCTGGGGCGTTGCGGGCTGGAGCTTGGCCCACAGACGCCGCTGGCGGCGCTGTCGGGCGGCCAGCGCACCCGCGCGGGGCTGGCGGCGCTGATCCTTGACGCGCCGGAATTCCTGCTGCTGGACGAACCGACCAACAATCTGGACACCCCGGGCCGGCAGGCGGTGGCCGATCTGCTGCGCGGCTGGCGCGGCGGGGCGGTGGTGGTCAGCCATGACCGCGACCTGCTGGACGCGATGGAGGCGATCGTGGAGCTGTCGCCTTTGGGCGCCGCGCGATACGGCGGCGGCTACAGCGCCTTTGCCGCCCGCAAGGCGGAGGAGCTGGAGGCCGCGCGGCACGATCTGGCCGAGGCGGGCAAGGCCGAAGCCGAGGCCCGCCGCCGCGCCCAGCAGGCGGCCGAACGCAAGGCCCGCAAGGATGGCGCGGGCCATCGCGCAAGGGCAAAGGGCGGCCAGCCGAAGATACTGCTGGATGCGGCGAAGGGACGGGCCGAGGCCTCGGGCGGGGCGAACCTGCGGCTGCGCGAGGCAAGGCTGGCCGAGGCGCAGGCGGCCCTGTCCGGCGCGCGCGACCGGATCGAGGTGGTCGAGCCGCTGCGGATGGAGATTCCCGCCACCGGATTGCCGCCGGCGCGGTTGGTGCTGCGGCTGGAGGCGGTCAGCGGCGGCCACGATGCCGCCCGCCCGACGATCCGCGACCTGTCGCTGACGCTGACCGGGCCCGAGCGGCTGGCCGTCACCGGGCCGAACGGCAGCGGCAAGAGCACGCTGCTGGCGCTGATCGCGGGGCAGATGGCCCCGGTTGCCGGGCGGATTGACCGGCCGGTGCCCTGCGCGCTGCTGGATCAGGCGGTGGGTCTGCTGGACCCGGGCCAGACGCTGCGCGAGAACTTCCTGCGCCTGTCGCCGGGGGCCGGGGAAACCGCCTGCCGCGCGGCGCTGGCACGGTTCCGCTTTCGCGCCGGCGATGCCCTGCGCCGGGTGGACGGGCTGAGCGGCGGCGAGCGGTTGCGCGCCGGGCTGGCCTGCACGCTGGGCCAGCCGCAGCCGCCCGCGCTGTTGCTGCTGGACGAGCCGACCAACCATCTGGACCTGGACGCGACCGAGGCGCTGGAGGCGGCGCTGGACGCCTATGACGGGGCGCTGATCGTGGTCAGCCACGATGAACGCTTCCTGCGGGCGCTGCGGCTGACGCGGCGGCTGGATCTGGGCGGGCGGTGGCGCGGCTGAGGGTCAGGCGCCGGGGGCGCCGCGCCCCAGCAGGGCCAGCATTTCGGCCGCCGCCGCTTCGGGCGGGCGGGTGCCCTGCCCCACCTCGGCCGCCAGCCGGGCCATCACGCCCCTGGCCGGTTCGCGGTCCAGCACGGCCAGCAGGCCCTGCCGCACCTCTTGCGTGAACCAGTAGCCGGCCTGATCGGCGCGGCGGCCGTCCCAATGGCCATGGGCGCGGCGCCAACCGGCCAGCGTCTGCATCTCGGCCCAGGCGGTGGCCAGGCCGGCGCCCGACACCGCGCTGACCGGCATCGCCTTGGGGAAGCCGTCGGGGTCTTGCGGGCGGCGGCGCAACAGGCGCAGCGCGCCGGCGTAATCGGCCACGGTGCGGGTGGCGGCGGGCAGCAGGTCGCCATCGGCCTTGTTGACCAGGATCAGGTCGGCCATTTCCATGATGCCCCGCTTGACGCCCTGCAATTCGTCGCCGCCCGCCGGGGCCATGAGCAGGATGAACAGGTCGCACATCTCGGCCACCATGGTTTCGGACTGGCCGACGCCGACCGTCTCGATCAGCACCACGTCAAACCCGGCGGCTTCGCACAGCGCCACCGCCTCGCGCGTGCGGCGGGCGACGCCGCCCATCTGGGCCTGGCTGGGCGATGGGCGGATGAAGGCGGCGGGGTGGCGCGACAGCCGTTCCATCCGGGTCTTGTCCCCCAGGATCGAGCCGCCCGACCGGGCCGAGGACGGATCGACCGCCAGCACGGCCACGCGCAGCCCGGCCTCGACCAGCAGCATCCCGAAGGCTTCGATGAAGGTGGACTTGCCCACGCCCGGCGTGCCGGAAAGGCCCAGCCGCAGCGCCTGCCGGTCGCGGCCCAGCGCGGAGAGCAGCGCCACCGCCTGCGCCCGGTGATCGGCGCGGCCGCTTTCCACCAGCGTGATCGCGCGGGCCAGCGCCCTGCGGTCGCCGCCCCGGATCGCCGCCGCCGTTCCTGCGATGTCCATGCCGCGCCTCCTTCGCCCTTGCCGGTTTCTGCCCGACCGCGCGGCGAAGTGCCAGAGGAAGTGACATCCGGCCCGGCCAAGGGCGGGGGCGCCGCCCCCGCACCCCAGGGATATTTGGGGACAGATGAAAGGGCGGGGCCGGTCAGCCGATCAGGATCACCACCCAGGCGACACCCGCCGCCAGGGCGGCCAGCGCGACGCCGGCGCTGCCGCAATCCTTGGCCTTGCGGGCGCGGGGGTGGGTGTCGGTCGAGATGTAATCGACCACCTCCTCGATCGCGGTGTTCAGCAGTTCCGCCGCCAGCACCAGCAGGCCCAGCCCCAGGATGACCGCGCGTTCGCCCGCCGTCAGGTCAAGCGAGAACGCCAGGGCGGCCGAGGCGATGTTCAGGATCGTCCATTGCCGCAGCGTCTTTTCGCTGGCCCAGGCGGCGCGCCAGCCGTCCCAGCTCCAGATCACCGTATTGGCGAAGCGGCGTGCCTCGCCCCGTAGGAATTCCATGACCGGCGCCCTCCCCTGCTCCGAGACTGGCAGATTAGCGGGCCTTCCGCCATGCGTCGAGCCAGGCGCGCACGCAGGTCACCACATGGGCGAAGCGGTCGCCGCCCAGATGGGTGCCGCCATACCAGCGGGTGACGACCACGACATGATCGGTCAGCCCTTCGCGTTCCAGCATCCGCAGGATCACCGCGCCGGCGCCGGATTCGCCATCATCGTTGCGCATCGGCCCGCCGTCCGACAGCACGGCGGCCCAACTGTTGTGGGTGGCCTTGGCAAAGCGTTTCTCGCGCTTCAGCCCGGTCAGGAAGGCATCAATCCCGGCGCGGCCCTGCACCGGGCCGCCGCTGACCGCATAGCGCGAGCCGCGGTCACGGACCACATCGTCAAGCCGGATCGCGCCGGGGGGAAGCGTCATGGCTGTGTCCTGCGGGCCAAGGAAAAGGGCGCCCGGTCGGGGCGCCCTCTCCGGGTTACAAGTCCGGGTTACGGGTCGCGGGCGGATCAGACCGCCTTTTTCAGCGCCTCGACCAGATCGGTCTTTTCCCAGCTAAAGCCGCCGTCCTCGGTCGGGGCGCGACCGAAGTGGCCATAGGCCGCGGTGCGCTGATAGATCGGGCGGGTCAGGTTCAGGTGGGTGCGGATGCCGCGGGGCGTGAGGTCCATCACCTCCATCACGGCGCGTTCGATCTGCGCCTCGTCCACCTGGCCGGTGCCATGGGTATCGACATAGATCGACAGCGGCTTGGCCACACCGATGGCATAGCTGACCTGCAGGGTGCAGCGGTCGGCCAGACCGGCGGCGACCACGTTCTTGGCCAGATAGCGCGCGGCATAGGCGGCCGAGCGGTCAACCTTGGTGGGGTCCTTGCCCGAGAAGGCGCCGCCGCCATGCGGGGCCGCACCGCCATAGGTATCGACGATGATCTTGCGCCCGGTCAGGCCCGCGTCGCCGTCCGGGCCGCCGATCACGAAGGTGCCGGTCGGGTTGACGTGCCATTCGGTCTTCTTGGTCAGCCAGCCTTCGGGCAGGACTTCGCGGATATAGGGTTCCACGATGCCGCGGATGACCTTCGAGGTCTGCCGCTTCGAGGTGTGCTGGGTGGACAGCACGATCGAGGTCACCTCGATCGGCTTGCCGTCGACATAGCGCAGGGTGAGCTGGCTTTTGGCATCCGGGCCCAGCGTCGGTTCCTTGCCGGATTTGCGCACCTCGGCCAGGCGGCGCAGGATGGCATGGGCATACTGGATGGGGGCCGGCATGTATTCGGGCGTCTCGCGCGTGGCGTAGCCGAACATGATGCCCTGATCGCCTGCGCCGTCACGGTCCACGCCTTGCGCGATATGGGCCGACTGTTCGTGCAGGTAGTTGTGGATCTTGATCTTTTCCCAGTGGAATTTCTTCTGCTCATAGCCGATGTCGCGGACGCATTCGCGGACGATGCCGTCGATGCGCTGCATCATCTCATGGGTCTTTTCCTTGCTGGACAGGCCAACCTCGCCGCCCACCACGACCCGGTTCGTCGTTGCGAAGGTTTCGCAGGCGACACGGGCGTTCGGTTCGATCGTCAGGAAAGCATCCAGAACGGCATCCGAAACGCGGTCACACAGCTTGTCGGGGTGCCCCTCCGAGACGGACTCGGAAGTGAAGACATAGTTCTTGCGGGTCATTGGGAAGTGCTCCGTTGGTTGATCCCCGTCACGCCAGGAAGCCGTTGTGACAGTTCGATAGCGGCGGACTTACGCGCCACAGATACAACAATCAAGCGCCATCGCGCCGCAGGCGGACCAGACCGGCCAGGGCGAGCCCCGCCAGCAACAGCAGGGCCAGCGGCCAATCGCCGATGCGCGCATAGGGCGTGGCGGGCAGCGGCCCGGGCAGCGGCACATCAAGCGTGCCGCGCGCGCCCAGTGGCAGAAGGGCGGGGGCGCCGTGCAGGTCTGTCACGGTGCGGCCGCGCGCATCTGTCACAAGCGACACGCCGGTATTGGCCACCCGCACCAGCGGCAGGCCCAGTTCCACGGCACGCAGCCGCGCCTGGGCCAGATGCTGATAGGGGCCGGTCAGGGTGCCGAACCAGGCATCGTTGGTGATCTGCAACAGCCAGTCGGCGCGGGGCGCGGCAATCAGCTCTTCGGGGAAGATCGCTTCGTAACAGATGACCGGCAGGGCAAGGCCGGTGCGCGGCGACAGCGCCACCGCGTTGCGGGTGGTGCCCGCCGCATAGGCCGCGCCGGTCTGTGCGGCAAAGGCCCGCAGGCCGAAGGTTTCATAGGCCCAGTCACCGAAGGGGACATATTCGCCGAAGGGGACAAGGTGGATCTTGTCGAAGACCGGGGCGATGCTGCCGCCCGGCCCGATCACGGCAAGGCTGTTCCAGCCAAGATCGCCTTCGACCCGCTGGATGCCGGCGGCCAGCGGCGTGCCGCCCGCCACCGCCGCCATGGCGAGCGCCGCGCCCTGCCCTTCGTTCAGCAGGAAGGGAACAGCGGTTTCGGGCCAGACGATCAGGTCGGCCGGCGCATCGGCCGACAGGGCCAGCAGGATGTCGAAATTGGCGCGGGCCTCGTCCGGGTCCCATTTCAGGCTTTGGGCGATGTCGGGCTGCACCAGCCGCACCACGCCGCCGGGGGCCGCCGGTTCGGGAAGGGACAGCCGGTGCCAGGACCAGCCGCCCGCCACGGCCAGCACCAGCGCCGGCACCGCAAGCCCGCGCCGGCCCCAGGCCAGCGGCGCCGCCAGCGCCAGCAGCGTGGCCGCCGTCAGGCCGTTGGCCCCGATCAGCGCGGCGGTCTGCACCAGCGGCGTCTCGGTCCAGATGTGGCCGGGCAAGGCCCAGGGAAAGCCGGTCAGCACAAGGCCGCGCGCCAGTTCCGCCCCGGACCAGGCCAGCGCGACGGTGACCGCGCCACCGCCCAGCCGCCGGGCCAGCCAGCCGGCCGCCCCCCAGAACAGGCCCAGCCCGAAGGCGATGCCCAGAATCGCGAAGGGCGCCATCCAGCCATGGCGCCAGGGATCAACGAAGAACGGCTGCACGATCCAGCTTAGCGCAAAGGCGAAATGCCCCGCCCCGATCAGCCAGCCCCGGCGAAAGGCCGCGCCGGGCGTGGGCGCCGAGGCCATGCGCCACAGCGCCAGCGCCAACCCGGCCAGCGCCACCGGCCAAAGCCCGAGAGGCGCCTGCCCGAGGGCAATCGCCACCCCCAGCGCCGCATCCCGCAGCGCCGTTCTTTGGCCGGGGCGCATGGCGGTCAGGGCTCGGCCGGGGCCGTGCCGCGCCCGGGCAGCCGCAACCGCAGCCGCTTGATGCGGCGGGCATCGGCATCGACGATCTCGATCTGCGCGCCGCTTTCGTGATCGACCACCTCGCCCCGTGCCGGCACGCGGCCGGTGCGCAGGAAGACCAGCCCGCCGATGGTGTCGATCTCGTCGTCATCCTCGCCGGTGCGCAGTTGCAGGCCCAGCGCCTGTTCCAGCTCTTCCAGCGGGGCGGTGGACTGGGCCAGGATCACGCCGGGGCTTTCCTCTTTCCACAGCGCGCTTTCATCCTCGTCATGCTCGTCCTCGATCTCGCCGATGACGGTCTCGATCAGGTCTTCGATGGTGACCAGACCATCGACCCCGCCGTATTCGTCGATCACCAGCGCCATATGGACGCGCTCTTTCTGCATCTTCTGCAGCAGGACGCCGGTCGGCATCGAGGGCGGCGCGTAAAGGATCGGGCGCAGCAGGCGCTTCAGGCTGAAGCGGCCGCTCTGGCCGAAGCCGTGCTGCAAGGCCAGATCCTTGAGCAGGACAAGGCCCTGCGGATGGTCAAGCGTGCCCTTGTAGACCGGCACCCGGGAAAACCCGTGTTCCCGGAACACCTCGACCAGATCGTCCTTGCCGATGTCCAGCGGCACGGCCACGATCTCGGCCTTGGGAATGGCCACGTCATCCACCCGCATCCGCCGCAGGGCCCCAAGGCCCGGCGAGGTGGCGATTCCCGGCGCCGGGGCGGCGGGATTTGCGGTTTCGGAATCGTTGTTCGGGGTGAACGCGGAAAGGAGCCGGCCAAAAAACCCGCGTCCCGCGGGTTCTGCCGGAGGTTCGTCGGTCAACTGCGGCTGCGCCTCAGGCGCGGCGGAAGACCCATCGCTGCTACTGCCCATCTGTCCTTTGTCCAGAACGCACCCGTCTTGCGGGCGCGTCTCAATATGGGTCGGAAACACCAAGCTGCGCAAGTATGCGCACCTCATGCGCCTCCATCAGCGTGGCATCTTCGTCCTCGACGTGATCATAGCCCAAGAGATGCAGCACGCCATGCACCATCAGATGCAGCACATGGTCGGCCATGGGCTTGCCCTGTTCCCCGGCCTCGCGGGCGCAGGTTTCCCAGGCGATGGCAATGTCGCCCAAGGATTCGGGATCATCCGGCGCGCCCGGTTCGGGGCGTTCCGGCTCGGCGCCGATCACCTCGGCGGCGCGTTCGTCTGAGGGCCAGGACAGCACGTTCGTCGGCTGCGGCTTGCCGCGGAAATCGGCGTTCAGCACCGCGATGCGGGCATCGTCGCAGCCCAGAACCGAGATCTGGAAACCCGCTTCCGGCAACCCCAGCCCCGCCAGCACGGCGCGCGCCGCCCGTTCGGCCGCCTGATCAAGCCCGAAAGCCTGCCAGCGCGCATCCTCGATCACCGTTTCGACCAGACTGTCCATGCCCCGCCCCTACCCCGAAACCCTGCCCCGCTCAAGCCATTGCCAGGCCACGGTCAGGTGCCCCGCGGCTTGGCGCGCAGCGTGGGTTCGGCCCGGGTCGGATCGTCCGGCCAGGGATGGCGCGGATACTGTCCGCGCATGTCCTTGCGCACATCGGCGTAGGACGTCGCCCAGAACCGGGGCAGGTCCAGCGTCACCTGCACCGGCCGCTGCGCCGGGGACAGCAGCGTGACCCGCAGCGGCAGGCGGTGCTGGCCCACGGTCGGGTGCCGCGTCACGCCGAACATCTCTTGCAGGCGCACCTCGATCGACGGGTGATCGCCGTCATAGTCGATGGGCACCGAGCGCCCCAGCGGCGTGGTGAACTGCGCGGGCGCGAGCCGGTCCAGATCGGACCGCTGGCCGTGCGACAGGCGGGCCAACAGGGGCTGGGTCAGGTCCAGCGCGGCCAGATCGGCCGCGCTGCGCTTGCCGTCAAGATAGGGCAGAAGCCAGTCTTCGGCACTGTCCAGCAGGGCGGTCTCGGTCACCTCGGGCCAGTCCTCGCCCCGGGCCAGCGCGATGCGCGCCCGCAGCCGGCGGGCGGCGGGTGTCCAGGGCAGGCCCAGCGCCCGCAGGCCTTCAAGCGCAGCACGGGCCAGTGCCTCGGGCGGGGCCTCGGTCCAGGGCCGGTCGTCCAGCACCAGCGCACCGAACACCTCTTGCCGCCGCGCCTGCACCCGGCCTGTGCGGCGGTCCCACTCCACCGTGTCGCGCCAGTTGATCGCCCCGCCATGCAGGGCACGCAGATCGGCCTCGTCCAGTTCGACCGCCTGCCGCACCGCCGCCTCGCGCGGGTCGCCGTCCAGGTCGGTGGCCACGATCAGCCGCGCCTTCGCCAGCGGCGTGCCTTCGGGCAGCAGCGCCCCCTTGCCACCGGACAGCAGGTAACGCGGCGCCTCGCCCTTGCGGCGCAGCCCGATCCGGTCGGGATAGGCCAGCGAGGCCATCGCGCCTACAGACACCCCCGCCCGCGTGCCTTGCGGCGCCGCGCGGGCCAGCCGCTTCGCCTCGACCCGGATACGCTCGATGGTGGCGCGATGCGCCTCGGCGGGGGGGCGATCCAGCGCCTTCAGCCGCAGCATCAGGTCAGGCCCCGCGCCGCGCAGCGGATCGCGCTCTTCCAGCAGGGCGGCCAGCGGGGCCGCCGCCGGCCCGGCCACCATCAGCATATGCGCCAGCCGCGGATGCAGCGGCAGCGCCGCCAGCGCGCGGCCATGCGGGGTGATGCGCCCCTGCCCGTCCAGCGCGCCCAGCCCGGCCAGCAGCGTCCGCGCCTCGGCCAGCGGGCCGGGGGCGGGGGGCGTCAGGAAGGCCAGCGCGTCAGACCCCCAAAGCGCCAGTTCCAACGCCAGCGGCGTCAGATCCGCCGCCTCGATCTCGGCCGGGGGATAGGCCCGCAGGCCCCCTTCCTCGCCTTTGGCCCACAGCCGGTAGCAGATGCCCTCGGCCACCCGTCCGGCCCGGCCCCGGCGCTGTTCGGCCTCGGCCCGGGTCACCCGCTCGGTCACCAGCCGCGACATGCCCGAGGCGGGGTCGAACCGCGCCCGCCGCGCCCGGCCGCCGTCCACCACGACACGGATGTCGGGCAGCGTCAGCGAGGTTTCGGCAATGGCGGTGGCCAGCACCACCTTGCGCCCCGGCGCCGGGGCCAGCGCGGCCCGCTGGGCGGCAAAGTCCATCGCCCCGAACAGCGGCCGCAGGCTCAGGCCGGGCAGGCCCTGCATCTGCGCCTCGACCCGGCGGATTTCGCCCTCGCCGGGCAGGAAGACCAGAACGCCGCCCTCGGTTTCCTCAAGCGCCTGCCGCAACAGGCCGGCCACCGCCGCCTCGAACCGCAGCGAGGCATCCACCGGCCGGCCCAGCCAGCGGGTTTCCACCGGAAAGGCGCGGCCTTCGGCGGTGATGACGGGCGCGTCGCCGATCAGCGCCGCCACCGGCGCGGCATCCAGCGTGGCCGACATGACGACCAGCGCCAGATCGGGCCGCAGCGCCGCCCGCACCTCAAGCGCCAGCGCAAGGCCAAGGTCGGCCTGCAACGACCGTTCGTGGAATTCGTCGAAGATCACGCAAGCCACGCCGGGCAATTCGGCGTCGGACTGGATCATCCGGGTCAGGATGCCCTCGGTCACCACCTCGATCCGGGTCGCGGCAGAAACCTTCGCCTCGCCCCGGATGCGGTAGCCGACGCGCTGGCCGACCGGCTCTCCCAGCGTTTCGGCCATCCGTTCGGCAGCGGCGCGGGCGGCCAGACGGCGCGGCTCCAGCATGACGATGCGGCCGGAAAACAGGCCCGAGGCCAGCAGGTCAAGCGGCACCACGGTGGTCTTGCCGGCCCCGGGTGGTGCTTGCAGCACGGCCGCCCCGCGCGTGGCAAGGGCCGCGCGCAGATCGGGCAGGATGGCGGTGACGGGCAGGTCGGTCATGCCGCCTCATGCCATGGCGGGCGGGTTCTGGCCAGACCGGCGCGCGGGGCGCGGGGAGAAACGCCCCTGCCCTTTCACCTGTCCTGAAATATCCCGGGGGTGCGGGGGCAGCGCCCCCGCCCCGGCCAGCCGTCAGACGCGGCGGCCCCAAAGATCGTAATCGGCGGCCTCGTCCACCTCGACCGTCACCCTGTCGCCGGGCCGCAGATCCTCGAACCCCTCATCAATGAACAGGTTGCCGTCGATTTCCGGGGCATCGGCCCTGGTGCGGCAGGTGGCGCCTTCGGCATCCACCTCGTCCACGATCACCTCGATCCGGGTGCCGACGCGGGCCGCCAGCTTCGCCTCGGAAATCGCCTGCGCTTTTTCCATGAAGCGGGCGTAGCGGTCTTCCTTCACCTCTTCTGGCACATGGTCGGGCAGGTCGTTCGAGCGCGCGCCCTTGACGTTTTCGTAGCGGAAGGCGCCGACGCGGTCGAGCTGCGCCTCGTCCAGCCAGTCCAGCAGGGTCTGGAACTCGGCCTCGGTCTCGCCGGGATAGCCGACGATGAAGGTCGAGCGCAGCACGATGTCGGGGCAGGTGCGGCGCCAGGCGGCGATCTCGTCCAGGGTGCGGGCGGCGGCGGCGGGCCGGGCCATCCGCTTCAGCGTGTCGGGGTGGGCGTGCTGGAAGGGAATGTCGAGATAGGGCAGGATGCGCCCCTCGGCCATCAGCGGCACCAGATCGCGCACATGCGGATAGGGATAGACGTAATGCAGCCGCACCCAGGCGCCAAGGCTGCCCAGATCGCGGGCGAGGCTGAGGATCGGGAACTTCTCGTCACGACCCTTCCAGTCGGTGCCATAGGCCGAGGTGTCCTGGCTGATGACCAGCAGTTCCTTTACCCCCGCCTCGACCAGCTTTTCCGCCTCGCGCAGGATGGCCTTGGCGGGGCGGCTGACCAGGCGGCCGCGCATGTCGGGGATGATGCAGAACTTGCAGGCGTGGTCGCAGCCTTCGGAGATCTTGAGATAACTGTAATGCCGGGGCGTCAGCGAAACGCCGGTGGCGGGCAGCAGATCGACAAAGGGGTTCGGCGCCGGGGGGGCGGCGGCATGGACGGCATCCAGCACGGCCTCATACTGATGCGGGCCGGTGACGGCCAGCACGCGGGGGTGTGTGCCGGTGATCATCTCGGGCTCGGCGCCCAGACAGCCGGTGACGATGACCTTGCCGTTTTCGCGCAGCGCCTCGCCGATGGCGTCCAGGCTTTCGGCGCGGGCGCTGTCGAGGAAGCCGCAGGTGTTCACGATCACCGCGTCGGCGCCCTGATAATCGGGGCTGATGGCGTAACCTTCGGCGCGCAGCCGGGTGAGGATGCGTTCGCTGTCCACCAGCGCCTTGGGGCAGCCAAGCGAGACCATGCCGATCCGGGGCTGGCCGGGGCGGGCGGGGTCGGCGGCAAGCCGGGCGCGGGCAAGGTCGGGGCGAAGATCGGGCGGGTTCTGGGTCATGCGCCGCATATATCGCAGCGCCCGGGGCGGGGATAGGGGGCGCCGCAGGACGGGGGGCGCTGCCCCCCCGCGGGCCAAAGGCCCTTCCCCCCGGGGTATTTGGACCAAGGGGAAGACACCGGACCTGCTGCGATGGGGATGCACCGTTCGGGCTTGGTGGGCGGGGCCCGGGGCGGCTAGGGTTCCGCCCGGAGGTGGAGCCATGACCGATTCCAGACCGCTGGTGATTTCCTGTCCGCTGCCCCGGACGCTGGACCTGATCTTCACGCCCCAGCGTCTGGCCGGGCTGCGCGCCCGCTATCGCCTTGTCGAGACGGTGGATGAGGAACTGGCCGCGCTGCCGCCCGAGGTGCTGGCCGAGGCGCGCTACATCATCGGCCAGCCGCCGCTGAGCGAGGCGACCCTTGCCGCGATGACCGGGCTGCGCTGCATCTTCAACGTGGAATCGAACCTGCTGCCGAACATGCCCTATGACGCCGCCTTTGCCCGCGGCATTCATGTGGTGACGACGGGGGCCGTCTTTGCCGAGCCGGTGGCGGAGATCGGGCTGGGCTTCGCGCTGTCGCTGCTGCGCAACATCCACGGCGCCGAGGCGGATTTCCGCGCCGGGCGCGAGTTGTGGGGCGGGGACGGCAACGCACAGGCGCGGCTGCTGACCGGGGCCGAGGTGTCGATCATCGGCTTCGGCGATCTGGGCCGGGCGCTGGCGCGGGTTCTGGCGGGGTTCCGGCCGCGGCTGTCGATCCATGATCCCTGGCTGCCGGAAGCGCGCATCCGCGAGGCGCGGGCGCGGCCGGTGGACCTGCCGACGGCGCTGCGCGAGGCGGAAGTGGTCTTCGTCACGGCTGCGGTCACCTCTGAAAACCGCGGGTTTCTGGGCGCGGAGGCCTTTGCCACGCTGCGGCCCGGGGCGGCCTTCATCCTGCTGTCGCGTGCCGATGTGGTGGATTTCGACGCACTGCTGGAGGCGGTGGCCAGCGGGCGGATCGTGGCGGCGACGGATGTCTGGCCCGAAGAGCCCCTGCCCCGCGATCACCGGGCGCGTGCCCTGCCCGGCCTGCTGAAAAGCGCCCACCGGGCGGGCGCGCTGGACGTGGCCTTCCAGCGGATGGGCGAGATGGTGCTGGCCGACATGGACCTGATCGACCGCGGCCTGCCGCCCAACCTGTGCAAGCGCGCCGAACGCGAGACGGTGGCGCGGATGCGGTCGCGCCCGGTCAGCCGGAACTGAGGGCCGGCGCCGGGAGGGACAGGAGATTCAGCCCTTGGGCAGGGTCTTCATCGACTGCCGCGCGCCGAACCGCAGGCCAAGGCGGATGAGCAGGATGTTGAACACGGCGGTCCCGAGGCCCAGAGCGACGAAATGGGTGATGGGCAGCAGAAGGGCGATCATCGCCGCAAAGACGGCGGCATAGATCCCGATCAGCGAAACAAATGACATCGGCGATGCAACCGGCGCGCTGCGGCTTTCCGTTTCCGCCATTCCGGGCCCTTGCATGGAACTTGCGTCCATCACGGCGCGCGTATCCTGCTTCCCGCCATGGGCGAAAGCCGTGGAAACCCTGCCCCGGCGCGGTGCCATCTGGCCGCAAGGTCGCGGCGGTTTGATGCCGCGGGTGGTGGCTGGTTCTTGCCGAAGGGGGGGGCGCCAGCCTAGCATGGTTTGAAAAGTATAAACGAGTGGAGGCGTCGATGCGGTGGCTGCTTCGGGCGGTGGGCGCGATCCTGATCCTTGTGCTTCTGGGCGCGGGGCTGTTGCTGATGGTGCCGACCGAGCGGGTGGCCCAGGCGGCGGCCCAGCAGTTTGAAAAACTGACCGGACGCGCCCTGACCATCGAGGGCAAGGTGACGCCGCGGTTCTGGCCGGTGCTGGGCGTGACCACCGGCCCGGTCAGCATGGCCAATGCCGACTGGTCCAAGGAGCCGGGTCCGATGTTCGCGGCCGACGGGCTGGTGATCGAGATCAACGCCTCGGCCCTGCTGGGGGGCGACATCCGCATCCTGGGCCTGCGGGCGGAAAACCCGCGCATCCTGCTGGAACGGGCCAAGGACGGGCGCGAGAACTGGGTGTTCGGCGGCGGCGGTTCGGGCGGCGAGGTCAGCGAGGCGACGCCGGGTGTGGGCAAGTCCTACACGCTGGAGCAAGGCCGGATCAGCGGCGGCACCATCCGCTATATCGACCACGCCAGCGGTCGGCGCATCGCGCTGGACAATGTGGATGCGGTGCTGAAGGTGCCGGATTTCACCGGCCCCTTCACGCTGGAGCTGAGCGCGCTGTCGGGCGGGCAGAACGTGGCGCTGTCGGCGCAGGCGGATGTGTTCTCGGCCTTTACCGAAGGGCGGGTGGTGCCGCTGACGCTGAAGGCCAGCGCCGGCAAGGCGCGGGTGGCGTTTGACGGGCGGGCCGGCTGGAGCCCGCTGGCCGCCGAGGGCACGCTGGAGGCCGATCTGCCGGACCTGCCGGCGGTGGGCGCGGCGATGGGCAGCGCGATCTCGACCCCGCCGCCGGGGTTCGGGGCCGACCGGCTGACGGTGGCGGGGCAGTTGACGCTGGACGGCAGCGGGGCGGCCTATCTGCGCGGGGCGAAGATCGTGGCCGACGCGAATGAGATCACCGGCGATCTGGACCTGAAACCGGGCAAGGACCGGCCGAAACTGTCGGCCCAGTTGCGCAGCGGGCCGCTGGTGCTGGCCGGTGCGGCGGGCGGCAGCGTGCAGGGCGGCGGTTCGGGCGGTGGGATGCAGGCCGCGGGCTGGCCGAAGGACCGGATCGACGTGTCGGCCCTGGGTGCGATGGATGCGGCGGTGGCGCTGGTGGCGCCGTCTGTCGATCTGGGGGTGGCCAAGCTGGGCGAGACCCGCGCGCTGATCACCATCGACCGGGCGCGGGCGGTGTTCGACATCCGGCAGATGGCGGCCTATGGCGGCAGCGTGACCGGGCAGTTCGTTCTGAACGGACGCGGCGGCCTGTCGGTCGGCGGCGATCTGGCGCTGAAGGGCATCGGGATGGAGCCGCTTCTGCAGGACATGGCCGGCTGGGACCGGCTGATCGCGCAGGGCAACCTGACGCTGAACTTCCTGGGGGTCGGCAATTCGGTGGACGAGATCATGCAGGGCCTGAAGGGCAGCGGCAGCCTGAGCCTGGGCAAGGGCGAAATCCGCGGTCTGGACATCGGGGGCATGTTGCGCACGCTGGATGCGGGCTATGTCGGCGAAGGGCAGAAGACCATCTTCGACGGGATCGCGGGCAGCTTCTCCATCGCCGGGGGCGTGCTGTCGAACAGCGACCTCAAGCTGGTGGCGCCCTATCTGACGGCCACCGGCATGGGCGAGATCGGGCTTGGCAAGCGCGACCTGAACTATCGCATCCGGCCGACCGCGCTGACCAAGGAGGACGGCAGCGGCGGCGTCATGGTGCCGCTGTGGATCACCGGAAGTTGGGCCGATCCGACCTTCCGGCTGGATCTGGAAGCCATCGCCCGCGAGAAGATGGAGGCCGAGGCGAAGGCCGCGGAAGAGCGGCTGAAAGCCGAAGCCAAGGCCGCAGAAGCCAAGGCCAAGGCCGAGCTGGAGGCGAAGCTGGCAAAGGAAGGCATCGTTGCGGGCGAAGGCGAATCGCTGGAAGACGCGGTGAAGCGCAAGGCGCAGGACGCGCTGACCGAGGAAGCCGGCAAGCTGCTGAACGGCATCCTGCAAGGCAACTGAAGGCGCGGACGCCGGATGGAAAAAGGGGCGGCCCCGGGGCCGCCCCTTTCCCGTCTGTGCACCTGCGCCTTACGGCAGGACGTTGGTCGTCGGGCGCGGCGTGGCGGCGGTTTCGGCCGGCAGCACCGGCAGGGTCACGGCGGGCATGGTGCCGGTCAGGCTGTCAAGGAAGGCGACAAGCTGGTCGGCCTCGGTGTCGGTGATGGCCTCGCCCAACTGGCTTTCGGCCATGATCTGCACCGCGATCTTCAGATCCCAGACCTTGCCCGAGTGGAAATAGGGCGCGGTCAGCGCGATGTTGCGCAGGGGCGCGGCGCGGAAGACATATTCGTCATCCGCCGTTGCGGTCACGGCAAAGCGGCCCTTGTCGCCGACCGGCAGGATTTCGGCGCCGGGTTTTTCGACCAGACCGAACGGATAATAGCCGTGCCCGCCGATGTTGACGCCCGAATGGCAGGCCGAGCATCCCTTGTCGAGGAACAGCGTCAGCCCGGCCTTGGCCTGATCCGACAGGGCGGCATCATCGCCGTTCAGCCAGGCATCGAACGGGGCGGGGGTGATCAGCGTGGCCTCGAACACCTCGATCGCCTTGGCCATGTTGTCGAAGCTGACCGGATCCACCTCATCCGGGAAGGCGGCGGCGAACCAGTCGTTGTAGGCCGGCATGGATTTCAGCGTGGCAACCACATTGTCCGGCGTGTTCGCCATTTCGACGCCGGCCTGCACCGGCCCCTTGGCCTGCGCCTTGAGGTCATCGGCCCGGCCATCCCAGAACTGCGCCTCGTTCAGCACGGCGTTCAGCACGGTGGGCGCGTTGCGCGGCCCCTTCTGCCAGCCATGGCCGACCGAGGTTTCCATGTTGTCGTCGCCGCCGGTGGTCAGGTTGTGGCACGAATAGCAGGAAAACACGCCCGAGGCCGACAGCCGCGGATCGAAGAACAGCGCCTTGCCAAGGTCGATCTTCGCGGGGCTGGCGGGGTTGTCGGCAACCGCCGGCACGGTGGACGGCAGCGGCTTGAAGGTCTGGGCCGCGCGGTCACGCAAATCATCCGCGGCGGCAGCCCCCGCCAGGGCGGTCGTTGCAAGGGCAAGAGCCAGGATACGTTTCATGATTGGTCCTCTTTCCAGGTCTTTCGCGCAGGGGAAGAAGGGCAGAACCGGCCGGGAAGAGGCCATGACTTAGATCAATTCTAAATCTGACCAAAGTCCGCACCCCAGATAAGCCGCCGCTTACAGGCGCCATTCCTTTGAAAACCAAGGATTTTGTAAAAACTCAGCGCGACTGCGACCCGCCGCCGCAGCCTGAGGCGGCAGCGGGGGCACCCTTGGCTTCCGTGCCAGGGCGAAGCGGTCAGAGCGGATGGTTTTCAAGCAAACGGCCCTGCCGGTGTGCACCAGACAGGGCCGTTGGAAGGGGTGTTCACCTTGGCGGCGGCGATCCCGCAGCCGGAAGATTGCCGGGCGTCGCCGCCTTAGCGGCGGCGATCCCGGCGGGCGCTCATCGGCTGGAAGGCCACGCCGACATGGGCCTCGCAATAGGGTTTGCCGGGAAGGCTGGGCAGGCCGCAGAACCAGAAATCCTCGGTCGCGGGGTCGCCGATCGGCCATTTGCAGGTGCGTTCGGTCAGCTCCATCAGCGTAAGCTTCTTGGCCCGCTTTTCCACCTCGCGCACCGAGGCCAGGGCCTCGGGCGAGATTTCATTCAGGCTGGGCTGCGGCGGCAGCGGCTGGCCGGCGGGCACGATGGCCTTGCGCAGCGGCAGCGGCGTGACATTCGACACCGGCGCCGCGGCTGCGGGCCGTTCGGCGGCCGCGGGGCGCGGCGGCGGGGCCGGCTCGGCCCGGGGCGG
>NZ_PZKE01000029.1 GCF_003034965.1 Fuscovulum blasticum DSM 2131 | reverse complement strand
GGTTGGAGCAGGGGTCGTTTCCAAGATCATTGCATGATCTGGGAAACGAAACCGTCCGCGGAAACCGCAGACGGGGGCGGCGCCGGCGTCGTCTCGAAGATCATCGCCTGATCCTTCGGGACAGAGCGAGACAAAGGGCCGCCTTCGGGCGGCCCTTTTGCTTGGCGCCCGCCCGCGACGGGCGCGGGTTGGCCCTGTGCCGGGCCTGTGCTACGCCGCCGCCCGCAACCCCCGCCGCAAGAGGTGCCCCATGGCCAAGGCCGTTCACTCGATGATTCGCGTTCTGGACGAGGCGCGTTCGGTCGCCTTCTATGACACCGCCTTCGGGCTGACGCCCGCCGACCGGCTGGAGTTCGAAGGGTTCACCCTGATCTACCTGTCGAACCCCGAGTCCGACTTCGAACTGGAACTGACGGTCAACAAGGGCCGGACCGAGCCTTACGCCCCGGGCGATGGCTATGGCCATCTTGCCGTGACGGTGGAGGACGTTCAGGCCGAACACGCCCGCTTGACCGCCGCCGGCCTTGCCCCGCGCGGGATCGTCGATTTCCGCAACGGGGAAGCCCCGGTGGCGCGGTTCTTCTTCATTGCCGACCCGGACGGCTATCAGATCGAGGTCATCCAGCGCGGCGGCCGGTTCCGCTGACCGCCGGCCGCGACAAAGAGCGGCCGCAAGACCCCTTGACCTCGTGCGCTGCCTGCCGTAACCCCTGCGCCGACCACAGGGGTATAGCTCAGTTGGTAGAGCGACGGTCTCCAAAACCGTAGGTCGCGGGTTCAAGCCCTGCTGCCCCTGCCATGGTCCCTTTTCCTGATCCTTGCCAGCCTTAGACGCCGCGAACCCGGACCACCGGGCGTTTCACTCTGTCGCGGCGCTTGAAATCCGGGGCGGCAGGCCGTATCTCGACCCGCAACCGATGATCCGAACCCGAAGGGCAGCCCATGGCCGCGAACCCGCTCCAGTTTCTTCAGCAAGTCCGTGGCGAAGTGGCCAAGATCCACTGGCCCGGCCGGCGCGAGGTCTTGCTGACCACGGTCATGGTCTTCATCCTGGCGGCCCTGACGGCGGTGTTTTTCAGCCTGGTCGATGTGATCATCCGCTGGGGCCTGACGCTGGTCATCGGCGCCTGAGACCTGATTTTGCTTGATCCGGGGCGGCCTAGCGGCTAATCCGCGACCGACCAAAGGCAAAAGGCGCGCATCGATTCGAGGTGCGCGCTGTTTTTTGTTCAGGAAAACCACGAAGGGGCGCAAGGCTCCCGCAATAAGGAAGAAGCGGCACCATGGCAAAGCGCTGGTACTCGGTAAGCGTCCTCTCGAATTTCGAGAAGAAGGTTGCCGAACAGATCAAGACGGCTGTGGCGGACGCGAATCTTGGCGACGAGATCGACGAAGTGCTGGTGCCGACCGAAGAGGTGATCGAGGTCCGGCGCGGCAAGAAGGTGACCTCCGAGCGCCGCTTCATGCCCGGCTATGTGCTGGTCCACATGGAGATGTCGAGCCGGGGCTATCACCTGATCTCGTCGATCAACCGGGTGACGGGGTTCCTGGGCCCGCAAGGCAAGCCGATGCCGATGCGCGATGCCGAAGTGAACACGATGCTGAGCCGCAGCGTCGAAGGGGGCGAGGCCCAGCCACGCAACCTGATCCGCTTCGACATCGGCGAGAAGGTCAAGGTCACCGACGGCCCGTTCGATGGCTTCGATGGCATGGTCGAGGAAGTGGACGAGTCGGCAAACCGGCTCAAGGTCTCGGTCTCGATCTTCGGGCGGGCGACGCCCGTCGAACTGGAATTCACCCAGGTGACCAAGGGCATCTGAGTGTATCGCGCGGGAGGCGAGCATCCCTGACCGGGGATGTCGGACCGTACCGCTAAACCGCGCCTTCGGGGCGCAGTGACAGAGGAGTAGGCCAGATGGCCAAGAAGATCATGGGCAGCCTCAAGCTGCAGGTGAAGGCGGGACAAGCCAACCCGTCGCCGCCGGTGGGCCCCGCGCTGGGTCAGCGCGGTCTGAACATCATGGCGTTCGTCAAGGAATTCAACGCCAAGTCGGCGGAACTGCCCCCGGGCACCCCGACGCCGGTGATCATCACCTATTACGCCGACAAGTCGTTCAGCCTTGAGCTGAAGACGCCGCCGGCTTCGTTCCTGGTGAAGCAGGCCGCCGGTCTGCCGCAAGTGGGCAAGCGGTCGCGTTCGAAGGGGTCGTCCAAGCCGGGCCGCGAAGTGGCCGGTTCGATCACCGCGGCGCAACTGCGCAAGATCGCCGAAACCAAGATGAAGGATCTCAACGCCAATTCCGTGGAAGCGGCGATGAACATCATCCTTGGCTCGGCCAAGTCCTGCGGCATCGAAGTGAAGGGCTGAAGCCATGGCAAAGATCGCAAAGCGCGTGAAGAAGGCGCAGGAGCTGTTCGTCGGCAAGGCCAACCTGTCGGTTGAAGATGCTGTCGGCCTGATCAAGAAGGCCGCCTCGGCCAAGTTCGACGAAACCGTCGAAATCGCGATGAACCTGGGCGTTGACCCGCGTCACGCCGACCAGATGGTCCGCGGCGTGGTGGCCCTGCCGAACGGCACGGGCAAGACCGTGCGCGTGGCCGTGTTCGCCCGTGGCGCCAAGGCTGATGAAGCCAAGGCCGCCGGTGCCGACATCGTGGGTGCGGAAGACCTGCTGGAAACCATCCAGTCCGGCAAGATCGAGTTCGACCGTTGCATCGCGACGCCGGACATGATGCCGCTGGTCGGCCGTCTGGGTAAGATCCTGGGTCCGCGCAACCTGATGCCGAACCCCAAGGTCGGCACCGTGACGATGGACGTGAAAACGGCCGTCGAAGGCGCCAAGGGCGGCGAAGTGCAGTTCAAGGTCGAAAAGGCCGGCGTGATCCATGCCGGCGTCGGCAAGGTGTCGTTCTCGGACGAGAAGCTGGCGCAGAACGTCCGCGCCTTCGTGGAAGCCGTGACCCGCGCCAAGCCGCCGGGGGCCAAGGGCACCTATGTCAAGAAGGTCTCGCTCAGCTCGACCATGGGTCCGGGCGTTTCGCTGGACCTGTCCTCGACCGCCTCGGCCTGAGCCGGTTGCAGATTTCTGAAGCCACCGGCCCCCGGGCCGGTGGTTTTCTTTTTGCGGGCCGTCTGCAAGGATGGAAACCGCCCCCGCGCCCGCCTTCGCCGCCGTTTGGGGCGAAAACTGATGCCGGAGCCGCAGTTCCGTGATGCGGCGTCTTGGCTTGGCCGGAACAAGCGGATATGCACGGCCTCTGTCGTGGCTGCGTGATTCGTCACGTTGCCCCGACTTGCTTTGTCCGAGACGGCGGGTGGTGCGCAAACGCCTTAATACCCTGCCCGAGATGGAGTTCGAGACGTTTTTTCCCCGAGGTTCCCTCGGGCGATCTGGCTCTCGGGACTGCATCGTGGACCCGAACGTGGGGCATCTTTCGGATGTTCCACTGAATTGAGCCGGGGGGAGACCCCCAACTTGGAGTGAAACTGTGGATAGAGCCCAGAAAGAGAAAGTGGTCGAGGAACTCGGCCAGATCTTCGAAAGCTCTGGCGTCGTGGTGGTTGCCCACTACGAAGGCATGACGGTTGCACAGATGCAGGACCTGCGCGCGAAGATGCGCGACGTTAACGGGTCCGTCCGCGTTGCCAAGAACAAGCTCGCCAAGATCGCCCTCGAAGGGAAGCCCGCTGCAAAGATGGGTGACCTGCTGACGGGCATGACCGTGTTTGCCTATTCCGAAGACCCCGTGGCTGCGGCCAAGGTCTGCGAGGCTTATGCCAAGTCGAACGACAAGTTCGTTCTGCTGGGCGGCGCCATGGGCAACACGATCCTGGACCAGGCCGGTGTCAAGGCCGTCGCTTCCATGCCGTCGCGCGAAGAGCTTATCGCTCAGATCGTGTCGTGCATCGGTGCGCCGGCGTCGAACATCGCCGGGGCCATTGGCGCGCCTGCTGCAAACATCGCTGGCATTCTGAAAACCATCGAGGAAAAGGCCGCGGCCTGATCTTCGACATCCCTTCGTGGTTGACCAAACGTCGTTGGAACCCATCTAACCTTACGGAATGAGCAAATGGCTGATCTGAACAAACTCGCCGAAGAAATCGTCGGTCTGACCCTGCTGCAAGCGCAGGAACTGAAGACCATCCTGAAGGACAAGTATGGCATCGAGCCGGCCGCCGGTGGCGCCGTCATGATGGCCGCTGGTCCGGCCGCCGCTGTTGAAGCCGCGGAAGAAAAGACCGAGTTCGACGTCGTCCTGACGGATGCCGGCGCGAACAAGATCAACGTCATCAAGGAAGTCCGCGCCATCACCGGCCTGGGCCTCGTTGAAGCGAAGAACCTGGTCGAAGCTGGCGGCAAGGTGAAGGAAGGCGTCTCGAAGGCTGACGCCGAAGGCTTCAAGAAGAAGCTCGAAGAGGCTGGCGCCAAGGTCGAGCTGAAGTAATCGCGCTTGCGGACAATTCCGCAGCGATGATTTCTGGCTGGGGACAGAGCAATCCGTCCCCAGCCAAATCGCGTCTTGAAAGGGGCTTTGCCGGGCAAAGCGTCTTTCCGGGTGCGACAGACGGTTCGGGAGCTGCCTGACGGGACAGGTGGCAGGTATGGAACCGCAGGCCCCTCGCCAATCGGCGCGCCTTTCCGTGGCCCGACGGAGATGCGTTCCGGCGAAAAGATGAAAGGTTACGACGAGCATGGCGCAGCAAGCGTACGTTGGCCAGAAGCGGATTCGCCGCCATTACGGCAAGATCCGTGAAGTTCTGGAAATGCCGAACCTGATCGAGGTGCAGAAGTCGTCCTACGACCTGTTCCTGCGGTCGGGCGACGGTCCGAAGCCGCTGGACGGCGAAGGCATCCAGGGCACCTTCCAATCGGTGTTCCCGATCAAGGACTTCAACGAGACGGCCGTTCTGGAATTCGTGAAATACGAGCTGGAAAAGCCGAAGTACGACGTTGACGAGTGTATGCAGCGCGACCTGACCTATGCCGCGCCCCTGAAGGTGACGCTGCGCCTGATCGTGTTCGATGTCGATGAAACCACCGGCGCCCGGTCGGTCAAGGACATCAAGGAACAGGATGTCTACATGGGCGACATGCCCCTGATGACGCCGAACGGCACGTTCATCGTGAACGGCACCGAGCGGGTGATCGTCAGCCAGATGCACCGCAGCCCCGGCGTGTTCTTCGACCATGACAAGGGCAAGACCCATTCGTCGGGCAAACTGCTGTTCGCCTGCCGCATCATCCCGTATCGCGGCAGCTGGCTGGACTTCGAGTTCGACGCCAAGGACATCGTGTTCGCCCGGATCGACCGTCGCCGCAAGCTGCCGGTGACGACGCTGCTCTATGCCCTGGGCATGGATCAGGAAGGCATCATGGATGCCTATTACGACACGGTTCAATTCCGCTACGTCAAGAACAAGGGCTGGGTCACCAAGTTCTTCCCCGAGCGCGTGCGCGGCACCCGCCCGGCCTATGATCTGGTGGATGCCGCCACCGGCGAGGTCATCCTGAAGGCCGGCGAAAAGGCCACCCCGCGGATGGTCAAGAACTGGATGGATGCGGGCGCCGTCACCGAACTGCTGGTGCCGTTCGACCACATCATCGGCCGCTATGCCGCCAAGGACATCATCAACGAGGAAACCGGCGAGATCTGGGCCGAGGCCGGCGACGAGCTGACCTGGGAACTGGACCGCGACGGCGAACCCAAGGGCGGCACCATCAAGGTTCTGCTTGACCAGGGCGTGACCGAGATTCCGGTGCTGGACATCGACAACGTCAATGTCGGCCCCTACATCCGCAACACCATGGCGGCGGACAAGAACATGGGCCGCGATACCGCGCTCATGGACATCTACCGCGTGATGCGCCCGGGCGAACCGCCGACCGTGGAAGCGGCTTCGGCGCTGTTCGACACGCTGTTCTTCGACAAGGACCGCTACGACCTGTCCGCCGTGGGCCGGGTCAAGATGAACATGCGCCTTGATCTGGGCAAGCCCGACACCCAGCGGACGCTGGACCGGGAAGACATCATCGCCTGCATCCGCGCGCTGGTCGAACTGCGCGACGGCAAGGGCGAGATCGACGACATCGACCACCTCGGCAACCGCCGGGTGCGTTCGGTCGGCGAACTGATGGAGAACCAGTATCGCGTCGGCCTCTTGCGCATGGACCGGGCAATCAAGGAACGCATGTCGTCGGTGGAAATCGACACGATCATGCCGCAAGACCTGATCAACGCCAAACCGGCCGCGGCGGCGGTGCGTGAATTCTTCGGCAGCTCGCAACTGTCGCAGTTCATGGACCAGACCAACCCGCTGTCGGAAGTCACCCACAAGCGCCGTCTGTCGGCGCTTGGGCCGGGCGGTCTGACCCGTGAACGCGCGGGCTTCGAAGTGCGCGACGTTCACCCGACCCACTATGGCCGGATGTGCCCGATCGAAACGCCGGAAGGCCAGAACATCGGTCTGATCAACTCGCTGGCGACCTTTGCCCGCGTGAACAAGTACGGCTTCATCGAGACCCCGTATCGCAAGGTCATCGACGCGAAGGTCACCGACGAGGTGGTCTACATGTCGGCGACCGAAGAGATGCGCCACACCGTTGCCCAGGCGAACGCCGCCCAGGACAAGGACGGCAAGTTCACCGACGACCTGATTTCCAGCCGGAAGGCGGGCGAGTTCATGCTGAACCCGCCGGACGCGATCGACCTGATCGACGTGTCGCCCAAGCAGTTGGTGTCGGTCGCGGCCTCGCTGATTCCGTTCCTGGAAAACGACGACGCCAACCGCGCTCTGATGGGTTCGAACATGCAGCGTCAGGCTGTGCCGCTGCTGCAATCCGATGCCCCCTTCGTGGGCACCGGGATCGAAGCGGTTGTCGCGCGCGACAGCGGCGCGGCCATCATGGCCCGCCGTTCGGGCGTGATCGACCAGGTGGACGCGACCCGTATCGTTGTGCGCGCCACCGAACTGCTGGAGCCGGGCGAACCGGGCGTCGACATCTACCGTCTGCGCAAGTTCAAGCGGTCGAACCAGTCGTCCTGCATCAACCAGCGTCCGCTGGTGAAGGTGGGTGACAAGGTGACCCGTGGCGAGGTGATCGCCGACGGTCCCTGCACCGACATGGGCGAACTGGCCCTGGGCCGGAACGTGATCGTCGCGTTCATGCCCTGGAACGGCTACAACTACGAAGACTCGATCCTGATCTCGGAACGCATCCTGAAGGACGACGTGTTCACCTCGATCCACATCGAGGAATACGAAGTCGCGGCGCGCGACACCAAGCTGGGGCCGGAAGAGATTACCCGCGACATCCCGAACGTGGGGGAAGAAGCCCTGCGCAACCTGGATGAAGCCGGCATCGTCTATATCGGCGCCGAGGTGAACCCGGGCGACATCCTGGTCGGCAAGATCACCCCCAAGGGCGAAAGCCCGATGACGCCGGAAGAAAAGCTGCTGCGCGCCATCTTCGGGGAAAAGGCCAGCGACGTGCGCGACACCAGCTTGCGTCTGCCGCCCGGCGCCTATGGCACCGTGGTGGAAGTGCGGGTGTTCAACCGTCATGGCGTGGACAAGGACGAACGTGCGCTGCAGATCGAGCGCGAGGAAGTCGAACGCCTGGCGCGTGACCGCGACGACGAGCTGACGATCCTGGAGCGCAACATCTATTCGCGTCTCAAGGCGCTGCTGATGGGGCGTGAGGCGGTCAAGGGTCCGAAGGGCATCAAGGCCGGGTCGAAGATCGACGAAGACCTGCTGGGCACGCTGTCGCGCGGCCAGTGGTGGCAGCTTGCCGTGGCCGAGGAAGACCAGGCCAAGGAAATCGAAGCCCTGCACGACCAGTTCGAGGCGCAGAAGCGCGCCCTGGATCACCGTTTCGACGACAAGGTTGAAAAGGTGCGTCGCGGCGACGATCTGCCTCCGGGCGTGATGAAGATGGTCAAGGTGTTCGTCGCGGTGAAGCGCAAGCTGCAGCCGGGCGACAAGATGGCCGGCCGTCACGGCAACAAGGGCGTTATCTCCAAGGTCGTTCCGATCGAGGACATGCCGTTCCTGGCCGATGGCACGCATGTCGACCTGGTGCTGAACCCGCTGGGCGTGCCCAGCCGGATGAACGTCGGGCAGATCCTTGAGACGCATATGGGCTGGGCCGCGCGCGGTCTGGGCCTGCGCATCGACGAGGCGCTGCGCGACTTCCGCCGGTCGGGTGACCTGACCCCGGTGCGCGAGGCGATGCGTTTCTCCTATGGCGACGAGACCTATGAAGACGCCTTCGGCGGCATGGACAGCGACGAGCTGGTCGAAAAGGCCGCGCTGGTGACCAAGGGCGTTCCGATCGCGACCCCGGTCTTCGACGGCGCCAAGGAAGCGGACGTGAACGATGCGCTGCGTCGCGCGGGCTTTGACACCTCGGGCCAGTCCGATGTGTTCGACGGCCGCACCGGCGAGAAGTTCCAGCGCAAGGTCACGGTGGGCGTGAAATACATGCTCAAGCTGCACCACTTGGTCGACGACAAGCTGCACGCCCGTTCCACCGGGCCGTACAGCCTGGTCACCCAGCAACCGCTGGGCGGCAAGGCGCAGTTCGGCGGTCAGCGCCTTGGGGAAATGGAGGTCTGGGCCCTGGAAGCCTATGGTGCCGCCTATACCCTGCAGGAAATGCTGACGGTCAAGTCGGACGACGTGGCTGGCCGGACCAAGGTCTACGAAAGCATCGTCAAGGGCGAGGACAACTTCGAAGCGGGCGTTCCCGAGAGCTTCAACGTGCTCGTGAAGGAAGTCCGCGGCCTCGGCCTGAACATGGAACTCCTGGATGCGGAGGAGGAGTGAGCGGGACACCCCGCTTTTGGGGCGGCGCTTGCGCCGTCCCGCCCCTCTGACCGCAACCCTCTGATTGGGAAGATGAAATGAACCAGGAACTGACGAACAACCCGTTCAACCCGGTTGCTCCGCTGAAGACCTTCGACGAGATCAAGATCTCTCTGGCCAGCCCGGAGCGGATCCTGTCGTGGTCCTATGGCGAGATCAAGAAGCCGGAAACCATCAACTACCGGACCTTCAAGCCCGAGCGCGACGGCCTGTTCTGCGCCCGGATCTTCGGGCCGATCAAGGATTACGAATGCCTCTGCGGCAAGTACAAGCGCATGAAGTATCGCGGCGTTGTCTGCGAGAAATGCGGCGTGGAAGTCACGCTGCAGAAGGTGCGCCGCGAACGCATGGGCCATATCGAAC
Organism: Fuscovulum blasticum DSM 2131; assembly: GCF_003034965.1. GTDB lineage: Bacteria > Pseudomonadota > Alphaproteobacteria > Rhodobacterales > Rhodobacteraceae > Pseudogemmobacter > Pseudogemmobacter blasticus. Next base: position 9,629 of record NZ_PZKE01000029.1, on the reverse strand, counting down.
TGGCCGCGCCGGTGGCGCATATCTGGTTCCTGAAATCGCTGCCGTCCCGCATCGGCCTGATGCTGGACATGACGCTGCGCGATCTGGAACGCATCCTCTACTTTGAAAACTATGTCGTCATCGAGCCGGGCCTGACCGACCTGACCTATGGCCAGTTGATGACCGAGGAAGAATTCCTCGACGCGCAGGACCAGTATGGCGCCGACGCCTTCACGGCGAACATCGGGGCCGAGGCCATCCGGGAAATGCTGGCGGCCATCGACCTGGGCCCGCTGGCCGACCAGCTTCGCGAAGAGCTGAAGGAAGCCACGGGCGAGCTGAAGCCGAAGAAGATCATCAAGCGGCTGAAGATCGTTGAATCCTTCCTGGAATCGGGCAACCGGCCGGAATGGATGGTTCTGACCGTGCTGCCGGTGATTCCGCCGGAACTGCGCCCGCTGGTCCCGCTGGACGGCGGCCGCTTTGCCACGTCGGACCTGAACGACCTGTATCGCCGGGTCATCAACCGGAACAACCGTCTGAAGCGGCTGATCGAACTGCGGGCGCCCGACATCATCGTCCGCAACGAAAAGCGGATGCTGCAAGAGGCGGTCGATGCGCTGTTCGACAACGGCCGTCGCGGCCGCGTGATCACGGGCACCAACAAGCGCCCGCTGAAATCGCTGTCCGACATGCTGAAGGGCAAGCAGGGCCGCTTCCGCCAGAACCTTCTGGGCAAGCGGGTGGACTTCTCGGGTCGTTCGGTCATCGTGACCGGGCCGGAACTGAAGCTGCACCAGTGCGGCCTGCCGAAGAAGATGGCGCTGGAGCTGTTCAAGCCGTTCATCTATTCGCGGCTTGAGGCGAAGGGCCTGTCCAGCACCGTCAAGCAGGCGAAGAAGCTGGTCGAGAAGGAGCGCCCGGAGGTCTGGGATATTCTGGATGAAGTCATCCGCGAACATCCGGTCCTGCTGAACCGCGCGCCGACGCTGCACCGTCTGGGCATCCAGGCGTTCGAACCGATCCTGATCGAAGGCAAGGCGATCCAGCTTCACCCGCTGGTCTGCTCGGCCTTCAACGCCGACTTCGACGGCGACCAGATGGCCGTTCACGTTCCGCTCTCGCTGGAAGCCCAGCTTGAAGCGCGCGTCCTGATGATGTCCACGAACAACGTGCTGTCGCCCGCCAACGGCGCGCCGATCATCGTGCCGTCGCAGGACATGGTGCTGGGGCTGTACTACACCACCATGGAACGCAAGGGCATGGCCGGCGAAGGCATGGTCTTCGCCGACATCGACGAAGTCGAACATGCGCTGGCGGCCGGTGCGGTGCATCTGCACGCCAGGATCCAGGCCCGCCTGCGCCAGGTTGATGACGAAGGCAACATCGTCTGGAAGCGGTTCGAAACCACCCCCGGCCGCCTGCGGCTGGGCAACCTGCTGCCGCTGAACGCCAAGGCACCGTTCGAACTGGTGAACCGCCTGCTGCGGAAGAAGGACGTGCAGACCGTCATCGACACCGTCTACCGCTACTGCGGCCAGAAGGAATCGGTGATCTTCTGTGACCAGATCATGGGTCTGGGCTTCCGCGAGGCGTTCAAGGCCGGCATCTCGTTCGGCAAGGACGACATGGTGATCCCCGACAACAAGTGGACCATCGTCAACGAGGTGAAGGATCAGGTTGCCGGCTTCGAGCAGCAATACCTGGACGGTCTGATCACCCAGGGCGAGAAGTACAACAAGGTTGTGGATGCCTGGTCGAAGTGCAACGACAAGGTGACCGAGGCCATGATGTCCACCATCTCGGCCCCGCGCTTCGAAGAGAGCGGCGCCGAGAAGGAGCCGAACTCGGTCTATATGATGGCCCACTCGGGTGCCCGGGGTTCGGTCACCCAGATGAAGCAGTTGGGCGGGATGCGCGGCCTGATGGCCAAGCCTTCGGGCGAGATCATCGAGACGCCGATCATCTCGAACTTCAAGGAAGGTCTGACCGTTCTTGAATACTTCAACTCGACTCACGGCGCCCGGAAGGGCCTGTCGGACACCGCGCTGAAGACCGCGAACTCGGGCTATCTGACGCGGCGTCTGGTGGACGTGGCGCAGGACTGCATCATCCGCAGCCATGACTGCGGCACCGAAAACGCGATCACCGCTTCGGCGGCGGTCAAGGAAGGCCAGGAAACCGCGCCGCTGTCGGAACGGGTTCTGGGCCGTGTGGCCGCGGATGACGTGCTTGTCCCCGGCACCGACGAGGTGCTGGTGGCGAAGGGCGAACTGATCGACGAACGTCGCGCCGACATCATCGGTCAGGCCGGCGTGCAGTCGATCCGCATCCGCAGCCCGCTGACCTGTGAAGCGGAAGAAGGTGTCTGCGCCATGTGCTACGGGCGCGACCTTGCCCGCGGTACGCTGGTGAACCAGGGCGAAGCGGTCGGCATCATCGCCGCCCAGTCCATCGGGGAACCCGGCACGCAGCTTACCATGCGGACCTTCCACATCGGCGGCGTGGCCCAGGGTGGCCAGCAGTCGTTCCTGGAAGCCTCGCAGGAAGGCAAGATCGAGTTCCGCAACGCGAACCTGCTGTCCAACGCCGCGGGCGAGCAGATCGTGATCGGCCGGAACATGCAGATCGCCATCATCGACGAGGCGGGGCAGGAACGCGCCGTCCACAAGCTGACCTACGGCGCCAAGCTGCATGTCAAGGACGGCCAGACGGTCAAGCGCGGCAACAAGCTGTTCGAATGGGACCCCTTCAACCTGCTGATCGTGGCCGAAAAGGCCGGCGTGGCGCGGTTCAAGGACCTGATCTCGGGCATCTCGGTCCGCGAGGACACCGACGATGCCACCGGCATGACGCAGAAGATCGTGTCCGACTGGCGTTCCGCGCCGCGCGGCAGCGATCTGAAGCCGGAAATCATCCTGGTCGATCCGGCCACGGGTGAGCCGGTGCGCGGCGACAACGGCAATCCGATCACCTACCCGATGTCGGTGGATGCGGTTCTGTCGCTGGAAGACGGGCAAGAGCTGAAGCCGGGTGACGTGGTGGCGCGGATTCCGCGCGAAGGTGCCAAGACCAAGGACATCACCGGGGGTCTTCCCCGCGTGGCGGAACTGTTCGAAGCCCGTCGTCCGAAGGATCACGCGATCATTGCCGAAAACGACGGCTATGTCCGCTTCGGCAAGGACTACAAGAACAAGCGCCGCATAACCATCGAGGCGGTCGACGACACGATCCAGCCGATGGAATACATGATCCCCAAGGGCAAGCACATTCCGGTTCAGGAAGGCGACTTCGTCCAGAAGGGTGACTACATCATGGACGGCAACCCTGCTCCGCATGACATCCTGCGGATCATGGGGATCGAGGCGCTGGCCAACTACATGATCGACGAAGTGCAGGACGTGTATCGCCTGCAAGGCGTGAAGATCAACGACAAGCACATCGAGGTGATCGTGCGGCAGATGCTGCAAAAGCTCGAGGTGCTGGACGGTGGCGACACGACCCTGCTCAAGGGCGAGCAGGTCGAGAAGCAGGAACTGGAGGAAGAAAACGCCAAGGCCCGTGCCCGTGGCGGACGCGAGGCCAAGGCCGAGCCGGTTCTTCTGGGCATCACCAAGGCGTCGCTGCAAACCCGCAGCTTCATCTCGGCGGCGTCCTTCCAGGAAACCACCCGCGTGCTGACCGAGGCTTCGGTTCAGGGCAAGCGCGACAAGCTGGTTGGTCTGAAGGAAAACGTCATCGTCGGCCGGCTGATCCCGGCCGGGACGGGTGGCGCGACGGGCCGCGTGAAGAAGATCGCCGCCGACCGCGACCAGACGGTGATCGAAGCCCGCCGGAGCGAGGCCGAACAGGCCGCCGCGCTGGCTGCCCCGCTGGAAACGGCGGAGCCGGACTTCGACAGCGGCTTCGATGCGGGTCTTGTCGATACGGCCGAAAGCCGCGAGTGACGCCCCGCCTTCGGGCCTGACGAAAACGCCCCCGCCGCGCGCAAGCCCGGCGGGGGTTTTCTTTTGCCCGCGGCGGTTTCGGCTGCGCTCCGTTTGATAGGATCAGGCTAAGCAACGGCAAGAGAAATTGTGTTTCTCCCTATCCAAACTCTCCCATACATCATTCAGGGAATGACGGGGAAAGCGCGAAGGGATTGCCGGCCATGTCCATTGAAACCACGCACACGCTGATTGTCGGCGGCGGTCAGGCCGGCATCGCGATGAGCGAACATCTGGGCGCGCAGGGCATCCCGCATCTGGTGCTGGAGCGCGACCGCATTGCCGAACGCTGGCGCAGCCACCGCTGGGACAGCCTGGTTGCCAATGGCCCCGCCTGGCATGACCGCTTTCCGAACATGAGCTTCGAGGGCGTCGATCCTTTCGCCTTTGCGCCGAAAGACCGGATCGTCACCTATTTCGAGGATTACGCGAAGAAGATCGCCGCCCCCATCCGCTGCGGAGTTGAGGTGACAGCCCTGACGCGGCAGGCGGATGGCCAGTTCCGCGCCGAAACCACCGGGGGCGTGATCCTGGCGCAGAATGTGGTGGCCGCCACCGGCCCGTTCCAGAAGCCGATCATCCCGCCGCTGGTGCCTGCCGAGACGGGCGTGATGCAGATCCATTCGACCGGCTACCGCAACCCCGGCCAGTTGCCCGAGGGGGCGGTGCTGGTGGTGGGCGCCGGGTCGTCGGGCGTGCAGATCGCCGACGAACTGCTGCGGGCGGGGCGCAAGGTCTATCTCTCGGTCGGCCCGCATGATCGGCCGCCGATCCGCTATCGCGGGCGCGATTTCGTCTGGTGGCTGGGCGTGCTGGGCAAATGGGATGCGCCCACCGTTGCGCCGGGGATGGAGCATGTGACGATTGCCGTCAGCGGGGCGCATGGCGGGCGCACCGTCGACTTCCGCGATCTTGCCGCCCGGGGCATGGTGCTGACGGGCCGGACGCAGAGCTGCGTGGACGGCGTGCTGGGCTTTGCGCCGGATCTGGCGCAGAACATCGCGCGGGGCGATGCAAACTACCTGTCGGTTCTGGACGAGGCCGATGCCTATCTGGCGGCCAACGGCATCGACCTACCGCCCGAGCCGCAGGCGCGGGTACTGGGTCCGATGCCGGTCTGCGCGACGGACCCGATCCTGTCGCTGGATCTGGCAGAGGCCGGGATCAGCGCCATCATCTGGGCCACGGGCTTTGCGCTGGATTTCGGCTGGTTGCAGGTGCCCGGCGCCTTTGATGCCGCCGGCCGTCCGGCGCATCAGAAGGGGGTGACGCAGGTTCCGGGCCTGTATTTCCTGGGCCTTGCCTGGCTGTCGCGCCGCGCGTCGCCCTTCATCTGGGGCGCGTGGCACGATGCCCGGAACCTGGCTGGCCATATCGCGGCGCGCGGCTGACCCTTCCGGTTTCCCCAGTGGCCTGATAGCCACGAAGCAGGGGCAGGGGACAGGTATGCAGCTTTCCGACAACGCGCGCGGCGTGGTGCTGATGAACATCGCCATGGCGGCGTTCACGCTGAACGATACCGCGATGAAGGCGGCCATGCAGACCCTGCCGCTGTATCAGGCCATCGGCCTGCGCGGGATTCTGTCAACGTTGGCCATTGCGCTGATCGGGCTGCGGCTGGGCGCGCTGACCCTGCGGCTGCCGAAGCGCGATCTGGGCTATGTCGCCATCCGCACCTTTGCCGAGGTGGCCTCGACCCTGACCTTCCTTGCTGCCCTGGTGCATATGCAGATCGCCAACCTTTCCGCGATCATGCAGGCGCTGCCGCTGGCGGTGACACTGGCCGCCGCGGTGTTCCTGGGCGAGGCGATCGGCTGGCGCCGGGCGCTGGCCATCGGGGTGGGGTTTGTCGGCGTGCTGATCATCATCCGCCCCGGAACCGAAGGCTTTGACCGCTGGTCGGTGCTGGGCATCGTCTCGGTTGCCTTCGTGGTGCTGCGCGACCTGTCCACCCGCAAGATGAGCCGGGCCGTTCCTTCGGTGACCGTGGCGGTCGCGGCCTCGGCGGCGGTGATGCTGGTCGGGCTGACCGGCGCCACGGTCGAGGGCTGGCAGACCGTCACCCCGAAAGAGGCGATGCTGATCCTGTTTGCCGGGGTGGCGCTGATCGCGGGCTATCTGTCGGTTGTCGCCACCATGCGGGTGGGCGACATCGGGGCCGTTGCCCCGTTCCGCTACATGGCGCTGCTCTGGGCCATCCTGATGGGCTGGCTGGCCTTCGGCAACCTGCCCGATACCTGGACGCTGATCGGATCAGCGCTGGTTGTGGCCAGCGGGCTGTTCACCCTGCTGCGCGAGCGCCGTCTGCGCCGCGGATAGGGCGGGCCAGACCGGCCCCCCGCCGGGACCGTCTGTTGACACCCGGACCGATTCCCCCTATAGCCCGCTCACCTTGGCACGGGTGTATTCCCTCTGCCGGGGTCAGAGCGCTTGATGTGGTCACGATCCGGGTGTCAGCACCCCGATCCTCTGGAATTTCCCCGCGTCATCCCCAAACAGGGGATGGGTGCGGGTTTCGTGTTTTGCGATGAGCGCGAGGCACGGTCGAGAAGCGGCGCCCCGAAGGCAACGGGGCGAGTATCGAAACGAGGAACGTGAATGCCGACGATTCAGCAGCTGATCCGGAAGCCCCGGGAAGCGAACGCGCGCAAGTCCAAGTCCCAGCACCTGGAATCGTGCCCGCAAAAGCGTGGGGTTTGCACCCGCGTCTATACCACCACCCCGAAGAAGCCGAACTCGGCCATGCGGAAAGTCGCCAAGGTGCGTCTGACCAACGGCTTCGAGGTCATCTCCTACATCCCCGGCGAAAAGCACAACCTTCAGGAACACTCTGTGGTTCTGATCCGTGGCGGCCGGGTGAAGGACCTTCCGGGTGTGCGTTACCACATCCTCCGCGGCGTGCTTGATACCCAAGGCGTGAAAGACCGTCGTCAGCGTCGTTCGAAATACGGCGCGAAGCGTCCGAAGTGAGGAGATAAGAGATGTCCCGTCGTCACGCAGCCGAAAAACGCGAGATCCTGCCCGACGCCAAGTATGGCGACAAGGTGATCACGAAATTCATGAACAACCTGATGCTCGACGGCAAGAAGTCCGTCGCCGAAAGCATCGTCTACGGCGCGCTGGAGCGTGCGCAGGGCCGCCTGAAGCGCGAGCCCGTCGTGCTGTTCCATGAAGCCCTGGACAACGTGAAGCCCTCGGTCGAAGTCCGTTCGCGCCGGGTTGGCGGTGCGACCTACCAGGTCCCCGTCGAAGTGCGCACCGAACGCCGTGAAGCGCTGGCCATCCGCTGGCTGATCGCTGCTGCCCGCAAGCGCAACGAGAACACCATGGAAGAGCGGCTTGCCGCCGAGCTGGCCGATGCCTGCAACAACCGCGGCACCGCGGTGAAGAAGCGGGAAGACACCCACAAGATGGCCGACGCGAACAAAGCGTTCAGCCACTACCGCTGGTAAGGGGTCATCATGGCACGCGACTATCCGCTCGACCGCTACCGCAACTTCGGGATCATTGCCCACATCGACGCGGGCAAGACCACCACGTCGGAACGCATCCTGTTCTACACCGGCAAGTCCCACAAGCTTGGCGAAGTCCATGACGGGGCCGCCACGATGGACTGGATGGAACAGGAGCAGGAACGCGGCATCACGATCACCTCGGCTGCCACGACCACCTTCTGGACTCGTCAGGTCGACCCGAACACCGATACGTCCGACAAGTCGAAGAAGTTCCGTTTCAACATCATCGACACCCCCGGCCACGTTGACTTCACCATCGAAGTCGAACGTTCGCTGGCTGTGCTTGACGGTGCGGTCGTTCTTCTGGACGGCAACGCCGGCGTTGAGCCGCAGACCGAAACCGTGTGGCGTCAGGCTGACCGTTACAAGGTTCCCCGGATCGTGTTCGTCAACAAGATGGACAAGACCGGCGCCGACTTCTTCAAATGCGTCCGCATGATCAAGGACCGCACCGGCGCCAACGCCATGCCGATCGTTCTTCCGATCGGGGCCGAGGACAAGCTGGAAGGCATCATCGACCTCGTGACCATGGAAGAATGGGTCTACGAGGGCGAAGACCTGGGCGCGTCCTGGACCCGCAAGCCGATCCGGGCGGAACTGAAGGCCAGCGCCGACGAATGGCGGCTGAACCTGATCGAAACCGCCGTGGGTCAGGATGACGCCGCGATGGAAGCCTATCTTGAAGGCAACGAACCGGATGCCGACACGCTGCGCGCGCTGATCCGCAAGGGCACGCTGGCGATCGACTTCATCCCCGTGATGGCCGGCTCGTCGTTCAAGAACAAGGGCGTGCAGCCGCTGCTGAACGCCGTGGTGGACTATCTGCCCAGCCCGCTTGACGTGCCGCCCTACATGGGCTTCGCGCCGGGCGACGAGACGGAAACCCGCAACATCGCCCGTTCGGCCGATGATGCGCAGCCCTTCTCGGCGCTGGCGTTCAAGATCATGAACGACCCCTTCGTCGGTTCGCTGACCTTCACCCGGATCTATTCGGGCAAGCTGGCCAAAGGCGATGCGATGCTGAACGCGACCAAGCAGCGCCGTGAGCGCGTTGGCCGCATGATGATGATGCACGCGATCGAACGGGAAGAAATTTCCGAAGCCTTCGCCGGTGACATCATCGCGCTTGGCGGTCTGAAGGAAACCACCACCGGGGATACGCTCTGTGATCCGGCGGCGCCCGTTGTTCTGGAAACCATGACCTTCCCGGTCCCGGTGATCGAGATCGCGGTCGAACCCAAGACCAAGGCCGACCAGGAAAAGATGGGCATCGCACTGGCCCGTCTGGCTGCCGAAGACCCGTCCTTCCGCGTGGAAACTGACCTCGAAAGCGGCCAGACCATCATGAAGGGCATGGGCGAACTTCACCTCGACATCCTCGTCGACCGTATGCGTCGCGAGTTCAAGGTCGAGGCGAACATCGGCGCCCCGCAGGTGGCCTATCGCGAAACGATCTCGCGCGAGCATGAAATCGACTACACGCACAAGAAGCAGACCGGCGGTACCGGCCAATTCGCCCGCGTGAAGCTGATCATCTCGCCGACCGAACCGGGCGAAGGCTATTCGTTCGAGTCGAAGATCGTCGGCGGCGCGGTGCCGAAGGAATACATCCCCGGCGTCGAAAAGGGCATCAAGTCGGTCATGGACTCCGGTCCGCTGGCAGGCTTCCCGGTGATCGACTTCAAGGTCCAACTGATCGACGGCGCGTTCCACGACGTCGACTCCTCGGTTCTGGCCTTCGAAATCGCCTCGCGGGCAGCCATGCGGGAAGGCCTGAAAAAGGCCGGCGCGAAGCTGCTTGAGCCGATCATGAAAGTCGAAGTGGTGACCCCGGAAGAATACACCGGCGGCGTCATCGGCGACCTGACCTCGCGTCGGGGCATGATCAGCGGGCAGGACAGCCGCGGCAACGCGAATGTCATCTCCGCCATGGTTCCCCTGGCCAACATGTTCGGCTACATCAACCAACTCCGTTCGATGACCTCGGGCCGGGCTGTGTTCTCGATGGAGTTCGACCACTACGACGCCGTGCCCGAGAACATCTCGCAAGAGATTCAGAAGAAGTACGCGTGATTTGAGCGGTGGGCGGAAACGCCCACCCTACCAACCGTAGGGTGCGCCGGCGCGCACCGCACCGACACAAGGAGAT
>NZ_PZKE01000028.1 GCF_003034965.1 Fuscovulum blasticum DSM 2131 | reverse complement strand
CACCTTGGCAAGAACACCAAGAGCCGGATCGTGTCGAAAGGCATCAGCGCCGGGCGGGCGCAGAACACCTATCGCGGTCTGGTCAGTATGCACCCGCGCGCCACCAACAGCCGCAACTATACCCAATGCGACAGCCTGCTGATCGGCAACAAATGCGGGGCGCATACCGTGCCCTATATCGAGGTGCGCAACAATTCGAGCCGCGCCGAACATGAGGCCACCACCTCGAAGGTGGATGAGGATCAACTGTTCTACTGCCGGTCGCGCGGGATCGACGAGGAGGCGGCGGTGGCGCTGATCGTCAACGGCTTCTGCAAGGAAGTGTTGCAGGCGCTGCCGATGGAATTCGCCATGGAGGCGCAGAGCCTGGTGGCGATCAGTCTTGAGGGCAGCGTTGGCTAGTCAGGGCATGATAGGGGCAGGGATGCCGGACGCGGGGCATCTGCCGCCGTCCGGGGGGGCGGAGGAGTTTGTCCTGACCTTTCCGCCCGAGGAAGCCCTGTTCGTGTTCCAAAGCTACAGCGCGGCGACCGCGATCCTGGAATATGGCAGCGGCGGATCAACCGTGCTGGCGGCCCAACTGGGCAAGCCGGTGGTGGCGGTGGAAAGCGATGCCGACTGGGCTGCGCGGTTGGCGGCCTGTCTGGAGCGCGAGGGGCTGGTGGCCAGCCTGCACCCGGTTGACATTGGCCCGACCGGCGACTGGGGGCGCCCCAGATCGACCGAGGGCGCCGCGCGCTATCACCGCTATGCGCTGTCGGTCTGGGACCGGCCCGATCTGCGGCATCCCGATCTGGTGCTGATCGACGGGCGGTTCCGGGCGGCCTGTCTGGCCGCGACGATGCTGCGCATTTCCCGCCCGGTGACGGTGCTGTTTGATGATTACCTGAACCGCCCCTTCTACCACGGGGTCGAGAAGCTGGCCCGCCGCGTGGAAACCGTTGGCCGGATGGCCCGGTTCGAGGTGGAGCCCGGTCCGATTCCGCCGGACCTGTTGACCGAAGTCATCGGCTGGTTCGCCGATCCGCGCTGAACCGCCCCATTTGAATTGCCTGCCTGTAGGATAAGAAAATGCTGGAAATCAAGAACCTGCACGTCAAACTTGAAGAAGAGGACAAGGTGATCCTGCGCGGGGTCGATCTCAAGATCGGCCCGGGTGAGGTACATGCGATCATGGGGCCGAACGGGTCTGGCAAATCGACGCTGTCCTATGTGCTGGCGGGCCGCGACGGCTATGTCGTGACCGATGGCAGCGCCACGCTGGATGACGAAAGCCTGCTGGAGATGGAACCGGAAGAGCGCGCGGCGGCGGGGCTGTTCCTGGCGCTGCAATATCCGGTGGAAATTCCGGGCGTGGGCAACATGACCTTCCTGCGGACGGCGGCCAATGCGCAGCGCAAGGCGCGCGGGGAAGAAGAGCTGAGCGCGGGCGATTTCCTCAAGCTGGTGCGCGAAAAGGCCAAGCGGCTGAAGATCGACGCCGACATGCTGAAGCGCCCGGTGAACGTGGGCTTTTCGGGCGGCGAGAAGAAGCGCAACGAAATTCTCCAGATGGCGATGCTGGAGCCGAAGATGTGCATCCTGGACGAGACCGACTCGGGCCTGGACGTGGATGCGATGAAGCTGGTGTCGGACGGGGTGAACGCGCTGCGCGACGGCAAGCGGTCATTCCTGGTCATCACGCATTATCAACGGCTTCTGGACCATATCAAACCTGATGTCGTTCATATCATGGCGGCGGGCCGGATCATCCGTTCGGGCGGGCCGGAGCTGGCGCTTGAGGTTGAGCACAACGGCTATGCCGACCTGCTGGCCGAGGTGAAGTGATGGCCCTGGCGGAAGCGAAGCGCGCCGCGCTGGCGGCCCGCACCGATGGGCTGACGACGGCTGGCGAGGGCTGGCTGGCCACGGCACGGGACGGCGCCAAGGCACGGCTGGCGGCGATGGGCCTGCCGGTGAAGCGCGATGAATACTGGCGCTATACGGACCCGTCCAGCCTGACCTCGGCCGATCCGCTGCCGGCCACGGCGCGGGGGGCAGAGGAAGACGAGCCGGGGTTCGCCGGGATTGATCAGGTGCGGCTGGTCTTCGTGGACGGGGTGTTCGATGCCAAGGCCTCGGACGACCCGCGGCTGGCGGGGGTTGAGATCGAGCGGCTGGCCGAAGCGGCCGCCCGCCCGGGCCACTGGGCGCGCGATCTGTATGGCGTGCTTGAGGCGCGGGGGCAGACGCCGGTGGAGCGGCCGCTGGCCGCCCTGGGCACCGCCTATGCGACCGAAGGCGTGGTGATCCGCGCCACGGCACGGGCGAAGAAGCCTGTATCGCTGATTTATGTCCATCAATCAGAGACTTCGGATGCCATCCTTCACCATTGCATCAGGATCGAATCCGGCGCCGAGCTGACCGTTCTGGAAAGCGGCCCGGCGGCGGCGCGGTTCTGCAAGGTGATGGAGGTTGAGGTGGCCGATGGCGGCCGGTTCCACCATATCCGCACCCAGGGGCCTGATCTGGAACGCCGCGCGGCGACGCATGTCTTTGCCCGGCTGGCGGCCAATGCGCTGTTCAAGAGCTTTACCCTGACCGCGAACGGCCGGTTGACCCGCAACGAGGTGGTGATCGAGCTGACCGGACCGGACAGCATGGCGCATGTCGCCGGGGCCTCGATGGGCGATGGCGGCGATTTCCTGCATGATGATACCGTCTTCATCACCCATGCCGCCGAACGCTGCGAAAGCCGGCAGGTGTTCAAGAAGGTGCTGAAGAACGGGGCGACGGGGGTGTTTCAGGGCAAGATCCTGGTACATGCCAAGGCGCAGAAAACCGATGGCTACCAGATCAGCCAAAGCCTGCTGCTGGATGACGACAGCCAGTTCCTGGCCAAGCCCGAGCTGGAAATCTACGCCGACGATGTGAAATGCAGCCACGGGTCAACCAGCGGCGCCATTGACGACACGGCGCTATTCTACCTGCAATCGCGCGGGGTGCCGAAGCGGGTGGCGCAATCGCTGCTGGTGCTGGCCTTCCTGTCGGAAGCGATCCAGGAGATCGAGGACGAGGCCATCGCCGAAGACATACGGGGGCGTCTGGAGGGCTGGTTGCACCGGCACGAGCGCTGATGGCGGTTTCGACCGACATTCTGGCCACCTGGGCGCGGCCCCGGAAGGTGTTTCGCCAGATCCTTGACCGCAGCCGGGGCGAGGGGCAGGCGCTGGCCTATCTTCTTGCGGCCTGCCTGCTGATCTTTGTCGCGCAATGGCCGCGGCTGGCGCGCGAGGCGCATTTTGCCCGGCAGACCGCCGAAGCGGCGGGCACGCCGCCCGATCAGGTGCCGGGCCTGCAGGCGCTGATCGGGATCAATATGTTCGCGCTGCTGTTCATGGCGCCGCTGATCTTTTACGCGCTGGCCGGGCTGGCGCATCTGGTGGCGCGGGCCCTGGGCGGCACGGGAACGCCGCTGGCGTCGCGGCTGGCGCTGTTCTGGGCGCTGCTGGCGACCGCGCCCTGGATGCTGTTCCAGGGGCTGGTCTCGGGCTTCATCGGCGCGGGGCCGGCGCTGACGGCGACCGGCGTGGTGGTGGCGCTGGCCTTCCTTGGCCTTTGGCTGACGCTGATGCGCGAGGCACACCGGGCATGATGCAGGAGATACTGGACCGTATGGTGCAAACCCTGCGCGATCCGCAGGCCGGGATGCGGGACGTGCTACGGCTGGACCTGCCCGCGGGTGCGCGCTGGACGGCGCTGGGGCTGATGGCGGTGGCTTCGGCCCTGCTGGTGCATCTGGGGCTGATGCTGTCGCCGCCGACCGGGCCGACGCCGATGGATGCGATCTTCGGATCGCCGCTGAAAACCGCGCTGGTGCAGATCGTGGCGCTGGTCACGGTGTCCTGGCTGATCCATGTGATCGGCGGGTCGTTCGGGGGCACCGGCACGGCGGCAGGCGCGATGATGGTGGTTGTCTGGTTGCAGGCGATCCTGATCGCGCTGCAACTGCTTCAGCTTGTGGCGCTGCTGGTGCTGCCGCCCGTGGCGGTGATCCTTAGCCTGGTGTCCTTTGGCCTGTTTTTCTGGCTGCTGACCAACTTTGTTGCCGCCTTGCACGGATTTTCCAGCCCGCTCAAGGTGTTCGGGGGAATTGTTCTGGCGACGATCGCGGTGGTTCTGGTGATGTCGATCATCCTGTCGCTGGTTCTGGGGCCGGAGGCCTTGAGCAATGTATGACATCGAAACGGTCCGCCGCGATTTCCCGATCCTGTCGCGGCAGGTGAACGGCAAGCCGCTGGTCTATCTGGACAACGGGGCCAGCGCGCAGAAGCCGCAGGCGGTGATCGACGCGGTAACGCAGGCCTATTCGATGGAATACGCCAATGTTCACCGTGGCTTGCATTACCTTTCGAATCTGGCGACTGAAAAGTATGAAGCGGTGCGCGGCATCGTCCGCCGCTTTCTGAATGCGCCCACCGAAGACGAGATCGTTTTCACCACCGGCACGACCGAGGGGATCAACCTGATCTCTTACGCCTGGGCCGCGCCGCGCTTGCAGCCCGGCGACGAGATCGTGCTGTCGATCCTGGAACATCACGCCAATATCGTGCCTTGGCATTTCCTGCGCGAACGGCAGGGGGTGGTGCTGAAATGGGTGGAGTGCGACGCCAACGGCGACCTTGATCCGCAGGCGGTGATTGACGCCATCGGCCCGAAAACGCGGCTGGTGGCGATCACGCAGATGTCAAACGTGCTGGGCACGGTGGTTGATGTCGGCACCATCTGCCGGGCGGCGCGCGAAAAAGGCGTGCCGGTGCTGGTTGATGGCAGTCAGGGCGCGGTGCATATGCCGGTGGATGTGGCGGCCATGGGCTGCGATTTCTATGCCATCACCGGGCATAAGCTATACGGACCAAGCGGTTCCGGTGCGATCTTCATTCGTCGTGAGAGGATGGAGGAGATGCGCCCCTTCCTGGGCGGTGGCGACATGATCCGTGAGGTCAGCCGCGAGACTGTCACTTGGGCCGACCCGCCGATGAAGTTCGAGGCGGGCACACCGGGCATCGTGCAGCAGATCGGGCTGGGCGTGGCGCTGGACTACATGATGGGTCTGGGGGTGGAGGCGATCGCCGCGCATGAACGGTCGTTGCGCGACTATGCGCGCGACCGGCTTTCGGGGCTGAACTGGCTGACCGTGCAAGGAAATTCGGCCGACAAGGGCGCGATCTTCAGCTTCACGCTGCAAGGTGCGGCCCATGCCCATGACATTTCCACCGTGCTGGACAAGCGCGGCATCGCGGTGCGGGCCGGCACCCATTGCGCCATGCCGCTGATGACGCATATGGGCGTGACGGCCACCTGCCGCGCCTCGTTCGCGCTGTACAACACCAAGGCCGAGGTCGATGCGCTGGTCTCGGCGCTGGAGCTGTGCCACGAGCTGTTCGGCTGACCCCGCGGCCTAGAAGGTGATGCGCAGGGTCAGGGCGGCGGCGCTGTCGGTTTCATCCTGCCGGTTGCCGAAATCATTGGCATGGATCAGGTCCAGCCGCAGCGCGGTGCTGTCCGAAATCGGCAGGTCATAGCTGATGCGGAAGTCGATCTCGCGTGCCTCGGGGGCCAGCGGCACCGCAATCGCGGCCATCCGGGCCTTGCCATCGCCCGGGCGGCGCAGCGCGATTTCGGTGCGCGCGGTGCCGGCGGTGACCGCGATGGGGGCCGAGATACCGACGGTCAGCCGGTCGCCGCTGGAAAACACATTGTGCTGGCCGACCTCGGCCCCGAAGCTGTTGAAGGACATCTGCCCGACATCGTTGAGCGCGCCGCTGCCATCGGCATTGGCAAGGCCGAATTCGGCGCCCATCTGAACGAAGCCGTCGCCGCCCAGGCTGCCACGCAGCCCGACCGTCAGGGCCGCCGCCGTGGTGCCGCTGCCGTTGGCGCCGCTGCCCAGACCGAAGACCTCACCGCCATCGCGGGCCAGTTTCAGGCCCAGGTCCAGCGCGGCCGTGTCATCGCCAAAGCGGCGGACCAGCGACAGGCCCAGGCTTTCGGACCCGGCCTGCGGGGCCAGCAGGTGCAGGGCCATGCCGGTTTCGGGCGAGATCATGGCCAGATCGGCGCCGGAGAAGCCGTCGAAGCCGGCGATGCTGCCGCCAATCTCGGCCCCGGAACTGGCAATTCCGGCGGCGCCGATGCGGGCCGCGCGGGTTTACAGCGGCTCAGGCGCGGCTTCGGCGGCAAGGGCGGGGGCGGGCAGGGCGAATTGCCCGGCAAAGCTGTCGGCCACGGCCAGGCTATAGGCGCCCAGCCCGCGGCTGACCGCATCGCCAAGGCTGGCCCCGGTGTGAACGGTCGCCTGTTCAACCGGGACGGCGCCTTCGGCCATCGCGACCGTGGGTGTGCCGATCGGCATCAGGGCCGATTTCAAGTTCAGGAACCCATGCCCGAATTCGGTGCTGTAATCGTGCCAGAAACCGGGGGCCAGTTCGATGCTGCCGTCGGCGGTGAAGCCGGCAAAGCTGTTGTCGGCCGAAGCCAGCAGCCGCAGCCGCAGTTGGTGCGGGGTCAGGTCGGGGAAGGCTTCGGCCAGCAGGGCCAGCGCGCCGGAAACCTGCGGCGCGGCAAAGGAAGACCCGGTGCCGAAATCGTAGGAGGTGGTCGAGGAGAAGCCCGTGGTGGGGTCGTAGGCCGAGGCGGCGGTCCAGGTGCCATCGGCCACCAGGCACCAGGCGGCGGCCTCAAGGCAGGCGGCCGAGATCCGGGTGGCTGCGGTGACATGATCGGTGTTGAATTCGGCGGTGGCATTGCCCACCGCCAGCCAGCCCGATTCCAGTTCCGGCACCAGAAGCGGCAGGGCGGGCATCAGATCGGATTCGGTCAGCGCGTGGTCGTTCGACAGGGCGAAGACCACCACGCCTTCGGCCGCATAGGCCTTGAGGGCATCCAGATAGGCCGCGCCATCGCTGTCCTGGAAGATGTCATTGAAGCCGGTCGGGGTGGCGGCCGCGAGCGTATAGCCCCAGGAGTTGTTCAGGGCGACGGCTCCGGCGGCGCGGGCGGCGATGGCGGTTTGCGTCAGGGTGACGGACGAATCATAGCTGCCCAGAATCAGCGTGGCCTTGGGGGCGACCCCGATCATGGTCGGGGAATCCCCGGCGGCAATCGAGGCGACCATGGTGCCGTGATCATCGGGCAGGACCGACCCGGTGACCTGATCCACCCGGTTGGCAAAGGCTTCGTGGTTGATGCGGAAGCCGGCGTCCGAAATCGCGATCACCGCGCCAAGGCCGGTCAGGCCAACGGCATGGGCGTATTCGATATGGGCCGCCGTCAGGGGCGCGCTTTGATACTGGGGCGAGCCTGATCCGAAGGACCAACTGCTGTTCTGCAGCCGGTAGCGCGCGGATTGCCGCAGCGATGCGGCAAAACTTTCCCAAGGGGTGAAGTCGCGGATGTACCACGACCCCAGCGTTCCCGATCCGCCCGGCGTGATCTCGGGCCGGGTCGGTGACGTGGTGTTGCTGTCCGAGCCCCCGTTGCAAGCCGACACGACACAGAGCAGCACGCCGAACTGGCAGAAACGCAGGAAAGGGGGCATGGCAGGTTCCCGTTTGATCACGCCTGATCATGAAACCGTGATCATCGGCGGTGTGCAACACCGAAGTGGGCGCAATTCTTGCAAGGGCCTGACGGACGCAGCGGCGCCGCGCGGCGCGGCCTATCCCTGCGGGGACGCAGCGTTTTGGCGTTGCGGCACCCCCGGACTGCCGTTATAGACGCGTTAGCCGCGCACCCGTAGCTCAGCTGGATAGAGTGCTGCCCTCCGAAGGCAGAGGTCACAGGTTCGAATCCTGTCGGGTGCGCCAGATCTTCTTCCTTACCGTGCAAATGGAAAAGGCGCAGAACCGTGGTTCCGCGCCCTGGGTCCGGCTGTGCCGGGTTTTTGCAGGGGTGTCAGGTGCCGAACAGGGCGCCGACCTCGTGTCGTTTCAGCGTTGCGCGGGCGGCGGGGTAGCGTTGGGCGGGGTCGCCCTCGGCCAGTTCGGGGAAGACCCGCAGCAGTTCTTCGCGTTGGTCTCTGGCCAGGTCGGCAACCGAGTGCACGCCCGGCTGGAAGGTCTCGCTCCAGCACCCGTCAACCATGACGACCTGATGCTCGGCACACATGAAATGGATGTAGGTGACCGGGCCTTCGACTTCGCGCGTGATACCGGGTTGTCCGACCAGCATCAGGGCGGGAACCAGCACCTCGGGTTCGCCGACCAGAAGTTCGACGCGCGGTCCCGCCACCAGCAGGCGGTGCTGCGGGGAAACGCGCATGTCGCGGCTGGGGCTGTCCGGGCCCAGGGCGCCGGCCGCGATGCGCACCGGCCGCAACGCGGGTTGGCGGGCCAGTTCCGAGGCCGCCAGACTGCGGCGCCCGACCCAGACGATGGGTTCATAGCCTGCATCGCGGGTCAGAACCTGGTCGCCGGGGCGCAGATCCTCGACCCGGAGCTGGCCGCGGTCGGTCATGACAAGCGACCCTTCGGTGAAACAGGTGACGCCGGTGTGTTCGCCATCCATGGCGCCGGTGCCGGTGACCGTGATGTTGACCGTGGGGCCACCGGACAGGCGGATGAAGTCCAGCTTGCCGTCGGCGGCATCGTGGCGCAAGGCCTGCACCGGCAGGACGAAATTGGTGCCGTTGGCCGCGTTATAGGCGGCAAGCGTGCCGTCGTTGTACCAGGTGGTCAGATCGACGAAATCGTTGTCAAGGGTGCTGCCATTGGCGGGGGCCGTCTCGCCCGAGCCGAAATCGGTGATGGTGATCGTGTCGCCAGCCCCGCCCGAGATGATGAAGCGATCATTGCCCGCGCCGCCGGTCAGCGTATCAATCCCGCCGCCACCAATGAGGGTGTCATTGCCGGTGCCGCCGTCGAGCAGATCGTTGCCGGTGCCGCCGTTGAGACTGTCGTTGTCGGCGCCCCCATTCAGGGTGTCGTTGCCGTCGCCGCCATCCAGCACATCGTTGCCGGTGCCGCCGCTGAGGCTGTCGTTGTCCGCGCCGCCCCTGAGCGTGTCATTGCCGACCCCGCCGTCAAGCACATCGTCGCCCGCGTCGCCGTCGAGAATGTCGTTGCCCGCGTCACCAAACAGGGAATCGGTGCCCGTTCCACCGGACAGGCTGTCATTGCCATCGCCGCCATAAATCTGGTCGTTGTTGGCATCGCCGGACAGCGTATCGTTGCCGCCATTGCCATAGATCGTGTCATTACCGCTGCCGCCCAGCAGGCTGTCATTTCCGTCGACATGGCCGGACGTCAGCGGCGGGACGCCAATCAGCGGGCTGCCGGCAAGATTGAGGAAGGTGTTTGTGCCCGGCAGCCGGTATTCGGCGGAAAGTACGCTCGCGCCGTCTCTTTCCCAATAATACACCTCAATCGTGTAGGTTTGTCCCGCGACCAGGGTCACATCGCCGTACCGGGTGGTGGAGCCCTGAAGAAAGTCGTTGTTCATGTAGGGCAGGGTGCCGCCCGTTTCGTTGGCGAAGTTCAGCACATTGCCATTCGAATCGCGGATTACGATGCGTGACCCGTCGTCAGAGGTGGTTCTGAACCGATAGGTTCCCCCCGCCGTGACGGTCATCGTGCTGGTCAGGACAACGCCGAACTGATCGGGGTTGCCGGTTGCGCCGCGCGCGATGTTGGCAAGGTTTTCCACACCCAGATCCGTGACATAGCCCTGACCGCGCAGGGTGCCGGAGGTGATCTGCGGCGCCTGTCCGTTCGCCCCGCTGAAGGTGCGGTCATAGACCGAATAGCTCCATTGTCCGGCGGCCGGGCTGTCGCCATAGAGCACATCGTTGCCCGCGGCGCCCGAAATGGTGTCATTGCCGCCGCCGCCGGTCAGGGTATCTGCGCTGGAGGAAGACGTGATCGTCTGGTTGGCGTTGGTGCCGGGGTTCGTACTGCTATTGACGGCCATCAGAAGGCTCCTCGTTAACACACCGGCAGAAGCGGGCGGGGGTGGGTGAAGACGTATCCTGTCAAGGGTCAGAAAAGATATTGGGGCGGAGAGTCAATGTCGCCCGAGGCAAGATTTCAGGCGAACTTGCAATTCTGTGGCATATTGGCAAATTATTTCGATTGCTTGGCGGATTTGGCGTGATTAGGAAATTATTAATCTGTGTTTAGGGTATTCCTTATATGGACGGTTGCGGATGCCGTTTCGCGCCGTCCGAATTTGCCGAACCGCGCCCTGTTCAGCGGTTTGCCGCCGTGCCGGGCGCCGGTCTCCAAAGCGGTTTGATCATGGCGACCGGAGTGCTAGACAGGCGCAGCCCTTCCGGCTAGAACCGTCAAGTTAGCGCTAACACGATCCAGGAGCACCCATGGTCGCCCGCGTCATTCCGGTCGAGGCTTTCGAACTGGTGGTCTTCGGGGCCACCGGCGATCTGGCCCATCGCAAGATCCTGCCCGGCCTGTTCCGCCGCTTTCTGGCCGGCCAGATCCCGCCCGAGGCGCGCATCATCGGCGCCGCCCGTGCCGACCTGACCGATCAGGCCTTCCGCGACAGCATCGCCGAGGCCATCGCCGAATATGTGCCGGCCAAACTGCGCGACCCGGCGGTGGTGGCGGATTTCCTGAAACACCTTGAGTATATCCCGATCGACGCCAAGGGCGAAGGTGGCTGGGCCACGCTGAAGGAAAAGCTGCGTCCGGGTCTGGTCCATGCCTTCTACTTCTCGGTCGCGCCGGCGCTGTTCGGCGATCTGGCCGAGCGGTTGAAACTGCACGGCATTGCGGGCCCCGAGTCGCGCATCGTGGTGGAAAAGCCGTTCGGGCGCGATCTGGCCACGGCAAAGGCGCTGAACGCCACGCTGGCCTGCCATTTCGAGGAAGGGCAGATCTACCGGATCGACCATTACCTGGGCAAGGAAACCGTGCAGAACCTGATGGCGGTACGCTTTGCCAATATCCTCTTCGAGCCGTTGTGGAAGGCCGAATACGTTGATCATGTGCAGATCACCGTGGCCGAAACCGTGGGCGTGGAAGGCCGGGGCGCCTATTACGACACCTCGGGTGCCATGCGGGACATGGTGCAGAACCACATGATGCAGCTTCTGTGTCTGATCGCGATGGAGCCGCCCTACCACTTTGACCCCGACGCGGTGCGCGACGAGAAGCTGAAGGTGATCCGCGCGCTGGACCCGGTTCGCCCCGAGGACATCGTGCGCGGCCAATACCTGCCGGGGCTGGGTGAGGGTGGCTATCGGGAACATGCCGAAAACCCGGAGTCGAAGACCGAAAGCTATATCGCGCTGCGCGTCCATATCTCGAACTGGCGCTGGAAGGGCACGCCCTTCTATCTGCGCACCGGCAAGCGGCTGCGGGCGCGGGCCAGCGAGATTGCGATCACCTTCAAGGAACCTCCGCATTCGATCTTTGACGATCACAGCGGCTGGCGCGAAAACGTGCTGGTGATCCGGTTGCAGCCGGATGAGGGCATGAACCTGATGGTGATGATCAAGGAACCGGGGCCGGGCGGGATGCGCTTGATGCAGGTGCCGCTGGACATGTCCTTTGCCGATGCGCTTGGGGCCGAACTGGCCGACGCGCCCGATGCCTATGAACGGCTGATCATGGATGTGATCCGTGGCAACCAGACCCTTTTCATGCGCGGCGACGAGGTTGAGGCCGCCTGGGCCTGGACCGACCCGATCATCCAGGGCTGGGAAGCCCGGGGCGACGCGCCGCAGGCCTATGATCCCGGCTCGTCAGGTCCGGAGGATGCGCTGATGCTGATGCACCGCGACGGCCGCCGCTGGCGGGAGATCCGCTGATGCACTGGCACGACTATCCCGACCGCGAGATGATGCACCTGCGGCTGGCCGACAAGATCGCCGGGCAACTGGCCGATTACCTGCGTCGCGACGGTCGGGCCACGCTGTCGGTGCCGGGCGGAACCACGCCGGGGCCGGTGTTCGACATCCTGTCGGGGGTCGATCTGGACTGGGCGAAGGTCTCGGTCGTGCTGAACGATGAACGCTGGGTGCCCGAGGACAGCCCGCGGTCCAACACCCGTCTGCTGCGCGACCGGCTGTTTCGCGGCCCCGCCGCCGCCGCGCGGCTGATCCCGCTGTATCAGCCCGGCGCCGCCACCCCGGAAGACGCGCTGGCCGCGCTGGAAGAGGGGCTTGCCCCGCATCTGCCGGTCTCGGTCCTGTTGCTGGGGATGGGGGCCGACATGCACACGGCCAGCCTGTTCCCCGGCGCCGACCGGCTGGGCGAGGCGCTGGCGGCAAACGCGCCGCCGATCCTGCCGATGCGGGCCGATGCGGCCGGAGAGCCGCGCGTGACCCTGACAGCGCCGGTGCTGAAGGCGGCGATCAATATCCATGTGCTGATCACCGGCGCGGACAAGCGCGCGGCCATCGAAAAGGCGGCCAGCCTGTCGCCGGACCTTGCGCCGATCCGCGTTGTGCTGGATCAGGCGGATGTGCATTGGGCGGAGTAACGACACCATGACCGACAAGTGGAGCGCGCTGCGCGATCATCAGGCCCGCATCGCGGATCGCCCGATCCTGGCGCTGTTCGCGGCAGATCCGGCGCGCGCGGCGGGCTTTTCCGTGGCGGCCGACGGGATGCTGTTCGACTGGTCGAAGACCAGTATCGACGCCGAGGCGCGCGCCCTGCTGATCATGCTGGCCGAGGTGTCGGGGGTTGAGGCGAAACGCGCCGCCATGTTCGCGGGTGAGAAGATCAACGATACCGAAGGCCGCGCGGTGCTGCACACCGCCTTGCGAGCCGATGAGGCGGCGGTAATCCGCGTGGACGGGCAGGATGTCATGCCGGGCGTGCGGACGGTCAAGACGCGCATGGCAGACTTCGCCCGCGCCGTGCGGTCGGGCGCCTTTACGGGGCAGGGCGGGCGCATCACCGATGTGGTGAACATCGGGATCGGCGGATCGGACCTTGGCCCCGCGATGGCCACGCTGGCGCTGGCGCCGTTCCATGACGGGCCGCGCCTGCATTATGTGTCAAACGTCGATGGCGCGCATGTGCAGGACACGCTGCGCGGGCTGAACCCCGAAACGACGCTGGTGATCGTCGCGTCCAAGACCTTTACCACCATCGAGACGATGACCAATGCTGACACCACCAAACGCTGGATGGCGGCGCGGGTGGCCGATCCGGGCGCGCAGTTCGCCGCCGTCTCGACCGCGGGCGACAAGACGGCGGCCTATGGCATTGCCGCCGACCGGGTGTTCGGGTTCGAGGATTGGGTTGGCGGGCGCTATTCGGTCTGGGGACCGATCGGCCTGTCGCTGATGATCGCCATCGGACCCGAGCGGTTCGAGGAGTTCCTGGCCGGTGGCCGCGCCATGGACCGCCATTTCCAGACCGCCCCGCTGGCGCGGAACATGCCGGTCCTGCTGGCGCTGGTCGGCCTGTGGCACAACCAGATCTGTGGCCATGCGACCCGCGCCGTGCTGCCCTATGACCAGCGCCTGTCGCGGCTGCCGGCCTATCTGCAGCAGCTTGAGATGGAATCGAACGGCAAGCGGGTGGCCATTGATGGCAGCGACCTGCCCACCAATTCCGGCCCGGTGGTCTGGGGCGAGCCCGGCACCAACGGCCAGCACGCCTTTTACCAGTTGATCCATCAGGGCACGCGCGTGGTGCCCTGCGAATTCCTTGTGGCCCGGCAGGGCCATGAGCCGGACCTTGCCCACCAGCACACCCTGCTGGTTGCCAATTGTCTGGCCCAGTCCGAAGCCCTGCTGCGCGGCCGCAGTCTGGACGAGGCGCGGGCGATCATGGCGAAGAAGGGCCTGACCGGGGCCGAGCTTGAGCGGCAGGCCCGCCACCGGGTTTTCCCGGGCAACCGGCCGTCAACCACGCTGGCCTATGACCGGCTGACGCCCTTTGTGCTGGGCCAGATCATCGCGCTTTACGAACACCGCGTCTTTGTCGAGGGCGTGATCCTTGGCATCAACTCCTACGACCAATGGGGGGTGGAGCTTGGCAAAGAACTGGCGCTGGCGCTGCAACCCGTGCTGGAAGGCACGGCGGGGACCGAGGGCAAGGACGGTTCCACCGCGCAACTGGTGGCCTTCCTGAAAGGCTAGCCTGTCTCGAACCCGCGGGCGATCTCGATCTCGGGCGTCAGCCGGGCGGCCAGATCGGCCAGCGGATCGGCGGGAAACCCGGCCCGCAGCGCGGCGGCCAGATCGCGGGCGCGGCGGCGCAGGGCGGCATCCTCATAGGCGGTGATGATCGCCGTCAGGATGTCCGGCGTCGCCGGGGTTTCGGCTTCGATCAGGCGCACCACGCCCGCCGCTGCGGCGCTGCGGCCGTGCATCACCTGTTCGCGATGCGATGGCAGCCCGACCTGCGGCAGACCCGCCAGCGCGGCCATGCACAGCGTGCCATGAGGGGCCGAATGGACCACCAGCCGCGACCGCGCCGCCAGTGCCGTGGCGGACACCGGCCCGCTTTCCACCGTCACGCCCGCCGCCGCCAGCCGGGCCCGCGTCGCGTCCGAGGCGCGCGGCAGGAAGGCCCGGCGCGGCAGGGGCAGGGCGCAGATCGACTCGCAAAGCGCGGGCTGGTCCGCCTCGGTGCGCGAGAAGTAGAAGAACACCTCATCCCCCGCCGCCAGATCTTCGGCCCGGTCCACCAGCGGCGGCACCAACTGGCCGGCGGGGCGCTGCGCGGCGTAGGGGTCCAGAAAATCGAAGGTGGCGGCCAGCACCCTGTCGGCACGGAAAAGCGCAGGCAGGGCGGGCAGCGGCTCCAGCCCCAGCTCGGCCGAGACGGCGTTCACCACCGCCAGCGTATCGCGTTCAGGGTGAACCAGCCGGCCCGGATCGGGCACCAGCGGCGGAAATTCCGGCAGGTCGGGCGGTGGCGCGCCGAAGCCGGTGCCCGAGGACAGGATGCGGATCTGCCAGCCTTCCTCTTGCAGGCCGCGCGCGGCGCGCAGCGCCAGCGGGGCGTAATCCGCGATCAGCACCGAGACATCCTCGGCCACGATCAGATCGCGCCAGAACATCAGCCCGCGCCGCACGAGATGCGGATCGGCCAGCCCGCAGGCGGCCAGATAGCAGGCGAAGGTGGTATTGCCGTAAAGCTGCTTGTCCGCCCGCATCGCTGCCGTCAGCCACAGCGGCGGCGCCCGCAGCACCGGCACGCCTTCCGCCTCAAGCTCGGGGGCGAAGTGCAGCGAGGGCAGGGTGGCCAGCCGCGCCACGCCCGGCCCCAGCGCCCGCGCCATCTGGCGCAGGCCCGAGACATGGCCGCGCCCGCCGCCCATTTCATTGGCCAGCAGAACCTTCGGCCCCGATGCCATGGCGGCCCCCATTCAGGACCGCCTGCCAAAGTCAGCCAAAGCTGCCCGGATTGCCGCCGTCATCGCCATCATCCACCTTCGGCGTCCAGGACCGGCCTTCGCCGCCCACCAGCCCGGCGCACAGCTTGTACACCGTGGCCGACCCGGCCTCGGCCCCGAACTTGGCCTCGGCCCAGGCGACCGCCTTGCCGGCGTCGAAAATCGTGCTGCGGGTCAGCCCGTCCTCGCCGATGTGGAACACGGTCTTCTGGCCGCCCTGGTCAACGATCAGCGCGGGCCGGAAGACGCCATCCTTCATCACATTGCACCGGGTCACGGTCAGCGCCTGCGCCCCGGCAGAACCGGCCAGCACCAGCACCCCGACAAGCACACTTCGCATGAACAGCGGAGAAGTCTCGGACATATCAAACCTCGGGTTGTCCCGCCTGGGGCGGGAAGGAATTGGTCTTGAAAGAACGCACAGAAAAAAATGACGTAAGGGAAGCCTACAGGCGCCCCCGGCAGCGCGCAATAGGCTGACAGGGTGGGGATTTCGTCACCCCCGGCGATGGCCGGGGGTGACAGTCTGCGATCAGCGCAGCGCGGCGGTCACGATCACCTCGACCTTGTAGTCGGGCGTCGCCAGCTTCGCCTCGCCGGTGGCGCGGGCGGGGGTGTGGCCCTGCGGAACCCAGGCGTCCCAGACGGCGTTCATGTCGGCAAAGGTGGACATGTCGGCCAGCCAGATCTGGGCCGACAGGATGCGGGTCTTGTCGGTGCCGGCGGCGGCCAGAATCCGGTCAACTTCGGCCAGGCATTGACGGGTCTGGTCGGCCACGCTGTCGCCGGGGTTGCCCACCTGGCCGGCCAGCCACACGATCCCGTTGTAGGCCACGGCCTCGGACATGCGGGGGCCAACACCGTAACGGG
The DNA here is from genome assembly GCF_003034965.1 of Fuscovulum blasticum DSM 2131. Lineage (GTDB taxonomy): Bacteria > Pseudomonadota > Alphaproteobacteria > Rhodobacterales > Rhodobacteraceae > Pseudogemmobacter > Pseudogemmobacter blasticus. The sequence continues at coordinate 3,333 of NZ_PZKE01000028.1, read as the reverse complement.
TGATCTCGCTGCTCATCTGTCTCTCCTGTTCGTGCAAGGGTGCCCGGCTTGCCTAGCCAAAAGCCCGCCCGAAGGAAAGCCGGATCAGGGCAGCGGCCGGCAGGTGAAACTGTCGCCTGATACCGCCGAGAACCATTCCATGGTGCCATCGGGGTTCATGCTCAGGCCCAACTGGTAATCGTCGGCAAAGGTCAGCACGAAGGTGCTGCCATCGCGCGCCACATCCAGGATATCCATCACCTCGCCGCCCGGATCATAGGTCGAGTCGGTGAAGGTGAAGGTGCCCACCTCGCAATCCCATTTCCCCTCGAACAGGTAGTTCTCGGCCCGCAGCGGGGCCGCGCAGACCAACAGGATCGCCGAAGCGGCGGCAAGGGCAGGGCGCATCGTCAGGGCCTTCCGGGGAGTGGAGCGGGTGAAGGGAATCGAACCCTCGTCGTAAGCTTGGGAAGCTTCTGCTCTACCATTGAGCTACACCCGCACGCCTGCCGAGGTAAGCGAAGCCGCGCCCGAGGTCAAGCGGCCTCGGGTGCGATCATGCTGGTAGCGTTCAGGCCGGCGCTCAGGGCGCCTTGGCCGAAAGCGTCAGCTCCAGCCGTTCGCCGGCCTTGACGGTGAAGGGCGTGTCGGACTTGGCGCCGTCCTTCTCGACATGGGCGATGTAATCGCCGGCGGGCAGGGTGGTCTGCCATTCGGGGCCATAGCCATAGACGATCTGGGTGGTATTCCCGTTGATGTCCTTGGTGGGCAGTTGCACCTCGATGAATTCGTCCGAGGGCGTGGTGAAGGCCGCGACCCCGGCGTTCAGAACGACCTTGAGGTCGATCCGTTCGCCGGTCTTGACGGTGAAGGGCTGTTCCACCTTGGTCCCGCCCAGCGAGACCTGCGCTACATAGTCGCCGGGCGGCAGGTCGAAGGTGTGGCCCGCGCCGTAATCATAGTCCACCTGCTTGCGGTTGCCGTCGAGATCCTTCTTCGCCTCGAAGATCTCGATGAAATGATCGCCGCCTTCAACCCGCATGGTATCGGTGTAATAGGCCTCGATCCCGGCCACGCCGATCCCCATCACCACCGTCTTGTCCAGCGTCTTGCCGGCCTCGATCACGATGGACTGGTCGCCCTTCGCGGCGCCAAGTTCGGTATGCAGGGCATATTCGCCCGCCGGGAAAACACGCACCGCCTGACCAAAGCCGCTTGCGCCGATGTCGTCGGGGCCGCGCACCTGGAAGAAGCCGTCCGTGTCGGGCTCGCCCCCTTCGGTCGGCACGACCTTGATGTTCAGGATGCCCGCATCAAGGATCACCACCGGCTTCGCCAGTTCGGAATCGGTGATGTCCACTTCCTGTTCGGCCTTGGCTTCGTGCAGTTCGGTCTTCATCAAGTAGCGGCCCGGCGGCAGGTAATCGGTCGTGGTGCCGTAGATGGTGGCGGTATAGTCCTTGGACGGGCCTTCGTCCGTCATCGGATAGAAGGTGAAGATCGCATCGCGCACGATCTCGGGTTCCTGGCCGCCTTCGGTCAGCAGGACCACCGGGTCGATGTTGCGGTCAAGTTTCGCGGGTTCGGGCGCCGGGGGCGGGGTCGGTTCCGGTTCGGCCAGAACCACCGTGGTCTTCAGCGCCTCGACCAGTTGGCCCGCGTCCGAGGCAGGAATGTACTTGCCGCCGGTATTCTCGGCCAGGCAGGCCACGGCCTTGCCCTCGTCATCGGTCAGGCCGAAGCCCACCACATGCGCGGTGAAATCCACGCCGCTGGCCTCCAGCTCGCGCCCAAGGGCGCAAGGATCGGCCTCGCAGGTTTCGATCCCGTCGGTGATCAGGATCACCGTCGCCTTTTCCTCGGTCGATTTCAGATCGGCCGCGGCCTGCCGGACCGCTTCGGTCAGTGGCGTTTTCCCAAGGAATTTCATCTTGTTGGCGGCGTCGATGATCGCGGGTCCGGTTCCGGCGGCCGGCGGCACCACCAGTTCGATGTCCTTGCAGTCGCCCTTGCTGCGGTGGCCATAGGCCATCAGGCCGATTTCCGTGTCGGCCGGGATGCTGCCCAGCACATTGGCCAGCGCCTCGCGGGCGATTTCCAGCTTGGCGCGCCCGTCGATCTGGCCCCACATCGAACCCGAGGCATCAAGCACGATGATCGACCGGCCCTCGGCGAGGGTCAGGGAGGGGGTCAGGGCGGCCCCCAGCAGAAGGGCAGAAAACAGGCGCATGGGAAACTCCGGTCTGAAATACAATGTTTCAGAACCTTGGCCGAAGCCGGGTTTCCGATCAAGCCTGCGCGTCAGCCCCGCCGCCGGCGCCGTTCACCGCCACCCCCGCCGCCGCCTGCATTGAAGCTGACATCAGGCAGGGTGACGACCTTGGCCAGTTCCGGGAACGGGTCAACCGCGTGCGGAATGGCGTTGGCGTTGACGAAGTGTTCCTGGAAGCGCGGTTCGATGGCGGTCTCGACCTTGTGGATGTCATGCACTGTCGCCTCGATCTGGTCGCGGGCGGCGCGGTTCAGCAGCGCGATGCGCGCGCCGGTCCCGGCGGCGTTGCCCGCGCTGGTCACGCGGTCCAGCGGCACATCCGGGATCATCCCCAGCACCATGGCGTGTTTCGGGCTGATATGGGCGCCGAAGGCCCCGGCAAGCGTCACCCGGTCCACCTTGTCGACGCCGAATTCATCCATCAGCAGCCGCGCGCCCGCATAAAGCGCCGATTTCGCCAACTGGATCGCCCGGATGTCGCCTTGCGTGACCATGATCTTCGGCCCGCCGGTGGCGCTGGCATCATGCAGCAGGTAGCTGTGGGTGCGGCCATAGGGCAGGGCGCGCGCGGTGCCGGTCTGTTCGGCCGATCCGATCAACCCGCCCGGATCGACCAGACCCGCCATCCGCATTTCGGCGACCGCCTCGATGATGCCGCTGCCGCAGATGCCGGTGATGCCGGTCTGCGCCGTGGCCTCGGCAAAGCCAGGCTCGGTGGACCACAGATCGCAGCCGATCACCTTGAAGCGCGGCTCCTTGGTGGCGGGGTCGATCTCTACCCGTTCGATGGCGCCCGGTGCGGCGCGCTGGCCGCTGGAGATCTGCGCGCCTTCAAAGGCGGGGCCGGTGGGGCTGGAGCAGGCCAGCACGCGGGTTTCATTGCCCAGCAGGATTTCCGCATTGGTGCCGACATCGACGATCAGCACCATGTCCTTCGACTTGTTCGGTTCTTCGGACAGGGCGACGGCCGCGCAGTCGGCGCCGACATGGCCCGCGATGCAGGGCAGCACATAGACCCGCGCATTGCGGTTCAGCGCGGGCAGGTCCAGATCGCGCGCATCCAGCGACAGGCTGCCGCTGGT
>NZ_PZKE01000027.1 GCF_003034965.1 Fuscovulum blasticum DSM 2131 | reverse complement strand
CGGGCCACGTCTTCCTTCATCACGCGGCCGTCGCGGCCGGTGGCCTGCACCTGATCCGGGGTCAGGCCGGCTTCGGCCATGGCCTTGCGGGCCGAGGGCGAGGCGGCGGTTTCCGCCACGGGGGCCACGGCCGGGGCCGGTGCCGGGGCGGCAGCGGCGGGCTTGGGCGCCTCGGCCTTGGCGGCGGGGGCGGCGGCTGCGGCGCCTTCGGTCACGATGGCCAGCCGGGCGTTGGCGGCCACGGTCGCGCCTTCGGGGGCCAGGATTTCGGCCAGCACACCCGTCACGGGCGAGGGCACCTCGACGGAAACCTTGTCGGTTTCCAGTTCGCACAGCATTTCGTCCTGCTTCACGGCGTCACCCGGTTTCTTGAACCAGGTGGACACGGTGGCCTCGGACACGGATTCCCCAAGAGCGGGCACCATCACGTCAGTCATCGTTGTCTCTCTCCCGCGCCATGCGGCGCCACTTCGTTCCGGTCGGGCGCGCGGCCCGGGTGTTGGTCGGGGCTGCCCGGGGCGCGTGTCCCGGGCGGCGGTGCATCAAAGGGTCAGCGCGGTGTTGACCAGCGCGGTCTGTTCGGCCTTGTGCCGGCTGGCAAGCCCGGTCGCCGGGGCGGCGGCGGCCACGCGGCCCGCATAGCGGGCGCGGGTGGTGGTGCCGCGGACACGGGTCAGCAGGGTTTCCAGTTCCGGTTCGATGAAGGACCAGGCGCCCTGGTTGCGCGGCTCTTCCTGGCACCAGACGAATTCGGCCTTGGAGAAGCGCGCAAGTTCGGCCGTCAGCGAAATGGTCGGCACCGGGTAAAGCTGTTCGATGCGCAGAAGATAGATGTCGTCGATCCCGCGCGCGTCGCGTTCGGCCAGCAGGTCGTAATAGACCTTGCCCGAGCACAGCACGACGCGCTTGATCTTGTCATCCGCCTTGAGCTTGGTTTCCGAATGGCCCTTTTGCGCATCGTCCCACAGCACGCGGTGGAAGGACGACGGCTTGAGGAAGTCTTCGGCATCCGAGACGCACATCGGGTGACGCAGCAGCGATTTCGGCGTCATCAGGATCAGCGGCTTGCGGAAATCGCGGTGCAACTGACGGCGCAGGATGTGGAAGTAGTTGGCCGGCGTCGTGCAGTTGGCGACGATCCAGTTCTCTTCCGCGCTGTTTTGCAGGAAGCGTTCCAGACGGGCCGACGAATGTTCCGGCCCCTGGCCTTCCATGCCATGCGGCAGCAGCACCACAAGGCCCGACATACGCAGCCATTTCGATTCCGACGAGTTGATGAACTGGTCGAACATGATCTGCGCGCCGTTGGCGAAGTCGCCGAACTGGGCTTCCCACAGGGTCAGGGCGTTCGGTTCGGCCAGCGAATAGCCGTATTCGAAGCCCAGAACCGCATATTCCGACAGGGCGCTGTCGATCACCTCATACCGGGCCTGACCGGCGCGGATGTGGTTCAGCGGGTAGTAGCGTTCCTCGGTGGTCTGGTCGACCCAGCCCGAATGACGCTGGCTGAAGGTGCCGCGGGTACAGTCCTGCCCGGCCAGACGCACCGGGAAGCCCTCGGTCTGTAATGACCCGAAGGCCATCGCCTCGGCCGTGGCCCAGTCGAAGCCCTTGCCCGAGCGGAACATTTCCTTCTTGGCCTCAAGCTGGCGGGCCACGGTCTTGTGCAGGTCAAAGCCTTCGGGCACGCGGGTCAGCCCGGTGGCCAGATCGTCCATCGTCTCGCGGGCGATGAAGGTTTCGCCACGCTGATAGTTTTCCAGATCCTTCGGCTGCATGTTCTTCCAGCGCCCGTCCAGCCAGTCGGCCTTGTTGGGCTTGAAGTTTTTGCCGGCCTCGAATTCTTCATTCAGGCGGGCCTGGAAGGCCGCCTTCATGTCCTCGATCTCGCCTTCGGGGATCAGGCCGTCCGCCACCAGACGTTCGGTGTAAAGCTGCAGCGTGGTCTTCTGCTTGCGGATGCGGTTGTACATCGCCGGGTTGGTGAACATCGGCTCGTCGCCTTCGTTGTGACCGAAGCGGCGATAGCAGAACATGTCGATGACCACGTCCTTGTGGAACTGCTGGCGGAACTCGATCGCCACCTTGGCGGCGTGAACCACGGCTTCGGGATCATCGCCATTGACGTGGAAGATCGGCGCCTCGACCATCAGCGCGATGTCGGTCGGATAGGGCGACGAGCGGCTGAACGACGGCGCGGTGGTAAAGCCGATCTGGTTGTTCACCACGATATGGATGGTGCCGCCGGTGCGGTGGCCCTTGATGCCCGAAAGCTGGAAACATTCGGCCACGACGCCCTGGCCGGCAAAGGCCGCGTCGCCGTGCAGCAGGATCGGCAGGACGGTGATCCGCTCATCGGGGCTGTCGCCGTTCTGGTCCTGCTTGGCGCGGACCTTGCCCAGAACCACGGGGTTCACCGCCTCAAGGTGGCTGGGGTTGGCGGTCAGCGACAGGTGGACGGTGTTGCCGTCGAAGGTGCGGTCGCTGGAGGCGCCAAGGTGATACTTAACGTCACCCGAACCTTCCACGTCCTCGGGCTTGTAGCTGCCGCCCTGGAATTCGTGGAAGATCGCCTTGTAAGGCTTTTGCAGCACGGTGGCGAGGATGTTCAGCCGGCCGCGGTGCGGCATCCCGAAGATGATTTCCTTCAGCCCAAGCTGGCCGCCGCGCTTGATGATCGCTTCCAGCGCGGGGATCAGCGCCTCGCCGCCATCAAGGCCGAAGCGCTTGGTCCCGGTGTATTTGACGTGGCAGAACTTCTCGAACCCTTCGGATTCGACCAGCTTGTTCAGGATGGCGCGGCGGCCTTCGCGGGTGAACTGGATCTCCTTGCCGTAGCCTTCGATCCGTTCCTTCAGCCAGCCGGCCTGTTCCGGGTCAGAGATGTGCATGTATTGCAGGGCAAAGGTGCCGCAATAGGTGCGCTTCAGGATGTCGATGATCTCGCGCATCGAGGCATGGGTCAGGCCCAGCACGTTGTCGATGAAGATCGGCCGGTCCATGTCGGCTTCGGTGAAGCCGTAGGAGGCGGGGTCCAGCTCGGGGTGGTTGCCGCGTTCGGTCATCCCCAGCGGATCAAGGTCGGCGGCCAGGTGGCCGCGAATCCGGTAGGCGCGGATGATCATCAGCGCGCGGATGCTGTCCACCACGGCGCGCTGAAGCTGCGCCTCGGTCAGGTTGACGCCCTGTTCGGCGGCCTTGGCGGCGATCTTCTGCGCGGCGGCCTTGCTGTCGGCCTTGGCCGGCGCGGGGGCTGCCCATTCGCCGGTCAGGGCGGCGGTCAGGTCATCGCTGGGTGCGGGCGGCCAGTCGGTGCGGGCCCAGGACGGGCCTTCGGCGGCCCGCTTGGCATCAAGCTCGCTGTCGCCCAGGGCGCGGAAGAACTCGGCCCATTGGGCATCGACGCTGTTCGGATCGGCGGCATAGCGCGCCTGAAGCTGGTCGACGTAATCCGCGTTCGCGCCATCCAGGAAGCTGGAGGCGTGGAACTGGCTGTTGGGGATCTGTTCGGTCATCGGTCCTTGCCCTTTGCGGGAGTGGGCGTGTTGAGGAGAGGTGGCTTGGGCGCGGCCTCCCCTCCGCGCCCTTGCCTTCATTCTGTCTTGCCGCCCGCAAGGGGCGGGGCCTCGGGCGGCGGGGCCGCCCGAAGTGCGGGCCTCAGCCCTTGATCGCCTTCAGCACGGCTTCGCCCAGACCGGCGGGGCTGTCGGCCACGACGATGCCGGCGGATTTCATCGCCTCGATCTTCGAGCCCGCGTCGCCCTTGCCGCCGGCCACGATGGCGCCGGCATGGCCCATGCGGCGGCCGGGGGGGGCGGTGCGGCCGGCGATGAAGCCGGCGGTGGGCTTCCAGCGGCCCTTCTTCTTTTCATCGGCCAGGAACTGCGCGGCCTCTTCCTCGGCGCTGCCGCCGATTTCGCCGATCATGATGATCGAGGTGGTCGCCGGGTCGGCCAGGAACATTTCCAGCACGTCGATATGTTCGGTGCCCTTGATCGGGTCGCCGCCGATGCCGACCGCAGTGGTCTGGCCCAGGCCCACGTCGGTGGTCTGCTTCACGGCCTCATAGGTGAGCGTGCCAGAGCGCGACACGACCCCGACCGACCCTTTCGAGAAGATGCTGCCCGGCATGATGCCGATCTTGCATTCGCCGGGGGTCAGCACGCCGGGGCAGTTCGGCCCGATCAGCCGCGAGTTGGAATTGATCAGCGCGCGCTTCACGCGCATCATGTCCAGCACCGGGATGCCTTCGGTGATGCAGATGATCAGCGGGATTTCGGCGTCGATCGCTTCCAGGATCGAATCCGCGGCAAAGGGCGGCGGCACATAGATCGCGGTGGCATCGGCGCCGGTGCGTTCGGCCGCCTCATGGACCGAGTCAAAGACCGGCAGGCCCAGATGGGTGGTGCCGCCCTTGCCAGGCGTCACGCCGCCGACCATCTTGGTGCCATAGGCAATGGCCTGTTCGCTGTGGAAAGTGCCTTGCGAGCCGGTGAAGCCCTGGCAGATGACTTTGGTGTTCTTGTTGACGAGAACGGACATGCGCTTCAGCCTTTCACCGCTTTGACGATCTTCTTGGCCGCGTCGGACAGGTCGTCTGCCGCGATGACGTTCAGGCCGCTTTCGTTGATGATCTTCTTGCCAAGGTCCACGTTGGTGCCTTCCAGGCGCACCACCAGCGGCACCTTCAGGCCCACTTCCTTGACCGCGGCGATCACGCCTTCCGCGATGATGTCGCAGCGCATGATGCCGCCGAAGATGTTGACCAGGATGCCCTTCACGTTCGGGTCGCTGGTGATGATCTTGAACGCCTCGGTGACCTTTTCCTTGCTGGCGCCGCCGCCCACGTCCAGGAAGTTGGCCGGTTCGGCGCCATAGAGCTTGATGATGTCCATGGTGGCCATCGCCAGACCGGCGCCGTTCACCATGCAGCCGATCTCGCCATCCAGCGCGATGTAGTTCAGGTCGAACTTCGAGGCGGCCAGTTCCTTGGGGTCTTCCTCGGTCTCGTCGCGCAGGGCGGCGATGTCGGGGTGACGGTAGATCGCGTTGCCGTCAAAGCCCATCTTGGCGTCCAGCAGCTTGAGATTGCCGTCCTTCAGCACGCAGAAGGGGTTGATCTCCAGCATGTCCATGTCTTTTTCGGTGAACAGCCGGTACAGGTTCTTGACGATGCCGACGCATTGCTTGACCTGCGGCCCGGTCAGCCCCAGCGCAAAGGCCACGCGGCGACCGTGGAAATCCTGCAACCCGGTGGCCGGATCGACGGTGATGGTCAGGATCTTTTCCGGCGTCTCATGCGCCACGTCCTCGATGCTCATCCCGCCTTCGGTCGAGCAGACGATCGAGATGCGGCTGGATTTGCGGTCGATCAGCAGGGCAAGATACAGCTCGCGCTCGATGTCGGAACCGTCCTCGATGTAGATGCGGTTCACCTGCTTGCCCGCTTCGCCGGTCTGGATGGTGACAAGCGTGCGCCCCAGCATCTGGCGGGCGAATTCGGCGGCCTCGGCCACGCTGCGGGCCAGCCGGACGCCGCCCTTCTCGCCGGCTTCGGCTTCCTTGAAGTGACCCTTGCCGCGACCGCCGGCATGGATCTGCGCCTTGACCACCCAGAGCGGTCCGTCCAGCTCGCCCGCGGCGGTCTTGGCCTCTTCGGCCTTGAGCACGACGCGACCGTCCGAAACCGGAATGCCGTAGCTGCGCAGCAGCGCCTTGGCCTGATATTCGTGGATGTTCATCGCAGATGTCCCGTCCTTCGTTCGCTTTGGCGGCGTTCTGGCACGGAACCGCCCCGGCCACCAAACGCAAATATGTGTTCGGGCGGCTTTCGGGGCGGGAAAATGCCGTTTGTGATCACAGTTGGAAAACGTGTGATCACAAGGCGGAATCGCACCGCCGCAAGGGCCGCGATGGCAGCGCTAACGCGATTCGTGGATGCTCAGTTCAGGAACACGGCGAAGAGCATACTTTCGCCCATCACCAGATCTTCAAAGGCATTCCACGCCTCCATCGAGGCCTGCGGCCCCTTGCGGGCATAGGGCAGGAAGGCCTCGCCCTGGATCATGGCGATCAGATCCACCGGCGGCGGGGTCTCGAACAGCCTGGCGATGTCGATCCCGGCCTCTGCGCCATAGCGCCAGTGCGGCACCAGCACCTCGCCCTTCAGCATCCGTTCGGCCTCGGCCAGAACGGCCAGCCAGTGGTCGCCGGTGCCGGGCGGGGTGTTCAGGCCCAGGGCCGAAACCTGGGTGTCGTTCGGCACCCATTCGCCCTGATTGTCGGTCTCGGCCTTGACCAGCGCCCAGAAGCGGCGGTTTTCGGTGATCATCGCCAGCAGATGCGTATGCGCGGCGCGGGTCAGCGCCGGATCGGGCGTCTGCGCCAGCGCCTGCAGGATGATGGCCACGCGGTCCACCTGGTTGCCGAACATCATGTCATAGGCATTGGCGGGCGGCGTGGTGCCCCACAGATCCTTCATCGCCTTGGTCGAGGCGGCGATGCGGTCCACCACCGGGGCCACGTCATAGGCCTGCGCCACGCTAACGAAGGAAGACAGGAAATGCGTATAGGCCGACAGCCAGGCGGCATCGGCGGTGTCGAAGCGGATCACCGGATCGGCCACATCCACCGCCACCGCGCGGCTGCCGCCGAAGGTCAGCCCCGCGACATCGCCCACGCCTTCGCCTTCATCGCGGGCGCCGTTCATGTTGATGTCGAACCACAGGTCCGACAGCGCGATTTCCAGCGCGAAATCGGCCTCGCCCAGCGTCTCCAGCGCGCTGCGGGCGCCGTCCATGTTGGTTGAAACCCCGTCCAGCAGCGCGGCAAGATCGGCCGAGGTGAAGGGCCGTGCCGCAGGGTTCTGCGGGATCGGCAGGCGCAGGATCGGCAGTTCCGACCAATCGGCCTGCAACCCGGTCTGCCAGCGCAGTTGCAGCGCCTGTTCAACGCCCGACAGGAACCGCAGCCCGGCCAGCGCAAACAGGTCGGGCGGGGTGGGATCGCTCAGCGCGGCAAGGCGCGCCTCGGTCGCGGCGATGCCGGTGCTGCCGATTTCGGCCGACAGGGGCGAGCGTTCGGCGAAGGCCAATGTGGGGGCCAACACGGGGGCCAGCGCAAGGGCGGTGGCAAGAAGAACAGAACGCATGGGCCAAATCTCCGGTCATCACATTGGCCCGCAGGATGCGCCCGGGGGCCGGTGGGGGTCAAGGCAGGCCGGGGTGGGGAATTCCCCCGGCCTTGTCAAACGGAGCGACCGCGCAAGCGCGGCCGCACATCTTTTCTCTCGCCTCTGGTCCGCGCAGGGCGCGGCCCAACCGGCTCGGGCGTCGGCCTCCGGCGGGGATATTTCAGGACAGATGACATCAGGGCGGGCCTTTGCCCCTTCAACTTGGTCCAAATACCCCGGGGGTGCGGGGGCAGCGCCCCCGCTTGCCCGGCGTCACACCGGGATCAGCGCCAGAAGCTGCTGGCCGCGCGGCAGGCGGCGGGGGCGCCATTCGGGGGCGAAGCCGGCGGCGCGGGCTTCGGCCTCGACCTCGGCCGCGTAGCGGTGCCAGGGCGGGCGGTCGGGGTGGGTGACCACGCCGTCCGGCTGGCGCAGCGGGCCGCTGTGCCCGTCCGGTGCCAGGAACAGAGTGACCAGCAGCCGGCGCAACCGGGGAAAGCGGGCGCGCAGGCTGTGCAGCGCCGGCGGCAGCGCGTCGGCGGGCAGGTGGGTGAAAACGGCGAAGGCCAGCGCCATGTCGATGCTGTCGGGCAAGCCGGGAAAGGCGAAAGCCGCATCCTCGATCAGGTTCCCGATGGGCAGCCGGGCGCGGGTGGCCTCGTCCAGCTCCGCCTCATACCCCCGGCGCATCAGCGCGCCCGAGGCATCGGTGCCCCAGTAATGGCCGGGGTCCAGCCAGGCGGCGGCGCGGTGGCCCAGCCGCAGGCAGCCGCAGCCGATGTCAAGCAGCCGGTCGCCGGGCTGCAGGCCTTCGTCCCGCAGCAGCGCCATCTGCACTGAGGCGGTTTCCGACCAGCGGCCACCCACGATGTCGCGGTGGCGGCCGGCGGCCAGCGCCTTGTCATAGAAATCCGGCGCGAGATAGGGCGAGGGCGGGCGGCCCATCAGCCTTGGGCGGCGCGGCGGGCGATGCCCTGCATCAGCTCGGTCGCGCGGGCCATGTCCTGCACCGAAATCCATTCCAGCGGGCCGTGCAGTTCCTGCATCCCGGTGAACAGGTTGGGGCAGGGCACGCCCATTTCCGTCAGGCGCGATCCGTCGGTGCCGCCCCGGATCGGCACCGAGACCGGCTCGATCCCCAGATCGCGGGCGGCATCGCGGGCCAGATCGACCGGCGTCATGTCCTTTTCCAGCCAGTAGCGCATGTTGCGATACTGCTGGCGGATGGTGCAGGTGATTTCGGCGCGGGGTTCGCCCGCCTGCACGGCGGCACAGGCGGCGCGCAGGATTTCGCCCTTCTGCGCCAGCCCATCCAGTTCAAAGTCGCGCAGGATGAACTTGATCGTCATGTCGGACGACCCGCCGGTCATCTCGGTGGCATGGATGAAGCCGTCGCGGCCATCGGTCACTTCGGGCTGCATTGTGGCTTGCGGCAGCGCGGCGATGATCTTCGACGCCAGCGTGATGGCGTTGACCATCTTGCCCTTGGCGGTGCCGGGGTGGATCGAGACGCCCTTGACGGTGACGGTCGCGCCATCGGCCGAGAAACTTTCGTATTCGATCTCGCCCACCGCGCCGCCGTCGAAGGTATAGGCGAAGTCGGCGCCCAGATCGGCGGGCAGGCGCTTGTCAACGCCGCGGCCGATTTCCTCGTCCGGGGTGAAGGCAAGGCGCAGCGTCGGGCGCGGGCTGTCCGAGGCCAGCAGCGCGCGGGCGGCGGTCAGGATCACGGCGATGCCGGCCTTGTCATCGGCGCCCAGCAGGGTGGTGCCGGAGGCGGTCACGATGTCATGGCCCACCTTTTCGGCCAGATAGGGCGAAACCTCGGGCGTCAGCACCAGCGCGGGATTGTCGGGGAAGGTGATGGCGCCGCCGTTGTAGCCCCGGATCACCCGCGGTTTCACGCCAGTGGCGTTGAACTGCGGCGCGGTGTCCATATGGGCCAGAAAGCCGATGACCGGCCCCGGCGCGGTGCCGGGGATCGTGGCCAGAACGGCGCCGTATTCGGTCAGCCGCACGTCCTGCGCGCCGATCTCCTGCAACTCCTGCACCAGAAGGCGGGCAAGGGTAAGCTGGATTTCGGTCGAGGGAGAGCTGGCGCTGTCTTCGTCGCTTTGCGTGTCGATGGCGCAATAACGGGTCAGGCGGGCGCAAAGCTCTTCGTGCAGGGCAGACATCGGGTCAGGCTTTCTTCTTGGCTTCGGCGGCGGCCTTCATGCGGGCCAGCAGGGCGGCCTTCTTCTCGGCCTCGGTCTGCTTGGCGTTGGGGGCACCGCGGCGGGGCAGGTCCAGCGCGTGATGGGTGTCCTTGGCGTTTTTCGGATTGCCGGATTTGGAGTAGTCCATGGCGGCCTCGGGGGTTGGGGGTTTCCCCCTGCTGTGACGCAATGCGGGCACGGGGGCAAGGGGGAGGGCCCGGTTGCCTGTTGACATTTCCTTGCGGCTGATTTCTGCCGGGCGGGCAAAATCGGAGGCATGTCATGGACTGGGGTTCGATCCTTTCGCAGCGGATGTCGCGGATGAAGGCATCCGAGATTCGCGAGCTGCTGAAACTGCTGGACCAGCCCGAGATCATTTCCTTTGCCGGCGGGATTCCCGACCCGGCGCTGTTCCCGGTCGAGGATTACCAGAAGGCGCTGGCCGGTGCCCTGACCGGCGAGGCGGCGGCGGTGTCGCTGCAATATTCGGTCAGCGAGGGGTATCTGCCGCTGCGCCGCTGGCTGGCGGCGGAAATGGGCCGGCTGGGCGTGGTCTGCGGGGTGGAAAACATCTTCATCACCTCGGGGTCGCAACAGGCGCTGGATTATCTGGGCAAGCTGCTGCTGAGCCCCGGTGACACGGCGCTGGTGAACTGGCCCACCTACATGGGCGCGTTGGGCGCGTTCAACGCCTATGAGCCGGCCTATCTGCGATTGAACGGCAACCTTGGCGCGGCCGAGGTGCGGGCCGAAGCGGCGGCCAGCGGCGGGCGGCCCAAGTTCGCCTATCTGTCGGCCGATTTCGGCAACCCCACCGGCGAGACGCTGGACCGCGCGGGGCGCGAGCAACTGCTGGATCTGGCGACCGAGCTGGACATCGCGGTGATCGAGGACGGCGCCTATCAGCACCTGCGCTATGAGGGCGAGGCGATCCCGCCGATCCTGGCGCTGGAACAGGCGCGGGTCGGCAGCATCGAGAACTGCCGCACGCTGTATTGCGGGTCGTTCTCCAAGACGCTGGCGCCGGGGCTGCGGGTGGGCTGGGTCTGTGGCGCTTCGGCGGCGATCCAGCGGCTGGTGCTGCTGAAACAGGCGGGCGATCTTCATTCCAGCACGATCAACCAGATCGCCACCGCGCAGGTGGCCGAAACGGTGTTCGCCGCCCATGTCGAACAACTGCGGCAGGTCTATGGCCGCCGTCGCAGCCTGGTGCTTGAGGCGCTGGCGCGCGAAATGCCCGAAGGCGTGACCTGGACCCGGCCCGAAGGCGGCATGTTCGTCTGGCTGACCCTGCCCGAAGCGATTGACGGCGCCGAACTGCTGGCCCATGCGCTGAAGCATCAGAAGGTGGCCTTCGTGCCGGGGCGGGCGTTCTTTGCCGATGGCACGAACGGCAACACCATCCGTCTCAGCTTCTCGCTGCACGAAAAGCCCGCGGTGGACGAGGGCGTGCGCCGCATCGGCCAGGCTATCCGCGAGATGATGGCCCGCCCGGCGTAAGGGCGACGCCAGAGAGGGAAATGAAAACGGGCGCCCCTGTGGGGCGCCCGTTTCAATTCTTGCGGTGTCGGCGATCAGGCCAGCGTCGGGTCGATCGTCTTGCAGGCGGCGACAAGGCCCTTCACGGCGTCGATCGACTTGTCCAGCATCGCCTGTTCGTCGGCGTTCAGCTTGATGTCCACGACACGCTCGATGCCGCCGGCGCCGATCACGGTGGGCACGCCGACATACATGCCGTCAAGCCCGTAGGCACCCTTGACATAGGCGGCGCAGGGCAGGAGGCGCTTTTGATCCTTGAGATAGGCTTCGGCCATTTCGATGGCGCTGGTGGCGGGCGCATAGAAGGCCGAGCCGGTCTTCAGCAGGCCCACGATTTCGGCGCCACCGTCACGGGTGCGCTGCACGATGGCATCCAGCTTTTCCTGCGTGGTCCAGCCCATGGCCACCAGATCGGGCAGCGGGATGCCGGCGACGGTGGAATAGCGGGTCAGCGGCACCATGGTATCGCCATGGCCGCCCAGAACGAAGGCGGTGACATCCTTCATCGAGACGTTGAATTCGACCGACAGGAAGTGGCGGAAGCGGGCGCTGTCCAGCACGCCGGCCATGCCCACCACCTTGTTGTGCGGCAGGCCCGAGAATTCGCGCAGGGCCCAGACCATGGCATCCAGCGGGTTGGTGATGCAGATCACGAAGGCGTTCGGGGCGTGCTGCCTGATGCCTTCGCCAACCGACTTCATCACCTTGAGGTTGATGCCCAGCAGGTCATCGCGCGACATGCCCGGTTTGCGCGGCACGCCGGCGGTAACGATGCAGACATCCGCGCCGGCGATGTCGGCATAGGAATTGGTGCCCTTCATCACGGCATCAAACCCTTCGGACGGGCCGGATTGGGCGATGTCCAGCGACTTGCCCTGCGGGGTGCCTTCGGCGATGTCGAAAAGGATGACATCACCAAGTTCCTTGATGGCGGCAAGATGGGCGAGCGTGCCGCCGATCTGGCCGGCGCCGATGAGGGCGATCTTGGGACGGGCCATGCTGAAAATCTCCTGCAGGTTTGGGACGGACGGGATTGTGGATACGTCGAGTCGCGGCGAGGGGTAGCCGCTAATCCGGGCTGTGTCCAGCCGTGGCGATGTGAACAGTATACCATTGTATGCAGAAAATTCCGCCTTCCGGTTTCCTGTCCCCGGGGTTAGCGGTAACGCGCGGAGGCATGCATGGACGGAACGGCTTTCTGGGTGGCGGCGGTGATCGCGTCGGTGCTGGTCGGCATGGGCAAGGGCGGAATTCCGCTGGTCGGCATGTTGGGCGTGCCGGTGCTGGCGCTGGTGATTTCGCCGGTGGCGGCGGCGGGCCTGCTGCTGCCGGTCTATGTGGTGTCAGACATGTTCGGCCTTTGGGCCTATCGGCAGGCCTATGACCGGCGGGTGCTGGCGATCCTGCTGCCGGGCGCGGTGGCGGGCATCTGGGTGGGCTGGGCGACGGCGCGGCTGGTGCCCGAGGCGGCGGTGACGGCGCTGGTGGGGGCCATCGGGCTGGCCTTCGCGGCGAACCTGCTGCTGCGGCGCAAGGGCGGGCCGATGGCGCGGCCGGCGCGTGTGACGCCGGGGCTGTTCTGGGGTGCGGTGACGGGCTTCACCAGTTTCGTCAGCCATTCCGGCGCACCGCCCTATCAGGTGTATACCCTGCCGCTGGGAATGCCCAAGGCGGTGTTCGCGGGCACGGCGACCATTGCCTTTGCGGTGATCAACGCGGTCAAGCTGCTGCCTTACTGGCAGTTGGGCCAGTTGAACCCCGGCAATCTGAAGATCGCGGCGCTGCTGTCGGTGCCGGCGGCGCTGGCGGTGTTTGCCGGGGTGCGGCTGGTGCGCTGGCTGCCGGAACGGGCGTTCTTCGGCATCGTCACCTGGTCGCTGCTGCTGATCTCGGCCAAGCTGGTGTGGGACGGGCTGCGCGGCCTGACCGGCTGACCGGCAAAAGGAAGGGGCACCCCTTTCGGGGCGCCCCGGTGCGTGCGTTGACCGGCCTGACTGTCAGGCCCTGTCGGCTGTCAGACCTTGTCGACACCCTTCTTCACGGCGTCGGCCGCGTTCTTGACGGCCTCCTTGGCCTTGCCGACGGCCTGCTGCATCTCGCCCTTGCGCTCTTGCGCAAAGCCTTCGGCCTGCAGCTTTTCGTTGCCGGTGGCCTTGCCCACGGCCTGTTTCACATTGCCGGCTGCCTCATTGGCGAGACCCTTGATCTTGTCGGTGGCGCTGCTCATCGCAGACTCCTTCCTTGAAGTGAGGGAACGGCACATTGCCGGCAGGCCACGCATCGGCGGCCCACGATGGGCATATGGGGCGCAATCCGCGCAGGCCAAACCGGGTCGGCGGGAGACAGCCGATTGCCGGGGCCTGCGCTGCATCCGCAGCAGAAATTCTGCAATGCGGCGCGAAGGGGCTTGCCGAAAATGCCGCAGCTTGGCATCACGGCGCAATATTATTGCCCGGAGAAGAATCATGTCCCGCCCCTGCCGTTCCGTTCTGTATATTCCGGGGTCCAAGGAACGGGCACTGGAAAAGGCCTGCACGCTGCCTTGCGACGCGATCATCTTCGATCTGGAAGATGCGGTCGCGCCCGATGAAAAGGCCCATGCGCGCGATCTGCTGGCGCGGGCCCTGCGCGATTTCGATTATGGCGGGCGGCTGCGGATCGTGCGGATCAACGGGTTCGATACCGAATGGGGCCGGGCCGATGCGGCGGCGATGTCCACCGCCATTGCCGGCGGCGCGCGGATCGACGCGGTGCTGGTGCCCAAGGTGAACCGCGCCGCCGATCTGGACACGGTGGCGGCGCTGCTGCCCGGCGCCGATCTCTGGGCGATGATGGAAACGGCGGCGGGGATGCTGAACGCGGCCGAGATTGCGGCGCATCCCCGGCTGAAGGGCATGGTGATGGGCACCAACGACCTTGCGCGCGAGTTGAACAGCCGCTTCCGCGCCGACCGTCTGCCGATGCAGGCCGGGCTGGGGCTGTGCCTGCTGGCCGCCAAGGCGCATGGCAAGCTGATCATCGACGGCGTCTACAATGCCTTCAAGGATGAAGAGGGGCTTTGGGCCGAATGTCATCAGGGCCGCGACATGGGCTTTGACGGCAAGACGCTGATCCACCCCGCGCAACTGGCCGTGGCCAACGCCGCCTTTGCCCCAAGCGAGGCCGAGATCGACCTCGCCCGCCGCCAGATCGCCGCCTATCAGGCGGCCGTGGCCGAAGGCCGGGGCGTGGCGGTGCTGGACGGCCGGATCGTCGAGAACCTGCATGTGGCCACCGCGCGCGCCACGCTGGCGCGGGCCGAAGCGATTGCGGCGCTGGCCGATTGACGGCAGGGTGCGGCCAGGCAACCTGAAAGCGAGGCACCCGTGTCCTTCATCCTTCTGATCCTTGGCGTCGCGCTCTGGTGGGCGGCGCATCTGTTCAAACGGCTGGCCCCGGCCGCCCGCGCCCGTCTGGGCGACCCCGGCAAGGGGCTGGTGTCTCTGCTGCTGCTGGCCTCGGTCGCGCTGATGTATTTCGGCTATGACCCCGCCGCCGGCCCCGTCTGGTGGGGGCGCAATGGCGCGCTGGTGGGCATCAACAACCTGCTGATGTTCGGCGCGGTGTTCCTCTACGCCGCCGACGGGATGCGCGCGCCCGTCATCGGGCGGATGCGCCACCCGCAACTGACCGGCTTCAAGCTCTGGGCCACGGCGCACCTTCTGGTGAATGGCGATCTGGCCAGCTTCATCCTGTTCGGCGGCCTGCTGGCCTGGGCCGTGGTCGAGGTGATCGTGATCAACCGCAGCCAGCCCGGCTGGACGCCCAAGCCCACCAAGCCGGGCCGCAACCTGCCGGCCCTTGGGGCCGCGGTGGTGACGCTGGTGGTGATCATGCTGATCCACAACTGGCTGGGCTATACGCCCTGGGGCGCCTGAGATGCGGCTTTATCGCTTTCTCAGTGACGACGACACCAGCGCCTTCTGCCACAAGGTCAGCGCGGCGCTGGCCAAGGGGTGGGAGCTGCACGGATCGCCCAGCTATGCCTTCGACGCGGCGCGCGGGGTGATGCGCTGCGGGCAGGCCGTGGTGAAGGAAGTGCCGGGCACCTATGACCCGGACATCAAGCTGAGCGAGATGTAGGCCGCAGGCGGCCCCGGGGCTTCACGCGAAGTCCGGGGCCGCCTGGCCGGACTGTTGTTGAGGGAAGAGACGCATGAAAACCAATCCGGGCCGGTTCTTCGAGGATTACCGTCTGGGCGAGACCATCGTCCATGCGGTGCCGCGCACCCTGTCGGGGGGCGAGCGGGCGCTGTATCACGCGCTGTATCCGGCCCGGGGCGCGCTGTATTCCAGCGACGATTTCGCCCGCGCCTGCGGTCTGCCCGCCGCGCCGCTGGATGACCTGATCGCCTTCCACACCGTCTTTGGCAAGACGGTGCCCGACATCAGCCTGAACGCCGTGGCGAACCTTGGCTATGCCGAGGGGCGCTGGCTGGCCCCGGTCTGGCCGGGCGACACGCTGCGGTCGGAATCGACGGTGATCGGGCTGAAGGAAAACTCGAACGGGAAATCGGGCGTGGTCTGGGTCCGCACCCGTGGCCTGAACCAGCGGGGCGAGGCGGTGCTGGAGTATGTCCGCTGGGTGATGGTGCGCAAGAACCGCGCCACCCCCGCGCCCGAGCCGGTTGTGCCGGATCTGCAATCCGTGGTGCCCGCAACGGCGCTGACGGTGCCCGCCGGGTTGGATTTCCGCAATTACGATTTCACGCTGGCGGGCGAACCGCACCGCTGGGGCGACTATGCGCTGGGCGAAAAGATCGACCATGTGGATGGCGTGACCGTGGAAGAGGCCGAGCATATGCTGGCCACCCGGCTGTGGCAGAACACCGCCAAGGTGCATTTCGACGCCACCTTCCGCGAGGACGGCAAGCGGCTGATCTATGGCGGCCATGTCATCAGCCTGGCGCGCGCGCTGTCGTTCAACGGGCTGGCCAATGCGCAGATGATCGTGGCACTGAACGGCGGCGCCCATGCCAACCCCTGTTTCGCGGGCGATACGGTCAAGGCCTGGTCGGAAGTGCTGGACCGCGCCGAAACCGCCGCCCCGGGCGTGGGGGCGCTGCGGCTGCGGCTGGTGGCCGTCAAACAGGGGGCCGAGCCCTTTGCCCTGCGCGACGAGGCCGGCAAATACCGCCCCGAAGTGCTGCTGGATCTGGACTACTGGGCGCTTGTGCCGCGCTGACACGCGGCCCGGGCGACCGGCCGGCGGCTGAGTCGCCGGGAGGGTAAAAACTGTGATCACGCCCTTGAAAAATGTGATCACATTCAGGAAAAACCTTGGATGATAACGCCAACATCCGATTTCGGCCCCTTCTGAGGGCGTGACTTTGGAGAGAAAGCCGTTATTCAGGGCGTAATAACGAGCGCGCCAACCGGAGACCGGGACGGCCAGCTACGAAGGGAACCGCGATGGCGAACGCAAAGCAGGTCGAAAGGCCCCTGTCCCCGCATCTGCAAATCTACCGTTGGCAGTTGCCCATGATCACCTCGATCCTGACACGGGTCACCGGCCACGCGCTGATCTTCGGCGGGCTGATGGTCTACTGGTGGCTGTTCTGCGCCGCCGTCAGCGACGAATATTTCCAGATCGCCAATGCGGTCGCGACAAGCTGGTTCGGCGACATCGTGCTGACCGGCTCGCTCTGGGCGGTCTGGTATCACTATCTGGCCGGTCTGCGGCATCTGGTGTTCGACGCCGGCCACGGGCTTGACGTGCCCACCGCCACCAAGCTGGGCTGGGGCCTTATCATCGGTTCGGTCGTGCTGACCGTCATCACAATCCTGGTGGTCCAATGACACGCCCGAAACGCTATCTGACCCCCCGCAAGCGCGCCGAAGGCAAGGGCGCGGCCCATGTCGGCACCGAACACCACTGGTCGATGATGGTCAGCGCCGTTGGCCTGGCCTTTCTGGTGCCGGTCTGGCTGATCATCGTCGGCAAGGCGCTGGGCAGTTCGCGCGCCGATGTGCTGGACACTTTCTCGCAGCCCTTCCCGGCCATTCTGACCGGGCTGGTGCTGATCGTGGGCCTGCGCCATTTCGTGATGGGCGCCCAGATGATG
This sequence comes from Fuscovulum blasticum DSM 2131, assembly GCF_003034965.1. Lineage (GTDB taxonomy): Bacteria > Pseudomonadota > Alphaproteobacteria > Rhodobacterales > Rhodobacteraceae > Pseudogemmobacter > Pseudogemmobacter blasticus. The sequence continues at coordinate 5,160 of NZ_PZKE01000027.1, read as the reverse complement.
AGCGAAGACTATTTCCGCGGCACCCGGCGCAAGCTGGCGCTGATCGGCGGGGTGGCCTTCGGCTGGACGGTCAGCGCCATCGGCCTCTACGCGCTGGTCAAGATCGCGCTCTGAAGGAATGACCATGACTGCTTATCCGTATGAAGTGCATGACTATGACGTGGTCGTGGTGGGGGCTGGTGGCGCGGGTCTGCGCGCCACGCTGGGCATGGCCGAACAGGGCCTGCGCACGGCCTGCGTGACCAAGGTCTTCCCGACCCGCAGCCACACCGTTGCGGCGCAGGGCGGCATCGCGGCCAGCCTTGGCAACATGGGCCCCGATAGCTGGCAATGGCACATGTACGACACGGTGAAGGGCAGCGACTGGCTGGGCGACACCGATGCGATGGAATACCTTGCGCGCGAGGCGCCCAAGGCCGTGTACGAGCTTGAGCACTATGGCGTGCCCTTCAGCCGCACCGAGGAAGGCAAGATCTACCAGCGCCCCTTCGGCGGCCATACCACCGAATTCGGTGAAGGCCCGCCGGTGCAGCGCACCTGCGCCGCCGCCGACCGCACCGGCCACGCCATCCTGCACACGCTTTATGGCCAAAGCCTCAAGCAGCGGGCCGAGTTCTACATCGAATATTTCGCGCTGGACCTGATCATCACCGACGGGCGCTGCACCGGCGTGGTGGCCTGGAAGCTGGATGACGGCACCATTCACGTCTTCAACGCGAAGATGACGGTTCTGGCGACCGGCGGCTATGGCCGCGCCTATTTCAGCGCTACGTCGGCCCATACCTGCACCGGCGACGGCGGCGGCATGGTGGCCCGCGCGGGCCTGCCGCTGCAGGACATGGAGTTCGTGCAGTTCCACCCGACCGGCATCTACGGTTCGGGCTGCCTGATCACCGAAGGCGCGCGCGGCGAAGGCGGTTACCTGACCAACGCCAATGGCGAACGGTTCATGGAACGCTACGCCCCGCACTACAAGGATCTGGCCCCGCGTGACTATGTTTCGCGCTGCATGACGCTGGAAATCCGCGAAGGCCGCGGTGTGGGTCCGAACAAGGACCACATCCACCTGAACCTTTCCCACCTGCCGCGCGAATCGCTGGAACTGCGGCTGCCCGGCATCACCGAAAGCGCCCGCATCTTCGCCGGCGTCGATCTGCACAAGGAGCCGATCCCGGTTCTGCCGACGGTGCATTACAACATGGGCGGCATCCCCACCAACTATTGGGGCGAGGTGCTGAACCCCACGAAGGACAACCCCGACGCCGTGTTCCCCGGCCTGATGGCCGTGGGCGAGGCGGGTTGCGCCAGCGTGCACGGGGCGAACCGCCTTGGTTCGAACAGCCTGATCGACCTGGTGGTCTTCGGCCGTGCCGCCGCGATCCGCGCCGGTTCGGTGGTGGACCGCAACGCCGACATCGGGCCGGTGAACAAGGTCGAGGTGGACAAGGCCCTGTCGCGCTTTGACGCGCTGCGCCATGCGAACGGCGCCATTCCCACCGCCGAGCTGCGGCTTGAGATGCAGAAGACGATGCAGGCCGATGCCGCCGTGTTCCGTACCGAAAAGACCCTGGCCGAAGGTGAGGTCAAGATGACCGCCATCGCCGGCAAGATGGGCGATCTCAAGGTGACCGACCGCAGCCTGGTCTGGAACAGCGACCTGATGGAAACGCTGGAACTGACCAACCTGATGCCGAACGCGCTGGCCACGATCTATGGCGCCCATGCCCGCACCGAAAGCCGCGGCGCCCATGCGCACGAAGATTACCCCGCGCGCGACGATGCCAAGTGGCGCAAACATTCGCTGGCCTGGGTTGATGGCAACAAGGTCACGCTGGACTATCGCGCCGTCCACACCGACCCGCTGACGACCGAGGACGAGGGCGGCATCAGCCTGAAGAAGATCGCCCCGGCGGAGCGCAAGTTCTGATGCGCGCCGTTGCGGCCCTTGCCCTGGCTCTGGTGCTGCCGGCCTGCGTGGCCGGCCAGTCGATGATGCAGGAAACCACGCGCGGGCTGGCCCGCAACGCGGTTGATTCCGCGGCGGGCAAGTATCTGCCGGGCGTTCCGGTCAAACCCTATACCGATTGCATCATCAACAATTCCACCACGGATGAGTTGATGAAACTGGCCGGCGCGGCCGGGGCCGGTGACGCGCAGGCGGCGGCCACCAAGGCCTGGCCGGTGGTGCAGGGCGTGGCCAGCCGGCCCGACACGCGGAATTGTCTGGTGCAGGCGGTTTCGTCCGGCGATGCTCTGCTCAAGGCGCAAGGCCTTGCCGTAGGGGGGCTGGAATGATCAGGATGCTTCGCTTCGTGCTGCCGGTTCTGGCAATCGGCACGCTGGCCGCCTGCGATCCGCAGGCCGTGGCCGACAAGACCATGCGCCGCGTCGCCTATGACGTGGTGTTCCCGGTGGTCAACCGCGACATGCCGGCGGGGCCGGCGGCCTCGGCCACCAACTGCATCCTGGATGCGGCGACCATGCCGGAAATCCGGATGCTGGCCCGCGATACCGGCGTTGAAGCCGGCACGCAGACCAAGGAAAACATCCGCAACCTGGCCCTGCGCCCCGGCACACAGGCCTGTTTCGCCGCCGCCGGCGTGCCGCCGGTGAAATGATGCGGGCCGCGTTCGCCCTTGCCCCGGTTCTGGCGCTTCTGGCCGCCTGCGGCCCGATGACCGTGCAGCAGGCCGAACGCGCCTGTTACGACCGTGCCCGTCTGGCCCAGAAGCCGCGCGGCGAACTGGCCATCGGCACCAATTCGCGCGGCCGTACCTCGGGCGAGCTGGAGATTTCGGTCTCCAGCGACTGGCTGACCGGCAAAGACCCTTCGGCGGTTTACGAAACCTGCGTGATGTCCAAATCCGGCGAGCCGCCCCGGCGGCCGCTTTATGACCGACCTGACTGGAAAGGCTGACCTCATGGTCCAGTTGACCCTGCCCAAGAATTCCAAGATCCGCACCGGCAAGACCTGGCCCAAGCCGGCGGGGGCAAAGAACCTGCGCACCTTCCGCATCTACCGCTGGTCGCCGGATGATGGCGAAAACCCGCGGATCGACACCTATTTCGTCGATATGGACAGTTGCGGCCCGATGGTTCTGGACGCGCTGATCAAGATCAAGAACGAGATCGACCCGACGCTGACCTTCCGCCGGTCCTGCCGCGAAGGCATCTGCGGGTCTTGCGCGATGAACATCGACGGCATCAACACGCTGGCCTGCATCTATGGTCTGGACGAGATCAAGGGCGACGTGAAGATCTACCCGCTGCCGCATATGGAAGTGGTCAAGGATCTGATCCCCGACCTGACGCATTTCTACGCCCAGCACGCCAGCATCATGCCCTGGCTGGAAACCAAGACCAACCGCCCCGGCAAGGAATGGAAACAGTCCATCGCCGACCGCAAGAAGCTGGACGGTCTTTATGAATGCGTGATGTGCGCCTCGTGCAGCACGTCCTGCCCCAGCTACTGGTGGAACAGCGACCGCTATCTTGGCCCGGCGGCCCTGCTGCACGCCTATCGCTGGATCATCGACAGCCGGGATGAGGCGACCGGGCGGCGTCTGGATGCGCTGGAAGACCCGTTCAAGGTTTACCGCTGCCACACCATCATGAACTGCACCAAGACCTGCCCCAAGGGGCTGAACCCGGCCAAGGCGATTGCCGAGATCAAGAAGATGATGCTGGACCGGGTGATCTGATCCCCGGCCCGGTTCTGAGGGGGGAAGGCCGCACCCGCAGGGGCGCGGCCTTTTTCATTACGGGGCAAGGTCGGGGAACATCGCCCGCAGCGCGGACGGGTTGGCCGCGCAGACGCCGCGTTCGGTGATCAGCCCGGTCACCAGCGTGGCGGGCGTCACGTCGAAGGCGGGGTTCGCCGCCCCCGTGCCGGTGGGCGAGATGCGGACCTGAACGATCCGCCCTTCCGGGTCCAGCCCCTGCACATGCGTCACCTCGGCGGGGCTGCGCTCCTCGATCGGGATTTCCGCCACCCCGTCTTTCACCCGCCAGTCGATGGTGGGCGAGGGCAGGGCAACATAGAACGGCACGCCATTCGCCCGCGCCGCCAGCGCCTTGAGATAGGTGCCGATCTTGTTGCAGACATCGCCGTTTGCGGTGGTGCGGTCGGTGCCGACGATCACCATGTCCACCTGCCCGTGCTGCATCAGATGGCCGCCGGCATTGTCCACGATCAGGCTGTGCGGCACGCCATGCGCGTTCAGTTCCCATGCGGTGATCTGCGCGCCCTGATTGCGGGGCCGCGTCTCGTCCACCCAGACATGCACGTCGATCCCGGCATTGTGGGCGTGGTAGATGGGGGATGTGGCGGTGCCCCAGTCCACCGTGGCGGGCCAGCCGGCGTTGCAATGGGTCAGGATGTTCACCCGGCCGCCCTTGCGCGCGGCGATGGCCTTGATCAGCGCCAGCCCGTGCAGGCCGATCTGGCGGTTCAGCTCCACATCCTCATCGGCAATCGCATCGGCCAGCGCCAGCGCGGCGGCGGCGCGGTCGGCGGCGGGAAGGGGGGCCAGCGCCGCGCGCATCCGGTCCAGCGCCCAGCGAAGGTTGATCGCGGTGGGGCGGGTTGCGTGCAGCACCTGCCAGTGATCGTCCAGCGCGCTGTCTGACGCATCCGCCCGCAGCGCCACGGCCATGCCATAGGCCGCCGTCGCCCCGATCAGCGGCGCGCCGCGCACCCACATGTCGCGGATCGCGGTGGCAAAGGCCGCCCGGTCGGACAGGGCCACCACCCGCACCTCATGCGGCAGCCAGCGCTGGTCGATGATCCTGACCGTCTCGCCCGCGCGCCAGATGGAGCGGAAGGGGGTGCCGTCGATCTTCATGGGGGCCTCCGGGTCTGGGACGGGGCGATTTAGAGCCGCCCCTTGCCGGGCTGCAAGGGGTTCCGCCCGCGCGGGGGGCGTGGCAGAACCGCGCGATGCTGATCCTGCTGCCGGTTCTTCTGGTGGCGGTGCTGGTCTGGATGTGGATCACCCGCCGCAATTCCACCCTGACGCGCGCCTGCCGCTGGCGCCGCGACCGGCGCCAGGCCGAAGATGCCTGGCGCTGTGCCGCCTGCGGCGCAACGGCCCGCGGGTCCGAGCCGCGCGACTGCCTGCGCCCGCCGCGCGGCCCTGCGCCCGGTGCGGGCCGGCACGG
>NZ_PZKE01000026.1 GCF_003034965.1 Fuscovulum blasticum DSM 2131 | reverse complement strand
GGTCGCTGGGACGCAGCCCGTTTGCCAACCGCCCCCGCCGGGGTGCGCCGCGCTATCTTGGCCTTGTGCTGACGGCGATCCTGCTGATCTGCCTTGCCCTGGTTGCGGCCTGGTCGTCGTTCTACCTGGCGTCGGACGACAGCGATCCCGCGGCCACCAACGTTGCCGCCGACAGCACCGCGATCGAGGACGAGATGCTGGCCGACGGCGAAGACCCCGACGCGCTGGCGGCCGAAACGCCTGCCGCCGATGTGGCCGCCGATACCGCCCTGCAAGACCCCGCGCCGGAGGGAACCGACACCGGCGATCTGGCCGCGGCCGAAACCGCAGGCCCGGCCCCAACGGCAACGACCGGCGCCGATCAGGCCCCGGCGGCCAGTGTTCTGGTCGATCCGCAGGATGAAATCTTCCTGTCCGGTGCCGATGCGCCGCCGCCCGCCTTTGATGCGCTGGCGCTGCCGACCGTCGACACCGCCGCCGATGCGCTGCCGCAGCCGCCGATGCCGCCGCCGGCTTTCGGCACCGTCTACCGCTTCGACGCCAACGGCCAGGTCGTTCCAACGCCCGACGGGATTGTCAGCCCCGAGGGCGTCATGCTTTTTGCCGGCAAGCCGCCGCGCGTTCCGCCGGCCCGCAGCGCCGTGGCCGAAGCCGCCGCGCAGGCCGCCGTTGCAGCCGCCGCCACCGCCGCTGCGGCACCGGCGGCGACCGACGCAGCGGGAACAGCGCCGGCCCTGACCGAGGGCCAGCCCGCCGCGGATGCGCCGGCGGCCCCGAACCGACCGCCGCCCCGGCGGCCGAACAGCCCAACCCCGATCTGGCCGACCGCAAGCCCCGCGCCCGCCCCGAAGGGCTGACGCCGCCGGCCGATGCCGGCGATGATGCGGCGCTGGAAACCGTGTCGCCGACCGATGTCACCAGCCTGCGCCCGCGCGTCCGCCCGGCCAGCGTGGTTGCCGCCGGCGAACAGGCGCGCGCCGAAACCGCCGCCGCCTCGCTTGCCGCCCCGGCCGCAGAGGCCGCCCCGACAACCGAACTTGCCGCCGCCGATGCCGCGAACCCGTCGCTGCTGACGATCTCGCGCCGGCCGTCGGCCAAGCCGCGCGATTTCAGCCGTGCGGTCGAGGCGGCCGTTGCCGCCGCCGTGCGCACCCCCGAGCCGGAGCCCGAACCGACCAAGGCCTCGGCCGCCGTCAAGGCTGCCCCCGCCCTGAAGCCGGAAGAGCAGGAAGAGGCCGACGTGCCCGAGGTTGCCTCGGCCGCGCCCAAGATTCCGACCAAGGCCAGCGTTGCCAAGCAGGCCACCTATGTGAACGCGCTGAACCTGTCGAAGACCAACCTGATCGGTGTCTATGGCACCCAGTCGAACCGCTATGCGCTGGTTCGGATGTCGAACGGAAAATACAAGAAAGTGCGCGTGGGCGACCGGATCGACGGCGGCACCGTGCAGGCGATCACCCAGTCCGAAGTGCGTTACCAGAAGGGCGGCCGGCTGGTTGCCCTGAAGATGCCCAAGGGCTGAGGGCCCGGCCGGCACCGCCCGCCGGACCCCTGCGCCCGTTCAGAAGTGATACATCACACCCAGCGACAGGGCTTCCGCTTCATATTCGAAGGCGTCGGGCGCGTAGTCATCCCAGACACCGCCAAAGTCGGAGCGGCTGTATTCCATCCGGGCGCTGACCTTGTCGGACACCAGAAATTCCAGCCCGATTCCGACCGTGGCTCCGCGTTCGGATGAGCTTGGCCCGCCGAAAACCCCGAAATCTGTCATGCCGACACCAAGCGCCACATAGGGCATCGCCCGATACAGCGCATAGCCCAGCCGGACGCGCACCTGCGACACGGCATCCGCTTCATAAGGCAGGATGGGCATGTTCGACACGGTTCCCGACGCGATGATCGCCTCGCCGCCCAGAACCAGATTGTTGGCCATCTGCCAGTTGTAACCAAGAACCAGCGCGGGCGAGATATTGTCCGCGTCATAGCTGAAAGGGGCGCCGGACGGCGTGATGCTGCCCGTTTCGGATGATACCTGAATACCTGCGTAGAAACCTGCCCAGTCCTGTGACGCTGCCGGCAGCGCCATCGCGGCTGCCAAGGCCAGACCGGAAACCAACATCTTCAACATCTTCCCATCCTCCGCAAAATGCGATTCCGGGTCGACGCGATCAGAAATTATCAATTCAAAATAACGGTATCGCAGATCTGCGCCACCCGTGCGGCCATACGCACACAGTCGCGTGACAGCGTCAAGGAAGGCCGTTTTTTTCTGCCCGAGGGTGTAGATTCGGCAACGCACCGGCCCTAGGGTGCGCGCGATTTCCTGATCCATTTCCAAGAGCCCCCTCCGCGATGGAAGCCTTCCTGTTCCAGGCCAGCCTGTATCTGGGCGCAGCCGTCCTGCTGGTGCCGCTGGCCGTCCGGCTGGGGCTTGGCTCGGTGCTGGGCTATCTTGCCGCGGGCATCGTGCTGGGCCCGGTGTCGGGGCTGGCCGGGGCCGAATCGCAGGGCTTGCAGCATGTCGCCGAATTCGGCGTGGTGATGATGCTGTTTCTGATCGGGCTTGAGCTGGAGCCGCGCATCCTGTGGGACATGCGCCACCGGCTTCTGGGCATGGGCGGGGTGCAGGTGGTGGCGACCACCGCCACGATCACGCTGATCCTGGTGCTGATGGGCAAGGACGTGCGGGTTGCGCTGACCATCGGGATGCTGCTGTCGCTGTCCTCGACCGCCATCGTGCTGCAGACGCTGACCGAAAAGAACCTGATGCGCAGCCCCGGCGGGCGGGCGGGGTTTTCCGTGCTGCTGATGCAGGACATCGCCGTCATCCCCATCCTTGCGCTGGTGCCGCTGCTGGCGATGCCCATGCTGGGCGGCCCCACGGCCGACCTGTTCGGCGTGGTCAATCCGGCCGATCCGGTGGTGACCAGCCATCCGATGCCCGCGGCCGAGCCGCTGCTGGATTTCTTCCAGTCGCTGGACCCCTGGGCCGATACGCTGGCCACGCTGGGAATCGTGGCCGCCATCATGACGGCGGGGCATTTCCTGTCGCGCCCGGTGTTCCGCTTCGTCCATGCCTCGCGCCTGCCCGAAATGTCGACCTTCGTCTCGCTGCTGATCGTGATCGGCATCGCCTTTCTGATGGCGCTGGTCGGGCTGTCGCCGGCGCTTGGCACCTTCATTGCCGGCGTGGTGCTGGCGAATTCGGAATTCCGCCACCAGATCGAGGCCGACATCCGGCCCTTCAAGGGGCTTCTGCTGGGGCTGTTCTTCATCACCGTCGGCATCGGCATCGACTTCGATGTGTTCTGGCGCGCGCCCGGCCTGATCATTGCCGCAACGCTGGGGCTGATCGCGCTGAAGGCGGCGATCCTGTTCATCCTGTCCATCGTGTTCGAGATCAAGGGAAAGGACCGTTTCCTGTTCTCGCTGGCGCTGGCACAGGGGGGCGAGTTCGGCTTCCTGCTGGTCAGCTTTGCCCGCAGCGAGGGCGTGCTTGGCCTGGCGCTGGGGCAAGAGGTGTTGCTGGTCATCAGCCTGTCGATGCTGCTGACGCCGCTGCTGTTCCTGATCTACGACCTGATCGCGCGCCAGATCGTCCATGCCGCCCCCAGCCGCAAGCCCGATGCGGTGGATGAAAAGGGCCGCGTGCTGATTGCCGGGATCGGGCGCTTCGGGCAGGTGGTGAACCGCATCGCGCGATCCTCGGGCCTGTCGACCGTGGTGCTGGATTCCGACATGGGCGCGATCGAGACGATGCGCCGCTTCGGCGTGAAGGGCTTTTTCGGCGATCCGTCCCGCCCCGAGCTGCTGGATGCCGCCGGCCTTGCCACCGCCGAGGTGCTGGTGGTGGCGGTGGATGACCGGGCGAATGTGCTGAAGATCGTGCGCCACGCCCGGCAGGTGCGGCCGGACATCCATATCGTCGCCCGCGCCCGCGACCGGGTGCATGTCTATGAACTGTATCAGGCCGGCGCCAATGACATCGTGCGCGAGACCTTCGACTCCTCGGTTCGTGCCGGGCGCTATGTGCTGGAAAACACCGGCTTCACCGAATACGAGGCGTCGCAGCTTTCGCAGACTTTCTGGCGGCTTGACCGTGCCGCGATGCGCGATCTGGCGGCGCTGTGGGTGCCCGGCACGCCGGTTCATCTGAACGAAGCCTATGTCGCCCGCGTTCGCCAGTTGGACAGCGAACTGAAAAGCGCCCTGATCGACGAGCTGGAGCAGGCCCGGCCGGCCCCCGAGGCGCCGATGGTCATTCTGGATGATCCCCGCCCCGACGCCGCCTGAGCGTCAGCGCCGCCAGAACGCCGGCAGCAGCAGCACCAGAATGGCCAGCAGGCCCAGCCGGCCCAGGATCATGGCCAGGGTCATGATGATGATGGCCCCGTCGGGAAAGTCGATGAAGGTGCCGGTGCGCGCCACCAGCGGGCCAAAGCCGTAACCGACATTGCCCAGCGTCGTCCAGACCGCGAAGAGCGAGGATTCCAGATCCACGCCCAGCAGTGTCATGGCCACGCTGAGAACCCCGAGGATCAGGATATAGCTGGAGATGAACATGATCAGCGCCTGGATCACGTCTTCTTCCACGGTGCGGCCATCGTATTTGACCGGGTCCACCGCCGAGGGATTGCTGATCTGGCGCACCTGCCGGCGCACGACCGCCATGGCGACCTGCACCCGGAACACCGACAGACCGGCGGCGGACGACCCCGAACACGCCCCGCAGACCCCGACGACAAAGGCCACGATCAGCATCAGCCCGCCCCAGCCGGGGAAGCTGCCCGAGAAGAACCCGGTCGAGGACATGATCGAGGTCAGGTTGAACAGGCTTTCGCGGAAGGCCGGTTCAAAGGCCACATCGGCGGTCAGCACCCGCCAGATCGCCACGATCAGCACCGCCGTCAGCAGCCAGCGCACATAGGCCCGCACCTGACTGTCACGCCACAACGGCGTGGCGCTGCCGTTCAGAAGCTGCACGAACCGGATATAGGGCAGGCTTCCCAGGATCATGAACAGGGCGCCAAAGTATTCCCCCGCGCCCTGAAACCCGCTAAACGAGCTGTCATAGGGTGAAAATCCCCCCGTCGCGATGGTGGCAAAACCGTGCACCACCGCCCCCAGCGGCGGCATCCCGATCGCCGAATAGACCGCGATGCAGGTCACCGTCAGGATCATGTAGACATACAGCAGTTGCCGCGCGATGTCGGTCGCCCGCGGCAGGGCCTTGCCGAAGGTGTCAAACCCCTCGGTGCGGAAGAACTGCATCCCGCCGACGCGCATCAGCGGCAGGAAGATCATGGCGATGAAGGCGATGCCCAGCCCGCCAATCCAGTTGGTCATGCCGCGCCACAGGTTCATGCCGTCGGGCAAGGTATCCAGCCCGTAGATCACGGTCGCGCCGGTGGTGGTCAGCCCCGAGGTGGCCTCGAAAAACGCCTGCAGGAAGCGCAGCTTCGGTTCGCCCAGCATGAAGGGCAGCCCGGCAAAGGCCGGCAGGATGGTCCAGATCGCGGCGGTCAGCAGATAGGCCTGCCGCACATCCAGCGAGGTGGCCAGGGCGTTGGTGGTGGCCATGGCCACGGTGGCGCCCACGAAGCCGGTGATCAGCGCCGCCTTGGCAATGGCATAGCCATTGGGATCACCCGCGCGCCAGTCCAGAATGGCCGGCGCGACCATCAGGATGGCCAGGACGATCAGGATTCGTCCGATCACATAGGCGACGGGGCGCAGGTCGATCATGGCTGGAAGGGATAGGCGGTTCCCGGTCGGCGGTCAAATGCCGCCCGGGCGCGCGCGGGTGAAGCGGCCTGACGTGGTGGGAGAGGGGACAAAGGTTCAGGCCCTGTGCGGGTGATGACGCCGGGAGGCCCGTTTGCACCGCCTGGACCAGAGGCCCCGGCCTCTTGGCCCCGTTAGAACAGAAGTCCCGGCCGGGTTAACAGCCGCGAAGCAGCCCCGGCCAGCGCCCGACCGCCCCCCGGGCGGGCGCTTCTGCGCTGCCGGTTCTTCGTTCAGCCTGCGGGAGAGACCGCCCCATAAAGCGCCCGCCTCGCGCCGCTGGCAGCGCCAGCCCGCGGTCGGGTGCTGGCCTGACGGTGTGGCGGGAACGGAGGGGCAGCTTTGAGCCCAGAGTTACCGAATGATGCCGTGAGCACCAATGTCTTTTCAATGCGGACGCAGACAATACGTTGGCGTTACGGTAGAACGAAGCAACGGATCGTCATCGTGAGGAAATTGATGCTACAACCCGACGAAATAATTTCACAGATTTTCATCTTAATCGTGGATGAAACCTACGATGGAGATGAGGAAACTTGGGAAGAAGACAGCGAGCGTTACCGACAGGACCTTGAACACGATTTCAAATGTAGATTTTCGGAAGCAAACATCGGTCCGGGCGCTGATATACCTGCGTTTCTGACGGTTATCGCAACCACGACAGTTCCGCTTTGGACTGTGCTCCTAAGTGCCTTTTTTCTTGGCAAACCCATCAACGATAACCTCTCCGCTTGGGCAGAAATCAGCAGAAAAGTTAGGTCGTTTTTTGGAAAGCCGGTCGTGCTTGCGCGAAACGGGGCGGCTGCGATTGCAGTTGAAGCTGTTTGCGACGAAATGGGCGGTCTTCCTAGAACGGTTCGCCTTCTAAGCTATCGTTCTGGACACATTGGTGATAACGAAAGTATTGGAGAAATACCTCGAAGTGACGAAATTCTGGAGAATGTTCCGACGCTTAACCTTGGATATGTCCGCCACATTTTTGAGATTGAGGCCGACGGTGTTCAGCACAGGGTAATCGTCGATGGGAAAAAGGCAGAATTAATAAAGCTCCAGTCGTAGTTTCAAATTCATCGGGCGCCTCGACCACCTGTCGTCGCACCACCTGAGGTCGCGAAAGCAGACCTTGAGACGCGCAACGTCAAATGTCCCCCCCCTCCCCCCCTCCACCCCTGCAACGCCTTGAGCTTCGCCAGCACCTCGGGGGTCAGGCGGTAGTGGCCGGTCAGGGGGTAGTCGAACAGACGGTCCTCGACCCGGGTTCCGGCGCCGATGTTGTGCACCACCAGCGGCGCGCCCGTGGCGCCGGGGCGGTCGGTCACGATCATCACATGCGGCAGGTTTCCGGGCAGGACCGAGGTCACGATGTCGCCCGGCAGGAAGGCCGCCGGATCGCTGGTCAGCGCCAGTTCGGCGCCCGTCCGTTCGAACAGGCGGCGCAGGTTCGGCACCCGGCGGTGGTCGATGTTACGGTCGGGGCGGCTGAGGCCCCAGCCGGACGGGTATTTCGCGAAATGCGCCTTCATGTCGGCGTTCAGCGCCGCCTGCAGGTCAACCCCATGCGCCACCCGCAAGGCCCGCACCAGCACATCGGTACAGACGCCGCGGTCGGGCGCCACATCGCCACCGGGAAAATCCAGCGCCACATAGGCGGGGTCATAGACCGTGGTCACGCCCACCTGCCCCTCGGCCGCCCGCACCAGCGCGGCCGCCTCGGGCGTTGCGGTCAGGCCGGGCGTGCCGGGCAGGCCTGCCGCCACCACCAGACCGGACAGGGTCTGCATCCCGGCCCGCAGCCGGTGCGGTGCCACCTCTGCCGCAACGACCACGGCCAGAAGCCCGGCCCCCAGCCCGCCCAGCACGATCCAGCGCATTCGTCCCCCCGCACCAGTTACAACCGCCACCCTGCCCGGCACCGCCGGGCAAGCCAAGCCGTGCCGGCGGTGCCGGGCGGGTTTCAGCCGGCGTGGATCAGGCTGGCGAACAGCCGGGGGTCCAGGCTTTCGGCGGCGAAGGTTGGCCCTTCGGTCAGCAGGCTGACCGCATCATGGCTGTGCAGGCTTTCCTGATGGCTGGCCACCACCCGGAAATCGCCCACCCGCGCATCGGCCTTCAGCGCCTTGCAGAAGCTGCGCGCGGCGTCTTCGACGAAGATCGGGTTCGCCGCGTTCAGTTCGGCGAAGGCCTGCTCATCCTCGCGCTTGACCATGACCTGCGTTTCGGTCGGCACACCTTCGCGCGCAAGGTCGATCAGGTCTTCGAACCACAGGCAGGCCTTGCCCGACAGTTCGACCGAAATCCGCGCCACCGACCGCTGCGAATGGGGCGTGGCCAACTGGCCACGGGTCATGCGGGCATGTTCGCTGAGTTCCAGGCTGCACGGGCAGGTGCTGGAATAGACATAATCAAGGTGCATGATCTTCTTGCGCACGCCGCCTGCGTCCACCAGCTCCAGCGCGATGTCGTAATACTGCCAGCCCGACAGGCCCGACCGCAGGCTTGCGACGCGGACCGGGAAGGAAAACCGCATCTGGATGCGCGCATCAAAGGCGCCCAGGTCGCGCTTGTAATCGTCCAGCGCGTGTTCGATCACCGCGAAGCTGAAGTCCTTTTCGGAATGGGCATAGAACGACCGCATGATGCGGCTCATGTTGATGCCCTTCTTTTCCGCCTCAAGGCTGACGGTGCCGGTGACACTGGTTTCCAGCATCACCTCGCCATTGTCGCGGGTGCGATAGCGGATCGGCAGGCGGAAGTTGGAAATGCCGACATGCTGGATGGTCTGGCGTTCGCCCACGATCAGGCTGGCCGGACCGTTCTGCAGGTCGGGCAGCGTGGCCTTGTAGGCATCATCCGCCACGAAATCGGCCGGGTAGACGCGGCTTAGCGCCGGGTAGCCATGGCCGGGCAGCAGATTGCCGACGGCCGGGTCCAGCCGCGAAATCTCTTCGTCCGACGATTTGCCGGCCCATTGCCGCAGCACCGCCAGGGCCGCCTCGGCCTCTTCGCGCGAAGGCTTGCGGTCGATCTCGGGGGTATGGACGTTCATCGGGGAGATCCTTTCGGTTCGGGCGCGGGCACCGGGGCCTGCCGTCAATTTCCGGATAGTTACGTTGCAGCCTTGCCAATGGATCACCGCGTTTCCGCGCCGGCCTTTGGCAAGGCTCCCATCAGATAGGGATTCCCGCCCGAATCACAAGCGGCGTTTGCGACGTTTACGCCGCCGCCAGCGCCGCGGTCAGATCGGCCAGCAGGTCGCCCGCGTCCTCCAGCCCGACCGACAGCCGGATCAGCCCGGGCGAGATGCCAAGCGCCACCTTCTGATCGTCGGGCAGGCGCTGGTGGGTGGTGGTGGCCGGATGGGTGGCAATGGTCTTGGCATCGCCCAGGTTGTTCGAGATGCAGGCGATGGTCAGCGCGTTCAGAAAACGGAAGGCGGCGTCCTTGCCACCGGCCACCTCGAAGGCGATCAGCGTGCCGCCGCTGCCCATCTGGGCCATCGCCAGATCGTGCTGCGGGTGGCTTGGCAGGCCGGGATACAGCACCTTGGCCACCTTCGGATGCGCCTCCAGCGCCGTGGCGATGCGCGCCGCGCTGTCGGCCATGGCCCGGCAGCGCAGGTCCAGCGTTGCCAGTCCGTTCAGGTGCAGCCAGGCGGTCAGCGGGCTCATGCTGCCGCCGGTGTGTTTCATGTAAGGCTCGGCCACCTTGCGCACAAATTCGGTGGTGCCGCAGATCACCCCGCCCAGGGCCCGGCCCTGACCGTCGATATGCTTGGTGGTGGAATAGACCACCACATCAGCCCCCTGTTCGACGGCACGGGAAAAGATCGGCGTGGCAAACACGTTGTCCACGATGACCGTGGCGCCCACGGCATGGGCGATTTCGGCCACGCCGCGGATGTCCACCAGCGTGAGCGTCGGGTTCGAGACCGACTCGAAGAACACCGCCTTGGTGCCCGGCGTCACGGCCTTTCGCCACTGGTCCAGATCGTGACCGTCCACGAAGGTGACCTTCACCCCGAAGCGGCCCAGCACATCTTCCAGAATATAGAGGCACGACCCGAACAGCGCCCGCGCGCTGACCACATGGTCGCCGGCCCTGAGCAGGCTGGTCAGCGCCCCGTTGACGGCCGCCATGCCGCTGGCGGTGGCGAAGGCGTCCTCGGTGCCTTCCAGCGCGGCGATCCGGTCCTCGAACATGCGGGTGGTGGGGTTGCCGTAGCGGGCATAGATGAATTCATCCGCCTCGGCCTTGATGAAGCGGGCCTCGGCCTGCTCGGCGCTGTCATAGGCGAACCCCTGGGTCAGGAAGATCGCTTCGGCCATCTCGCCATACTGGCTGCGGCGGATGCCTTCATGCACCAGTGTCGTGCGCGTCTTCCAGTTCTTCGTCATCGTCCGGGCCCCCAAGGCCAAATGAAAAACCCCGAAACCGATCAAGGTTCCGGGGTGACCCGTAACCTCTTTAGCGGTTTGTTTAACGTGGCCCGCAATCCGGTAACAAAGCGCCACGAAGGGCGGCATACGCCCATCATCCGGCCGGGTCAAGCTGCACCACGGCGGGCATGGCGCGGCAGGATCTTTGGCCCTGCAAGGGGGGAAAGGCGTCAGACCGCCGTGTCGCGATCGTCCTCAAGGCCCAGCACGGTTTCGCGCAGGGCGGCCAGAACCGTATGCGACAGAACCGGCAGGACGGCCCAGAACAGCAGCCAGTGCGACGGGTCCAGCGACCGGATCATGGTTTCGTTCAGCAGCACGAACGACAGGCTGAACAGCACCATGAAGCGGGTCATTGCGGCCAGATGTCCCTGCATTTCTGGCTGCGGCCAGAACCGGCAGGCCAGCGCCGTGCGGCCCGCCAGCATGTCAGACAGATAAAGGCCGCCGCACAGGAGGAAGTAGAACGACGGCAGGCGCTGGCACCACCGCATTTCGCCCGCGGCCGCCAGAAGCGCCAGCGGCAGCAGCGCCACGGCCAGCAGCAGCACCGCCGTGCGGGCCTGACGGCCGGGCCGCATCAGCGGGCGGGCGACATCCTCGAACCGAAGGCCGATCCGCACCGCCATGGCCAGCAGGAACGCGGTCACGAAGGCCTGCCCCTCTTCCCCGGTGCCCAGCAGCACCGACAGCAGCGGATAGGCCAGCAGCAGCACCGCGCCGGGCAGGAAGGTGCGCCGTGGCAGGGGCGGAAGATCCTGGAACAGGTAAAGGAACAGGCGGAACGATTCGGCGATGTGGCGCAGCATGGCGGTCGATCCCTGGGGAAACCGGACTCTGCTTAAAGGAGAAAAATGGCAACCCTGAGGCGAAATTTCGCGCGCCGACAGCCGGGCCGCGATCAGCGGCGCGGCGGGCCGTCTTCCGGCGGGGTTTCCGGTTCGATCACATAGCGGCTGAGGGCGCCGATCTGCAGCATCAGGAACAGGAACAGCGCGATGGGGAAGGCGAAGGTTTCCAGCTTGACCCAAAGCTCGGTCGATTGCGTGCGCCAGATCACCTCATTCGCGACGGCCAGGGCGGCGAAGGCCAGCGTCAGGCGGCGCGACAGGATCATCCAGCCCTGGGGCTGCATCGGCAGGGCTTCCGACAGGATGAACTGCAGGTAGCTGCGCCCGCGCAGCAGGCCAAAGCCCAGGATGACGGCAAAGCTGCCATAGACCAGCGTCGTCTTCATCTTGAAGAACCGCTCGTCGTTGAACCAGGCGGTCAGCGCCCCGAAGAACAGAACGGCAAGGCCGGTGAATATCTGCATCCGCGACAGCTTGCCTGACAGCAGCCACAGCGCCGCAATCGAGGCGAGCAGGATCGGGATCATCGCCAGCGCGGCGACGATGAAGCCGGAATAGGCGGTGCCGCCGATGTGGAAGGTGTCATCCTTGATCCACATGTAGATGACGAAGAACAGGATCGTCGGGCCCAGTTCCAGCGCCTGTTTCAGGACAGGGTTGATCTGCTTTTCGGCCATCCGGTCTCTCCGCGCGTCGCGCCGCGCCCGCCGTGGGCAGGCATTGCGCCCTTCTGGCCCGGAACCGGCCACGGGATCAACCCTTGGCAACCGGCGCCCCGATCAGAAAGCCGTGCGGACGGACGCCGCCCTATTTCGGGGCCGCGCGTTCCCAGTCGATGCCGAAGGTCGCGCCGTCGAACAGCGGCGCAAGCCCGTCGGCCGATTGCGGCACGCCGGTCATGGCATAGGACATCAGGCGGGCCGGGCCAAAGCCGGTCTTGGCCCGAAGCTGCACGCGCAACGTGCCCGCCGGGTTTGGCAGGTCGCGCAGCAACTCGCCCAGCGCGGCCTTGCTGTCGGGCGCAAAGGCCGGTTCGGGCAGCGCGGCCACCGCGTCCAGCGCCGACTGGCGCAAGACTTCGGCCTGCGCCTCGACCGAGGTTCCGGCGTTCGGGTCGAACCGGCTGATCAGCGACGGCAGGACGTAGCTTTCAAACAGGCCGCGGGTGGTGATGGCCAGATCGGCCTCGCGGATGGCAAAGCCGGTCAGCGCCATCTGGGTTGCGGATTTCGACGAAAGGTCAACATTGTCGATCACCGCGCGCAGGGTGATGCGGTTTTCTCCCCACAGGGCAAGGTCGAAGCGGACGATCTTCAGCCGCCGCGCGTCGCGGTCCCAGTCGGCCTGAAACCGCATCGACATCGGGCTGACCTGTGCCTGCGCGGCCAGAAGGTAGTTGGTCGCCGGATCGTCGGTGCGAACCGGCAGGGTCAGGCCGTCGATCTCGATCTGAAGGCTGTCAAGGGCGCTGCCCTGCGCGGCCGCCGCCGGCCCCGGCACCGCCTCGCCCAGACGGCCGGCAAAGCGCAGTTCGCGGATATGCGGATCGGGGGAATAGCGGGCGGGCGAATCAAGCACCACGTTGCGCACGATGCACCAGCCGCCCTTGCCCTCTTCAACCTCGCCGCTGATGGCAACACCGTCGGGGCTGCCGGCGATGAGGGCCGACCAGACCTGCGCGCAGGCCTCGCCCGGCGTGGTCTGGGCCAGGGCGGCCCCCGGCCCGGCCAGCCCGGCCACAAGCACCGCAGCCCATACCGCACCCCGACTGCGACCTGCCATTTTCCTACCCCGCCACCTCGATCAGGACTGCGCCGGCCGCGATCACCGCCATCAGGGCGGTGCGCACCGGCCCCACCTTCTCGCGCAGAACCAGCCAGCCGATCAAGGCGGCAAAGACCGTACTTGTCTCGCGCAGGGTGGCCGCCTGCCCCACCTTGTCGATCCTTGTGGCCAGCATGATGGCGCCAAAGCTGAAATAGGCCACGATTGCGCCCAGAATTCCGCGTTTCAGCAGCGGGATCACTTCCTCGTGCGCCAGCCCCCACCAGCGCCGGACGGTGACGGCGGGAATGAACAGGCTGTCGATCAGGAAGAACCAGGCCAGGAAGGTAAACGGGTTCGCCGTCGCCCGGATGCCATAGGCATCATAGGTGGTATAGGCCGCCACCAGCGCCCCGGTTGCCGCCGCGAAGCCCAGCGCGGGCCCCAGGCTTTCGCGCCCCAACTCAAGCCGCCGCAGGTTCCAGACCGCCAGCCCGAGGATGCCGCCGGTCAGCAGGAACAGGCCGGCCCATTGGCCGGGGGCATAGACCTCGCCAAAGACAACGCCCGCGGCGGCAAAGGTGAACAGCGGCCCGGTGCCGCGCACCACCGGATAGACCACGGTATAGGCGCCACGGGTGTAGGTCATCGCCTGCAACACCTTGTAGATGGCGTGGATGACGAAGGCGCCGGCGAAGATCGGCCACATGTGCGGTTCCGGCCAGGGCACCACGAACAGCGCGAAGGGGGCCGCGATCACGCCATAGCTGGCGTCAATGGCGGCGCGGCTGAGCCAGGGGTCATGCCGGCCCTTCTGCAAGGCGCCGAACAGCGCATGAAGCACCGCCGCCATCAGCGCCAGCACCAGCGCGACCTGATGGCCGGCGGGCGTGCCTTCGATGGAAATCAGCCAATCGGTCACTTGTGGCGCCCCGGACGGCGGTTCAGCCGTCCAGCCCCACCAGCGCGCGGGCGAAATCCTCGGGGTCGAAGGGCGACAGGTCGTCGATCTGTTCGCCCAGGCCGATGGCATGGATCGGCAGACCGAACCTGTCGGCCAGGGCGACCAGAACGCCGCCCTTGGCGGTGCCGTCCAGCTTGGTCATCACCAGCCCGGTCACATCGGCGATCTTGCGGAAGATGTCGACCTGCGTCACCGCGTTCTGCCCGGTGGTAGCGTCCAGCACCAGAAGCGTGTTGTGCGGCGCCGTCGGATCGACCTTGCGGATGACGCGGACGATCTTGGCCAGTTCTTCCATCAGGTCGGCGCGGTTCTGCAACCGACCGGCGGTGTCGATCATCAAGAGGTCTGCCCCTTCGGCCTGCGCGCGGGTCAGCGCGTCAAAGGCCAGGCTTGCCGGATCGCTGCCTTCCGGCGCGGTCAGCACCGGCACGCCGGCGCGGGTGCCCCAGATCTTCAACTGGTCCACCGCGGCCGCGCGGAACGTGTCGCCCGCCGCGATCACCACCGACTTGCCGGCGGCCTTGAACTGGCTGGCCAGCTTGCCGATGGTCGTGGTCTTGCCCGATCCGTTGACGCCCACCACCAGCACCACCTGCGGCCGCTTCGGATAGAGCGGCATGGGGCGGGCGACCGGGGTCATGATCCGCGTCACCTCATCGGCCAGCGCCTGACGCAACTCGCGCGTGCTGATCTTGCGGCCATAGCGCCCCTCGGCGATATTGGCGGTGACGCGCGTTGCCGTTTCCACGCCCATGTCGGCCTGGATCAGCACTTCCTCCAGGCTTTCCAGCATGGCGTCATCCAGCACCCGGCGCGGTTCATCAACCGCCGCGCGCCCGAACAGACGGCCCAGCAGGCCCGGTTTGGCCGCCGCAGGCGCCGCAGCCGCAGCTTCATGCGCGCGGAATTGCGGCGAAACCTCTTGCGGCAATTCATCAGGGGTGTCGTCGGGCAATTCGTCGGGCAGGTCGGGCGCCTCATCCGGCGCATCCGCCGGCCATTCCTGCGGCGAAGGATCGGGCTGTTCGTCCGGCAGGGTCACCGGCACCTCGACCTCGGGCGTATCGGCGCCTTCCGCAACCAGCGCCTCAAGCCCCTCGCCGATCTTGTCGGACGACCGGAACATCCGATCCTTGAGTTTCTTGAAGAAGGACATGCCCGCCTCTCTGCCGCTGGGGTTGTCCTTCACCTAATCGCTTTGTCCCGGTTAGGAAAGGCCGCCCATCGCCCCCCAGAGAATCAGCGCCTGCCCGCCCCAGTAAAGCGCCCAGACCGCCCATGAGACCGCGCGGACGGGCGCGCGGGCGACGAACTTCTCCCAGGCCAGCAGCGTGTCGGACGCTAGGAACATCGCCACCCCCGCCAGCACCGGCCCGGCGGGCTGGCACAGCGCGGCAACGCCCATCATGGCGATCAGCCCGATGTAGACCCGCACCGGCAGCGCCAGCGCCGGCGGCACCCTGGGGGCAAGCCAGCCCTCGGTTGACCCGACCAGCGCCAGAACCAGCGCCACCGCCCACCACGGGCCGGGATGCCCGGTCCAGAAGGCCGCCGCATAGGCCAGATGCCCCAGGCCGAAAGCCACCATCCCGGCCAGAAAGGCCCGGTCGCCGGGCCGGGCCAGCGCGTAATCACCCAGCGCCCCCAGCGCGAGCCCCGCCACGACCAGCCAGGGCGCCCCGGCAACCAGCCCGCCCAGCGCCAGCAGCGCCGTCGCCGCGGTCTTGATCAGGGCCGGCCCCTGCGACGCCTGCGCCGGCTGGCCGGCATGGCGCAACAGATAGACCAGCGAGGGAATCGCTGCGGCCAGAATGAATACAATCAGCATGTGTCCGCGCTCTCCTGCCGGCTGCTGGCGCATCCTGTCACCGCAAACGGCCCCCGCAAAGCCCGCCGTGACGTCACCTGGCGGCGACAAGCCCCCTGCGGCCGGGGTTGCGGCGCCGCGGCACTGGTCCTTGCCCGTTCCTGTGATACTATGACCCACAAGCGAAAAGGTGCCTCTGGTATGCTGAAAATGCTCAAGAAATCCTCCCGCCCCGTGCCTCTGGTTGCCTTCACCCTTGCCTCGGTGCTGCCGGTCGCCTTTCTGGCGCTTGGCGCGGCGCAGGGCGGGTTCTGGCTGTGGTTTGGCTTCCTCTACATGGCGGCCTTCACCGTTCTGCTGGATCAACTGCTGCCCTTCGGCACCGCCGATGCGCCCGAAGGGCAGGACGTACTGTCGTCGGACAACGTGCTGGTGGGCGTTGGCGCGGCGGCGCTGGTGATCCTGCCCATCGCCACCTGGGCCATTGCCGGGGACAGTTCCAGCCTGTCGCTGGGCGAGCGGCTGCTGATGTTCCTGGGCACCGGCCTGTGGCTGGGCCAGGTCGCGCACCCCGCCGCGCATGAGCTGATCCACCGCACCAACAAGCCGATGTTCCATCTGGGACAGGCGGTCTATTCCGCGATGCTGATCGGCCACCACGCCAGCGCGCACCGGCTGGTGCACCACCGCCATGTCGCCACCGACCTTGACCCCAACTCGGCGCGCGAGGGCGAAAGTTTCTATGCCTTCGTCCGCCGCGCCTCGGTTGACAGTTTCAAGGCCGGGCTGAAGGCCGAAAACGACCTGCGCGCCCGCAGCAGCAGCGGCATCCGCGACCTGCACCCCTATGTCCTTTACATCGGCGGGGCGCTGGTCGCGCTGATCCTGGCGCTGTCGATCGGCGGCTTCACGGGGCTGATCGTCTGGCTTCTGCTGGCGGCCCATGCGCAGGTGCAGGTCTATCTGTCCGACTATGTGCAGCATTACGGCCTGCGCCGCGTCACCCGCGAAGATGGCAAGGCCGAACCCGTTGCCCTGCACCATAGCTGGAACACGCCGCACTGGCTGACCTCGGCCATGATGCTGAACGCGCCGCGCCATTCCGACCACCATGCCAACCCCTCGCGCCCCTATCCGCTGCTGCGGCTGGACACGCCCGAGGTGACGCCGCAACTGCCCTGGCCGCTGCCGGTGGCCTGCACGATGGCGCTGTTCCCGAAATACTGGAAACGGCAGATGCGCCCCGAGCTGGAGCGCTGGCGCAGCCTGCATGGCGGGGCCGATCACGCAGAGGTCACGCCTGCCTGACTGGTGCTGCGGCGCGCAGTCTGGCAGGCTGACCCGGTTCGTTGACCGGAGTCCCCGATGCGCGCCGTTGCCCTTGCCCTGATCCTTGCCCTGCCGGCCATTCCGGCCACGGCCGATGACGTGCCCATGACCGGGGCCGAGTTTGATGCCTATGTCACCGGCAAGACGCTGACCTATTCGCAGTTCGGTTCCGTCTTCGGGATTGAGGAATACCTGCCCGGCCGCAAGGTGCGCTGGAAGTTCACCGCCGACGACTGTCAGTATGGTAGCTGGTACGAAAAGGGCGATCTGATCTGCTTTGTCTATGAATACGACCCGGATGAGCATTGCTGGACCTTCTGGACCGACGGCGGCAAGCTGAAGGCGCTGTCCGTCGACAATGCCCCGGGCGAGGAGCTGACCGAAGTGGCCCGGTCGCCCGAGGGGCTGAACTGCCCCGGCCCGGACGTGGGCGTCTGATGCGCGCCGCCGTCGCCCTGCGGGCCATCGCCCTTGTCCTGTCTGTCGGCGGGCTGCCCGTCCTTGCCGACGAAAGCCCCGCCGACCCGGCGCTGTCGTCCGAGGCCTTCGATGCCCTGACCCGCGGCAAGACGATGGACACCTATGATGCGGAAAGCGGGCTTTACGGGGTGGAAACCTTCCTCTCGGGCCAAAGGGTGATCTGGCGCGATGCCGACCGCTGCATCCAGGGCACATGGCAACAGGTGGGCGAGCAGATCTGCTTCAGCTACGAAGACAAGCCCGACCGCCCGGTCTGCTGGACCTATCATGACCGGGGCGGCTGGATCATGGGCTGGTTCGAGGGCAACCGGCAAAGCGTGCCGATCATGCTTTACCCGTCAAAGGGCGGCCCGGTCGGCTGTGAGGGCTTTGTCGGCGCCTGAGGCGCGCGGTCAGAACAGGCTGCCCTGCCCGCTGCCGCTACCGCCATCGCCCCGGTCCTTGGTCCGCTTCGCGGGCTGCGGCGGGGCGGCTTGCGGCGGGGGCGGCGTGGCCCCGGCGGGCGCCACGGGCAGACGGCCATCGGCGAATTCGATCTCCAGCGCGGGGCGGCCCTCGGCCTCGGCCCGGCGGGTGAGGACATGGCCGCCGGCGCGCACCACGGCAAAGCCGCGTTTCAGCGTTTCGGCATAGCCCAGCGTCAGGCGGGTGCGGTCCACCGCCTCAAGCCGCCGCGCCAGATCGGCCAGCCGCCGCGCCGGCGCCGCGTCCAGCCGCTGCGCCAGCCCGTCCAGCCGCGCCCGGCCGTCAGCCCCCTTGCGGCCCGCATCCGCCAGCATCCGGTGCAGCGCCGGCGCCAGCCGCGACGCCCATTTGTCCAGCCCCAGATGCGCCAGTTCCAGACGCCGCGCCAGCCGGGACGCCAGCGCCTCGGCCCGCTTGTCCAGCCCGTCGCGCCGCCGCGCCACCAGCCCCAGCAGCAGATCGGGGCGCATCCGGCCCGCCCGCGCGTCGAAGGCGCCGCGCTTGCGCGCCACCATCAGCCCCAGCGCCCCCGACAACCGCCCCGAGGCCATGTCCAGCCGCTGCGCCGCGCCCCCCGTCAGCGCATCCAGCCGGGGCAGACCGCGCGACAGGTCGGACAGGCGCAGACGCCGCCGCTCCATCCCGCCGGCCAGCGCCCGGCTGAGCCGGGCCGTCAGCCCGTCCACCGCCGCAACCATTTCCAGCCGCACCGGCACCGCCAGCTCCGCCGCCGCCGTGGGCGTGGGCGCACGCAGGTCGGCGGCAAAGTCGATCAGGGTGGTGTCCGTCTCATGCCCCACGGCACTGATCAGCGGAATCCGGCTGGCCGCCGCCGCCCGCACCACGATTTCCTCGTTGAAGCCCCACAGATCCTCAAGCGACCCGCCACCGCGCGCCACGATGAGGGCATCCGGCCGCGGCACCGGCCCGTCGGCCGGCATTGCGTTGAAGCCGCGGATCGCCGCCGCCACCTCGGCTGCGCATTTCTCGCCCTGAACGGCCACCGGCCAGATCAGCACATGCCGGGGAAAGCGGTCGCGCAGCCGGTGAAGGATGTCGCGGATCACCGCCCCGCTGGGGGACGTGACCACACCGATCACCCCCGGCAGGAACGGGATGGGCTTCTTGCGCGCGGGGTCGAACAGCCCCTCGGCCCCCAGCGCGGCCTTGCGCTTTTCAAGCATCGCCATCAGGGCCCCCGCCCCTGCCGGCGCCACATCCTCGACGATCAACTGATATTTCGACTGGCCCGGGAAGGTGGTCATCCGGCCGGTGGCGATGACCTCCATCCCCTCTTCCGGCCGCACCTGCATTTTCGCGACCTGGCCCTTCCAGCTTATGGCCGCAATGACCGCCCGGTCATCCTTGAGGTCGAAATACAGATGCCCCGAGGCCGGCCGGCTGACCCGCCCCACCTCGCCCCGCACCCGGACAAGGCCGAACTCGCCCTCGATCACGCGCTTCACCGCGCCCGACAGCTCGGACACGGTGTATTCGGGCTGATTGCCGGGTGCAGGCGGGGGCGCGGGGTCTTCGAAGAGGTCCATGCCCTTTTCATGCCCGCAGGGCGCCCATATGGCAACCTCCCGCCTCGGCCCGACCGGGGCCTCCGGCGGGGATATTTGCATTCTGAAAGAAGCCCCCTCTTTCAGAATGAAAGTATCCCGGGGGAGTCCGAAGGACGGGGGCAGCGCCCCCTCCCGGCTTGCCACAATGCTGCGGCCGACCTATGAGGCGACAAACAGTCGGAGACCGCCATGAACATCCTCATCCTTGGGTCCGGTGGGCGCGAACATGCTTTGGCCTGGGCGGTCAAGCAGAACCCGAAATGCGACCGGCTGATCGTGGCCCCCGGCAATGCGGGCATCGCGCAACTGGCCGAGACCGCTTCGCTTGACATCCTGGACGGCACGGCGGTCGTGGCTTTCTGCGAAGAGAATGCGGTTGATTTCGTGATCGTCGGCCCCGAGGCGCCGCTGGCCGCCGGCGTGGCCGATGCCACGCGCGCCGCCGGCATCCTGACCTTCGGCCCTTCGGCCGCCGCCGCCCGGCTTGAGGCATCGAAAGCCTTCACCAAGGAAATCTGCGACGCCTGCGGGGCCCCCACCGCCGGCTATGCCCGTTTCACCGAAGCCGCCGCCGCCCGTGCCCATGTTCAGGCCCAGGGCGCGCCCATCGTGATCAAGGCCGATGGTCTGGCCGCGGGCAAGGGCGTCATCGTGGCGATGACCGTGGCCGAGGCGCTGGCGGCGGTGGATGACATGTTCGGCGGCGAATTCGGCGCGGCCGGGGCCGAAGTTGTGATCGAGGAATTCATGGCCGGCGAAGAGGCCAGCTTCTTCATCCTGTCGGATGGCGTGAACGCCCTGCCCATCGGCACCGCGCAGGATCACAAGCGGGTGGGCGACGGCGACACCGGCCCCAACACCGGCGGCATGGGGGCCTATTCCCCCGCCCCGGTGCTGACCCCAGATCTGCAACAGCAGACGATGGAGCAGATCGTTCTGCCCACCATCCGCGAAATGGCCCGCCGGGGCACGCCCTATCAGGGCGTTCTTTACGCCGGGCTGATGATCGAGGACGGCCGCGCCCGGCTGGTGGAATACAACTGCCGCTTCGGCGACCCCGAAACCCAGGTGCTGATGATGCGGCTTGGCGCGCAGGCGCTGGATCTGCTGCTGGCCTGTGCCGAAGGCCGGCTGGCCGAGGCCCGTGTCAACTGGGCCGATGACCACGCCCTGACCGTGGTCATGGCCGCCGACGGCTATCCCGGCGCCTATATCAAGGGCACCGCCATCCGCGGCCTTGACCGCCTGCCCGAAGACAGCCGCCACATGGCCTTTCACGCCGGCACCGCCGAACGCGACGGCCAGATCGTGGCGAACGGCGGCCGCGTGCTGAACATCACCGCCCGTGGCGATACCCTGGCCGAAGCGCGCAACCGCGCCTATGCGATGATCGACCACCTCGACTGGCCCGAGGGATTCTGCCGGTCCGACATCGGCTGGCGCGCGCTCTGACCGGCCGGCTCAGCCGGGCCGGTCCAGTTCCCGCACCTCGCGGACGAAGGCATAGTCCTTGTAACCCAGCCGCGCGACCGGCACGAAGGCAGTGACATCGAACCGCCCGCCGCGCAGGCAATCGTCGCGCAGATGCACGCCGGTGACCCGGCCGATCACCATATGGTTGCCACCCGGCAACTCCAGATGCCGCTCGAGCACACATTCCAGCGTGGCCGGCGCATCGGCCACCCGGGGGCAGTCGATCGTTTCACATTCGGCCTTGGCCACTCCGGCCAGGGCGAATTCGTCCACCTCCGGCGCCACGCGGGCCGAGGTGGCGTTCATCGCGCTCCAGGCCGCTTCGGCCACGATGTTCACCGCGAAGACGCCTGCCGCGCGGGCATTGCCGATGCTGTCGCGCGCATCGCCCGCGAACATCACCAGCGGCGGATCATCGCCCACGGCGTTGAAAAAGGAATAGGGCGCCAGATTGTCGCCAACCCCCTTCATCCGCGTGGAAATCCAGCCGATGGGCCGCGGGCTGACCACCGCCTTGAACGGGTTGTGGGCCAGACCGTGACCCTGATCCGGGCGATAGAACATGGCACCCCCTTCGTGCATTTGCCCCTGACACAATCGCATGTTACGGGGCGATGCCAGCAGATTCGACCCCGCCGAACAGAAGGACGCCACCGCCTTGGCCTACCGGCTTGCAGAGGAAACCGAAGCCGACTGGTGGGAAGTCGAGGCACTCTACGACCTTTGCTTCGCGCCGGGGCGAACCGCGCTGTCCTCTTACCGGCTGCGCGATGGGGTGCCGACCGTCGCCCCCCTGTGCCTGACCCTGCGCGACGATGACGGCACCCTTGCCGGCGCCATCCGCTACTGGCCGGCGCTGGTGGGCGAGGAAGACATCCTGCTGCTGGGCCCGGTCGCCGTGCACCCCACCCGGCAGGGCGAAGGGCTGGGCGGGCTTCTGATCAACGAAAGCCTGGCCGAAGCGCGCCGGCTGGGCTGGGAACGGGTGCTGCTGGTGGGCGACGCCCCCTATTATTCTCGCTTCGGCTTCCGCAAGCTGGAGGGGGTCGAGATGCCGCCCCCCACCAACCCCGACCGGGTTCTGGGGTTCGAACTCAAGGCCGGCGCCTGGAACGGCATCACCGGCAAGGTTGCCCGCGCCACCTGATCCTTGCGCCGCCGTCTTGCACGGAGGCGCGGCACCCCCATATGCTTGCGCATGGACCAGACCCTGCCCGCCCTGCCGGTTTTGCTGCCCCCCGACCCCGAGACCGAGATCGCCGATCTCGCCCGGCGCTGGAAACGCGCGAACGGGCCGGTGATGGCGCTGGTCAACCGCTTTGGCGGCGCGGTCGAAGGGCAGTTCGCCCTGCTGCCCGCCGCCCTGCGCGCCCGGATCGAGGAGATCACCGCCCGCGCGCTGGAAACCTCTTACGGCCTGTCGGCGGGCGGCAGCCGCCTGCCCGATCCCAAGGGCCGCGCCACGCTGGCCGCGGCCATGGTCACCGGCGCGGCGGGCGGGGCGGGCGGCATCGCCACGGCGCTGGCCGAACTGCCGCTGACCATCACCGTCATCCTGCACGCCATCCGGCGCGAGGCGGTGGCCGCCGGCTATGACCCCGACGATCCCTGGATCAAGGCCGAGGCGCTGCGCAGCTTCGGGTCCGGCAGCCCCGTGGCCGCCGACGACGGGATCGACACAAGTTTCCTGTCCGCCCGGCTGACGCTGACCGGCCCCGCGCTGCAGAAGCTGATCGCCACCGTCGCCCCGAAACTGGCCGCCGCGCTGGGGCAGAAGCTGGCCGCGCAGGCGGTGCCGGTGCTGGGCGCAATCTCGGGCGCCGCGCTGAATGCGGCGTTCCTCAGCTATTACCGCGAAACCGCCGCCATCCGCTTTGCCCTGCTGCGGCTGGCCGAACAGCATGGCGCTGAGCCGGTGCTGACGGCCTTCGAGAAGGCCACCGCCGCGCCCCGCATCACCCGGAATTAGACGGCGCGGTCGCAAGCGGCCGCGATTGTCTGTCTCTCGCCTCTGGTCCGCGC
>NZ_PZKE01000025.1 GCF_003034965.1 Fuscovulum blasticum DSM 2131 | reverse complement strand
CGCGCCAGCCGCCGGCGATGCGCGCGCGCCGCACCGGCGGCCCGCCGATGCAGATCAG
The DNA here is from genome assembly GCF_003034965.1 of Fuscovulum blasticum DSM 2131. Taxonomy (GTDB): domain Bacteria; phylum Pseudomonadota; class Alphaproteobacteria; order Rhodobacterales; family Rhodobacteraceae; genus Pseudogemmobacter; species Pseudogemmobacter blasticus. The sequence goes on along the minus strand of NZ_PZKE01000025.1, from coordinate 26,064 downwards.
CGCCCCCGCCGCCGCGCTGCGCCCCGCCGTTCGCCGCGGCGCCCTGGCCGAGATGCAGATCGCCGAGCGGGTGATCGCCGAGATGCGCCCCACCTTCCGGGCCGATGGCGGCGATGTGCAGCTTGTCGATATCGACGGCATCCGGGTGATGGTCACGCTGACCGGCACCTGCGCGGGCTGTCAGGTTGCCTCGCTGACGCTGGGCGGGCTGGGGCTGAAACTCTCTGCCGCGCTGGGCCGCACGGTCCGCTGCGTGCCGGTGATGAAAAGCTGAGCGGGGGCAGGGGGCAGGCCATGGCGATCTATCTGGACAACAACGCCACCACCCGGACCGCGCCCGAAGCGGTGGCCGCGATGCTGCCGTTCTTCACCACGCATTTCGGCAATGCCTCATCGTTGCACGGGTTCGGGGCCGAGGCTGCGGCTGCGATGCGGCAGGCGCGGCGGCAGGTGCAGGCGCTGATCGGCGCGGCGCAGGACCATGAGATCGTCTTCACCTCGGGCGGGACCGAGGCGAACACCACCGCGATCCGCGCGGCGCTGGCGGTGCAGGCCGGGCGGGGCGAGATCGTCACCTCGACCGTGGAACACCCTGCCATCCTGCAGCTTTGCGACGGGCTGGAACGGTTCGAGGGGGTGAAGGTCCATCGCATTGCGGTGGATGGCGACGGCCGGCTGGACCTTGACGCCTATCGCGCCAGCCTCAGCGACCGCGTGGCGGTGGTCAGCCTGATGTGGGCCAACAACGAAACCGGCACGATCTTTCCGGTCGACGGGCTGGCGGCGATGGCGCATCGCGTTGGCGCGCTCTTCCACAGCGATGCGGTGCAGGCGGCGGGCAAGCTGCCGCTGCGGCTGGCCGAGACCGAAATCGACATGCTGTCGCTGTCGGCGCACAAGTTTCACGGCCCCAAGGGGGTGGGTGCGCTCTATCTGCGCAAGGGCACCGCATTTCGCCCGCTGCTGCGCGGCGGCAAGCAGGAACGCGGCCGCCGGGCCGGTACGGAAAACGTGCCCGGCATCGTGGGCGCGGGCGTGGCCGCCGAACGGGCGCTGGCCCGGCTGGACGAGGCGCCCCGCATCGCCGCGCTGCGCGACCGGCTGGAGCAGGGTATCCTGTCGCGGATCGGCCGGGTGCTGCGCCTGGGCGATCTGCGCGACCGGCTGCCCAACACGGCGGCGCTGGCCTTCGACTATGCCGAAGGCGAGGCGATCCTGATGAAGCTGAACGCGGCCGGCATTGCCGCTTCGGCCGGGTCGGCCTGCGCGTCGGGCGCGATGGAGCCCAGCCATGTGATCCGCGCGATGAAGGTGCCCTTCACGGCGGCGCATGGGGCGATCCGGTTTTCGCTGTCTGCCGAAACCACCGCCGAAGACATCGACCGCGTGATCGAGGTGCTGCCCGGCATCGTGGACGATCTGCGCGGGCTGACCCCGTTCTGGGCCGAAGCGCAGGGGGGCCGCCATGTTGCCTGACGGCCTGCCACGCCACCCCGCGATCCTGTGCGACACCACGCTGCGCGACGGCGAACAGACCGCCGGCGTGGCCTTTTCGCTGGACGAAAAGCGCGCCATTGCCCGCGCGCTGGATGCCGCAGGTGTGCCCGAGATGGAACTGGGCGTCGTCGCCATGGGCGAAGAGGAGTTGGCCGAGATCCGACTGCTGGCCGCCGAACTGACCCGCGCCGCGCCGGTGGTCTGGTGCCGGTTGCGCGCGGGCGATCTGGCGCTGGCGATGCGCAGCGGGGTGCGCCGGGTGCATGTCGCGGTGCCGGTGTCGGACCGGCAGATCGACGGCAAGCTGCGGCTGACGCGGGCCGATGTGCTGACGGCGACCGCGGGGCTGGTGGCCGCCGCCACGGCGCAGGGGATGCAGGTTTCCGTCGGGGCCGAGGATGCCAGCCGGGGCGACCCGGCGTTCATCGCGGCGGTGGCGGCGGCGGCGCGCGGGGCAGGGGCGATCCGCTTCCGGCTGGCCGATACGCTGGGGCTGCTGGACCCGGTGGAAACCGGCGCGCTGGTCCGCGCGCTGCTGCCCCGGCTGGGCCTGCCGGTGGAATTTCACGCTCACAACGATTTCGGCATGGCCACCGCCAATACGCTGGCCGCCTGGCGGGCGGGGGCAACGCATCTGTCGGTCACGGTGAACGGGTTGGGCGAACGCGCCGGCAATGCCGCGCTGGAAGAGGTGGCCGCCGCGCTGGAGGCGCGGGGCATCGCCACCGGCATCGCCTTGCCCGCGCTGCCTGGCCTGTCGGCGCTGGTGGCGCTGGCCTCGGGGCGGCCCTTGCCGGCGGCCAAGCCCATCGTCGGCGACATGGTTTTTGCGCATGAGGCGGGCATCCATGTCGATGCCATCCTCAAGCGGGCGGACACCTATGAAGACCCGCGCAGCGCCCCGGCCCGGTTCGGCCGCAGCCGGATGCTGGTGCTGGGCAAACATTCCGGCCTTGCCGGCCTGCGCGCCGCCCTGGCCGGCCACGGCCTGCCCGATGACGAGGCGACCGCCCGCCGCCTGCTGCCGCATCTGCGCCGCCTGGCCATCCGGGAAAAGCGCCCGCTGACCGCCGCCGATCTGGCCCGCCTGCTGGCCGAGCCGGTTCCCGCCCCGCCCCCTCAGCCCTGACCGAAGCGAGACCCGCCATGCCCGACGCCCCCCCGACCGCCCCGGTGCTTGACCAGATCGCCCGCCGATCTTCGGCCGAAGAGATCTTCGATTATCTCTGCCTGCCCTATGACCCGCAGGTGGTGAACGTGGCGCGGCTGCATGTGATGAAACGCTTTGGCAGCTACCTGCAGGACGCCCGCCTGTCGGCGCTGGAGGATGATGCCGCCTTTCTGGCCGCCCGCGACTGCCTGCTGCGCGCCTATGAGGATTTCGTCGGCACCGCGCCCCGGCAGGTGGGGGTGTTCAAGGTCTTTGCCGACCAGAAGGCCAAACGGTTCGTGGGGCTTGAGGCCCTGCGCCTTGCGGAGGGAACGAAATGACCGACGACCTGACCGGCAACCCGCCGAAGCCCGACACCACCGGCCTGAACATCGTGGTCTGCATCAAGCAGGTGCCTGACAGCGCCCAGATCCGGGTGCATCCGGTGACCAACACGATCATGCGGCAGGGCGTGCCCACGATCATCAACCCCTATGACCTGTATGCGCTGGAAGAGGCGCTGCGCCTGCGTGACCAGTATGGCGGGGCGGTCACCGTGCTGTGCATGGGCCCGCCCATGGCCGAAGACGCGCTGCGCCGCGCGCTGGGGCTGGGGGCCGACCGGGCGGTGCTGATCACCGACCGCCGCTTTGCCGGGTCGGACACGCTGGCCACCTCATTCGCGCTGGCCACCGCACTGACCACCATCGCGCAGGACCGGCCCATCGACATTGTCTTCACCGGCAAGCAGACCATCGACGGCGATACCGCCCAGGTTGGGCCGGGCATCGCGCGGCGGCTGGGTCTGAACCAGTTGACCTATGTCTCGGCCATCGACAGCATTGACCTTGGCAAGCGCGAACTGGTGGTGCGCCGCCGGGCCGAAGGCGGGGTGCAGGTGCTGCAATCGCGTCTGCCCTGCCTGATTACCGTGATGGAAGGCATCAACGACCTGCGGCGCGGGTCGATCCAGGATCTCCTGCGCGCGGCGCGGGCGGATGTCACGGTCTGGTCGGCCGAACAGGCCGGCGTGACCAACCCGATGATGTGCGGCCTGCGCGGATCTCCCACAGTTGTGAAAAAGGTTTTCGCGCCATCGCCCCGGTCGGAACCGGCCGAGATGGTGACGACCGAGGCCAAGCGCCCGGCCCAGGTGGCCGAGGCCGTGCTGGACCTGCTGTTCGCCCGCAACCCGAAACTTGAGGCGGATCTTGCCGCCCGGAAAGGGGCCTGAAATGTCCGAGACACCCGCCGCCGGCCGTGCCGGGATGCGCAAGGAACTGCCTGAACATTTCCGCGACTATCGCAATGTCTGGGTCTTTATCGAACTGGAACGCGGGCAGGTTCACCCCGTCAGTTGGGAACTGATGGGCGAGGGCCGCAAGCTGGCCGACAGGCTGGGCGTGCAGCTTGCCGCCGTGGTACTGGGCCCCAAGGATGAAGGCACCCGAACGGCGATCCGCCAGACCTGGGCCTATGGCGCCGACATCTGCTATATCTGCAAGGATGCGGTGCTGACGGATTACCGCAACGAACCCTATACCCAGGCACTGACCGGGCTGGTCAATGCCTACAAGCCGGAAATCCTGCTGCTGGGGGCCACCACGCTGGGCCGCGATCTGGCGGGGTCGGTCGCCACCACGCTGAAGACGGGCCTGACGGCCGATGCCACCGAACTGGCCATTGACGACGAGATGTCGCTGGCCGCCACCCGCCCCACCTTTGGCGGCACGCTTCTGTGCACCATCCACACGCTGAACTTCCGCCCGCAGATGGCCACCGTGCGCCCCCGGGTGATGGCGATGCCACACCCCGACATGACGCGCCCCGCCGGCCGCAGCGTCTGGTACACGCTGGGCGTGGCCGAGGCCGATGTCATCACCAAGGTGCTGGAATTCGTCGCCGATGCCACCACGAATGAGGTGAACCTGGCCTATGCCGACATCGTGGTCGCCGGCGGCATGGGGTTGCAGAACGCGGCCAATTTCCGGCTGGTCCGCGATCTGGCGGCGGTGCTGGGCGGCGAATACGGCTGTTCGCGCCCGGTGGTGCAGAAGGGCTGGCTGCCGGCCGAGCGCCAGATCGGCCAGACCGGCAAGACCATCCGCCCGCGGCTGTATATCGCCGCAGGAATCTCGGGCGCGATCCAGCATCGGGTGGGGGTGGAAGGCGCCGACCTGATCATCGCCATCAACACCGACCCGCAGGCGCGGATCTTCGATTTTGCCCATCTGGGCGTGGTGGCCGATGCGCTGCAGATCCTGCCCGCGCTGACCGAAGCCTTCGCCAGACGCCTTGGCCGCGAAACCCGTATCCTGGAGGAAGCGTGATGTCCGAACATTTCGACGCCATCGTCGTGGGGGCCGGGCCTTCGGGCAATGCCGCCGCCTATACCATGGCCAAGGCGGGGCTGTCCGTCCTGCAGATCGACCGCGGCGAATATCCGGGGTCGAAGAACGTGCAGGGCGCCATTCTTTATGCCGACGCACTGGAACGCATCATCCCCGATTTCCGCGAGGACGCCCCGCTGGAACGGCATGTGGTGGAACAGCGCATCTGGATGCTGGATGACCGGGCGCATACCGGCACCCATTACCGCAGCGACGATTTCAACGAGGCGCGACCGAACCGCTATACCATCCTTCGGGCGCAGTTCGACAAGTGGTTCTCGAAGAAGGTGCGCGAGGCGGGGGCGCTGGTCATCACCGAAACCACGGTGACCGGCCTTGTCCGCAACGAGGCGGGCGCCGTGATCGGCGTGCAGACCGACCGCGAGGGTGGCCCGGTCTTTGCCCGTGTCGTGGTGCTGGCCGAAGGCGTGAACGGCCTTGTCGCGCAGCGCGCCGGCCTGCGCCCCGAGCTGAAGCCCAACCATGTGGCGCTGGCGGTCAAGGAAACCCACTTCCTCAGCGAAGAGAAGGTGCAGGAACGCTTCAACCTGGCCGGCGAAGACGATGGCGTGGTGATCGAGGTGCTTGGCACCGTCACCTCGGGCATGGTGGGCACCGGGTTCCTTTACACCAACAAGGAATCCATCTCGATCGGGGTCGGCTGTCTGGTGTCGGACTATGCCGAAACCGGCATGGCGCCGTATGAGCTGCTGGACCGCTTCAAGCGTCACCCCTCGGTCGCGCCGCTGCTGCGCGGCAGCGAGATGAAGGAATATGTCGCACATCTGATCCCCGAAGGCGGCTACAACGCCATTCCCAAGCTGACCGGCGACGGCTGGCTGATCGTGGGCGACGCGGGCCAGTTCGTGAATGCCGTGCATCGCGAAGGGTCGAACCTGGCCATGACCACAGGGCGCATGGCGGCCGAGGCGATCATCGCGCTGCGCAAGGCCGACCTGCCGGTCAGCGAGGCCAATCTGAAGATCTACCGCGATGCGCTGGCCGAAAGTTTCGTCATGCAGGACATGAAGAAATACCGCCACCTGCCGGCCACGCTGGAAAAGAACCGCGATGCGCTGTTCGGGGCCTATCCCCGCGCGCTGAGTTCGGCCCTGCAGACGCTGTTCCGCGTCGATGGCACCGCCAAGCGCGACAAGGAAAAGCAGATGCTGGGCATCGTGAAGAAAAGCCGCGGCTCGTGGTGGGCCGTGGCCACCGACATGTTCAAGGTGGCGAGGGCCTGGAGATGACCGCGAAGGACAAGCCGGTGCGGATGGAAGAGCGGCTTTACCAGAACCGCTACATGGTGGACGAGGGGCGGCCGCATGTCCGCATTCACCACCAGGCCGAAGACAGCCCGCAACTGAAGACGCTGACCCGGATCTGCCCGGCGGGCTGCTATGCGCTGGATGAAAACGGCCGGGTGCAGGTGGCCGCCGATGGCTGCATGGAATGTGGCACCTGCCGCATCGTCTGTCAGGCCACGGGCGAGATCGAATGGTCTTACCCGCGCGGCGGCTACGGCATCCTGTTCAAGTTCGGCTGAAATTCGGCAGGCCGCCCGTTCGGACGGGCCTGCCGGACCCAAGGGGAAAGCCATGCGCCATCCTGCCCGCCCCCCGTGCCGCGACACCGCGCCTGTGCGCGGGGCCGGCCCGCGCATGTTAGGCTGAAGGCCATGGAAATGTTCCAGGGCCAGACCCAGCAGCAGACCCGGGTGATGAGCGCCCAGATGCGCGAGTCGCTGTCGATCCTGTCCATGCCGGCGGGCGATCTGGCTGACCACATCGCCCGCATTGCCACCGCGAACCCGGCGATTTCCTGGTTGCGCGGGCCGCGGATGCCGGGGTGGGCCGTCGATTTCGACGCCGCCGCCGCGCTGGCCGCCGACCGGCCCAGCCTGATTGCGCATGTGACGGGCCAGATCGACCTGGCCTTTCCCGATGCCGCCGACCGGGCCGCCGCGCTGGTCTTTGCCCAGGGGCTGGAGCCGACCGGCTGGCTGGGCCCGCCGCTTGACCAGATCGCCGCCGAGGCACGGATTTCCAGCGCGCAGGCCGAGGCGATCCTGGCCCGCTTGCAGGGGTTTGAACCCACCGGCATCTTCGCCCGGTCGCTGGGCGAATGTCTGGCCTTGCAGGCGCGCGAGGCGGGCGTCTTGACCTGGGAGCTGGAGGCGCTGCTGGCCAACCTGCCGCTTCTGGCCGAGGGGCGGCACCGCGAACTGGCCGAGCTGTGCGATTGCGAACCGGCCGACATTCCGCAGATCGCCCGGCAGTTGCGCGCCTTTGATCCCAAGCCGGGGCAGGCCTATGCCTTTGATCCCGAACCCGTCTTTCCCCCCGATCTGGTGGCGCGCCGGGCGAATGGCGGCTGGCAGGTCGCGCTGCACCGTTCGGCCGCCTTTGCCATTTCCGTCCGGCCCGACCGCTTGCCCGAAGGCACACGCGACCCTGCCGCCCGCAGCTTCCGCCGCAAGGCGCTGGCCGAGGCGCGGGCGCTGGCGCAGGCGCTGGAACGGCGCAACGCCACGCTTCTGCGCACCGCCGCCGTGCTGGTGGCGCGGCAGGCGGCGTTTCTGGATCAGGGGCCCGGCGCGCTGGTGCCGCTGACGCTGGAGGATGTGGCCGGGGAAATGGACCTGCACCCGTCGACCATCAGCCGCGCCACGGCGGGCCGGATGATCGACACGCCCATCGGCGCGCTGCCGCTGCGCGCCTTCTTCAGCCGGGCGCTGCCGGGGGCGGGCGACGGGGCGGTTTCGCAAGACCGCGCCCGCGCCTTTGTCCGCCGTGTCATCGCCGAGGAATCCCCCGAGGCGCCGCTGTCGGACGATGCCATCGTGACGTTGGCCCGCAAGGCCGACCTGCTGCTGGCCCGCCGAACTGTGGCGAAATACCGGCTGGTGCTGGGCATCGCCGGATCGTTCGAACGCCGCCGCAAGGCACAGGCCCCGGCCGGTTTCGATATGCCCGCGTTGGCGAGATGATTCGGAGTGAAACAACCTTTGGGTGTTTTTGGGGTGATGAATGTCGGGGCGGTCAGGGGGAAGGTGCCTGAAAATCCATCACATCGGTCGGCGGGCTTACTGCATTGCAGCGCGGTCTTGCCGCAGCCGGGCTGCGACGGGCCGCTTTGCCGACGCATCGGCCACGTCCTGCTACTATGAGCGGCAGGGCAGCCCGCTTCCCCTTGTTCCGCCAGCCTGCCGTTCGAGACCGCCATGAATGATGCCGTCCGCCCCGCCGCCCCCTCTGCCCGCGCCGACCTGTCGCCAACCCATCGCGCGGCGGTGCGGGCCGCGCGCAAGGAACATCTGGCGCTGAACGCGGTCTTCGAGGTGGCGAAGGTGCTGACCAGCACCCCCGACCCGATTGCCGCGCTGCCGGGCGTGCTGAACATCCTCAGCTCCTTTCTGGGCCTGTGCCACGGATCGCTGTCGCTGCTGGTCGAACCCGACCGGCCGATCACCAGCGGCGCGCGCAACCCCTGGGCCGTGGCGGCCAACAGCCTGGGGCTGACGCCGAAAGGGCCAAGCACCGATTATCTGCCCGAACAGATTGCCCAGATGGTGTTTCGCACCGGCGTGCCGATCTCGACCTGGGATCTGGCCGAGGAGTTCGGCGCCGAGGCCGTTCCGCCTGTGCTGGCCGGCCAGCCCGTCCGCCTGATCGCGGTGCCGCTGCGCGAGAACGCCCGCAGCCATCTGGTGATCGGCGTGCTTTGCGCCTACCGGCTGGCCGGGGAAGACGGTGCCGGCTGGTGGGACCGCGACATTTCCGTTCTGACCATGGTCTCGTCGCTGCTGGAACAATCGCTGCGCTTCCGCCGCATGGTCGCCCGCGACCGCGAGCGGGTGATCGAGGAATCGCGCCGCGCGCTGGCCATGGCCACCGCCGTGGTGCCGCAGGCCCCGGTCAGCATTGACGGCATCATCGGCGACAGCCCCGCCATCGCCGAGGTCACCGCCCGCGTCCGCAAGATCGGCCCGACCCGTGCGCCCGTGTTGTTGCGCGGCGAAAGCGGCACCGGCAAGGAACTGTTCGCCCGCGCCATCCACGCCCTGTCTGACCGGCGCGACAAGCCCTTTGTCCGCGTCAACTGTGCCGCCCTTAGCGAAACGCTGCTGGAATCCGAACTGTTCGGCCATGAGAAGGGCGCCTTCACCGGCGCCATGGGGCTGAAGAAGGGCCGGTTCGAGCTGGCCGATGGCGGCACGCTGTTTCTGGATGAGATCGGCGAGATCAGCCACGCCTTTCAGGCCAAGCTCTTGCGCGTGTTGCAGGAAGGCGAGCTCGAGAGGGTGGGCGGCACCCGGACGATCAAGGTTGATTTCCGTCTGGTCACCGCCACCAACCGCGACCTGGAAGAGGCGGTCGCCCATGGTCAGTTCCGCGCCGACCTGTATTTCCGCATCTGCGTGGTGCCCATCCTGCTGCCGCCGCTGCGCGCCCGGCCCGGCGACATCCGCCCGCTGGCGCAGGTCTTTCTGGACAGGTTCAACCGCGAGAACGGCACGAAGCTCAGTTTCGCGCAGAACGCCTTTGATACGCTGTGCAGTTGCAAGTTTCCCGGCAACGTGCGCGAGCTGGAAAACTGCGTGAACCGCGCCGCCGCCCTGTCGAACACCGATGTGATCGGGCTGGATGTGCTGGCCTGCCAGCAGGGCAGTTGCCTGTCGGCCGACCTGTGGCGGTTGCAGAAATCCGATGCCTCGCCCATTGGCGGGCTGGCCTCGGGGTTGATCGCCGACCCGGAACCGCCCGCGCTGGTGACACGTCCCGCGCCCCCGGTGACAATCGCCCCCTTCGCCCCGCCGTCCCCTGTGCCGCCGCCCACCGGCGACAGCCGCCGCAAGACCGCCGACATGGAGCGTGAGGAACTGCTGGCCGCGATGAACCAGGCCGGCTGGGTGCAGGCCAAGGCGGCGCGGCTTCTGGGTATGACCCCGCGCCAGATCGCCTATGCGATCCGCAAGCACGGGATCGAGATCCGCCGGATCTGACCCGACGCCCTTTGTCGGCATTGCGACATTGTCGCCTTGCGGGGCGGGCTACCCGCGCCATCCCCCCGGATTTGCAGTGTTTTCCAACCTGGCACGCTTCTTGCTGCACCCTTTCTGCAACGGCAAAGACAGGGGGCGATGATGACGGCAGGCCTGGTGACCTTGGGATCGCTGAAAGTCGCCTCGCGTGAGGATCTCAGCCAGTCGATCACCGGACCCGAAGCCACGGGCTGCAAGGCCACCGCCTGCGGATCGTCGGGCGGCCCCGCCGACATGGACCCGGCCACCTGGGCGCGGGTGAAGGACCACCCCTGTTATTCGGAAGAGGCGCATCACTATTTTGCCCGGATGCACGTCGCCGTGGCGCCGGCCTGCAACATCCAGTGCAATTACTGCAACCGCAAATACGACTGTTCGAACGAAAGCCGCCCCGGCGTGGTCAGCGAACGGCTGACCCCGGAACAGGCCGCGCGCAAGGTCATCGCGGTGGCGAACGAAATCCCGCAGCTTTCGGTGCTGGGCATCGCCGGCCCCGGCGACGCCGCCTATGACTGGCGCAAGACGAAGGAAACCTTCCGCCTTGTCTCGGCGCAGATCCCCGACATCAAGCTGTGCCTGTCATCCAACGGCCTCGCGCTGCCGGACCATATCGACGACCTGGTCGCGATGAACATCGACCACGTTACCCTGACCATCAACATGCTTGATCCCGAGATCGGCGCGAAGATCTACCCCTGGATCTTTCACGACCACCAGCGCCTGACCGGCATTGAAGCCTCGCGCGTGCTGCATGAGCGGCAGATGCTGTCGCTTGACCTGCTGGTTGCGCGCGGGATTCTGGTCAAGGTGAATTCGGTCCTGATCCCCGGCATCAACGACGCCCACCTGCTTGAGGTGAACCGTGAGGTGAAGCGCCGCGGTGCCTTCCTGCACAACATCATGCCGCTGATTTCCGACCCCGACCACGGCACCCATTTCGGCCTGACCGGCCAGCGCGGCCCGACGGCGGCCGAACTCAAGGCGGTGCAGGATGCCTGCGAAGGCGGCGCCAAGCTGATGCGCCACTGCCGCCAGTGCCGGGCCGATGCCGTGGGCCTGCTGGGGCAGGACCGGGGGCAGGAATTCACCATGGATCTGGTGCCCGAACAGGTGGCCTACGATCCCGCCGCCCGGGCCGCCTGGCGCGACTGGGTGGCGCATGAACGCGAAGACCGCCGCGCGGCGGTGGCCGAAGCCGAAGCCGCCACCCGTGCCGAGGTGGCCCCGCAGGAACAGCCGCTTCTGGTGGCCGTCTGCACCCAGGGCGGCGGGCGCATCAACCAGCACTTCGGCCATGCGTCCGAATTCAGGATTTACGAGGTTGATGCCAGGGGCGTCCGCTTCGTCACCCATCGCCGGGCCGACAATTACTGCACCGGCGGCGCGGGCGATGAAAACCGGCTGGCGCAGGTGATCCGCACGCTGGAGGGGGTGCCGGTCATCCTGTGCGCCCGCATCGGGGATTGCCCGCGCGACGATTTGGCCGCCGCCGGGATCGAGGCGATCGACACCCACGCCCATGATTACATCGAACCCGCGGTGGCCGCCGTCTACCGCGCCCGCAAGGCCGCGCCCGCCGCCACCCGTACTGCCTGAGCCAAGACGAAAGGAACAGCCATGGCCCTGAAGATCATCAAGTCGCAATGCACCGCCTGTGGGGCCTGCGAATTCGAATGCCCGAACGCCGCCGTCAAGTTCAAGGGCGAAAGCTACATCATCGACGCCGCCCTTTGCACCGAATGCGTGGGCCATTTCCCCAAGCCGCAATGTGCCGCCGTCTGCCCGGTGCCGGGCACCTGCGTACCGGTCTGATCCGGTGCCGGGTGGCCCTGCGCCGGTGGATTGGCAGGGGGCGGCGCTGGACTGCGCCGCCTGTTCCTTCCGCGACCGGCTGGCCCCCGGTCAGTGCAGTCCGGGCTGGGCCTGCGCGCAGGACCGCTATTCCCCCCGGATCGAGCGGTTCTTCGTGCTGAACCCCGATCTGGCCGACGCCTGCCTGACGCTGCCCTATTTTGAAACCCGCGCGCGGGCAGCGAAATATGCCACGCTGTTCCGCCTGCCGCGCCTGTTGTCCGACCCTGACCCGGCGGTGCGCGCCATGGCCGTGCTGCGGTTGCCCGCCGTGCAGGCGATGACCTGCCGCCATGACCCCGACCGCGCCGTCCGCATTGCCGTGGCCCACCGTCTGCCGGCGCCCGACCTTGCGCCGCTCTGCGACGATGCCGATCCGGCCGTCCGGGCCGTGGTGGCGCGGCGGGCCGAAGCCGGGCTTCTGCCGCTGCTCTTGTCCGACCCCGACCCCGAGGTCCGCGCCCTTGTCGCTGCACGCATCGGGGAACCCTGGCTTGACCGCTTTGTTCTGGACGCCGATCCGCTGGTGCGCCGGGCCGCCGCCCGCCGCCGCCCCGGCCCCTTTGCCGCCGACCGCGATTTCCGCGTCCGCCATGCGGTGGCCGAAACCGCCGGTCCCGACATCCTGCGCCGCCTGCTGGGCGATGCCGAAGACATCATCCGCGAAACCGCCGCCGCAAGGCTGGCCGAAGAGGAGAGCACCGATGCGGGATGAAGAGGTTGAACTGGTCCGCGACCCCGCCTTCCGCCCCGGCGACAAGGTGGTGTCGCGCAAGACGGTGCGCAATGACGGCACCATGTGGGGGCATGAGATCGGCGACATCGTCGTTCACAAGGGCGATGTGGGCTATGTCCGCGATATCGGCACCTTTCTTCAGCAATACTGGATCTACGCGATCGAATTCATCGACCGCGGCAGCATCGTCGGGATGCGCGAACGCGAACTGACCCCGATTCCCCCGACCACCCCGGAGATGCCCCGATGAAACTGATGATCCGCGAAACCCCGAAAGGGTTGCAGGCCTATGTGGCGAAGAAGGATCTGGAAGAGATGATCGTCGAGACCGAGAAGCCCGGCCTCTGGGGCGGCTGGGCGCGGCTGTCGAACGGCTGGCTGTTCGAGATGCCCGCCTTCGATGTGCCCCCCGCGCTGCCCACCAGCGTCGAGGCCCGCCGCCTGACCACAGGGGAAGACTGATGCCCGACACCCTTGATCTGGCGCTGGATCAGGTGGCGCGCGGCCAGCGCGTGCCCTATCTTGGCCCCGGCATCGCCGCGCTGACGCCGGGGCTGCCCGCCACGCCCGCCGCCCTTTGCGCCCTGATCGAATCCGAGGTGCGCGTTCCCCGCCGCGTCAGCGGTAACCTGTGGTGTGCCGCGCAATTCGTGGAAAGCCGCCGCTTCCGCGCCACGCTGGATGCGATCCTGCGCCGCGCCTTTGCCGGCACGCCCGCACCGAACCCGGTGCAGCGCTGGCTTGCGGACGTGCGCCCGCCGCTGATCGTGGACACCTGGTATGACACCGGCCTGATCCGCGCCTTTGCCGAAACCGGCGCCGGCTGGGGCAGGGTGCAGGGCATCAGCCGGCAGGCCATCGCCACCGAGACCTGGTTCGCCGCCTTCGATGCCGCCGGCACGCGCCTTGCCGCCGCCAATCCGGCCTGGCACACGCTGATCTACAAGCCGCATGGCATGGTGCAGGCGGGGTCTGACGTGCTGATCTCGGACAGCGATTATGTCGAGGTGCTGACCGAAATCGACATCCAGAGCCCGATCCCGCCCGAAGTGCAGGCCCGCCGCACCGGCCGGCCCTTCCTGTTCCTGGGCGCGCGCTTTGATGACCAGATGCTGCGCATCTTCGCGCGCCAGATCGCCAAACGCTCTGCCCCCGGGCATATCGCGGTGCTGGAAACCCCGCTGACCCGGATGGAGGCGCTGTTCGTTCGGGAGCTGGGCATCACCGTGCTGGACCTGCCGCTGTCAGAGGTGGTCGCCCGCATCGCCGCCCGCGCGGCCTCGGCCTCAGATGCGCTGACCGCCGCCGGCTGATCGGTGCCGCGGTCATCTTGCAGCCCGCGGCGAAACCGCATATCAACACCGCGTTGCCGCAGGCCTTGCCCCGGCAACGACAGAGCGGCGGGTATGGTGTAGTGGTAGCGCCTCAGCCTTCCAAGCTGATGGGGCGGGTTCGATTCCCGCTACCCGCTCCAGTCTTTCCAGAGAAACAGATCCCGTGCCCGGCGTGCAGGCGTCAGATGTTGCCGGCCTGCGGGAAGCCCAGGATGTGATAGCCGCCATCGACGTGGATGGTCTCGCCCGTTGTCGCCGCGCCATAATCGGAACACAGCCAGACCGCCGTGCCGCCGATGGTTTCCAGCGTGGCGTTCGTCCGCAGGGGGGCGTTTTCCTCGGTATGGCGGAAGGTGGCGCGCGCGCCGCCGATGGCGCTGCCGGCCAGCGTCTTCATCGGGCCGGGGCTGATGGCGTTGACCCTGATCTTCTGCGGACCCAGGTCATTGGCCAGATAGCGCGAGGCGCTTTCCAGCGCCGCCTTGGCCACCCCCATCACGTTGTAATTCGGCGCGATGCGGTTCGATCCCTGGAAGGTCAGGGTGATGAGGCTGCCGCCATCGGGCATCATCGCTTCTGCCCGGCGGGCCACGTCGATGAAGCTGAAGCACGAGATGTTCAGCGAGTTCAGGAAATTGCCGCGCGTGGTGTTGACGAAGCGCCCCGTCAGTTCCGACTTGTCGGAATAGGCGATGGCATGGATCACAAAATCCAGCGTTTCCCACCGTGCGCGCAGCTTGGCAAAGCAGGCGTCCAGCGAGGCTTCATCCGTCACATCCACATCGACCAGCAGGTCCGATCCGACCGAGGCCGCCAGCGGTTCGACCCGCTTGCCGAAGGCTTCGCCCTGATACGAGAACGCCAGCTCTGCCCCTTCGGCCGCCAGCGCACTGGCAATGCCCCAGGCGATCGACCGTTCGTTGGCGACGCCCATGACAAGCCCGCGCTTGCCCTTCATCAGATCGGCCATGGCCTGCTCCTCAGCCCCGGAAGGCGCTCATCACCAGTGTCGCATTGGTTCCGCCGAAGCCGAAGCTGTTCGACAGCACCGAATCGTGCACCACGTCGCGCGTGACGGTGGCAATCTCTTCCGGCTTCAGTTCCGGGTCCAGTTCAGTGACATTGGCCGAGGCGGCGATGAACCCGCCCTGCAGCATGATCAGCGAATAGATCGCCTCATGCACGCCGGTGGCGCCAAGGCTGTGGCCCGTCAGGGATTTGGTGGACGAGATCGGCGGCACCGACCCTTCGCCAAAGACGCGGCGGATCGCCTTCACCTCGGTCACGTCGCCCGCCTGGGTGCTGGTGCCATGCGCGTTGATATAGGTGATCTTGCGGCCCTGGGGCAGGGTGGACAGCGCCAGTTTCATCGACCGCTCGCCGCCTTCGCCGCTGGGGGCCACCATGTCATGCCCATCCGAGGTGGCGCCATAGCCGGTGACTTCGGCATAGATCTTCGCGCCCCGCGCCAGGGCGTGGTTCAGCTCTTCCAGCACCACCACGCCGCCGCCGCCGGCAATCACGAAGCCGTCGCGCGTGGCGTCAAAGGCGCGGCTCGCGGTGGCCGGGCTGTCGTTGTATTTCGACGACATGGCGCCCATCGCGTCGAACAGGCAGGACAGTGTCCAGTCCAGTTCCTCGCCGCCGCCGGCAAACACGATGTCCTGCTTGCCCATCTGGATCAGCTCGGTGCCATTGCCGATGCAATGCGCCGAGGTGGAGCAGGCCGAGGTGATGGAATAGTTCACGCCCTTGATCTTGAAGGGCGTGGCCAGGCAGGCCGAGGTGGTGGACGACATGCCCTTGGTCACGCCGAACGGGCCAATCCGCTTGGGGCTGCCGCTTTCGCGCACGATGTTATGCGCCTTGAAAAACGACTTGGTGGACGGACCGCCCGACCCGACGATGATGCCGGTGCGTTCGTTCGACACATCGGCCTCGGTCAGACCGCTGTCTGCGACCGCCTGTTTCATGGCGATGAAGTTGTAGGCCGCCCCATCGCCCATGAAGCGCAGGTCGCGCTTGTCGATATGGTCTTCCAGCACGATGTTCGGCTGCCCGTGCACCTGGCTGCGGAAGCCGCGCTCGGCATAATCGGGGGCGAAGACGATGCCGGATTTCCCGGCGCGAAGAGAGGCCTCGACCTCGGCCACGGAATTGCCGATGGGCGAGACGATGCCGAGGCCGGTGATGACAACACGACGCATGGGCCAGAACCTTTCGTTTGCCTGTCAGCTCGCCGAGAGGGCGACCTTCATGTCCTTGACGAGATAGATGGTTTCCCCATCGGCTTCCACCCGGCCATCCGCCACACCCATGGTCAGGCGACGGGTCTGCACGGCCTTGGTGAAATCGACGTAGTAGCGCAGCATCTTGCGGTCAGGCCGCACCATGCCGGTCAGCTTGACCTCGCCCACGCCCAGGGCATAGCCGCGGCCTTCCCAGCCGCGCCAGCCCAGGTTGAAGCCGGTCAACTGCCACAGGCCATCCAGCCCCAGGCAGCCGGGCATGATCGGGTTGCCGGGAAAATGGCAGCCGAAGAACCACAGGTCGGGCTTGATGTCGAATTCGGCGACCACATGGCCCTTGCCGTGTTCGCCGCCGTCCTCCGAGATTTCGGTGATGCGGTCCATCATCAGCATCGGCGGCTCGGGCAATTGCGCATTGCCCGGCCCGAACAGTTCCCCCCGCGCGCAGGCGAGCAGATCCTCGCGTTCGAAGCTTGTCGGATAGCGCCCCATCGGCCCGGCCTTCCTGTCTGTTCCCTCGGCATCGGTGTAACAGAGGCACGGAACCAAGGGCAAGGGCAGCGCCGGGCGGCGGGGCGGGGGTTTTCGATTGAAAACGATCCCATACAACCTATATATGATGTTGAGATTATGGGACTAGCGGTATGACGCCGACGCGCGACGACCTTGTCACTTCCTGGCTGGATCGGGGCAACCTGCGCCCGACCCGGCAACGCCTTGCCTTGGCGTCGCTTCTGGTGGGCGACGGCGAAAATCGCCATGTCACCGCCGAAAGCCTGTATGAAATGGCCGGCGCCGCGGGCGAAAAGGTCAGTCTGGCCACCGTCTACAATACCTTGCGCGCCTTTTGTGACGCCGGCCTGATGAACGAAGTGGTGGTCGACGGGGCCCGCAGCTATTTCGACACCCGTATGGACGATCACCCGCATTTCTTCTGGGAAGACACCGGCACCCTGACCGATGCCCCGAAGGATGAGCTGACGATCTCGGCGCTGCCCGCGCCCCCCGAGGGAACCGAGATTTCGCGCGTTGACGTGGTGATCCGCCTCCGCCGTCTCTGACAGCCTCTCTGCATCAAGGCGCGACCGCGACACCCGGCCGCATCTCTCTGGCCCGCGCAGACGCAGAGACCTCCAGGCAAACGTCATCAGGGGCACAGCCCCATGCCCCTTCATCTGTCCGCAAATATCCCGGGGGTCCGGGGGCAGCGCCCCCGGCTTTCTGACCAGGCGCTCAGACGCTGGCTTCGTCGGCGTCCCAGGCCTCGATGATGCGGGCCACCAGCGGGTGGCGCACCACGTCCTTGGCGGTGAAGTAGTTGAAGCTCACGCCCTTCACCCCCTTCAGGATGCGCTCGGCTTCCGACAGGCCGCTGGTCACCCCGCGCGGCAGGTCCACCTGGGTCCGGTCGCCGGTGATGACCATCCGGCTGCCTTCGCCAAGCCGGGTCAGGAACATCTTCATCTGCATGGCCGTGGCGTTCTGCGCCTCGTCCAGCACGACAAAGGCGTTCGACAGCGTGCGCCCCCGCATGAAGGCCAGGGGCGCGATCTCGATCCGCTTTTCCTGGATCAGCTTTTCCACCTGTTTCGACGGCAGGAAATCGTTCAGCGCGTCGTAAAGCGGCTGCATGTAGGGATCGACCTTTTCCTTCATGTCGCCCGGAAGGAAGCCCAGCCGCTCGCCCGCCTCGACCGCAGGCCGCGACAGAACGATCCGTTCCACCGCGCCCGAGATGAACATCGTCACCCCCACGGCGACCGCCAGATAGGTCTTGCCGGTGCCCGCCGGGCCGATGCCGAAGCCCAGTTCATGCGCGAACAGGTTTGCCACATAGGCCTTCTGCGCCTCGGTCCTCGGTTCGATGGGTTTCTTGCGGGTGCGCAGTTCCATGCCGGGGTTGAACAGCTCGATCTGCTCGCCTTCGCCCGCCGGCGCCGTCGGGCGGCCCATGCGCAGCGCGCCGTCGACATCGCCCGCGCCCACCGGCCGGCCCGCCTCAAGCCGGGCATAAAGCGACCGCAGCACCGCCGCCGCCTGTTCCCGCGCGCCCTTTTCGCCCACCACCGCCAGCCGGTTGCCGCGCCGCAGCACATGCACCCCCATCTGATGCTCTATCTGCGCCAGATTGCGGTCGAACTCGCCGCACAGCTCGATCAGAAGCCGGTTGTCGGGAAATTCGAGGAGCGTTTCGACAACATCCTCGGGCTTGGTCGGGGGGGTCAGCGCGCTGATGCCCAATAGGGTCTCCTCAGGGTTAAGGGCCTTCCCGGGAATGGTGCGGCCTGTCGGATCATCTGGCAAGGATTTTCATCCCTGCCACAACATCTTGCGCGCAGATGTGAAGCTTTCGCGACGATCCTGCCTTTCGGGCGGGCAAAATGGCGCCGATCAGCCGGGCAGGCGGCGCGCGGCCAGCGAATTGGTCGAACTGGCGATGACCTCGACCTGAACCAGATCGCCCACCTGGCCTTGCGGATCATCGACATGGACCGCCATCAGGTGATCCGACTTGCCAACCATCTGTCCGGGCAGGCGGCCGGGCTTTTCATACAGCACGCCCACCCGGCGCCCGACCATCGCCTTTTGCGCGGCGTGCTGCTGCGCGGTGATCAGCGCCTGCAAGGCCTGCAACCGCGCATCGGCCACTTCGGCCGGCACGGGCGGCTTTTCGGCGGCCGGGGTGCCGGGGCGGGCAGAATACTTGAAGCTGAAGGCCGCGCCATAGCCCACGGCGCGGACCAGATCGAGCGTGGCCTCGAAATCGGCATCGGTCTCGCCGGGGAAGCCCACGATGAAATCGCTGGTCAGCAGGATGTCGGGGCGGGCGGCGCGGATGCGGTCGACCAGCCGCAGATAGCTGTTGGCGGTGTGGCGGCGGTTCATCGCCCGCAGGATGCGGTCGCTGCCCGATTGCACCGGTAGGTGCAGATAGGGCATCAGGCTGGCCGCATCGCCATGGGCGGCGATCAGGTCATCGTCCATGTCGTTGGGGTGGCTGGTGGTATAGCGGATACGCTCCAGCCCCGGAATTTCATCCAGCGCGCGGATCAGCCGGCCCAGCGTCCAGGCCCCGCCCTCGGGGCCCTCGCCGTGAAAGGCGTTGACGTTCTGGCCCAGCAGCGTGATCTCGCGCACCCCGCGCGCCACCAGATCCTGCGCCTCGGCCAGCAACCGCGCCACCGGGCGGCTGACTTCCGAGCCGCGCGTATAGGGCACCACGCAGAAGGTGCAGAACTTGTCGCAGCCTTCCTGCACGGTCAGAAAGGCGGTCGGCCCCCGGTTGGTCTTGCGGGCGGGCAGGTGGTCGAACTTGTCTTCCGGCGGAAATTCGGTGTCCACCACCTGACCGGGGCTGCGCGCCATTTCGGGCAGCCGGTGATAGGCCTGCGGCCCCACCACCAGATCGACCAGTGGCATCCGGCGCAGGATTTCCGCCCCCTCGGCCTGCGCCACGCAGCCGGCAACGCCGATCTTGAGATCGGGCTTGGCCAGCTTCAGCGGCTTCAGCCGGCCCAGGTCGGAATACAGTTTCTCGCTGGCCTTTTCGCGGATGTGGCAGGTGTTCAGCAGCACCATGTCCGCCTCTTCCGCCACCTCGGTCAGCACATAGCCCTCGGCGCCCATGGCTTCGGCCATACGCTCGCTGTCATAGACATTCATCTGACAGCCATAGGTCTTGAGAAACAGCTTCTTCGCTTCGCTCATGGGCCGGCGCCTCCTGAAGCGCGGTTCTTACACCGCGTCCGGCGCTGCGGCAACGCCGCAGGTCTTGCCTTGCGGCGCCGATTGGCGGAACTTGCGCGCGCCCAAACTCGTGTAACCGGACGCCGTGATGCAGTACCCCGACCTTGCCGCCTATCTTGACAGACTGAAAGAAGCCCCGCCCAAGGCGCCCGTCTGCCTGATCATGGCCGAGGATGAGGTCGAGATCGCCTCGACGCTGAGCCATCACCTTGCCGCCGGTTTCGGCACGGTGATCCTGCTGACCCCGCCCGAGATCGGCCTGCCCGAAGGGTTCGAGGACCGGGTTCACCATGCCCCGCATGATGTCTTTGCCGAAGCCGCGCTGCCGCGGGCGGTGAACCGGCTGAACGCGGCCCTGCCGGCGGGCACCTGGGTGTATTACTGCTACAACGCGGAATACCTGTTCATCCCCTTCGGGGAATCGCGCAACGTCCGTGAAATGCTGGCCTTCCACACCGAGGAACGCCGCAGCGCCATGCTGACCTATGTGATCGACCTTTACGCCGCCGATCTGGGCCGCTTCGGCAATGCCGTCTCGCTGGAAGACGCGCATATGGACAGGTCCGGCTATTACGCGCAAGCCCGCAAGGATGCTGATCGCAACTGGGAACCGAAGGAGCGGCAGCTAGATTTCCACGGCGGGCTGCGCTGGCGGTTCGAGGAGCACATCCCCTTCAACCGCCGCAAGATCGACCGGATCTCGATCTTCCGCACGGCGCCCGACCTGCGCCTGCGCCCCGACTTCACCTTTTCCGAGGAGGAGTACAACACCTATGCCTGCCCCTGGCACCACAACCTGACCGCGACGGTCTGTTCGTTCCGCACCGCCAAGGCGCTGCGCACCAACCCCGGATCGCGGTTCGACATCGCCACATTCCACTGGCACAACAGCGTGCGCTTCGGCTGGAACAGCCAGCAGTTGATGGACCTGGGCCTGATGGAACCGGGGCAATGGTTCTGATCGCGGGCTGATTCGTCCGTCTTTCCGGTCCCGGCCGGTCCTGCGGCCTTGAAACATCCTGTGACCGGGGCGGGGCTTCCGGTCCGGCGCGGCGGGCGGTAGGGGGTGTTTGCGCAAACAGGAGTCTCTGCCATGTCCTTGCCCATGCCCCAGGCCGAAGTCAGGCGGGCCCGTGCCGCCGTGGCGGCGATGTTCGCGGCCAACGGTTTTGTCATGGGGGCCTGGGCGCCGCAGATTCCGCTGCTGCTGCCTCGCCATGGCATCAACGAATTCGACCTGGGTCTGCTGATCCTGGGCCTTGGGCTGGGCGCGGTCTCGGCCATGCTGTTTGCCGGCCGGCTGATCGGCCGCTTCGGCACCGTGCCGGTGCTGCGCGCCTTTGCCTTCGCGCTGATCCCGACGCTGCCGCTGATCGTGCTGGCGCCGACGGTCTGGCTGCTGGCGCTGGCCATGGCCGCCTTCGGGGCGCTGGCCGGCTGCATGGATGTGGCGATGAACGCCAACGCGGTCGAGGTCGAGCGGCGTCTTGGCCGGGCGATCATGTCCTCTTCGCACGGGTTCTGGAGCCTGGGCGGGTTTCTGGGCGGCACGCTGGGCAGCGCGCTGATCGCCCGCACCTCGGCCGAGGTTCAGGCGCTGGTCACCGCGGCGCTGGTGGCCGCCGTGGTGCTGGTGGCACAGCGCGCCCTGCGCGGAGAGCCGCCGCACCCCCCGCAGCGCGCCGAAGGTCCGGCGCAGGGCCGGCTGCTGCCGCGTGAGCTGGGCATCTGGATTCTGGGCGGCATGGCGCTTTTCTCGATGGTGCCCGAAGGGGCCGTGCTCGACTGGGGCGCGCTCTATCTTCAGGACGAGCTGGCGGCGACCACCTTCACCTCGGGGCTGGGCTTTGCCTTCTTCGCCGGGGCCATGGCGCTGATGCGGTTCCTGGGCGATGCCGTGCGCAACCGTTTCGGCGCCGTGCGCACGCTGCGGGCCTCGGCCATTCTCGGGGCGGTGGGCCTGCTGATCGCCGCCGCCGCGCCGGTGCCGGCGCTGGCCATCGCCGGCTTCGCGCTGGCGGGCCTGGGCGTGGCGAATGTGGTGCCGATCCTGTTCTCGGCTGCGGGCAACTTCCCCGGCCATGCCGCAGGGGCCGCGATTTCGGCGGTGACCATGGTGGGTTATGCCGGCATCCTGGTCGCGCCGGGCACCATCGGCTTTGTCGCGGGGCATCTGGGCTATCGCCCGACCTATACGGTGCTGGCGGTCCTATTGCTGGTGGTGGCCTCGCTGGCCGGGCGCACGGCCATGGCCGACGCCCGCCATGCCCCGCCCGGCGCAAACCCCGGAGCCGCCCCCGCCGCCTGACCTGTCAGACCAGCCCGGCCACCGCCCCGGTCGCCACGACCTGCGCGAAATCCGCGCCCAGCAGCGCCAGGGTGACGCGCAGCACGGTGTCGGCGTCGATCCGGCCGCTGCCGTCATGGGCCGGGATGTCGAAGCCGATCAGCGCATCGCCCGGCAGGATCACCTGAAAGCCCAGATCGCTGGCCGACCGGCAGGTCGAGGTGACGCAGAACGCCGCCACCGCGCCGACCAGCACGATCCGGCTGATGCCGGCCCGGCGCAGATGCGCGTCCAGCCCGGTGCCGGCAAAGGCCGATGATCCCTGTTTCCAGAACACCGCCTCGCCGGGCGCGGGCAGGGCGCATTCCATCGGGGCGCCGTCGGGCGTGCCCTTGCGGAAGGGTGCAGCCGGGTCGGGGTCATCGTGATGCACATGCACCACCGGCAGGCCACGCGCCCGGAACAGCGCCAGCAGCGCGGCGACATGCTCTTCCGCCTGCGGATTGGCCCTTGGCCGGCCGGCGCGTGTCCGCGCGGCCATGCCTTCCTGCATGTCGATGACCAGAAGCGCCGTGGTCATGCCACGCCCATGTAATCGCGCTTGCCCAGTTCCACCCCGCAATGACGCAGGATGTCATAGGCCGTGGTCAGGTGGAAATAGAACTGCGGCAGGGCATAGAACGACAGGAAATCCGCCCCCGGCAGCTCCATGTCATGCCCGCCCGCCTTGAAGGCCACGGTCCGGGTTTCCGCCCCGGCCAGCGCCTCGGGGCCGAAGCCCGCCAGATAGGCCCGCGCCGCGGCGATGCGCGCCTGCAACTCGGCAAAGCTGGTTTCGGTATCGGGAAAGCCCTGCGGCTCTGCCCCCGCCAGCCGCGCCGTGGGACGGGCGGCAAAGTCGCAGGCCAGTTGCACCTGCCGGGTGAAGGGGAACATGTCGGGGAAAAGGCGCGCTTGCAGGATCGCCTCGGGCTTGATCCTGCGCGCCTCGCAATGCGCCTCGGCCTTGGTCAGGATGGCCGACAGCGCGGCAAGGAAACGGTCAAAGACGGCAACAGACTGGCGGTGCATCCGGGGAGGCTCCCTGTTCGGTTGGCCGCACGCTCTGCCGGCGCGCGGCCCCTGTCAAGGGATACCCCGGCCGTGCGGCCGGGGCGTGCAGGGGGTCACACCCCCAGACACCAGCGCATCACCGCCTTCTGGGCGTGCAGGCGGTTTTCGGCCTCGTCGAAGATCACCGAATGGGGGCCGTCCATCACCGCGCTGGTCGCCTCATCATTGCGATGGGCGGGCAGGCAGTGCATGAACAGCGCGTCGGGCCTGGCGCGGCTCATCAGTTGTTCGTTGACCTGATAGGGCCGCAACTGGTTGTGCCGGCGTTCCTTGGCGGATTCCGGGTCGTGCATGCTGACCCAGGTGTCCGTCACCACCAGATCGGCGCCTTCCACGGCGGTGAACGGGTCGCGCTGGATGGTCACCCGGCTGCCCTTTTCCCGGGCGAAGGCCACGAACTTGTCTTCCGGGTCCAGCGTTTCCGGCCCGGTGAAGGTGAAGTCGAAGCCGAACTGGCCGGCGGCATGCAGGAAGCTGGCCGCCACGTTGTTGCCGTCACCGCACCAGACCACCTTCTTGCCCGCGATCGGGCCGCGATGTTCCTCATAGGTCATCACATCGGCCATGATCTGGCAGGGATGGGTGCGGTTGGTCAGCCCGTTGATCACCGGCACGGTGGCGTGTTCGGCCATCTCCAGCAGCGTCGCCTCTTCAAAGGTGCGGATCATGATCAGGTCGACATAGCGCGACAGCACGCGGGCGGTGTCGGCGATGGTCTCGCCATGGCCAAGCTGCATTTCCTTGCCCGACAGCACCATGGTCTCGCCGCCCATCTGGCGGACGCCCACGTCGAACGAAACGCGGGTGCGGGTCGAGGGTTTTTCGAAGATCAGCGCAACCATGCGGCCCTTGAGCGGGGTGTCGTCATCCGGCGCGCCCTTGGGGCGGCCGTTGCGGGCGGTCTTCATCGCATGGGCCGTGTCGATCATCGCCCGCAGGTCACCGGCGTCGGTCTTGTGGATATCAAGGAAGTGTTTCATGTCGCTTTTCTTTTCGGAACCCGGCCGGGGGCGCTGCCCCCGGACCCCCGGGATATTTGAAGACAGATGAAATCAGGCGGCGGTCGGCGTGGCGGCGGCGGCGCGGTCCAGTCGCGCCAGCGCCTCGGCGATGTCGGCATCGGGGATGTTCAGCGCGGGCAGCAGCCGCAGCACATTGTCCACCGCAGCCACCGTCAGCACGCCTGCGCCATAGCCGGCCTTGACCACATCGGTATTGGCCGCCCGGCATTTCAGCCCCAGCATCAGCCCTTCGCCGCGCACCGCCTCGAACACCTGCGGATGGGCGGCGACCAGCGCCTCAAGCCCCTGGCGGAACAGCGCGGCCTTGCGGCCCACCTCGGCCAGGAAAGCGGGCTGGGAAACGATCTCCAGCACCTTGGCCCCCACGGCGCAGCCCAGCGGGTTGCCGCCATAGGTTGACCCGTGGGTGCCCGCGACCATGCCCTTGGCGGCGCGTTCGGTGGCCAGCAGCGCCCCCAGCGGAAAGCCGCCGCCGATGCCCTTGGCGACCATCATGATGTCGGGCGTGATGCCCGCCCATTCATGTGCGAACAGCCGCCCGGTGCGGGCCACTCCGCACTGCACCTCGTCGAACACCAAAAGCGTGCCGGTGCTGTCGCACAGGTCGCGCAGGCCCTTGAGGCACTGGTCGGGCAGGGCGCGGATGCCGCCTTCGCCCTGGATCGGCTCCACGATCACCGCGCAGGTCTGGTCGGTGATCGCCGCGCGCAGGGCATCATGGTCGCCCCATCTGATCTGGGTAAATCCCGGCATCAGCGGGCCAAAGCCCTTGACCATCTTTTCCGACCCCGCCGCCGCGATGGCGCCGGTGGACCGGCCATGGAAGGCGCCTTCCAGCGTGACAAAGCCGGTGCGTTCGGGCTGGCCATTCTCATAATGGAACTTGCGCGCCATCTTGATTGCCAGCTCGGCGGTTTCGGTGCCGGAATTGGTGAAGAACACCGTATCGGCAAAGGTCAGATCGACCAGCATTTCCGCCAGCCGTTCCTGTTCGGGAATGCGATAGACGTTCGACACATGCCACAGCTTCTGCGCCTGTTCGGTCAGCGTCTCGACCAGTGCGGGATGGGCATGTCCCAGCGCGTTCACCGCGATTCCGGCGCCCAGGTCCAGGTATCGGCGCCCGTCCTGCGTCACCAGCCAGCTTCCTTCGCCTTTGACAAAGGCAAGATCGGCACGGTTATAGGTCGGAAGCACAGGCGAAATCATGGGAAAACCCCTTGGATGCGAAGCCCTAGCCCTATGCGGGCGTCAGGCCGGGTGTCAATGTGCGGAAACGCCCTTTGGCGGCCGGGCAGGCCAGAACCTTCGCCTTATCGGCGTCGCAGCGAGATCGAAAGGGATGCGATCTGGTTCATGCCGATCGCATAGCGCGGCGCAGAGCCGATGAAAAGCCCCCTTGTGCGCCTCCGGAACCGGGAATGATTCTTCTGCCACAAAGGAAAGCCCGCACGAAAATCGCGCCGCCCTTGCGGCCAGTGCCCCTGCACCTGTAGAATGCCCGCAACCTTCAGACAGTCGGAGAAACAGATGTCCTGGACGGACGAGCGTGTCGAGACGCTCAAGCGGATGTGGGCCGAAGGCCAGTCGGCCAGTCAGATCGCCAAGGAACTGGGCGGTGTCACCCGCAATGCGGTGATCGGC
>NZ_PZKE01000024.1 GCF_003034965.1 Fuscovulum blasticum DSM 2131 | reverse complement strand
TGGCCGCGGGGCGGCCGCGCGGGGCGGGGCCGTCCTCCGCCTCGGGCGAGCGGCGGGGGCCGGGGCGCGGGGTGGTGGCGGTTTTCCAGGCGGCCGACAGGCTGCGCACCGCATCCCCCGCCGGCTTCGCACCCCGATCCGCGCCCCTTGCCGGGGCGTCCTTGGCGGACGGGCGCGGCGCCACGCGGCGGCTGCGGGGTTTCGGCCCCTCGTCCTCGCCCGCTTCGGCGGGGGATTCGCCCAACTGGTCGCGCAACACGCGGGGGCGCACCTCCTCCACCTCGCCGGGCTGCAACTCGCCCAGCCGGAACGGGCCATAGCTGACCCGGATCAGCCGGTTCACATAAAGGTCGATCGCCGACATGGCGCGGCGGATCTCGCGGTTCTTGCCTTCGCGCAGGCCCACCGTCAGCCAGGCATTGGCGCCCTGCACCCGGTCCAGCGTCACCTGCATCGGCTGGAAGGTCTCGCCCTCCACCGTGATGCCCCGGCGCAGCGGCTCCAGTTGCGCATCGGTCGGATTGCCGTTCACCCGGACGCGATACTTCCGCAGCCAGCCGGTCGAGGGCAGCTCAAGCCGCCGCTTCAGCTCGCCGTCATTGGTCAGCAGCAGCAGGCCTTCGGAGTTGAGGTCAAGCCGCCCCACCGACATGACGCGGGGCAGGTCTTCGGGCAGGTGGTCGAACACCGTGTCGCGGCCCTTTTCGTCCGAGGCCGAGGTGACCAGACCTTCGGGCTTGTAATACAGCCACAGCCGCGCCGGTTCTTCCGCCGGCAGCGGCTTGCCCGCAACGGTGATGCGGTCCCTGGCCGTGACGTTCAGCGCCGGGCTGTCGATCACCCGGCCGTTCACCGTGACATCGCCTTGCGCGATCAGCCGTTCGGCATCGCGGCGCGAGGCGACGCCCCGGCGCGACAGCACCTTGGCGATCCGCTCGCCGGCGGGCGCATCGGCGGATTTCGCGCCGGCCCCTGCGGGCGGCTTCACGGCGGGGCGGGGGGCCGGCTTGGCCGGGGTCTTGAAGGGCGGCTTTTCTTTCGGCGCCATGGCGGTCATCCTTGGGCGCGGGGTGGCCAGCCCCGGGGGCCGTCTGCCCCCGGACCCCCGAGGATATTTGAGGACAGATGAAAGGGCAATCAGTGGGGCGCTTCCGGTCGTTCATGGAGATCGCGCTGGACGAGGCGCGGGCGGCGGGCGACCGGGGCGAGGTGCCGGTGGGCGCGGTGGTGGTGGCGCCCGATGGCACGGTAGCGGCACGCGCCGGCAACCGCACCCGCGAACTGTGCGACCCCACGGCCCATGCCGAGGTTCTGGCGCTGCGGGCGGCCTGCGCGGCGGCCGGGTCCGAACGGCTGCCGGGGCATGATCTTTATGTGACGCTGGAACCCTGCCCGATGTGCGCCGCCGCGATTTCCTTCGCGCGGATCGGGCGGCTGTATTACGGCGCGGCCGACCCCAAGTCGGGCGGGGTGGCGCAGGGCGCGCGGGTCTTTGCCCATCCGCAATGCCACCACGCGCCCGAAGTCTATGACGGCATCGCCGGGGCCGCGGCGGAAGCCCTGCTCAAGACCTTCTTCGCCGGGCGGCGGGGATAGCCGCCGCCCGGGCAGGGCGTCATTGCTTGGGGAATGTGATCGGGTTCAGCACCTGCGGTTCCACCACCTCAACCCCCGGCGGCAGGCCGGCGCGCAGCGGATTGGCATCCTGCGCCAGGATCGGGAAGGTCCGGTAATGGCAGGGAATCACGGTGCGGAAGTTGAAATACTTGCGCGCGGCCCAGGCGGCGCGCTCCATGTCCATCGTGTAATGCCCGCCGCAGGACAGGATGCCGATGTCGGGATTGTGCAATTCGCCCATCCAGGCCATGTCGGCCATGATGTCGGTATCGCCCGACACATAGATCACATGGCCTTCGCCCGCGATCATGAACCCCGCCGCCGACCCGCCGGGCAACAGCGCCCCGCCGCCAAAGTCGATGCTGGCCGAATGGGTGGCGTTGACCATCGTCACCTTCGCGCCGTTCAGCGCCAGCGTGCCGCCCTTGCCGAAGCCGATGGTCTGCACCCCGCCTTGCGCGTTCAGCCATTCGGACAGCTCATGGATGCAGGCCACCGGCACGCCGGTTTCCGATGCGATGGCTTTGGCTTCTGACGCATGGTCGCCATGGGCGTGGGTCAGCAGGATATGGGTGGCGCCCGCCAGCGCCTCGGTCCGGCGGTCGGCGGGGAACATCGGATTGCCGCTCAGCCAGGGGTCGATCAGCAGGACGGCGTCCTCGATCTGGATGCGGAAGCCGGAATGGCCGAGCCAGGTGATCTGCATGGCGGTCTCCTTCTGCCGTTGGGAGGCGGCAGAGTAGACAGGCGGGCGGGGCAGGGCAACCGCCGTTGGCCGCAGGCGCGGGGGAGGGGACGGTCAGGCGGGAAAGTGCTCGACATGGGTTTCGCTGCTGCGAGCGAAATACAGCACGCGGCGGCCCGGCAGCGAGACGAGGTAGCCCGCACAGCCCGCCGCGGCGGCGCGGGCGCTGAAGGCGGCATAGGTATAGCCCGGCACCTGTCCTTGGGCATCGCGGATGGCCGCGATCAGGGCGGCGGTGTCGAACCCGTGCGCAACCTGCCGCGCGGGGCCGGCGCAACCGGTGCCGGCGCCCGTGGTCAGGTAATAGCGGGCACTGCCGCTGCGATAATCCACCAGATAGCCTTCAAACCCCGCTGCCCCCAGACGGCCAAAGATGTCGGGGAAGGCCAAGCGGTTTTCGGCGGCAGCGGCGTGGCAGTCGCGGGCGATGGCAATCTGGTCTTCGGTCACGGGATGTCTTTCAGGCAAGGGGCGGGGCGGTCAGCCCCTGCCGGGTTGCGATTCGGGTCAGCAGGCCGTGCAGCAGCGCCCGGTCCTCGGCCGACAGGGCGGCAAAGGCCTCGGCCTCGTTCCGGTCGGCGGCTTCGGCCAGGGCGGGCACCAGCGCGCGCCCGGCCTCGGTCAGCGCCAGCCGAACCCCGCGCCCGTCGTCCGCATCGGCGCTGCGCGCCAGCAGCCCGCGCGCCCGCAGCCGGTCTGCCAGCTTGGTGACGGCGCCGCGCGTCAGGCCCATGCGGGCGGCAAGCTGGCTGGGCGGCAGGCTGTCGGCATCGAACAGCAGCCGCAGCGCCACCCATTCGGCCACCGTGATTCCCAGCCGGTCAAGCCGTTCGGCAAAGCGGGCCGAGACATGGTTCGACACCAGCCGCAGCCAGTAGCCAAGATGGGCGGTCAGGGGAGAGGGGGCTGTCATCGCGGGCCTTTTGGTTTCCATGGAAACTATATCGAGATAGTTTCCGCGTCAATCATCTGCCGTTCCCTGGGCGAAACCGCCGGGAAATCGCCCCCGGGGCCGCCCCGATACCGCGGCAAGCGGCGGCTTCGTCTTGCGGGCGGGGGGGCGCGCGGCTAAACGGGGCCAAACCCTGCGGAGACACCCCATGTCGATCGACATCGCTACGGCGCGGAAAGTCGCGAAACTTGCGCGCATCCGGGTCGAGGAAGAGGCGCTGCCGGCGCTGGCCGAACAGCTTTCGGGCATCCTGACCTTCATGGAGCAGCTCAACGAGGTGGACGTGACCGGCATCGAGCCGATGGTCAGCGTCACGCCGATGCGGCTGACGCGCCGGGCCGACATTGTGACCGATGGCGGTATCCAGCCGCAGGTTCTGAAGAACGCGCCGGAAGCGCGCGAAGGGTTCTTTGCCGTGCCGAAGGTGGTGGAATGACGCTGAACACCCTGACCATTGCCGAAGCGCGCGACGCCCTGCGCAAGCGCGAGATCACCTCGGTTGATCTGACCATGTCCTGCCTGACCGCCATTGATGCGGCGGACGGGCTGGGCGCCTTTGTCCACAAGACGCCCGAGATCGCGCTGGAACAGGCCCGCGCCGCCGATGCGCGGCTGGCCGCCCCCGGGGCGCCGGCGCTGTGCGGCATCCCGCTGGGCATCAAGGATCTGTTCTGCACCAAGGGCGTGCCCAGCCAGGCCGCGTCGAACATCCTGCGTGGGTTCAAGCCCGAATACGAATCGACCGTCACCACCCGGCTGTTCGATGCCGGCGCGGTGATGCTGGGCAAGCTGAACATGGACGAATTCGCCATGGGCAGCAGCAACGAAACCAGTTGCTACGGCAATGCGGTGAACCCCTGGCGGCGGCAAGGCTCGAACGTGGCGCTGACGCCGGGCGGATCGTCCGGCGGCTCGGCTTCGGCCGTGGCGGCCGACCTCTGCCTTGGCGCGACCGGCACCGACACCGGCGGTTCGATCCGCCAGCCGGCGGCCTTCACCGGCATCACCGGCATCAAGCCGACCTATGGCCGCGTCAGCCGCTGGGGCATCGTGGCCTTCGCCAGCTCGCTGGATCAGGCCGGCCCGATGACGAAATCGGTCCGCGACGCGGCGATCTTCCTGCAGGCCATGTCGGGCCATGACCCGAAGGATTCCACCAGCGCCGACATCGCGGTGCCCGATTTCGAAGCCGCCCTCACCGGCGACATCCGGGGCAAGGTGATCGGCATCCCGCGCGAATACCGCATGGACGGGATGCCGGCCGAGATCGAGGCGCTCTGGACCCGGGGCATCGAGATGATGCGCGACGCCGGCGCCGTGATCCGCGACATCAGCCTGCCGCATACGAAATACGCCCTGCCGGCCTATTATGTGATCGCCCCGGCGGAAGCCTCGTCGAACCTGGCCCGCTATGACGGCGTGAAATACGGCCACCGCGCCAAGCTGGCGCAGGGCGACGGCATCACCGAAATGTATGAAAAGACCCGCGCCGAAGGCTTCGGGCCGGAAGTGCAGCGCCGGGTGATGATCGGCACCTATGTGCTGTCGGCGGGCTTCTACGACGCCTATTACAACCGCGCCCGCAAGGTGCGCGCCCTGATCAAGCGCGACTTCGAGACCGTCTTCGCCGAAGGCGTGGATTCGATCCTGACCCCGGCCACGCCAAGCGCGGCCTTCGGTCTGGGCGAAATGGCCAGCGCCGATCCGGTGGAAATGTATCTCAACGACGTGTTCACCGTCACCGTCAACCTGGCCGGCCTGCCCGGCGTGGCGGTCCCGGTCGGGCTGGACGGGCAGGGGCTGCCGCTGGGCCTGCAACTGATCGGCCGCCCCTGGGATGAGGGCAACCTGCTCAATCACGCCTATGTGCTGGAACGCGCGGCCGGATTTGTGGCCAAGCCGGAAAAATGGTGGTAACTGCGCGAAAAAAGCGCCCCCGCACCCCTGCGCGGGGCAGTTTTCCCCATGAGGCAGTGATGACCCGCCGTTCCGCCCTTGTTGCCGTTCTTGCCCTTGCCGCCTGCGCCCCCGCCGTGCCGGATTCCGGCGTCGGGTTCCAGGATTACAACAGCTATGTCCGCAATGCCGGCCCCGCCACGGGCGGCGGCAGCACCGCCAGCGCCCCCGCCGGCGGGTTCAACCCCTCGGCCGCCGCGGCGGCCATCGACCGCGCCGAAGGCCGCGCCCCCGCGGCGGCGGCTGCCCCCGCTCCGGTGGCGGTCTCGGGCGACCGTCCGCGCGGCAATGCGCCGATCGGGATCAAGGAAGAATCCGGCGAGATGATCCACGCCGGCATCTCGGACGAGAACGACTTCAAGGCCGTTTCCGCGCGCGAGACCATCGAAAGCGACAAGGAACGCATCGCGCGCAACCGCTCGCAATATGTGGTCGTGCAGCCGAAAGACCTGCCGGCCCGGCCCGGCGACACCGGCCCGAACATCGTGGCCTTCGCGCTGGCAACCACCCACAACCCCGGCACGCAGATGTATTCCCGCAGCAGCCTGCGCGGCAACAGCACCTCGGCCTGCGCAAGATATGCCTCGCCCGACAAGGCCCAGCAGGAATTCCTGGCCAAGGGCGGCCCCGAAAAGGACCGCGCCGGGCTTGATCCCGATGGCGACGGCTTCGCCTGCGACTGGGACCCGCGCCCCTTCCGCACCGCCTTGCAGTGACCGGCTTCCCCTCGCCGAATTTCGGGGATCGGCGGGGCGGTCTGCGCCCGTCGCTGGTGGTGATCCATTACACGGCCATGGCAAGCTGCGCCGAATCGCGCGCGCGGCTGTGCGATCCCACGGCCGAGGTGTCGGCGCATTGGCTGATTGACCGCGACGGCACCGCCGAGCAACTGGTGGACGAAGCGGCCCGCGCCTGGCACGCCGGCGCCGGCGCATGGGCGGGCCTGGCGGATGTGAATTCGCGCTCTATCGGCATCGAATTGCAGAACACCGGCGCCGAACCCTTTTCCGAACCGCAGATGGCCGCGCTGGAGCGGGTGCTGGCGGGCCTTTTGCGCCGCTGGTCGATCCCGCCGCAGGGGGTGATCGGCCACAGCGACATGGCGCCCGACCGCAAGGCCGACCCCGGCCCCCGGTTCGACTGGCGGCGGCTGGCCCTGCAGGGCCTGTCGGTCTGGCCGCAGGCGGGCGCGGGCGGCGACCCGGACCGCTTCACCGCCGACCTGCGCCGCTTCGGCTACCCCGAGGCCGCGCCCGATATGCTGCTGCACGCCTTCCGCCTGCGCTTCCGCCCCTGGGCGCGCGGGCCGCTGGACAGCACCGACGCCGCCCTTGCCGCCGATCTGGCCGCGCGCTTCCCGGGTGATGCGCCGCTTGACGGGCCGCCCGCATCCGCCTAAGCCGCACCTCGCGCGGATGGCTGGATGACCGCGGGCGGCAACGTCCGAGGAAAGTCCGGACTCCATGAAGCAAGGGCGCCGGGTAACCCCCGGCGGGGGCAACCCCAGGGAAAGCGCCACAGAGAACGAGACCGCCCCGGGTTCGCCCGGGGCAAGGGTGAAACGGTGGGGTAAGAGCCCACCGCGGGACGGGCAACCGGACCGGCATGGCAAGCCCCGCCCGGAGCAATGCCGAATAGGGGCCTCGCGCGGGGCAGGTCGGGAAACCGATACCGCCGCAGGGACGCTTCAGCCCGAGAGGCCCGGGTTGGCAGCTTGACCGCCGCGGCAACGCGAGCGGCAGAGGAATGGTCATCCAGGGCGGCAACGCCTGGACAGAATCCGGCTTACAGGCCATCCGCGCAATTCTGCCGCCACATGGGGGCGCTGCCCCCCTCTTCGCTGGCGCGAAGAGCCCCCCGGGGTATTTGCACCAACTGGAAGACCCAGGCTTCATCTTGGCCCAAATACCCTCTGGGGGGTGCGGGGGGCGAAGCGCCCCCGCCGCCGACACCCGCGCGCGGTCGATTTCCCGCCGTAGCCTGCTCTTTCGCTGTTGACTCCGGCAGGCGCGCGCGTAAAAGGCGGGCTTCAAGGATTTCGCGGGGGAACACCGGTTTTCCCGGCACAGGAGACACGACAATGGCGAAGCCGACGACGATCAAGATCCGTCTGAACTCGACGGCGGGCACCGGGCACTTCTATGTGACCAAGAAGAATGCCCGCACCATGACCGAAAAGATGGTCGTGAAGAAGTATGACCCCGTCAAGCGGGAGCATGTCGAATACAAGGAAGGCAAGATCAAGTAAGATCGCCTTCCCTGTCTGGACTGCCGGCCGCGCCCTTGGGTGCGGCCATTTGCATTTCGGGGGCCGGGTTCCATGGCGCCGCTTCGCCGCATCATGATTGTCGGACAGCCCGGATCGGGCAAGTCCACCCTGGCCCGCGCCCTGGGGCAGAGCACCGGGCTGCCGGTCATGCATATCGACCATATCCACTGGATGCCGGGCTGGGTGGAACGTGACCGGGCCGCAAAGACGCGGCTCTGCCATGAGGTCGAGGCGCGCGAGACCTGGATCTTCGAGGGCGGTCATTCCGCCACCTGGCCCAACCGGCTGGCCCGCGCCGATCTGCTGATCTGGCTGGACCTGCCGCTGCCTCTGCGGTTCTGGCGGGTGATCCGGCGCACCGTGGCCTGGCATGGCCGCAACCGCCCCGACCTGCCCGACGGCTGCCCCGAGGGGTTTCATGGTGAAACGCTGGCCTTCTGGCGCTTCATCTGGCGCACACGGCACAGCGCCCGGCAGGGGCTGCAACGGCTGTGGGACAGCGTGCCGCCGGACAAGCGGCGCATCCGCCTGACCTCGCCCGCCGCGGTGCGGCGGTTTCTGCAGACCGGGCCCTGAAATGAAAAGGGCCGCCCGAAGGCGGCCCCCAACGCGGATGCCGGTTCCCGCTTATTCGCGGTTGCCCAGGAATTGCAGCAGGAACATGAACAGGTTCAGGAAGTCGAGGTAGAGGTTCAGCGCCCCCATGATGGCCGATTTGCCAAGCCATTCCTGATCCATCGCCTGCGCGTGCTGCAGGTAGTCGGTCTTGATGCGCTGGGTGTCAAACGCGGTCAGGCCCGCGAAGATCAGCACGCCGATGACCGAGATCGCGAAGGCCAGCGCGCCCGAAGCCAGGAACAGGTTCACGATCGAGGCCACGATCAGGCCGACCAGACCCATGATCAGGAAGGTGCCGAAGGCCGACAGGTCACGCTTGGTGGTATAGCCGTAAAGGCTGAGTGCGGCGAAGGCGATGGCGGTGATCAGGAAGGTCTGCGCGATCGAGGCGCCGGTGAAGGCCTTGAAGATCCAGGCCAGCGACAGGCCCATGACAGCGGCATAGACATAGAAGAACAGTTGCGCGCCGGCATAGGACAGGCGGTTGATCACCGCGCCAAAGGCGAAAACCATCGCCAGCGGCGCGAACATCACGATCCAGCCCAGGATGTTGGGGCGCAGCGTAATCGGGTCGCGCAGGATCGAGAACAGCGCATCCGACGTGCCAACGGCCCAGGCAACGCCACCCGTCACCAGCATCGCCACGGACATCAGCCCGTAGACCTTGTTCATGTGGGCGCGAAGCCCTTCGTCAAGCCGCGCGCGGGCGCCGATGCCTACGCTGCTGACCGTTTCATATTGTGCCATATGAAGCCTCCGATGTTGTCCCTAAGGGCAACGCCGGGGAAACCGGCGCACCTCATGCACGGAATATCGGAAGACGGGGGGCGGATTTCAAGAATTTACGTCCGAAAAAAGCCGCCGGCCCGCCCGGTTTCCTGTCAGCGCTGCCAATGGTCCGGGGCGTTCCAGACCGTGCGCGCGGCCTCGGTGGCGGCGGCTTCGGCGCTGAGACCGATGTCGCGCAGCATCCTTGTGTCCAGCAGGGCCAGACGGTCGCGCTGGCGCTGCAGGTCCATCCGCCGCAGGGCAGCGGCAACGAACCCCTTGAAAGTCGGCCGCGCGGCGGGCTGCACGCGGGGCAGGCTGATCGCGGTGACATGGGCGGACATGGTCGTTCCTTTCATCGAAACAAGTGATCGGCCGGTGCCGGATCATCATCTTGCCTGATCTATATCGTCGATATATTCATTAGTGAAACGAATGATTGTGACGCGAAGAATCAGGATCTGTGATATGCCGCGCAACCTCGACCTGTCTGCCCTGCGCTCTTTCGTGACCGTCGCCGATGTCGGCGGCGTGACACGGGCCGCCGGGTTCCTGAACCTGACGCAATCGGCGGTGTCGATGCAGATCAAGCGGCTGGAGGATTCGCTGGGCCAAACCCTGTTCCTGCGCGCCGCCCGCAAGCTGGCCCTGTCCAGCGAGGGCGAGCAGCTTCTGTCCTATGGCCGCCGGATGCTGGCTCTGAATGACGAGGTGTTGTCGCGGTTCGGTGCGGGCGGGCACGAAGGCGAACTGCGGCTGGGCGTGCCGCATGACATCATCTATCCGGCGATCCCCGGCATCCTGAAGCGGCTGGCGCAGGTTTACCCGCGCGTGCGGGTGAATCTGGTGTCGTCCTTCACGCTGCTGCTGAAGGAAGGCTTCGCGCGCGGCGAATTCGACGCGATGGTGACCACCGAGGAACACCCTGACCGCACCGCCGAGGTGCT
Source organism: Fuscovulum blasticum DSM 2131 (assembly GCF_003034965.1). Taxonomy (GTDB): domain Bacteria; phylum Pseudomonadota; class Alphaproteobacteria; order Rhodobacterales; family Rhodobacteraceae; genus Pseudogemmobacter; species Pseudogemmobacter blasticus. The sequence continues at coordinate 16,651 of NZ_PZKE01000024.1, read as the reverse complement.
GTCGTCGCGCGGGCTGATCTGGGCGGGCGCGCCGGACGGGCTGGTCTGGCAGCGCCGGCCGCTGCGGCTGGGCTTCAAGGATACCTGTATCTTCCGCCCGGCGGCGCAGGCGGCGCTGGATGCGGCGGGCATCCCCTGGGAAATGGCCACCGGCGGCGAAAGCGAACAGGCGGTCGAGGCGACGGTGGCCGCCGATCTGGCCGTGACGGTGCGGATGGAAGGCACGCTTACCGAAGGCATGGCGCCGATCCGGCCCGAGGCCGGCCTGCCGGCGCTGGGCCGCACCTCGATCTGCCTCTATCCCGGCGGCGCCCGGCGGGATGAGGTGGTTGACATGCTGCTGTCCGAACTGCGCCGCGCCTATTCGGCCTGATCGTCGATCCGCAGCACGATCTTGCCGGTGGCCTTGCGGTCGCGGATCATCGCCAGCCCTTCAGGCAACGCCTCGAAGGGCAGGATCTGGCTGATATGCGGGCGCAGCGCGCCAGCCTGCCAGCGCCCGATCAGCGCGGCAAGGCTGGCCGTCAGCGCCTCGGGGGCAAAGCCAAGATAGCCGCCCCACCAGAAGCCGATCACGCTGACATTGCGCACCAGCAGATGGTTCAGCGCCACCTTCGGCACCTCGCCGCCGGCAAAGCCGATGGCCAGCAGCCGCCCGCCCGGCCGGGTGGCGCGCAGGGCCGCGTCGAACCCGGCGCCGCCCACCGTATCATAGACCACATCCACCCCGCCCAGCGCCCGCAGCGCGGCCTTCAGATCCGGCTCGCCGCTGTCGATCACCGCCTCGGCCCCCGCGGCGCGGACCAGCGCCGCCTTTTCCGGCCCGCGCACCTGCGCAATGACGCGCGCGCCCAGATCGCGGCCCACCTCCACCGCGGTCAGCCCGGCCCCGCCCGCCGCGCCGGTGACGAACAGGGTTTCCCCGGGGCGCAACCGCGCGGCATGGGTCAGCGCCAGATGCGCGGTGCCATAGCCCACCTGAAAGCCCGCGGCGGTGGTCATCGGCATCTCGTCGGGCAGCGCCAGCAGGCGCGCGACCGGCACCACCGCATAATCGGCAAAGGCCCCGCCCGCGACATGGGCCGCAACGCGGCTGCCGGGGGCGGGGCCCGCCGTGCCGGGGCCAAGCGCCTCGACCCGGCCGGCCAGTTCAAGGCCGGGGGTGAAGGGCAGGGCGGGCCGGTCCTGATAGCGGCCCTCGGCCATCAGCAGATCGGCGAAGTTCAGCCCCGCCGCACAGACCCGCACCAGCGCCTCGCCCGGCCCCGGCACCGGCCGCGCGCCCTGTTCCAATGTGGCCGGCTGGCCAAGCTCGCGAAGTTTCCAGGCGCGCATGGCGTCTCCTTGGGCGGGTGGTCCGCAGAAGGTGGCGCCGGTCTCGCGGGAAGGCAAGCGTTTGCAAAACGCAAAAAAATTTGCGCATACTGCATTTCAATTCGGGTTTCCCCAAAAAGGCGAGTTCGTATGCAAGCAAGCAATTCAGGGTGTACGGCGATGACAGCAATGAATTGTTATACGTTTGTGCAAAAGCACCTGTCCAAATGGATAGGTTTAGAGGTCGTTTACTTCTCCAGAATTGTTTTTCAGAATATCCCGTGATTGGCATGGAATGTGCTTATCAGGTGTAGGGGGTCCCGCGCGGTGCGCCGCGCTAGTAGGAGTTAAGAATGAAGCATCCCGTTGACGCTCATGTCGGTAAACGCATTCGTCATCGTCGTTGGATGGTGGGCATGACCCAACAACAACTTGCGGACAAGGTTGGGATCAAGTTCCAACAGATCCAGAAATATGAAACCGGCATGAACCGGGTCAGCGCCTCGCGGCTGTGGGACATCGCAGATGCCCTTGGCGTGCAGATCGCCTTCTTCTTCGAAGGCATCGCGGGCGAAGACATGCCCAAGACCACGCAGGGCGATTTCATGGCCGACAAGGAAGCTCTGGAGCTTGTCCGGTCGTATTACGCGATCCCCGAAGCGCAGCGCCGCCGCCTGTTCGATCTGGCGCGCGTGCTGTCCGACGCGGCCTGAACCACGCGCCGCTTGACCGGCCCCCCGGCGCCGGATAGCGCCGGGGAAAAGCCAGCGGAGCGAATCTGATGAACCTTTCTTTGGATGTGGCGGCCGATCTGAGGGCCACTGCGCATGAACTGGCGGATGCCGCCCGCGCGGCAACGCTTCTGCATTTCCGCCGGGCGGGCCTTTCGGCCGAAACCAAGGAAACCGAACGGTTCGACCCGGTGACGGTGGCCGACCGCCTGTCCGAACAGCGGATGCGTGCCATTCTGGCACGCCGCCGCCCGCAGGATGGCATCCTGGGCGAAGAATTCGGCACCGTCGAAGGCACCAGCGGCCTGACCTGGGTGCTGGACCCGATCGACGGCACCCGCGGCTACCTGTCGGGCACCCCGACCTGGGGCGTGCTGATCTCGGTCGCCGATGCGACCGGCCCCATCTATGGCCTCATTGACCAGCCCTATATCGGCGAACGCTTCGAAGGCGGCTTCGGCCAGGCCACGGTGAACGGGCCCATGGGCCGCGCGGCGCTGAAAACCCGCGCCCCACGCCCCCTGTCCGAAGCGATCCTGTTCTCGACCTTCCCCGAAGTCGGCACGCCCGAGGAAGGCGCCGCCTTCCGCCGCGTGGCGCCCAAGGCGAAACTGGTCCGTTACGGAACCGATTGCTACGCCTATGCGCTGATCGCAGCCGGGCAGATTGATCTGGTGATCGAAGCCGGCTTGCAGGCCTATGACGTGCAGGCCCCGATTGCCGTGATCGAAGCCGCCGGCGGCATCGTGACCGACTGGCAGGGTCGTCCCTGTCCGCAGGGTGGCCGCGTTCTGGCGGCGGCGAACCGCGACATCCATGCCGAGGCGCTGGCGCTGCTGAACGCGGGCTGATCCGGGCTGCCCACCGCGCGGCCATCGTCCGAAAAGGCTTGAGCGGGCCCGTTCCCCGGCGCTAGGCTGCGGGGGCGGAGCCCGAGTCCTTTGCCCTTTCTGTCGGTCCGCCCGGGTGTTCCACCGAAGGGGCCAAGGGGAACGCCATGCCGGACATCCTGATTCGCAATGCCGCCACCGTGGTGACGATGAACCCCGCGCGGGAAGAAATCGCCGGCGGTGACGTTCTGATCCGCGCAGGCGTCGTGGCGGCAGTGGGGCAGGGGCTGGCCCCGCCCCCCGGCGCCGAGGTGATCGAGGCGGCGGGCTGCGTGGTGACGCCGGGCCTCGTGAACACCCATCACCATCTCTACCAGACGCTGACGCGCGTGGTGCCGGGCGGGCAGGATGCGCTGCTCTTCGGCTGGCTGAAGACGCTGTATCCGATCTGGGCGCGTTTCGGCCCGGATGAGATGTTCACCAGCGCGCAGGTGGGCCTGGCCGAACTGGCGCTGTCGGGCTGCACCCTGACCTCGGACCACCTCTATCTTTACCCCAACGGCGCGCGGCTGGATGACACCATCGCCGCCGCCGCCGAACTGGGCCTGCGCTTTCACCCCACGCGCGGCGCCATGAGCATTGGCGAATCGCAGGGCGGCCTGCCCCCCGACGCGCTGGTTGAGCGTGAGGCGGCGATCCTGAACGACATGATCCGCGTCGTGGACCGCTTTCACGATCCCCGCCCCGGCGCCATGCTGCGGGTGGGGCTGGCCCCCTGTTCCCCCTTCTCGGTCAGCCGCGACCTGATGCGCGACACCGCCCTTCTGGCGCGCGACAAGGGCGTGATGCTGCACACCCATCTGGCCGAGAATGATGAGGATGTCGCCTATTCCCTGGCGCGGTTCGGCTGCCGCCCCGGCCAGTATGCCGAAGATCTGGGCTGGGTCGGGGCCGATGTCTGGCACGCCCATTGCGTGAAGCTGGATTGTTCGGAAATTGAACTTTTCTCCCGCAGCCTGACCGGGGTTGCCCATTGCCCATGTTCGAATTGTCGCCTTGGTTCCGGCATCGCGCCGGTGCGCGCCATGCGGGATGCCGGGGTGAAGGTGGGCCTTGGCGTGGATGGCAGCGCATCGAACGATGCCGGAAATCTGGCAGCCGAGATGCGGCAGGCGCTGCTGTTGCAGCGGGTGGCGCGCGGCGCCGATGCCATGGCCGCGCGCGAGGCGCTTGAGATCGCCACGCTGGGCGGTGCCCGCGTGCTGGGGCGCGAGGATTGCGGCAGTCTGGCCCCGGGCCAGCGCGCCGATCTGGCAATCTGGGATCTGTCGGGGGTCGAGGCCGCCGGCGCCTGGGATGCGGTGGCCGCGCTGGTTCTGTGCGGCCCGAACCGGGTGCGCGATCTGTTCGTCGAAGGGCGGCAGGTGGTGCGCGGCGGCCAGATCACCACCATAGACCTGCCGCGCGTGATCGAACGGCAGGCCGCGCTGGCGCGCGCCTTGCAGGGCTGAACGCCGGCCGGCTGTCAGCCCCGGCGGGGAAAGCCCACCAGACCGGCGAACAGCAGCAGCACCGCGCCGCCGCCCCAGGCCCAGGCGCCCATGCCCATGACCTGCGACGCCTGTTCGGCCATGTCGGCCAGGTTGTTGGTTGACGGGATCGGCACGCCCAGATCCAGCGCGCCCTGCCGGGCCTGCCACAGGGCATAGACCACCAGACCCACCGCCCCGCCGCCGGCGACAACCGCCAGCACCCGCGAAGCCACGCCGACAACGGCCAGCACCAGGAACACCGCCGCCAGAACAAAGGTGGCCAGGAACACAAGCAGCGCCGGAGGCGCGTCACCGGCGAAACGCTGCAGGGTCTCGGAATTCGGGTCAAGGTTCTTGACCAGATCCCACGGCACGAAGCCGGAGCCGGCCTGACCCAGGCTCAGCCAGGGCAGGAACAGGCTGACGACCATGGCAGCGGCAGCAAGCAGGGCGAGGGCACGCATCAGGGTCTCCTCAAGAAGGTGCGGGGCCGGATCAGAGCCGGGCCGGGCCCGACCGTCAACGGGTCATGGCGCCGCGGCAACCGGGGTCAGGCTGTGCTGCCGTGCTCCGGGCCGCCGCGACAGGACAAGAAACCCGCAAAGCCGCCAGAAAGGCAAGGCCACGCCGACATATCGCCCGCGCGCACCGCGCCCTGTCGGGTTTTCCCGCCTTTCCATTCCGGGGTCGGCAATGGCATCGTCAGCCCCGACCATGCCGGAGAGACCGATGCGCCTGTTGCCCGCCCTTGCCCTGACCCTGGCCCTTGCCCAGCCCGCCGCCGCGCAAACCGTGTTGTCCGAGGCCAGCGGCAACTGGGCGGGCGCGTCGGGCGACGGGTTCACCTTCTTCGCCCGGCTGACCCAGAACCGCGACATGGCCCGGCTGACGATCTGGGGCGGCGGCCCCGGCAGCCCCGCGCTGCCCGAAGGCGAGCCGCAGTTCGACAACCCCGAAATCGCGCTGGGGGCCTTTGCCACCAAACAGGATCTGGAGGTTCTGGATCAGGCAGACGGCAGCATTCTGGCCATCGTCACCGAATATGCCGATGAAGAGGGCAGCGGGCGGAACGTCACCAAACTGCAATTCATCGACAATCAGTTTACGGTGGTCGGCTATGAACATGTCGGCGAAGTCATGGGAACCGCCTTCGCCTGCAATGTCGATCTGCTGCAAATGACGGTCACCGAAGACGGCAAGACGCGAAAGCTGGCACCTCTGGCCTTCGAGACGCTGAATGCCAGCGGCTGGACCTGGGACTCAGCCTACGATCAGGGCTTCTGTCACCACCACGGGTAAGCTAGAAGGCGGGCAGGGAGCCCCGCCATGGACCACAATTTCGAAGCCCAGCGTCGCGAGACCTTTGACACCTTCCGCCAGTCGAAGGGGGTCAGCCTGCCGAAGACGGCGGTGGTCGAATATGCCTTCTTCATCGAGGAAATGGATGCGTCCTGGCCCGCGCTGGAACGCGCCCTGCGGATCGAGGGATTCCGCACCCGGCGGGTGGACAGTGACACGCTGGTGGCCGCCATCGGCCCGATTCCCGTCACCGCCGAAGAGATCTGGAAGTATGAACGGATCTCCACCTCGATTGCGCTGAAGCACGATTTCTATCCCGACGGCTGGGAACTCGACCTCTGATTCAGGCCATCCGGTCACGGATTCGGCCGCTTCATTACAGTCCGCTGGCGGATTGTTGCCAATCGTGACTCTGAACGCTTGCCAGCCTGCCCCGATCCGGGGATTTTCCGCCCGCCGAAAACGGCACGCCGGAACAGGCACCTGGGGACAGAGACCACATGACACTTATCCGCGCCGCATCGCTGCGACTGATGGCTTCGGGCCTTCTTCTTGCCCTGCTGGGGGCCTGCGCCGCCCCCGTCACCCGCGACACGCCGCCCGATCCGACGCTGCATATCTCCACCAAGGAAGCCGTGCAGGAAGCGCAGGCCAAGCGTGCCCGCGGCCAGCGCGTCTGGTGCGTGCCCTTTGCCCGCACCGCCAGCGGGATCGAACTGCGCGGCAATGCGGAAACCTGGTGGAACTCGGCCAAGGGCATCTATGAACGCGGCCATGATCCCGATGTCGGCTCGGTCATGGTGTTCTCGGGCACCCGCAAGCTGCCGATGGGCCATGTTGCCGTGGTGTCGGATGTGGTCTCGCCGCGCGAAATCCTGATCGACCATGCCAACTGGCAGCGCAACAAGGTGTCGCTGGCCATGGCGGTGATCGACGTGTCGGAAAAGAACGACTGGAGCCTTGTGCGCGTCGAAAGCCAGCCCGGCACGCTGGGCCGCCCCTATCCGATCAGCGGCTTCATCTACCCCGAACCCGAATCGGAAGGCTGACCGCCCGCCCATCTACAGCATAGGGCCTAAAGCCGGCGGCCATTGGCCCAGACCGCGCGGATCGCGCGGTCATCGCCCATCATGATGGTGGGGAACAGCGCCTGCCACAGGTCTTCGGCCCGCCGCGTGGCCTGTTCGATGGCCGGCGTCGAGGCCAGGTCCACCACCACCAGATCGGCCTCCATCCCCACGGCGATATTGCCGATCAGGTGATCCGCCCGCAGCGCCCGGGCCGATCCTTGCGTCGCCAGCCACCACAGTTGCGACGGATGCAGCGGCTGATGGCGCAACTGGGCCACCTCATAGGCCGCCGCCATGGTCCGCAGCATGGAAAACGACGATCCGCCCCCGGTGTCGGTGGCCAGCCCCACGCGCAGTTGCTTGGCCAACCCCATGTCGAACAGCCCCGATCCGATAAAGGTGTTTGAGGTCGGACAATGCACCACACTGGCCCCCGCCTCGGCCAGCCGGGCCTTTTCGCGCGCGGTCAGGTGGATGGCATGGCCATAGACCGCGCCTTCCCGCAGCAGACCCTGCGCCTCATAGGTATCCAGATAGTCGCGCGATTGCGGGAACAGCTCTTTCACCCAGGCAATCTCGTCGGGCTGCTCGCTCAGATGCGTCTGCATCAGGCAATCGGGGTATTCGCGCCACAAGGCGCCAAGCGCCTGCAACTGTTCCGGCGTCGATGTGGGCGAGAATCGCGGCGTGATCACATAGGACAGCCGGTCCCGCCCGTGCCATTTCTGCAAAAGCGCCCTGGATTCGTCATAGCCCGCCTGCGCCGTGTCGCGCAGCCCTTCGGGGGCGTTGCGGTCCATGCAGGTCTTGCCGGCGAACAGCCGCAGGCCACGGCCTTGCGCGGCGGCCATGATCGCCTCCACGCTGGCGGGGTGGATGGTGCAATAGGTGCAGACCGTGGTGGTGCCATTGGCGGTGACCAGATCAAGGTATCGCTCGGCGATCTCGGCCGCATAGGCGGGGTCGGCAAACCGCATCTCTTCGGGAAAGGTATAGCTGTTCAGCCAGTCGATCAGCCGCTTGCCCCAGGAGGCGATGATTGCCGTCTGCGGGTAATGCACATGGGCATCGACAAAACCCGCCGAAATCAGGCTGCGGCCGTAATCCTGCAGCCGCGCGGCCGGATGGGCGGCGCGCAGCGCGGCCCCGTCGCCCACCGCGGCAATGCGGCCGTTTTCCACCAGCACGCCCCCCGCCGTGATATGCCGCGCGGCGCCGGGCCCTTCGACAAAGGGATCGCCCGCGAAGCTCAGCACCTGACCCAGTAGAAGATCGGCCATCGGGGTTCCTTCTTTCCTGTCCCTGCGCCCAGAATAAGGGGTCGGCGGCGAAAGGAAATCCGGCGCTTTCCCCTGTTTCGCAGAAACTGCTTCCGGTAAGGTCGCCCCAATCGCGCGCACCGTCGCGGCAAGGGGGCTGAATGGCAGAAGACCGCATCGGCATCGACGAGGAAACCGCGCGCCTTGCGCGGCTGGACAAGGTGCTGGCCGCGGTCGAGGCGGTGGATGTCGCGCAACTGGATGCGCTGCTCAATCCGCTGCACGCCGCCGACGTTGCCGACATTCTGGAACAGATCTCGTCCGATGAACGGGCGGCGCTGCTGGCGCTGTGGCACGGCGGGATCGACGGCGAAGTGCTGTCGGAAATCGACGAATCGATCCGCGAAGAGGTGATCGAGGCGCTGCCTGACAATGTGGTCGCCGATGCCGTCCGCGAACTGGAATCCGACGATGTTGTCGATATTCTGGAGGACCTTGAGGCCCCGGCGCAGGAAAAGATCCTTGAGGCGTTGGAAGATGCCGACCGTGTGGCGGTGGAACAGGCGCTGGCCTATCCCGAATATTCGGCCGGTCGCCTCATGCAGCGCGAAACGGTGGTCGCGCCCGAACACTGGACCGTGGGCGAGGCCACCGATTACCTGCGCGGCGCCGAATGGCTGCCCGACCAGTTCTACCACGTCATCCTGACCGATCCGCGGATGCACCCCACCGGCTATGTCACGCTGGGGCGCATCCTGTCCTCGGGCCGCGACATGCGGCTCAAGGACATCTGCGAAGACAGTTTCCGCACGGTTCAGGCAACCGATGCCGAATCCGACGTGGCCTATATCTTCAACCAGTATCACCTGATCAGTTGCCCCGTGGTCGATGACGCGGGCCGGCTGGTCGGGGTGATCACCATCGACGACGCGATGAACGTGCTGGACGAAGAGCATGAGGAAGACATGCTGCGTCTGGCCGGCGTGGGCGATGAGGCCAGCGTGTCCGACGGGCCGGTGGAAACCGTCAAGCAGCGCCTGCCCTGGCTGGTGATCAACCTGTTCACCGCCTCGCTCTCGGCCATCGTGATCAGCCAGTTCCAGAACACCATCGCCACGCTGGTGGCTTTGGCCGCGCTGATGCCCATCGTCGCCTCGACCGGCGGCATCGCGGGCACGCAGTCGCTGGCGGTGGCGGTGCGGGCGCTGGCCACCCGCGACCTGACCCGCGCCAACGCCGCCCGCGTGGTGCGGCGCGAACTGGTGGCCGGCCTGCTGAACGGCATCAGCCTGGCGCTGATCCTTGGCGTGGCGGGTTCGCTCATCTTTTCGGACTGGCACCTTGGGCTGGTGCTGGGCATGGCGATGATCGTGAACCAGATCGTCGCCGCGCTGGGGGGCGTTCTGGTGCCGCTGACGCTGGAACGCGCCGGGCTTGACCCGGCCCTTGCCAGCGGAACCTTCGTCACCACCCTGACCGACGTGATGGGTTTCTTCGCCTTCCTTGGCCTTGCAACGCTGGTGCTTCTGTGACGACGCTGACCGAAATCAAGGCCCGCGCCCGGGCCGATGCCTTTGCCGCCCGTGCCGCGGCCCATGCCCGCGGGCAGGGGCAGGCGGCGGAAATCCTGGCCGATTATCTGGCGCCGCACCGCGACCGGCCGCTGTCCGGCTATATGGCAATGCGGACCGAGATTGATCCGCTGGGCGCCATGACCGCCCATCAGGGCCCGGTCGGCGTGCCGGTCATCCTGGGCAAGGGCCAGCCGCTGCGGTTCCGCGAATGGGCGCCCGGCTGCGCGCTGGTCGAAGGCGCCTTCAAGGCGCTGATCCCGGCCGAAGGCGCCTGGATCGAACCCGAAATCCTGATCGTGCCGCTGGTCGCCTTCGATGCGCGCGGCTATCGGCTGGGCTATGGCGGCGGTTTCTATGACCGCACGCTGGAAGGTCTGCGCGCCCGGCGGCCCACGCTGGCCATCGGCTTTGCCTTCGCCGCGCAGGAACTGCCCGAGGTGCCGATCGAGCCCACCGATCAGCGCCTTGATGCGATTGTGACCGAGGAAGGCGTCAGGGAGTTCGCATGATCCGGCTGGCTTTGGTTCTGGGGGCGCTGGCAGGTCCGGCGGCGGCGGGCTGTTTCGCGGCGGACGGGATGCCGGCCACGGCCACCTATGACAGCGGCCTTCTTCTGGAATACATCGCCCGCGACGGCGATGTGCTGACCTACCGCGCGCAAGGGCTGACCTCGCGGATGAAAGACGGGCTCTGGCCGCTGGATTATGAAAGCGGCGGCCAGCGGACCGAATACCTGTGGGACGGCGATCTTCCCGATCTGGCCGCCGTGATCGCGGCCGGTGGCAAGGCCCGCGCCGAAGGCAAGATGAAGCCGATCACCGGCAGCACCGTTCCCGTCGTGGCCGAGGTGGAAATCCTGGGCGAACAAAGCATCGACTGGGAAGATTGCCGCTATCGCGCGGTGGAAATCCACAAGGTGATCCGGGCCGATGGCAAGGTCATGTCCGATGGCGTGCTGCTCTACGCCCCCGAGGCGATGATCTCGTTCCGCAGCAGCAGCACCAACCCCGAAACCGGCACCGTCCGCACGCTGACGCTGAAGGAACTGGAATAGGGCGGAGGCAGGGCGGGACGCGCTGCGTTCTAAGCCCATGGTGCGGAAATCCGTGATAGGCTGTGCTGACCACAATATGGAGATTCGAGTGATCCGCTCCATTGTATTTGCGTTGTGCCTGACCTTGCCTCTGCCGTCCCTCGCCGAGTGTCTGGCCGATGTTCAGCTTCCGCTTGACCTGACCTTCAACGGAAATGTGCACAGTGAAATCTTGGCCAATGAGGGAGATATCATCCGCTACCGGCAATATGATTTCGAACGTAAGAAGTTTATGGAAATGACGGTGCAGGCTGGCATTTTCGTACTTCTTGCAGACAAATATCCTGGTGATGCAGCAACCTTCCACTGGTCAACCTTCCTGCCAGGCCGCAAGGACATTGTGCCCGGGGCCAAGTTTCACGCTGAAGCCTCCGTGACCCGGCCAGAAGTAGCCCAGCCCAATTCTTATGTGCTTGATGTAAACGTTCTTGGGGCTGAGGATTTGAACATACTTGGCTGCCACTTTCCTGTGATGAAAATCATGGTGACAAACAGGGAGGGGAAGAAGCCGGCCCTTGTCGTGACCAAGTGGCTGCACATGCCCACGTTGATTACGCTGCGCGGCGAATTTATTGAGGGCGGTGTCTTGCACGTCAACGAGGTGACCGCGATCAACTGACCCGCGCGGCGCTGTAAGGGATGGTCCCTGAGTCAGGGCGCGCACTGTCCCGGGCGATCAGGGGGCAGCCGGTGAGGCGATACCTATATTTGCCACCTGCAGGGGGCGCCTCGGGTCCGCTGGTGTTCTGGCCTTCGGGCTGCGGCGCTCTTCTCGCGCCTAACGCGCGATCTCTTCCTGATGCACGAACATGTTTCCCCAGGCGCGGTCGATCAGGTCGGGGGTCATCTGATAGGGAATCCCCTCGAAATCGCAGATGCTGATCATCTGGTCGATCAGGAACACCGGCATGTAATTGGCATAGCGGTTGTCGATGGTGGGGAACTTGACCTTCAGCAGGTGCATCAGCGCCTTTTCGTCCAGCGGCATCTTCTTGCGCCGCGCCACCATGGCAAAGATCTTCAGGAAGTTTTCCTGGTTCGGCCCGTCGATCTTGATCTTGAAGAAGATCCGGCGCAGCGCGGCGCCGTCGAAGATCTCGTTCGGGTGGAAGTTGGTGGAAAAGATCACCAGCGTGTCGAAGGGCACGGTGAATTTCTCGCCCGATTGCAGCGCCAGAATATCGCGGTGCTCTTCCAGCGGCACGATCCAGCGGTTCACAATCTTCTGCGGCGGCTCGGCCTGGCGGCCAAGGTCGTCGATGATGAAGATGCCGCCGGTCGCCTTCAGTTGCAGCGGCGCCTGATAGGTGCGGGCGGTGGGGTTGTAGGCCAGATCCAGCATGTCCAGCGACAGTTCGCCCCCGGTAATAACCGAAGGCCGTTCGCAATAGACATAGCGGTTGTCATAGCGGTTCGAGGTGCGGCGCAGCGCGGTCGGATCGTCCAGCGCGGTTTCGGCGGCGGCATGGACCACCGGGTCATAGACGCTGATCACCTGACCGGAATATTCAATGGCGCGCGGCACATAGATCTTGTCGCCAATGGCGGCGCGGATGCCGTGGCTGATGCTGGATTTCCCGTTCCCGGGCGGCCCGTAGAACAGGATCGACCGGCCCGATGTCACCGCCGGCCCAAGATTGGCCATCAGGTCGGGCGGCAGGATCAGGTGGCCCATGCCCGACATCAACTGATCGCGCGTCAGCCGGATGTCGCGGATCGACTGCCGCTTGATCTGTTCGGTGTATTGCGCCAGCGGCACCGGGCAGGCCCCGTAATATTCCGACTGCGACAGCGCATCCAGCGCCCGGCTCTTGCCGGCGTCGGTCAGTTGGTAGCCCATTTCGTTGCCCGCCCCGGCGTGCAGCGTGCCGGTCGCTTCGATCAGGCGCTGGCTGCGGGCCTGATCCACCAGATCCTGCACCAGCGGCACCTGCAAGGCCAGCGCGCGCGCCAGGCTGGACACCAGATCAAGATTGGTGCGGAACATCGTCTTCAGCAGCAGGTCGCGCAGCATCACCGGGCTGATCCCGGTTTCCGCCAGGCTGCGCGGGCTGGCAGGGGGCTGCACCCCTGCGGACGGCGGCACCGGGTTGAGCTGCACGTTCATTTTTCCCCCACGACCTTCAGGCAGAGTTCTCAATCAACCAAAGGTGGATGTAAAACATGTCACGGATTGGGCAGGAAGGCGGCGAGAAGGTAGAACAGCGCCATGCCGGAAAGCGCCAGCCCCATCGGGAATTTCGGGCTGGCCCAGCTTTTCCAGTCCGGCGTGGCCCGGCGAAAGGCTGGCACATGTTTCATCAGCCGGTGCGCGGCCAGCGCGGCAATCGAACAGGCCGCATAGAGCATGAGGATCAGCGTCGGATCGCCGCCCACGAAGACCGGCGAAATCGCGGCGGCGAACTTGGCATCGCCCGCGCCGAACAGGCCCACTGCATTGCCGATGAACCCGGCCAGCAGCACGATGGCCATGATCGCGAAGCCCCACAGCCACAGGTCCAGCGGCACCGCCAGCCAGCCCGCCAGCGGCCAGACCGCCGCCATGGCCAGCACCGCCATGTTGGGAATCCGCATCGTTTTCATGTCCGACCACGACACCCAGATCGCGATCGGCAGAACGAAGGGCAGCAGCACCAGGGCCGTGCGCAGGGCAGGTGGCGTGAACTCCATCGCCTCAGTTCACCACATTGCCATCCAGCGCCGCCAGACTGCGCGCCGCCGCCTCGAAATGCTGCGGATGCGTGTCGACCGCCTGTTGCAGCAGGCCCTTGCCCACCGCAACATCGCCCTGCTTGATGGCGGCCAGCGCCATTGTGTACAGCAGCTCGGCCCGCTCGGTCTGGGTCATGTCGACCACCGGCAGGTCATATTTGCGCTGCGCCGCGCGGGCCATGACCAGATTGTTCTTCGCGGTGAACAGCCCCGGCTCATACTTCAGCGCCTGCGCGAACAGCCGCTCGGCGCCGGGATAATCCTTCCGCGTCAGCTTGGAAAAGCCCCAGTTGTTCAGCACGCCCGCCGGCTTGGTCGTCAGGCCGCTGGCGATTTCATAGAAACTGTCGGCCTTCTTCCAGTTCTTCTCGCTGTCGGCCACCATCGCTTCCAGACGGTAGCGGTCATAGGTCTCATGCGTCGGCGGCACGGTGTTCAGCGTGGCCTTGGCCTTGTCCCACTGGTTGCCGCGGATCTGCGCATCGGCCAGCATCACCCGGTCTTCGTTGGTGCCCTCGGCATGGGCGACGACCTGTTCCCAGACCCGCGCCGCCTCGACCGGCTTGCCCGCCCGCACCAGCGACTTGCCCAGCCCGCGCATCAGGTCCACCCGGCCGGGGTCTTTCTGCAAGGCGCCCTGGAAATAGCTTACCGCCTCGTTCGGGTCGCCCACCGTCAGCATGATGTCATTCAGGTTGGATTGGTCGATGACGTTCACGTCCTTGACCGCCCGTTGCACCGCTGCGTCCGTATTACCCTGACAACCGGCCACAAACGCGGTGCCGCCCAGGCACAGCGCAACAAGCACAGAATGGCGCATTTCATGCGTCCTTTTCGTTGACTGCTTTTCGTTCACTGCTCGGGAACGCCTGGCCCGTCAAAGCTGGGTCAAAAGGACATACCGCCCCTTTTCCCGCCGGACGAGCTGGAATTCGCCTTCTTCTTGCGGGGGATCATATACGCGCGCCTCGCTTTTCGCGATAGCGAGTTTCAGATTGTCGCGGATCGAGTCCGATTGGCCACTGTCCAGCGCATAGGCCTGTTCGAACACGCGCTTGGCCTCGCCGATCTTGTCGCGCTCCATCAGGACAACCCCCAGGTTGTTCAGGGCCGGCACGAAGGTCGGGTCGGCTTCCAGCGCGCGGCGCAGCACCAGTTCGGCCTGTCCCAGCCGCCCCAGTTTCAGATTGGCCGATCCGATGGCCGACAGCGTATCGACATTGATCCCGTCCTCGCCCGCCGCGCGATAATAGGCCTTCAGCGCAAGTTCGTATTCGCCCGCTTCCATCAGCCGATGGCCCACGATCAGCCCGTCCACCGCCTCCTGCCGGGGGTTCACCCCATAGGGCGTATTGCGTGACAGGCCCGAGCCGCCCGTATTGCCACAGGCGGCCAGCAAGGCAACAATCAGAAGCAGTTTCCCCCGTCGCGCCACGCGATACCTTACCTCAAGACCCCTTTGCTCAGCATGGTCGCAATGCCATAGACCGACGGCCCGATCAGAATGATCAGCAGCGGCGGCACCGTGAACAGCATTGTGCCCAGCGTCAACTTGGTCGGCAGCACGTTCGCCTTTTCTTCGGCCCGCATCACGCGTTTGTCGCGCATGTCGGCAGAATAGACACGCAGCGCCTCGGCGACCGAGGTGCCGAAGGTGGCCGATTGCACCAGCGTGGTCACGAAACTGGCCACGTCGGGCACGCCCACCCGGTCGGACATGTCCTTCAGCACCTGCACCCGTTCCTTGCCGGCCTTCACCTCATTCGCGACCATCTCGAATTCGTCGGCCAGCGCGGGATAGCCGGCCCGGCTTTCCCGGGCGACGCGGATGATCGACTGGTCCAGCGACTGCCCCGCCTCGACGCAGACCAGCATCATGTCCAGCGCATCGGGAAAGCCCTGGACGATCTCGGTCTGCCGGGTCTGCATCCGCTTGGTCACCCAGTATTGTGGCAGGAAATATCCAATCGCGCCGGGCAGGATGGTGTACATCACCATCGTCTGCGTCGACACTTCGGCCGAGACCGATTTCACCAGCGCGAAGACCAGCCCCAGCGCCAGAAATCCCACGCCCAGCACCATGCGCGAGGCGTGGTAGATGCGCACCGCCCCCTTGTCGGGATAGCCCGCCCGCAGCAGCTTCAGCCGCACCGCCGACAATTCCTCGGCCTTCTGCGGTTCCAGGAACTGGGCATAGCGTTCCAGCTTGTCGCCCGGGCCGCTGCCCCGGCGCAGCCGGCGCGTGCTTTCGCCCGAGGGGCGGACCTGATCCTTCAGCTCGGCATAGCGGTCGCGCTGCTTGGTCAGCATGGTGGGCAGCGCGACCAGGATCAGCACCAGCCCCAGCAGGCCCACCGCAATCAGCGGGCCCAGCGGCCCCAGCAGGTTCTTGAGGGTTTCGTTCACGGCAGAGAACATGGCAAATCCCTCAGACCTTGATGTTGACCATGATCTTCATGAAGATCACGTTGATGACCAGAAAGGCGCACACCACCAGCGCCGTCGGAATGAACACCGCAGTCTCGCGCACCTCGTCGTAATAGTTGGGCTGCAACACGTTGATCATCAGCAGCGCCGCGATCGGAAAGCCCGACAGGAACATGCCTGACCATTTCGCCTCGGCGGTAATGGCGCGCACCCGGCGGAACAGCTTGAACCGCGCCCGCACCACCTTGGACAGGCCTTCAAGGATTTCCGCCAGATTGCCGCCCGATTGCTGCTGGATCGACACCGCCACCGCAAGGAAGCGCAGATCCTGGCTGTCCATCCGTTCGGCAAAGGCTTTCAGGCTTTCGGCAATGTCGCGGCCATAGGCGGCCTCATCCGCGATCACGCCGAACTCGGTGCCCAGCGGATCGGGAATTTCCTTGGCGACAATGCCCACCGCGCTGGAAAACGGATGGCCCACCCGCAAGGACCGCACCATCAGCTCCACCGCGTCGGGCAACTGTTCTTCCAGCAGCGCCATGCGCTTCTTGGCCTTGTTGTTGACCCAGACATAAACCCCGCCAACCCCCATCCCGATGGCGATCAGCACCCGGATGCCCAGGGATGCCCCGGTGCCCACCGTCAGTGCCAGGAAGGCGAACATCGACAATAGCGCCATGATCCCCACCAGCGCCTGCGGCGAGAAGGCGATATTGGCCCGCTGCGCCTTCTTGGCCAGCACCGAATACAGCGGGATGTTCTTGGAATTGAGGTGCTGGTTCATCTCCTTGCGAAGCTGTTCCAGCACCT
>NZ_PZKE01000023.1 GCF_003034965.1 Fuscovulum blasticum DSM 2131 | reverse complement strand
GGTCCCGCACCAGCCACCGGAGAGACCGATGACCGACTGGGACCCGTCCAAACCGATCCTTGAAATCGAGAACCTCTCGATCAGCTTCTTCACCCGCCTGCGCGAGATTCCGGCGGTGATGGATTTCTCCTGCTCCGTCATGGCGGGCGAGGCGATGGGGCTGGTCGGCGAATCCGGCTGCGGCAAGTCCACCGTGGCGCTGGCTGTCATGCGCGACCTTGGCCGCAACGGCCGTATCGTGGGCGGCTCGATCCGGTTCAAGGGCCGCGACCTGACAAGGATGAGCGAGGCAGACCTGCGCCACATCCGCGGCAGCGAGATCGCGATGATCTATCAGGAACCGATGGCCAGCCTGAACCCGGCGATGAAGATCGGCGCGCAACTGGCCGAGGTGCCGATGATCCATCAGGGCATGGCCAAGGCCGAGGCGTGGAAGCTGGCCCGCCAGATCGTAGCCGATGTGCGCCTGCCCGACCCCGACCGCGTTCTTGGTGCCTATCCGCACCAGTTGTCGGGCGGCCAGCAACAGCGCATCGTCATCGCCATGGCGCTGATGGCGAAGCCCGCGCTGCTGATCCTGGACGAACCCACCACTGCGCTGGACGTGACGGTCGAGGCGGGGATCGTCGATCTGGTCAAGGATCTGGGCGAAAAATACGGCACTTCGATGCTGTTCATCAGCCATAACCTTGGCCTTGTGCTGGATGTCTGCGACCGGCTTTGCGTGATGTATTCCGGCGAGGCCGTGGAGACCGGCAATGTCGAGGAAGTCTTCACCAAGATGCGCCACCCCTACACCCAGGCGCTTTTCCGCTCGATTCCGCTGCCCGGCGCCGACAAGAACGACCGGCCGCTGATCTCGATCCCCGGCAACTTCCCCCTGCCCCATGAACGGCCCAAGGGCTGCAACTTCGGCCCGCGCTGCGATTACTTCGAAGCCGGCCGCTGCGACGCCGCCGACGTGCCGATGGAGGCCGTGCCCGACGCCCACCGGCACGAAAGCCGCTGCCTGAAATGGCGCGAGGTGGACTGGAAGGCGCCCCCCAAGGCGCAGGTCGCCAAGGCGAAGCGTCCTGTCGGCAAGGTCGTTCTGAAGATGGAGGATCTGAAGAAATACTACTCGGTCTCGGGCAGCGCCTTCGGCGGCGGCACGAAGAAGGTGGTCAAGGCCAACGAAACCCTCAGCTTCGAGGCGCGCGAAGGCGAAACCCTTGCCATCGTCGGCGAATCCGGCTGCGGCAAGTCCACCTTCGCCAAGGTGCTGATGGGGCTTGAGACTGCGACAGCCGGTTCGATCATGCTGTTTGATGAAAACGTGCAATCGACCCCGATCCAGAAGCGCAACACCGATACCGTCAGCCAGGTGCAGATGGTGTTCCAGAACCCGTTCGATACGCTGAACCCCAGCATGAGCGTGGGCCGCCAGATCATCCGCGCGCTTGAGGTGTTCCAGCGCGGCGACAGCGATGCCGACCGCGAACGCATCATGCTGGAACTGCTGGATCTGGTGAAACTGCCCCGTGCCTTTGCCGAACGGATGCCGCGCCAACTGTCGGGCGGGCAGAAGCAGCGAGTCGGCATCGCACGGGCCTTTGCCGGCGGCGCCAAGGTCGTGGTCGCGGATGAGCCGGTCAGCGCGCTGGATGTGTCGGTTCAGGCGGCGGTGACCGACCTGCTGATGGACATCCAGCGCGAAAACGGCACGACACTGCTGTTCATCAGCCATGACCTGTCGATCGTGCGCTATATCAGCGACCGGGTGATGGTGATGTATCTGGGTCATGTGGTCGAGATGGGCACGACCGAGCAGGTCTTCTCGCCCCCCTACCACCCCTATACCGAGGCGCTTCTGTCGGCGGTGCCGATTGCCGATCCGCATGTCGTGCGCAAGCGCATCGTGCTGGAGGGCGAGATCCCCTCGGCCATGAACCCGCCCCCCGGCTGCCCGTTCCAGACCCGCTGCCGCTGGAAATCACAGGTGCCGGGCGGGATCTGCGATACCGAGATGCCGCCGGTGGTGGACCTGGGCGATGGACACCAGATCAAATGCCACCTGGGCCGTGACGTGCTGAAACAGATGGAGCCGGTGATCAAGATCGCGGCCGAGTAGCGCCGATGATTATGGCTTGACTCAGCGACATGGCCGCATATTTTGTGGCCATGGATGATATTGACCGAAAAATAACTGGCCTGCTGGCCGCAGACGCCCGTCGCGCTCTGGCAGACATCGGCGCTGCGGTGGGGCTTTCCGCCTCGGCGGTGAACGACCGCATCCGCCGGTTGCAGGCGCAAGGCGCGATCCGCGCCTTCACGGTGGATGCAGATCCCGCGGCGCTGGGGCTGCCGGTTCTGGCCTTCGTCTGGGTCAGCCTGCGCGACGGCGCCGATGAATCCGCCTTCCGCAGCTTCGCAGCCGCCCACCCCGCCGTGATGGAATGTCATCATGTGACCGGCCCCTGGTCCTATCTGGTCAAACTGCGCCTTCCGGCACTGGCGGCGGTGGAAACCGTGCTGGCCGAGATCAAGGCACAGGGCTTCCTTGGCCGCAGCGAAACCATCCTCGCCCTGTCCTCGCCGGTCGAGGGCGCGCATGTGCCGAAAGGGGCTGCCTGATGCTGTTCCTGAAAAGCCTGATCCTGGGATTGGCCATCGCCGCGCCGCTGGGGCCGATCGGGGCGCTGTGCATCAACCGCACGCTTGAACGCGGCTTCCGCGCCGGGGTGGCGGGCGGGCTGGGCACCGCCCTGGCGGATGCGCTTTACGCCAGCCTTGCCGCAGCCGGTTTTGCCGTCTTTGCCAGCCTGCTTGCGCGGGTGCAACTGCCACTGATGGTGGCGGGCGGGCTGTTCCTTCTGTGGCTGGGCCTTACCGGGATGCGCCCGCGCCCGCCCCGCCCGGCGGCCGAGGTGGGGGCGCGTGACCTGATCGGGACCACGCTGGCAACCTTTGCCCTGACCATGACCAACCCGATGACCATCCTCAGCTTTGCCGCGCTGTTCGCGGGGCTGGGGCTGGCGGCCGCCTCGGGGCCGGGCGCGGCCGTCGTGGTGGTGGCCGGTGTCTTCACCGGGTCGATGCTGTGGTGGGTGGTGCTGTCGGGCGGCGTCGCCCTGCTGCGCCACCGCCTGCCGCCGGCCTTTGCGCTGTGGGTGGCGCGGATTTCCGGCGCGGTGCTGATCGGCTTTGGCCTTTGGGCGCTGGCCAGCGCCGCGCGCCAACTGGCCGGCGCCGGCTGACAGGTCAGCCGAGAATGGCCTTCACATAGGCCTTCGTCTCGGCATAGGGCGGAATTCCGTCGTGCTTTTCCACCGCGCCGGGCCCGGCGTTATAGGCCGCAAGCGCCAGCTTCCAGCTACCGAAGCGGTCATACATCATCCGCAGATAGCGGGCGCCGCCTTCCAGGTTCTGTTGCGGATCGGCGATGTCCACACCCAGGCGGCGCGCCGTGGCGGGCATCAACTGGGCAAGGCCTGTGGCCCCCTTGTTGCTGACCGCGCCCGAATTCCAGCCCGATTCCTGCTGCACCAGCCGAAGGAACAGGTCTTCCGGCACGCCATGCTTGCGGGCTGCGGCCTTGGCAACCTCAAGATACTTGCCCTTGTAGCCGCCCTTGAACCGGGGAACCGACTCTTCCACCAGACCTTCGGCTGCGCCTGCCTTGTACTTCGGTGTCAGCTTGACCGAGCCGGAATACTGCTTGGCCAGCTTGCCATCCAGCAAGGCCGTCTGCGACTTGAAGATCGAGTTGCGCGACTTGGACGAGCCGGAAAGCTTGAGCCCCTCGGCCGAAGCAGGAGGGATCGCGGCAAGGCACAGGGCCGCCGACAGGAACCAGATTTTCCGAGATTTCCGCAGCACGCCAACTCTTTCCGCAACCCGACCGAACGCGGCGACTATACGGAAAGATGCCGGTGTTTCCAGTGGGGAATTTCCGATGCCGCCCCGGGCAAGGCGCCCCCGGCAGGCGAAAACCCGCCGAGATGCGGGCGGCAGAAACCGCACGGGCGGTCGTTGCGGCGCCGACCGGGGCCGTGTAGGGATTGGTTAACCTTACCGGGACATGCTGCCCGGAGAATGAACACGAAGACATTAGGGAGAGAGACATGGCCGGCTCGGTCAACAAGGTCATCCTCATCGGCAATCTGGGCCGCGACCCCGAGGTGCGCAGCTTCCAGAACGGCGGCAAGGTGGTGAACCTGCGCATCGCCACCAGCGAAACCTGGCGCGACCGCGCCACCGGCGAACGCAAGGAACGCACCGAATGGCATTCGGTCGCCATCTTCAGCGAACCGCTGGGCAAGATCGCCGAGCAGTATCTGAAAAAGGGCAGCACGGTCTATATCGAGGGATCGCTGGAAACCCGCAAATGGCAAGACCAGTCGGGCGCTGACCGCTATTCGACCGAGGTCGTCCTGCGCCCCTTCTCGGGCAACCTGACCCTGCTGGGCGGTCGCGGTGATGGCGGCGGGGCCAGCGGCGGCGGTGATGACCGCGGCTATGACGATTACGGCGGTGGCGCGGGCGGTGGCGGCTATGGCGGCGGCCAGGGTGGCGGCGGTTCGCGCGGCGGCAGCTATGGCGGCGGCCAGGCCGGCGGTGGTGCGGGCGGCGGCGGTGGCCGGTCCGACATGGATGACGAAATCCCGTTCTGACACCGCCCTGATCCCATCGGCGCATCGCGCAAGGAGCCGGAACAATGGCAGGCGCGACACGCAGCCGGGCGGTGGACGGGTTGAAACTGGCCCTTGCGGTGATGGTGGTCGGCATCCATGCCAACCCCTTCGCCGATCTGGGCCGGCTGGCCAATCTGCTGACCGGGGAAGGCATCTACCGGCTGGCGGTGCCGGTCTTTCTGGTCTTCAACGGATGGTATCTGCAGCCCGCGCTGGCGGCGGGCAAGGGCTGGGCCACGGCCCGCCGCGCGGCTGTGCTGTATCTGCTGTGGATGGCGCTGTATCTGCCGGTCTGGGCGCGGGCCGCCGCCGGTTTCACCCCGTGGGAGGGGCTGATCTTCGCCGTCTTCGGCTACTGGCACCTGTGGTATCTTGCCGGGCTGGCCATGGCGGCAGCGGCGCTTGTGCTGCTGGCGCGCTGGCCCACCCTGCCCCTGCTGACACTGGCGCTGGTCCTGGCGGCCATGGGGGCGGGTCTTGCCTGGGCCATCGCCGCCGGGCTGGTGACGCCCGGGCCGATCTTCCACGATCCGCTGTCACCCACCCGCAACCCGCTGTTCCTGTGCCTGCCCTACGCGGCCTTTGGCGTGGTGATGCGCCGGGTTGACCTGCCCAACCGCATCGGGCGCGGCCCGGCGGCCGGGCTGGCGGCGCTTGGCATTGCTTTGGTGCTGGCGGAATCGCTGGCCCTGTCCACCCTGCCCAAGGGCGTGTCGCATGACACCATGGCCAGCCTGATCCTGGCCGCCCCGGCGCTGGCGCTGGTGGCCCTTCAGGCCCCCGGCCGCACGGAAAGCCGGGCGCTTGGCGATCATTCAAGCGGCCTTTACTTCCTGCATGTGGCCTTTGTGGCAATGCTGTTCCGTCACACCGATCTGGACCGCCCGGCGGTCTTCGCCCTGGCGATTGCTGGGTCCGCCCTGCTGACCGAAGCCCTGCGGCGCAGCGGTCTGGCACGGCGGTTGTTCTGACCGAACCGGGGCGCCCCATGCCTGCTTGGCTTGCGGCGCGGGCGCCACTGGACCTTTCAGGACGGATTCCCTATATAATCGGTCAACAACCCGCGTAAGGACCGATGCCGATGGATGCCAATGTCGAAGGCGCACCGCTGATCCGCCCGTCCACCACCGATCATCCGCTGTATGATCAGGTGGTCGAGGCCTGCCGTTCGGTCTTCGACCCCGAGATTCCGGTGAACATCTACGACCTCGGTCTGGTCTACACCATCGAGATCGACCCGGAAAACGCCGTCGGCATCACCATGACGCTGACCGCGCCGGGTTGCCCGGTGGCGGGTGAGATGCCGGGTTGGGTGGCAGATGCCGTGGGCGCCCTGCCCGGGGTGAAGCAGGTCGATGTCGACATGACCTTCGACCCGCCCTGGGGTATGGACATGATGTCCGACGAGGCCCGGCTGGAACTGGGCTTCATGTGACGCCCGGGCCGGCAAAGGCAATGCTTTTGTCTTGCATCGGCCAAAGGCAAACATTTTCCCTTGCATCCCTGAAAAGCAAATCATTTCCCTTGCCTTTCCGACAGGCAAGCGAAATGCTTTGCCCATGACCCGCACCGTCGCCATCCTGACCGGAGACCTGATCGGATCGACCCACGCCCCGCGCGAGGCCGTCGAGGCGGCCATGGCGACGATCCGCGACTGCGCCGCGCAGCTTGGGCCGGACACCGGCTTCACGCGCTTTCGTGGTGACGGCTGGCAGGTCCGGCTGGCCGCCCCCAATGCGGCCCTCTGGGCTTGCCTGCTGATCCTTGCCCGGCTGCGGGCGCAGGACGGCCTGCCCGGCTGCCGCATCGCCGTGGGGCTGGGCGAAGAAGATCCGACAGGGGGCCGCGACCTTTCCACCGCCACCGGCCCGGCCTTCACCGCCTCGGGCCGCGCGCTTGACCGGATGAAGGCAGACCGCCTGCTGGCGCTTGAGGGGGCGGGCGTCGATCCGTTCCGCAAGCTGGCCTTCATGATCGCGGGCGAACTGGCCGGCCGCTGGACCACCGGACAGGCCGAGGCGCTGGCGCTGAAGCTGGACCCGGACAGCCCCGCCGACGAACGGCTGTCGAACGAAGCCGTCGCGCGCCGGCTGGGCATCACGCGGCAGGCCGTCGATGCCCGGTTGAAGGCGGCCGACTATCCGATTCTGGACGAGATGATGCAGGTCTTCCTGGCCGACCGCGCCAACCCAACCGAATAGGCCCCCGATGCCCGAAACCCTGGCCGCGCTGCTGTTCGCCCATGTTCTGGCGGATTTCGTCTTCCAGACGGCCTGGATGGTGCGGCACAAGCGGCGGGCGGACGGGCTGGCCCTGCACGGCCTGGTCGTGCTGGCCACCGCCATGGCAGCGACAGGCGGGTTCGACCCGGGCCTGCTGTGGCTGACGGCGCTGCATGTCGGGATTGACGCGCTGAAGGCCCGCAGCAAGGGCGGGCTGGCGGCGTTCATGGCCGATCAGGCCGCGCATCTGGCGGTGATCGCAGCCCTTGCCTTCGGGCGGCCGGACATCTGGGCCGGCGGGCTTTGGGCCGGGGCGACCGCCCTTCCCGCGCTGATGGCCGTGGCGGCCGGCGCGATTCTGGCCACCCGCGCCGGCGGTTTCGCGGTTGGCCTGCTGATGGGCCCCTTTGCCGCGCGGCTGCCCGAAGCGATCACCGCCGAAAGCCTGCCGGGCGCGGGCCGCGTCATCGGCCTGCTGGAACGCGGGCTGATCTTCGCCCTTGTGCTGCTGGGCCAGCCCGAAGGGGTGGGCCTGCTGATCGCGGCCAAGTCGATCCTGCGCTTCGGCGCCGTGCGCGACGACCGGGCCCTGTCGGAATATGTGATCATCGGCACGCTGGCCTCGTTCGGCTGGGCGCTGGTCGTGGCCTATGCCACGCTTTCGGGCCTTGCCGCGTTGCCGCCGCTTGGAATCCGCGCCGTGGCGCCCTAGATTGAACGGAAAGGAGCCTTCCCATGTTCGGCATCCCCGGAAAATCCGCCGTCACCCTGACCCCCGCCGCCGCGAAACAGATCGCGCGGCTGATGGCCCGTGACGGAACGCAGGGCCTGCGCATCGGCGTCAAGAAGGGCGGCTGTGCGGGCATGGAATATACCATGGACTATGTGTCCGAGACGAACCCGCTGGACGAGGTCGTCGAACAGGATGGCGCGCGGGTGCTGATCGCCCCCATGGCGCAGATGTTCCTGATCGGCACCGAGATCGACTATGAGGTCGATCTGCTTCACGCTGGCTTCAAGTTCCGCAACCCCAACGTGGCCGAAGCCTGCGGCTGCGGGGAATCGATCAAGTTCAAGGACGCGCCGGCCGCCTGAACGGCCCATGGTCGCGCCGGGGGGCTGTCTGCCCCCCACGGGGCCTGAAGGCCCCTCCCCCCGAGGGTATTTGCACCAAGATGAAGGGCGAGAGGCTTTTCCTTGCCGTGGCAACGCGCTAGGCAGGAACCGGCTTTTGACGGAGGGCGGGATGCGCAAGCTGGCGGCAGGAAACTGGAAGATGAACGGGGTCGCGGCCTCGCTGGCCGAGGTGAAGGCGCTGCTTGCGGCGCACCCTGCCCCGGCCTGTGACATGCTGCTCTGCCCGCCGGCCACGCTGGTGGCGCAGATGGCGGCGGCGGCCAAGGGGTCGGCCTTGCAGGTGGGCGGACAGGATTGCCACCCCAAGGCCAGCGGCGCGCATACCGGCGACATTTCGGCGCAGATGCTGGCCGATGCCGGTGCGGGTTCGGTGATCCTGGGCCATTCCGAACGCCGCGCGGACCATGGCGAAAGCGACGCGCTGGTCCGCGCCAAGGCGCAGGCGGCCTGGGCGGCGGGTCTGGTCGCGGTGATCTGCGTCGGCGAGACCGAGACGCAGCGCGATGCCGGCCAGACGCTGGCGGTGGTGGGCGCGCAACTGGCCGGCTCGGTGCCCGACGGCGCCACGGCGGCGAATACCGTCATCGCCTATGAACCCGTCTGGGCCATCGGCACCGGCCGCACCCCGACGCTGGCCGAGATTGCCGAGGTGCATGGCTTCCTGCGCGCCGAACTGTCCGGGCGCTTCCCGACCGAGGCGGCAGGTGTGCGGCTTCTTTACGGCGGATCGGTCAAGCCGTCGAATGCGGCCGAGATCTTCGCCGTGGCGGATGTGGACGGCGCGCTGGTCGGCGGGGCCAGTCTGAAGGCCGCCGATTTCGGGGCGATCGTCGCCGCCCTGTCGGCCGCCTGACGACAGCGCATGTCGCGGTCGGGACAGCCAGCCTGCCCCGACCGGCGCTAGACCCGACCGATGACCCTTTCCAGCGAACCCCTTGTGCCGCCCGGCCCCGCGCCGTCAGGCGGGTTGGTGAAAGCCAACCTCGTCTGTATGCTGTCGATGCTGATCTGGGCGGCGGGCCTGCCCGCGGCCGAACTGGTGATCCGGCTCTTGCCGGCCGAACAACTGGGCGCGGTGCGGATGCTGCTGGCGGCGGCCGCGCTGCTGCCGGTCTGGCTTGCGGTTGACGGGGCCGCCGTGCTGCGGCGGGCGAACTGGCTGAAAGGCATCGGCGTTGGCGGGCTGATCGGACTGGGGGCCTGGGCGCTGGTGGCGGGCCAGGCGCGCGGTGGGCCGGTCACGGCGGCGGTGATCTCGGCCACCATGCCGGTGGTGGGCATGGCGCTGGAGGTGCTGCTGGACGGCCGCAAGATCACGTTGGCGCTGGTGGCAGGCCTTGCCCTGGCGCTGGCCGGCGGCGTGGTGGCGCTGGACCTGCAGGCCGGCGGCGCCAGCCTGGGCCTGGGTGCGGCGCTGTGCTTCCTGTCGGTGCTGACCTTCACCCTGGGGTCGCGCCTGACCGTCACGGCCTTTCCCGACCTGTCGCCCATCGGGCGCACCGCGCTGACCATCACCGGCGCCGCCATCACGCTTTCGGTGATCGCCGGCCTGCCGGTCGCTTCGGGCCATGCCACGGCGCCGGATTTCAGCGGCTGGACGGTGCAGCAATTCGGCGCGCTTCTGCTGTTTTCGGTGGGGGCGCTGGCGGTCAGCCAGCTTCTGTGGATCATCTCGGTCGGCAAGCTGGGGATCGGCACCTCGTCGCTGCACATCAATGCGGCCCCGTTCTATGTGATGCTGATCCTGTTCGCCTTCGGCGCCGCCTGGGATTGGGTGCAGGTCGGCGGCGCGGCGCTGGTCGGGCTGGGGGTTCTGGTGGCGCAGGGCATCATCCCGCTGGGGAGACGCGCATGAAAACGCTGCACCAGTCGCCCACCGATCCGGCCTTCGTGCAGAACCCCTACGGGTTCTATGAAACGGCCCGCAGCGCGGGGCCGTTCTTCCTTTGGGCCGATTACGGCCTGGTCTGCACCGGCAAGGCGGCGGCGGTAAACGCGATCTTCCGCGACCGGCGCTTCGGCCGCGAAGCCCCGCCCGAGAAGGCCCCGGCGATTCCGCCGCATCTGGCGCCGTTCTACGCGGTCGAGGCCCATTCCATGCTGGAACTGGAACCGCCCCGCCATACCCGGCTGCGCAATCTGGTGCTGCGCGCCTTCACCAGTCGCCGCATCGCCGGCCTGTCCCCCGACATCACCGGCCTGACGGAAGACCTGATCGCAGGCTTCCCCGACGGGCCCTTCGATCTGCTGACCGCCTTTGCCCAGCCCCTCCCCGTCCGCATCATCGCGCGCCTGCTGGGCGTGCCCGAAGAGATGGCACCTGATCTGCTGCGCTGGTCGAATGCCATGGTCGGCATGTATATGGCCGGACGCAACCGCGAGACCGAGGATCGCGCCGTCGCCGCGACCGAGGCCTTCGTCGCCTTCATGCGCGGCTATGTCGAGGAACGCCGCAAGCGGCCCGCCGACGACCTGATCACCCAGTTGATCGCCGCCGAGATGGAAGGCGAGCGGCTGACGACGGACGAGCTGATCACCACCTGCATCCTGTTGCTGAACGCCGGGCACGAGGCGACGGTGCACACCTTCGGCAATGGCGTGAAGACGCTGCTGGAAACCGGCACCGGGCCCGAGGCGCTGCAACCCGACCGGATCGAGGCGACGGTCGAGGAAATCCTGCGCTTCGATCCGGCGCTGCACCTGTTCACCCGCTGGGCCTATGAAGAGGTCGAGGTGATGGGCCAGACCTTCCGCCGCGGAGATCAGGTCGGGCTTCTGTTGGCGATGGCGAACCGCGATCCGGCGGTCTGGGACCGGCCAGAGCACTTCCTGCCCGCGCGTCCCGTGAAGCCGCTGGCAACCTTCGGCGCCGGTCTACATTTCTGCGTCGGCGCGCCGCTGGCACGGCTGGAACTGGCGCTGGCCCTGCCGATCCTTTTCGCGCGCTGCCCCGGGCTGCGTCTGACCGAACCGCCATGCTATGGCGATGTGTTCCACTTCCACGGGCTGGAACGCCTGCTCGTCACCCGCTGACCCTGCACCCGCGGGAAACTTATGGACAGATGAAAGGGCCCGCGCGCCTTGGTCTTTCATCTGTCCGAAAATATCCCCGCCGGAGGCAAGCCCGAGCCGGTTGCGCGCTTGCGCGCAGAGGCGAGATGAAAGCCGCGCGACCGCGCCTTGCGCGGGCGCTCCGCAAGGTCAAAGCGGCAGGACGGTGGTGGACTTGATCTCTTCCATGCTCAGAAGCGCCGTCACGTTGTAGATCCGCACTTCCGAGATCAGCGCCTGATAGAAGGTGTCATAGGCGCGGGCATTCTTGACCCGCACCTTCAGGATATAGTCGATGTCGCCGGCCAGCCGGTGCGCCTCAAGCACTTCGGGGCGTTCCTTCAACGACTTGAGGAACTTGCGCTGCCAGTCCGCCTCATGCTCGCTGGTGCGGATCAGCACGAAGAAACAGGCCTCCAGCCCCAGCGCCTCGGGGTCAAGGATGGCGGTGGTGCGGGTGATGACGCCCTGATCCTTCATCCGGCGGATGCGGTTCCAGACCGGGGTCTTGGATGACCCCACCTTGCGGGCAATTTCATCCAGCGACTGCTCGGCATCGGCTTGCAGTTCGGACAGGATTTTCCGGTCCAGATCGTCCAGCGGGGCGGCCATTCCTGAATATCCCTCTTCGGCAGAACACGGGTTTCCCAAGGCCGCAGTATCGGAACACATGTCCTTATCTGCAAGCGCATCTGGCGGGAATCCGGGAAAATCTTCTATATTGGCGGTCAATCCAAAGGGCTTGCCATGACCGACCTTCCGCTTCTTCCCTCTGCCCCCTCGCCCGTCGTCTTTGCCGGCGCCGGCCCCGGCGCGGCCGAGCATCTGACGCTGGGCGTGCTGCGCGCACTGGAGGCGGCCGAAGTGGTGATCCACGACCGGCTGGTCGGGGCCGAGGTTCTGGCGCTGATCCCAGCCCATGCCGAACGGGTGGATGTCGGCAAGGAGGGCTTTGGCCCCTCGACCGCGCAGGCCACGATCAACGCGGTTCTGGTTGCCAAGGCGCTGACCGGGCGGCGCGTGGTACGGCTGAAGGGCGGCGATCCCGGCATCTTCGGCCGTCTGGACGAGGAAATCGCCGCGCTTGAAGCTGCGGGCCTTGCCTTCCGCATCCTTCCCGGCCTGACCTCGGCCAGCGTGGCGGCTGCGGCCATCGGCCAGTCGCTGACGAAACGCGGCCGCAATGCCAGCCTGCGCATCGTGACAGGGCATGACATGGAAGGTTTTGCCGAACAGGACTGGCGCGGCCTTGCCCGTGCCGGCGAGGTGGCGGCAATCTACATGGGCAAGAAATCGGCCCGTTTCATTCAGGGCCGCCTGATGATGCACGGCGCCGGGGGCGAAACGCCGGTGACGGTGGTGGAAAACGTCAGCCGCCCCGACCAGCGCATCCATACCGCCTGTCTGGCCACCCTGCCCGCCGCCGTGGCCGCGGCCACCGGCCCCGCCATCCTGCTGTATGGCCTTGCCCCGCGCGAAGCCGCCGCATCCCTTCCCCTGTTGCACGAGGCCGCACAATGAGCCGCCGTTTCACCCCCAAGGTCGTGACCGCCAACCGCCTGCGCGAAGGCGATGTGGTTTACCTGACCGCAAATGACCTGTGGTCGCTGCATCATCACGAAGCCGAGCTGATCGAGGACGAGGCCCACGCGCAACTGCGCCTGCTTTTTGCTGCATCGCAGAAAAATCTTGTGGTCGGCGCCTATCTGGCAGATGCAAAGGCCGGACCGAACGGCCCCGAGCCGGTGCATTTCCGCGAAGGATTCCGCACCCGGGGGCCGTCGAACTATAACCATGGCAAGCAGGCGGACCTCGCCCATGTATGATTACACCGATTTCGACGAGTCCTTCGTCCGCGCCCGCGTAGCCCAGTTCACCGATCAGGTGGAACGGCGGCTTGACGGCAGCCTGTCCGAAGACGAATTCCGCCCGCTGCGCCTGATGAACGGGCTTTACCTGCAACTTCATGCCTACATGCTGCGGGTGGCCATCCCCTATGGCACGCTGTCGCCCGCCAAGCTGCGGCAACTGGCCTGGATCGCCGACACCTACGACAAGGGCTATGGCCACTTCACCACCCGGCAGAACATCCAGTTCAACTGGCCGAAACTGCCGGATGTGCCGGCCATCCTGTCGGCGCTGGCCGATGTCGGGATGCACGCGATCCAGACCAGCGGCAACTGCGTGCGCAACGTCACCGCCGACCATTTCGCCGGCGCCGCCGCGGATGAGGTGGCAGACCCCCGCCCCTATGCCGAACTGCTGCGGCAATGGTCGACCGACCACCCCGAATTCCAGTTCCTGCCGCGCAAGTTCAAGATCGCCATCACCGGCGCCAGCGCCGACCGCGCGGTTACGGCTGCACACGACATCGGGCTGCGGATCGTGCGGAACGAGGCTGGCGAGACCGGCTTTCAGGTGCTGGTCGGCGGGGGCCTTGGCCGCACGCCGATGGTGGGCATGGTGGTGCGCGATTTCCTGCCGGAAGCGGACCTGCTGCCTTATGTCGAGGCGGTGCTGAGCATCTACAACGTCATCGGCCGGCGCGACAACAAGTACAAGGCGCGCATCAAGATCACCCTGCACGAGACCGGCAAGCCCGAGATCACCCGGATGATCGAAGAGCGGTTTGCCGAATTGCGCCCGCTGTTCGGCGGTGCCGATCAGGCGCTTTTCCGCGACATTCAGGCGGCCTTCGCGCCGCCGGTGTTCCGCGAAGCGCCCGTTGCCGCGTTTGATGCGGCCTACAAGGCCGATCCGGCCTTCCGCGCCTTTGTCGATACCAATGTGGCGCCGCACCGGCACCCCGACCATGCGATCGTGACCATCAGCCTCAAGGCGCATGGTGAAACGCCCGGCGATGCGACCAGCGACCAGATGCGTCTGGTGGCCGATCTGGCCGAACGCCATGGCCATGGCGACATCCGGGTCAGCCACGAACAGAACCTGATCCTGCCGCATGTCCACAAATCGGACCTGCCGGCCCTTCATGCCGCGCTGAAATCGGCGGGGCTGGCCACCGCCAATGTCGGGCTGCTGAGCGACATCATCGCCTGCCCCGGCATGGATTACTGCAGCCTGGCGACCGCGCGGTCGATCCCGGTGGCGCAGGAAATCGCGCAGCGGTTCAAGGAACTGGATCTTGAGCACGAGATCGGGCCGCTGAAGCTGAAGATCTCGGGCTGCATCAATGCCTGCGGCCACCACCATGTCGGCCATATCGGGATTCTCGGTCTCGACCGGGCGGGGGTGGAAAACTATCAGATCACCCTGGGCGGCGACGGGACCGCGGATATGGTGATCGGCGACAAGACCGGGCCGGGCTTTGCCTATGATCAGGTGACCGGCGCGGTGGAACGCATCCTGCGCGCCTATCTGGCCTTGCGCGAAGCGCCGGAGGAAACCTTCCTGCAAGCCTTCCGCCGGGTGGGGATGGAGCCCTTCAAGACCGCCCTCTATGGCGAGGGCGAACGTGATGCCGCGTGATCTGCACGCCGGGCCGGTGGCGGAACGGGTGGCGGTGCTGAACGCCCGCTACAAGCATCACTCGGCCACCGATGTGCTGGAACACGCGCTCAAGGACCATGACCTGGGCCGCGTGGCGCTGGTCAGTTCCTTCGGCGCGGAATCGGTGGTGCTGCTGCATCTGGTCAGCGTGATCGCACCGGAAACCCCGGTGCTGTTCATCGACACCCGGATGCTGTTTCAGGAAACGCTAGACTATCAGCGCCAACTGGCCGAAAGCCTGAACCTGTGCGACATTCGCACCATCCGGGCCAATCCTGCGCGGGTCGGTTACGAAGACCCCGATGGCACCCTGCACCAGTTCAACACCGACGCCTGCTGCGCCGTGCGCAAGGTCGAACCGCTGGAACGCGCGCTGTCCAAGTTCGACGGCTGGATCACCGGCCGCAAGCGGTTTCAGAACTCGGACCGCGGCACCATCGACTTCTTTGAAAACGAAGGCGATTTCCGCATCAAGGTGAACCCGCTGGCCCATTGGGGCCGCGAAGACCTTGAGGAATACATGGTCGAAAACCGCCTGCCCCGGCATCCGCTGGTGGCGAAAGGCTACCCCTCGATCGGCTGCGCACCCTGCACCAGCCCCGTGAAGCCCGGCGAAGACCCGCGCTCGGGCCGCTGGCGGGGGCAGGCCAAGACGGAATGCGGCATCCATTTCGTCGGCGGCAAGGCCGTGCGGATGGGGAAAGAGAGTGCAGCATGACCGCGCGGCAAATTTCTTCGAAGAAATTTGCAAATTCGTTCGAACGAATTTGCGTCAGGACAAGGAACCCGTGATGAGCGTCATCGTCACCGATCAGGGCTTTGCCGCCCCCGCGCCCCTGCGCGACATCGTGCCGCTGGCAGACCTTGGGCCGGACACGACCGCGGTGGATCTGTCGAACACCGACGATCCCGCCGCGCTGGCCGGCCATCTGGACCGGCTGGTTCTGATCCGCGTTGCCTTTCCGGCCTTCAACGACGGCCGCGCCTTCACCATCGCGCGGCGGCTGCGGATGCTGGGCTATACCGGCCAGCTTCTGGCACTGGGGCCGGTGATTGCCGACCAGTATGCCATGTGCCGCCGGGTGGGCTTTGACGGGGTGGAAATCCCGGATGAGATCGCCGCCCGCCAACCGGAAGATCAGTGGAAGTTCCGTGCCGACTGGAAGGCGCATGACTACCAGTCACGCCTGCGGGCCTGACCGCTGGACCGGTCCCGCGAAAAGATATAACCGCGCAAGGGAAATTCGCCGCACCCCGCCGGGCTTTTGTCCGGCACGGCTTGGGCCTATGTGGGTGGGTGTTCGATGACGGAGATTGCAAGATGAACTCGCCCGACCCATCGCTGCGTGTAAAACCCCACCTTCCCGACGCCCAGACCGTGACGGCGGTCCATCACTGGACCGACCGGCTGTTTTCCTTCCGGGTGACGCGACCGCAATCGCTGCGCTTCCGGTCCGGCGAATTCGTGATGATCGGGCTGCTGGATGACAACGGCAAGCCGCTGCTGCGCGCCTACTCCATTGCCTCGCCATCCTGGGATGAGGAGCTGGAGTTCTATTCGATCAAAGTGCCCGACGGCCCGCTGACCAGCCGGCTGCAACATATCAAGGTGGGCGACGAGATCATCCTGCGCCCCAAGCCCGTGGGCACGCTGGTGCTGGATGCCCTGCTGCCGGGCAACCGGCTGTGGTTCCTGGCCACCGGCACCGGCCTTGCCCCCTTCGCCAGCCTGATGCGCGACCCCGAGACCTATGAGAAGTTCGATCAGGTCATCATGATGCACACCTGCCGCGAGGTGGCCGAACTGGAATACGGCCGCCAACTGGTTGAAAACCTGAAGGATGATCCGCTGATCGGCGAAATGGTCGGTGACAAGCTGATCTACTACCCCACCACCACGCGCGAACCCTTCCACCACATGGGCCGGGTGACCGACAACCTGTCGTTAGGCAAGGTGTTTGCCGATCTTGGCCTGCCGCCGATGGATGCCGCGCATGACCGCGCCATGATCTGCGGCAGTCTGGCCTTCAACGTCGATGTGAAGGCCATCCTCGAAGGGTTCGGCCTGCGCGAAGGCGCCAATTCCGAACCGCTGGAATTCGTGGTGGAAAAGGCTTTCGTCGGCGACGGCATCTGACAGCGCGGGCCGACCCGCACCTCAAAAGACAAAGGCCGCAAGGGGTTCCTTGCGGCCTTCGCCATTTGCCTGTGCGGCTGGCTTACATGCCAAGGGCGGTCTTCACCTGCGCGATGGTATCAGCCACCAGCGCCGGGTTCGACTTGGCCGCTTCGACAGCGGTCTTCAGCGTGGCCTTGGTGGCGGCATCCAGCGAGGAACCGTCGATCAGCGCAACAACGCCATCGGCGTTGAAGTTGGCCGGGTCCAGCGCGGCGGCAGCCGCATCGGTGGCGGCGGCAGCGGCATCGCCCGCGGCTTCGGTCGCGGTCGCGGCGGCATCGCCCGCAGCAGCGGCGGCATCACCGGCCGCTTCGGTGGCGGCGGCAGCGGCTTCGCCCGCGGCTTCCGTGGTTGCCTCGGTGGCAGCAGCGGCGGCATCGCCCGCAGCGGCAGCGGCATCACCCGCGGCTTCGGTGGCGGCAGCGGCAGCATCGCCGGCAGCGGCGGCGGCTTCGGTCGCGGCGGCCTCAGTGGCGGCAGCAGCAGCGGCAGCCTCTTCCGCGGCCTTCTTGGCGGCTTCGTCTGCAGCAGCCTTGGCGGCAGCAGCATCGGCCTCGGCCTTCTGGGCAGCGGCGGCCACAGCTTCCTGCGCCGGCTTGTAGCTGAATTGGTAATATCCGCCCGCCGCCAGAAGGACGACGATGGCGCCGATAACTACGCTTTTGTTCATATGAGACACTCCCGTTCCCGGTTTATCGTCTGGATGTCCTTCATATGGCAGTTAAAAGCCAAAATGAAAAGGCTGCTGCCCCCGCCCTGCGGCCTTATGCCGGGAAATCCGCTGAAGGGCGGGTTGAAAGGCGCCGAAAGCGCGGGTAAATTCGCCGCGCAGTCGCAATCGCAAAAGGATTACAGCCATAGGACGCCGTCCCCACAACGCCCCGCCACAACGCGAAACCGGTCCGCGGATCAATGATCGAATCCGTGCACAGGAAATCCGGCTTATCGGAGCCGATGGCGAGAATATCGGCGTTGTCACCCCCTCCCGGGCCATGATGCTTGCCGAAGAGGCAGGGCTTGATCTGGTCGAGATTTCTCCGAACGCCGAACCGCCGGTCTGCAAGATCATGGACTTCGGCAAGTTCAAGTACGAGACGCAGAAACGCGAGGCGGAAGCCCGCAAGAAGCAGAAGATCATCGAGATCAAGGAAATCAAGTTCCGCCCGGGCACGGATGAGCATGACTATCAGGTCAAGATGCGCTCGGTGATCAAGTTCCTTGAGGAAGGCGACAAGGTGAAGGTCACCCTGCGCTTCCGGGGCCGTGAAATGGCCCACCAGGAACTGGGGCTTGAACTGCTGAACCGTGTCGCGGCGGATGTGGCGGAAAAGGGCAAGATCGAAAGTATGCCCCGGCTGGAAGGCCGTCAGATGGTGATGATGGTCTCGCCCAAGTAAGGCGTGATCCGACCGGAGGATTGCACGGGGGCCCTGCGGCCCCCGTTTGCTATTCCGCCCGCGCCTCGCGCAGCCGGCCACGGATCGGAATTTCCTTCAGCAAGCCACCAACCCCCATGGCCGCGATGTCGGCCGCCGTGACGGTCAGGCCGCAGATCACCCGCTCCATCACCCAGTCGGCACCGTTCAGCGCCGGGCTTTTCACGCAGCCCGGCAGGCCGATGACCGGGGTCGCGTCCAGCCGGCCCAGAAACAGCAGATTGCCCGGGTCCACCGGCATCCCGAAACGATCCACCACACCGCCCGCCTGCCGCAGCGCCTGCGGCGCCACATCCCGCGGGTCTGACGTGGCCGAAGCGGTCAGGATCAGCACCAGATCCGCCCCGGCGGCGGCCTGAAGGGCCTGTGCCAGCGCCGCCGGCCTGTGGGGCACGCGAACCGGCGGGTCCAGCGTGACCCCAAGCGCACGCAACCGGGCCTCGATCGCGGCGCGGCCCTTGTCGGGGGTCTCCTCCCCGCCAACCGTGGTCTCGATCAGCACGGCCCGCGACAGGACCGGGCGGCGCAGCCGCAACCCGCCCTGCCCCGCCCCGCAGGCCGCCGAAACCGAGGCCTGCGCCACGCCATAGGCGATGATCTTCACCGTCGCCACCATCTCGCCCGCCGCCACCCGTTGCCAGGGGGACAGGGTGGCCAGCGTGATCATCGGATCGACCGCATTCAGCGCCGCCACCCGGGCCGCATCCACCTGCGTCAGGCCGGGACCGGCGGCGTGCACATTCACCCGCCCGGTGCCAACGGCCCGCAGCACCAGCCCGGCCGCCGCCGCATCCGGCACCAGCGCCGCCGCCACCGCCTGCGCGGCGGCATCCTCATGCAGATCGTCCGGCCCAAGCCGGGCAACCGTGACTTCGCCGATCCCCGCCGCCGCCAGGTGCGCCAGCGCCGGGGCGTCCAGCACCAGTCCCTTGCGCAGCCGTCCCGCCGGCAGCGGCACGGAATGGGCCAAGATCGCCCCTTCGGCCTGCGCCAGCGGGACGGGGCCGAACTCCATCAGCCCTGCCTCAGCGCCGCGGTGATCTGCGCCATGATCGAAACCGCGATTTCCGCCGGCGACTTGGCCCCGATGGCCAGCCCCACCGGCGCATGGATGCGGGCGATCTCGGATTCCGAGAACCCCGCCTCGGTCAGCCGCCCCACCCGGCTGGCATGGGTTTTCTTCGATCCCAGGCACCCCAGATAGAACACTGGCGACCGCAGGGCGAAGCGGATGGCGGGGTCGTCCAGCTTGGGGTCATGGGTCAGGGTGACAATCGCGGTGCGGCCATCCGGCGCCAGCGCGGCCAGCGCCTCATCCGGCCAGTCGTCCAGGATGGTCTCGCCCGAAAAACGCCCGGCGCTGCCAAAGGCGGCACGCGGGTCAATCAGCGTGGGCGCATAGCCGCACAGCCGGGCAATGGCCAGCAAGGGCTGGGCAATATGGACGGCCCCCACCACGATCAGCCGCAGCGGCGGGTTGTGAATGGCCAGAAAGCGCCCGTCCTCCTCAACCCCGGAACGGTCGGCGCGAAACCGGGCATCGGCGGCGGCGTCCTGCCCCGGCGCCAGCAGGCGGCGGGTCCAGCTTGCGGGGATGATCTCATAGGCCACCGCACGGGGCGCGGCGCGGGCGGCAACCAGATCGGCCAGCAGACCGGGCGGCAGGGCCGAAGGGCCATCGCCCACCGGCTCGACCAGAACCCGGATCGTACCACCACAGGCCAGCCCCACGGCAAAGGCCGTCTCGTCGCTGACGCCAAAGGTCAGAAGGCGGGGCCGGCCGTCCGCCAGCGCCTCCAGCGCCTCGGTCACCACCGCGCCCTCGACACAGCCGCCCGAGACCGAGCCCATGATTTCGCCCGTGCCGGAAATGGCCAACTGGCTGCCCGCCTGCCGCGGAGCGGAGCCCCAGGTTTCCAGCACGGTCGCCAGCACCGCCCCGCGACCGGCGCGGTGCCAGTCCAGGGCGATTTCAGGAATCCGGTCGTGCGCGGCCTCGGTCATCTGCGGTCTCCCTGACCGCCAGAGTAGAAGCGGCCCGGTTTTGCACAAGCCCCTTGCCGCGACGCCCGCCCCCGACTTTCGTCCCGCATCGCGGCGGCAGGGCCACCGTCAGAACGGCAAAAGGCCCCGCAAATGCTGCGGGGCCTTTCGAATTTCGCAGACGTGTCTCAGCGCAGTTCAGCGGTCCGCATCAGCGGCGTGATCAGCCGGACCAGCACACGTCTGTTCGCACGTTCGTCTGCTTGTGTCTGCACCTTAAGCTCACTTTCGCCATACCCTTGC
The DNA here is from genome assembly GCF_003034965.1 of Fuscovulum blasticum DSM 2131. GTDB lineage: Bacteria > Pseudomonadota > Alphaproteobacteria > Rhodobacterales > Rhodobacteraceae > Pseudogemmobacter > Pseudogemmobacter blasticus. The sequence continues at coordinate 9,382 of NZ_PZKE01000023.1, read as the reverse complement.
ACGACCATGTTTTCGGGCGGAATGTCGAAATACTCGGTCAGGGCCAGCGCCAGCGATTCCGCCCGGCGGTCCGACAGCAGCAGGTTCGACGGCGCCGATCCGACGGCATCCGTATGGCCTTCGATCAGGAACACATGGCGCGGATTGGCCGCCAGCAGGCTTTGCACCAGCTTGCCCAGATCGGCCAGCTTGCGCGCTTCCGACGCCTGGATGACCGGAGAACCGCTTTCGAAGGTGATCGAATCCACCTCGATCGTCGCGGCCAGCGCCCGCACCTGCGGGATCTCGCGGATCTGGCGCAGGCTGAACTTGCGACCGATGCTGTCGGCCTCAAGCGCCGCCATCTCGGCCTTGAGGGCCGCGTCATTGTCCTTGGTCGAGATCGTCACACGGCCGGGGCGCGGCCGCGGCAGTTCCGAAACGATGATCGGGACTTCGGGATAGAGATCGTCGATCAGCACCGTCTCGATCCCCGACCGATCAAACGCCGACCGCTTCAGCACTCGGCCCGACGCATCGCGCACCGTGGCGATCTGGGTGCCATCCGGCCGCACCACCACGGTCCGGGTCGAACCGTCGCGGTAGGTTTCGGTCACCGTCTTGACACCGGGGCGGCGCAGCACGGCGTCGTCGTCCTTGTAGACGTGATAGGTGCCGTCGGGGTTCTGGAAGATCACGCGGTCGCCCGTCGCTTCGACAACCCGGCGTTCGTCCTTCTTGCCCTGGTTGATGACGGTGCCCACAACCAGCGCGCCAAGCGCCAGCAGCCCCACCTTTTCTAGGTTCGACAGGCCAGATTTCTTGCCACCCGACACCGCCACCGGCGGCGCGGCGAAGTTCTGGTCCGAACTGCGGGTGGTCATTTCCGAGATGATCTCGGTTGCCACCGAGACCGGCTCGGATGCCGTCGCGGGGGCTGCGGTGGCGGTTCCTTCGGCAGGCGCCACCGGCAGCAGCGTTTCCGGGTCAAGCAGCGAAGCACCCGCCGCGGCGGCAGCGGCAGCGGCGGTAACACCCGCCTCGTCCGCGACGCCCTCGACGGCGGACGGGGTGGCCAGAATGTCGGCCAGACTTTCCGATGCCTCGGTCGTGACGACCGGCACGTCCACCGGCTCCTCCGCCACGACGGCGGGTTCGGCGGGCGGCTCGACCGGGGTTTCAGCCGCCGTTTCGGGGGCGGGTTCGACGGTTGGTTCGGCCGCCGGCTCTGTCACGGGCTCGGCACCGGCCTCGGCCGCAGGTTCAGTCACAGTCTCTGCAGACGGTTCGGCAGCGGTTTCGGTCGAGGGTTCGACCACCGGGTCGGGGGTCGGTTCCGCAGCGGGTTCTGCGGCGGTTTCGGTTGAAGGCTCGGTGACGGGCTCAGCCACAGTTTCGGGCGCCGGTTCGACAACGGGCTCTGCGGCGGCAGCGGCGGCGGCATCCGCCGCAGCCTTGGCATCGGCAGCCGCCTTGGCGTCCGCTTCGGCCTGGGCTTGTGCGGCCGCTTCTGCGGCGGCCTTGGCGTCGGCATCGGCCTGTGCCTGCGCGGCCGCGTCCGCCGCAGCCTGCGCGTCGGCAGCGGCTTTGGCATCCGCCTCTGCCTGGGCCTGTGCAGCCGCATCGGCAGCGGCCTGCGCATCGGCAGCGGCCTTTGCCGCAGCCTCGGCCTCAGCTTGAGCAGCCGCCTGTGCAGCCGCATCGGCAGCGGCCTGCGCATCGGCAGCGGCCTTTGCCGCAGCCTCGGCCTCAGCTTGAGCAGCCGCCTGTGCAGCAGCGTCGGCAGCAGCCTGCGCATCCGCGGCCGCCTGGGCAGCGGCCTGTTCAGCAGCGGCTTGCGCGGCCGCAGCATCGGCGGCCGCGGCATCGGCGGCAGCCTTGGCTGCGGCTTCTGCCTGGGCGGCGGCTTCGGCGGCCGCGGCGGCGGCCGGATCGCAGCTTACATCGCCCGGCGCACAGGCAGGGGCCTCACCCTCCGTGGTCTGCGCACGCGCGGGAACGGTGCTGATGGGGCTGAGGGCCAGCGAAATGGCGGTCGTGCAGGTCAGAAGCTTGCGCATTCGTCATCCTCTTTGGTCCGAAACGACATGGGACGATTCCCTTTGCCGGTTCCGATCGGCTTTGATGGCGCATGAGTTAGGCGCCCTGCCGCTGTTATGCCATATCAACAGGCAAACCCCTATCGCCCGGCCATGGCCCCGGCGGGGGTTTGCCAAGGTTCGGCCGCGACAAGACGCAACAGCCGCGGCTTCTCGCCCGCATCGCCGGCGGCGGCGATGGCCTGCCCCAGCGCCTCGAGCGAGGCGATGGAATGGCCGGCGCGGAAGCAATCGACATGGGGCAGCATGGCGCGGATGCCGGCGGCGCGCGGGGCAAAGCCCGTCCAGCGCAACAGCGGATTGATCCAGATGAGACGGCGGCACGACAGGTGCAGCCGTTCGACTTCGCGGGCAAGTTGTCCGCTGTCGTCGCGGTCAAGACCATCGGTGATCAGCAGAACCACCGCCCCCTGCCCCAGCACGCGCCGCCCCCAGTCGCGGTTGAAGGCATGGAGGCTGGCCCCGATCCGGGTGCCGCCAGACCAGTCCTGCGCCTGCGCCCCGGCCGATTTCAGCGCGGCATCCACGTCGCGGGCGCGCAGGTGGCGGGTGATATTGGTCAGCCTTGTGCCAAAGGTGAAGGCATGAACACGCGCCCAGCCCTGCCCCTTGCGGTTGGCAACCGCATGGACAAAGTGCAGCACCATGCGGCTGTAATCGGCCATGGACCCCGAGATGTCGCAGAGCACGATCAGGTTCGGCCAGCGCGTCCGGGGCGTCTTGTGCGCCAAGGCGGCGATCTCGCCCCCCCGGCGCAGACTGGCGCGCAGCGTGCGGCGCATGTCGATGCTGGCCCCGGTGCCGGCAGGCTGGCTGCGACGGCTGGGCAAAGGCGCGACAGGCAGTGACAGCCTGGCCAGCATCCGCTTGGCGGCGGCGATTTCCGCGGTGGACATCTGTTCGAAATCCAGTGTCCTGAGTCGTTCCTCGGCCGAAAAGGTGGCCGAGGCATCGACCTCAACCTTCTCTGGCCCGTCCTCGGGCAGCGCTTCGGGCGGTTCGGGCCGGGGGGCATCGCCCAACAGCGCCTCGGCCGCGCGCTTTTCGGCGGCCTGCGCGGCGCGGTCCTCCTGCACGCCGCGAATCTGCGGCAGCATCAGGCTCATCATCTGTTCCAGATAGCGCGGATCGCGCCAGAACAGGCGGAACACCTGCGCGAAGACGGTGCGTTCCTCGGGGCGGCTGACGAAGACGGCCTGCAGGGTGTGGAAGAAATCCTCGCGCCGGGTGAAGCCGGCAGCTTCGACCGCACGAAGGGCGTCGATCACCCGTCCGGGGCCGACCGGCAGGCCGGATTTGCGCAAGGCCCGCGCGAAATGCGTGATGTTCTCGGCCAGCTTGCCGTCTTCGGGAAGGGGAAGATCGGGGTATGTGGCCATCGTCGCACCGGAGGGCTTCACGCCCCCCCGGCCCCCCGTGGGGTATTTCGCCCAAGCGGAAGCATCAGGCGGGGGTAAGATCGCGCCGGACCTCATCCAGCAGGCGTTTGGCTTCGGAGCCGTGCAGTTTCTGGATGTCGTCCTGATACTTGAGGATGGCGCCCAAGGTATCGGAGATGACCTCGGGCGAGAGCGCGATCACATCCAGCGCCAGCAGGCATTTCGCCCAGTCAATGGTTTCCGCCACGCCGGGTTTCTTGAACAGGTCTTCGCTGCGCAACTTCTGCACGAAGGCCACGATTTCGCGGCTGAGGGTCTCCTTCGCCTCGGGCGCGCGGCTGTGCAGGATCTGCAATTCGCGGTCGAAGGTCGGGTAATCGACCCAGTGATACAGGCAGCGGCGCTTCAGCGCGTCATGCACTTCGCGCGTGCGGTTCGAGGTAAGGATCACGATCGGAGGCTCGGGGGCGCGGATTGTGCCAAGTTCGGGGATGGTGACCTGAAAATCCGACAGCGCCTCCAGCAGGAAGGCCTCGAACGGTTCATCGGTGCGATCCAGTTCGTCGATCAGCAGCACCGGCGCCCCCCCGGGCTGTGGGCGCATCGCTTCCAGCAGCGGGCGGGCGATCAGGTAGTCTTCGGTGAACAGCTCGGTCTTCAGCGCGTCGCGGTCGGCACCGCCCTGCGCCTCGGCGGTGCGGATGGCGATCATCTGCGCGGCGAAATTCCATTCCGCAACGGCAGAGGCAGCATCCAGCCCTTCATAGCATTGCAGCCGGATCAGCCGGCGCCCCAGCGCGGCGGCAAGGGTCTTGGCGATCTCGGTCTTGCCGGTGCCGGCCTCGCCTTCCAGAAACAGCGGCTTGCCCAGTTTCAGCGCCAGAAAGACCACGGTGGCCAGGGCGCGGGCGGCAACATAGCCCTGCCCGGCAAGCAGCGCCTCGGTGGCGTCGATGGTGTCGGGCAGCCGGGTCACATGGGCCTCCTTTCCTGCGGAAGCGATGCTGGTGCGCGGGGCGGGTCCGGTCAAGGCCCGCGCGGGGCACATGCGACCAAGGTGGGGTCAGGCATCCGCCGCAAGCCAGCGGCGGAAGCTGGCCAGCGGCGGGCGTTCGGGGCGGGTCTGCGGCCAGACAAGGTAATAGGCGCCATGGGCCCGCAGCGGCGCGCCGAAAGCCGGGATCAGCCGGCCCGCCGCAAGATCGGCCCCGATCAGGAAGGTGGGCAGCAGCGCCAGCCCCATGCCATGGATCGCCGCCTGCGCCATGGTGGCGAACTGGTCGAACAGCATGGCGGGCGGGCGCTGGCCGGGCAGTCCATGCTGCGCCAGCCAGCGCCCCCAGTCGCCGGTGCGGCTGTCCAGTTGCAGAAGCGGCAGGTCCAGCACGGCCTCAACCGCGGTCAGCGGCGCCTTGAGCAGCCCGGGCGAGGCAACGGCAAGGATGTCTTCATCCATGAGTTTCAGGAAAGATACACCCGGCCAGTCCTGCCGGCCGTAATGGATGGCGGCATCAAAGGCGGTGGCGGCGAAATCGAAGGGGCGCAGCCGGGTGGACAGGTTCACCGTCACCTCGGAATGGGCGGCGGCAAAACGGGCAAGGCGTGGTGCCAGCCAGTGCATACCGAAGGCCGGCAGGATGGCCAGGTTCAGCGCCCCGCCGCCGGGATTTGCGCGCAGGGTCAGTGACGCATCTGCAATGATTTTCAGGGCTTTGCGCGCCTCTGCCACATAGTCCTGTGCGGCGGGTGTCAGCCGAAGACGGTGTTTTTCCCGGCTGATCAGCGCCACGCCCAACTGCCCTTCCAGCACCTGCAACTGCCGTGAGATGGCGCCCTGTGTCAGCGAAAGCTCGGCCGCGGCCGCGGCGGCGGTGCCATGGCGGTCAAGTGCCTCCAGCGCCAGAAGCGACGGGATCGACGGCAGATAGCGACGCGGAAGCATATATGAGGTTTCCTCATCATCTTCGGATTTCGTTTCGATAGCTTTCCTGCCTTTGTCATGCAAGTATCGTCGAAATTCCCCATCACAGCCCCACAGGAACCGCGCGCATGACCGCCACGCCCAAGCTCAAGCCGAAAGATGCCCCCGATCTGGGCCGTTTCGATTGGGAAGACCCCTTCCGCCTGAACGACCAGTTGACCGAGGAAGAGCGCATGTTGCGCGACGCCGCGCGCAGCTACGCGCAGGAAAAGCTGCAACCGCGCGTCATCGCTGCCTTCCGCGAGGAAAAGACCGATCCCTCGATCTTCCGCGAAATGGGCGAGATGGGCCTTCTGGGCGTGACCGTGCCAGAGGAATACGGCGGGCTTGGCGCGGGCTACGTCGCCTATGGTCTGGTCGCGCGCGAGGTCGAGCGAGTGGACAGCGGCTATCGCAGCATGATGTCGGTGCAGTCGTCGCTGGTGATGTATCCGATCTATGCCTATGGCACCGAAGATCAGCGTCGGAAGTATCTGCCCAAGCTGGCCTCGGGTGAATGGATCGGCTGCTTCGGCCTGACCGAACCCGACGCCGGGTCCGACCCGGCCGGGATGAAGACCGTCGCGAAGAAAACCGCGAACGGCTATGTGCTGAACGGGTCCAAGATGTGGATCTCGAACGCGCCGATTGCCGATGTTTTCGTGGTCTGGGCCAAGTCCGAAGCGCATGGCGGCAAGATCAAGGGCTTCGTGCTGGACAAGGGCACCAAGGGCCTGTCCGCGCCCAAGGTCGGCGGCAAGATTTCCCTGCGCGCCAGCGTCACCGGCGAGATCGTGATGGACAACGTGGAAGTGGGCGAGGATGCGCTGCTTCCCAATGTCGAGGGGCTGAAGGGCCCGTTCGGCTGTCTCAACCGTGCCCGCTATGGCATTGCCTGGGGCGTGATGGGCGCGGCCGAGTTCTGCATGGCGGCCGCGCGCGGCTATGGCCTTGACCGCAAGCAGTTCGGCAAGCCGATCGCGCAGACGCAACTGTTCCAGTTGAAGCTGGCGAACATGCTGACCGAAACCAGCCTTGGGTTGCAGGCCTGTCTGCAGGTCGGCCGGCTGATGGATCAGGCCAATGCCGCGCCGGAAATGATTTCCATCATCAAGCGCAACAATTGCGGCAAGGCGCTGGAGATCGCCCGCTGGGCCCGCGACATGCACGGCGGCAACGGGATTCAGGAAGATTTCCAGGTCATCCGCCATATGGTGAACCTGGAAACCGTGAACACCTACGAAGGCACGCATGACATTCATGCGCTGATCCTGGGCCGGGCCATCACCGGGCTTCAGGCGTTTTTCTGAGGCGGCAGAACGCTCCCACGTTCGCCTCTGATCGGGCGCGTCCGGGCAACCGGGCGCGCCTTTTGCGTCAGGCGCCGTCTGGTGGCGGGCCGGCGCTGTTTCGCGCGGCAACCGCGATCCCCCTTGCGCGGGGCAAGGCCGGCCTGTCACAAGCAGGAGCAACCTTGCCAGACCGGAGAGCCCTGTCCCATGCCAGACACCGCCCATCCGACCGACCACAGCGAAGCCGGCTGGCTGGCCGCGATGGAGGCGGTGGCCGAGGAGGATGGCTATGTCGAACGGCTGGGGGTCCGGCATTGGGCGTTCTTTGCCGAGGCCGGGCCGCAGCTACTGGTCACCTTCGAGCGGGCCGAAGCGGTGCGGGCGCGCGCTGACCGGATGCCTGCCGGCCATGCGCTGGCCAAGGCGCGCGGCTGGTCGGTGCTGACCATCCTGGCCGAGGGCGAGACGTTCTGGCGTGACCCGGCGGTCTGGGGCTATTTCGACCGTCAGGTGGATGACGCCTTTTTCGACGACTTCGATCAGGTGCTGTTCCTGGGCGCCGGTCCCGGCGGCTATGCCGCCGCGGCCTATCTGGTGGCGGCCCCGGGGGCGCGGGCGGTGCTGGTGGCCCCGCGCGCGACGCTGGACCCGGCGATTGCCGGCTGGGATCGCCGCCACCGCGCCGCGCGGCGGTTCGATTTCACCCGCCGCTATGGCTATGCCCCCGACATGACCGCCGGAGCCGATCATGTCTGGCTGGTGCATGATCCTTTGCACGCCCCCGATGCCGCCCATGCGGCGCTGTTTCGCCGCCCCTGGGTCACCGTGCTGAACGCCCGCCATACGGGCGAAGCGGTGGCGGCGCGGCTGACGAGCAGCGGCGTTCTGGCGCAGACGGTTGAGGCCGCGATGGCGGGCAAGCTGACCGCCCCCGGCTTTGCCCGGCTTTGGCGCGCGCGGCGCGGGCTGCCAGCCTATCTGGCCGACCTTCTGGCGGAAACAACGGTGCGCAAGCGGCCCGGGCTTGAACAACGGCTGCGCCGGTGGCTGGCGCGGCGTTGAGCAGCGGACGGGGCCGCCCGTCAGTTTCCGCCGTAATTCCCCACCAGCCCGCGCAACTGGGCGGTGCGGTCGCGGGTCAGTTGCGCCCGGCAGCCGTAAATCAGCATCGGTTCGGCGCTGCCGCCGTGCATGGCATAGCCTTCGGCCTCGCAGGCCTTGTCGCGGAAGGTGATCCAGGCCCGTTGCGCCTGTTTCAGCGCCTCGGCCCCGCCGCGTTCGGCCTTGGGTAAATCGGCATCCCAGGATTGCAGCAAGGCCATCGCCTCTTTGTAGGCCGCGTTCAACTCGGCATCGGCGGCCTGCCAGCTTTGCTCGGCACACCAGTTCAGTTCCAACTGGGCCATGGCCTTGGCGCAATCCACCTGCTGGGCAGCGGCGGGGGCGGCCAGAACGGCCAGAAACAGGGCGGGCAGGATACGCATCTTCGATCTCCGGCAAGGGTGGGCGCAGTCTGGCGGCACGACGGCCGGCTGCCAAGGGTGGAAATCCGGCCGCCCTGCCCGCACGCCCCCACTGGCCTTGCGCGCCGGAATGGGCTACCGGACAGCCATGCAACAGATCGTGATCCGCCGCCCCGATGACTGGCACCTGCATCTGCGCGATGGCGCGATGCTGCAAGGTGTGCTGCCCGAAACCACCCGGCACTTCGCCCGCGCGATCATCATGCCGAATCTGGTACCGCCGGTGGTGACGGCCCGCGACGCCGCAGCCTACCGCGACCGTATTCTGGCCGCCCTGCCCGAAGGCGCCGCGTTCGAGCCGCTGATGACGCTGTACCTGACCGAAGGCACCGATCCGGCCGACGTGGCCGCCGCTGCCGGCAGCGGTCTGGTCAAGGCGGTGAAGCTGTATCCGGCGGGCGCCACCACCAACTCCCATTCCGGCGTGCGCGATCTGGGCGCCGTCATGCCGGTGCTGGAGAAGATGGCCGAAATCGGCCTGCCGCTTTGCACCCATGGCGAGGTGACCGATCCGCAGGTCGACATCTTCGACCGCGAGGCGGTGTTCATCGACACCGTGCTGGCCCCTCTGCGCCGCCGCCTGCCCGAATTGCGCGTGGTGATGGAGCATATCACCACCGCCGAAGGCGCGGCCTATGCGGCCGAAGCCGGGCCGAACCTTGGTGCGACCATCACCACCCACCACCTGATCATCAACCGCAACCATATCCTCGTGGGCGGGATCAAGCCGCATTACTATTGCCTGCCGGTCGCCAAGCGCGAACATCACCGGCTGGCGCTGCGCCGTGCCGCCACCTCGGGCCTGCCCTGCTATTTCCTGGGCACCGATTCCGCCCCGCATGTCGATGCGCTGAAGGAACATGCCTGCGGCTGCGCGGGCTGCTTCACCGCCACCAACACCCTGCCCCTGCTGGCGCATGTGTTCGAGGAAGAAGGCGCGCTGGACCGGCTGGAGGGCTTCGCCAGCCTGCACGGCCCGGCCTTCTATCGCCTGCCCGCAAACGACACCACGCTGCGGCTGGTCAAGCGGGATGAAGCGCACCGCTTCCCCGACAAGATCTTCACCGAGGCCGGGCCCGTCACCGTCTTCGACCCCGGCTTCCCCGTGCATTGGCACGTCGAGGCCTGAGACCCGCGCCCAAGACCCGCC
>NZ_PZKE01000022.1 GCF_003034965.1 Fuscovulum blasticum DSM 2131 | reverse complement strand
GGGGGGCAACGCTGGGCAGCGCGACGGGGCTGGACAGGATGGGCAAGCCTTCGGTGTTCGAACAGCCCCATACCTCGCCCAACTATCTGATGCGCGAGATGATCCATGTGGTGGGCCGCCGTCATTCGGCGAAGCTGCGAGTGATTGCGGTGGTGCTGGCCTGCGTGCTGCCGGCGCTGCTGCTGGCCGTTCTGCCGGCGCATCTGGCGGTGGCGCTGGCAACGCTGTCACATCTTGCCGGGGCCTTCGCGGCGCGGTGGCTGTTCTTTGCCGAGGCCGAACATGTCGTCGGCCTGTATTACGGGCAGAGATAAGCCCCAAATGAAACGGCCCCGCAGGTCAGACCTGCGGGGCACGCCATGGATGGTTCCCGAAATCAGGGATTGGTGGTCGCGGCGCCTTCCGCGGCGGGCTCGGCCGCCGGGGCAGCATCGGCGGCCGGAGCCGCTGCCGCATCGGCCGCCGGAGCAGCTTCAGCCGCCGCCGGGGCGGGCGCCAGCGAGTTCAGGAAGGCCCAGACATCATGTGCTTCCTTTTCGTTGGGAAGCTTGAAGGTCATCTTGCCCTTCGCCTTGGTGTCGCCGGTCTTGGTCTTGATGAACTTGGTCGGGTCGGCAACGTATTGCAGGAAGTCCGCCTCGTTCCAGACTTCGCCCGCGGCGCCCAGTTCCTTGAGACCGTCGCCATAGGCGAAGTCCGGGTAGCTGGCGGCCGGACGGCCGTTGATGCCGTAGAGGTTCGGCCCGGTCTTGCCGGCCTTGCCAGCCAGAACGGTGCCATCGGGGGCCACGACCATGTGGCAGGTCTGGCATTTGTTGAACACCTTGGCGCCCGCTGCGGCGTCACCGGTCGGCGCGTCCTGTGCAAGGACGGGCGCCGCGGCGAAGGCTAGGGCGACGGCAGTGAGGGTCAGTCTCATGGGGTCCTCCAGTTACAGACTGTGCGAAGCAAATGATCCACTGCAAAGGAAAGGCAATGGGTCAGAATGGCGCGGATGCAGATTTTAGCTCAGGCCACGGCATGAGAGACTGCACACCTTGACCACAATGACGTGAGCGCGGTCATGAGGTGGTCGATGTCGGCCGTGGAATGGGCCGGGCCGGGGGTGATACGCAGCCGTTCGGTGCCCTTGGGTACGGTCGGATAGTTGATCGGCTGGACGTAAATTCCCCAGTCGCGCATCAGGATGTCGCTCAGCATCCGGCATTTCACCGGGTCGCCGATCATCACCGGGATGATGTGGCTTTCGTTGGCCAGATGCGGGATGCCGGCGCGGTCAAGCCGGGCACGCACTTCGGCCACGCGGGCCTTCTGGGCGCTGCGTTCCGCGGTGCTGGTCTTCAGATGCCGGATCGAGGCGGTTGCCGCAGCCGCCACGGCGGGCGGCAGGGCGGTGGTGAAGATGAAGCCCGACGCATAGCTGCGCACAAAGTCCACCAGCGCCGCGCTGCCGGTGATGTAGCCGCCGACCACGCCGAAGGCCTTGCCCAGCGTGCCCTCGATCACGTCGATGCGGTCGGCAAGGCCCAGCTCTTCGCTGACGCCACCGCCGCGCGGGCCGTACATGCCGACGGCATGGACCTCGTCGATGTAGCTCAGCGCGCCATGGGCTTCGCAGACCTCGATGATCTCGCGGATGGGGGCGACGTCGCCGTCCATCGAATAGACCGATTCAAACGCCACGATCTTGGGCCGGTCGCCCACGGCGTGCAGCTTGCGGTCAAGGTCGCGCCAGTCGTTGTGCTTCCACAGCGCCTTGTCGGCGCGGGAATGGCGAATGCCCTCGATCATCGAGGCGTGGTTCTTTTCGTCCGACAGGATCACCGCACCCGGGATCTTGGCGCCCAGCGTTGACAGCGCGGCCCAGTTCGAGACGTAGCCGCTGGTGAACAGCAGCGCCTTTTCCTTGCCGTGCAGGTCGGCCAGCTCGGCCTCAAGCGCCAGGTGGTGCACGGTGTTGCCGCTGATGTTGCGGGTGCCGCCGGCGCCGGTGCCGCAGGCCTGCACGGTTTCCACCATGGCCTGCACCACCTCGGGGTTCTGGCCCATGCCGAGATAGTCGTTCGAACACCAGACGGTGACGTTCTCGACCCCGCCCTCGCGGTGGCAACCGGCCTGCGGGAAGGCCCCGCAGCGGCGTTCGAGGTCGGCGAAGATGCGATAGTTCCCTTCGGCCTTCAGCGCTTCAAGCTGGGTGGCGAAATGGGCGTTGAAGTCCATCTGTCAGTTCCTTGCTGTCGGAAGGACCTCGGGCGACTTGGTCCCGATGGTCGAAGGAACCCGGGTTTTCCGGGCGGAAGGGGTGGCCTCTGGCAGCATCCAGCGCCAGAGTTTCTGGTCGGGCAGCGGCACCACCATGAACCAGTGTTCCAGAAGGGCGAGCGCGGTCAGCGCGGCCAGAAGCATGTGGCCGACGAGGCTGGCGTCGCTTTCGGCCGCCAGGGCGCGTTCCAGCCAGCAAGAGATGGCAAAGCTGAGCGCCGTGATCGAGACCGGAAAGACCCAGTTCATCGAGGCGTGACGGAAGTGGCTGGCCAGATGCGACAGCGGCCGCGGCAGAAATTCGGTATGGATGCGCGGCACGCCGAAGAACAGGTTAAGCTTGGCCGAGATGCGGGCGAAGAACAGGATCACGAAGGTCCACAGGCCGAATTCGTTCGTGGCACCCCAGGACACGACGAGGATGACCGTCAACGTGGCGATCAGCGCCAGTTCGTGCCACAGGATCGTGCCCGTCGCGCGCAGGAAGCGTTCCCATTGCGGTGCGAAGGGCGGGCAGGGCCGGGTGTTCGGGCCGGTGATCACGCCCGACAGGAAGGCCACCTCGAACCAGCCCCAGATCGCCAGGGCCGACAGGAAGGCGACATAGGCGCCGGTGACCGAAGGATCGGTCAGCGAATCGTGCAGCCCGTAAAAGCCGCCGCCCAGCAGCGGCAGGGTATAGAACACCGACAGAAGATGTGCCTCATGGCCCAGCCTGTCGGCATGGCGCACGCGCCACAGGATCGCGCCGGTCGAGAACCACCAGACGAAGATGGCCGTCAGCACGACGATCCAGGGATTGTTCATGCGCGGCCCCCCCCGAAGGAGGAGCCGCACAGGCCCGCGGGACGCGCCCATCCCGCAAGGCCACCCGCTGCCGGAACAGCGGTATCAGGAACCCGGGTCAATACGACGGCTCCAGCCGGACCGAGGCCGGCGGGGTGTTGCGAATGACCGGGATGAAGTAGAGCGCCACGAAGGCCCGCGCCGCCTTGATCGTGGCAAGCTTGCCGACGAACCAGCCGCCGACACCGCCCTGCTTGCGGGCGGCATCCATGGCGATGAAGGCCTCGTTCATCCGCCGCAGGTTGGGAATCCAGCGCGGATGGTCGATGTCGATTTCCACCGGGAAGACCTGACGCGCGATGGCGCTGGTCTTGCGGTAGACCTCCTGGTCGTACCAGTCGATGTCGACGCCAAGGGCGCGGTGGAAATCCTTGCGGGCATGGTCGCGCACCCACATGGTCGAATAGACGGCCACCAGGAAGAAGCGGATCCACATCCGCGCCGCCCAGGTCTCGGTGATCTTGGGGTCGGTGCGCATCAGCAGGGCGAAGGCCTCGCCATGGCTGAACTCGTCGTTGCACCATTCCTTGAACCACTTGAAGATCGGGTGGAACCGATGCTCGGGGTGCGCTTCCAGGTGGCGGAAGATGGTGATGTAACGGGCGTAGCCGATCTTTTCCGACAGGTAGGTGGCGTAGTAGATGAACTTGGGCCGGAAGTAGGTGTACTTCTTGGCCTTGGTCAGGAAGCCCAGGTTCACGGCCACGCCCGCCTCGCGCAGCGCGTCGTTGATGAAACCCGCGTGGCGTGCCTCGTCCCGGCTCATGTAGCTGAACAGCTCGCAGATGTCGGGGTTGTTGCCGCGCCGCTTCATCTCCTTGTACAGCACACAGCCGGAAAACTCGGCCGTGCAGGACGATACGAGGAAGTCGATGAACTCGGCCCGAAGGGCAGGGTCCATGCCATCCCAGTCAACGTGATCCCAATCGGCCGTCTTCTTGAAGTGGCCCTTGTTCGGGTCAGACTTCATCTGCGCGATCAGCGCGTCCCAGTCCTTGCGGACCGGGGTCACGTCGATGCGGTCCATCTCATCGAAATCGGTGGTGTAGAACCGCGGGTTCAGCAGCGTGGTTTCGGTCGCCATGGCCGTGGTGTCGAACCGATCCGAAATCTCGGAGTGCAACTCGCCATGGGCGGTGTCGTGGGAAGTGTCTCTCATACCGTCACCTCATCCGAGAAGGAGAATTCGCAAAGCTCCATGAATTCCAGATCGCCGGTCAGCCGCGTCCACCAGCGCTCGATCGTCGAGGCGCGGGTGATCGTGGCGATGCGGTCTTCGACGACGACCTCACCATAGGCGGCCATAACCGGCGCACCATGGACAAGGACTTCGTCCCCCGGGTTCACGACCGCGCCGTTGTTGAAGCGGACATGGGCGTGCAGGCTTTCGAAGCGGTGAGAGATTTCGACGGTGCAGGGCACCCGCTCGGTTTGCTTGGTGAAGAATCCCATCTGTGCCCCCTCACATGTCCAGAAGTTTCTGGAAGGCGGCCTTGTTGTCGGCCCCGAAGGCATAAAGCTCGACGCTCCAGCCGGTTTCGGGGTCTTCTGCGGCAAGGCGGCCGTTGGCATATTCGACGATGCGGACGGGTTTGGTCTGGTCTGCACCTTTCTTGCGGCGCTCGGTGTGAACGCCGGATTGGATAACGGTGATGAAGCCGCCTTCAGGCAGGTCGACCAGGACATTGCCATTCGTGTCGCGCACGACGACATGCTTGGCGTCCTTGCCTTCCAGCACGATCCACTTTTCGCGGACCACGGCCGAAGCCTCGGGCTGGCCCACCTTTTCGCGGCCGGTATAGACCGCGTAGGACACCATTACGAGCGAGGCGAGGGCGATCCCGAACATGGCGCGCAGCAGCACGGCCGGGATCATTTCCTTCTGCTGGCTGCGCAGGGCAGGGCGGCGGGTCTGGGCTTGGGAATCCATGCTGTGCCCCCCTTATGCTGCGGCAACGGGCGAGGCAGAGCCGCCTTCGCTGCGCGAGACCACAGGACGGGCCATGCGGGTTTCCGCCGCCTCTGCCAGCATCTTGGCCACCGGGGCCGCATCGGGAATGCAGCGCATGGCGGGCTGGGTCAGCCGGGCGTAGCCGGGCCGTAGGTGCGGCCACAGCGTCAGATAGCCAATGCGCGAGGCGCCGGTGGTTTCCATCGCGATGGTGCCGGTGCCGTCGCGGCGCAGGTCAAGATGCGCGGCACCGACCTGGGCGAAGGGAATGTTGAAGGTCACGGGAAGGGCGGCACCGATCCGCATCACCACACGGGCGCTGGTCAGCGTATAGACGGTGGTCCGCGCCTGGGCAAAAGCCAGAAGCCAGACAAGGCTAAGCGCGATCAGCGCCATCACAAGGGTCGGAATCCCGATCTGCAGTGCCATGAGCACGCCACCTTGGGCCAAGCCCACGCCGCAGCGCCACAGCAGCAGCAGCGCGAAATAGAAGGCGATCCAGTGCAGCTTGTAGGCATCGCGGGCCAGCGCATAGGTGGCGGGCCGTCCTTGCCAGAGGATGTCTTCACCAACAGGGGGCCGTTCCGGCAGCCCCTTGATGGGTTCGAAAGCGAAATCGTCATGGTCCGACATTGCAGACCTCCTGTATTCGGGGTGAGAGGCGCGGCCCCGGGCGCTGGGCCGCGTCCATCAGTGTCAGATCAGAAGCCGCGCTTGCGCTTGTCAGCGTCGTACAGCCAGCCACCGGCCACATAGCCAGAGATCTTGTCTTCCTCGAGCTTGGTCACTTCGGAGGCCGACCGGGTGGCCGGGATGTTCTCGAAGCTGTCCGAGGCGATGGCGTTGACGCGCACGCGGTCGGCCCAGATCTTGGCAAGGGTCATCGGAACCAGGCGCTTCTTGCCCGAGTTCAGGTCGATTTCCAGGTAACGGACCATCTGTTCCGGCACGTCCACCCAAAGTTCGGACACGCGGCCAACGACCTCAAGGTCGGCGGCTTGCACGGGCAGACCGCGCGGGTCGCGCCCGGCCGTCACATTGAAGCCCTTGGCCAGGGCCATCGGCATGATCTTGTTGTGACCATGCGCGTCCAGTTCCGGCTCGTCCCGGCGCGGCACCCACGAGGCAGGGCCGACGCCATCAACCAGCGCATTGCCGGTGGGGGCATGGGGGAAGCCTTCCGAAACCGAGGTGCGGGCCAGCGCCAGATCGTTGCGGCGGTGGGCGGCTTCATTCTCTGCCGAGGGCATCACGATTTCACCGCGGCCGTTCGGCAGCTTGAAGGTCTTGGGCTTGGGAACCGGGAACAGGCCCTGGTTAGGCGCAACGCTGCCGTCTTCCATTTCAAGCGGATAGCCTTCCCGCATGTTTTCGGTTTGCAGGTAGTAGATCAAGAAGGCGAGGAAGCCCCAAAAGGACCAGATCGCCAGACTTGCAAGGTCGAAGTCTCCAAAGAAGTTCACGCCAACCATTTCGTCCTCCGGGTTTCAGGTTGGGAATTCGGCGAGGCGAAGTTCGCCTGCGTCGGATGCCGGTTTCGTGGTGTGAAGAGGTGCCAGCCGGACCAGCGGCCCGAGAATGGCAAGGGTGGTAAACAACAGACCGATCTCAAGGTGATAGACGAACGAGTAGCCAAGAGAGGGGTCTTCAAGACCAGTGCCAAAGCCACCGGCCATGGCAAAGTGAGAGACGACATCGCGCAGCGTGCCGCCAAGGAAGATGGCGAACCCTGCCGCCGTTGCCTGGGCCGCGCCCCAGGCGCCAAGGGCAATGCCCGAATGGACGCTGCCTGTCGGCATTTTCATCGCCGCGGTCAGGGTGGCGATGCCGAACAGGCCGCCCCCGAAGCCGATGCCGGCGGCACCAGTGTAGAACAAGGCGCCACTGTCGAGCGGGGCGGCGAAGATCACCGCCGAGAAGGCGGCGATGCCGGCCAGGATGCCGCGCGCTGCCAGACGGTAGGGATCGGTGCCGCGCATCAGCCAGCGGGCCGACAACAGGAAACCGACCAGCGCGCCGGCGGCCCAGGCGGCCGTCAGAAGCGTGGTCTGGCTGACCGAAAGCCCAAGGATTTCACCGCCATAGGGTTCCAGCAGCACGTCCTGCATGTTGAAGGCCAGTGTGCCGAACACCACCACCGCCAGCAGCCGCCCTGCGGTGCCACCGGCCATCAGGTCGGCCCAGGCATCGCGGAAACGCGGACGCGGTTCTTCGCGTTCGGCCTTGGTCATCGGCCGCACCTTTTCCTGCTTCCACAGCGCGATCAGGTTCAGCACCATCGTCGCCGCGCCGCAGCCCTGGACCACACGGACCAGCGTGATCGGGTCGAAGTCGCGCAGCAGGAATCCGACGATCACCGCCGAGATGCCCATGCCCAGCAGATACATGATGTACAGCATCGACACGACGCGGGGGCGCGTCTCGTCATCGGCGCGGTCCGAGGCCAGCGCCAGACCGGCGGTCTGCGTCATGTGCATCCCAAGCCCGGTCATCAGGAAGGCCAGCGAGGCCAGAACCTCGCCCGCCCACAGCGGGCCAAGCGTCTGATCGCCCGACAGCACCATCAGCGCGAAGGGCATGATCGCCAGCCCGCCCATCTGCCAGAGCGAACCGAACCACAGGAAGGGCACGCGCTTCCAGCCGATGGCGGAACGGTGGGTGTCGGAACGGTGGCCCAGCAGGGCGCGGAACGGGGCGACCAGCACCGGAATGGCGATCATCGCCGCCACCAGCATGGCCGGGATCGACAGTTCGACGATCATCACCCGGTTCAGCGTGCCCAGCATCAGCACCTGTGCCATGCCGACCGAGACCTGGAACAGGCTCAGCCGCAAGAGCTGGTTCAGCGGCAGCCCGTCCGAGGCCGCATCCGCGAAAGGCATCCAGGTCGAGCCGAGGGCCTGAAGGTGCTTCTTCTTCAGAATCATGGCTGATACTCCAGACACTCGGAAATGTAGAAGCCCCGGCTGACCCTCTCGACCCGGGTCAGGCTGTCGCCGGAATGGCGCACCAGAGTCGGGAAGGAGTGAGGGATCATCACCGGCGAGCGGTCTGCGCGGGGGAACAGCTTTCCCATGCTCCAGAACGCCATCAGGAAGGGTGTGCGCGGCGCAACCGTGAAGACGATGGCCTGCGAGGTGCGGCGCCCCAGCCGGGTCAGGATCTGGCCGATGTCGGGGGCCCGGTAATAGATCAGGCTGTCCATCGCCAGCACATAGTCGAACCGGCCAAGCCGGTCGTCGGTCATGTCGCCGGCATGGAAGGTAACCCGCGGCTTCAGGGCGGCAGGCAGCCGGTCTTCGGCGATGCCGATCAGTTGCGGCGAGATGTCCACCGCCACCACGTCGGCCCCGCGGGCGGCCAGTTCCTGCGTCATCAGCCCGGTGCCACAGCCGGCATCCAGCACCCGCAGCCCGGCCAGATCCTGCGGCAGACGCGACAGCATGATCGCGCGCATCCGGTCGCGGCCTTCGCGAACGGTCTGGCGGATCCGGCTGACCTTGGCGTCCGAGGTCAGCCGCTCCCACACCTTGGTGGCGGAACGGTCGAAGTAGTCCTCAACCCTTTGCCGTGTGGTGGAGTAGTCGGTCATGGCTCAGTCAAAACCCAGGAGTTCGAAGATTTCGCGGTCGGGCAGCGAGGTTGGCAGCACGGGCGGTTCGTTGACCGAGCGCCACAGCGTTTCGGCCAGCCGGATGTATTCGGCGCGGGCCAGAACGATGTCCTCCTCGTCCGGCATCTCGAACAGCGTCTTCTTCTTCAGGCGGGAGCGGCGGATCGCATCCACGTCGGGCATATGCGCCAGCCGCTTGAAACCGACGCGGTCGCAATAGCGGTCAACCTCGTTCGTCTCGCGCGAACGGTTGGCGACGCAACCGGCCAGACGGACCTTGTAGTTGTTCGACTTGGCCTGCACGGCGGCGATGATGCGGTTCATCGCATAGATGCTGTCAAAGTCGTTCGCGGTCACGATCACTGCGCGGTCGGCATGTTGCAGGGGCGCGGCAAAGCCGCCGCAGACCACATCGCCCAACACGTCGAAGATCACCACGTCGGTGTCTTCCAGCAGGTGATGCTGCTTCAGCAGCTTGACCGTCTGGCCAACGACATAGCCGCCGCAGCCGGTGCCGGCGGGGGGGCCGCCCGCCTCGACGCACATGACGCCGTTGAAGCCGGTGGTCACGAAATCCTCGGGGCGCAGCTCCTCGGCGTGGAAATCTACCGACTTGAGGATGTCGATCACCGTTTCCTGCAGCCGCCCGGTCAGGGTGAAGGTGCTGTCATGCTTGGGATCGCAGCCGATCTGCAGCACGCGTTTTCCCAGCATGGAAAACGCCGCCGACAGGTTCGACGAGGTGGTCGATTTGCCGATCCCGCCCTTGCCATAGACGGAAAAGACCTTGGCCCCCTCGATCTTGAGGTTGGCGTCCTGATGGACCTGGACCGAGCCTTCACCGTCAAGGCCGCTCAGGTTTGGAATGTCGTCACGGGGGCTCATGCACAGGGCCCTTTCCATTGGCGTTTCATTCGGCGGCAACCCCTTCAAGTCTGTCTTCCAGCTCATCCGCGGCACGTTGCAGGGCGGCGAGCGTTTCGGCATCGGGTTGCCAGTAGTTGCGATCAGAGGCTTCCAGCAGTTTCTGCGCCATGCGGCTGGAGGCTTCGGGGTTGAGACCGGCCAGACGGCGGCGCATCGCCTCGTCCAGCACGAAGGTTTCGGACAGGCGCTGATAGACCCAAGGCTCGACATGGCCGGTGGTGGCCGACCAGCCGAAGGTGTTGGTCACCTGTGCCTCGATCTGGCGAACGCCCTCGGCGCCGTGTTTCAGCAGCCCCTCGAAATACTTGGGGTTCAGGCTGCGCGACCGGGTTTCCAGCGCGATCTGGTCCTTCAGCGTGCGGACAGTGCCGCCGCCGCGGGTCTGGTCGCCGATATAGACCGGCGTTTCCTCGCCGCCGCGGGCCCGCTTGACCGCCCGGGCGATGCCACCCAGCGTGTCGAAATAATGGTCCACCGTGGTCACACCCAGTTCGACCGACTCCAGATTCTGGTATGCCAGATCCACGGTCGAAAGGGCTTGTTTCAGAAGGTCGCAGTTCTGCGTGGGCTTGCCGTTCACCCCATAGGCAAAGGACTTGCGTGCCTGATAGGCATCGGCCAGCTCGTCCTCGTCCCCAAAGGCGGAATTGCCCACCAGATTGTTGACGTTCGACCCGTAGGCGCCTTCAGCGTTCGAGAACACCCGCAGCGCAGCGGTTTCCATGCCCACGTTCATCTGCCGGGCAAAGGCAAGCGCGTGGGCGCGGATGAAATTCTGCGATTCCGGTTCGTCGGCAATGGCGGCCTTGTAGGCGGCTTCGGCCAGCATCCGGGTCTGCAAGGGCAGCAGGTCGCGGAAGATACCCGACAGCGTCATCACAACGTCAATGCGCGGCCTGCCCAGTTCGGCAAGCGGGATCAGGTCAGCGCCGGCCAGGCGACCGTAATGGTCAAACCGGGGTTTCGCACCGATCAGCGCCAGCGCCTGCGCGATGGGGCCACCGTCCGACTTGATGTTGTCGCTGCCCCACAGCACCAGCGCCACCGTGCGCGGCAGGCGCGGGTGGGCGGCGATCAGGCGCGCGGCCTGTTTGGCGCCATCTTGCAGCGCATAGGCCGTGGGCATACGGAACGGGTCGAAGGCATGGATGTTGCGGCCCGTCGGCAGGATTTCCGGGCTGCGGATCAGGTCGCCCCCCGGCACCGGCGCGATGAAGCGGCCCGACAGGGCGCGCAGCAGGGCAGGGATTTCGTGGTCTTCCTGCATCAGCCGGTCCGCGGTTGCCAGATCGGCCCCTGCGGGCATCAGGTCCAGCATCGCCTTGCGGTTCACGTCCGTCATCTTGCGGCCGACCACATGGAAACCGTCGGTGATCAGCGCGCCTTCGGTTTCCAGCAGCTTGACCCAGAGCTGGTCCATGTCGCTGGCGTCCAGATCCACCGATCTGGCCTGTTCGCGGATCAGTTCGGACAGTTCCTCGTGCTCGGGCGCATCGGGTTGCAGGCCGCGCCAGCGCGACAGGCTGTCTTTCAGGTCGGCCAAGCCCTTGTAAAGGCCTGACTGCGCCAGCGGCGGGGTTAGGTGGGTGACGATCACCGCGTTCGACCGGCGCTTGGCAAGGGTTGCCTCGGACGGGTTGTTGGCGGCGTAAAGATAGACATTCGGCAGGTTGCCGATCAGCCGGTCGGGCCAGCAGCCCGCCCCGACGCCGGCCTGCTTGCCGGGCATGAACTCCAATGCGCCGTGCATTCCGAAATGCAGCAGCACGTCGGCACCGAAATCCTCGCGCAGCCAGCGGTAGAAGGTGGTGAAGGCATGGGTCGGCGCGAAGCCTTTTTCAAAGAGCAGCCGCATCGGGTCGCCCTCATAGCCGAACACCGGCTGAAGTCCGATGAACACCTTGCCCATCTGCCGGCCAAGGACGAAGACGCCCCGCCCGTCGGTCTGCATCCGGCCCGGTGCAGGGCCCCAGGCGGATTCGACATCCTTCAGCCAGGGTGTGCGCGCCACCACGTCCGAAGCCGGAACGATGGCGGCCACGTTGGCAGGCTGGCCATAGATCGACGCACTGCCGCCCAGAACCGACTCGCGCAGCGCCTCGACCGTTTCGGGCGGGTCCACGTCATAGCCTTCGGCCTTCATGGCGTGCAGCACGTTCAGCAGGCTTTCGAAGACCGACAGATAGGCTGCCGTGCCTGCGGCCCCGGCATTGGGCGGGAAGCCATACAGCACGATGCCGACCTTGCGCTGCGCCACCTGGCTGCGGCGCAGCAGGGCCAGTCGCAGCGTCTTGTCGGCCAGCGCGGCGATCCGTTCGGTACAGGGCGACATGGCACGGGCGGCCAGTGCTTCGGCGCAGGGGGCGGGACATTGTCGCGGGCAGCCGGTGCAGCCATTGGCATCGTGCCGGCCGGCAAAGACCGTGGGGTTGGTCGCGCCGTCAATCTCTGGCAGCGCGATCAGCATGGTGGTTTCCACCGGCCCAAGTCCGCCGCCGCTTTGTGCCCATTGCCCCAGCGACTGGAACTCAAGCGGATGGGCCGCCACATAGGGCACGTCCAGCGCCTTGAGCAGCTCTACCGCGGCGGGGCTGTCGTTATAGGCCGGGCCGCCGACAAGGCTGAAGCCGGTCAGCGAAACCATGGCGTCGATGCGGCCCCGGAAATAGGCGTCAACGGCCGGGCGCCCGTCCAGACCGCCGGCAAAGGCGGGCAGGCAGGCGATGCCCTTCGCCTCGAAGGCGCGGATCACCGCGTCGTAATGCGCCGTATCCGAGGCAAGGATGTAGCTGCGCAGCATCAGCAGCCCGACCGTTGCCACCGCGCCTTCGGGGCGGGGCAGATCGGCGGCATCCGTGGTGATGCGGGCGGCCAGATCGGGGTGATACAGCCCGACATCGGGATAGTCGATCGGTGCGGCCGCCTTGACCTTGGCCCAATCACGCTTGCCGGAATAGCGGCTGACCAGGAAGCGGATCATCGCTTCCAGATTGTCGTCCGATCCGCCCAGCCAGTATTGCATCGACAGGAACCAGGCGCGCAGGTCCTGCGCCTTGCCGGGCAGGAAACGCAGCATCTTGGGCAGGCGGCGCAGCATGGCCATCTGCTTTTCGCCGGAACTGGCTGAAGGCTCCTTGTTGCCGCGCAGCTTCTTCAGAAGCTGCATCATCGGCGAGGCGGGCTTGGACATGTCCAGATCGCCCAGCCGGGTCAGCTTGACGATGGCCGGGTCCGCCACGATGCCGACAAAGCCGTCGGCGCGGTCGCGGGCGGCCTGAAGTTCGGGCAGGATGGCGTTGATGTGTTCTTCAATGAACAGCAGGTTCGCCATCACGAAGTCGGCTTCGTTCACGGCCTGCTTGGCACGCGACAGGGCTGCCGGGTTTTCCGACCATTCGGCCGCGGCATGGACCGAAATCTCGATCCCCGGAAAATCTGTCTCCAGCCGGGGGGCGATGCGCAGGGCAGGGCCTGCGGCATGGGCGTCCAGCGTGACGATCACGAAACGATAAGCCCCGTCGGGCGAACCCGGCGCGGTCATGTCGGGCGATGTGTGGATGTCATCGCGCATAATGGGCCTTGGCCTCGTAGAGGGTGTCTTTGCTGATGGTCATGACGCCACGTTCCACGGCGTATTTCTCGGTGTTGCGCTTTGCCTTGCCGCGCACGAAGAACGGAATCTTCCGCAATTCGCGTTCGGCGTCGGCTGTCCAGACCGGCTCACCCGCCGCGACGGGCATTTCGACCGGCGCGACCGCCTGAGCGGTTTCTGGCGCAGCTTCCACCACTTCAGCGGGTGCTGCATTGATCTCGCGCAGATCGGCCTTGCCGCCGTGATGGCTGGCGCCGGCTTCGTCGTGAAACTCGAAATCTTCGCGGAACATGGTCAGCAGGTGTTCTTCCAACCCCATGACCAGCGGATGAATCCAGCTATCGAAGATGACATTCGCGCCTTCAAAGCCCATCTGCGGCGAATAGCGGGCGGGGAAGTCCTGCACATGCACCGGCGCGGAAATCACCGCGCAGGGAATACCCAGACGCTTGCCGATGTGGCGTTCCATCTGCGTGCCAAGGATCATCTCGGGCGCGGCGGCGGCGATGGCCTGTTCCACCTCGAGATAGTCATCGGTGATTAGCGCCTCGAGCCCATAGGCCTTGGCGGCGGCCCGCATGGGGCGGGCGAATTCGCGATTGTAGCATCCCAGCCCGACCACCTCGAACCCGATCTCGGTGGCGGCGATCCGGGCGGCGGCCATGGAGTGGGTGGCGTCGCCGAAGATGAACACGCGCTTGCCGGTCAGATAGGTGCTGTCGACCGAGGCCGACCACCACGGCAGACGCAGCCCGCTTTCATCCACTTTCGGAGAAACACCGGCCAGGCCCGCGACTTCATGGATGAAATCGCGCGTGGCGCCAACGCCGATGGGCACGATCTTCGTCCAGAGTTGGCCGCAATGCTTTTCCAGCCAGCGTGCAGCGCCTTCGCCGGTTTCGGGGTAAAGCAGCACGTTGAAATGCGCCTGTCCCATGCGGGCGATGTCTGCGGGCGACGCGCCCATCGGGGCCGCCACGTTCACCTTGATGCCCATCAGGGCCAGAAGCCGCGTCACCTCGGTCACGTCGTCGCGGTGGCGGAAGCCAAGGCCGGTGGCCCCCAGCAGGTTCGCCGTCACTTCGGCCGTGCGGGGCATCGGCTTGACCAGCGCGCGCACGAGTTGGTGGAAGGTCTCGTCCGCGCCGAAGTTTTCCTTGCGGCTGTAGGACGGCAGTTCCAGCGGAATGACCGGGCAGGGCAGGTCCAGCGCCTCGGCCAGACCACCGGGATCGTCCTGGATCAGTTCAGCCGTGCAAGACGCGCCAACCAGCATCGCCTGCGGCTTGAACCGGGCATGTGCCTCGCGCGCGGTGGCCTTGAACAGATCGGCCGTATCGGCGCCCAGATCGCGCGCCTGAAAGCTGGTATAGCTGACCGGCGGGCGATGATTGCGCCGCTCGATCATGGTGAACAGCAGGTCGGCGTAGGTGTCGCCCTGCGGGGCGTGCAGCACATAGTGCAGGCCCTTCATGCCGGTGGCGACGCGCATTGCCCCCACATGCGGCGGTCCCTCATAGGTCCAGAGCGTCAGCTTCATGCCGCGCCCCCTTTCAGAAGTGCCTTGCGGCGCAGCGGGCGGCTGAACAGACCGGCCAGATCGCCTGCCTGTTCGTAGAAATGCACTGGCGTGAACACCAGTTCGATCGCCCATTTCGTGGTGAAGCCCCGTGCTTCCAGCGGATTGGCCAGCCCCAGACCACAAACCGTCAGGTCCGGCGCGGCGGCCGCCTGGCGGTCAAGCTGAAGCTCGACATCCTGTCCCTCACTCAGCACCGGGCCTTCGGGCAGAAGGTCCAGATCCGGGCCGACCAGTTCCTTGTGCAGATAAGGCGTGCCCACTTCCAGCGGGCGCATCCCGCATTCGCGGGCCAGGAAACGGGCCAGAGGGATTTCAAGCTGGCTGTCTGGGAAGAAGAACAGCGTCTTGTCGCGCAGGGTTTCGGCATGTGCGGCCACCGCCTTTTGCGCACGGGCGCGGGGGGCGGTGGTGACGGCTTCGAAATGGTCACGGCTGACGCCGAATTCGTCTGCCACGGCGCGCAGCCAGGCGGTGGTGCCTTCTTCGCCAAAGGGGAAGGGCGCCGGGATATGCCGTGCCCCGCGCCGGACCAGCGCGGCATGGGTGTCGCCCAGGAAGGGCTGCACCAGCGCGAAAACCGTGTTCGGCCCGACCGCAGGCGTTTCGGCCGACCGATGCGCCGGCAGGATGCGGACCGGGCCGATGCCCAGCTTCGCCAGCAGATCGACCATCTGGTCTTCCACCACATCGGGCAGGGCGCCGACGACCAGCAGTTCGCGCGCCTGGGTGGCGGGCAGGCTGGGCACCATGGCGGCAAGGCAGGCATCTTCGCCCTGGGTGAAGGTGGTTTCGATCCCAGATCCGGTGAAGTTCAGCACCCGCACATGCGGCGCGTGGATCGCACTCAGCCGCTCCGCCGCGCGGTGAAGATCCAGCTTGATCACCTCGGACGGGCAGGAACCGACCAGGAACAACTGGCGAATGTCGGGGCGGCGTTCCAGCAGCCGGGCGACTTCGCGGTCAAGTTCGGTATTGGCGTCGGCCAGACCGGCCAGATCCTTTTCTTCAAGGATCGCGGTGCCGAAGCGCGGCTCGGCGAAGATCATCACGCCGGCGGCGGCTTGCAGCAGATGCGCGCAGGTGCGACTGCCGACGACCAGGAAGAAGGCGTCCTGCATCTTGCGGTGCAGCCAGACAATGCTGGTCAGGCCGCAAAACACCTCGCGCTGGCCGCGTTCCTTGAGAACCGGCGTTTCGCGGCACCCCTTTGCGGGAAGATCCAGACTCATGCCGGCACCCCGCCCGAAGTGCGTGCCTCGGCCTCGGCGTCCAGCCGGGCCGCACGCAGTTTCCACACGAACTGGCCCGCGTTGATCACATAGGTCGAGTAGGCCGCCAGAGCGATGTACATCTGCACCTGATGCGGCTGCCCGGTGAACAGGGCCCAGAGATAGGCCGTGTGCAGGGCGATCACGCCCATGCTGAACACGTCTTCCCAGAAGAAGGCGGGGGCGAACAGGTAGCGGCCGAACACCACCTTCTCCCAGATCGCGCCTGTCACCATGATAACATAAAGAAACCCGGTTTTCACGATGATCGAGGCCGTCGCGGCCGCATACCCTTCGCCCGTCCACAGGAAGCGCAGCACCAGCGCAAGCGAGATGCCGAAGGCGAGGAACTGGAGCGGGGCCAGAATCCCCTGCACCAGCGTCCACTTCGTCGCATCACGGCGCGCCCGCTCTTCTTCCGTGTAAAGGCGTTTGCGGGTTGAATTTTTCGGCAGGGCCGATTCCACGGCAGCGCTTCCCTTTCCTGGGTCTTGTGGCAAAGGGTAAGCCCGCAGACGGAAGTGTCAATCAAAACTTACATCGCCAAGGTTGACATGGGGTGCGGCTTTTTTCCGCTGGCGCGACTGCGTGGCCGAAAAACAGGCGATAACTTCCTGAAATACGCGGTTGCAGGGGGCTGCTTGTGCTGTTTTGTGCGGATTCCGCCAGGAAGTGTCAATTTTCTTTGACAACTCGGGGCTGTTGCGGAACACTGACACTTGGGGCTGTGTCGGAGCAAGGCGGTATGGAAAACACCTATGGCTCTCCGGTCGTGTCCCGATCTGGCGGTGCCTCTTCTGCCCCGGTGGCAACAGGGGGCGCGGCACAGTCCGATGGTGTTTCCGAGTGTGCCGGGTCCGCCATTGGCGAGGTACTCCGGTTTGCGGCCGATGTGGTCGCGCGTCTGGTTGCGAAAGATGCGGAAGTGGGCGCGGACGTCAGGCGAGGATTTTTCGATTACTTCCTGACGGTGGTCACGGAGGATGAGCCGGTTTCGTTCGAGGCTCTGAGGGCTGAAATGCGCCGCGCGCGTGTCACCCCCGAAATGCTGGCGGACGAGTTCATTCCCGATGTGGCGCGCCGTCTGGGGGAAATGTGGCACCGCGATGAGGCGACCTTTGCCAAGGTCAGCATCGGGTCGGCCCGGCTGCAGGCCATCCTGCATGACATCAGCCACGATTGGCGCGCAGATTCGCTGCATGGCAGCGGGGCAGGGACCGTCCTGCTGGTTTTGCCTTTGGGAGAGCAGCATACACTTGGGGCGTGTGTTCTGGCCGCCCAGTTGCGCCGCAGGGGCGTGTCGGTCTGTGTCTGTATCGGGCCGGATGCGGGGGATTTACGCCGATTGGTGCTTCGCAGGCATTTTGACGCCGCGATGCTGTCGCTTGGGGCCCACGAAAATCTTGATATTTGTTGTAACTTCGTGGAAACGATCCGTGAGGGTTTGGGAAATGATGTGCGGATCGCCGTTGGCGGTGCAATTCTTGAATCCGAAACGGATCTTGCCGCGCGTCTTGGCGTGGATGTCGCAACCCAAGACCTTGAGGTCGCGCTGGCGGCACTTGGGTTGGATGGCGGTGCCAAGGCGGCAAGGCCTACGGTGTGATGGAGGCCCTGGCGATCAGTCAGGGCGATATGTGTAGCGCAATGGTGCTGATTTGACCACGGACGGTCGCCATCTGATGAATATGGGGAAGATTCCGCTGATCGCGCCGGATCTTCTTACAGACATACTGGCATCCGCATCCGATATTGCGCTGCTTGTTTCGCCGCAACGGCGCATCCTTTCCGTTCTGGTCAATCCGCTGCACCGTAGCTTCGGGCAGGTTGGCGATTGGGAAGGGCTGGCGCTGTCCGATGTGCTGGCGCCCGATAGCCTTGCCAAGTTCGAAGCCCGGCTTCCCGATCTGCGCGCCGAGCAACGTGTTCCGGTGACGATGGAACTGAACCACCGCGATCGCGAGAACTGGACCTTCCCGGTCCGATACTCGCTGCACCGGGTGTCACAGGATGATTCAATCCTGATGCTGGGCCATGACCTTCGCCCCGTTGCCGAGGTGCAGCAGCAACTGGTTTCGGCGCAACTGGCCCTTGAGCGCGACTATGAATCGCAGCGCGAGATGGATACGCGCTACCGCGTTCTGATGGAGATCAGCCGCGATCCGGTGGTGATGGTCAGCATGTCCACGGGCCGCATGACCGACCTGAACCCTGCCGCCGCGCAGATTCTGGGCGGATCGCGGTCCGAACTGCTGGGCGCGCCGATTGCACAGGAATTCGAGGGGCGCCGCCGGGGCGAGCTGCTTGAAGCGCTGTCAACCCTGGCTGTGTCGGAACGTGCGGCCCCGATCGAACTGATCGTGCGCCGGTCGCAGCGTCGGGTGGTGTTGACGCCGACAGTGTTCCGCGCTGCGGGCGAACGCATCGTTCTGTGCCAGCTTGATGCCAGCGACGCCGTGCCCGTGACCGACGATCTGGGCGATGCCCTGGGGCGGCTTTATCACGAGGGTGTTGACGGGATCGTCTTTGCCGATGGAGAAGGCGTGATCCGGGCGGCCAATGAATCCTTCCTGAATCTGGTCGATGCGGCGAATATCTCGATGGTGCGCGGGCGCGCGCTGTCTGACTATCTGGTGCGCGGATCGGTCGATTTGCGGGTCATTCTGGATACGGTCAAGCGGACCGGCCATCTGCGGATGTATGCCACGCGCCTGACCACCGATTTCTCGGGGCAGATCGCGGTGGAAATCTCGGCCAGTTGGTTGAATGACCGGCCGAATCCGGTGCTGGCGCTGGTGGTTCGTGACGCCAGCCGTGCCGATTCGATGCGCCGGTCGCCCGGCGGCATGGGCGAAGACGGTGCGCGCAACGTGATGGAGCTGGTCGGGGCCTCGACCTTGAAGGAAATCGTTGCCGAAACCACCGACGTGATCGAGCGGATGTGCATCGAGACGGCGCTGGAACTGACGCGCAACAATCGCGTGGCAGCGGCCGACATGCTCAGCCTGTCACGGCAATCCCTATATGTAAAACTTCGCAAATACGGGCTGTTGAACAAGGACGGCGAATAGCCGGGACGGCCTTACGCATCGGTTTCGGAAGGCGTGCCGCAGGGCGCGCCTTTTTTCATTCTGACCGGGCAGAAGGGCAGGGCGCGCGCGGCTGCGTTATCTGGTCGCGCTTGATCTTTGTCAATTTCATATGGCAATTCTTCTGTCAACTTCGGTTGACACTTTAGGAGGCCTCCGATGAGAATCGTCTTCGTCCACCCCAATTATCATTCCGGCGGAGCCGAAATCGCGGGCAACTGGCCTCCGGCTTGGGTCGCGTATCTGGCGGGGTCGCTGAAAACCGCCGGCTTTGACGACATCCATTTCATTGATGCGATGACGCTGCATGTCGGCCATGATGAACTGCGCGCCCGGCTCAAGGAACTGAAGCCTGACCTGATCGGTGTGACCTCGATCACGCCCTCGATCTATGAGGCCGAGGAAACGCTGAAGATCGCCAAGGAGGTCGTGCCGAACGCGGTGCGCGTTCTGGGCGGCGTCCATGCCACGTTCATGTATCGCCAGGTGCTGTCCGAAGCACCCTGGGTGGACGTGATCGTCCGCGGCGAGGGCGAGGAGATCATGGTTGCTCTGGCCGAAGCCGTGCGTGATGGCCGCTGGCCGGAAGATCGCCGCAGCATCAAAGGGCTGGCCTTCATCGACGGCGACGAGATCGTCGCCACCCAGGCCGCGCCCACCGTCAAGAACCTGGACGCGATCAAGCCGGACTGGACGCTGATCCAATGGGACAAATACATCTACATCCCGCTGGGGGTAAGGGTCGCCATTCCGAACATGGCGCGCGGCTGCCCGTTCACCTGTTCGTTCTGCTCGCAGTGGAAGTTCTGGCGCGATTATCGTGTGCGCGATCCCAAGGCGGTGGTGGACGAGATCGAGGATCTGGTTGAAAACCACGGCGTCGGCTTCTTCATCCTGGCCGACGAGGAACCGACGATCAACAAGAAGAAGTTCGTCGAATTCTGTCAGGAGATGATCGACCGCGGTCTGAACCACAAGGTCAAATGGGGCATCAACACCCGCGTGACCGACATCTACCGCGACCGCGAACTGCTGAAATTCTATCGTGAAGCGGGCCTTGTCCACATCAGCCTTGGCACCGAAGCCGCCGCCCAGTTGAAGCTGGACCTGTTCAACAAGGAAACCACTGTCGCCGAGAACAAGGAGGCGATCCGCCTTCTGCGCGAGGCCGACATCTTCACCGAGGCGCAGTTCATCGTCGGTCTCGACAACGAGACCAAGGAGACGCTGGAAGAAACCTTCCAGATGGCCTGGGACTGGCAGCCCGACTTGGCGAACTGGTCAATGTACACGCCTTGGCCCTTCACGCCGCTGTTCCAGGAAATCAAGGATCAGGTCGAGGTCTTCGACTTCTCGAAATACAACTTCGTGACGCCGATCATGAAGCCCGCCGCGCTGACCCGGGGCGAGCTGCTGGACGGCGTGATGAAGAACTACCGCCGCTTCTACATGCGCAAGGCGCTGTTCCACTATCCGTGGCGCGGCACCGGGTTCCGGCGCAAGTATCTGCTGGGCTGCCTCAAGGCCTTCCTCAAGGCCGGGGTGGGGCGCACCTTCTATGACCTTGGCAAGGCCGGCTACTGGGGCCCGCAGACCAAGGACAAGGTGGACTTCCACTTCGACGATACCCGCAAGATCGCCGAGGCGCAGGTCGCCGACTGGGAAGCCGCAGCCGACCGTTCGCGCAAGCACAAGGAACGTCAGGCGGCGATCAAGGCCCAGATGAAGGAACGCGCCGCCGAACGGTCTGCCGCCAACTTCGTGATGCCCGCCGATGCCG
This sequence comes from Fuscovulum blasticum DSM 2131, assembly GCF_003034965.1. Classification (GTDB taxonomy): domain Bacteria; phylum Pseudomonadota; class Alphaproteobacteria; order Rhodobacterales; family Rhodobacteraceae; genus Pseudogemmobacter; species Pseudogemmobacter blasticus. The sequence continues at coordinate 15,782 of NZ_PZKE01000022.1, read as the reverse complement.
AGGACGAGTTCGACCTGTCGGCCGAAGCACACGAGGCGCGCAGCGCCGAGCACAGCACAGTCGCGCCAAGGGCCGAGGGTCCGATGGCATGCGGCGGTGGCAAGGAACAGATGGTGGATGCTGCCGAGTAACGGAGGGACAGCCATGGACGGCAGTCGCGCCTTCGAACCCAAAGAGGGTTCGGCCCGGATCGGGCCGAACGCCATTCTGCAAACCATCGCCGTGCTTGACCATTGCGAAGGTCAGGTCGTGCGCGACCGGGTGATGTCCGTGGCCGGGGTCGAGGTGCCGCCTGCGGATGCGGGGATGCTGCCCGAAGCCGATTGTCGCGCAGTGCATGATGCCGTGCGCAGCGTGATGGGCGAAAAGGCCGAGGGCATCCTGCGCCTCGCCGGTCTGGCGACCGGAGACTACATCCTTGCCAACCGGATTCCACGGGCCGCGCAGGCGGTGATCCGCGCGTTGCCCGGCTATGTCGGGGCCTGGGTTCTGGCCGGCGCCATTGCCAAACATTCTTGGACCTTCGCCGGTTCTGGCAAGTTCCGTATCGTCAGCCACCTGCCGTTGGTGTTCGAACTGCGGAACAACCCGCTGGCGCCGGTCTTCGCTGACCATGCCGCCTGTGTCTGGCATGTCGCGGTGTTTGAACGGCTGTTCGCCCGGCTGGTCTGGCCTTCGGTCGTGGTCGAGGAGACCGACTGCGCGTCGACGGGGGACGACATCTGCCGTTTCGCCCTGCATCCGCAGGGTCTCAGCCGCCGCAACCGCGCCAACGGCATCTGATCCAGCCAAACCGGACCATGGTCTCTGTCTAAGGTGCTGTGGCCATTTTACGCAAGGAGTGTCAGGATTGATTTACACTCTGCCCTTGCCCGACTCCGCAATGTCCTGTCTATTTCCATCATGAGCACATCTGTTTCCATCGCGCCCCGGCGCCTGCCCGAACCTGCCGCCATGCTGCGGCTGATCAAGCCTGTCACCTGGTTCCCGCCGATCTGGGCCTTCCTTTGCGGGGCGGTAAGCTGCGGTGTGCCGCTTGGCCCCAACTGGATGCTGGTCGCGCTTGGCATGGTGCTGGCCGGCCCCATCGTCTGCGGCATGAGCCAGGCCGCCAATGACTGGTGCGACCGCCATGTCGATGCCATCAACGAACCCGACCGACCCATCCCCTCGGGCCGTATCCCCGGCCGCTGGGGCCTGTATATCGCGCTGGCCATGTCGGCGCTGTCGCTGGCCGTGGGCTGGCTGCTTGGCCCCTGGGGCTTTGGCGCGACGGTCGTCGGAGTGATCGCCGCCTGGGCCTATTCGGCCGAACCGGTGCGACTGAAACGGTCCGGCTGGTGGGGGCCGGGTCTGGTGGGCCTCAGCTATGAAGGCCTGCCCTGGTTCACCGGCGCGGCGGTGCTGCTGCATGGCGCGCCGCGGTTCGAGATCGTCGCCGTGGCGTTCCTGTATGCCTTTGGCGCGCATGGAATCATGACCCTCAACGATTTCAAGGCGCTGGAGGGCGACCGTGTTCACGGTGTCCGCTCGCTGCCCGTGGTTCTGGGGCCGGAAGTCGCGGCCAAGGTGGCTTGCACGGTCATGTCGCTGGCGCAGCTTCTGGTAATCTCGCTTCTGCTGGTCTGGTCCAAGCCCTGGCACGCGCTGGCGGTCTTCGCGCTTCTGCTGCTGCAATTTGCGGCCATGCGCGTTCTGTTCCGCGACCCCAAGGGCAAGGCGCCCTGGTACAACGGCACCGGCGTGGTGCTGTATGTCGCGGGGATGATGATCTCGGCTTTCGCGCTGCGGGGGCTGTAACGGCATGCGTCTGAGCTGGCTTCAGATTGTCCGCCTTGGTCTGGTGCAGATGTGCATCGGGGCCGTGGTAGTGCTGACGACCAGCACGCTGAACCGGCTTATGGTGGTGGAACTGGCGCTGCCGGCGCTGGTGCCCGGCGCGCTGGTGGCGCTGCATTACGGCATCCAGATCACCCGGCCAAGCTGGGGTTTCCGGTCCGACACCAAGGGCAACCGCACCGCCTTTGTCATCGGCGGCATGGGCGCGCTGGCGTTGGGGGCCTTCTTGGCCGCCGTGGCGGTGGTGATCATGCTCGACACCCGGACCGGCGGCCTGCTGCTGTCGGTTCTGGCCTATGCGCTGATCGGCCTTGGGGCAGGGGCCTCGGGCACCTCGCTTCTGGCGCTGCTGGCCACCGCCACCGACCCGCGCCGCCGCGCTGCCGCCGCCACCATCACCTGGCTGATGATGATCTTCGGCATCGCCGCCACCGCCGGCACCGTGGGCGCGCTGCTGCAACCCTATTCGCCCGCGCTGCTGCTGGAAATCGTCGGCGTTGTGACGGCGGGGGCGGTGCTGCTGACCACGGCCGCGATCTGGGGGATCGAGCGGCGGGTGATTGCCGACCGCGACCCAAAGCCCTCGCCCTTCCGCGAAGGGCTGGCCGAGATCTGGCGCGAACCCCGCGCGCGGGCCTTTACCCTGTTCATCTTCCTGTCCATGACCGCCTATTTCCTGCAGGAACTGATCCTTGAGCCCTTTGCCGGGCTGGTCTTCGGCTTCAATCCCGGCCAGTCGACGCAGCTTTCCGGGGCGCAGAACGGTGGCGTGTTTGTCGGTATGCTGGTGGTAGGCATCGCCTCGACCGGCCTGCGCATCGGCAGCCTGCGGTTCTGGGTGATCTTTGGCTGCCTTGGTTCGGCCGCCGCCCTGGCTGTGATCGCCGGACTGGGCCTGTCGGGAGCGGGCGGGCTGGTGCCGGCCGTGGTGGCCATGGGCTTTTTCAACGGGGTCTTCGCGGTGGCGGCCATCGGGTCGATGATGGCGCTGGCCGGGGCCGGACGCGAGGCGCGCGAGGGCACCCGCATGGGCCTTTGGGGCGCCGCGCAGGCCATTGCCGCCGGTTTCGGGGGCCTTCTGGGGGCCGGGGCGGCGGATATTCTGCGCACCGTCCTTTCGGACCCTGCCGCTTTTGGTGCTGTATTCCTGGGCGAAGCCGCCCTGTTCCTGATTTCGGCCGTGGTGGCCGCCTCGGTGATCGAATCCGCTGCCCCGCGCCGCCAGACCGAGCAAACCACCGAGAAAACCCTTGTCCCGGGAGAATGAGATGACCGAGACGCCAGATTTCGACGTATTCGTGGTGGGGGGCGGCCCCGCCGGCGCCACCGCCGCAAATGACCTGGCCCGCGCCGGGCGCAAGGTGGCCCTGCTGGACCGGGCCGGCCGCATCAAGCCCTGTGGCGGTGCCGTGCCGCCCCGGCTGATCCGTGACTTCGACATTCCCGATGAACAGATCGTCGCCAAGGTCAATTGTGCCCGCATGGTCTCACCCACCGGGCGCAAGGTCGATATCCACATCAAGGGCGGCTATGTCGGCATGGTCGACCGCGAACAGTTCGATGAATTCCTGCGCGCCCGCGCCGCCAGCAGCGGCGCCACCCGCCTGACCGGCACCTATGTGCGGATCGACCGTGATGACAAGGGCACCCATGTCGTCTGGCGCGACAAGGCCAGCGGCGAGGAACGCCGCACCTTGGCCAAGGTTGTGATCGGTGCCGACGGTGCCCGCAGCCAGGTGGCGCGTGAGAACGTTCCAGGCGGCGATACCATCCCTTATGTCATCGCCTATCACGAAATCATCCGCGCGCCCGAAGCTGTGCCGGGCTATGACCCCGCGCGCTGCGACGTGATCTATGACGGTCGCATCTCGCCCGATTTCTATGGCTGGGTGTTTCCGCACGGCAAGACCGTCTCGGTCGGGATGGGCACCGGGCATGACGGTTTCGATCTGAAAGAGGCCACCGCCGCGCTGCGCGCCTCGGCCGGGCTGGCGCAATGCGAGACGATCCGCAAGGAAGGCGCCCCGATCCCGCTGAAACCGCTGGATAGCTGGGACAATGGCCGCGACGTGGTGCTGGCGGGCGATGCGGCGGGCGTGGTGGCCCCCTCCTCGGGCGAGGGGATCTATTACGCCATGGTCGGCGGCCAGGTTGCGGCCAAGGCCGCGGCGGCGGTGCTGAAAAGCGGGCGCGCCGCCGATCTGGCGTTGGCCCGCAAGACCTTCATGGCCGAACACAAGAACGTCTTTCGTGCCCTGCGGTCGATGCAGGACGCCTATTACAAGAGTGACGAGCGGCGCGAGCGGTTCGTCAGCCTTTGCCATGATCGCGACGTGCAGACGCTGACCTTTGAAGCCTATATGAACAAGAAGCTGGTCTCGGCGCGGCCCTTGGCGCACATCAAGATCGGCATCAAGAACCTTGCGCATCTGATGGGGCTGGTAAAGCCGGAATGGACATGATGACCGAAGCGGCGGCATCGCTGGAAGAAAAGATCCCCGCCTGGGTGGATGGCAAGCTGACCCCGGTCGGCAAGCTGGAGGTTCACCAGAAGGGCCTGCGTCACAAGGCCGTTTCGGTGTTCGTGGTGGACGGTCGGCGTGTGCTGATCCAGCGTCGGGCGGCGGGCAAGTATCATACCCCGCTGTTGTGGGCCAACACCTGCTGCACCCACCCCCGTTGGGATGAAGAGCCGGCTGCCTGCGCCGTGCGCCGCCTGCGGGAAGAGCTGGGTATCACCGGCGTTTTCCCCGCCTTCGCCGACCGGGTGGAATACCGGGCCGAAGTGGGCAACGGGCTGATCGAGCATGAGCTGGTTGACATCTTCGTGGCGGAAGCCAAGCCCGACCTGAAGGTCGAGCTGAACCCCGACGAGGTGGCCGAAGTGCGGTGGGTCGATCTCTACGACCTGTCGGCCGAGGTGCTGCGCAACCCCGAGCGGTTTACGCCCTGGGTCCGCATCTACCTGACCGAACATATCGACCGCATCTTCGGATCGGGCGCGGTCCGGGGCGATTGAGACGGGCGCGCCGGCGGATGCCGGGCGCGTCTTCTGAACATCAGCGAAGTCTGCGGCGAAGATCAGGTTCTTCCGGGTTCTGCCGCGTCGTTCAGGCGGGCCTGAAGCCAGGGCAGCAAAAGCGCCGCCACCTTGTCCGCGGCCTCTTCATGCACCAGATGGCCAAGCCGGGGCAGTTCCTGATAACTGGCCGTGGTCATCCGCCCCGCGGCCGCGCGAGAGATGCGTGCAGGCACCGTGCGGTCGCCGGACGAGGCGATCAGTTGCACCGGCGTGACGATCCGGGGCAGCCGCGCCAGCAGCGGCTCCAGCCGCCAGGCGGCCATCATCGCCAGCGTGCCATCGACATGGCCCCGGTTCTGCACCAGCCACAGGTACTGCGCCAATCCTGCGGCATCGAGATGCGACCCCGTAGATCCGATCAGCCGGTTCACGGCGGCCGCATTGCCCCAGACGCGGGAAAACAGGTCGGGCACGAAGGGCGTGGCGGCCAGAACGCGGGCGAACAGCGGAAACAGCACGCCCGCCGCCCCTTCAAAGGTGCCAAGGGCCGCATTGATGCCAACCACGGCGCGCAGCGGCACGCTCTCGGCCAGCCGCAGCGCCAGTGCCGCCCCTGCGGAATGGCCGATCACCGCCTGCGGTTGCCATCCCTGCTGGGCGATCAGACGCGCCAAATCCTCGGCCACGGCGTCAATCCCCAGCCGGGCGCGGTTGCCCGCACGGGTGCAGCCCTGGCCGGGATGATCTATCGCCAGCACGCGATAGCCCGACAGATGCGGAATCAGGTTGCGGAAACTGTGGGCCGATCCGCCCGCTCCGTGCAGCAGCAGCACGTCCGGCCCGGTGCCAATGTCCAGCACCGCCCAGTCATTCGGGGCGCAGGCAATGCGGGAAATACGGTCGCGATAGGGCCAGTCGCGGGGCAGGCGGGCAGGTTCCACTCGGCTTCCTTCGGCAGATCAGCGCGACGGGCGCTGCGCGGCGGACCCGTCTTTCCAGTCTTGCGCAAAGGTATAGCGGCAATGCGGGCAGGAAAGGGAGTCCCGCCCGCGCGCCGGTGCCGAAGGCGGCGCAACTTCGTGCACCGAGAACCAGCCGCCACAGTTCGGGCAGGTGTCGATGTCTCTCATGGTCTTCGCTCCTTTCGGATGGCGGTCTTACGCGCCAAGCGCGGCTTCCAGCACGTTCGACAGCCGGTGTGCATCGGCGCGGGGCAACGCCAGATAGGTGCCGTCCATCGCGCGCGACAGGTGTTGCAGGCTGGGCTGCGGCCGGTTGGCGGTGTCGATCACCAGCGTGGGCGTTGCGGTGGCCCGGATCGCCTGCGCGGCCTTCAGGGCATCCGCCTCGGCCCGGGGGCGGTCGGCGGTGCCGTCCAGCGCGATATTGCCGCGCCCATCGGTCAGCACGGCGATGGTCGGCGTCAGCCCGCGTTTGCGCGCCTGATCGGCGGTGGCCATCGCCAGCGTCAGCCCCGAGGCCAGCGGCGTGCCGCCACCGCCGGGCAGCGCGCAAAGCCGCCGTTTGGTCTGCACAAGGCTGCGGGTGGGCGGCAGGATCAGCTCTGCCTGCATCCCACGGAACGCCAGCAGCGCCACATGGTCACGCCGCGAATAGGCCTGGCCCAGCAAAAGCTCGATCGCGCCCTTCGCTTCGGCCAGACGGGCGAAGGCGGACGAACCGGAGGCATCGACGGCGAAGATCAGCACGCGGTCGGACATTTCCTTGAACCGCTTGAGCCGCAGGTCAGAGCCGCGCACCAGCAGCACCGCCTCGGGGCGGTTTGCCTCGCGCCGGCGCAGCGGCTGCCAGGGGGCGGCGGCGCGCAGGGTGGCCACCAGGTCGATCCGGGCGCCCGGCACCAGACGGCCGGGGCGCGATGGCAGCGGGCGGCCACGGCGGTTGCCCTGCCGCTCATCCCCGGTGCCAGAGGCACCCTTGGCGGCGCGGGCGGCACGGCCGGCGGCCAGATGTTCCAGCAGGTCGGCCGGCAGGGCGGCGCGCACGGCTTCGACCAGCACTTCCTCGGGGATCGCGGTGTCGTCCTGCTGATTGTCGGAGGGGCCCTGATCGGGCTGATCCTCGGGCGGCGGTGGCGGTGGAGGTTGGTCCTGATCCTGCGACGATTCGGGGGCAGGCAGCGCGCGGTGGGCATAGGTCAGGTCGGCGGCGACGCGCAGGTCGTCTTCGGTCACCACGGATCGGCCCATCAGCGCGGCATGGGCGCGGGCGGCGGCGATGGCCAGAAGTGGTGCCCGCAGCGAGACGATGCCCAGTTCGGCGGCGGCGCGGGTCAGAAGGCCCGCCGCATCCGGCGGCACCCGGACCAGAGCCAGCCTGTCCCGCGCGGTGGCCAAGGCGTCCGCGTCCAGCCGCAGCGGTTCGGTCTCGGACCAGATGATTCCATCAAGCGACAGGAACAGACCGAGCCTGTCGGTCAGGGCCGTGGGCAGGGTTTCATCAGGGTCGGCTGATTCGTCCAGCGCGATCAGGCAATGCGCGGGGGCATCCAGCGCAGTGGCCAGACGCGCGGCCAGGCCGGGCGGAGTGCGCTCGGCCATGGTCAGCACCAGCGCCGTTGGGTCGGCCAGCAGGCCGCGCGTCATCACCGGGCGGCCGGCGGCCAGGGTGGAGGACAGGTCCAGCCCGCCATAAAGCGCATCGTCGGCCACGTTGGGATGCAGCCGGCGCAGCGGCAGGGGCAGGGCGGCCAGACCGTCGGTCACCCGGTCGCGCAGGGCACCGGCACGGGCGCGCAGCCACAGCCCCTTCAACCCGGCGGGGTCGATGGCCAGAAGCGACAGGGCGATTTCCGCCCGATGGAGGGGCGGGATCAGGGCAACACCTCGGTCAGGGATCGCGCGACGCGGGCGCCCGATCCGGCTTCATCCAGCGGGTCGCGGCGCAGGCGGTGCGACAGGGCCATGGGGGCAACCGCGCGCAGGTGGCTGCGGGCCACGGCGGGGGCGCCTTCAAAGGCGGCCAGGGCGCGTGCGGCGCGCAGCAGCGTCAGTTCCCCGCGCAGCCCGTCAGACCCAAGCGCGATGCACAGGGCCGCGCAATCGTGCAGGGTGGTGTTGGGGGTGTCCAGCTTCGGCAACGCCTCGCGCGCGGCCAGAATCTGGTTGCGCAGGCCCGCATCCATCGGGCGCCACAAGGACATGAACGTCTCGTGATCGTTCTCATAGGCGTCGCGGCGCTTGATCACCTCGACCCGGGTGTCGATGTCGCGCGGCGAGGTGACTTCGACCGACAGGCCGAACCGGTCCAGCAATTGCGGCCGCAGTTCGCCCTCTTCCGGGTTGCCTGAGCCGACCAGCACGAACCGCGCCGGGTGGCGGATCGACAAGCCTTCGCGTTCGACCACGTTCTCGCCCGACTGCGCCACGTCCAGCAGCAGATCGACGATGTGGTCTTCCAGCAGGTTCACTTCGTCGATGTAAAGGTAGCCACGGTTGGCGCGGGCCAGAAGGCCCGGCTCAAAGGCCTTTTCGCCCCGGGTCAGGGCGCGTTCGATGTCCAGCGCGCCGACAACGCGGTCTTCGGTCACGCCAAGCGGCAGGTCGACCACGGGGGTAGGCTTGGTGATGATGCGGTCGGATGTGATCAACGCCCAGTCGGGGCACAGCTCGCGCCGGGCCGAGTTCACCGGGCAGCCTTCGACCGCCTCGATCGGCGGCAGCAGGGCGGCAAGGGCGCGAACAGCGGTGGATTTGCCGGTGCCGCGGTCACCGAAGACCAGCACGCCCCCGATGCCGGGGTCGATGGCGGTCAGCACCATGGCGGTTTTCATGGCGTCCTGGCCGACGATGGCCGAGAAGGGGAAAGGCTGACGCATGTCCCGGTGTCCTTTCAGGCGGTTCAGGCTGCCACCGTGGCGGTGCCAAGCCGGTCGGAAAGGGCGCGCCCCTCCCACCGGCCTTCGGCGCCAAGCAGGCGGAAGCGGGCGTAAAGTTCTTCGGAGAACCAGTTCTCCTCGCGCACGGACTTGATGGCCAATCCGTGCGGCGTGTTGCCGTGTGCAAAGGCGGCCATGGTGGCCGCATCGGGCCAGACCGAGAAGGTAACCTGATGCAGCAAGGGCAGTTCGCCAATGCCGATCTTGAAGATCACGTTCGGATCGGCGCCGATCCGGGCCGAGATTTCTGGCTCGCGCGCCCAGAAACGGCGGGCATTGCCGGGCTTGATGCTGGCGCGGGTCAGCGCGACCAGCGGGCCGGTGCCACTGTCTGGCCCGGCGGGAAACGGGTTCACACCGCCCCATGTCCCGCGTGAGGAAACCGGGGCCAGAAAAACCGTGGCGGATTCATCGGCATGGGCCCGCCAGCGTTGCCAGACAGGGCTTTGCGCCGTGCGGGCGCGGGCGGTTTCCAGATCGTCCCAGGTGGCCATGATGGCCCAGACACCCCAGTTGGGCCGGGGGGTGAACCCTTCGCCGGTGCCAGATCCGCAAAGTTTCCAGAAGCGCAGCGCAGATTCGTTCCGCAAGGTCAGCCGGGCCGACACCATCTGCGTGACCACCCAGAGGCGGTCAAGCGTTCCGTCAAAGCGGAACAGGCTGAGGCTGGCGACGGGCATCGGGCGCGGTCCCTTGAGTGTCAACTATGTGTGACAATTAATGCAGTGGGACGGAAGAGAAAATGACATATATCACTGCGCCAAGGCGACATATTGTCAATTTGGATTGACAGTCTATCATGAAAGCCATGACCCAAGCATCCTCCATCCCCCCCGCCAGCCCTGCTGCCCCTGTTTCCATGCCGAAACCCGATCCGACGGCCGCCGTGGTCATCGGTGCAGGCCTTGGGGGGCTTGCCGCAGCCATGCGGCTGGGGGCCAAGGGGTATCAGGTGACCGTGGTCGACAAGCTGGACCGTGCCGGCGGGCGCGGGTCGTCCATCACCAAGGGCGGGCACAGGTTCGATCTTGGCCCCACCATCGTGACCGTCCCGCAGGGGTTGCGCGATCTGTGGGCCGTCTGCGGCCGCGATTTCGACCAGGATGTGAAACTGGTCGCGATGGACCCTTACTACGAAATCCGCTTCCATGATGGCGAGACCTTCACCATGCGCGGTGATCCGGCCGCCATGAAGGCCGAGGTCGAGCGAATCCGCAAATCGGACCTCAAGGGATACGAGCAGTTCCTGAAGGATGCGGAAGAACGCTATTCCTTTGGCTATGAAGGCCTTGGCCGCCGCCCGCAGCACAAGCTGTGGGATCTGATCAAGGTGCTGCCGAAATTCGCCATGATGCGCGCAGATCGGTCGATCCATGACCACGCTGCCCGGCGTGTGCTGGACCGTCACCTGCGCTTTGCGCTGTCGTTCCACCCGCTGTTCATCGGCGGCGATCCGTTCCACGTCACCTCGATGTACGGGCTGGTCAGCCATCTGGAAAAGGCCTTTGGCGTGCATTACGCACAAGGCGGCATCCAGGCCATCGCGGATGCGATGGTCAAGGTCATCAAGCTGCAGGGGGGCACTGTCCTCCTGGGGCAGGAGGTGGACGAGATCCTGGCGCAGGACAACCGCGCCGCGGGCGTTCGGTTGGGCAATGGAACCGTGCTGCCCGCGGCGGTGGTGGTTTCGAACGCCGACCCCGGCCATACCTATGACAGGCTGATGCGCAACCGTTTCAAATGGCGCTGGACGCCGGAGCGTCTGGCGGCCAAACGCTGGTCGATGGGGCTGTTCGTCTGGTACTTCGGCACCAAGGGCACCTCGACCCAATGGCGCGACGTGGGGCACCACACCATCGTGGTCGGGCCGCGCTATCAGGCCCATATCAAGGACATCTTCGAAAACGGCAAGCTGGCCGACGACATGAGCCTTTATGTCCATCGTCCCAGTGTGACCGACCCGTCGGTCGCGCCGCGCGGGGATGATACGTTCTATGTGCTGTCGCCCGTGCCGAATCTTGCGAAGAACCCGGTGGACTGGGCGGCCGAGGCCGACCGTTACAAGGAAAAGGTCGCCGCGGTGCTGGAGGAACGGCTGATCCCCGGCTTCCGCAGCAAGATCACCGAAAGCCTTGTCTTCACGCCGGAAACCTTCCGCGACCGCTACCTGTCGCCCTATGGCGCCGGGTTCTCGCTGGAACCGCGCATCCTGCAATCGGCCTGGTTCCGGCCGCACAACATTTCCGAAGAGCTGCCCGGCCTTTACATGGTGGGTGCGGGCACCCATCCTGGGGCGGGGGTGCCGGGGGTGATCGGCTCGGCCGAGGTGACGGCGCAACTGATTCCCGATGCGCCGCACCTGCGGGCGCGGGCCTACCGGATGGCGGCGGAATGATCGCCGAGGCGGATCTTCTGGCCTGCCGGGCCGCGATCCGCACCGGATCGCTGTCGTTCCATTCGGCCTCGCGGTTGCTGCCGCGCCGGGTCTGCGATCCGGCGCTGGCGCTCTATGCCTTCTGCCGGCTGAGCGATGACGCGGTGGACGAAGGCGCCGACAAGACCGAAGCCGTCCTGCACCTGCGTGACCGGCTGGACCGGATCTATGCCGGCCACCCCTTCGACGCCGCGCCGGACCGTGCCTTCGCCGCCGTGGTGGAAGAGTTCGAGATGCCGCGGGAACTGCCCGACGCCCTGCTGGAAGGCATGGCCTGGGATGCCACGGGGCGGCGTTACGACACCCTGTCGGGGGTGCTGGATTATTCTGCCCGGGTTGCGGCGGTGGTCGGCGTGATGATGTGCGTGCTGATGCGGGTGCGCGAGGCGGATGCGCTGGCGCGGGCCTGCGACCTGGGTCTGGCCATGCAACTGAGCAACATCGCCCGCGATGTGGGCGAAGATGCCCGCGCGGGCCGGGTCTATCTGCCGCTGGACTGGCTGGCCGAAGAGGGGATCACGCCCGACGCGCTTTTCGCCTTGCGTGAACCGACGCCCGGTCTGCGCCGGGTGGTGCGGCGGCTGCTGGCGCAGGCGCGGCGGCTTTACTGGCGGTCGGAGTCGGGAATCGGGGCCTTGCCGGTTGCCTGTCGGCCTGGAATCTGGGCGGCGCGGCTGATTTATGACGGGATCGGCGGCGCCGTGGCGCGCAACGGGTTCGACAGCCTGACCCGCCGCGCCCATACCTCGAAACTGCAGAAGCTGGCTTGGCTGGGCGAGGCGGGGCTGCGGGCGGCGCTGACCAGCGTGATGCCGCAGCCTGCGATCATTCACGCGGCCCCCGAGCCGGAAGTTGCCTTCCTTGTGAACGCTGCGGCAAGGGGCGGGGTGGTGCGCGGGCGCAGCGATGCGCTACTGTCGGTTCTGGCACAGCTTGAAGCCCGGGACCGCAATCGCCGCGCCTCTGCCTGAGGGGCGATGACCGCGACCTGACTTCCGGGCGGGTGCTGCCTTGCGCGAGTCGCGCTTAGGAGGGCCATGATGAACCTGTCGATTTTCTTCACATACCTGCTTGCAACCGCCGCGGCTGCAGGCACCGGGGCGATGTTCAAGCCCGGCGAATGGTATGACGGGCTGAAAAAGCCCGACTGGACACCGCCTCGCTGGGTGTTCCCCACAGCCTGGACCACGCTTTACCTGCTGAGCGCGATTGCCGCGACCCGGTTGTCGGCGATCGAAGGCAATGCGCAGGCGCTGGCGCTGTGGTCGGCGCAGATCGCTTTCAATACCCTGTGGTCGCCGGTGTTCTTCGGGTTGAAGAAGATCAAGGCGGCCCTGGTGCCGATGGCGGGGCTTTGGGTTTCGGTTGTGCTGCTGACGATCTCGGCCTTCGGGCTGGATGTCTGGGCCGGGCTGATGTTCCTGCCCTATGTGGCCTGGGTCAGCGCCGCAGCGGCGCTGAACATCTCGGTCGTGCGGCTGAATCCGCAGGTCTCAGGCTGAGAGCTGGTCCAGAAGCCGGCGGGCTTCGTCCGCCGGTTCGGCCAGAACGCTGCGATCCTCGCCGGGATAGAAGCGGGCCCGCACCGCAGTGGGCATCGGCGCCGGGGTCAGCAGGCTGACCCTGGGGCCAATCTTGCGGGTCTCGGCGGCCCAGGCCCGGACAAGGGCAATCTGGCCTGCCTTGGTGATGCCATAGGCGCCGGCATAGGCGGTGCCGGGCATCGGGTCATCCAGGAACAGCGCCTGGCCCTGACCGGCCCGCAGCAGCGGTTCGACCATCGGGATCAGGGCGGCGGCGGCGCGCAGGTTGACGGCGATGGACTTGTCCAGATCGGCCATGTCGACCGAGGGCGCCGGTGTCAGCGCATCGGCGCGGATGGCGGTATGGGCCCAGAACTGCAACCCGCCCCAGCGCTCATGGATTGACCGGCACAGATGGCGCATCGCACCGTCGTCGGTCACGTCCATCGGGGCCAGCGTCACTCCGCCCGCACCGGGCAGGCCGGCGGATTTCACCTTGTCATCCAGCGCCTCAAGCCCGCCCACGGTGCGGGCCACCGCCACCACATGCCATCCCCGCAGGGCAAGCTGTTCCGCCAGCGAGAAGCCAAGGCCACGCGAGGCTCCGGTGATGAGGGCGATCTTCTGGGTCATGGCGGTTCTGGTTCCTTGCGTCGGCCAGGGTCTTGCGCAGCCCCCGGACCCCTGCGGGATATTTGAGGACAGATGAAAGGGCAAGGCGAAGGCTCAGCGACCCTTGGCCGCGATTTCGTCCTGACGGGTGCGGAGGATGGTTTCGACCAGAGCCTCGGGCAAAGGGCTGCCGGGGGTGAAGAGCACGCCCGATTTCGAGGTCTTGAACGGGTGGCAGTCGATCTGCGGGATGACGTTGCCGGAATGGGGGTAAAGACCCAGGTGGCGGGCGAAGGCTGCGTAGCCGGCGACCATGCGGCCCTTGGGCCCCGGCTGGCGAAAGCCGGGCATGGCGTAGGACATCACTTCCAGATGATCCGGCAGCAAGCGCGCAAGGGTTGCGCGCAGTTCGCGCAGCGCCGTCTGCTGGTCGGCGGGCAGGGCGGCAAGGTAGGCTTCGACAGCCTCGCTCACTCGGCCGCCTTCATCTGGAAGCCCTCGGCCAGCTTGTCAGCCGGGGCGACCGGATAGTCGCCCGAGAAGCAGGCATCGCAGAAGCGCGGCGCCTTGGGGTCGCGGCCCGCCGCCTCACCCGCGGCGCGGTAGAGGCCGTCGAGCGAGATGAACTTCAGGCTGTCCACCCCGATCCAGTCGCGCATCTCGTCCTCGCTCATGGTGGCGGCAAGGAGTTTTGACCGTTCAGGCGTATCGACACCATAGAAGCACGGCCAGGCCGTGGGGGGGCTGGCGATGCGGAAGTGGACCTCGGCCGCGCCGGCATCAAGGATCATGTCCTTGATCTTGCGGCTGGTGGTGCCGCGCACGACCGAATCGTCCACCAGGATCACCCGCTTGCCGCGAATGAGCGCCCGGTTCACGTTCAGCTTGAGCCGCACCCCCATGTTGCGGATCTGGTCGGTGGGTTCGATGAAGGTTCGGCCCATGTACTGGTTGCGGATGATGCCCATGCCGTAGGGGATGCCGCTTTCATGGGCATAGCCGATGGCCGCGGGCGTGCCGGAATCGGGCACCGGGCAGACAAGATCGGCCTCGACCGGCGCTTCGCGGGCCAGCTCCACGCCGATCTGCCGGCGCGTTTCATAAACCGAGCGGCCGCCGATGATCGAATCGGGGCGCGAGAAATAGACCTGTTCGAAGATGCAGAAGCGTGACGGCGCCGGCGCGAAGGGGCGCGATGACGACAGCGTGCCGTTCTCGATCACCACCATCTCGCCGGGTTCCACGTCGCGGATGTATTCGGCACCGATGATGTCCAGCGCGCAGGTTTCCGACGACAGCACCCAGCCTTCGCCGAACCGCCCGATCACCAGCGGGCGCACCCCCAAGGGATCGCGCACGCCGATCAGCTTGGTCCGGGTCATGGCGATGACCGAGAAGGCGCCTTCCACGGCGCGCAGCGCATCCTTGATGCGTTCGGCCAGCGTCTTCTGGATCGACCGCGCCATCAGGTGGATGATACATTCGCTGTCGGACGAGGACTGGAAGATCGAGCCGCGCTCGATCAGTTGCTTGCGCAGGGCGGCGGCGTTGGTGAGGTTGCCGTTATGGGCAATCGCGCAGCCGCCGATGGCGAATTCGCCGAAGAAGGGCTGCACGTCGCGGATCGCGGTGGCGCCTTTCGAGCCGGCGGTGGAATAGCGCACATGCCCGATGGCCAGCGGGCCGGGCAGGGTGTCCATCACATCGGGCTTGGTGAAGTTGTCGCGCACATAGCCGAAGCGCCGGGCCGAGTTGAAGCCGCCTTCCGGGTCATACGAGACGATGCCGCCGGCTTCCTGCCCGCGGTGCTGCAGGGCGTGCAGGCCAAGCGCCACGAAGTTGGAGGCGTTGGCCAGACCGATGACGCCGTAGATCCCGCACTCCTCCTTCAGCTTGTCCCCGTCTTGAAGCGGGTCGAAAGGGTGGGAAAGGAACGGGCGCATCAGGGCCTCCGAATCCGGGAACGGGATTGGGCTTCATCTAGTCGTTGCAAACCCGGCTGTCCACCTGCGGCGCGCCGCGTTGCGGCGCAGCCTCTGTGCGCGGTTACGGTGTTGCGGGGGCAGAGTCAGGTGCAGCAGGGGCCGCCGGCGTGCCGTTCGGCGTGCAGACGGTGGTCAGATCGTTGTAGCGCGCCACGATCCAGCCCGGTGCATCGGTCGGAATCGAGGCGTCGATCGAGGACTGGAAGTTGGCGAACACCTTGGCGGTGCGGGAATTGTCGATCGCCGGGATCGACTGGTTGGCCAGCGCGCGGTCATAGACGATGAAGGCCACCGCCACCAGAAGCACACCGCGCAGCACGCCGAACAGGAAGCCAAGCGCCTGGTCGATGCCGCCAAGTGCGGTGCGCTGGATCACCGACGAAAAAAGCGGTGTGAACAGCGCCGCCACGATCAGCCCCAGCGCGAAGACGCCGGCAAAGGCCGCCACCACCGACAATTCGCAACTGTC
>NZ_PZKE01000021.1 GCF_003034965.1 Fuscovulum blasticum DSM 2131 | reverse complement strand
GTATGGAATGGATTTGCGCAGCAGGAACCACAGAAATCCCGCGGCCCAGACAAGCCCGACCAGGCGGCCCAACTGCCGGTGGCTCCATTCCCACCAGTAGATCGACTTGAAGTCATCTACCGTCATCTGGCTGTTCAGCAGGGCGAATTGCGGGGTCGCCTTGTATTTTTCGAACTCGACCGCCCAATCTGTTTCCGACAGGGGCGGCACCATGCCGGTCACGGGGCGCCATTCGGTGATCGACAATCCACTGTCGGTCAGACGGGTCAGTCCGCCCACCACCACCATGCCCACCACCAGCAGGAACAGCACGATCAGCCAGCGCCGGATCGCGTTGCGGGCGCCCTTGGGCCGGCTGTCGATCAACCCGCCGCCCGGTGCCTTCACCGGCGGCCTGGCCGGCTGTTCGCTGCCGACCTCTTCGAAAATGCTGCGTTTCTGGGCCAAGGTGGCCTCCCTGTCGTGTCCGCCGGGACAGTAGGGCGGCGCCCCGGCCCCTTCAAGGCCCTGCGACCGGCGTTTCCGGCGCGGGCGAAAGGGTCGCGGACAAGAGAAGCAGGGGGGCAGCGCCCGCCCCCCCCGCGAAAGGATCAGCCGCGCAGCGCGGCCAGCAGGGCCGCCGTGGCCACGCCGGTCACGGCCATGCCGCGGCTGGCCTGATAGGCCTCGATGGCGGCCTTGCTCTTGGCGCCCATCACCCCGTCGCTGCCGCCGGTATCATAGCCTTGGGCGGTCAGCAGCCGCTGCACTTCTTGCCGGTCGGTCTTGGTCAGGCCGTTGGCATCGGGGCCGAAACTGCCGCGGATCGGGCCGGCACCGCGGATGCGGTCGCTCAGATGGCCCACGCCGATGGCGTAGTTTTCCGCGTTGTTGTAGCGCAGGATGACGTTGAAGTTCCGCGTCAGCAGGAAGGCCGGGCTGGACAGCCCGCCCGGCGCCACGACGGACCCGGCCTGCAAACTGCCGCCGTCTGCCGCGCGCACACCCAAGGCCTGCCATTCCGCCGCCGACTTGCCCTTGCCCCGCCCCAGCAGGCCGGACGAGAAGCCCGCCGGAAGGCTGACCTCCATCCCCCAGGGCAGGCCATGCACCCAGCCAGATTTCGCCACATAATTCGCGGTCGAAGCCAGTGCATCCGCCGGATCTTCCGACCAGATGTCGCGCCGCCCGTCACCGTTCCAGTCGGCCGCATAGGCCAGGTAGGTGGTCGGGATGAACTGGGTATGCCCCATCGCCCCGGCCCAGCTTCCGGTCATCCGCGCGGGCGTGATGTCGCCGTTCTGGATGATCTTCAGCGCCGCCGTAAGCTGGCTTTCAAAGAAATCAGCCCGCCGCCCCTCATAGGCCAGCGTCGCCAAGGCCGAGATCACCGGAACATTACCGCGCCGGGTGCCGTAGAACGACTCCAGCCCCCAGAAGGCGGTCACGACATGCGGCTCGACGCCATAGCGCCCCTCGATCTGCGACAAGAGCCCGCCCAGTTGCGAATACTTCTGCCGCCCCAGCGAGACCCGCTCGTCCGAAGCGGCGATGGCGAGGTAATCTTCCAGCGTGCGCTTGAACTCGGTCTGGTTGCGATCCTTCTCGATCACCTCGGGCAGGAACCCGGCATTGCCGAAAGCCGCGTTCAGCGTGGATTGCGAGATACCCCGTCCGGCAGCCCGGCCCCGGAACCCGTCAACCCAGGCGTCGAAACCCGCGTTCGGCACCGGCTGCGGCGGCGGTGCCTCGCCCCCCGGGCCGCGCATCCCCGAGGAAGACCCGCCTCCGACGCACCCCGAAAGGGCCGCCCCAAGAACCGATAGCCCGAACAGCCGCCGCGTGATCATCTGCCTGCCTCTCTACTCGTTGCCTCACACCGCAGCCTATCTTGCGCAGGCTGTCGGTCAAATCCGGTGCCGCCGATCGGCGGCGCCCCGCTATGTGTCTCAGCGCAGCTTCAGCGTTGCCAGCCCGATCATCGCCAGAATGACCGAGATGATCCAGAACCGGATCACGATCTGCGGCTCTGCCCAGCCCTTCTTTTCGAAATGGTGGTGGATCGGCGCCATCAGGAAGATGCGCTTCTTGGTGGCCTTGTAATAGGCGACCTGGATGATGACCGACATCGCCTCGACCACGAACAGCCCGCCGACGATGGCCAGCACGATCTCGTGCTTGGTGCAGACCGCCATGGCGCCAAGGGCCCCGCCCAGGGCAAGGCTGCCGGTATCGCCCATGAACACCGCCGCCGGAGGTGCGTTGTACCACAGGAAGCCCAGCCCGGCGCCCGCCAACGCGGCGGCAAAGATCACCAGTTCCGATGTGCCGGGAACGTAATGCACATCCAGATAGGTGGTATAGTCGACCCGGCCCACCGCATAGGCGATGATGCCCAGCGTGCCGCAGGCGATCATCACCGGCATGATGGCCAGCCCGTCCAGCCCGTCGGTCAGGTTCACGGCATTGGCCGCGCCGACGATCACGATCATGCCGAAGGGCACGAAGAAGATGCCCAGATCCAGCAGGGCATTCTTGAAGAACGGAAAGGCAAGCTGGTTGGTCAGGTCGGCGGGGTGGAACTGGGCCGCCGCATAGCTGGCAAGCCCGGCGATGATCAGCCCCAGCAGGAAGCGCACCCGCGACGACACGCCCTTGGTGTTCTGCTTGGTCACCTTGGCATAATCGTCGGCAAAGCCGATCAGCCCGAAGGCCAGCGTCACCAGCACCACGATCCAGACATAGCCGTTGTCCAGCCGCGCCCAGAGCAGCGTTGACACCATCAGCGCCGACAGGATCAGCAGCCCGCCCATGGTGGGCGTGCCGGCCTTGGCGAAATGGGTCTGCGGGCCGTCATCGCGGATCGGCTGGCCCTTGCCCTGCTTGCGGCGCAGCAGATCAATCAGCGGGCGCCCGAACAGGAAGCCAAAGACCAGCGCGGTGACGAAGGCCCCACCCGCCCGGAAGGTGATGTAGCGGAACAGGTTGAAAACGTCGCCGCCGTCCGAGAATTGGGTGAGCCAGTAGAGCATTCACTCTGTCCCTTCTGTTTGGGGCGCGGCTTGGCCCATTTTGCGCAGGGCGTCAACGACAAGGCTGACCTTGATCCCCTTCGACCCCTTGACCAGCACGATATCCCCTGCATCGAACAGGTTGCGCGCCCGCGCCACCAGTTCGGGCGCGGTCTCGACCCAGTCGCCCCGCTGGTTGCGCGGAAGCGCCTCCCACAGCGCGCGCATACGCGGGCCGACGCAATGGATGATGGAAATGGCCGACAGGCCCGGGTGGCGGGCAATCGCCACATGCTTTTCGATCTCAGTCGGCCCCAGTTCCAGCATGTCGCCCAGAATGGCGATCCGCCGGCCGCCGCCCACCCGGCCCATGCCATCGGTCGGGCGGGCCGCGATCAGCACATCCAGCGCCGCCGCCATGGAAACCGGATTGGCGTTGAAGGCGTCGTCGATCAGGTCGAAATAGGTTTCGTCCACCACATCCAGCAGCAGCCGTTCGCGCATCCCTCGCCCGATCGGCGGCGCCCAACGGCCGATGTCCAGCGCGGCAATCGCCGGATCGGCCCCCAGCGCCTCGGCCACCGCCAGCGCACCCAAGGCGTTCAGCACGAAGTGCCGGCCCGGCGAGGACACCTTGAACAGCACCGGCAGATCGCCGTGCCGGGCCTGCGCCACCGTGGTTTCATCGGCGATCCGCGCATCGGTCAGGCGATAATCGGCCCCGGCACTGGCGCCAAAGGTCACCACCCGCGCCGCAGCCGCCCGTGCCGCCCCGATCAGGATCGGCGTGGTCTCCAGATCGGCGTTGATCACGGCCACGCCGTCCGGCTCCAGCCCCTCGAAGATCGACGCCTTTTCCCGCGCGATGCCGGCCAGATCGGCAAAGGCCTCCAGATGGGCCGGCGCCACGGTGGTGATCATCGCCACATGCGGCCGCGCCAGCCGGGCCAGGGGCGCAATCTCTCCCGGGTGGCTCATCCCGATCTCGATCACGGCGAAATCGCAATCCGCCGGCATCCGCGCCAGCGTCAGCGGCACGCCCCAATGGTTGTTGTAGCTGGCCTCGGCAGCATGAACACGCCCCTGCCCGGCCAGCACCGCCCGCAGCATTTCCTTGGTCGAGGTCTTGCCGACCGATCCGGTCACGCCCACGACCCGCGCCCGGCACCGCGCCCGCCCGGCAGCCCCCAGCCGCGCCAGCGCCGCCAGCACGTCGTCAACCACCAGCAGCGGCGCATCGGCAGCCACGCCTTCGGGCACGCGGGCAACCATTGCCGCCGCCGCGCCCTTGGCCAGTGCCTGCGCCACGAAATCGTGCCCGTCGCGCAAGTCTTTCAGGGCCACGAACAGATCACCGGGTTGCAGGGTCCGGGTGTCGATTGAAACGCCCGTCACCGCCCAGTCGCCCACAGCCTGCCCGCCGGTCGCCTGCACCGCCTCGGCCGAAGTCCACAGCGCCATCAGATCACCCCATCCAGTGCGGCCACCGCGATTGATGCCTGTTCGGCATCGTCAAAGGGGAACACATCGCCCTTGATCACCTGCCCGGTCTCATGCCCCTTGCCGGCGATCAGCAGCGCGTCGCCCGGCAGCAGGGCGTCCACCGCGCGAAGGATCGCCTCGGCGCGGTCGCCCACCTCATTCGCCTCGGGGCAGGCTTCCAGAATTGCCGCGCGGATGCTGGCCGGGTCTTCGCTGCGCGGATTGTCATCGGTGACATACAGCACATCGGCATGTGCCTTGGCCGCAGCCCCCATCAGCGGGCGCTTGCCGCGGTCGCGGTCGCCACCGGCGCCAAAGACCACGATGATCCGCCCCATCACATGCGGCCGCAGCGCCTGCAGCGCAGTTTCAATGGCGTCGGGCGTATGGGCATAATCGACAAAGACCGAAGCCCCGTTCTTCCGCGTCGCCACCAGTTGCATCCGCCCGCGCACGCCGGTCAGTTTCGGCAGGCTTGCCAGAACCGCATCGGCATCGTCGCCCGCGCCGATGGCCAGCCCCGCCGCCACCGCCACATTCTCGGCCTGAAACGCCCCGATCAGCCCCAGCCGGGTCTGCACCGCACGACCCTGCCAAAGATAGCGCACCTCCTGCCCCGTCGCATCGGGGCGGATGCCCGCGATCTGCAAGTCGGCCCCCTGCCCCTTGCCCACGGTCAGCAGCCGCAGCCCCCGATCCAGCGCCAGTTCGGCGATTTCCGAGGCATGTGCCCCGTCAAGGTTCACCACAGCCACCCCGTCTTCGGGCAACAGCCGCGAGAAGAGGCCCGCCTTGGCGGCCAGATAGGCCTCCATCGTGTGGTGATAATCCAGATGGTCCTGCGTCAGGTTGGTGAAACCCGCCGCCTTCAGCCGCACGCCTTCCAGCCGGCGCTGGTCCAGCCCGTGCGACGACGCCTCCATCGCGGCATGGGTCACCCCTGCCGCCGCGGCCTCGGCCAGCATCCGGTGCAACGTCACCGGATCGGGGGTCGTGTGCGAGGACGGTGCCGTCCAGGCGCCCTCAACCCCGGTGGTGCCGATGTTGATCGCCTCATGCCCCAGCGCCATCCATATCTGGCGGGTAAAGGTGGCGACCGAGGTCTTGCCGTTGGTTCCCGTCACCGCGACCATGGTCTCGGGCTGGGCGCCGAACCACAGCGCGGCGGAATAGGCCAGCGCCTCGCGCGGGTCATTCGCCACGACCAGGGCCGCATCCGACAGGCCAAGCGCGTCCGACGCGATGATCGCCCCCATCGGGTCGGTCAGGATCGCCGCCGCCCCTGCCGCCAATGCCTGCGGAATGAAATCGGCCCCGTGCCGGGCGCTGCCCGGAAGGGCTGCGAACAGCACACCCTGCCGCACCGCCCGGCTGTCGCTTGTCACACCGGACAGCACCGGATTGCGGCCCTCGCGCGCCTTCAAGCCCAGTTCCGAAAGCCGCTTCGCCCCTGACATTCCCCGCCTCCGTTCAGTTCTTGGCGGCAGTTAGCGTGGGTTGGTTGGCAAGTTCAACCTTGGGACGCAGCCCAAGCAGCGGCGCGACACGGCGGATCATCTCGGCCGCGACGGGAACCGCGGTCCAGCCTGCGGTGCGCCGCGGGATCGAACCCAGCGTATTGATCGGCTCATCCAGCGTAACGATCAGCACATAGCGCGGCGCGCTGGCCGGGAACATCGATGCAAAGGTATTGATCACCTTGTTCTTGTAATATCCACCCGATTTCTTGGGCTTGTCGGCGGTCCCGGTCTTGCCAGCCACCTCATACCCCTCGACCTCGCCATAGGACGCGGTGCCATCGGTCACCACGCGGCGCAGCATCTTGCGCGACTCGGCCGCCACCTTTTCGGACATCACCCGCACGCCCTTGGCCGGGCCGGTCTGCTTCAGAAGCGTGGGCTTTATATAGATGCCGCCATTGGCAATCGCCGTATAGGCTGCCGCCAGATGCATCGGGCTGGCCGACATGCCGTGTCCATAAGAGGTGGTGATGGTCACGATTTCAGGCCAGCGTTTCGGAATCAGCGGCTTGGCGCCCGGCGCTTCGATCAGTTCCAGCGGCGTCGGTTCGAAAAAGCCCAGCGATTTCAGGAAGGCCTGCTGCCGCAGCGGCCCGACCATCAGCGCGATATGCGCCGTGCCCACGTTCGACGACTTGGCAATCACATCGCTGACCGAAAGCAGCGGGCCATAGTTGTGACCCTCGAATTCCTTGATCTTGTGCTTGCCCCAGGTCATCGGCGCATTGGCATCGACCATGGTATTGGGGTTGACCAGCCCCAGCTCCATGGCTTGCGCAACGGCAAAGATCTTGAAGGTCGAACCCAGTTCATAAACCCCCTGAACCCCGCGATTGAACAGCGGGCTGTCCGCAGGTTCGGCGTTCTTGTCGACCAGCGGCGTCGGGCGGTCGTTCGGGTCAAAGGTCGGGGCCGAGGCCATCGCCAGCACTTCGCCGGTATGCACATCCATCAGGATGGCCGTGCCGCCCTTGGCGTTCATCATCGCAATGCCGCCGGCCAGCACCTCTTCCACCGTGGCTTGCACCGACAGGTCCAGCGACAGTTCCAGCGGCTCGCCGCCTTCGGCGGGGTCGCGCAACCGCGCGTCCATTGCCTTTTCAACGCCTGCCGTGCCGATCACCTCGGCCGAATGTACCCCTTCGGCACCGAAGGAATAGCCCCCCAGAACATGCGCCGCCAGCGTGCCGTTCGGGTAAAGCCGCATCTCGCGCGGGCCGAACAGCAGGCCCGGATCGCCGATTTCATGCACAAGCTGCATCTGTTCAGGCGACAGCACCTTGCGCACCCAGACAAAGCTGCGGCCGTCGGTAAAGCGCCGCTCCAGCGCCGCAGCGTCAAGGTCAGGGAAAATCTCGGCCAGCTTCTTCGCGGTGCCCTTCGGATCAACCATGTCCTTGGGATGGGCATAAAGCGCGTGTGTGGTCATGTTGGTGGCCAAGATGCGGCCTTCACGGTCCACGATATCGGCGCGCTGTGCCACGATCTCGGCCCCGCGGGCACTGGCGACCGGCTCGACCGGAACCGAAGCCGCAAGATGGCCCATCCGCACGCCAATGGTCACATAGGCGCAGCCGAAGGCCAGTGCCAGCAACCCCAGCCGGGCCGAGGCGCGGACCTGCGTCTTTTCCCGCAGCACCTCATGGCGGCGGTCAAGGTTCTCGCGCTCGATCAGATCGGGGTTTTCGCCCCGTTGGCGGGCCAGCAGGATGCGGGTCAGGGGACGAAGCGGGGTGCGCATGGTCAAAGTCCCTCCTCGGAGGCGGCGGGGGCCGCAGCGGCGGCAGAGGTTTCGCCCTGCACGTCAACCGGCGCGGTGATCGCCGGAATCTCGGGGGCCGGATAGGCCACCTGATCGGCCGCCACGAACTGGCCGGGCTCCATCGGCAACAGGCCGAGCGTGTCAAAGTTCAGCGTTGCCAGTTCGCGCAGCCTGTCCGGCCGGTTCAGATAGGCCCATTCGGCGCGCTGCACGCTGAGCGATTCACGCAGATCGGCAATCTCGTTCTGCAATCCCCGCACTTCGCGCAGCGAGGCCTGCGTGGCGTAGTTCTCGCGATAGGCCCAGAAGCCCAGGGCGATCACGGCAAGGAAGGTCAGGACATAAAGCACGGGGCGCATCTACCGGCGTCCTTTGCGGCTGAAGGTCGGAAGGCCAAGGTCGGCCGGGGGAATCGTCTTGGCGGGGGCATCGGTCCGCCGCCCCACCCGCAGCTTGGCGCTGCGCGACCGGGGATTCACGGCCAGTTCATCGGCATCCGCCGCAACGGCCTTGCGCGTCATCAGATCGAACCGCGCCGTGGCCTGCGTGGTGGCCGGCGCATAGCGGTTGGCGTTCGCCTCCTGCCCCGAGGCAAGCTGGAAGAACCGCTTCACGATCCGGTCCTCAAGGCTGTGGAAGGTGACAACCGCCAGCATCCCGCCCGGCTTCAGCGCGCGCTCCGCGGCGGCAAGCCCTTCGGCCAGTTCGGTAAACTCGGCATTCACCGCAATGCGGATGGCCTGGAAACTGCGCGTTGCAGGATGGCTTTGGCCGGGCTTCGGCCGCGGCAACTGCCGCGCCACGATTTCCGCCAGCCGCAGCGTGGTGGTGATCGGCTCGATCGCGCGCTGTTCGACAATCGCCCGCGCGATGCGACGCGAGGCGTGTTCTTCGCCATAATGATACAGGATGTCGGCCAGATCGGCCTCGGCGGCGGTGTTCACCAGATCGGCGGCCGACAGGCCATCCTGCGACATCCGCATGTCCAGCGGGCCGTCCTTCTGGAACGAAAAGCCGCGCTCGGCCCGGTCCAGTTGCATCGACGACACGCCCAGATCCAGCACCACACCATCCAGAGGCGCACCGGCCAGTGTGTCCAGTTCGGAAAACGTGCCCAGCTTCAGCTCCAGCCGACCCGCAAACTGCCCGATCCAGCCAGCGGCCATCTCATGCGCCAGCGGGTCGCGGTCCACCCCGATCACCCGGTCGGCACCCGCCGCCAGCAGGCCGCGCGCATAACCGCCGGCGCCAAAGGTGCCATCAAGCCAAAGCCCCCGGACGGGGGCGACGGTCTTCAGAAGAGGGCCCAGAAGGACCGGGATATGCGGGTCGTCTTGCGGGGCCATGGCAGCGGCGGGCATCTCTGTCACCCGCTGCGTGTCGCGCGGCCCACCAGGGTCAGCGGATCGGTGTCATCGTCATCGTCTTCGGCCAGCTCGGCCTCATAGACTTCGCGGCGATACAGCTTGAAACGGTTGGTAAAGCCCGCGAAGGCCGCCTCGCCGCCGTCGGACAGGTCGTCGCCCAGAAAGCCCATCTTCTCGCGCACCTTCTGGGGCAGCACGACGCGGCCGTCGGGTTCGATCTCCAGCATCACGCTGCGGCTGATCAGGTCGCGCTCGGCGCGGTCGCGTTCGGGCGAGCCAAGCTCCATCGCCTCGATCCGCTCGGCCAGCGCATCCGCGCCTGCCTTGGAATAGCACTCGACAAAGCGCCGGGCCTTGCCGCCATAAACCATGTAAACACGCGGGCCGCCCTTGTCTCCGCGGACGGTGTCGTCGGCTTCCAGAATACGGCGAAAGGCCGCCGGGATCGAAACCCGGGCCTTCTTGTCTACCGACTGGTAGAACTCGCCTCTGAATGCCTCAGCCATCTGCCTTGCGGCCCTTGTCTCCCCCCGGTTTGTCCCGATTTGCACCCGCGCGAATGAAAAAGGCGGACCGGGTTGCTGCCACTACCCGATCCGCCTGCTGTCCCATCGCTGGGCGTCCAGCTGCGCGCGCCACCTGGGGGAGTGTCTGCTCGCTCGCGCGCCGGATCTGTGTCGT
The DNA here is from genome assembly GCF_003034965.1 of Fuscovulum blasticum DSM 2131. Lineage (GTDB taxonomy): Bacteria > Pseudomonadota > Alphaproteobacteria > Rhodobacterales > Rhodobacteraceae > Pseudogemmobacter > Pseudogemmobacter blasticus. The sequence goes on along the minus strand of NZ_PZKE01000021.1, from coordinate 28,173 downwards.
CCGATGAAAGGGGCTGCCTGTATGAAGCTGCCTTGTTCGCCTTGTTCGGGGTCTTGCGCTGCCCCTTGCGTCTTTGTCGCCCGTCTCATCTTCCGTGCTGAAAGGGATGCCATGGGATATGATGGGATAGCAAGGGAAATTTTGGGGCTGAACCCCCAGCATCTTGTTCGGATACGACCTGAAAACCCGTATCTTGTGCCCTTCACGCCCCCTCACGAGCCTAACTCTAGGGATCACGTCACGATGAGCGCCTAGATATTGTGTCAGGAAAAATTGCCGCCGGTTTCCCACGATTTCCCGGAAATCTTCGGCACTTGCGGCCTGCCGGCCAGATCACGGGCCTCAGATCGGCCGGACGGCCGCGGAATCAGCCCGGCTGGCCCCGAAACAAGGCCTGTTTCCCATGAAATCCCGGACGGTGATTCGGATAATCGTGGCGCGATCAGCCTGCGGTCAGACCCGCCATCAGGTCGGCCACCAGGGCCGGCGTGGCCTCTGGCGGCGGCAGGGCATCGGTCAGCAGCAGATACCACATGACCGAGATGATCCGACGCTCGGCGGCGACGACAGAGATGGCCGGGTTCAACTCGCCCCGGTCCCTGGCCTGCGTCACGATCCGGTCGATATGCAGCCAGCGCGACTCGCGCTCGGCCTGCATCGCTGCGCGGACCGTTTCATCGGTCTGCGCCTCGGCAATCAGCAGGCGGAACAACGTTCCCAGCCCGGCCGTGCCCTCATCCCCCTGCCACTGCCGGATCATCCCGGCCAGATAAAGCTCAAGATCGCCCCGCAGGCTGCCGGTATCGGGGGTGGACAGCGTGGATTTCGCGCGGGTGTACAGGGCCAGAAGCAGATGCCCCCTCCCCGGCCACCAGCGGTAGATCGTGGCCTTGCCCGACCGCGCCCGCCGCGCCACCGCTTCGATGGTCAGCCGGGCGAACCCCTCTTCCGCAATGATCGCGGCCGCCGCGTCCAGCACGGCGGTTTCGGTTTCGGGGTTGCGGCGGGCCCCGATCGAGGCGCGGGCGGCGTCAGACATGACTTTCCCTCTTGCGAGACGGTACGTTCCGTTCTATGTGAACGACACGTCCCGTTCAGATAGGAATCTGCCATGCCCGCCGCCCCTGCGCAAGCCGCCACCCGCCGCCTCCCGTCAAGGGTGCGGTTCGCCGGCTTCATCATGCTTTTCGTCTATCCGCTTGTGACCACGCTGCAGGCGATCCTGCTGCCGCTCACGCAGGGCTGGCCGCTGCCGGCGCGCACGGCGGTTTTCGTGCCGATCATGGTCGTCTGCATGGTCTGGGGGATCATCCCCTTCATCCAGACGCGGCTGCACCGCTATCTCTGACCGCCGGGGAACGCGCCCTCAGGCCATTCCCCCGGCAATCAGCCGATGCGCCAGCCGGGCATAGGCCTCGGCATTCGCCCCTTCGCCCGCCGCAATCGGCCGGCCCGCATCGCCGGCCTCGCGCACCTCCAGCGACAGCGGCAATTCCCCCAGGAACGGCAGGTCCAGCCGCGCCGCCTCGGCCGCCACCCCGCCATGGCCGAAGATATGCGCCTCATGTCCGCAATTGGGGCAGATGTAGGTGGACATGTTCTCGATCAGCCCCAGCACCGGGGTTTTCAGCTTGCTGAACATGTCGATCGCCTTGCGCGCATCCAGCAGGGCCACGTCCTGCGGGGTCGAGACGACCAGCGCCCCGGTCAGTTGCGCCCGCTGGCACAGGGTCAGTTGCACATCCCCGGTGCCCGGCGGCAGATCGACGATCAGCACATCCAGCGTTCCCCAGTTCACCTGACCGATCAACTGCTGCAACGCGCCCATCAGCATGGGGCCGCGCCAGATCACCGCCTCATCCTCTTTCAGCATCAGGCCCAGCGACATCATCTTCACGCCATGTGCGGTGGGCGGCTCGATGGTCTGACCATCGGGGCTTTGCGGCCGGGCGCTGACGCCCATCATCTTGGCCTGGCTTGGCCCCAGGATATCGGCATCCAGAAGGCCCACCTTGCGCCCAGCCCGCGCCAGCGCCACCGCAAGGTTTGACGAGACCGTGGATTTGCCAACCCCGCCCTTGCCGCTGGCCACGGCCAGGATGCGCGCCACGCCGGCCACCTTCTGCGGCCCGCCCTGCTGCGGCGTCGGGTGGCCGCCGATCTTCAGGCTGGGCGGTGGCGCCTTGGCCGCCGGGCCATGCGCCGTCATCACGATCTGCACCGACGTCACCCCCGGCAGCGCCTTCAGCGCCCGCTCCGCCTCGGCCTCGACCGGGGCCAGCGCGCGCGCATCCTCCGGCGTGGCCGCCTCGATCACGAAGCGCACGACGCCCCCGTCGACCGTCAGCGCCCGAATCAGATCGCGCGAAACCAGCGTGCCCCCACCCGGCACAGCGATGCCTGCCAGAACCCCGGTCACCCCGTCGCGCGTCAGCGTCATGCCGTCCTCCGATACCATCTGTCGCAGCAAAGTCTTCATTCCCGCCGGAAAGGGCAAGTAGCTTTCACAGATCGGCCATAAATTCAGCAAACACGCTGAAAAGAATAACGATTTAGCAACAATCAGCCATGCGGTTGCCGCATGGCAGCATTGCAGACCGTAACCATTGTGCAGGTGCAGAAACCGGCCCATGTTAACGGCAACAGCGCAACAGAAGTTGTGCCCCCGTTTCTAGAGGCAAGCAGTCCTATGGCCTATGTCATGCAAACCCGATCGGCAGCCGCGCATCCGGCGCAGCGCGGCGGTGGCCTGTTCTCGGTTCTGGGCGCCGCCCTGGCCCGCCGTCGTGTCTATACCCGCACGCTGGCCGAACTGCGCGAACTGACCGACCGCGAACTTGCCGATCTGGGCATCTCGCGCCTTTCCATTGCCGATGTGGCCCGTGAGGCCGCCTACGGCAGATAATTTCTTGCTCGGACCCCTCTCCTCCTCCCTCGGGGTCCATGGCAAACGCGGCGTCGTCTCTCCTCCTCCCTGACGACGCCGCACTTTCTTCCGGGTCATCTGGCCCGAAACAGTTCGGTGGCCCTCTCCTCCTCCCTCGGGCCCCGGAACCAGCGGCGACGCCTCTCCTCCTCCCTGGCGTCGCCGCACCCCTTTCGGCCCATCGGGCCAGCAGATTCGACGGTTCCCTTCCTCCTCCCTCGGGAACCGCCGGAGCAAGCGGCGGCATCCTCTCCTCCTCCCTCGGATGCCGCCGCGCCCCTTCCTTCCGGGCCCTTGTGCCCGACAGTCTTCGGCGGCCCTCTCCTCCTCCCTCGGGCCCCGGAACCAGCGGCGGTGCCTACTCCTCCTCCCTCGGCACCGCCGCATCTTTCCTCTCCCCTTGCCCTTCAAAGCCCGCCCGCAGATAGTCGCCGCCCGAAAAGGTGGGTGACATGCGGATTTCCCTGATCTCGGCGGCCGTGGTGGCCGCGTTGGTGGGCTATGGCTCGACCATTGCGCTGGTGCTGTCGGCCGCGGCCGCCGTGGGGGCATCGCCCTCGCAAACCGCAAGCTGGGTGCTGGCGATCAGCCTTGCCAAGGCGGCAGGATCGGCCTTCCTGTCGGCCCGCCACCGGGTGCCGGTCGTGCTGGCCTGGTCCACGCCAGGCGCGGCCCTGGTCGCGGCCACGCAGGGAATCGGCATGGCGCAGGCCGTGGGCGCCTTCGTGCTGACGGGGCTGCTGATCGCGCTGACCGGCGCGTTGCGCCCGCTGGGCCGGGCCGTGGCGCTGATCCCCGACGGCATCGCCGGCGGGATGCTGGCCGGTGTGCTGCTGCCGTTCTGCCTGAAGGGCGCCGGCGCAGCCGAAGCATCGCCCGCGCTGGTTCTGCCCATGGTCGCGGTCTTTGTTCTGGTGCGACTGATCAATCCGGCCCTGGCGGTGCTCTCGGCACTCGCGCTCGGGCTGGCCCTGTCCTTCACCATCGGCGGCGCCGTCTGGCCGGCCCTGTCCCTGCCGCTGCCCCGGCTGGAATTCATTGCCCCCGCCTTCGATGCCGGCACGATCATCGGCCTGGCGCTGCCACTGTACCTTGTCACCATGGCCAGCCAGAACCTGCCCGGCTTTGCCACGCTGCGCGCCGCCGGATATGAGCCGCCGGTGCAATCCGCCCTGACTGTCACCGGCGGGCTGTCGGCGCTGTCGGCGCTGTTCGGTGCGCATACCACCAGCATGGCCGCGATCACCGCCGCCATCTGCATGGGCCCCGATGTGCACCCCGACAAGGACCAGCGCTGGAAGGTCGGGCTTGCCTATGCCGGGGCCTGGGTGCTGCTGGGGCTGTTCAGCCCGGCCATCCTGATGCTTCTGGGTGCGCTGCCCGCGCAGGTCATGCTGGCGCTGGTCGCGCTGGCGCTGCTGGGGGCGCTGACCGGGGCGCTGACCACCGGCTACGCCCTGCCCGAACAACGCTTCGCCGCCACGGTGACGCTGGCGGTCACGGCGGCCGGCGTGCCCTTCCTGGGCATCGGCGCGGCGTTCTGGGGGCTGGTCGCCGGTCTTGGCCTTTACGCCACCGAACGGGCCTGGTCCCGCCGCCGCGGCTGAGACCATCCGTCAAGGCAACCTGACCGGACCTTTCACAAGGTCCGGGGCGCGGTTCAGAACGGCACCTCGTCGCCAATGTCGGCCGGCATGACGAAACGCGCGACGATCTTCTTCTCGCCTGCCTTGTCGAAGCGGATGTCCAGCTTGTCGCCCTCGATCCCGATCACGCGGCCGTAGCCGAACTTCACATGGAACACCCGCTCGCCCAGCGCGTAGCCGCTCTCGGCCTGATGGTCGATGGTGACATGCCGCGCCTCGCGCGGCTGGCTGACGGAGCGTTGCCCCTGCCGGTCCTGCAAGCGCCGCCAGCCGGGGCTGTTGTAGACATCGGCCCGCGTCGCGCGTTCCTCGATCGTTGACCCGAACCCACCACCGAACCCCGGCGCCGCCGCGCCATAGCCGCCGCCCATCAGGCCCGGCGGTGTCAGCACCTCGACATGCGCCTGCGGCAGCTCGTCGATGAACCGGCTGGGCAACTGGCTTTGCCATTGCCCATAGACCCGGCGGTTCGACGCAAAGGAAATCGTGCACAGCTCCTCGGCCCGGGTGATGCCGACATAGGCCAGCCGGCGCTCCTCCTCGATTCCCTTCAGCCCGCTTTCGTCCATGCTGCGCTGGCTGGGGAACAGGCCGTCCTCCCAGCCTGGCAGGAAGACCACCGGAAACTCCAGCCCCTTGGCCGCGTGCAGCGTCATGATGCTGACCTTCTCGGTCGCATCCTCGCTGTCATTGTCCATGATCAGCGCGACATGTTCCAGAAAGCCCTGCAGACTGTCGAACTGCTCCAGCGCCTTGACCAGTTCCTTCAGGTTCTCCAGCCGCCCCTCGGCCTCGGGCGTCTTGTCGTTCTGCCACATAGAGACATAGCCGGACTCTTCAAGGATCACCTCGGCCAGCCGCACATGGCCTAGATCGCTGTTCGGGGGCGTGTCGGGCAGCAGCGGTTCGATCACCGCATCGGCAACCACCGGTCGCGCGTCGCGGATCGCCATGTGCCAACGGTCGATCCCGTCACAAAAGGCGCGCAACTGGTTCGCGCCCTTGCCGCCAATGCCGCCGCCCGCCAGCAAGGACCGCGCGCCGTCCACCAGCGTCAGCCCGTTCGCCCGCGCCTCGCGCTGGATCGACTGCACCGCCTTGTCGCCAAGGCCGCGCTTCGGCACGTTCACCACCCGCTCGAAGGCAAGGTCGTCATCGGGGGACACCGCCAGCCGGAAATAGGCCATGGCATCGCGGATTTCCTGCCGCTCATAGAAGCGCGGGCCGCCGATCACCCGGTAGGGCAGCCCGATGGTCAGGAAACGGTCTTCGAAGGCCCGCATCTGGTGGCTGGCCCGCACAAGGATGGCCTGCCCGTTCAGGCTGACCGGCGCCCAGCCCCGTGTGCCGCGCTGGATCGCCTCGATCTCCTCCCCGATCCAGCGCGCCTCTTCCTCGCCGTCCCAATGGCCGATCAGGCGGACCTTCTCGCCTGTTTCGGCCTCGGTCCACAGCGTCTTGCCCAGACGGTTGGCGTTGGCGGCAATCACCCCCGAGGCGGCGGCCAGGATATGCGGGGTCGAGCGATAGTTCTGTTCAAGCCGGATCACCTTGGCGCCGGGAAAGTCCTTCTCGAACCGCAGGATGTTGCCCACCTCGGCCCCGCGCCAGCCATAGATCGACTGGTCGTCATCGCCCACGCAGCAGATGTTGCGATGCGCCTGCGCCAGCAGCCGCAGCCACAGGTATTGGCAGACGTTGGTATCCTGATACTCGTCCACCAGAATGTAGCGGAACCAGCGCTGGTATTGCGCCAGCACATCCGGGTGCGTCTTGAAGATTTCCACGCAATGCAGCAGCAGATCGCCGAAATCGCAGGCGTTCAGCGTGCGCAGCCGGTCCTGATACTCGGCATAGATCTCGGTCCCGACGTTGTTATAGGCCGCCCCGTCTGACGACGGCACCCGCGCCGGTGTCAGCGCGCGGTTCTTCCAGCCGTCAATCAGCCCGGCCAGCATCCGCGGCGGCCAACGCTTGTCGTCAATGTTGCGGGCTTGAATTAACTGTTTCAGCAACCGCAACTGATCATCGGTGTCCAGGATGGTGAAGCTGGGCTTCAGCCCCACCAGTTCGGCATGGCGGCGCAGGATCTTGACCGACAGCGAATGGAAGGTGCCCATCCAGGGCATCCCCTCCCCCGCCGGACCCAGCATCCGCAGCACCCGGTCCTTCATCTCGCGCGCGGCCTTGTTGGTGAAGGTCACCGCCAGAATCTCGTGCGGCCGGGCCTTGCCCAGCGCCAGCAGGTGCACGATCCGCGCCGTCAGCGCCTTGGTCTTGCCGGTTCCCGCGCCGGCCAGCATCAGGACCGGCCCATCCAGCGCCTCGACCGCCTCGCGCTGCGCGGGGTTCAGATCATCCAGATAAGGGGCGGGCCGCTGCGCCAGGGCGCGCTGCGACAGGGGCACGGCGGCGGCCTCGAAGGCCTCATTGTCTTCCCACGGGGTCATGACCGCGACTTTAGCGCCTGACTGTCCAAAGCGGAAGAACTGTTCGGCAAATGTTCCATCACATCGCCACAATGCCGCCGAAGTCGGCGGCAAGAACGGCGCGACACGGGCCGACTCCCCGCCCCCTCCAGACCCAAGCCACCCGACCGGACCAGAATGGACCCCATCACGCTGATCAGTCTCGGGCTTGTCCTTGCGCTCATGGCGGGGCTGACCGTGTGGTTCCGCTGGCGCCACCGCACCGCCCTGCCAGTGATCCTGCCCGATGGGCGCGGGCTGATGCGGTTGCCGCGCGGGCAGTTGCTGTTCTTCGTGCTGGGGTTCCTTGCGCTGGCCGCGGTTCTGGGCAGCCTTGCGGTGCAGGGCGGCGGCACGCCGGTCCGGGCGGCGGCCGGCATCGTGGGGCTGTTCGGCCTGGCCCTGCTGCTGACGCTGACACCGGCCTACAATCTGGAATGGGATGAGGACGGGGTGATCGGCCCCTCGGGCTATGGGTTGCTGCCAGTTGGCGCGCGACCCGTCTTCCTGACCTGGGACGAGATCACCTCGATCCACGTTGACCGCCTGCGCAGCCATGTGCTGACCGGGCGGCGCGGGCGCCGGATCGTCGTTTACAACATCTACGGCGGCAAGCGCATCTTTCTGCAGCTCTTGCTCAGCTTCCGCCCCGATCTGAACGTGACCGCCGGCTGATCCTGCCCGATGACGGCGCGCGCTTCGCAACTGCAAATTCGCCCCTGCATATTTCGCAAACTTTGCAGCCGCACAACCTTCGGCCCTTGCGCCGCACCGCAGCACTCCTAGAGTGACGCTCTCAGCACTGCCATCCGTGGGACCATGCCGATGCCCGACTTCAAGAAGATCTTCGTTGCGAACCGGGGCGAAATCGCGATCCGCGTCATGCGGGCCGCCAATGAAATGGGAAAGAAGACGGTCGCCGTCTACGCCGAGGAAGACAAGCTCTCGCTGCACCGTTTCAAGGCTGACGAGGCCTATCAGATCGGTCAGGGGCTGTCGCCGGTTGGCGCCTATCTTTCCATTGCCGAGGTCATCCGCGTCGCCCGCATGGCCGGGGCTGACGCCATCCATCCCGGCTATGGCCTGCTGTCGGAAAACCCCGATTTCGTCGAAGCCTGCGATCAGGCCGGCATCACCTTCATCGGCCCCCGCGCCGAAACCATGCGCGCCCTTGGCGACAAGGCCAGCGCGCGGCGCGTGGCCATCGAGGCCGGCGTTCCCGTCATTCCCGCGACCGAGGTTCTGGGTGACGACATCGCCCTGATCAAGCGGCAGGCGGCCGAGGTCGGCTATCCGCTGATGCTCAAGGCCAGTTGGGGCGGTGGCGGGCGCGGGATGCGCCCGATCCTGTCGGAGGACGAGCTTGAGGCGAAGGTGCTGGAAGGCCGGCGCGAGGCCGAGGCCGCCTTCGGCAATGGCGAAGGCTATCTGGAAAAGATGATCCAGCGCGCCCGCCACGTTGAGGTGCAGATCCTGGGCGACAAGCAGGGCCATATCTACCATCTGTGGGAACGCGACTGCACCGTGCAGCGCCGCAACCAGAAGGTCGTCGAACGCGCCCCCGCCCCCTATCTGACCCAGGCCCAGCGCGACGAGGTCTGCGAGATGGGCCGCCGCATCTGCGCCCATGTGAACTATGAATGTGCCGGCACCGTCGAATTCCTCATGGATATGGACAGCGGCAAGTTCTACTTCATCGAGGTGAACCCCCGCGTTCAGGTCGAACACACCGTCACCGAAGAGGTGACCGGAATCGACATCGTGCAGGCCCAGATCCTGATTGCCGAAGGCAAGACCCTGACCGAGGCGACCGGCATCGCCAGCCAGGACGAGATCCGGCTGAACGGCCATGCCCTGCAATGCCGCGTCACCACCGAAGACCCGCTCAACAACTTCATTCCCGACTATGGCCGCCTGACCGCCTATCGCAGCGCCACCGGCAACGGCATCCGGCTGGACGGCGGCACCGCCTATGCCGGCGGGGTCATCACCCGGTATTATGATTCGCTGCTGGTCAAGGTCACGGCCCATGCCCAGACACCGGAAAAGGCCATCGCGCGCATGGACCGGGCGCTGCGCGAATTCCGTATCCGGGGGGTGGCGACGAACATCGAATTCGTCATCAACCTGCTGAAACACCCCACCTTTCTGGACTACAGCTATACCACCAAGTTCATCGACACGACGCCCGACCTGTTCCATTTCAAGAAGCGGCGCGACCGGGCGACCAAGATCCTGACCTACATCGCCGACATCACCGTGAACGGCCACCCCGAGACGGTTTCGCGCCCCAAGCCCCCGGCCGAGGCCAAGGCACCGAAGCCCCCCGCGCCCCGCGCCGAACCCGCCATGGGAACCCGCAACCTGCTGGAACAAAAGGGCCCGCAGGCCGTGGCCGACTGGATGAAGGCCCAGACCAAGGTGCTGCTGACCGACACCACCATGCGCGACGGCCACCAGTCGCTGCTGGCCACGCGGATGCGGTCGATCGACATGATCAAGGTCGCGCCCGCCTATGCGGCCAACCTGCCGCAGCTTTTCAGCGTTGAATGCTGGGGCGGGGCAACCTTCGATGTGGCCTACCGCTTCTTGCAGGAATGTCCTTGGCAGCGCCTGCGCGATCTGCGCGCGGCCATGCCCAATGTGATGACGCAAATGCTGCTGCGGGCATCCAATGGCGTGGGCTATACCAACTATCCCGACAATGTGGTGCAGGCCTTCGTCAAGCAGGCCGCGGCGACCGGCGTGGATGTGTTCCGCGTGTTCGATTCCCTGAACTGGGTCGAGAACATGCGCGTTGCCATGGATGCCGTGATCGAGGCGAACAAGGTATGCGAAGGGACCATCTGTTATACAGGTGACATGCTGGATCCTGTACGCGCGAAGTATGACCTTAAGTATTACCTTGATCGTGCGCGCGAGCTGAAATCGGCCGGGGCCCATATCCTTGGGCTGAAGGACATGGCGGGGCTGCTGAAGCCGGCTTCGGCGCGGATTCTGGTCAAGGCGCTGAAACAGGAAATCGGCCTGCCGATCCATTTCCACACCCATGACACCAGCGGCGCGGCGGCGGCCACCGTTCTGGCGGCCTGCGATGCGGGTGTCGATGCCGTCGATGCGGCGATGGATGCCTTTTCGGGCGGCACCTCGCAGCCCTGCCTTGGTTCGATCGTCGAGGCGCTGCGCCATACCGACCGCGACACCGGGCTGGACATCGCGGCGATCCGGCAGTTGTCGGATTACTGGGAAGGCGTCCGCAAGCAATACGCCGCCTTTGAGACCGGCCTGCAGGCCCCCGCGTCCGAGGTTTACCTGCACGAGATGCCCGGCGGCCAGTTCACCAACCTCAAGGCGCAGGCCCGCAGCCTGGGGCTGGAGGACCGCTGGCACGAGGTGGCGCAGGCCTATGCTGATGCCAACCAGATGTTCGGCGACATCGTGAAGGTCACGCCATCGTCAAAGGTGGTGGGCGACATGGCACTGATGATGGTGGCGCAGGGCATGACCCGGGCGCAGGTCGAAGACCCGACGGTTGACGTGGCCTTCCCCGACTCGGTCATCGACATGCTGAAGGGCAATCTTGGCCAACCGCATGGCGGCTGGCCCGAGGGTATTCTGAAGAAGGTGCTCAAGGGCGAAGCGCCACTGACCGACCGGCCCGGCAAATCGCTGCCGCCTGTCGATCTGGAAGCGACGCGCAGCCGGCTTTCGGCCGAGCTGAACGGCTTTACCGTCGATGACGAAGACCTGAACGGCTATCTGATGTATCCCAAGGTCTTTCTCGATTACATGGGCCGCCATCGCCAGTATGGCCCGGTCCGCACCCTGCCGACGCGGACCTTCTTCTACGGGATGCAGCCCGGCGACGAGATCGCGGTCGAGATCGACCCGGGCAAGACGCTGGAAATCCGCCTGCAAGCCGTGGGCGAAACCACCGAAGAGGGCGAGGCCAAGGTCTTTTTCGAACTGAACGGTCAGCCGCGGGTGATCCGGGTGCCGAACCGTGCGGTCAAGGCCAAGACCGCCGCCCGCCCCAAGGCGCAGGAGGGCAACCCGCTGCACATCGGCGCGCCCATGCCGGGCGCGGTGGCGGCCATCGCGGTGAAGGTGGGGCAGAAGCTGCGGGCGGGCGATCTGATGCTGACGATCGAAGCCATGAAGATGGAAACCGGCCTGCACGCCGACCGCGACGCCACGGTCAAGGCGATTCATGTGCAGCCCGGTGCCCAGATCGAGGCCAAGGATCTGCTGATCGAACTGGAGTAACAGCGTCACCGCCCCGATTTCCTGCAGGGAATCGGGGCGCGCCCTTCAAGGGGTTCGGGGCGGAGGTTTTGAAAACTCCGCCGCCCGGCCCGTCAGCGTTTCTTGACGAACTCGGTCAGGATCACGATGCGCTGGCCTTCGACCCGGCCTTCGATCTGCGCCGCATTGTCGGGAACCAGCGAAATGCCCCGCACCGCGGTGCCGCGCTTGGCGGTGAAATTCGCGCCCTTCACCGGCAGATCCTTGATCAGAACCACCGTATCGCCCTGCGCCAGCAAGGCGCCGTTCGAATCACGGTGTTCCAGCGCCGCCGGGGCATCGGCCCAGGCCTGCGCCTCGGGGGAAAGGATCATGCCCTCGCGCGCCTCGGTGGCCCAGGGTTCGGCCAGCGCTGCCAGCTTGCGCCAGACCGCCAGTTGCACCACGGGCACCTCGCTCCAGGCGGCGCCTTCCAGCGCCCGCCAGTGGCCCGCGGGGGCCGGCGCATCGCCCCGGCACAGCGGGCAGAGCAGCACTTCGCCCGCAGGCGGCACATCTTCGGGCTGAAGCCCCTCGCCCGCGCCGCAGAATTCGCACACACCGCCCGACCGGGCCATCAGATCCGCCATTGCCATCCCGGCCTCCTGCATTTTCTGGCGTCCGGCCTAAGCCAGCCGCCCCGGCATGGCCAGCCTGTTCCGCCCCCTTTCGGCGCGCCGATACAAAAACTTCACCCGGACCGCACTTTACCCCTTGAACCCCCCGGCAGGCTTTTATAGATCACCGCCATCCGAAGCGGGCGGGCGTAGCTCAGGGGTAGAGCATAACCTTGCCAAGGTTAGGGTCGTGAGTTCGAATCTCATCGCCCGCTCCAAATCGGATCGCTGACAAGGGCGCCTTCGGGCGCCCTTTCGCATTTCGCCGCCGCCATTCCGCTTGGATCGCCGCAACGCAGCGCCTATAACGCCCGCGTCAGGCGGCGGAGGATGCCATGCGCGAGGCGAAGATCAGCCGGAAAACGGCGGAAACGGCGATCGAGGTTTCGGTCAACCTTGACGGAACCGGGCAATATGACTGCCAGACCGGCGTGGGCTTCTTCGACCACATGCTGGACCAGTTGGCCCGCCACAGCCTGATTGACCTGACCATCCGCGCCAAGGGCGACACCCATATCGACGATCACCACACGGTCGAGGATACCGGCATTGCGCTTGGCCAGGCGCTGACGCGCGCCCTGGGCGACAAGCGCGGCATCCGCCGCTATGGCCATTTCCGGCTGGCGATGGACGACACGCAGGTCGCCTGCGCGCTGGACCTGTCGGCCCGGCCCTATCTGGTGTGCAACCTGCCCTTCCCCACCGGAAAGATCGGCAGTTTCGATACCGAGCTGGTGCGCGAATTCTTCCAGGCGCTCAGCACGCATGGCGGCATCACGCTGCATGTGGACCTGATTCACGGGCTGAACAGCCACCACATTGCCGAAGCCGCGTTCAAGGCCGTGGCGCGCGCCCTGCGCGAAGCGGTGGAACCCGATCCGCGCATGGCCGGCAGCCTGCCCAGCACGAAGGGCGCGCTGTGAGCCTGACCGTTCTGATCGACTACGATTCCGGCAACCTTCACTCGGCCGAAAAGGCGTTTCAGCGCATGGCGCAGGAAACCGGCGCGGGCGAGGTTCTGGTCACCTCGCGCCCCGAAGACGTGGCGCGGGCCGACCGGATTGTCCTGCCGGGCGATGGCGCCTTCCCGGCCTGCCGCCGGGCCCTTGGCGCCTATGGCGGCCTGTTCGAGGCGATTGACGAGGCGGTTACCCGCCGCGCCCGGCCGTTCTTCGGCATCTGCATCGGGATGCAGATGCTGGCCAGCCGCGGGCTGGAATACGAACCGACCCCGGGGTTTGACTGGATTGGCGGCGAAGTGGTGCGCATCGCGCCCGCCGACCCGGCGCTGAAGGTGCCGCATATGGGCTGGAACGATCTGGTGATCGACCACCGCCATCCGGTGCTGGAGGGCGTGACCACCGGCGACCATGCCTATTTCGTACATTCCTACCATTTCCGCGCCGCCGATCCGGCGCATCGTCTGGCGCATGTCGATTATGCGGGCGAGGTGACGGCCATTGTCGGGCGCGACACCATCTTCGGCACCCAGTTCCACCCCGAGAAATCCTCGGCCACGGGGCTGCGCATCATTGCCAATTTCCTGACCTGGCGGCCCTGACGGCGGCCTAATCCTGCCACAGCGCTGGTTCGGCAAATTCCACGGAATTGCCGGCGGGATCGCGCACATACAGCGACCGCGCGCCGTTCGGCCAGTCGAACTCGGCCTCGACGGGGATGCCGACGGCGGCGAATCGGTCGCGCCAGCGGTCAATCTCGGCGCGGGTGGCGGCGAAACACAGATGCCCCAGCCCGCGCGCGCCATGGGTGGGCACCGGGAAGCGGGCCGCCGGGTCGGGCTGTTCGGTCGCGGCGGGGTCAAAGACCAGCAGGATGCCCGCGCCGACGCGGAAGAACACATGCCGCCGCGGCTGGCGCAGCACCACCGGCAGGCCCAAGAGGCCGCCATAGAACGCCTCGGCCGCCGCCAGATCGTCGGTATAGATTGCCGTCTCAAGGATCGCCTGCGGTGTCATGGCCCAACAACCCTGCCCCCGGCGGGTGCCCGCCGTCAAGCACCGCCGCCGCAGCGCTTGCAGGCGCGGAAGCCGGCCGCCTCGGCCATGGCCCGGGTGTCGAAGACCCGCAGGTTCTGCCGCAGGCAGGGCCGCGCCGGGCAGCCGTCGCGGCAATGGATGCCGGTGGTGGCGACGGCCCAGACCCGCCCGGTGGGCTGTCGGCCGACGAAGGCCGCCCAGTCGTCTTCGGTCGGGGCCTGCCCGGCCAGATGCAGTTTCATGCCCGCCTCCGTTGCAGGAACCACAGCCCAGCCGCGATCAGCGCCATGCCGGCCAGATGCCGCGGCAGCAGGGATTCGCCCAGGAAGGCCACGCCCATGGCCACGGCCGAGACCGGGATCAGGAAGGTGACCAGCGAAATCGCCACCGCCCCCGACCCGGCCAGGATGCGGAAGAACAGAAGATAGGCGAAGGCGGTCGAGGCCGCCGCCAGCACGCCGACCGCCGCCAGCGGCCCCCAGCCCGGAAAGGGCAGCGCCCAGGGGTGATCGACCAGCAGCCAGACCGGCAGGATCATCAGGCTGGAGGCGATCAACTGCCCCAGCGCGGTTTGCGCCGGCAGCAGCCCCATCGCCCGGAACCGCCGGCCCCAGACGCTGGCGCAGCCATAGCTCAAGGCCGCGCCCAGGCAGGCGACGATGGCCCAGACCTCGCCGCCGGAACTGCGGCCGGCCATGACCACCACACCGGCGAATCCGGTGGCGACGCCGGCCAGCCGGGCCGGTGTCAGCCGTTCGTCGGTGGTGGCCAGATGGGCAACGATCACGGTCCAGAGCGGCGTGGTTGCGTTCACGATGGCGGCCAGCCCGCCGCCGATCTGGCCCTGCGCCAGCGCAAACAGGGTGAAGGGCACCGCATTGTTGAGAAGGCCCATGACCAGCAGCGCCGGCACGGCCTGGCGCGGCGGCAGCGGCACCCCGCGCAGGGCAAGCGCCAGCGCCAGGATCACGGCCGCCAGCCCGACGCGGCCCATCACCACGCTCAGCGCCGGCAGGCACTGCAGGGCAATCGCCACAAGGATGAACGATCCGCCCCAGAGAAGGGACAGACAGAAAAGGCGGATCAGATCGCTGCGTGGCATCGGCATACTCCCTGCCGGTGCCGATAACGGGCTTCCGGGCCGGTGACGACCCGGAAGCTGCGCTTTGTCACTTCACCCGCTGCCAGGTGCCGCCATCGCGGCAGATGCCCAGCACGCAGCCATAGACCTTCAGGCTGTTGCCCGAGAGTTCCATCTCGGAGTTGTAGGTCTTGTCGCGGTCGGGGGAATAGATCTTGCCGTCGTCATAGCGGCCGTCGCCATAGGGCACCATGTCCCAGACGATCTTGCGGCCGACGTTCGGGCTTTCGATCTGCTTGCCCGTGCCGTCAAACGCCTTGACCAGCGTGCCACAGAAGGCCTGGCCGCAAGGCACGATCTTCACATGACCGTAGTTGCCGTTGTCATCGACCTTGGTCTTCCAGGTGCCTTCCACCGGATCGGCCGCAGCCGCCGTGCCCAGCACTGCCAGAGCCGCCGCAAGCATCCACTTTTTCATAGGGGTTCCTCCTCCCTGAACCATGGGCAAATCCTTGCGGCCACACCCGTCTTCGATCAAGCATGACGTGGGGTCGCGACCGCCCCCTTCCCATCGCCGCCGCCCCGTGCCAAAGGACGCCCGTGCCGCAGACGGAGCCCAAGCGATGATCCTTTATCCCGCCATCGACCTGAAAGACGGCCAATGTGTGCGCCTGTTGCGCGGCGAAATGGCGGCGGCCACCGTGTTCGGCGACGATCCGGCCGCGCAGGCCGCCCGCTTCGTGGACGCCGGCTGCGAATGGCTGCATCTGGTCGATCTGAACGGCGCCTTCGCCGGCCAGCCGGTGAACGCCGCCGCGGTCGAGGCGATTCTGGCCCGTGTCGCCGTGCCCTGCCAGTTGGGCGGCGGCATCCGCGACATGGCCACCATCGAGATGTGGCTGACCAGGGGTCTGGCGCGGGTCATTCTGGGCACCGTGGCGGTGGAAAACCCCGCCCTGGTGCGCGAGGCCGCCCGCGCCTTTCCGGGCAAGGTTGCCGTCGGGATCGACGCCCGCAAGGGCCGCGTCGCGACCAAGGGCTGGGCGACCGAGACCGATGTCATGGCCACCGACCTGGCCCGCAGCTTTCAGGATGCCGGCGTTGCCGCGATCATCTACACCGACATCGACCGCGACGGCGCGATGCAGGGCCCGAACATCGAGGCGACCGAGGCGCTGGCCCGCGCCGTTGCCATTCCGGTCATCGCCAGCGGCGGCGTCAGCCGGATGGACGACCTGATCGCGCTGCGCGACACCGGCGTCATCGCCGGCGCCATCTCGGGCCGCGCGCTTTATGACGGGGCAATTGACCTTGCCACGGCCCTCGGCGCGCTCAAGGCCTGACGCCGCACGGCCTGACCTGCCTCCGGCGGGGGTATTTGGACCAAGAGGAAGACCCTGCCGCTTCCACTTGGCCGGAAAATACCCCGGGGGAGGCGCCGCGCAGGCGGCGACGGGGGCAGCGCCCCCTTTCCCCCGCTGCCGCAAGCGGCTAGACCTCGGACATGCTGAAAACCCGCCTCATCCCCTGTCTTGACGTTGCCAATGGCCGCGTGGTCAAGGGCGTGAACTTCGTCAACCTGATCGACGCCGGCGACCCGGTGGAAGTGGCCCGCGCCTATGACAGGGCGGGGGCGGACGAGATCTGCTTTCTTGACATCCACGCCACCCATGAAAACCGCGGCACCATGTTCGATCTGGTCACCCGCGCGGCGGAACAGATCTATGTGCCGCTGACCGTGGGCGGGGGTGTGCGCAGCCACCATGACGTGCGGGCGCTGCTGCTGGCCGGGGCCGACAAGGTTTCGTTCAACTCGGCCGCCGTGGCCAACCCCGATGTGGTGGCCGAAGCCGCAGACCGTTTCGGCAGCCAGTGCATCGTTGTCGCCATTGACGCCAAGACGGTTGAACCCGGCCGGTGGGAGATCTTCACCCATGGCGGGCGCAAGCCGACCGGCATTGATGCGGTGCAATTCGCCCGCACGGTGGCCGCCAAGGGCGCAGGGGAAATCCTGCTGACCAGCATGGACCGCGACGGCACCAAGGCGGGCTTCAACCTGCCGCTGACCCGCGCCATCGCGGAAGCCGTCTCGATCCCGGTGATCGCGTCGGGCGGTGTCGGCACGCTGGACCATCTGGTCGAGGGCATCACCGAAGGCCATGCCAGCGCCGTGCTGGCGGCCTCGATCTTCCATTTCGGCACCTTCACCATCGGGCAGGCCAAGGCCCATATGGCGGCGGCCGGTATTCCCGTGAGGCTGACATGACCCCCACAGCCGCAGGCGCGCTTGACCGTCTGGCCGCCACCATCGCCGCCCGCAAGGGGGCCGATCCCGAAACAAGCTGGACCGCGAGACTTCTGGCCAAGGGCCCCGAGAAATGCGCCCAGAAATTCGGGGAAGAGGCCGTCGAGGCGATTGTCGAGGCGGTGCGGGGCGACCGCGCGGCGCTGGTCTCGGAAGCGGCCGATGCGCTGTTTCACCTGCTGGTCATGCTGGCCGCGCGCGACGTGACGCTGGCCGATGTCGAGGCGGAACTGGCCCGGCGCGAAGGCACCTCGGGGCTGGCAGAAAAGGCCGCTCGGAAGAAGTAACGCGGCGGGTTACAGCCCCAGCCGCGGAATCTCGATCGCCGGGCAGCGGTTCATCACCACGCGCAGCCCGGCCGCCCGGGCCCGTGCGGCGGCGGCTTCGTCGATGACACCAAGCTGCATCCACACCGTTCCGGCCCCGATGGCGATTGCCTCATCCACCACGGCGCCGGCCTCTTCGCTGCGACGGAAGATGTCCACCATGTCGATGGGGCCGTCCTTTTCGGCCGCCTCGGCCAGCGAGGCGCGCACGGTGGTTCCCAGCGCCGCCTGCCCCGCCTGGCCGGGGTTCACCGGAATCACCCGGTAGCCCTGCCGTGCCAGAAAGGCGGCGACGCCATGGCTGGCCCGGTCGGGCTTGGGCGACCAGCCGACCACGGCGATGGTTTTCACCGAGGTCAGGATTTCGCGGATCAGGGCATCGTCGTCCATGGCATCCTTCGCATCTGCTGCATAAAAAAGCGCCTGTGCCGGAGGACACAGGCGCGAAAGGTGCGGAACGAGGGACAGTGAAGTCAAGGACGGGGGTTCCGGTCCCGTGCCTTCCCCCGATAAGGTAAGGGAATTGCCGTCGCGTTAAAGGCGGTGTCGCGCTATCGTGATCAGCCGTGGGTGGCCGCGTAAAGGGCCACCGCCGCCGCGTTCGACACGTTCAGGCTGCCGAACCGCCCCGCCGCGGGGATGCGGGCCAGCGCGTCACAGGTGGTGCGGGTGCGTTCTCGCAGGCCGGGCCCTTCGGCCCCCAGCACCAGCCCCACCGGGCGGCCCTTTGCCCCGGCAATCGCCTCGGCCAGCGGCAGTTCGGCGGCGCCGTCCAGCCCGATCATCACATAGCCGGCGGCCTTCAGCTCTTCCATCGCCTCGGCCAGATTGGTGACGCGCAGATAGGGCTGGCGTTCCAGCGCGCCGCTGGCGGTCTTGGCCAGCGCGCCGGTTTCCGGGGCGGAATGGTGGCGCGGCGCGATCACGGCGCGGGCGCCGAACACCTCGGCCGACCGCAGCACGGCGCCGGCGTTGTGCGGGTCGGTCACGCGGTCCAGCAGCACGACCAGCGGCGCGCCTTCGCCCGAGATGGCCACGTCGATCAGCTTGCCCCAGTCCAGCGGCCGCGCCTCAAGTGCGGCACCCTGATGCACCGAGCCGGGATCAAGCGGCGCGTCGAAGCGGCGCGGGTCCACCACTTCGGGCACGATGCCGGCTTCGGCGATGGCCTCTTCCAGCTTGTCATGGGCGTTCTTCGTCACGATCAGCCGCAGCTTTTCGCGCCGCGGGTTCACCAGCGCGTCGCGAACCGCGTGCAGACCGAACAGCCAGATCGTTTCCTTTGCCTCGACACGCCGCTGGCGTTCCTTGTCGACCACCCAACTGGGTTTCTTCATCCCGTGTCCGCCTTTGAATTTTCTTCGCCGATCAAGGCGTGAAAACCGCGCGGCGTGCAAGGGTGGAAAGCGCCGCGATCCCCCCTGAAACGCCCTTGACGCCCCGTTCCCCCTTGGCTACATCCCGCCCCCAGTGGGCGACGAGCTGCAAGGTGCGGCAGCGGACTGTAACTCCGCCGGGGCGACCCACGCCTGGTTCGATTCCAGGGTCGCCCACCATTCTTCCTGCAAGGGAAGAGCAAGATCCGGCCGGTCCTTCGGGGCCGGCCGTCTTCATTCCCGACTCTGGACAACGGATTTGGCTTTCCTTTTTGCTGCACCTGCGCCATTCCGGCCCGGACAGCAGATCGGACCCTGCCCATGCGCTCCTACAGCTTCACCCATGCCATTGCCCGCCGTCCGGCCGCCTCGATCATCCGGGGTCTGCGTGCGGTGGATACCGGCGCCCCCGATCTGGCGCTGATGCAGGCCCACCATGACAGCTATGTTGCCGCGCTGCGCGGCACCGGCGCTGAGGTGACGGTGCTGGACGCGCTGGAGGCCTATCCCGACAGCGTGTTCGTGGAAGATACCGCGCTTTGCCTGCCCGAAGGCGCCATCCTCATGCGCCCCGGCGCGCCGTCCCGTCTGGGCGAGGCCGCCGAGATGGAGCCGCATCTTGCCGGGCTTTACAGCCAGATGCGCCGCATTTCGGGCGAGGACAGCTTCATCGAAGGTGGCGACATCCTGACGACCGAGACGGAAATCCTTGTCGGTCGCAGCGCCCGCACCAATGTGGCCGGCATCGCGGAACTGGCGCGTCTGGTGGCCGACTGGGACCATGTCGTGCGCGAGGTGCATACGCCCCCCGGCGTGCTGCATTTCAAGACCGACTGTTCGCTGATGGATGCCGAAACCGTGCTGGCCACCGACCGGCTGGCTGTTTCGGGCTGTTTTGATGGTTACAAGGTGATTCCGGTTGCCCCGGGCGAAGAGGCCGCGGCCAATGCGATCCGCTTCAACGGGATCGTGCTGTTCCCGGCCGGTTTCCCGCGCACCCGTGACCAGCTGGCGGACGCCGGTTACACTGTCCATGAAATCGGCAATTCCGAATGTGCCAAGATTGACGGCGGCATGTCCTGCCTGTCGCTGCGTTTCACTCCGTCCTGACCCGTAACCCGCGAGACGTGTGCCAATGACCTCGCCCTTCAATATCATCGCCGTCGTTCAGGGCGGTCGACTGGCCTATGAGGCGCTGCTGCTGGCCGCGTCTTTGCGCGCCACCAACCCGGGCTTTGCCGGCCGGCTGATCCTGGCGGAACCGCAGCCCGGCCCGCATTGGCCGCAAGACCCGCGCCTGCCCGACGGGCCGCTGCGCGACCGTCTGGCCGAACTGGGCGCCGAATTCCTGCCATTCGAAAGCCGTGTCTTCGGCAACGGCTATCCCTATGGCAACAAGATCGAGGCCGTGAAGGCCGCCCCCGACGCGCCCTTCCTGTTTCTGGATACCGACACGCTGATCACCGGGTCGTTCGACACGGTCGGGTTCGATTTCAACCGCCCCTCGGCGTCAATGCGCCGCGAAGGCACCTGGCCCACGATCGAGCTGTACGGGCCGGGCTATGCCGCAACCTGGAAATCGCTGTATGACAAGTTCGGGCTGGAGTTCGACAGCAGCCTTGACCTGAGCCAGCCCGACGAATTCTGGCAGCGGTACCTGTATTTCAACGCCGGCTGGTTCTTCCATGCCAGCGCCCCCGCCTTCGGGGGCCGCCTTCTGGACTATGCGCGCCAGATCCGCGATGACCGGCCTGAAGAGCTGGTCTGTCAGGAAATCTTCCCATGGCTGGACCAGATTGCCCTGCCGCTGGCGGTTCATTCCTTTGGCGGTGGCCGGCCCGGGCCGGAACTGGACGGGCTGGATGGCGATGTGACCTGCCATTACCGCACGATTCCCCTGCTTTACGCCAAGGAATCCGATCTGGCGGTGCAGGTGCTGGAGGAGGTGGCGCTGGTGAAGGAAAACCGCCGCCTGTTGCGCGACTGGCCGCAGGTCAAACAACTGGTTTACCAGAACGGCGGCCGCCGGGCCCGCGCGATGTTTGACCAGAACGACCTGCCGCCACGCGAACAGATGATCCGCAACGCGCTGAAACGGGCGGGGCTGTGGCTGCGCTGACGCGCCCGGTCACAGCCGCATCGTCACCACCGGGTAAAGCGAGGCGACCAGCAGCAGCGCCATGGTCCAGTTGAACAGCCGCAGCCGGCGCGGATCATCCAGCCAGCGCCGCAGCCCCTGCCCCGCCACCGCCCAGAGCGACACCGAGGGCAGGTTGACCAGGCAGAAGGTGCCCGCCACCGCCAGATAGGCCGCCGTTGACGGCATGGTGACATAGGCCGCCACCGCCCCCAGCGCCATGGCCCAGGCCTTGGGGTTGACCCATTGGAAGGCCGCCGCCTGAAGGAATGTCATCGGTTGCGGCCGTGCCCGCCCCTCGCCCGGAGCGGCGGCATGGGCGATCTTCCAGGCCAGCCACAGCATATAGGCGACCGAGGCCAGTTTCAGCCCGGTCAGCGCCAGCGGCCAGGCCTTGAACAGCCCGGCCAGCCCCATGCCCACCAGGAACACCATCAGCGCATGGCCGGCCGAAATGCCCAGCATATGCGGGACCGTCCTGCGAAAGCCGAAGTTCACCCCGCTGGCCAGCAGCATCATGTTGTTTGGCCCCGGCGTGACCGAGGTGACGAAGGCAAAGCCCAGCAGGGCAAGGAACAGGTCATATGTCATGGGCGCAATCCTGCGGCGCAACAGGCGACATGAGATTGCAATCTGATGCGGGTTTTGACATTCTGCACAACAAATGCCGAAGATTGACGCCATAAACGAACGCATATTGCACGAGCTGGCGCGTGATGGCCGGCTGAGCAACCTGCAACTGGCCGACCGGGTTGGCCTGTCGCCCAGTGCATGCCTGCGCCGCGTGCAGGAGCTGGAGCGGACGGGGGTCATCAAGGGCTATCGCGCGGTGTTGGACCCGGAAAAGACCGGCCGGGGCTTCGTTGCCTATGTGACCGTAGGGCTGAGCGCCCACACCAAGGCCGCGCAAGAGGCGTTTGAACGCGCCGTGTCCCGCGCGCCCGAGGTTCGGGAATGTCACAATATCACGGGCACGGTGGAATATCTGCTGCGGGTGGAGGCCGCCGACCTGGCCGCCTACAAGCATTGGCATACCGAGATTCTGGGGGTTCTGCCGCAGGTGCGGGCGATCACCACCTTCGTCGTCATGGGCAGCCCCAAGGACGACCGCGCCTGACCGCGAAGGCCGGCCATTGCCCAATCCACGCCCCTCGCCTAGCCTGCGCCCGGCACATCACACCCGGAGGACACCATGACCGACAGGCCGCAGGGCTTTGACACGCTTGCCATTCACGCCGGCACGGCGCCGGACCCCGCCACCGGGGCGCGGCAGGTGCCCATCTACCAGACCACCGCCTATGTCTTCAAAGACGCCGACCATGCGGCACGGCTCTTCAATCTGGAAGAGGTGGGCTACATCTATTCGCGCCTGACCAACCCCACCGTGGCCGCGCTGGCCAACCGGGTGGCGGCGCTGGAAGGCGGCGCGGGCGCCATCGCCTGTTCGTCGGGCCATGCCGCGCAGATCATGGCGCTGTTCCCGCTGATGGGGCCGGGCAAGAACATCGTTGCCTCGTCGCGGCTGTACGGCGGCACGATCACCCAGTTTTCCCAGACCATCAAACGCTTTGGCTGGTCGGCCAAGTTCGTGGACACCGACGATCTGAAGGCGGTCGAGGCGGCGATTGACGACAACACCCGCGCGCTGTTCTGCGAGACCATCGCCAACCCCGGCGGTTACATCAGCGACATTCCGGCGCTGGCGCGGATTGCCGATCTGAAGGGGATTCCGCTGATCGTGGACAACACCACCGCGACCCCGTGGCTGGCGCGCCCCATTGAAATGGGCGCGACGTTGGTTGTCCATTCGGCCACCAAATACCTGACCGGCAACGGCACCGTCACGGGCGGCATCGTGGTGGATTCGGGCAAGTTCAACTGGTCGGCCTCCGACAAGTTCCCGTCGCTGTCGCAACCCGAACCCGCCTACCACGGGCTTGTGTTCCACCCCACGTTGGGCAGCATGGCCTATACGTTCCACTCCATCGCCATCGGCCTGCGTGACCTGGGCATGACGATGAACCCGCAGGGCGCGCATTACACGCTGATGGGGATCGAGACGCTGGGCCTGCGGATGGAACGGCACGTCAAGAACGCCCAGATCGTGGCCGAATGGCTGGAGCAAGACCCGCGGGTCGAGGCTGTTACCTATGCCGGGCTGAAATCCTCGCCCTGGCATCGCCGGGCCGAGGCGCTGTTGCCCAAGGGCGCCGGTGCGCTGTTCACCTTCGCGCTGAAGGGCGGCTATGACGCCTGCGTCAAGCTGATCGACAATGTGAAGCTGTTCAGCCATGTCGCCAACCTTGGCGATACGCGCAGCCTGATCATCCATTCGGCCTCGACCACGCACCGGCAGTTGTCGCCGGAACAGCAGGTGGCGGCGGGGGCGCCGCCCAATGTGGTGCGCCTGTCCATCGGGATCGAGGATGTGGCCGACATCATCGCCGATCTGGATCAGGCGATGGCCAAGGCCACCGCGTAAACCGCAGGCTCAGTTCAACGGCGGGGCGGCATAAAGCCCCGCCGGCAGCGGCCCAAGCCAGGCGATATGAAACCGGGCCTTCGTCTGGCCGGCTTCATCGCGCGTCACATCGAAAGACAGGATGCGGCACTGGGGCCGCGTGGCGCTGTCGGGGCGACATTCGTCCATCGCGCCTTGCAGGAAGCCCGCCAGCAAGCGGCTGTCATCCCGCGCCTCGGCCGGGGCGGCGGCGTCCAGCGTCAGACGGTCCTCGCGCAGCACCACGGTGGCCAGATCAGGCATCGTGGCCGGATCAAGCGCCTGCGTATAGGTGAGAACGATCTGGAATTCGGCCGTTTCCCCCGCGGCATCCAGGCTTTCATCGACCACCCCGGCGGAGACCATCTCGCAGCGGGTGGCGAAGGCGGCCATCAGCGCGGCGCAGTCGCGCTCGGCCAGCGCCTGCGCCCGGATGTCGGCAAAGGCCTGCCGGTAGACAGGCGCCGGCAGCTTTTCCCCCGGTTGCAGCAGATCCGCCAGCGGGGCGCGGCGGGTCAGGCGGGCGATGCGGGTCTCGACCAGCCGGTCCTGCCGCAGATAGGCCGCAACCGTAGCACGGTCGACCAGCCCGCCGCCGGGGCTGATCAGCCAGTTCTGTTCGGTCAGGGGCACCGGGGTCGCGGGCGCCCCGGCCTTGCCCGGCACCAGCGCGGGGCCGTCCTCGGCAGGCGGAGACGACGCGACGACGCGGTTCAGCCAGGCGACCGGATCAATCTTGTGGGCGTCCAGCATCTGCAAACCCGCCGCGCCCCCCGCGAACAGCACAAGCGCCAGTCCCAGCAGCAGGATCATCCGCACCAGCATCAGAACTGCACCCCCGCCTTCAGACTTGCCAGATCACCACCGGCAAAGGCCGTGGCTATCGCCCGGACGCGGGCGGCAAAGTCGATGTTTTCGCCGCCAGGCACGGCCAGATCGACATATTGGTCCAGTGTCAGCCGCATCAGGCCGCCGCTGACCGGCTGCCAGACCGCGCGGCCCTGCGCTGTTGCAGGCACCGGACCCACCGCCGACACGCTGCCCCGCAGCCAGCCGCCGGCCAGCGTTTCGGCCGCCCCCACGCCGAACAGGGCACGGAACGCGGCGTCCCAGTTTGCCGCCGCAAGCTGGAATCCGGTCTGTTTCTGCGCCAGCTCCTCGCCCTGGATCACGCCCATTTCGACCGATTGATAGAACAGATGGTTGGGGTTCAGCGGATAGAAGGGCTGCATCCCGCAGGCGGCCAGTTCGGCCTGCCGCATCACCTCGACCGGCACATCGGGGGCCACATTGGCCACGCCGACCTGCTCTCCTCCGATCAGCACCACGCGGTCAAGCCGGGCACCGGGGGCCAGATGGATGTTGAAGATCACCTTGCCAGCGGGGGCCTCAAGCACCAGATAGACCGGCTTTTCCGTTTCGGTGACGGCCACGTCCTGCACCCCGAAGGCCAGACCTTCGGCCCCGATGCGCGGCGGTGCGACCGTCCGCCGATAGGCGCGGGCAAAGGCCTGCACGCCGCGCGCAAGATCGGCATCGCCATAGGTCGAGACGCCCAATGGCACCCGGTCCGAACTGGCCGCCCCGGCGTGCAGCACCGCCACGCCCGCCCCCGGCGGGGTTGGCGCGCAGCCCTGCAAGGGCACCAGCGCAGTAGTCTGGGCGGGCACCTGCCCGCGCACGCGCACCGAATAGCCCGCCAGAACCTGATCAATGAAGACGGCGCCGCCGGGCACCGCCGCAATCGGCCCCTGTGCCGCCCAGCCATCCGAGGTATCGGCCAGCAGATCGCCCGGAGTGTCTGACGCCGTGGCGCCCTGCATCCAGCCGACATCGCCGCCGGTCGCCATGATGCCGCCGGCGCCCGAACGGCCGCCCATGGTTTCAAGCCAGATGATGGCGCTTTCTGGCAGGATGCTTTCGAATGTCCGCGGGCCGCCGATCACCAGCGCGAACATCGCCAGCGTGGCAATGCCGACGATCACCAGACTGACAGGCCCACGGACCATGCGATTTCCCCGTGCAAGGTGGCTTCTGGCCCTGCGCTACGGGGAAATTGGGGCGGAAACGGGCCGGAATGGCGATGCTTTCTGGCAAATCCGGCCCGTCAGCCGATTATTGTGCGACTTCGTAAACAACCGTCACGCTGGCGGTATAGCTGATGGCGCCCTGTTCAACCGGCACCGCCGCAGCCGCAGAATCGGCCTTGAACATCGGCACCGGGGCACCGTAGCCGCCGCCTTCGGTCAGGCTGACGATCGGGCCAAGGCCCAGCCCCGCCGCGCCGGCCAGAAGATCGGCCTTGGCCTTGGCATCGGCCACCGCTTCCTTGCGCGCGGCATCCAGCGCCGGGCGCGGATCGGCCAGGCCGAAGGTCAGCCCGTTCAGGGTGTTGCCGCCATCGCTGACGGCGGCGTCGATCACGGCACCCAGCCCGTCCAGCGCGCGGACCTGCACGGTGACGATGTTCGTCGCGGTATAGCCGGCGATGGTGGGGCCGCCCGAGACGCTGCTGTCATAGCCCGGCCAGTTCGGGTTGATCGACAGGCCGGTGGTCTGGATGTCGCGCGGCTCGATCCCGGCGGCCTTGAGACGGTCAATCACCGCCTGCATCTGGGCGGTGTTGTCGGCCAGCGCCGCCGCCGCGGTTTCCCCGACCTTGGTCACGCCGATGCTGAGCGTTGCCATGTCCGGGGCCGCTGCGGTGCTGGCTTCGCCGGTCACGGTGATGGTGGCCGCTTCGGCCTGCGCGGCTGCGGCGAAAGGCAGCGCCATCGCCAGCGCGACAAGGCCCGGGGCCAGGGTCAGGGGAACGTGACGGAACAGGGTACGCATGAGGTCTCTCCTTCGTTTGCGATAACCAATCAGAACTTGGACGCGCAGCACAACCCATTCCTTGGCGCCTTCACGGGCGTTTTCCTTCCCCTCGGCAGAAACCTGCTGTAGAACGGGAAAAATCCGCCGGGGCGCGTTTTCGCACCCCCGCCTCCTATGCTAGATGCACGGCATGAAACCGACATTCGCCCTGAACTTCACCGAGACCAGCATCGCGCTTCTGCACCGGGCCACGAAGGGCTGGGTTCAGGTCGGTGAAACGCCGTTCGACAGCCCCGATCTGACCGAAGCGCTGGACTACCTGCGCGCCACGGCGCTGGGGCTGGCACCGGGCGGGTTCACCACCAAGCTGGTGATCCCCAATTCGCAGCTTCTGTATGCCGAGATCGAGGCCCCCGGCCCGTCAGAGGCCGAGCGCCGCGCCCAGATCACCGCCGCGCTGGAGGCGCGCACCTCGCTGACCGCCGAGGACATGGTGTTCGACTGGTCGGGCAAGGGCAAGACCGTCAAGGTCGTGGCGGTTGACCGCCAGACGCTGGACGAGGCCGAGGATTTCGCCACGCAGCACCGCTTTGATCCGGTGTCCTTCGTGGCCATTCCCGAACCCGGCACGTTTTCCGGCGAACCATGGTTCGGCCCCGCCGGCGCCGCCGTGGATCTGCCCGCTGACAAGGCGGCGGCCCTGCGCGACCGCACGGCGATCAGCATCATCGACAGCCCGCGCGGCGCGGCAAAACCGGCCAAGGCCGCTGCGCCCGTGGTCAGCCCTGAACCTGCGGCGGAAGTCTGGCCCGATGCCGACAGCGCCCTGGCCTTCCCCGAAGAATTTGCCGATTTCGAAACCGAGGATCTGGTAGAGCCCCCCGCGCCGGACGCCGCGCCTGCGGCTGTTGCGGATGCGGTGGCGGAAACCGCCCCCGATACCGTGCCCGGCCTTGTGACGGAGGATGTTTCCGCGCCGGATCAGGGCAGGCTTGTCGCGCCAGAGGCCGAAGCCGAGACGGACGAGGTGCCTGCAATCGAGGTGCAGGAGACCGATGTCCTGCCGGAGATCGCCGCTGCCCCGGTCAAGGATGAAACGCCCGCCCCGGCAATGGCCGCGCCGGAGGAGGACAGGACGTTCCCGGCGCTGGCCGATGGCGATGTGCTGCCTGTCGAGGACATCCCGCCGCCCGCCGTTGCCGACCCCGCGCCGGTGGCGCCCGCGGCAGAGGACAGCCTGCCCGCAGAGGCCGCCGAAGAGACGCCCGCCGTCGAGCCGGTGTTCCAGGCTGACACGATGGCGCCCGCCCGGGATGAGGCGCCCCGCGCCGCCCCGGACAACGCGGATGAGGCTGCGTTGTCCGAGCCTGCCTTGGTCCGCGCGGTGCCCGATCCGTTGCCCGAGGTCGAGGAAGCGCCGTTTACCCATGTGGCCGACAGCACGGCTTTCCCCGAGGATGAGGCCCCCCGCGCCCCGACCGGCGCGGCCAAGGCCTTGCCGGAGGACGACGATCTGCCGCCGGCCCCCTCGCCCGCGGCGCTGGCGGCGTTTTCAAGCCGCCGGGGCGTTGATGCCGACAGCCGGCCGCGGACGGTGCCGCCGCTGACGGCGCCTGTGCGCCCCGATGCCGCCGCACTGGCGCGCGCCGCCCGCGGCAAGCCGGTGGATGAACTGCCGCCGATGCCGCGCCCG
>NZ_PZKE01000020.1 GCF_003034965.1 Fuscovulum blasticum DSM 2131 | reverse complement strand
GCGCGCCGCAAAGGCACCGTCGCCGCGCAGGAAGCTCCAGACCAGCACCGCCGCCAACACGGCACACAGCAGACAGGCCAGCGGCAGCCGGACCGACAGGATCGCGCCCCCGGTGGCGGCAAAGCTCAGGAACAGCAGCACCGTGCCCCAGTGGTTCCAGCGCGGCACCGTGCGCAACTGGGCATAGATCATCGCGGTGCAGACCACTGTCACCACCACCATGGCCGCCCCCACCCAGCCGATCCCGCGTGGCAGACCCAGCCCCAGCACATCCGAAAGTGCCATCGGCGCCAGCACCAGCAACGTGCTGACCGAAGCCCAGCCTTCACGCGACAGCCAGCTTGACCGCCATTGAGAGAACGCCAGCAGCGCCCGCTTCGGATTGCCCAGATGGAAGGTCGAGGCGATCAGCCCTGCCACGGCCAGCCCATAGCCCAGGCCCCAGGTCGCAACCGCTCCCCAGCCGGAAACCGGCAAGGCACCAAGGGCCAGAAAGGCCAGAAAACCGAAGCCCAGGCCTGAAAGCACGGTGAACAGAATGACAGACGGCGCCGGATGCATCAGATCTTTCCCAGAACGCGGTCCAGCCAGCCGGCAAAGCCGGTGGCCTGCACATCGACCAGCGGCGTCAGCGGCCCGGCCTCGACGGCGCCTTTCCTGCGCGGCGGCAAATAGCGGTTCACCGGCTGCGTCTCCATCTCGGGCATCAGGGCATAGCCGCACCGGTCCGCCACCAGCCGCGACACGGCGCTGTCGGGATCGGACAGATCACCGTAATGCCGTGCCCCGGTCGGACAGGTGCGCACGCAGGCGGGCATCCGGTCCTCTTCGGGCAGATTGTCGTTGTAGATACGGTCCACGCAAAGGGTGCATTTCTTCATCACCCCCGCCGCCGCATCCATCTCGCGCGCACCATAGGGGCAGGCCCAGGCACACAGGCCGCAGCCGATGCAGGCATCCTCGTTCACCAGAACGATCCCGTCCTCGGCCCGCTTGTAGCTGGCCCCGGTCGGGCAGACGGTGACGCAAGGCGCATTGTCGCAATGCAGGCAGGACCGCGGGAAGTTCACGATCGCCGCCGGCCCCTCATCCGGCGTGACCTGATAGGAATGGACCCGGTTCAGGAACACGCCAGAGGGCGCGGCACCATAGGCGTCCTGATCCGACAAGGGCACGCCATAGCCCTGATCGTTCCAGCCCTTGCAGGCGGTGACGCAGGCCTGACAGCCAACGCAGGTGTCAAGGTCGATCACCAGCCCCAGCTTGCGGTCCACCTTTCCGGGCAGGCAGGTCATAGCCTGCCCTCCGCCGCCGGGTCTGAAAATCCTTGAATATTCTGGGCACGTTTCTTCGAAGGCCCTTGCCCCCGCCCGCCACCTGAGCGCGGCGGATCGGGCAGCACGGGGAATTGCGGTTCGGCCATGGCACGCGGCCCGACCCGTTCGATCCGCACCATCTGGTCAAACCAGGCGGCCTGCCCGGTGACCGGGTCCGAGTTCGATACACGCCCCTCGCCCGGCAGCACTTCGGAAATCAGATGGTTCAGCAGGAATCCCTCCACCGCTTCGGGCGCATCCTTCGACAGCGCCCAGGCCCCACGCCGCTTGCCGATGGCGTTCCAGGTCCAGACCGTATGCGGGTTCAGCGCCGCCATATGCGCCACCGGCACCACGATTTCGCCGGTCGGGCTGGTTACGCGGGCATAGTCGCCCTCGGCAAAGCCCTGCGCCTGCCAGATCGCGGTCGGCAGATACAGGAAGTTGCGCCCGCGGATCTGCCGCAGCCAGGCGTTCTGGCTGCCCCAACTGTGATACATGTCCATCGGGCGCTGCGTCAGCGCATGAACCGGATAGCCAGGCGCCTCCCCCATGGGGGGATACCAGACCGGCAGCGGCGACATCGCCACCTGTAACCGCGCGCGCAGATGATCGGGCGGCTGGCGGTCGCCATGGCCTTCGGCGGCAAGCTGGAACCGGCGCAGCGGTTCGGACCAGATGTTGAACAGATAGGACTGCGGCGTGTCATACAGCCCCAGCGCCACCGCCCAATCCTGATAGGCCGCGTTCCATGGCTTCATGAAGGCCGCCTCGGCGGGCACATGCGCCTGATGGAAGCTGCCGTTTTCAATGTAACGGGCCAGTTGGTCGGGGTTCGGCGCGCCACGCCCCGTCTCGTCGCCATTGCCGCGGAAGCCCATCAGCGGCCCCACACCGGGCCGTCGCTGATGGTTCACGATGTAATCGGCATAGTCGCGGAATCGTGGCTGGCCATCGTCAGTCACCATCCCCGGCAGACCCAGCCGCACACCCAGATCCAGCAGCACCGTCTGGAACCCGCGCACATCCCGGTCTGGGTCCAGCACCGGCCAGCGGATCGAATCCCCCGCCGCATCCGGTTCGGAAATCGGCCGGTCCAGCAGGGAAATGCAGTCGTGCCGCTCCAGATAGGTGGTGTCTGGCAGGATCAGGTCGGCATAGGCGACCATCTCGCTGGCATAGGCATCGGAATAGATGATGCGCGGGATCACATAGTCGTCGCCATCTTTCGCGGTCAGCATCTGCATGACCTGCGCAGTGTTCATTGACGAATTCCACGCCATATTCGCCATGTACAGGAATAGCGTGTCGATCCGGTAGGGATCGCCCGCCACCGCATTGGCGATGACCATGTGCATCAGCCCATGCGCCGACAGCGGCGCGTCCCAGGTGAACGCCTTGTCGATGCGGGCGGGCGTGCCGTCTTCGCGCAGCGCAAGGTCGGCGGGGCTGCGGACATAGCCCAGATGCGGCCCGGTCAGCGGCTTGCCCGGCGTGGCCACGAAATGCGGCGTCGGATGCGCTTCGACCGGCTTGGGGTAAGGCGGCTTCAGCCGGTATCCGCCCGGCGCCTCGACCGACCCCAGCACGATCTGCAACAGATGCAGCGCCCGCGCCGTCTGGAACCCGTTGGAATGGGCCGAGATGCCGCGCATGGCGTGGAAACTGACGGGGCGGCCCTGCATCCCCTCATGCCGGTTGCCACGGAAATCGGTCCAGGGCTGCGGGTGGATGAAGGCCCGCTCGAACGCGGCCCGCGCCAGTTCGGCCGCCAGCCCGCGAATCCGCGCGGCCGGGATCCCGCAACGCTCGGCCACCGCCTCGGGCGCGTAGTCCGGTTTCAGGTATTCCTCGGCCATGTGCTGGAACACGGTGCGATGCCCGGCCCAGACCGCCCCCAGATCGGGGTCCACGTCCCGACCGTCCCAGGGCGCGGGGTGGCCGCTGTGGCGGTCAATCACGAAGGGCTGGCTTTCGGCGTTCTTCAGGAACAGCCCCTGCTCCGCCCCCTCGGCCCCGTTCACCAGGAACGGCGCATTGGTCCAGCGCGCCAGATACTCCAGATCGACCTTGCCCGCCTGCAACAGGCAATGGATCAGCGACAGGATCAGCAGGCCATCGGTGCCCGGGGTGATGCCATACCAGTCATCCGCCACCGCCGAATATCCGGTGCGGATCGGGTTGATGCTGATCACCCGCACCCCGCGCGCCTTCAGCTTGCCGATGCCGATCTTGATCGGGTTGCTATCATGGTCTTCCGCCACGCCGAACAGCACGAACAGTTCCGTCCGCTCCCAGTCGGGCTGACCGAATTCCCAGAAGGCGCCGCCAATGGTGTAGATTCCGCCCGCCGCCATGTTCACCGAACAGAACCCGCCATGCGCGGCATAGTTCGGCGTGCCGAAGGCCTGCGCCCACCAGCCGGTCAGCGATTGGCTCTGGTCGCGCCCGGTGAAGAAGGCCAGCTTCTCGGGCGCTGTCTCGCGCAGCGGCTTCAGCCAGCCGACGGCGGTTTCCAGCGCCTCTTCCCAGCTTATCTCCTCAAACGCGCCCGATCCGCGCGGCCCGACCCGGCGCAAGGGGGTGCGCAGCCGGCTGGGGGCGGTGATCTGCATGATCCCGCTGGCGCCCTTGGCACAAAGCACACCCTTGTTGATCGGATGGGCGCGGTTACCCTCGATATAGGACACCCGGCCATCCTTCAGATGCACGTTGATGCCGCAGCGGCAGGCGCACATGTAGCAGGTGGTCTGGCGCACCTCGTCCGAGACAGACGGCGAACGGTCGATCCGCGGTTCAGCCGTCACCCCTCACACTCCCTCACCGTCTGCGCCTCCTGTGCAATCTGCCGTTCCTCGTCAGCCGGCACTGTCCAGATTGCGACATCCGATTTCGCCAAATGCAGAGCCCCCGCATTCTGCCGGTTGGCATCGGCATCATAGGCCACACCCGCCCAGGAAAGCCCGTCCAAAATTCGGCCACGAACGGAAAAATCGTTCTCTCCGATCCCGCCGGTGAAGACGATTGTTTCGACCCCACCCATGGCGGCAATCAGGCTGCCGGCATGGCGGATGGCCCAGTAACAGAAATGGTCAATGGCAAAGGCGGCCTCGGGTGTGCCCGCTTCGTGCAGCGCCCGCATGTCGCTGTGCCCCCCCAATGCCAAAAGACCCGAACGGCGGTTCAGCAGCGCCCGCGCCCCGTCAACGCCGTGCCGCTCGGCCAGATCCAGCGCAACCATCGGGTCCAGATTGCCCGGCCTTGTGCCCATGGTCAGCCCCTCGACCGGAGACCACCCCATGGACGAGGCGACCGAGGCGCCGTCCAGGATGGCACAGGCCGACACCCCGTTACCCAGATGAAACGCCAGCACCCGCCGGGTCAGCGCGCCCCGTGCACGCAGGATGCGCACCAGGGCCGCATAGGACAGGCCGTGAAAGCCAAAACGACGCAGCCCGCGGGCCCGCTCCTCGGCCGGAATCGCATAGGCGGTTGCCACATCGGGGTTGGTGGCATGGAATGCCGTGTCAAAAGACACATATTGCGGCAGGCCCGGCGCCAACGTTTCAACCGCGCGGATGCCGGTCAGGTTGCCGGGATTGTGCAGCGGCGCCAGGGGCACACAAGCCTCGATCCCGGCAATCACGGCGGGCGTCACCCGCTGCGGCGCGGTCAGTGCCACCCCGCCATGCACCACCCGATGCGCCGCCGCCGTCAGCGCGGCGGGCGCAAGCCCCATCCGGCCCAGCCCTTCAACCATGGCCTCGGCATGGGTGGGGGGACCACCGGCCCCGATGCGGTCAACCGTGGCACGGGCAACATCCCGCAGGCCCGCGTCGAACACCACCAGCTTGACCGAGGACGATCCGGCATTGACCACAAGCCACATGTCAAAGCACCGCCTTTCCCAACCCCAGTGCCGCCAGGGCTGCCAGCAGCAGAATGGCAAATCGGCGGAACTCCTGCGGATCGGTGCCGAAGAAATGCCGCCCGCCCAGCCAGTTGGCCACCAGCGTCAACGGCAGCGCCCAGAGCGAGGCCCAAAGCGTATCCCAGCTTACCAG
Organism: Fuscovulum blasticum DSM 2131; assembly: GCF_003034965.1. Taxonomy (GTDB): domain Bacteria; phylum Pseudomonadota; class Alphaproteobacteria; order Rhodobacterales; family Rhodobacteraceae; genus Pseudogemmobacter; species Pseudogemmobacter blasticus. The sequence goes on along the minus strand of NZ_PZKE01000020.1, from coordinate 33,399 downwards.
ACCGTGCATCCAGTAAAGCGGCGCGGAATACAGGTCGAGCAGCGGGAAATAGGCAATCAACGTGGCCCGGAACACATTGGCCGGCATCGGCTGTGCCGCGAAAAAGGCCGCCACCGGCAGCCCCCCCATGCCCGGCGCATTGGCCAGCCCCGAAATCAGCCCCGCGGCCAGATTACCCGGCGTGCCGCGCACCTCGGACCGCAGGCGCCAGCCCATCAGCAACACCCCACACATCAGCAGGATATAGGCCGAGATCGCCGCCCGCGCCGCCGTCTCGGAAACCGCGGTCAGCGCCCAGAGGCCCAGCGGCAGCCCCACCGCCGCGCCCGCCATCAGCAGACCCGCCCGCCGCCAGTCCACCGCCGGCCCCGCGCCCTTCCAGGCCTGCACCGACATCACGAATTCCAGCAGCACCACCACCGCGACAAAGTTCAGCGGGCTGGTCACCACGCCCGACGCGGCGATGACGATGGCGGAATAGCCAAAGCCGGAATAGCCGCGGATGAAGCCCGCGACAAAGATCGTCGCGGCCATCCACAGCGCCGCGCCAAGGCCCAGGTCAAAGGGCAGCGTCAAACGCCGGCCTGCGGGCGCATGTCGGCCGGGTCGATTCCCGCGACCGAAACCGGCTTCTTCATCGCATCGCGGCGGAACGGCTCGCCCAGTTCCTGATTGATCAGCGCCTCGATCAGCGTGGTCTTGCCCGCCTTCTGGTCGGCAATCGCCTGGGTCAGCGCGGCGCGCAGATCCTCCATGGTGCGGGCAACCACCCCCTGCAACCCGCAGGCCCGTGCGATACCGGCATAGGAAACCTTGCTGTCCAGCTCGGTGCCGACAAAATTGTCATCATACCACAGGGTCGAATTGCGCTTTTCGGCCCCCCACTGGTAATTGCGGAAGACGACCATGGTGATCGCCGGCCACTCAGGCCGCCCGATCGCCGTCAGTTCGGTCACCGCAATGCCAAAGGCCCCGTCGCCGGCAAAGCCCACCACGGGCACATCCGGGCAGGCGATCTTGGCCCCGATGATCGACGGCAGGCCATAGCCGCAGGGGCCGAACAGCCCCGGCGCCAGGTATTTCCGCCCCGCCTCGAACGACGGATAGGCATTGCCGATGGCGCAGTTGTTGCCGATGTCGGACGAAATGATCGCCTCTTTCGGCAGCGCCGACTGGATCGCACGCCAGGCCATGCGGGGCGACATCCACTCGGGCTTGTCGGCGCGTGCACGGGCGTTCCAGGTGGTGCCGGGATCGTCCTCCTCATGGTCCATGCTGGCCAGTTCCTGCGCCCAGCGGCTTTTGGTGGTGGCGATCAGTGCCCGGCGTGCCTCGCGCCCGGCCTCGCCTGCCCCCTCCGACAGCCGCGCCAGCAGCGCCTCGGTCACCTTCTTCGCGTCGCCCACGATGCCGACCGAAACCTTCTTGGTCAGGCCAATCCGGGCGGGGTTGATGTCCACCTGAATGATCGCCGCCTCTTTCGGCCAGTAGTCGATGCCATAGCCCGGCAGGGTGCTGAACGGGTTCAGCCTTGTGCCAAGGCACAGCACCACATCGGCCTTGGCGATCAGCTCCATCGCGGCCTTGCTGCCGTTATAGCCCAGCGGCCCCGCGAACAGCGGATGGCTGCCGGGGAAGGCATCGTTGTGCTGGTAGCCCACGCAAACGGGCGCCTCCAGCCGCTCGGCCAGCGCCATGCTGGCCGGGATCGCGCCGCCGATCACCACCCCCGCGCCGTTCAGGATCACCGGGAACTTCGCCGCCGACAGCAGCGCCGCCGCCTCGTCCAGCGCCGCCTCGCCGCCCGAGGGCCGCTCGAACTCCACCACGCGCGGCAGGTCGATGTCGATCACCTGGGTCCAGAAATCGCGCGGCATGTTGATCTGCGCCGGCGCGCTGGCGCGGCGGGCGTTCAGGATCACCCGGTTCAGCACCTCGGCCACGCGGGACGGATCGCGCACCTCTTCCTGATAGGCGACCATGTCCTTGAACAGCGCCATCTGTTCGACTTCCTGAAAGCCTCCCATCCCGATGGTCTTGTTCGCCGCCTGTGGCGTGACCAGAAGCAGCGGCGTATGATTCCAGTAGGCGGTCTTCACGGCGGTCACGAAATTGGTGATGCCCGGCCCGTTCTGGGCGATCATCATGCTCATCCGGCCCGAGGCACGGGTATAGCCATCCGCCATCATCCCGCCGCTGCCTTCATGCGCGCAGTCCCAGAAGGTGATGCCCGCCTTCGGGAACAGGTCGGAAATCGGCATGAAGGCCGATCCGATGATGCCGAAGGCATGTGCAATGCCGTGCATCTGCAGCACTTTGACGAAGGCTTCTTCGGTGGTCATCTTCATGGGGCGGGTCTCCGGACGGGCTTTCTGTTGCGGGTCATGCTACACAAAGGCCGATAAGTCCAAGTAGGGCCAGCGTAGCCGCCGTGGCAAGGCCAGATGCGGCGGGTCAGCCCGACCGCGCCAGCGCCCTGGCGATCCGGGCGATGCCGTCGGGAATCCGCGCCGGCGCGATCGAGGAATAGGCCAGCCGGTAGAACCGCCGCTCTTCCCGCGCGGGGTCGAAAAAGCCCCGCCCGGGTTCGATCAGCACCCCGTCCGCGCGCAAGACCTGCGCCAGAGGCTCGGTATCCACGCCTTCGGGCGCGGCCATCCAGAAGCTGGACCCGCCAAACCCGCCCTGCCCGGCCACCGTCAGCCCGTGTTCAGAAATGGCATCGTCCATCACCTGCCGGCGGCGGCGAAAGGCGTTGCGCATCCGGTTGATCAGCGCGTCGTAATGCCCTTCCGCCAGGAAATAGGCCACCGTGCGCTGGATATGCCCCGGCGGGTGTTTCAGCACCATCGACCGCAGCGCCCGCGCCTCGGCGATAAAGGCGGGCGGGCCGACCAGATAGCCCAGCCGCATCCCCGGAAAGATGGATTTCGAGAAGCTGCCCGCGTAGATCACCCGCCCGCCTTTATCCAATGATTTCAAAGCGGGAGAGACGGGTTTGAGGAAGCTCATCTCGAATTCGTAATCGTCCTCGACCACCACGAAATCCTCGCGGCTGGCGGCGTCCAGCAGTTGCAGACGGCGGTCCAGCGGCATGGTGGCATTGGTCGGGCACTGGTGGCTGGCCGTGGTAAAGACCACATCCGCCGGCGGCAGGCGCGGTGGCAGCCCCGCCTCATCGACATCGACGCTAGCCACGCCCGCGCCGCTGGTCTGCAAGATGCGGCGCAGGCCCGGATAACAGGGGTTTTCCACCACCGCCTGCCGCCCCGGCCCCAGCAGGACCGTTGCAGCAAGCCACAGCGCGTTCTGCGCGCCCAGCGTCAGCAACACCTCGTCCCCGCGCGCCGCAATCCCCCGGCGCGGCAGGATCACCCGCAGGATCTGTTCGATCAGCAGCGGGTCGTCGCGTTCGTAGAAGTCACTGGTAAGCGAGGCAAAATCGCGCCGCCCCAGCGCCCGCAGCGCACAGGCCCGCCAGTTCTGGTGATCGAACAGCGTCGGATCGGTCTGGCCGTAGATGAAGGGATAGGGGAACTTCTCCCAATCCTCGGGCCGGTCCACCCCTGCCATGGCGCGGGTATAGCGGCGGGCCGACAGCGCGCCGTAGTCCACCTCTTCCGCCGGGCGTTCGGCAGCAGGAAATTCGGGAGCGCGGGGGGCGTTGTCGCTGACGAAATAGCCCGACCTGCCCCGCGCGGTCAGATAGTCCGACGACACAAGGTCTGCATAGGCCAGCGTCACGGTGATCCGGCTGACGCCCAGATGTTCAGCCAGCCCGCGCGACGACGGCATCTTCTGCCCCGGACGGAATCGCCCGGCCAGGATGCCTTCGGTGACCATGGCGCGGATGCGGCTTTGCAGGGTGCCGGCGGTGCCGCCTGTCAGGAAGAAGGCTTCGACCGGGATCGCCACTCTGGCCTCATCATGCGCTGGAACTGGCGACATGAAGCGGCCCACGCGGGCGGTTGTCAAGTGAGGCTGCCGCGCTCCTGTCGGGGCGCGGCTGTCATGTCGGATCATGCACGCCGAGAAAGGCTCAGCCGAAGACCTTGGTCAGCGCCTTGTCGATGGCGCCGGTGATTTCGTCGATGTCATCGGCGGTGGCGATCAGCGCCGGCGACAGGCAGAGCGTGTTGTTCAGGCCCGGCAGCGAACGGTTGGTCATGCCGATGATCACGCCTTGCGCGTTGCAGTCGGCCACCACGGCGGCGACCTTCTTTTCGTCCATCGGTTCCTTGGACTTGCGGTCGGCCACCAGTTCGGCGCCGCAGAACAGGCCCGCCCCCCGCACATCGCCAATCACCTTGTGCTTTTCCATCAGGGCATTGAGGCTGTCGATGGTCCGCTTGCCCATGCGCAGCGTGTTGTCGAGCAGGTTCTCGTCCTCGATGATGCGCATGTTTTCCAGCGCCGCCGCCGGGCCGGAGGTGCAGCCGCCGAAGGTGGAGATGTCGCGGAAATAGCTCAGCGGATCGGCGGCGTCGTTCTTGAACATGTCGAACACCTCCTCGGTCGTGACCGTGCAGGAGATCGCCGCATAGCCCGAGGCGACGCCCTTGGCCATGGTCACGAAATCGGGCTTGATGCCGTAGTTCTGGTAGCCGAACCACACACCCGTGCGGCCCACGCCGCAAACGACTTCATCAATGTGCAGCAGGATGTTGTATTTCTTGCAGATTTCCTGAACCCGCTCCCAATAGCCTTTCGGCGGGACGATCACGCCGCCGCCGGCGGTCACGGGTTCAAGCACGATGGCGCCCACGGTATCGGGGCCTTCGCGCAGGATCACTTCCTCGATCGCATCGGCGGCGCGTTCGCCGTAATTCTCGACATCCCACTGCTTGCGGTATTCCAGGCAGTGCGGAACCATCACGAAACCGTCGGGATAGGGGCCGTATTGCATGGCCCGTTCGGCCTGGCCCGAGGTGGCCAGTGCGCCGATGGTGGTGCCGTGGTAATCGCGTTCGCGATAGAGGATCTTCCACTTCTTGCCGCCATGGACGCGGTGCGACAGTTGCCGCACCATCTTGTAGACCTTCTCGTTCGCTTCAGAACCCGAGTTGGAATAATAGACCCGGCTCATCCCCGGCATCTTGGAGATCAGCTTTTCGGCGAAAAGCGCGCCGGGGATCGAGCCGCCGACGCCGGCGAAATAGTTCATCTTCACCAGTTGGTCGCGCACGACATTGGCAATGCTTTCGCGGCCATAGCCGACGTTCACCGTCCAGACCGCGCCCGACACGGCATCCAGATATTCCTTGCCGCGCGCATCCCAGACCCGCAGCCCCTTGCCTTCCACGATGACACGCGGATCGGCGGTCTCGAACTGCTTGTGGTTCACGAGGTGGTGCCAGACATGGGCGCGGTCGGCCTCGACCACACGGCTCATGTCGTTCATTCCGGTGATGCCTTCCATGGCATGATCCTTCCAGATGGAGAAATTCGTTGTGCCGCAGTATCGGAGAAAACCCGGCGACGGCTTAGGTCCAGTCTGCGATCCGGGTTGTGGCCAGACAGGGCGGGCGCGGGCCGGCGCGGCACCGGGCCCCGCGTCTGCGAAAGGTATGCCAAAGGTATGATGCGCGTCTGCGCGACGTATGCCTGTGCGGCAGCGGCCCGTCCGGGCGGCAGGCGGGGCCGGTGGGCGGGTTATCGGCCATAATATTCGCGATACCAGGCGACGAAGCTGCGCATCCCGTCGCGGATGCCGGTTGCGGGGGCAAAGCCGGTCAGCCGCCGCAGCAGGCCGGTATCGGCCCAGGTGGCCGGCACGTCGCCCGTCTGCATCGGCAGAAGGTTGCGGATGGCCGGCTTGCCCAGCGCCTCTTCTATGGCGGCCACGAAATCGGTCAGCTTCACCTTGTCGGAATTGCCGATGTTGACGATGCGGAAGGGCGCCTCCCTTGACAGGCTGTCACCATCCGGGACCGCCTGGCCCGGTGCGGGCCGGACCGGAACGGCGTCGATCAGGCGGCAGATGGCTTCGACCAGATCGTCGACGAAGGTGAAGTCGCGCCACATCTCGCCCTGATTGTAAAGGTCGATGGGGCGGTCGTTCAGGATCGCTTCGACAAAGCGGAACGCGGCCATGTCCGGGCGCCCCCAGGGGCCGTAGACGGTGAAGAAGCGGAACATCGTGGTGGGCAGGTTCCACAGATGGGCATAGGCATGGCCCATCGCTTCGGTCGCCTTCTTGGTGGCGGCATAGATCGTCAGCGGCCCGTCGGCCTTGTCGGTTTCGCGGAAGGGCATCTCTTCGTTCGCGCCATAGACGGAACTGGTGGATGCCATCAGCAGATGCTGCACCTGATGGCGCCGGGCGGCCTCGATCACGTTGAAGGTGCCGACCACATTCGCGCTGACATAGGAACGCGGGTTTTCCAAGCTGTAGCGCACCCCGGCCTGCGCCGCGAGGTGCAGGATGACATCGGGACGGAAGGCATCGACCGCGGCATCCAGCGCGGCGGTGTCTTCCAGCATCGCCTGCGTCGCGGCAAAGCCGGGCGTCTGAAGCAGCAGCGCATGGCGGCGCTGTTTCAGCGTGACATCATAATAATCGGTCATGCCGTCAAAGCCGTGCACCTGCCAGCCGCGCGCCAGCAGGCGGCAGGCCAGGTGAAACCCGATGAAGCCGGCGGTTCCGGTGATGAAGGCCTTGCGCATCGGGGTCTCCTGCGGCGGTGCGCGCGCACGATGGCGGGGGGGCTGTGGCCCGTCAACCCTGCGCGGGGGCGGGCAGATCCGGACAGGTTGAAGGAAATTGGCCGGCGGGGGCAGGCTGCGAAAACCATTCCTTAAACCTCGGGCCGTTACCGATGGGGTCGGGCCGCAGGCTGACCGCGGCCCGCCCTGCCCCGGCTGCGCCCGGGCGTGACCAGACTGAAGGCGTGACCGGAATGATCAATCTTGACCTGCCTGACCGGATCTCTGTCACCGCGGACACCCCGCTTGCCGCCGCTTTGCGCCAGCACCCCGACCGCGCGCTTCGCATCACCGCCACGCGGCTGCGCCGGCTGGAGGTGCCGCTGGTGCAGATGCTGCTGGCGGCGGCGGCCGACCGGCGCCGCCGCGGCATCGGCCTGGTGCTGGCGGGGCTGACGGCGGCGCAGGCCGACCGGCTGGCGGCGCTGGGGGTGACGCCCGCGATGCTGACGATGGAGCGGGCCGAATGACCCTGCGGGTGCTTGCCATCGACGACAGCCGCACCATCCGCAACCTGCTGCGCCGCGCGATGGAAGAGGCCGGGTTTGCCTGCACCACCGCCGAGGATGGCGCGGCGGGCGTGGCATGTTTTGCCGAGGTGGACCCGGATGTGGTGATCACCGACATCAACATGCCCCGGCTGGACGGGTTCGGCGTGATCGACGCCATCCGCAGCCAGAGCCACAACCCCACGGTGCCCATTCTGGTGCTGACGACCGAAAGCGCCGACGCGCTGAAGGCGCGGGCCCGGCAGGCCGGCGCCACCGGCTGGATCGTCAAGCCGTTCGAGGATGCCGCCATCGTGTCGGTGGTGCGCAAGGTCACCGGGGCAAGGGGCTGAGATGACAGCGCGAAACGCGATCCGCGACACGTTCTTCGAGGAATGTGAGGAATTGCTGGAGGCGCTGGTCGAAGGGCTGGCGCAGATGGCGGTCGGCGCCGGGGACGGCGAGACGCTGAATGCGGTCTTCCGCGCCGTTCATTCGGTGAAGGGCGGCGCCGGGGCCTTTGCGCTGGAGGCGCTGGTGGGATTTGCCCACCGTTTCGAGACGGTGCTGGACGGCATCCGCGCGGGCCGCATCGCGCTGACACCCGAGGTGATGCACACGCTGCTGCGGTCGGCCGACCATCTGGCCGAACAGGTTGAGGCGGCGCGGGACGACCGCGCCATCGCCCCCGAGGTGACGGCGGGCTTTCTGGCCAATCTTTACGCCATTCTGGGCGAGGATGCGCCCGAAGAACCGGACGGGGCCGGCGATGACCCCTGTTTCGGCTTTGCCGCCGTTGCGCTGGACCTTGGCCCGCTGGGTGCCGGGGCCGGGCTGGGCGCGGACGGGGCCGGATTCGGGGTTGGGTCAAGTGTTGGCCCTGGGGCCGAGGTGATCGGCTTTCCCGGCCCCGGCCCAAGAGAGGCGGCCCCCGGCTGGCGGGTCCGCTTCCGCCCCCTGCCCGCGCTTTACGCCCATGGTCACGATCCGGCCGCGCTCTTCGCCGCGCTGGCGGATCTGGGGCCTGTCACGGTGACGCTTGACCTTTCGGACCTGCCGCCGTGGGAGGGGTTCGATCCCGCCGGTGCCTGGCTGGCCTGGACGATCCGCCTGGCCGGCGCCGTGCCGGAAGCGGCGGTGCGGGAGGTGTTCGATTTCGTGCAGGGCCTGTGCCTGCTGGACATCGCGCCGGACGATCCGCCCGCCGGCCCGCCAGCAGAGCCTGCCGCAGCCCCACCGCTGGCCCCGCCGCCCCGGCGCGAGGCGCGCGCGCCGGAGGACGACCCCGCCGCGGGCCCGAAGCCAACGCTGCGGGTTGATCTGGACCGGGTTGACCGGCTGATCAACGCCGTGGGCGAGCTGATCATCAATCAGGCGATGATCGAGCAAAGCGTGCTGGACCTGACGCTGAGTTCGGAGGCCGAGGTGATCGGCCATGTCGAGGGCTATCGCCTGCTGGCGCGCGACCTGCAGGAAGCGGTGATGGCGATCCGGGCCCAGCCGGTGAAGCCGCTGTTCCAGCGGATGAGCCGCATCCTGCGCGAAGCGGCCGAGGCGACCGGCAAACAGGCGCGGCTGGTGACGCTGGGCGAGGCGACCGAAGTCGACAAGACCGTGATCGAACGGCTGGCCGATCCGCTGACGCACATGATCCGAAACGCGGTGGACCACGGGCTGGAGCCGCCCGCCGCGCGCCTTGCGGCCGGCAAGCCGGCGGAAGGCACGCTGCGGCTGTCGGCGGCGCATCGGTCGGGCAGCGTGATCCTGAGCCTGCGCGACGATGGCGCGGGGCTGGACCGCGCCCGCATCCGCGCCAAGGCACTGGCGCGCGGGCTGATCAGCCCGGAAGCCGATCTGACCGAGGCCGAGATCGACAACCTGCTGTTCCTGCCCGGATTTTCCACCGCCGAGAAGGTTTCAAACCTGTCGGGCCGCGGCGTGGGGCTGGATGTGGTGAAGAACGCCGTCACGGCGCTGGGGGGCCGGGTCGCCATTGCCTCGGTCCCCGGGGAAGGCACCGAATTCACCATCTCGCTGCCGCTGACCCTGGCGGTGATGGATGGCATGGTGATTTCGGTGGCGGGGCGGACCATGGTGATCCCCGTCGCCTCGGTGATCGAGACGCTGCGCCCCGACCCGGCCGATCTGCATGGGCTGGGCCCGCAGGACCGGGTGCTGTCGATCCGCGGGCGATTCCTGCCGGTGATCGACGTGGCGCAGGGGCTGGGCCTGCCCGCCCGCCGCAATGCCGCGCAGGACGGGGCCGAGGGGCCGCCGCTTCTGCTGCTGGTCGAAACCGAAAGCCAGTCGCATTGCGCGCTGGTTGTCGATGAGGTGCATGACCAGCGTCAGGTGGTCATCAAGGGGCTTGAGGCGAATTACGGCGCGATCCCCGGCGTCGCGGCGGCCACCGTGCTGGGCGATGGCCGGATCGCGCTGATCCTGGATGCCGAGGCGCTGACCGCCCAGCGCCCGCCGGCCGACCCGGCCGCCCGCCCCCCGTTCCCAAATGCAGGAGTGTCCCATGCAAGCCCTTGATCCCGCGCGTCAGGATGCGGAATTCGTCACCTTCTTCGCAGGCGGGCAAAGTTTCTCGCTGGACATCACGCATGTCCGCGAGATTCGCCGCTGGACCGCCGTCACCCCCTTGCCCCATGCCCCGCAAGAGGTGCTGGGGGTGATGAACCTGCGCGGATCGGTCATTCCGATCTATGATCTTGCGGCGCGTTTCGGGCTGGGCCCCACGCCGGAAAACCCGCGCAACGTGGTGGTGGTGGCGATGATCGGCCCGCAGACCGTGGGGCTGCTGGTCGAGGCGGTGTCGGAAATCCTGTCGGTGGACCGGGCGCAGGTGCAGGACACGCCGGACATCCGCGCGGACAGCACCCGGCAAAGCATCACCGGCGTGATCCCGCTGCAAGACGGCATGACGCGGGTGATCGACCTTGCCGCCGTGATCCAGCCGCGGGGGCGACAGGCGGCATGAATACGCTGGCACAGACCCGCCCCACCCCGCCGCGCGGCCCGGCCGAGCCGGTCTTTACCGACGAGGATTTCGCCTGCATCGCCCGGATCGCGCAGCGCGAATTCGGGCTTAGCCTGCCATCGGCCAAGAAGGATCTGGTGCAATCGCGGCTGATGCGGCGGCTGCGGGCGCTGGGCTGCGCCGATTTCGCGGCCTATTGCGCGCGGGTGGACGGTCCGGACGGGGCGGAGGAGCGCGCCGAGCTGGTGTCGGCGCTGACGACCAATGTCACGCATTTCTTCCGCGAGGCGCATCACTTCCGCCTGCTGGAAGAAATCTGCCTGACGCCGCATCTGCCGGCCCTGCGGGCGGGGCGGCGGTTGCGGCTGTGGTCGGCGGGCTGTTCGGCCGGGCCCGAGCCCTATTCGATGGCGATGACGGTGCTGGCCGCCCTGCCCGATGCGCCGCGGCTGAACCTGCGCATCCTGGCCACCGACATTGACCCCGCCATCCTGGACCGCGCCCGCAGCGCCACCTATGGCAGCGACGAGATCCGCGCCATCCCCGAGCCGCTGCGGCGCGCGCATCTGGAGCCGGCCGGCCCCGGCCGCCACCGGATCGTGGCGGGAACGGCGGGGCGGGTGCATTTCGCCGCGCTGAACCTGATGGCGGACTGGCCGCTGCGCGGGCCCTTCGACGCGATCTTCTGCCGCAATGTGGCCATCTATTTCGACAAGCCGACGCAGGAACGGCTGTGGCAGCGGCTGGCGCGGCTGCTGCGGCCCGGGGGCCTGTTGTGCATTGGCCATTCCGAACGCCTGCACGGGCCGGCGACCGGCCTTGTGACCAGCGCCGGCATCACCGCCTACCGCCGCGATGACCCCGCCCACCCCCTTGGCGAAAGGACCGACAGATGAGCCTCAGGGATTCGCTCCGCGTGATGGTGGTGGATGACATGTCGGTCAGCCGGGCGCTGATCTCGCAATCGCTGGAGGAAATCGGCATCCGGCATTTCGTGACCGAATCCGACAGCCGCGCCGCGCTGGGCAAGCTGGCGGCGAACCCGGTGCATCTGGTGATTTCCGACATGAACATGCCCGGCCTGTCCGGGCTGGACCTGCTGGGCGCGTTGCGACAGCACAAGACCACCCAGCGCATCGGGTTCATCCTGATCACCGGGTCGCCCACGCCCGAAGTGATGAGCCGGGGCCAGCAACTGGGGCTGAACAACCTGATCCGCAAGCCGTTCACCACGGCCACGGTGAAGGCCAGCATCGAGCGCGTGGTGGGGCCGCTGTGACCGGGGGGAAGGAACAGGGCGGCGATGCCACGCCGCTGGCCCCGCTGCTGGGCCGCACCGCGCAGGAGGTGCGGCGCTGCCGCGATGTGGTGCTGCGGGTGGAACTGGCGGTGCATGGGCTGATCGACGAGGGCGCGATTCGCGACAGGCGGCTGGGGGCCGAGTTGCAGGCGATCGACCTGCTGGACCAGCGGCTGGCCGATCTGGCCGACTGGCTGGCGGCGCTGGCCCGCGCGGCCGGCCCCCTGCACCTGCCCGAGGCCGCGCTGACCGGGCTGGCGGGGCTGCGGCTGGCCGATCTGCGGCAGGCGCTGGCGGGGCAGGACCGGCCGGCGGGTGAGGCCCGGACCGAATTGTTCTGACCCGGGGGAGCGGGCGCATGGGGACCAGGAACAGGATCGGCAGACCCGGCGCGGGCCGCCGGCTTCGGGCAGGGCCATGCGGCGGGTGCTGATCGTCACCCCGCAGGGGGCGGCGGCGGCGCGGCTGGCACAGGATGCGGCGGCCCGGCCCGGGCTGCACCTGCTGGGGACGGCGGCCGATCTGTCGGCGGCCTATGTTCTGGCCGAGCGCGACCCGCCCGATGTGGTTCTGGTCGCGCGCGATCTGGCGCGCAGCCCGGAATTCGGGGGGCTCGTGTCGCTGTTCGCCATCCTGGGCATCGGCTGGATCGAGATCCCGACCGCGCCGCCGCCCGACGAGGCCGCGCTGTCGGATCTGTGGCGGCGGGTGCAGGTTGCGGCCCCCCCGCCCCCGCCGCACCGGCCTGGCCTGCCGGGACAAGGCGCGCGGTTCCATGCGGACCGGCTGATCGTGATCGGCGCCTCGACCGGCGGGATCGAGGCCTTGCTGACCATTCTGGGCGCCTTCCCCGCCGATTGCCCGCCGACGGCCATTGTCCAGCACACGGGGGCGGCGTTCTCGGACAGTCTGATCCGGCTTTTCGCGCGCTGTTCGGCGGCGCGGGTGGTGCCGGCGCAGACCGGCGTTCTTCTGGCACCGGGCACGGTGGTGGTGGGCGCGGGCTGTGCCGGCCACCTGCGGCTGGCGCCGGGCGATCCGCCGCGCGCCGAACTGGTGGCGGGCGCGGCGATCAGCGGGCATCTGCCTTCGGTCGATGCGCTGTTCGACAGCGCCGCCCGGTTTGGCCCGCGCGTGGCGGCCGCCCTGCTGACCGGGATGGGCCGCGACGGCGCGCGCGGCCTGCTGGCGCTGCGGCAGGCCGGGGCGCATACGATTGCGCAGGATGCCGCGACCTCGGTCGTGTGGGGAATGCCGCGGGCGGCGGTCGAAGCCGGGGCGGCGGCGCAGGTTCTGCCGCTGCGAAAGATCGGGGCCGAGCTGCTGGCGCATTGCCGCGACCGCCGGCGCGAGGGGGCGGGCCGATGACGGGGCCGCAGATCCTGCAGGTGGTGCAGGGGGAATATCGCGTGTCGGACACCCCGGGCATCCGGCTGTCCACCATGCTGGGGTCTTGCGTGGCGGCCTGCCTGTGGGATGACCGGCGCGGCGTGGGCGGGATGAACCATTTTCTGCTGGCGCAGGCGCAGGACCGCCGGGGCCGCGGCGACATCCGCTATGGCGTTCATGCGATGGAGGTGCTGATCAACGCGCTGTTGCGGGCGGGGGCGCAGCGCGGCCGCTTGCAGGCCAAGCTGTTCGGCGGGGCGAAGATCGCCGCGAACCTGCGCGACATCGGCGCCTCGAACGCCGAATTTGCCCGCCGCTTCCTGAGGACCGAGGGGATTCCCTGCCGGGCCGAAAGTCTGGGCGGAACGCTGGCCCGCCGGGTGATCTTTGATCCCGTCACCGGGCAGGCCCGCCAGTTGCTGATTCCGAACGCCGATCTGGACGAGGCCGCGCGGGCGCAGCGCGCCGCGGCCCCGGCACGGCCGCAAACCGATATTGTGCTGTTCTAGGCGCCCCGCAGCGGCCCGGACCGGCAGATCAGGCCGGTTCCATCCCGGCGCTCAGGATCGCGACCAGCCCTGCGTTATCGGTGACCAGATCGGCCAGCGAGACCGTCTCAAGTTCCCGATAAAAGGCGTCCATCGCACGGCACAGCGCATCCTTCAGCCGGCAGACGGCACAGAGGGGACAGGTGTTCTGGTCGCCGGCCATACATTCGGCCAGCGGCACCTCGCGCTCGATCAGGTGCAGAACCTTGCCGACCTGGATGGCCTCGGCCGGGCGGCCCAGCGCGATGCCGCCGCCGCGCCCGCGCAGCGTGCGCAGATACCCGGCCCCGGCAAGCTGGCTGACCACCTGCGCCACATGGTTGGCCGAGGCATTGCAGGCCTGCGCCACGTCGCCGGCCCGGATGACCCTGGGGTGATTGACCGCACATTGCATCAGGACGCGCATCGCGAGATTGGCTCTCATGGTCAAGCGCATGGAATCTCCTGCCGAACAAGGGCGTTGGCACGGAGCAGTAATCTCACATCTGGAAAAAGAAATTGATCTAGATCAGCCGTAACAATACCAGACCCTGCGCCCGTTCAACCCCCGGTCGCAGGGACGGCGTGCGGCAGCGTCGGCCGCCGCTGCCAGACCGCCCAGACCTGCCGCAGACGGTTCCGCAAGAGCGTTCGGCGGGCGGCCCGCCGGGCCAGCCTCAGGGTGTGGCGATGTTCGGCGAGACGGCCTTCGTCAAGCGCCGGATCGGGCAAGCGGCGCAGCGCGGCGATCAGGTCGGGGTTCGGGGGGTGAAACATGGCACAAGTCCTGTGGGGCAATCCTTTCTCGCAATATGCCTGAAAACCGGGCATCATGCAGCACAACTCGGCTGACAACCTTTAAGCCAGGCTTTCAGATGACCCCGTTCGACTGGCGCGATCTGCCCCCGCTTCCCAGCCTGCGCGCCTTTGAGGCCGCGGCGCGGCTGGGGTCGTTCTCGGCGGCGGCGCGGGTGCTGAACGTCACGCATCCGGCGGTGGCCCAGCAGGTGCGCGGGCTGGAGCGGCACCTTGGCCTGCGGCTGATTGCCGAGGCCGGGCGATCGCTGAAGCTGACCGAGGAAGGCAGCCGGCTGGCGGCCGCGCTGAATGGCGGGTTTGCGGCCATGGCCGAAACGCTGGGCCGGTTGCGGCAGGCCGACCGTCACCGCGGCTTGCGCATCACGCTGACGCCGGGCTTTGCGCAGAACGTGATGGTGCCCGCCCTGCCCGAATTCTGGGCCAGCCACCCGGAAATCGCGGTGTCGCTGGTGGCCAGTTCGCAACTGGCCGATCTTGGCCGCGACGGGTTTGACCTGGCGATCCGGTCCGGCAAGGGCCCCTGGCCCGATGGCGAGGCCGAGCTCTTGTGCCGCACCCGGATTGTGCTGGTGGGCGCGCCCGCGCTGCTGGACCGGCCCGGCACCGATCTGGCCGGGCTGCCCTGGATCGTGAACCTGGCCGATACCGAGGAAGAACGCTGGATGGCCGCCAAGGGTCTGGACCGCACGCGCCTGCAGACGCTGGACATCGAGAACCCGATGCTGGCCGTTGCCGCCGCCCTGCGCGGCCTTGGCCTGCTGTTCGCGACCGAGGCGATGCTGCGCGACCATCTTGCCAGCGGCCAGTTGCGGCTGGTGCCGGGCTGGGATCTGCCCGAAACCGCCTATTGGGCCGTCACCCCGCATGGCCCGCCCCGCGCCCCGGTGCAGGATTTCATCCGCTGGCTGCGCAAGCGTCTGTGACTTGCCGGATTTCTGGTCGCCCCGCGCAAGGGGGTGCCCCTGATCCGCGCCAATCGCCAGTTAAGGGCAAGGCCGGCCTTGCATCCGGCGGGCGGCCGCGCTGTTATGTCTGTCGGAACATAACGAGACAGGCCCGCATGACGCCACCGCCCCGCCCTGCCCCGGACGCTACCGCATGACGGGCTGGCTTTCCCCGGCCGAGGCGCAGGCGGTCTGGCTGTCGCTGAAGGTGTCGGCGCTGGCGACGGTGGTCAGCCTGCCGCTGGGCATCTTCGTGGCCCATGCGCTGGCGCGGTGGAATTTTCCGGGCAAGCAGGTGCTGAACGGGCTGGTGCATCTGCCGCTGATCCTGCCGCCGGTGGTGACCGGCTATCTTCTGCTGCTGACCTTTGGCCGCAAGGGCGTGATCGGCGCCTGGCTGGACCAGACGCTGGGCCTTGTCTTCGCCTTTCGCTGGACGGGCGCCGCGCTGGCCGCGGGCGTGATGGCCTTTCCGCTGATGGTGCGGGCGATCCGGCTGGCGATCGAGGCGGTCGATCCGAAGCTGGAACAGGCGGCCGGCACGCTGGGGGCATCGCGGCCCTGGGTCTTTGCCACCGTGACCCTGCCGCTGATCCTGCCCGGCATCCTGGCCGGCAGCATCCTGGCCTTTGCCAAGGCGATGGGAGAGTTCGGCGCCACCATCACCTTCGTGTCGAACATTCCCGGCCAAACCCAGACCCTGCCTTCGGCAATCTATGCCTTCCTGCAGGTGCCGGGCGGGGAACCGCAGGCCTTTCGTCTGGTGCTGATCGCCATTGCCATCGCCATGACGGCTCTGCTGTTGTCGGAATGGATTTCCCGCGTGGTCGCGCGGCGGATTGCGGGGGCGTGATGCTGTCGGTTGCGCTGCATCACCGCTTTGCCGGTTTCACCCTGGATGTCCGCTTTGACGCGCCGCCGGGGCTGACCGTGCTGTTCGGCCGGTCGGGCGCGGGGAAATCAACCGTGGTACAGGCGGTGGCGGGGTTGCTGCGCCCCGATCAGGGACGCGTGGCGGTGGCGGACATGGTGCTGACCGATACCGCGCGCGGCGTCTTCCTGCCGCCGCACCGCCGCCGGCTGGGCTATGTGTTTCAGGACAGCCGGCTGTTTCCGCATCTGACGGTGCGGCAGAATCTGCTGTATGGCCGCTGGTTCGCGCCGCGCGGTGCCCCGGCCGCCGATTTCGACCGCACGGTCGCGCTGCTGGGCATCGGCCCCCTGCTGGACCGCCGCCCCGGCGCCCTGTCGGGGGGAGAGCGTCAGCGGGTGGCCCTGGGCCGCGCCTTTCTGGCGGCGCCGAACCTCTTGCTGATGGATGAGCCGCTGGCCGCGCTGGACGAAGAGCGCAAGGCCGAGATCATGCCGCTGATCGAACGGCTGCGCGACGAGGCACGGGTGCCGATCCTGTATGTCAGCCATTCCCTGCCCGAAGTGGCGCGGCTGGCCACCACGCTGATCCTGCTGGACGAAGGCCGGGTGGCCCGGCAAGGCCCGGTGGCCGCGCTGCTGTCCGACCCGGCCGCCGCCGCGGCGCTTGGCCTGCGCGAGGCGGGGTCGCTGCTGACCGCAAGGCTGGCGGCGCAGGATGCCGACGGCCTGTCGCGGCTGGACCACCCCGCCGGCCCGATCTGGCTGCCCCGCGTCGAGGCCGCCCCCGGCACGCCGCTGCGGCTGCGGCTGATGGCGCAGGACGTGATGCTGGCGCTGACCCGGCCCGAGGGCATTTCGGCGCTGAACGTGCTGCCCGCCACCGTGCGCGACGTTCATGCGGGCCAGGGCCCCGGCACGCTGGTCCAGCTTGCCATCGGCCCCGATCTGGTGCTGGCCCGCATCACCCGCCGCAGCGCCGAGGCGCTGTCCCTGACCCCCGGCCAGCAGATCTTTGCCGTGCTCAAGGCGGTTTCGGTCGCCCCCGGCAACATCGGCCCCGCCTGACACGGGCCAGGCAGCGCCAACCCCTTGCGGCCCCCCGACCTTTCCGCTATCCCCATCCCACCTTTCGGCGGCGGGTTGGCGGAGAGGTTACGCAGCGGATTGCAAATCCGTGAAGACCGGTTCGATTCCGGTACCCGCCTCCAATTCCCTAAATCGCTAGATTGCAGTCTATCTTCGCAAACTGCGATCCTTGTTTTCATTGAGAAACTTGACTGTGGCGCATCTTCGGCCGGAAGATAGACTGTAGGCACCCAACTTGTGTGGGTATCGAAAGCGGGTATTCCTGAAAAGGCAGATACCCACATACCCGCAGGACCGATTCCGATGCCCCTCACAGATGCAGCCTGCCGCGGCGCACCGGTTGATCCTTCTGGAAAACCTCGCAAAATCCCCGATAGTGGCGGGCTACTCTTGTTCGTCTCGCCTTCGGGCGGGAAGCTGTGGCGGATGGCCGCCCACCGCCAGACTGGCACCAAGCCCGACTTCGAAGCCCTTGGCCTCGCCCCCCTGCTGGACATGGCCGCATGAAGATACATCAGATGCCCCATTCTGGCCGGATTCCCGCCGACAGGATCAATGCCCTGCTTGACCGCAACGGGCCGGATGAATGGCTGCCCGATGCGCTGATCGTGCCGATGCAGACGGGGCTATCCAAGATAAGGTCGGAGACGGTTCATCGGGCGACAGGATCTTGCGTCGGCAACAAGAGTTGGTGGAGTTTCGCAATCCCACGTTGCTGACCAACGCAGTTCTTTACGCCGTTTTTACGCGCTGACGGATCATCACCATAGCCGCTTTACGCGCCCCACTGGGATCATGCGCCCATCCCAGTTGCAGGAGGCGATCTTGGCTGACCTTGTTTACCTGACCCTGACCCTTGGCGTTTTCGCGGGATTTGCCCTGGCAGCCCGCGCCGCCGACCGGATGTGAGGCCCCCGATGTTTGACATGATCCTTGGCCTTGCCGTTGCGGCGGGCCTGTTCGTCTATCTTGGCTGCGCGCTGCTGCGGCCCAACCGTTTCTAGCAGGAAGCCACGATGACCTTCATTGCCTACGGGTTATACTTTGCCGCGCTGACAGGCCTTGCCTGGGCTTTGGCCGCCGCGATGCAGCGGGTGTTTGACGGGCGACTGCCCAGCGGGATGCTGCGGGTGGAAACCGCGCTGTTGCGTGGCGCGGGCGTTGATCCGGCGCGCGGCATGACATGGCTGGGCTATGGCATGGCCGTGCTGGCCTTCAACCTTGCCGGGTTTGTGCTGCTTTACACGCTGCTGCGGCTGCAGGGCGCCTTGCCGCTGAACCCCGACGGCATCGGCGGGATGTCGGCAGATCTGGCTTTCAACACCGCGGTCAGCTTTGTCACCAACACAAACTGGCAGGCCTATTCGGGCGAGGCGCAGCTATCCTACCTGTCACAGATGGCCGGGCTGACGGTGCAGAACTTTGTCAGCGCAGGCACCGGCATGGCGGTGGCCGTCGCGATCGTTCGCGGCTTTGTGGCCCCCAAGGGCACCACCTTGGGCAACTTCTGGCTGGACATGATGCGATCCGTGCTGTGGATTTTGCTGCCGCTGTCCATCGTGCTGGCCCTGTTTCTGGCCGCCCAGGGCGTGCCGCAAACCCTGCTGGGGGCCGTCACCGCAACGGGCGTTGAAGGGGGCGAGCAGATCATCGCGCGCGGTCCTGCGGCAGCACAGATTGCCATCAAGCAACTGGGCACCAATGGCGGCGGTTTCTTTGGCGTCAACTCGGCCCATCCGTTCGAAAACCCGACCGTCGCCTCGAACTTGGCGCAATGCCTGTCGATCTTGTTGATCCCGGTTTCCTTCTGTTTTCTGTTTGGCCGCATGGCCGGGGATCGCCGTCAGGGCTGGGCGATCTTTGCCACCATGGCGATCCTTTTTGTCGCGGGCCTTGGCGTGGTTCACGCCTATGAGGTGGCGGGCAACCCTGCCCTGGGTCTGGGCGAGAACATGGAAGGCAAGGAACAACGCTTTGGTGCCATGCTTTCGGCGCTTTGGGCAACCTCGACCACCGCTGCCTCGAACGGGGCGGTCAACGCGATGCATGACAGTTTCATGCCGCTGTCGGGCATGGTGACGATGGTCCTGATGCAGATCGGCGAGGTGGTCTTTGGCGGTGTCGGCGCAGGGCTTTACGGCATGTTGCTTTATGTCGTGCTGGCGGTCTTCCTTGCCGGGCTGATGGTGGGGCGCACGCCGGAATATCTGGGCCGCAAGATTGAATCGCGCGAGGTGACGCTGGCGGTTCTGGCCTTCCTGTCGATGCCACTGGGCATTCTGGTGGGCGGCGCCATCGCTGCCACCGTGCCGCAGGCGCTGGCCGCGGTGCAGGACCCCGGGCCGCATGGGCTGAGCGAGATCCTCTATGCCTATTCCAGCGCCACCGGCAACAACGGCAGCGCCTTTGGCGGCTGGGGCGCGGCCTTGCCCTGGCACACCACGGCCCTGGGTGTGGTCATGCTGATCGGGCGCTATGCCATCATCCTGCCGATGCTGGCCATCGCCGGGTCGATGATCCGCAAGCCCAAGGCCGCCGCCACCTCTGGCACCTTCCCCACCCACGGCCCGCTGTTCGTCACACTGTTGATCCTGACCGTGCTGATCCTTGGCGCGCTGACCTTCTTTCCCGTCCTTGCCCTTGGCCCCATCGCGGAAGAAACCGCGCGCCTGGCCGGCCAAAGCTTCTGAGGCACCAAATGTCCAAACATGCCAAACCGACGGATGCGTCCGGCCTTTACACCACGGCCCTGCGCCAAAGCCTGATCAAGCTTGACCCACGGCAGTTGTGGGGCAACCCGGTGATGTTCGTCACCGCCCTGGTCGCCGCCATGACCACGCTCTTGGGCCTGCGCGACCTTGCGACCGGCCTGCCCGGCGCGGGCACGGCGCTGCACATCGCCCTCTGGCTGTGGCTTTGTGTGATCTTCGCCAACTTTGCCGAAGCTCTGGCCGAAGGTCGGGGTCGCGCCCGGGCTGATACCCTGCGTGCGACAAAATCGGAAACCCGGGTGCGGATGCTGGCCAACCCGGACGATACGCCCGAAACCGCAACGCAAACCCTGTCAACCGCGCTGAAATCCGGCCAGTTCATCTATGTCGCCGCGGGCGAGATCGTCCCCACCGATGGCGAGGCGGTCCGCGGCATGGCTTCGGTCAACGAAAGCGCCATCACCGGCGAAAGCGCGCCTGTGATCCGCGAGGCAGGGGGCGACCGGTCGTCGGTCACCGGGGGAACCACCATCGCTTCGGACTGGCTGGTGATCCGCGTTACCGCGGAGCCGGGGAAGAGCTTTCTTGACCGGATGATCGCGCTGGTCGAAGGGGCCGAGCGGCAAAAGACCCCGAACGAAATTGCCCTGAACATCCTGCTGGTCGGGCTGACGCTGATCTTCCTTTTCGTCGTGGTGACGCTGCCCGCCTTTGCCAGCTATTCCGGCACCGCCATTCCCGTCGTCGTGCTGGGCGCGCTGTTCGTGACGCTGATCCCAACCACCATTGGCGGGCTTCTGTCGGCCATCGGCATCGCGGGCATGGACCGGCTGGTCAAGGCGAATGTCATCGCCAAATCCGGCCGCGCGGTCGAGGCGGCGGGCGATGTCGACACGCTTCTTCTTGACAAGACGGGCACCATCACCTTCGGCAACCGCATGGCCGATGCGCTGATCCCCGCGCCCGGCGTCGACGCTCGCCGTCTGGCTGAGGCCGCCGCACTGGCCTCGTTGGCCGACGAAACGCCCGAGGGCAAATCCATCGTCGAGAAAGCGCGCGAAATGCTGGGCACAATCCCGGACATGCCGCTGGGCGCCGAACCTGTGGCCTTTACCGCGCAGACCCGGCTGTCGGGGCTGGACCTGGCCGATGGCCGCCGGTTCCGCAAAGGGGCCATCGACGCGGTGATCCGGCTGGCCGGGCATACTCCGCCCGGCGCGCTGGCCGCGCAGGTCGATGCGATTGCCCGTTCGGGCGGCACGCCGCTTCTGGTGGTCGAAGGGGCCGAGATTCTGGGTGTCGTGCATCTGAAGGACATCGTGAAACCCGGCGTGCGCGAACGCTTTGCCGAATTGCGCGCCATGGGCATCCGCACGGTGATGATCACCGGCGACAACCCCCTGACTGCCGCCGCCATCGCGGCAGAAGCCGGGGTCGATGATTTTCTGGCCGAGGCAACGCCCGAGATGAAGCTGGATCTGATCCGCCGCGAACAGGCGGGCGGGCGGCTGGTGGCAATGTGTGGCGACGGGTCGAACGACGCGCCCGCGCTGGCGCAGGCCGATGTCGGCGTGGCGATGAACGCGGGCACCCCGGCGGCAAAAGAGGCGGCAAACCTGATTGATCTGGACAGCGATCCGACCAAGCTGATCGAGGTGGTAATGGTGGGCAAGCAACTGCTGATCTCGCGCGGGGCGCTGACCACGTTCAGCATTGCAAATGACGTGGCCAAGTATTTCGCCATCTTGCCTGCGATCTTTGTGGCTGCCTATCCGGGCCTTGGCGTTCTGAATGTGATGGGCCTTGCCTCACCCACCAGCGCCATCCTGTCGGCAGTGATCTTCAACGCGCTGATCCTTGTGGGGCTGGTCCCGCTGGCTCTGCGCGGGGTGCAATATCGCCCCTCAAGCGCCGCCGCCCTGCTGCGCCGCAATCTGACGATCTACGGGCTTGGCGGGCTGATCGTGCCCTTCCTGGGCATCAAGGCCATCGACCTTTGCCTTGTCGCCCTGAACCTTGCATGAGGAGAAACCCGATGTTGACCCATCTTCGCCCTGCCCTGTCGCTGACGCTGCTGTTTACCCTGCTGACCGGGCTGGCCTATCCCCTTGCCATGACCGGCGCGGCACAGGCGCTGTTTTCCGATGCCGCCAACGGCAGCCTGATCGAACGGGACGGCACCGCCATCGGATCGTCCCTGATCGCCCAGGGCTTTGCCGGCGCGGGCTATCTGCAACCCCGCGCCTCGGCCAGCGGGTGGAACGCGGCGGGCACCGGGGCCAGCAACCTTGGCCCCACCTCGGCCGCCCTGATTGCCCAGGTGGCAGAACGCCGCGCCGCGTTCGAAGCGTTGAATGGCGCCCCCGCGCCGATTGACGCGGTCACCGCCTCGGGTTCGGGTCTTGATCCGCATATCAGCCCCGAAAACGCGCTGGCGCAGGTTTCCCGCATCGCGGCGGCCCGCAATGCAGACCCTGCAGCCGTGCGCGCCGTGATCGAAGCAGCAGTTGAACGCCCGCTGCTGGGCCTGTACGGATTGCCCGTGGTGAACGTGCTGCGCACCAACCTGGCCCTGGACGCGGCATTGGCCCTCTAGCCCGCTGGCCTGACAGGAACCGCCCGGCATGACCGCCCCCGAAACCCGCCCTTCGCCCGATGCCCTGCTGACCTTCGCCTCGCGCGAGGAGCGGGGGCGGCTGAAGGTGTTTCTGGGGGCGGCCCCCGGGGTGGGCAAGACCTGGGCGATGCTGGACGACGCCCATCGTAAGCAGGCCGACGGGGTTGATGTGCTGGCCGCACTGATCGAAACCCACGGAAGGGCCGAAACGCAGGCAAAACTGGCAGGCCTGCCGCAACTGCCGCGCAAGCCGGTGATCTACCAGACCCACGCCCTGACCGAGATGGACATCGACGCCCTGCTGGACCGCCGTCCGCAACTGGCGCTGATCGACGAACTGGCCCATACCAACGCCCCCGGCGGGCGCCATGAAAAGCGCTGGCAGGATGTCGAAGAGGTGCTGGCCGCAGGCATCGACGTATATACCACGCTGAACATCCAGCACATTGAAACCCTGAACGAAACCGTCGCCCGCATCACCGGCGTCCGGGTGCGCGAAACAGTGCCCGACGGCGTGCTGGACATGGCCGACGAGATCGAACTGATCGACCTGACGCCCGATGAACTTCTGGAACGGCTGAAGGCGGGCAAGGTCTATCCCGCCGATCAGGCAGCGCGGGCGCTGGGGTCGTTCTTCGTCAAGGGAAACCTGACCGCCCTGCGCGAACTGTCGATGCGCGCCGCCGCCGACCGGGTGGACGCGCAACTGCGCGAACACATGGCGGCCCATGCCATCGAAGGCCCCTGGCCTACACAAGAGCGCATTCTGGTCTGCATCAACGAAAGCCCCGCCGCGCGCGAGGCGGTCCGAGTTGCAAAGCGCAGCGCCGACCGCGCCCGCACCGACTGGATCGCGCTGAATGTCACGTCGACCCAGGCCGAACGTCTGTCGGAAATCGACAAGGACCGGCTGGCGGGCACCCTGCGACTGGCCGAACGTCTGGGCGCGGAACTGGCCACGCTTGAGGCCGAGCGCGACGTGGCCGAGGCCATTCTGGCCCTCGCACGCGACCGAAACGTGCGCCGGATCGTCATTGGCCGGCCACGGCACAGGCCCGTCTGGGCGCGGCTGGTCCGCGAAGACGTTGCGCGCGACCTGTTGCGCCTTGCCGGACCCTTCGAGGTGACCGTCGCCTCTGAGCCCGATGAAAGACCCGGGCGGTTCAGCCTGCCCTTCCCGCAGTTCAGCCGCGACAAGGCAGGCTGGATCGAATCCGTTCTGGCCATCGCCGCCGCCTCGATGGCGGCCTGGGGGGCCGAACGGCTGTTTCCCGTGGCAAGCCTGTCGCTGATCTTCATGACCGCTGTCATCGTTGTGGCCAGCCGGCGCGGCATGGGGCCATCGGCGCTTGCCTCGGTCCTTGGCTTTCTGTCCTACGACTTCTTCTTCGTCGATCCGCGCCTGACCTTTACCATCACCGACCGCAGCGAACTGCTGACCCTGTCGCTGTTCTTCGCGGCCTCGCTGGTTACCGGCAACCTTGCCGCCCGGTTGCGTGCAAGGGTCAAGGCGCAGTCTGCCATCGCGGACCGCACGAACAAGCTTTACGATTTCAGCCGCCGCGTCGCCTCGGCTGCGACGGCGGATGAAGTGGTCTGGGCCTCGGTCAGCCATGTGGCCACCACGCTGCGCTGTGATACGGTCCTGCTCTTGCCGCGCGCGGGGGAACTGGCCGTGGTGGGCGGATTTCCCCCCGAAGACCGGCTTGATGTGCGGGACCAGTCCGCCGCGCAGTTTGCCTGGGACAAGGGCGAACCCGCGGGGCGCGACTCCGATACCTTGCCGACCGCGCATTGGCTGTTCCTGCCAGTGGCCAGCGCCGAACGGCGGCTTGGTGTCCTTGGCATCGCCTTTGCCGATGGCCGCAGCCTGGCACGCACCGACCGGCGCCTGCTTGACGCCCTGAGCGACCAGATTGCGCTGGCGCTGGAGCGTTTGCGCCTGACCGAGGAACTGGCGGCCAACAGGCTTGCCACCGAAACGGAACGGCTGCGCACGGCGTTGCTGAACTCGGTCAGCCATGATCTGCGCACGCCCCTGGTCACGATCATCGGTGCGGCAGGCAGTCTGGCCGCCGGGCCCGATCTGCCTTGTGATGCCCGCCGCGATCTGGCCGAAAACATCCGCGAAGAGGGCGAGAGGCTGGACCGCTATGTCCAGAACCTGCTGGACATGACACGGCTGGGCCATGGCGCGCTGACGCCGCGCCTTGCCCCGCTGGATCTGGCAGAACTGATTGGCAGCGCCCGCCAACGTATGCGCGGCGTCCTGCGCGCCCATAACCTGCTGGTCGACCTGCCCGATACCTTGCCTCTGGTGCTGGCCGATGGCGTGCTGCTGGAACAGGTGCTGGTCAACATTCTGGACAATGCCGCGAAATATGCGCCCGCCGGCGGCGACATCGTGATCAGTGCGCGCACCGCCGGCGCGCGGGCCGAACTGGCGATCACCGACCACGGGCCGGGCATCCCCGCCGCCGATCTCGACCGGGTGTTCGACATGTTCTACCGCGTCGCGGGCGGTGACCGGCAACGCGCAGGCACCGGTCTTGGCCTGGCAATCTGCAAGGGCCTGGTCGAGGCGATGGGCGGCGCCATCCGCGCGGAAACCGGCTGGCCCGATGGCACCGGCACCCGTATCCTGATCTTCTTGCCGCTGCACAATCCGGAAACCACCCCATGACCGCCACCTTGCGGGTTCTTGTCATCGACGACGAAGCCCCGATCCGCCGCTTTCTGCGCGTGGCACTTGAGGCCGAGGGGCTGGGCGTGATTGAGGCCGCCACCGCACGCGACGGCATTGCCGCCACCGCGCGCGAGACCCCGGCGCTGGTCGTGCTGGACCTTGGCCTGCCCGATGCCGACGGACTGAGCGTCCTGCAAGACATCCGGGGGTGGAGCCAGGTGCCCGTGCTGATCCTGTCGGTGCGCGCCGATGAGGCTGGCAAAGTTGCCGCGCTGGACGCGGGCGCGCAGGACTATGTGGTCAAACCTTTTGGCATCAAGGAATTTCTTGCCCGCGTCCGCAGCCTGCTGCGCGACCGTGGCACAGATCCGGTGCCCGCCGTCCTGACCGTCGGGCCGCTGCAGATTGATGCGGCCAACCATTCCGCCAGCCTGTCGGGCGCCCCGCTGCATCTGACCCGGCGCGAGTTTGACCTGCTGTGGATGCTGGCCAGCCATCGCGGCCGTCTGGTGACCCAGGAGATGATCCTGCGCACCCTGTGGGGCCCGGCGCACAGCGAAGACAGCCAGTATCTGCGCGTCTACATCCGCCAGTTGCGGCAGAAACTGCAGGACGATGCTTCAAACCCGCGCTTCATCTTCACCGAACCCGGTCTTGGCTATCGCATCGCCGACGACTGACGATCCAATAGGCTGTGCCGAGCGTTCGCCGACGCGTCGATGATCGACACCGGGAATGGATTGGGGTTGGGGCGACTGCCCGGACCAGAAATCTGCCCACCGCAGATCCAACATCGTCAAAGTCATTCTTGGCAATCAGTACCGCCGCGCCGTCAGGTTCCCGGCGTGAATGGCAGGTTGAGCCGGACGAGAAGGCCACCTGACGCACTATCCAGAAGCTCGATGCTACCATTGTGGGCAGCAATGGCGCGCGCCGCTATGGCAAGGCCAAGACCAGTGCCTGCTTTTGCGGACAGGCCCGGCAGTTTGAAGAACGGCTCGAAAAGCCGGGATCTTTCTGCCAGCGGCACGCCTGGGCCCTGATCGGCGATGTCGATGGTCAGGGCAGCCCCATTTGTGCGCGCAGATACAGCGACCTCTGCATCATCAGGGGAATGCGCCAGCGCATTGCGGATCACGTTCTCGATTGCGCGGTGCAGAAGTTCCCCGCTGCCCTTGAGGATCAGCCGTGGCGGGCCGGTGAAACTGACCACGATTCCGCGCGGCTCGCCTTCAAAATTCGCGTCCGAGAGGATGGGTTCAAGGATTTCGATCAGGTCGATCCGTTCGAAGGCTTGCCGGCTTTCGGTGCTGCCAAAGCGGGCAAGCGTCAGGATGTCGCGCACAAGGCGGTCAAGACGGACGATGTCGGTCTCGATCTGGCCCAGCATCTCGTCCAGGCGGTCGGGGCTGACCTCCAAAAGGCCGACCGCGGCCCGCAATCGCGCCAGGGGTGAGCGGATTTCATGCGAAAGGTCGTTGAACAGGCGGCGCTGCCCCTCGGACAGGATCTGAAGCCGGTCTGCGGCATGGTCGAAGGCATTGCCCAACCGCGCCAGTTCTCCGCCAGAATGGTCAAGGGCGTCGCCGATCCGCGTGTCGAGATCGCCCGAGGCCAGTCGTTGAAGGGACGCGTTCACGGTGCGGATCGGCCGGGTCAGATGACGGGACAGGAGCAACGCGGCGGCGGCGCTGACGGCCACCCCTACCAGCAGAGGCAGGCCGAGGATCTGCAACCCTTCCAGAAAGCGACTGTGTTTTGCGGTATCGGTCAGGACCAGGCAAGGACCATCGGCGGAGGGAATGGCCGGGGAGCTTACGCAGGTGGGATCAGTCGTGACGGTCATGCCGGGATGGGCGGGCGATACCTCCTGCCAGAACCGCAGCGCCGCTGCACTGCCATCGCGTAAGGCAACAAGGCCAAGCTGGCGCTCCAGCACGGAGGCTTCTGCCACCGCCCGCGCGCCTTCGGGCGGGGTCGGGTCAAGCGCCGCGACAACCAGACCGAACAGGAGCAGCGTCAGGACCAGCGCCCCCCAGATCACCATGAAGACGCGCACAGTCATCGCCCGGTCACTCCTCGATGAACTGATAGCCGATGCCGCGCAGGTTCTGGATCGGGCTTCGTCCGTCGTCATGCGTGCCAAGCTTCTGGCGGATCGTCGAGACATGAACGTCGATCGCGCGGTCGAATGGGGCCAGCGGCCGCCCAAGACCGTGCAGCGACAGATCAGCGCGCGAGACCGGGCGGGCTGACTGGGCCGCAAGGACTTCTAGGATGTTGAACTCGGCCCCCGTCAGTCGCAGCGGCACCCCGCGCCAGACGGCCACGCGGCGCAGGGTGTCAAGCCGCAGCAGGCCGGATTGCGCCGTCGGGGGGGGTGCTTTCGCCCGGCTGCGCGCGGCGCAGGATGGCGCGGATGCGCGACACAAGCTCTCGCGGGGAACAGGGCTTGGCCAGGTAGTCGTCTGCCCCAAGGTCAAGGCCGGCGATGCGGTCGTCCTCATCGCCACGCGCGGTCAGCATCAGGACGGGGACGGCGGTTTCGGCCCGGACACGGCGCAGAACCTCCAGCCCGTCCGGGCCCGGCATCATGATGTCAAGCACCACAATGTCGGCACGGGTCTCAATGATACGGCCAAGCGCCTTGGTCCCGTCGGATGATGTCGCCACGGTAAACCCTTCGCGCGTCAGGTAGTCGGCGACCAGACGGGTCAGTTCCGCGTCATCGTCGATCAGCAAGACGGTTGCCATCCGGTCAATCCTCCCCTTTGGCGCAGCATAGCCCGAGCAGAGGCGGAGAGGACGACTTTTTCCTTTCTTTGCTGAATCTTGACACTTCTTGACACGGTCCTCTGGCATCTGTGCGGCACTGAAGGAGACCAAGATGCCCCGTTGCCTGATTGCTGCCCTTGTCGTGCTTGCCGGATGCAGCGTGCCGACCATCGCGCCGGATGCCACGCAGGCAACCTCGGCGCGGTTTTCATCGGCAGTACCGCAGGCGAATACGCGGTTGGACATCGACTGGTGGTCGCGGATCGGCGATGCCCGGTTGACCGAGCTTCTGCTGCTGGCGCAGTCGGGCAGCCCCGATCTGCGGAGTGCGGCGGCGCAAGTCATGGCGGCACGGGCACGGGCGGGGCAGGACACGGCGGCCATGTGGCCGGTAATGACCGGGCAGGCCTCGGTAACCGAGGCGGACAGCGATACAACCGCGCGGACCCGGACGCGGGCCGCAGGCCTGGACGCAAGTTGGGAGGTGGACCTCTTTGGCCGCGCGTCAAAGACGGCCAAGGCGGAACGTCTGCGCGCAAAGGCCGAGGATTACGCCTATGCCGGGGCCTATGTTTCCCTCTCGGCAGAGGTCGCCGATACCTACGTCCAGTTCCGTGCCTGCAGGATGATCGAGCAGGTGTATCGCGACGCGGTCTCTTCGCAGGGCGAGACGATCGAGGCAACCACCCGCCTTGTCAGCGCAGGTCTGCGGGCGGAGTCCGATCTGGCCCTGGCCCGTGCCAGCCGGGCCAGCGCCCAGATTTCGCTGGACAGTCAGGTGGCGGATTGCCGGGTGCTTGCGCAAACTCTCGCGGTCCTGACCGGGGCGCCGCAGGACCGGGTGGATGCGATCCTCGCCAGTGGTTTCGGGATGCCGGCGGTCAAGGGATTCCGCGCGGCCGATGTTCCGGCAGACATGCTGCGACAGCGGCCCGACATCGCAAAGGCCGAACTGACCTTTGCCGCCGCGCTTCTGGACCTTGGGGTCGCGAAGGCCGACCTTTACCCGTCGCTGACCTTGGGGGGAAGTGTCAGCCTTGCCAAACCGTCCGGGTGGAGCTTCGGCCCGGCACTATCCCTGCCCGTCCTCGATGGTGGTCAGCGCCGGGCGGCGGTGCGGTCGGCCAATGCGGATGCGATCACGGCGGCCGAGGCCTATCGCAGTGCCGTCCTGGCCGCAGTCGCCGAAGCCGAGGCCGCATTGACGCGGCTGAATGCGGCATTGCGCAACCTGGGCAGCGCAGGCACACTGGTCAAGGAATACGATGCCTATTTCGCCGCCATTGACGCAGACTGGCGGGCGGGTCGCATCTCGCTCTTGGATCGTGAAGATGCCCGGCGTCAGGTGCAATCCGCACGGATCACGCAGATTTCCCAGCAACTTGCCTTAAGCCGCCAGTGGATCGCGCTTTACAAGGCCATGGGAGGCGGATGGCAGCGCCCCGCCCACACCGTCACCACCACGAGCGAGGGCTGAAGCCATGCGGAAACGGAATCTTGTCGTCGCGGCCCTTGTCCTTGCCGTTGTGGGTGGCGCGGCTTTCTGGATGTTCAGGTCCTCGGCAAGCGGGACTGCCCCGACCGACCTTTCCGCAGAACCGGCACCTGCGGCCCTGACGGTTGAGGTCACCGTTCCTGTGGTCGAAACCTGGCCGGTCGAGGTGCAGGCCAGCGGCTGGCTGCAGCCCTGGGCGGAGGCGGTGATTGCATCTGAACTCGGCGGCGAGCGGATAACAGCCGTGAATGTTGAAGTTGGCGACGTCGTGAAGGCGGGCGAGGTCATGGCTGAGCTGTCGCGCGCGTCGGTCGAGAACCGCATCGCCGAACTGGAGGCAACGCTGGAGTCGGCCCGTGCCGGATTAGAGACGGCAACCGAGGACGCAGATCGTGCCCGTCAGCTTTCCGGGGGCAGCTCGCTTTCCCGCCAGGAGATTGCAGGGTATCTTTCGGCCGAACGTCAGGCGCAGGCCAGCGTGACGGTGGCCGAGGCGCAGCTTGCCACACAGCAACTGTCGCTTGCCAATACCCGCATTGTCGCGGCCAGCGATGGCGTGGTGTCTGAAGTCAGCGCGGCCCTTGGTCAGGTGGTCAGCCAGGGACAGGAACTGTTCCGGCTGATCCGCGACAGCCGGATCGAATGGCAGGCCGAAGTGCCCCTGTTCCAGTTGCGCGGGATCAAGGCGGGAACAAGGGTCGCGATCCCGTCGCCGATCGGCGACATTGGCGGCACCGTGCGGCGCGTGTCGCCCGAGGCGTCGCAGACGAACGGGCGGGTTCTGGTCTATGTAGACCCCGAACCGCCCGAGGGCGGGCCGATGCCGAAGACCGGGATTCTGGTCAGCGGATCGTTCATCGTGGACGAAACCAAGGCGGTCACGCTTCCCTCGACCGCGATCACCCTGCAGGACGGGTTTTCCTATGTCTTCGTGATCAAGGCGGGGGAGACAACGACCGTCCTGCGCGAACGGGTCGATACCGGACGGAGGCGGGCAGACCGGGTGGAAATCCTGGGCGATTTCCCGGTGGACGCCAAGGTCGTCCTGTCGGGTGGGGCCTTCCTGTCGGACGGGTCGGTCGTCCGCGTGGTGGAGGGCCAGCCATGAACTTCTCCGCCTGGGCGATCCGCAACCCGGTCCCGCCGATCCTTGCCTTCATCCTGATGACGATCACCGGGCTGATGGCCTTCAACCGGCTGGAAGTGCAGAACTTTCCCGACATGTCGCTGCCGACGATCAGCGTCTCGGCCAGCCTTGACGGCGCCGCAGCGGCGCAACTGGAAACTGAAGTCGCCCGCAAGATCGAGGACCGGCTGACCGGGCTTGCCATGCTGGACTCGGTCACGACCACGATCACCGACGGCTCGGTCTCGATCTCGGTCGCGTTCCAGATCGGCAAGGACGTTCAGGAAGCCCAGGACGATGTGCAGAACGCCGTCGATCAGGCGCGCGACGATCTGCCCTCGGGGATGAACGCGCCGACCGTGTCGAAAAGCAGCCTCAGCGGCTCCCCCCTGGTGACCTTCGTTCTCAGCTCGGACCGGCTGGACGATACCGAGCTGAGCTGGTTCATCGACAACGATCTGGCCCGCGCGATCATGGCGGTCGATGGCGTGGGCGAGGTCGGGCGCCTGGGCGGGGTGGACCGGGAAATCCGGGTCGAGCTGAACGCGAACCTGCTGGCGGGGCTTGGCCTGTCGGCGGAAGACGTGAACACCCGCCTGCGCGAAGTGCAGCGTGACCTTTCGGGTGGGGCCGCCGACCTTGCCAATGCCTCGCAAAGTTTCCGGGTGGGGGCGGCGGTCTCGGGCGTCGAGGATCTGCGCGCCCTGCCGATTCCCTTGCCGAACGGCGCCTGGGTCCGGCTGGACGAGCTGGGCACCGTCACCGACACCCATGCCGCCCTGTCGTCGCTGGCCTATCAGGACGGCAAGCCGGTGATCGCGGCGCAGATCAAGCGGCTGACCGGCTATTCCGACCTTGCGGTTGTCGAAGACGTCCGTGTCGCGATGGAGGCCTTTGCCGCCGCCAACCCGCAGGTGCAGATCGCCGAGGCCTACAACACCATCCTGCCGACCGAACAGAACTATGACGCCTCAATGATGATGCTGTACGAAGGCGGGATCATCGCGGTGATCGTGGTGTTCATCTTCCTGCTTGACTGGCGCGCGACGCTTCTGGCCGCCGTGGCCTTGCCGCTGTCGGTGATCCCGACCTTCCTCGTGATGGATTACCTTGGCTATTCGTTGAACACCGTCACCCTGCTTGCGCTGTCGCTGGTGGTCGGCATCCTGGTAGACGACGCCATCGTCGAGGTCGAGAACATCGAGCGGCATATCCAGATGGGCAAACCCGCCTATGAGGCGGCGATGGAGGCGGCGGACGAGATCGGGCTTGCGGTCATCGCCACGACCTTCACCCTGATCGCGGTCTTCCTTCCCACCGCCTTCATGGACGGGGTGGTCGGCATCATCTTCAAGCAGTTCGGCATCACGGCCTCGGTCGCGGTCTTCTGCTCGCTTCTGGTCGCGCGCCTGCTGACGCCGATGATGGCCGCCTACCTGATGCGCAGCAAGGCCGAGGCGCACCAGACCGACGGCTGGATCATGCGCACATATCTTGCGGCGATCCGGGGCGCCTTGCACAATCGCTGGATCCCGGTGATGGGGGTCATCGCCTTCATGGGCCTGACTTTCGTGCTGGTTTCCCAGCTTTCGACCGGCTTCTTTCCGGCGCAGGATGACAGCCAGACCCGGATCAGCATCACCCTGCCGCCCGGATCGACCATCGAGGAAACCGACGCCATCGCCCGCCGCGCCAGCGAGGCGGCGGCGGGGGTCGAACATGTCACCGGCGTCTTCCTGGCCACCGGCAGCGCCTCGACCGGCGGCGGTCCGGGCGGTGGCGGGGTCAGCACCTCGGTCACATCGGCAACCATCGTGATCAGCCTGACCAACATCGACGACCGCGACGTTTCCCAGACCGAGATCGAGGCCGACATCCGTGCCGCCATCGCCGCCATCCCCGGCGCGCGGATCGAGGTCGGATCGGGCAGCAGCGGCACCGAATTGCAGATCACGCTGGCGGGCGACAGTTCGCTTGCACTGGAACAGGCCGCAGCCGCGCTGGAGTCCGAGATCCGCGCCAATATCGCGGGGATCGGCACCGTGACCTCATCTGCCGCGCTGCAATCGCCCGAGATCGTGATCACCCCGGACCTTGAACGCGCCGCCTCTTACGGCGTCACCTCGCAGGCCATCGCCGACACGATCCGGGTGGCCACTTCGGGGGCCTACGACTCGGCCCTGTCCAAGCTGAACCTCGACACCCGCCAGATCGCGATCCGGGTGACGCTGGACGCCTCGGTGCGCCAGTCCATCGAACAGATCGCCATGATCCCGGTGCCCGCAACCGGCGGCACGGTGACGCTGGGCGCCATCGCCGACATATCCCTCGGCTCGGCGCCGTCGCAGATCAACCGGCTGGACCGGTCGCGCAATGTGACGATTTCCATCGAGTTGAATGGGCGCAACCTGTCGGACGTGAATGCCGAAGTGCAAAAGCTGTCAGCCTATCAGAACCTGCCCGATGGCGTCAGCTTTGCCGAACAGGGTGACCTGAAGCGGCAGGCGGAACTGTTCACCAGCTTCGCCTCGGCCATGGCGATCGGCATCTTCTGCGTCTACGCCGTGCTGGTGCTGCTGTTCCATGATTTCCTGCAGCCGATCACCATCCTGACGGCGCTGCCGCTTGCCCTTGGCGGGGCGCTCTTCCCGCTGGTCATCACCGGCACCAGCTTTTCGATGCCTTCGGTCATCGGCCTTCTCTTGCTGATGGGGATCGTGTCCAAGAACTCGATCCTGCTGGTCGATTATGTGATCGAGGCGCGAAGAAAGGGCATGCCCCGCTTCGACGCGCTGGTCGACGCCTGCCACAAGCGCGCCCGGCCCATCGTGATGACCACCATCGCAATGTCCGCCGGCATGGCCCCCGCCGC
>NZ_PZKE01000019.1 GCF_003034965.1 Fuscovulum blasticum DSM 2131 | reverse complement strand
ATCAGGCGCAGCATTTCGGTCACGCGGGCCTCGCGCTCGGCCCGGGGCACGCCCTTGACCTTGAGGCCGAAGCCGACGTTTTCGGCCACGGTGAGGTTGGGGAACAGCGCGTAGGCCTGGAACATCATGCCGATGTTGCGGGCATTGGCGCGCAGCCCGGTCACATCCTGCCCGTCGATCACGATGCGGCCGGCGGTTGGGCGTTCGAAGCCGGCGACCATGCGCAGGACCGTTGTCTTGCCGCAGCCTGATGGCCCAAGCAGAGAGACGAATTCCCCCTTCTCGACGGCAAGCGAGAAATCCTTGACCACGCGGTTGGCGCCGAAGGACTTTTCAAGATGGTCAATCGAGAGATAGGACATCAGCCCTTTGCCCTTTCGTGTTTGGCAAAACGTGTGGCCAGTTGCATCAGCCCCATGCAGCCCCAGGTCAGCGCGAAGGCGATCACGGCCAGCGCGGGGGGCTCATAGGCGCGGTTGGCGCCCATCAACTGCATGAAGGGGCCGAACGCGGGCCGGTTGAGAAGCGCCGCCATGGTGAATTCGCCCATGACGATGGCCAGGGTCAGGAAGGCGCCGGACAGGACGGCCGCCATGACATTGGGCAGGATGACCCGGCCCAGAATGGTGACCCAGCCCGCGCCCAGGCTTTGCGCGGCCTCGGTCAGGGTGGCCACGTCGATGGTGCGCAGCCCGGTATCGACGGCGCGATACATGTAGGGCAGGGCAAGCGTGGCATAGCCCATGGTCAGCAGGATGTCGGTTCCGACGGCAGAGCCGGTCAGCGGCAGGAAGGACGAGGTGTTGTAAAGGCGGATGTAGCCGAACACGATCACGATGGCCGGAATGACCAGCGGCAGCAGGGTGATGAATTCCACCACGGGGCGGGCCTGCGGCAGCTTGAGCCGCACCCAATAGGCCGTGGGCATGACAAGGAAGACGCCGAAGACGATGGTGGCCACCGCCAGCTTCAGCGAATAGCCGAAGGTTGCCCAGAAGTTCGGGTCGGCGAAGACAACGCGATAGGCATCCAGCGAATATTCGCCGCGCCGCATCCGCAGCGAGAATTCCGCCATGCCGACCAGCGGCAGCAGGAAGTAAAGGCCGCCAAGGATGAAGACGATCCAGGCAAGGGTGCGGATCATTTCAGCCACCTCTCGGACCGGACGCGCAGCCAGATATACAGGATGTTCGCCGCCGCCGTGATGAGGATCATCCCGAAGGCCAGCGCGTATCCCAGGTTGGGGTTGCCCAGCACATCGCCCCGGATCTGCGCG
The DNA here is from genome assembly GCF_003034965.1 of Fuscovulum blasticum DSM 2131. GTDB lineage: Bacteria > Pseudomonadota > Alphaproteobacteria > Rhodobacterales > Rhodobacteraceae > Pseudogemmobacter > Pseudogemmobacter blasticus. Next base: position 40,952 of record NZ_PZKE01000019.1, on the reverse strand, counting down.
AACAGCTTGATCGGCACGATGTTCAACTGCGGGCCAGTCAGGGCAAAGGCCGTTGCGACCGCCCCGAAGGCGTTGGCGAACAGAAGGGCGAAGGTGCCCAGGATCGCCGGGAACAGGATCGGCAGCGCCACCATCCGCCAGTATTGCGCGCCGGTGGCGCCCAGAACCTCGGCCGCCTCGCGCCATTCGCGTTTCAGCCCGTCCAGCGCGGGGGTGATGATCAGGATCATCAGCGGGATCTGGAAGAACAGATAGGTGATGACGAGGCCCCAGTAGGACAGCAGGTTGAAGCCCATGGCGCGCAGGTTGATGCCGAATTCGGTGCGCAGCCAGACGGTGATCAGCCCGACCGGACCCAGCGTCGCGATGAAGGCAAAGGCCAGCGGCACGCCCGCGAAGTTGGAAGCGACGCCCGAAAAGGTAAGAAGCGGGCTGCGCAGGAACCGCGGCAACCCGCCAAAGGACACCGCCGCCGCCATGCCAAAGCCCACCAGGCACCCCAGCGCCGCCGTCACGAAGGACAGCTTGATCGAGGTCCAGTAGGCGCTGCGGTTCGAGGCCGTGTTGAGTTCAACGAAATTCTGCAGGGTGAAGCCGCCCCCCTGTGCCTGAAAGGCGCCGATGACGATCTTGATCGTCGGCAGGATCAGGAACAGCAGGGCAAAGGCGAGAAAGGGCAACAGCCCGAGCCACGCCAGATGAGGGCGTATCCGCGAAGGTCTGGTAGCCATGGGGTTCCCTGTCCTGCGGGCTTCTGTTGGCCCGTCTGATGGAACCCGCCCCGGCTGGTGCCGGGGCGGGGAAGGCGGTCTTACTCGACGTTGGCGCCGACGGTGCTGTCCCAGCCGGCGGTGACGGCCGTCTTGTTGTCGTTCACTTCATCCAGCGTGGGGAAATAGGCCTTGGCGTAGGCTTCGGCCGGCGGCATGGCATCGAGAACTTCCTTCGAGACCTTGCCCGCGGCAACCAGTTCGTTGAAGCGCGCGGTCTGGCAGCCGGCCTTGATGTAGCCAAGCTGGCCTTCGTCCGAGAAGATGTGCTCCATCCACAGTTTCGCGGCATTGGGCTGCGGCGCATAGGCGCTGATCGCCTGGACATAGACACCGGCCAGCGCGGCCGATTTCGGGATCACCACCTCAACCGGCGGGTTGCCCTTCAGCGAATTGCCCCAGCTCAGGCCGTTGTAGTCCCAGGCGATGACGATCGGGGTGGTGCCCTGCGCCAGCGTGCCGGCCTTGCCGATGACCGGAACGAAGTTGCCCGCGTCATTGAGCTGCTTGAAGAACTCAAGCCCCTTTTCGCCGGCTTCCTTGCCGGGCGCGCCGCCCATGGCCATGCCCGCGGCCAGCACCGCCAGGATCGCCTGGTTCGAGGCGCGCGGGTCGCCGGCCAGCGACACCATGCCCGCATATTCGGGTTTCAGCAGATCAGCCCAGTCCTGCGGCGGATTGGGAACCATGTCCTTGTTCACCACAAAGCCCATGACGCCGTAATAGGCCCCGTACCAGTGGCCATCCGGGTCCTTGATCGCGCCGGGAATCGAATCCCAGACCGCCACCTTGTAGGGTTGCAGCAGACCTTCGGCCTGCGACGACGGGCCGAAGGACAGGCCAACGTCGATCACGTCGGGCGCCTGCGGACCCTTGTTGTCCTTGTTGGCCTTGATGGCCTCGACCTCATCGGCCGAGCCGGCGTCGGGGTTCAGTTCGTTGACCTTGATCTCGGGGTACTTGGCCTTGAAGGAGGCGATGATTTCGCCATAGCCGCACCAGTCATGCGGCAGGGCGATGGTGGTCAGCATCCCTTCGGCCTTGGCCGCGGCGATGGTTTCCTCTGACTGGGCAAAGCCGGCCGCGGCCGACACCATCACCGACAGGCTGACGGTGGTGCCGAGAATACGCTTGAACATCATCTGGGTCTCTCCCGGGTTGTTTACCGCTCCTCGCCTTGTTCGCGTTTCATGGGGCGACGGCGAGGTTTGCCAGCGAAGTGTAGCGAGGAAGACGGACGCCTCACAAGCTGGATTGTTGAGGCCGGACGCACCGGCATGGCGACGCGGCGTCAAGTCGCCTTAAGGCTGTGTTTCACTTGCGATTCTCATGCCAGGCGCGAGGCCGGGGCTGCCAATGCGGCAGAATGGCTGCGGCCATGTCTCATGCCGGGGGAAAATGCCGCATCCGACCGGATGAGACGGCCCTGGAATCGGATATTCGATTGACGGAAGCGCACCCCCGGCCCCTATGCTGCCGTTTTGACAAGTTCGGTTTCCGGTCACTGCAGGAGCGCCCTCATGCCGGCCTATGAATGGTACGCAACGCCTGTGAACAGCGCCGGAACATCGACGGCTGCCTCGACAATGGTGACGGTGTGGGTGGGGCCTTCGAACCCGGGCGGCTACACCATCTTCATCCTCGACAGCAACGGTGACGGTCTGGTCAATGCGCAGGAATGGCAAAGCTATACCGGGGGCGGGCTTGGTCTGAACGGGGGAACGGCGACGGTGCTGTTCGACGGGGCCCCCGGCGGGGCAGGGATCATCTATTCCGCCACGGCCTATCAGGCGGGTATACCGGGCCTGAAGGCCGGCCTGAGAAACCAGTTCAATGTCGATCCGGCCAATCTGGACGCGCCGCCGCCGCCCTGTTTCTGTGCAGGAACGCTGATCGCGGTGCCCGGCGGGGCGCGCCCGGTTGAGGAGTTGCGCCCCGGCGATCTGGTGACGCTGGCCGATGGCGGGTCAACGGCGGTCATCTGGGTCGGCCGGCGGCATCTGGGGGCGGAAAGCCTGCAACAGCGGCGGCATCTTTGCCCGGTCATCATCCCGCAAGGCGCCCTTGGCGGGGGCAGGCCCAGCCGGCGCCTGGCGCTTTCGCCCCACCACCGCGTTCTGCTGAGCGGGCCGCACATCGCTGCGGCCTGTGGCACGGCAGAGGTGCTGGTGCCGGCGATCCGGCTTGTGGGGCTGGCGGGCATCCATCTGGCCGACCCCGGACAGGGCGTGACCTACCACCACCTGCTGCTGCCCCGGCACCACCTGCTGCTAAGCGAGGGGCTGGTGACCGAAAGCCTGTATCTGGGAATCCAAGCCCGCCGGATGTTGCCGGTGGATGTTCGCGACAGGCTGCCTGCCGAACTGGGCCTTGGGCCGGATGAACTGCCGGTGCCGGCGCGGCCGCTGATCAATGGCATCGCCGCACGGCAGGCCATATCGGCATGGGACACCACCACCCCGGCGCAACAGCCCTGCGCGCCGGGCGCCGAACTGGCCGAAACCGCCTGAGACCGGCGCCTTCGCCGTTCCGCGTGGGGTATGGTTCCTGTCGAAGGCAAGCCCGGCCCCATCATCAGACTGGGGGGCCGGGAAGTCCGAAGGGGCCGGCAATCGCCTCTCAGGCTGCCAGATCGGGTTGCACAAGGCTGCGCGCCTGCTTCCCGCGCTGCGGAAACGGGCGTGCGGGTCTGGGCTTATCTTGCAGGAGTTCGGGGAACAGCATGGCAATTTCCTCACTCGCCGCTTGCCCCAGCGCCTTCAGCGCCTCGGCCCCGGTGAACAGGGATTCCGAAAGCGATTCCTCGGCCCAGACCAGTTGATGCCGGTCGAACAGCAGGTGGACATAGGTCACCGCGGTGTCAGGCATGACCTGTTCCACGCCGGGCAGCCCGGTCAGGTGATGCGCCGCGACAAGGATCTCGTCGCTGCCAAGCATGTCGCGCGCCGCATCCCGGCGCAGGAACATGCGGTGCTGGCGCGACACCAGCAACTCGCGGCGCGGCAGGCCTTCGCCCAGGCTTCCGACCGCAAACCGGATGGGCCGCAGCTTCGGATTGAGCTGCATCTCGGCGCGCGACACGCGGCGGTGCCCGATCCAGCGCAGCGGCTGCGCGCCGCCGTCCAGCGTCATCACCAGATCGCCGGGACGCAGGGTTTCGATGGGCTGCGGGCCGGTTGGCGTGGTGATCAGGGTTCCTGCGGTAAAGCAGGGCAGGGCATATTCCCCGATCTGCGTTTCGAGAATGGTTTCGTCGGTGGTGAAGATCTGGCCGGGGGTGACGCCGGCATCGGCCACGATGAAGCCCATCTGGCCGTCGAGCTGGCCCGGAACATTGGCGGTGATCGCCATCCAGCCTTCTTCATCTTGCCGGGCATACCAAACGGCATCCGGCTGGCCGATCCCGACCGAGTAGGACTGCCAGGTCGCGCCGTTGTCGGTGGAATATTCGATGATCATCGGCGCACCGGGCACCACATCGTTGTCGCCCGGTTCCATGTCGCCCTGAACCGTCAGGCGCCAGCCGGTGATCTGGTTGACCGAACCGATGGCCCCCGAACTGACCAGACGGTCGCCCGGATGCGCGCTGTTGATTTTCAGGTTCTGCGACCCGAAGACGCTGGTTAGGCCGGCTGAGTTGAAGTTGCCAAGCTGATTGTTGGCAAAGTTCAGAACATAGGTAGCCACGATTACACCATTTACAAAGGGGACTGGTTACACGGACACTGGCACAGGGGCTGAACGTCAGACCCGTTTCCGGTGTTATCACCGGCGCCCCGCCTGCGCAAACCCGTCTGCCGGCAGGGGCCGGAAACCGGCGTGAAACCGCATCCGGCGGCAGGGTTACCCCTGGGTCAGGCTGTGGCGCAGCTCCTCGGCCCCGCGGCGCAGGTCGTTGAGCGGCCCGGAGTTGTCGACCAGAACATAGGCTGCCTGGCCCTTTTCAAAGACAGCCAGCAGCCGGCCATCCTGTGTGGTGGTATCGACGGGCGTGTCGGTTGCCGTGCCGGGCCCCTTGTCGCTGCGCCGTACGCTGAACAGCATGATCTCGCCCAGGTCCGGGGTGTCGATCACCAGCGCGATCCCGGGGCGTTCCGGCGTTGCCACCACCTGGGCGGCCCGCACGGACCAGCCCGCCGGCAGGTCGGGCAGGGGGATGCCAAGCCGGTCTGAAATCGCCTGGGCATCCTTCGACATCGGGCCAAGTTCGCCTGACAGCATCAGCCGAAGGGACACCGCATCCTGCGCGTCCAGCGCGGTTTCGAAAATCTCGGCGGTGCCGGAGCCTTGCATAAGCAGCGCCGATCCAGAGACCAGGGACTGCGCCGTCCAGCCGACCACGAACATGGCCGCCGCCGCCGCGAAGGGGGCCCAGTGGCGCAGGCGATGCCGGCTCTCAAGCCCCCGGCTGACGCGGGCCGCCGCCAGATCAAGCCGCGGGTCGGGCGGGGCGTCGATCGTGCCAAGCGCCAGCCGTAGGCCTTCTGTCAGGTGCAGGTCCGACATGACTTCGGCCGCCCGGTCGGGCTGCCGGGCCAGAAATGCCGCCACGGCAAAGCGCCGTTCGCCATCAAGCTGGCCGTTCACGAAGGCATCAATCTCAAGATCCATGTTGGTGTCACGGTCAGGTGTCATCGCGTCCTCGCACAAGCCTGAGGCGGGTGGGTTCGGGTTTTTCGGTGGGGCCGTTTTCAAAATCGCGCAGGGCCGCGCGCGCCCGGGCGACACGCGACATGACGGTTCCGGCCGGAATTGCCAGAACGGCCGCGACCTCGGCCACGCTCAATCCTTCGACGGCCATGAGGTGCAGGGCCTCGCGCTGGTCTGCGGGCAGCGCAAGAAAGGCGCGGCGCAACTGGGCCAGCCGCGCCGCGTGCTCGCCCTCGGGCAGAACGAAGCCGGGCGTGGTTTCCGCCCAGGCCTGTTCGCGGGCCAGCGCGGATTTCCGGGCGCGCAGCGTGTCGATGAAATGGTTGTGCAGGATGGTCATCAGCCAGACACGCAGATCGGCGCCTTCGCGGAAGGTGGCCCGTCGCTCATAGGCGCGCAGAAGCGCGCCCTGCACCAGATCGTCGGCCTCCTGACCGGCCCGCGTCAGAACCCGCGCATAGCGGCGCAGCGCGCCAAGGCAGGGTTCGATGTCAAGCCGGGTCATGTGGCATCTTCCGTTTCACCCCGCACGGTAGCGCGATCCCTTCTCTCCGACCAGGGCGGCATTCCTTTGGCGAAGCTGTGCGGCAGCCTCGTCATAGAGGAACGGTAGAAAGGCGAAGCGGCGGCCGCGTGTCACCTTGCCAACCTTGTGCAGAAGCGAGCAGGAAAAGACCACGGCCCCGCCGGGCGGCGCCTTGAAGCTGCGCGGCCCGTATTCGGGGAAGCTGACCTCTCCGCCGTCGAAATCGTCGTTCAGGTTGATCGAGACCGCAAAGCGCCGGTGGGCGGTGCCGGCGCTGGTATTGTCGCGATGCGCCGCGAAATGCCCGCCATCCTTGGCGGCGTAGCAGGACACGATGTAACGCTCCATCCGGGTGACCTTGAACTGATGGACCTTGGCAATTTCCGGCACCACGCGCTGCGCAATGCGCGACCGGAGCCCGGCGATGAGGTTCATGTCGTGGATGTCATAGTCCTTGCGGCGTTTGTGCCTGGCATCGCTTATGCCGACGGTGCGGCCGCCGACATCGCGCATGAAGCCGCTTTCGTGGCCGCCGTTGGTTTCGTAAAGCCCGATCAGGTGGCGGCACAATTCCGGTTCAAAGACATTCGGCAGGTAAAGGACGGGCGCCTGCAGTTCGATCCCGGCAAAGCGGGCCGGCGGGGGCAGGGTTTCAACCAGCCGGATGAAGGCGGCCGCATCGCTGCCATCTTCGCGGAACGGGACCGTGGCGATGATCCGCATGGTCGGGTCGAGCAGCAGCCAGAATCGGGTTGCGGGCAGGGCGGGGGACCGGGTGTCCGGGGCCGCCGCGCCGTAAAGCCGGGCGACCGAAAGATCGAAATCCCAGAACACGCGGAAACCGGGAAGCTGGTTGGCAAGCCGGTTTTCGGTTTCGTCGGCCGGGTCGTTGCTGACCAGAAAGCAGGCCGCGGTCACATCGTTGAACAGATCGGGCCGCGCCAGAACCGCCCCGACCGCCGCGCGGGATTGCGCATCGGCCGCCGAACCCAGGAAGCACAGCGCCAGATAGCGGCCGGCCGCGGTATCGAAGTTGAACTGCGGATTGGCCGGGGTGCGCTGGGTGAAAGGGTGGGCCGGTTCGCCGGGCAGGGGAATTTCCGTCCGGGTGGGGGTGGTGCTGGACATACGCGCGCCTTACCTGTGATGCAGTTGCGCTGCATACGGAGCCCCTGTTCATCTTCATCCCGCAGACCTGACGTTTTTTCTGCGGATGGTCCTGCCGCCAGCCGGCTCATCGGCGATCTGCGGTTCCTTGCCGTTTGCCGCCGGTTCCGGCCGGGTGCCTTCGTCATGGCCGTGACGCCACCCGCTCGCTCTGCTATCAGCGCGCCTGTAATCGTGTGGCCCTGTAAGAACCAAGTGAGAATACCCCCGATGCCGAAGGAAAAGTCCGGCCTGGCCGGCTGGCTGGAGAGAAAGACCGCCGACAGCCTGCTTGTCCGGCTTCTGGTCGAAAGCTTTCCCGAGCATAAGGCGCATTACTTCGCAGCCATCATCGCGATGGTCTTCGTGGCGGGCACCACCGCCGCCTCGGCCTGGATCATGGGCGAGATCGTCGATTCGATGACGGCGCCGGACCGATCACGCGTTTACCTTGTGGCGGCCGGGGTGGCGCTGATCTTCTTCCTGAAGGGCATCGCGTCCTTTGCGCAGGCCGTGCTGATGGCGCGGGCGGGAAACCGCATCGTGGCGCAGAAGCAGATTCAGCTTTACCGCAAGCTGCTGGACCAGGGCGTTGCCTTTTTCAACAACACCGAATCCTCCGACGTTCTGCTGCGCGTGACCCAAAGCGCGCAGATGGCCCGTTCGGTGATTGACGTGATCGTCACCGGCTTCGTGCGCGACATGCTGACGCTGATCGGGCTGGTCGCGGTGATGATCTACCAGCAGCCGCTGCTTTCGGCTGTGTGCCTGGTTGTCGGGCCGGCGGCTGTTTTCGGGGTGCAGCTCATCCTGCGGAAGGTGCGTCATGTCATGGCGCAGGAAATGGCCGGCCTGACCGAGATCATCAAGGTTGTTCAGGAAACCTCGACCGGCGCCCGCGTGGTGAAGGCCTTTGCCCTTGAAAGCCAGATGGCGCAGCGGATGGAATCCGCCGTGCGTCAGGTCGAGAAGCGGGCGAACAAGATGGTCCGGCTGGAAGCGGCCACCTCGCCCCTGATGGACACGATCACCGGGCTGGCGATTGCCGCCATTGTCATCCTCAGCGCGGTGCAGGTCTTTGGGCAGGCCGCGGGCACCGCCGGGCAGTTGATGTCTTTCGTGACCGCGTTCCTGATGGCCTATGAGCCGGCGAAGCGGTTGTCGCGGATGCGGGTGACGATCGAAGGCGGCATGATGGGCGTGCGGATGATGTACGCCCTGCTGGACCAGCCGCGCAGCCTGACAGAAGCGCCGGACGCGGTTGATCTGACCGACGGGCCTTCGGGGCTGCGGCTTGAGGATGTGCGCTTTTCCTATGCGCCGGACCGGCCGGTGATCGACGGCATCACGCTGGATTTCGCGGAAGGCACGACCACCGCGCTGGTGGGTCCGTCCGGGGGTGGCAAGTCAACCCTGCTGAACCTGATGCTGCGGATGTATGACGCCGACAGCGGCCGGGTTCTGGTGGATGGAACCGACATCCGGCAGGTGACCTTTGCCTCGCTGCGGCGCAAGATTTCCTATGTCGGGCAGGACACGTTCCTGTTCTCGGCCAGCGTGATGGACAACCTGCGCATGGTGCGCCCCCAGGCCAGCGATGAGGAAATCATCGAGGCGGCGCGGGTCGCACATGCCGACGAATTCATCAGAAGTTTCCCGCAGGGCTACCAGACCCAGATCGGCGAGAACGGCACCTTCCTGTCCGGCGGGCAGCGGCAGCGCCTTGCCATCGCGCGGGCGGTTCTGCGCAAGGCGCCCATTCTGCTGCTGGATGAAGCGACCAGCGCGCTGGACAGCCATTCCGAGGTTCTGGTGCGCGACGCGCTGGATCGCATCACGCAAGGGGTGACCACCATCGTGGTTGCGCACCGCCTGTCAACCGTGATGCGCGCGGACCGCATCTGCTATATCGAAGGCGGCCAGGTCGCGGAGGCCGGCACCCTGCATGATCTGCTGCAGGCCGGCGGCAAGTTCCGGGCGCTTTATGATCAGCAGTTCGCGGGCGGCGAAAATTCCCCCTGAACGGGTGCCGCGACGGTGACTATCCTGTGTTGCCGGCAGGCGGGAATCGGCGTTCAGGATTTCTTGGTATTTTCGTGTGTTTAGCTTGAATCCGCCGATTTTCCGCCCTGCCGGCCCCGCGTGCCGCAACGGAACTGTGGTCGGCATTGACGGTTGTGGGAAGCGGACTTACGGACTGGCGAAACGTGTTGGTCTGACTGGAGGCCCTGTGGGCGGTAATATGATTTCGGACGGCCTTGCTGATGTGGTGGTTCTGACGCCGCGCCGGTTTGGCGATGAGCGGGGTTGGTTCTGCGAGACGTTCAGCGCGGCGCGGATGGCCGAGGCGGGGTTGGGGCATCTGAACTGGGTGCAGGACAACCACAGCTTCAGCGCCGCCAAGGGCACGCTGCGCGGGTTGCATTATCAGGCGCCGCCCCATGCGCAGGACAAGTTGGTGCGCTGCTCTCGCGGGGCGATTCTGGATGTGGCGGTGGATTTCCGCGCCGGATCGCCGACCTTTGCCAAATGGGTTGCGGTGGAACTGAGCGCCGCGAATGGCCAGCAGTTGCTGGTGCCCAAGGGGTTTCTGCACGGCTTCGTGACGCTGACCGACGACACCGAGGTGCAGTACAAATGCACCGATTTCTATGCGCCCGATTGTGACGGGGCCGTCCGCTGGGACGATCCGCAGATCGGAATCGACTGGGGCCTGACCGCGCCGCCGGTGCTGTCGGCCAAGGATGCCGCCGCGCCGCTGCTGGCCGATGCGCCGCGCCCCTTCCAGTGGGAGAACAAGTGATGAAGTTGCTGGTTACCGGCGGAATGGGGTTCATCGGCAGCGCCGTGGTGCGGCTGGCCGTGGCGCGCGGACATGAGGTGGTGAACCTTGACGCGATGACCTATGCCGCCTGCGAGGCGAATGTCGCGCCTGTGTCGGGATCGAACCTGTACAGCTTCGAACAGGCCGACATCCGCGACCGCGCCGCGCTGGAGCGGGTCTTTGCCACGCATAACCCCGATGCGGTGATGCATCTGGCGGCGGAAAGCCATGTCGACCGTTCGATCGACGGGCCGGCGGATTTCGTGGAAACCAACATCACCGGCACCTTCAACATGCTGGAAGCCGCCCGCGCCCACTGGATGCGGCAGGGCCGCCCGTCCGGCTTCCGCTTTCACCACATCTCGACCGACGAGGTGTTCGGCAGCCTGGGCGCCGAAGGGCAGTTCACCGAGGACACGCCCTATGATCCGCGCAGCCCCTATTCGGCGTCAAAGGCGGCCAGCGACCATCTGGTCCGCGCCTGGGCCGAGACCTATGGCCTGCCGGTGGTGCTGACCAACTGCTCCAACAATTATGGCCCCTATCACTTCCCCGAGAAACTGATCCCGGTCACGATCCTGAACGCGCTGCATGGCCGGCCGATTCCGGTTTACGGCACGGGCGAGAATGTGCGCGACTGGCTGTATGTGGAAGACCACGCCGATGCGCTGCTTCTGGTGGTGCAGAAGGGGGCGGTCGGGCGCAGCTACAACATCGGCGGCGAGAACGAGCGGCGCAACATCGACCTGGTGCGCACGATCTGCGCCCTGCTGGATGAGATGCAGCCCCGGGCCAAGGGCAGCTATGCCGAGCAGATCACCTTTGTGACCGACCGGCCGGGGCATGACGCGCGCTATGCCATCGACCCGGCCCGCATCCGCACGGAACTGGGCTGGCGGCCCAGCGTGACGGTTGAGGAAGGGCTGCGCCGCACGGTGCGCTGGTATCTGGACAACGAAGCCTGGTGGCGCCCGCTGCTGGAACGGCAGGGCGTGGGGCAACGGCTGGGAACGCGGGCATGAGCGCCGGACCGCAGGAGGCCGCGCGATGAAGCTGCTTGTCATCGGGAAAACCGGACAGGTCGCGCAGGAACTGGCGCGTGCCCTGCCTACCGATGTGACGGCCCGTTTCCTGGGCCGGGACGAGCTTGACCTTGCCAACCCTGCGGCGGCGGCACAGGCCGTTGCGGGGGGCGAGGCCGACGCCGTGATCAATGCCGCCGCCTGGACGGCAGTGGACAAGGCCGAGACCGAGGAAGCCGCCGCGCATCTGGTGAATGCCGCCGCGCCTGCGGCCATGGCCGAAGCTGCCGCGCGGCGCGGAATTCCCTTCCTGCACATCTCGACCGATTACGTCTTTGACGGGGTCGGCACCCGTGCCTTCCGCCCGGATGACAAGACCGGCCCGCTGGGCGCCTATGGCCGCACCAAGCTGGCCGGCGAACAGGGCGTGCGGGCCGCCGGCGGCGCGCATCTGATTTTGCGGACCAGTTGGGTTGTTTCGGCCCATGGCAGCAACTTTGTGAAAACGATGCTGCGGCTGGGGCAGGACCGCCCGGTCCTGCGCGTGGTGGCCGATCAGGTGGGGGGGCCGACGCCCGCCGCTGATATTGCCACCGCGCTGATCACTGCCGCGCGGGCCATGGTGCAGGGCGCCCCCGGCGGCACGCATCATTTCTCGGGTGCGCCGGATGTAAGCTGGGCAGAATTTGCCCGCGCCATCATGGCCACGGCCGGCCTGCCCGCGCAGGTGGAAGACATCACCACCGCCGACTACCCCACCCCGGCCCGCCGCCCGGCCAATTCGCGGCTGGACTGTTCGGCCTTTGCCGCCGCCTTCGGGGTAACGCGCCCCGACTGGCGCGAAGGCCTTGATCGTATCGTGAAGGAGCTTGTCGCATGACGCTTGCCAGAAAGGGCATCATTCTGGCCGGGGGGTCCGGCACCCGGCTTTGGCCCATCACGCTGGGCGTGTCGAAGCAACTGCTGCCGGTGCATGACAAGCCGATGATCTATTACCCGCTGAGCGCCCTGATGCTGGGCGGTATGCGCGAGGTGGCGATCATCACCACGCCCGAGGACCAGCCACAGTTCCAGCGTCTGCTGGGCGATGGCAGCACCTATGGAATGCGGTTTGAATGGATCGTGCAGCCCAGCCCGGACGGGCTGGCGCAGGCCTATCTTCTGGCCGAGGATTTTCTGGCCGGCGCCCCCAGCGCGCTGGTGCTGGGCGACAACATCTTTTTCGGTCATGGCCTTCCCGAACTGCTGGGAGCAGCCGATGCCCGGCCAGAGGGCGGTACCGTCTTCGGCTATCGCGTTGCCGACCCCGAGCGCTATGGCGTGGTTGATTTCGATGAGGCGGGCCGCGTCCGTGCCATCATCGAAAAGCCGGCGAAACCGCCGTCGAACTATGCGGTGACCGGGCTTTACTATCTGGACGGTCGCGCCCCCGAACTGGCGCGGCGGGTCAAACCCTCGGCCCGGGGCGAGCTGGAGATTGCCGATCTGCTGGAAATCTACCGCGCCGAAGGCAGCCTGAACGTTGAACTGCTGGGGCGCGGATTCGCCTGGCTGGACACCGGCACCCACGGCAGCCTGCTGGACGCCGGCAACTTCGTGCGCACCCTGGAAGAACGCCAGGGCCTGCAGGTGGGGTGCCCGGACGAGATTGCCTTCCGCAAGGGATGGATCAGCCGCGAGACGCTGCGCGAGCGCGCAAAGCTGTTCGCGAAGAACAAATACGGGCGTTATCTGAACGATATCGCGGGCTAGGGTTTCGGTTGCGCCGGCTGTCTCGACGTGTGCTTTGGACGGAGTTGGTTGTGGTTACTGGTTGGAAAGTGCGCCGCGAATTGGAGCGGCTATGGCAACAGACGAAGGGGATCGGCAATCAGTTGACCGACCCCGTGGTGCAGCGCAGGCTGGACAGTCTGGTGGAGGACGGGCTTCCGCTGTTGCAGGGCGCGATGCCCCGGGCCGACAAGATTGCGCTGCTCCTGATCTTCCAGCCGTCGGGGATTCAGCAGTCCACGCTCCGGACCTGCCGCTGGCTGGCCGAGGCCGGCTATGCGCCGCTGGTGGTGTCGAACGCGCAGATCGCCGAGGAAGATCGCGAGCCGCTGGCCGCGGTCGTCTGGCGCGCGGTGGAACGGCCAAACTTCGGCTATGACTTCGGTGGTTATCGCGACGGGCTGACCTGCCTTGCGCAATGGGGTGTTGAGCCCGAGGAACTGCTGATCCTGAACGACAGCATCTGGCTGCCCGTACTGCCCGAAACCGACATCCTGACACGGCTGGCCTTGGAACCCGCCGAGATTGCCGGGACGATCCTGCGAGAGCGGGGCGAAGAGCGGTTTCTGGAAAGCTATCTTTACCGGCTGCGGCGCCCGGCGCTGGAACATCCGGCCTTTTCGACCTTCTGGAAAAGCCTGCAGCTTACCTCGAACAAGTATCACGTCATCCGCCGGGGCGAGCGGGGGTTCAGCGCGGCGATGCGGGCCGCGGGTCTGCGCGTGGCCGGGGTTTACGACACATCGGCGCTGGTGGAACGGATCGCGGATCAGGACACCGATTTCCTTGAGCGGACGCTGCATTACGGCGCCTATATCGACCCCAAGCTTGCCGCCGAGCGGGACCGGCTGCTGTCATGGCGCCGGCCGGGCTGGCAGACTGCGGCGCTGGATCATGTGAGCCGGGTGCTGCAAAAGCGCATGGCCTATTCCAGCTTTCCCTATGCCATGGTGCACCTGACAGGCTACCCGCTGCTGAAAAAATCGTCCGAGCCGATCAGCCGGGCCTGGCGGGTGGCGCATATGAAGGCCATGGATGCCGGCGACCTGCCGCCGCCACCGCCGACCTTGCTGACCGAAATCCGCGCCCGCGACAGCGGACGCTGAGCCGAGTCCCCCGGGCCGCATTAACCGGCTGTTAACCGTACTGCGGCAGACTGGCGGGATGAAGCGCCTTCTTCCCCTGATTTTCCTGGCCGCCTGTGGTGCCCAGCCTGCGCCCCAGATGTGGGGGGCGGAACAGACCGAGGTAACCCGCAACGGCCGGCACTATGTGGTGTTCCAGAAGGGCAGCATGGTGGAAATCATCCGGCTTGGATATGCTCGCCGGGGGGAGCATCAACAGATCCGCGCCGATATGATCGAGCTGATTCCGCAGGTTACGGGGTGCCGGCTGCGCGAAACCTCGCTTCAGGGGGACAGTGGCGAAATGCGTGGACTGGTCACCTGTTAAGGATCAGCACCCAGCCCGCATAGGCCCCCGCCACCAGAAAGACCGCCGCCCAGCCGGGGTTGCCGAGGGCCAGTTCCGCCACACCCCAGGCCGCCGGCGCCAGCACCGTGGCCCAGCGGACCCAAGTCTTTGCAAAGAAAGGGTCTTTCGGGTCAATTAACCGCATGATTTCTGGGGCGTCCCGTGGCAGGATGGCGGAAAAGGAGGGCCTTACCATGCCGCAGATTTCCAAGGACTTTCAAGGCCAGACCGTGATCACCACCTTCGAGACCACCCCCGCGATGGCCTTTGACCTGATCGAGGCGCTGGAGGCCGCGCTGGCGGCGTGCATCTCGAAGCAGCCGGGGTTCATATCGGCGGGCCTGCATGTCAACGATGCCCGCACCCGCGTCTGCAACTATTCGCAATGGCAGCGGCGCGAGGATTATCAGGCCATGCTGCGCAACCCCGAGATGCGCGAACGCAATCGCCATATCAACGAACTGAGCAAGAACTTCGAGCCTGTGATGTATGAGGTTGTTACCGCCTACTGATGGAAACTTCCCGGCGAACGGGGTATGACCGGCCCCAGGCCGCCCTAGCCCCCTTGCCCTGACAAACATGCGCGTCGTCTATTTCGCCCTTTTCGTTCTGGCCTTCGTGGTCATCACCATCGTGGTGCTGGACCCGCAGTCGGCCCCGGCCGTGGCTGCGGTGCTGGCCGCGGTGGCCAGCTTCGTGCTGGCGCTGCGCGCGGCGCGCGGGCCCAGCCCGGCCACGCGCGACGCTGGCCAGAAGCGGCGCCCGTCGCGCGGCAAGCGGGCAACCCCGCGCTGGATCATCGTCGACGGGTCGAACGTGTTGTACTGGAACCCGGTCGGCCCGTCGCTGGCGACCGTTTCCGATGTGCTGCGCCTGCTGGAATCGCAGGGGTTTCAGCCGGTCATCTGGTTCGATGCCAATGTGGGCTACAAGGTTGGTGGTGACTGGATGGGTCCGTGGGAGCTGTCCAAGGTGCTGAACCTGCCGCAGAAGCAGATTCTTGTCGCCGCCAAGGGCCAGCCCGCCGACCCGCTGGTTCTGGCCGAGGCGCGCAAGCGCCGGGCTTCGGTTGTGTCGAACGACCGCTTCCGCGACTGGGCCGAGGATCACCCCGAAGTGACGCGCCCCGGTTTCCTGATCCGGGGCACGCACGGGCCGGAGGGCGCCGCGCTGAAGGATCTGGCGCTGGTGCCGCAGCAGGCGGCCTAACGCCGGCCGCGCCGCTTGACGCCGCCACGCTGGCCCGGCCGGCCCGCGGTGGAGCGGCCTGCGGATTTCACCGCCTCTTCAACCGCTTCCTCAACGGCTGACTGCCGCGCAAGCGGATCGTCGGCCACCGCCAGTTCCACCGCCTCAAGCCGCTTGATTTCATCCCGCATCCGGGCGGCTTCCTCGAATTCCAGATTCTCGGCCGCCTTGCGCATGGCGGTTCGCAGCGCGTCCAGATGGGCGGCAAGGTTCTGCCCGACCATCGCCTTTTCAACCTTGGCCGTCACGCGCGACATGTCGGTGTCGCCCTGATAGACACCCAGCAGCACATCCTCGACATTCTTCTTGATCGTCGTGGGCGTGATGCCGTGCAGCGTGTTATAGGCCTTCTGCTTTTCGCGGCGGCGGTCGGTTTCCGCCATGGCGCGTTCCATGCTGCCGGTGATGCGGTCGGCATACATGATGACCCGCCCTTCGGCGTTGCGGGCGGCGCGGCCGATGGTCTGGATCAGGCTGGTTTCAGACCGCAGGAACCCTTCCTTGTCGGCGTCGAGAATCGCCACCAGCCCACATTCGGGAATATCCAGCCCCTCGCGCAGCAGGTTGATGCCGACCAGCACGTCAAAGGCGCCCAGCCGCAGGTCGCGCAGGATCTCGATCCGCTCGATCGTGTCGATGTCGCTGTGCATGTAGCGCACACGGATGCCTTGTTCGTGCAGGTATTCGGTCAGGTCTTCCGCCATGCGCTTGGTCAGGGTTGTGACCAGCGTCCGCAGCCCCCTGGCCGAGACGCGGCGCACCTCGTCCAGCAGGTCATCGACCTGCATCTCGACGGGGCGGATTTCCACCTCGGGGTCGATCAGGCCGGTGGGGCGGATGACCTGTTCGGTAAAGACGCCGCCGGTCTGTTCCAGTTCCCAGGCCGCAGGGGTGGCCGAGACGAAGACCGATTGCGGACGCATCGCATCCCATTCCTCGAACTTGAGCGGACGGTTGTCCATGCAACTGGGCAGGCGGAACCCGTGTTCGGCCAGGGTGAACTTGCGCCGGTAGTCGCCGCGATACATGCCGCCGATCTGCGGCACGGTGACGTGGCTTTCATCGGCAAAGACGATGGCATTGTCGGGAATGAACTCGAACAGGGTGGGCGGCGGTTCCCCGGGGGCGCGGCCGGTCAGCCAGCGGGAATAATTCTCGATGCCGGCGCAGCTTCCGGTGGCTTCCAGCATTTCCAGATCGAAGCGGGTGCGTTGCTCCAGCCGCTGCGCCTCAAGCAGCTTGCCTTCGTCCGTCAGTTGCTTGAGCCGGTGGAACAGTTCGTCCTTGATGCCCTTGATGGCCTGCGCCAGCGTCGGGCGCGGGGTTACATAGTGGCTGTTGGCATAGATGCGGATCTGGGTGAAGCTGCCCGTCCTGGCGCCGGTCAGCGGGTCGAATTCGACGATGCTTTCCAGCTCTTCCCCAAAGAAGGAAAACCGCCAGGCGCGGTCTTCCAGGTGGGCGGGCCAGACTTCCAGACTGTCGCCGCGCACCCGGAACGACCCGCGCTGGAAGCTGCCCTCAAGCCGCCGGTATTGCTGCGCCACCAGTTCGGCCAGAATCTTGCGCTGGTCATACATCTGGCCAACGACCAGATCTTGCGTCATGGCCGAATAGGTTTCGACCGAGCCGATGCCGTAGATGCAGGACACCGAGGCGACGATGATCACATCGTCGCGTTCCAGCAGCGCCCGGGTGGCCGAGTGGCGCATCCGGTCGATCTGTTCGTTGATCTGGGATTCCTTCTCGATATAGGTGTCGGTCCGCGCGACATAGGCCTCGGGCTGGTAGTAGTCGTAGTAGGAAACGAAGTATTCCACCGCGTTGTCGGGGAAGAAGCTCTTGAATTCGCCATACAACTGCGCCGCCAGCGTCTTGTTCGGCGCAAGGATGATGGCCGGGCGCTGGGTTTCCTCGATCACCTTGGCCATGGTGAAGGTCTTGCCGGTGCCGGTGGCCCCAAGAAGCACCTGATCCCGTTCCCCCGCCAGCACGCCGGTGGCCAGTTCGGCAATCGCGGTGGGCTGGTCGCCGGCGGCCTGAAACGGCGTCTGCATGACAAAACGCCGCCCGCCTTCCAGCTTGGGCTTGGTCAGCACATCGGGGCGCGGATTGAGGGCATTCGAGTTGTTGTGGGGCATGTGGGTGATTCCCTTCGGACGGAACAGATTTGATCTGTTTTTGTTCCGGTTCAAGCGCCGGATTGCCGGAATCCGCGGAACCCGCTAAGGGAAATCCATGGGAGAAAAAATCGACACGCGCGCCATTGGCCTGGATACCGGGCTTGCCCTTATCAAATGGCTCACCGGGGCCGAGAATCTGCATTACGGGCTGTGGGACGGGCTTGAGCTGTCTGCCGGCAACCTGCGGCAGGCGCAGGACGCCTATACCGACAAGCTGTTCGGCCAGTTACCGGCGGGGCGGCTGCGAATCCTCGACATTGGCGGCGGGGCCGGCGAGACGGCCAGGAAGCTGATCGCGCTGGGCCACAGTGTCGAGATCGTTGTGCCGTCGGCCTATCTGGCGGGCCGGTGCCGGGCGAACGCCCCGCAGGCCGTGGTGCATGAATGCCGGTTCGAGGATTTCACCGGACAGGGGTCGTTCGACCTGTGCCTGTTCTCGGAAAGTTTCCAGTATATCCCGATGGAGTTCAGCCTGCCGCGCTGCCTGCAACTTCTGGCGCCCGGCGGGCAGATCCTGATTGCCGACTGTTTCCGCACCGAGGCCTATCTGGGGCGCGATGTGCATGGGCCCAAGCCCGGGGGCGGGCACAAGCTGACGGCCTTTCACGGCGCACTGGCCGGCCAGCCGCTTCAGCTTGCGCATGAAGAGGACATCACCGAAAGCGTTGCGCCCTCGATCACGCTGGAACAGCAGTTCTTCAACGTTCTGGGTCTGGGCGTGACGCGCTGCCAGCAGGAAATCCGCCGGGCGCGGCCGCGGATCTACTGGCTGCTGTCGCGGGTGTTGCGGCTGGTCCTGTCGGAAAAGCGCAGCCGGAACCTGATGTCACGGCTGGCCGACACGACCCGGACAGCCGAAGAATTCTGCCACTACAACCGCTATCTCATCCTGCGTTTGCAGCCGCGCTGACACTTGCCGGAAAAAATTACGGCAAAATTGGGGCGAGATGTGCATCAAAGGCTTGCGGTTCGCCTAAAAGTAGTGCAGCACTACAGGGCAAGCAGCACACCAAGCTGTCGGTCGATCGCGACCACACACCCATCCAACCTTAGCGATCGGCCGGCAGCAGTTTGTACGCCCCGCCTCCTGCGGCGTGCAGCCGAAGCGGGCCCTTGCGCTTTCCCCCCTGTTCGGACAAAACCGCTGTGACAGACGGAGGTTTCCATGCGCGCGCGCATCTACCAGCCAGCCAAGACCGCCATGCAATCGGGCACAGCCAAGACCAAGGGCTGGGTGCTGGAATTCGCCCAAGGGTCGGCCCGCGAGGTTGATCCGCTGATGGGCTGGACCTCGACCCGCGACACCCAGACCCAGGTGCGCCTTCGCTTTGATACGCGCGAGGCCGCCGAAGCCTATGCCGCCGCCCGCGGGATTGAAGTCGCCGTGACCGAACCCAAGGCGCGCAAGGCCAATATCCGTGCCCGCGGCTATGGCGAGAATTTCGCCACCGACCGCCGGGGCGTCTGGACGCACTGACCGCGGGCCAAGGCTTGCGGCAGGGTTCCGATCCTGCGAGTCCTTCGGCAAGGAGACTGACATGCCCGTGACCATTGCCGAAGAACACCCGCTGACCCCGGATCTGGAGCTGCTGTTCCAGCGCCATACCGCCGACATGCACGCCGATACGCCGCCCGAATCCATTCACATGATGGACAAGGGCGCACTGGCCAGCCCGGGCATCCGGTTCTTCGTGATGCGCGATGCGGGGCGTCCGGTGGCCATGGGCGCCTTCAAGCGCATTGATGCGACCCATGCCGAGATCAAGTCGATGCATGTCCTGGCTGAAGACCGCGGTCGCGGCCTGTCGCGCGCGATGCTGGAGCATCTGCTGGCCGAGGCGACGCGGGACGGATTTGCCCGCCTGTCGCTGGAAACCGGCGTCCAGCCCACCTTCGTGGCGGCCCGCGCGCTGTATGCGCGGGCGGGTTTTGCCGAATGTGGGCCGTTCGAAGGCTATCACGAAGATCCGAATTCGGTTTTCATGACGAAAACGCTTCGCTAGAAACAGCGCACGGTCGCGTAGCTCAGCTGGATAGAGCAGCTGCCTTCTAAGCAGCGGGTCGGGGGTTCGAGTCCTCCCGCGATCGCCAGTTACGGGGTTCGCCGCCGAAGCATTTCCTGATCTGCGCCCTTGGTCTCGGGGCCCCGCAAACCTTGCGCGACGGGGCGGCGGCGGTGCAGGTGAAGCGAGAACGGCTAGACCGCATCGGCTCTGTCATGTAGGTCAAACCTGCACGTTCATGCGGTCATTTCGGGGTCGCGGCGTCACAGTTTTGGAGCGGTCTGTAAGATGTTCATGTTGGAAGCCAAGGACGATCTTGTTCTCGTCCGTGACGCGATGCTTGTCCCGCCACCTGCCGAGGGGCGCGGGCGACAGCAGGCTTCGGGCGTGCTGACCCCCGACGGCCAGATGGTCGAGAATTCGATCAGTTGGTCCAACAGCCAGGAAGCCGTGAACACGGCGCCGGACATGCCCGAAACCCATGAAACCCTTGGCGGAAGCTGGATGTTCGGCGGTATCCTGTACGGCCACTTCGGACATTTCATTGTCGAGTCCTTTGCCAGGGCCTGGGCATTGGCCGAACTGCGCGGCAAGATCGAGGGCGTGCTTTTCACGCCCAAGCAGATAGCCGGCAACTTCGAGCACATCGTCAAGGCGCTGCGGCCCCTGATGGATGCCATGGGTCTGGATGTGCCGGTGCGCTGCATCATGGCGCCCACGCAGGTCGAAGAGCTTTATGTGCCCCGGCAAGGTGTGGGCATGGGCGATCTGACGATCGGCAGCCGCAAGTTCCGCGATTTTGTCGCCACCCATACCGGAGCCGGCATTGCGCCCGAGGGCCCCGAGCGGATTTACATCTCGCGCAGCCTTCTGCCACCCCAGCGGGGCGGGCTGATCGCCGAAAGCCTGCTGGAGGAATATCTGGCCGAAGAGGGCTATGAGATGTTCCATCCGCAAAAGCATTCTGCCGCCGCCCAGATTGCGCATTACAAGGCGGCGCGCGACATCATTTCGGTGGATTGCTCACCTTTGCACATGGTGGCCTATGTCGGAAATGCCTCGCAACGCGTGGGGATTCTGACGCGGCGCAGCATGGACCTTGCGCCAAGTTTTGTGCGCCAGATGAAAGAGTTCAAGGGGATTGAGGCCTTTGAGGTCAATACCCTGGTTCAGGATTGGGTGCAGGGCCGCGCCCTGCGGCCCGGCCGTGGTTCTTTCGGGGAAATGGATTTCCCCCGCACATGGGAAGCCCTGCGCGAGCGCGGCATGATTTCAGGCACCAAGCCCTGGCCGCCGCTGACCGAGGATGAACGCCAGGCCGATCTTGAACGGATCAACGCCCAGCACGAGGCCAAGTTCTATCCTCTGGATGAGAACCTTGCCTTGCAGGCCAGTAGAAATAAGCCAGAAGCCAAGAAATGAGGCGTCGCTTCCCAATTGGCGGCGCATTTCAGTTGGCGAGGTCAGGAAAGGCGGCACCGCCTGTGCGGCGGGCAGGGGAAGGCGCCCATGCCGGGCGCGCCGCGCCGGATTGCAGGCGTTCTGCTGAGAAACATTTCGCGCGGGGCGGCGGCTTTGCCTGCCGCACGCCTTGCGCGCCTCATGCCGTGTCGTCGGGCCTTCGGCTGTTCCGTGGATCTGTGCTTTGCGCAGGACGGGTCTTCGGTAGGGTGTCATGCGCATTAGGCAAACGGTTTTCCCTCTGTTATGACCGCAGCCGGATTACAGGAATGTTGCTTTGTCCATGAATATTCGCCCGCGTGAACAAGAGCAGGCCGCACGATGGAAATCGAATGCGATCCGCACCGTTGTGACGACGATCAAGAACGAGGGGCCGTTTCTTCTGGAATGGCTGTGCTATCACCGGCTGATCGGCTTCAACCGCTTTGTGATCTATTCCAACGATTGCACCGATGGCACGCATGAGATGCTGCAGATTCTGGATGCGGCGGGGATTGTCAGCCATTACGACAACGGCACCCTTCTGCCCGGGCTGCCGGAAGACCCGCAGCGGCGCGCCTATTCCCGCGCGATCGCCCTGCCCGAAGTTCAGAACAGCGACTGGGTTGCCGTTCTGGATGGCGACGAGTTCTTTACCGTCAACGTGGGCGAAGGCACGCTGGACGACCTGTTCGCAGCGCTGCCGCCGCGCACCGATGCCGTTGCCGCGCAATGGCGCATCTTCGGCAATGGCGGGGTGATCCCGTTCCGGGATGACCTGCAGATCCGGCAGTTCACGCTAGCCTCTCCGAAGGACGTGCCGTTCACCCACAGCCAGTTTGCGGTGAAGTCCATGTTCAGGCCCTTGCCTGTTCAGCAACTGGGCGTTCATCGGCCCGTCTTCAAGAATTTTTACGGGATGCCGGCCCATCCGCTGCTGTTCGTCAACGGTTCGGGGGAAGACGTCACCACGCCGCTTTTGCGCAGCCGCTGGACCACCTCTCCGAAAATGGCGGGCTATGACCTGTGCCATGTGAACCACTACATGATCCGCTCAAGCGAAGTCTTCCTGATGAAGCGCTGGCGGGGCACCGCCAACAGTTCGAACGCGGAACGGATCAACTTCGACTATTATGATCAGCACAACCTGAATGTGGTTCCCGAGACCGGGATCACCCGTTGGGCTGACCGGGTAGACGAGGCGCGCGCAGAACTGTTCGGGCTTATCCCGGAGCTGGGGGGGCTTCATGCGACTGCGATCGAAGAGTATCGGAAGCAGATCGACCGGCTGAAGGCCCAGTTGCAGGCCGAGGCCCCCGATCAGTATGTGCGGCTGTTCGATCCTGCCATCCTGGAAGCCGAAACCCGGCGCCGCCAGGCCGAGTTGAAGGCGCGGCGAGAGCGCGCGGAGGCGACCCGGCCGGTTGCGCTGGATGAGGCCGAGGCGGCGGCGCCAGCGCAAGCGCGCCCTGTGATCCGGTCGCCCATCCTGCTGACGCCGCTGCACGCGGACGCTGTGGTGCCGACCATGCCGCTTTCGGCAATGACGCCCTGGGTCGAGCCGGCCGCCGATCCGGCGCCCGCCCCGGAGACGGCTGCCGCGCCGGCCGAGGCCGAGCCCCGCCCGGACGTGCCGCCGCAATGGCTGATTGATCTGCGCCGGTCGCCCTGGCGCCGCGGCTTCTATCACTCGGAAGAAGAGTTCGCCGCGCTGCATGTCGAACGAGAACGCGCGCATCTGTTCGTCAGCTTCGACAACCTGTCACAGGTCGGGGACGAACAGATTGACCGTGAGGCCTGGGGCTATGAGTTCGCGCGCAAATCGAACTGGTCGCAGCTTGGCATCTTTGCCTTCCGGGCCAACTGGTTCCGCAATGATGTCTTGTTCGATTACCTGCGTCATCTGCGCGATAGCGGGCTTTTTGCGCGCTACCAGACCGTGACCTTCTCGGGAACGTCGATGGGGGCTTATGCCGCCTGCGCTTTCTCATCCCTGGCGCCGGGGGCGCAGGTGATTGCGTTTTCACCGCAATCCACCCTTTCGCCTGCCCTGGTTCCCTGGGAAACGCGCTTTCCATCGGGGCGTTTGGCCAACTGGAAGGGCGATTTTGCGGATGCCGCGGGTGAAACCGCATCTGCGGAAAGGGTCTTCCTGATCTACGATCCGCTGGAAGCCGCAGACCGCGCCCATGTCGATCGGTTCTCGGGGCCGAACATCACCTTCCTGCCAACCCCGCTTGCCGGCCACAAGACGGCTCTGCGGCTGCGCCAGAGCGAGCTTCTCAGCAAGGTTGTGCGGGGGTTGGCGACGCGGACTCTGGATGAGACCGGCTTTCACAGGCTTTACCGTTCGGCCCGGATGCAGCCCTGGTATCTGGACGCACTTGGCGCCAGATTGCTGGGCCGCCGCCGCCTTGACTGGGTGTTGCGCCTGTCCCGGATTGCCCGGCAGAACGGGCGCCCGAATGTCGCCCGGATGCTGGAAGCGCGGGCCGCAGGGCTTGAGCCCAAGTCGCGCTGACCGAGATACGCCAAATGGAACGGACCATGGAAAGCGCCAGAACGTCCCTGAAAGAGGGTTTCCCGCGTAAGAAAATCAAGCTGCCCGATCTTGCGCTGCATATGCTGATGCAGGACAGCGCCCCGCAGCTTGTGGATTGGGTGTTGCACCACAGGGCCCTGGGGATTGAAGCCATCACGGTGCATGGCGACGGGGCGAACACGCAGGCCACGAAACTTGCGCAGGCGCTGGCCGATGCCGGGCTGATCACCTTCAGTCCGACAAATCGTCCGGGTCTGGCCAATGCCCGTTCCCGCGAGATCAGCGTTCAGGAGAAGGCGCTGCAAGCCGAAACCGACGCGCGGCGCGAGTATTTCCTCTGGCTTCAACCGGATGATTTTCTGGTGATTGATGCCGGGGCAGGGCGGCTGGAAGATCTGGTTGCCGGGCTGAGCACGGTCCCGGATCTGATCAGCCTGACGATGCAGATTGCCGGCGGGTCCGGCCAGGCGCGGTTTGCCGATGCCCCCTTGCCGACGCGGTTCACGCGGGGAACGGGCGGGGCGACCGGCCCTCTTTTCCTGGGTGTGCCGCTGCGAACGATCTTTCGGCCCGGCATGGCGCGGGCGCTGCAGACCGCCCGCCCCAAGCTCAAGGCAAAATACATTCGCCGGAAAGAGCCTGTCACATGGCTGAACGGGGCGGGGGAAGATGTCGCGGAGCGCTATCTTGAAAAGGGCTGGCTGGCGATGCCGGACAAGCCGGGCCTTGGGCTTGCCCATGTCATAAGTTTCATGGCGCAGGACAAGGAAACGTTTCTTCTGCGTCACACCGGGTCTGGAGAGACCCTGCCCTTCATGACGCCAGAGCACCTCAAGGGCACGATCCAGAGGTATTACAAGCTGAACTTCGCGATGGCCGAGATGGGGCCATTCGGGGCGGGTCCGCAGGATTTGCAGGAGACGCGCGCCGCGTTCCTGGCCGGGCATCCCGAAATTGCGCGCCTTCATGCAGAGGTGATTGCAGAGTTTTCGGGGCGTCTGGAGCGCCTGCTGGCCGTTCAAGACCCCAAGGCCGCCAAGATCGTGGCGGCGTTCCTTGCCGGGGCAAACATTACGCTCGACAGTTTTGATTGGCCGGTTCCGTTCGGGGCCCTCACCACTCCGCCGATCCTGTCCGAGGCGCAGTCGGCCTGGGCGGAACGGCTGGTTCGGACCGAAGACCAGCCTGAGGCCGAGGAAGAGGCGGAAGAGCAGATCTGGGCAGATGCCGATGATGGCCCGGACTCCGAAACGCCAGCCCCCGCGCGGGCCGACAAGGCCGTGATCGCGGCCCCGGCCTGGCTGTCCGACCTGCGCCTGTCAGGGCAGGCGCACGGGTTCTATCATTCGATGCCCAACTATGCCTGCACCTATGTTGCCCGCAGCCGGGAGCATCTGCTGATCTCGTTCGACAACCTTGCTTCGGTTCGTGAGAACCCGGTCTCGCGGCAACCCTGGGGATATGACTTTGTTCGCAAGGAGAACTGGTCGCATCTCGGGGTGCTGTCCTATGTGCCGGGCTGGTTCCGGGACGTGAACCTGCACACCTACCTGCGGTCGCTGCGCGACAGCGGATTCTTCGAGCAGTTCGAACAGGTCACGATGTTCGGCACCTCAATGGGCGGCTATGGGGCGGCGGCATTTTCGTCGCTTGCACCGGGGTGCAGGGTCGCGGCGTTTTCCCCCCAGTCAACCTTGTCGCCGCGTCTGGCAGGCTGGGATCCGCGCTATCCGACGGGCAAACGCGCCGATTGGGCGGGCCATTTCTCGGATGCGGCCGAAGAGGCGCGCAGCGCAAGCCAGGTGTGGCTGTTCTATGATCCTGCGGTGCCGATGGACCGCCGTCACGTTGAACGGTTCACCTCGCCGAATGTGGTGCGCGTTCCGTTGCGCTATGCCGATCACAAGACCGCGCTGATGCTGCGCAACGGCCGCGTTCTCAGCGCGGTGATGCGCGACATCGCCACGGGAAAGGCCAGCCTTGCCACCCTGATGAAGCACTACAGGGCGTGCCGCACCTTGCCGGATTATGTGGAGGGGCTGCGGGCCCGTGCCCAACGCAGCGGGGGCGCGCCCAGGCTTGCGCGACTGGAGCGTGCCTTGAAACAGATCGGTTAGCCGATCCTGGTGGGCGCTTGCGGAAGCGGCGCCGCTTTCACGCCGGGGGCCTTGATGCCGCCTTTATGCGCGGCAGCCGGAATGGGCTGCGCGACTGGCGAGACGCTCGGATGGCGATCGCCATGCGGTGGCCGGGCCGGATCGGGCAGGCCCGTCCCCACGGTTCACGGGCAACGGGGGCCGGGAACGGCCCCCTTGCAGACATTGATGGCAGCCGTGGCCCGGGGCCGGCCTGCGTGCGCCCGACATCCGGCGCCCGCAAGCCGCCGCCTAGGACAGCGCGGCCATCTCCATTTCCTGCCGCCCGCAAGAGGGCAAGGGTCTGTGGCCGTGCCCTTGCAGGGGGCGTTGGCCGTTGCGGGCAAGCCGGTCGGCCATGGACCGCGCCCGGCGGCCCGGAACCAGCAGCCGAACCGGGGGGAACAGCTCGGGCACAACGGTTTCGGTGTTCGCCAGTTCGGGGAAGATCGCAAGGATTTCCTCAAGTTGCGCGGGGTTGACCGCTTTCAGCGCCTCTGGCCCGGTGAACAGCGATTCCGTGGGCGCGCCGTTCGACCAGACGATCTGGTGCTGATCGAACAGGAAGTGGACATATTCGATCTGGTCCAGATCCTGCGCCACGGCAAAGCCATCCATCCCAAGCAACTGCTTCGCGGCGACAAGCACCTCTTGCACGCCGAACATCCGTTCGGGAACCGCGCCGCGCACCAGAACGCGGTGTTGCGGCGAAACGATCAGGTCAGCCTCGGGCATACCGGCCCCCATCGCCCCGGCGCGGATGCGGACCGGGCGCAGGTGCGGCGACCGCGCCAGATCCAGCGCATTGAACCGCCGCTTGCCAATCCAGCGCACCGGCTGATAGCCGTTGTCCAGCGTCAGCACCATGTCGCCGGCCGAAAGGTCGCCGGCGCGGACGGGCCCTTCAAGGGTAAGGATCAGCGCATCGGCCCCGAAACATACGACGGCGGTGTTGTCGAAGTTCAGGAAGCCGGAGGCGACGCCTGTCATTTCAAGGCTGCCGGTGATGCCCAGTTCGGTGCGGTAATCGGTGCCATTGATGATGCCGTCGATCTTGCCATCCGCGGCATCCGCCCGCAGCATCCCGAGTTCGGTGTGGAAGGCCTTGCCGCCCGCCGCCGTGATCTTGGTGTTGACCGCCCCGAGGGCAGACGTGTCATAAATGCCCGACAGATCGACAAAGTCATTGTCGGTATGGATGCCGTTGCTCAGCACGCCGCTGTCAGTACCGAAATCGGTAATCACATCGTTGGTGGCGCCGGTCCAGATGAACAGGTCATCGCCCGTGCCGCCGGTCAGCCTGTCGTCGCCGGCCCCGCCATCAAGCGTATCGTTGCCCGTCCCGCCATTCAGGCTGTCGGCCCCGTTGCCGCCAAGAAGCGAGTCATTGTTGGCCCCGCCGTCAAGGCTATCGGCCCCGTCACCGCCGACAACCGTATCGTTGCCGGTGTTGCCAAAAAGGGAATCATCGCCGCCGAAGCCATAGATCTTGTCGTTGCCGTCGCCGCCATCGACGGTATCGTTGTAACCCGTGGCAGTGTCACCATCCTCGCCATAGATGTTGTCATTGCCATCGCCGCCACGGATCAGGTCAGCGCCGGCCTGGCCCCAGAGAACATCGTTCCAGATCCCGCCATCAAGCGTATCGGTGCCGCTTCCGCCGGTCAGCGTATCCTTGCCGTCGCCGCCGGAGACCGAGTCATTCCCGGCGCCCCCCGCAACAACATCGTCATCGGCCCCGCCATCGACCGTATCGTTGTCAGCGCCGCCGTCGAGGTTGTCTTTTCCCGTACCGCCAAGGATCAGATCGGCGCCGGCCTGACCAAGAATGGAGTCGCCGTCAGCCCCCCCGTCAATGGTGTCACCGCCATCGCCGCCTTCAAGGTGATCGAAACCTGTGCCGCCCAGGATCGAGTCGGCACCCCCGCCCCCAAGAGCGACATCGTCGTCAGCACCGCCGTCGATGGTGTCATCACCCCCAAGGCCATAGATCGAATCACTGCCGTCGCCGCCAGTGATGATGTCGGCAAAGCCTGTCGTCTGGTCACCGGCAGTCGTATCGGCGTCGCCCCAGATCTTGTCATTGCCGGTACCGCCTTCAAGCGAATCCGTACCTGCACCACCGATCACATGATCGTCGCCGTCACCGCCGCTGACCGTGTCATTGCCACCACCGCCCGTGACGGTATCGTTGCCTTCTGAACCATCGGTCAGGTCGTCATCGGCGCCGCCATCGACATAATCGTTGCCTTCTCCGCCCCAGAGGGAATCGCTGCCATCGTCGCCATTGACGGTATCGTCGCCAACCCCACCGCTCATGAAGTCGTTGCCAGACCCACCGGCCATGTAATCGTTGCCGGCATCGCCCCAGATGGAATCCTTGCCGCCACCGCCATACATGCTGTCGTTGCCGATGCCGCCGTACATCGTGTCCTGGCCGATGTCGGAGTCGTATTCGACAAGCATGTCGTTGCCGGCATTGCCATAGTACAGGTCATTGCCGCTGCCGCCGTAGATCCATTCACCGTTGGCGGCGGAGTTCGACCCGGGAAACAGCACCGGCGAGGTATAGTTCCCGCCAGTGATCGTGTCGTTTCCGCCCTCGCCGTATATCCGCAGGTTGGAACCGGAAGTGTTCGTATAGTTGTTGTTGCCGGCGCCCAGCATTGTGTCAGCCATGACCGTCCCCTAACCCTCAACCCATGCGCAATTCACGGCGCAGGCACACCTGAAACAGGCCCGTCCCGGATCGCGACGCGTTTCCGGGGCGGGCAGCGATAATCAAACCGAAGTCACGGATCATGTGTGACATTGCGAAATGACTGGTGAACCGAACATATAAGATTCGGCGGAGTAGAATATTCGCTGGTTGGCGTCAGGGCTGTAATCGCCTCGCGAAGGGTGCGCGTTCCTCTGGACGGGGCGCCTTCGGATTGCCCGTTACAGGGGCATTACCGGAAACCGAATCATGCGCAGGATGCTGTCGGGAATTTCCGGGGCATCGCTGCCGTAGACCCCGCAGCTTGCAAGGTCGCTCTTGCGAAGAGGGCCGTTCGAGACCCGTTGGAAGATGATCTGGGTGGAATAGACCGGGCGCATCTGGGCGTTGTTCGCGGTCAGAAGAATGCCGCTCAGAACCGGAACCGAGGGCAGGGGCGGCGGATACAGGATCACCGACTGGATGCGCGCATGTGGTTTGCCGACATTCTGCACATCGAACATGTAGATGCGCTCTCCCAGCATCTGGACGATGCCGTTGATCTTGTTGGGAGCGCGGGCCTTGCGCTGTTCGCCTGCGTTGGTCAGGAAATAGACCGTCTTGATGGTGGTCACATCGCCATCCTGGCCGATCACCGAACAGGCCCGAATGATCTTGCCTGGTGAGGCGCGGGACGCCAGATAGGCGTGATAGACGCCGCAATACGGCGCCAGGGCAAGGCGCGTTTTCGCCATGTTATCAATAAGCTGGTTGAAGGCCCGCGCGGTTCCGGCGGGCAGGCCAACCAGACGGGGCGGGGGGCGCCACCGTTGGGCGAATCTTTCGGCGGGCAGAAGCAGATCATCGGGCCCAAGCCCGAAATGCCGGGCGATGGATTGCAGCGTCACAAGCGAGGGCATACCCTGCCCGTTCAGATACTTGTTGAGCTGCTGGCGATTGATCCCCAGCTCATCCGCCGCCTGCGATACGGTGGGGTACTGTCCAAGCAGGGTGCGCAGGTTCCGGGGAAAGTGATGATGGTCTTGCCTGCGCATCGTGGTTTCGCCTGATCAACCGGCCAGGTGATAGGTTGGTTCGTTTTCCTGCTTGTTCAGGCAATCCCGGATCTCGGCGGGAATCGACGGATCATCGCAGGGAACCATGCCGCAGGCCCGCAGGTCGCTGCGCAGGTGGCGGTGCCCCGCCAGCCGTTGCAGGACCACCGCCGATGTGTAGATCGGGCGGTTTCCGTAGCTGAAGCTGCTGAGCATGTAGCCGTTCAGATACTGATCGCCGGAGGTATAGTTGGGGTAGAAGATCGCAAAGCCCGGCGTCAGCTCATCATCGGTATCGCCGCAGTCGATGGTCTGGATGCGGTCCTTGACATAGGTCACCACCTGCTGGCTGCGGCGGATTTCCTGCAGGCGCCACGGGGTGCCGGGGAACGAAAACCGTTCGAGAACCTTCGCGATGGTCGTGCCGTTTCTCTGGAGGACCACGGCATAGGTCCGCAACAGGGATGACGGCATCATGGGTATCCGGGTATAGCGGAAGTAGCGCCCGACATAGGGCGCCAGCGCCGGGGCCGATCGTGCCGCGGCGCCGGACAGCACACGAAGGAACACATCGCCATCCGTCCCGAGGGCGGGAACCGGCCCGGCCTGCATGGCGCGCTTCATTTCGGACAGCGGCAGGGCCAAAGCCTCGGTCGGCACCGAGAAAACGGCGGAAAACCTGCGCAATGTGTTCAGGGAAGGGATGCTTGATCCGTTCAGATACTTGTTGAGCTGCTGCCGGTTTATCCCCAGCCGTGCCGATGCCACCGAGATCGACGGAAACTGCGCCACCAGATACCTGATATTCAGCGAAACGCCCGCCGTATCTTCCATTTGACGCTGATCCATGGATGCCCTGCGGCCGCGATCTTAACCTGAATACACAAAGACACATATACTGCCCGTTTTGCGTATTCCAGCCGTCTTGCGTGGTGAAGCAGGATCATATTGGAGTGCGATAATTCATTATTTAAGAAACATGAATTGGCGCCATATGTGGAAAGGGGCCTGATCCCGCGATCGGGGGTCTGCCCCTGTTTCTGTGGCCGTCAGGATGACTCCCTCTGAAAGACCGGCCATGCTATCAAGGGGGTATTGCACCAACCGGATTTACCGTGATGCCCGCCTATGCCCATTCCGGCAGCAAAAACGACCGCAGTGACTGGCAGTTGCTGGAGGACCATCTGCGACAGGTGGCTGACCTTGCCGCCGCGAAAGCCGCGCCCCTGGGCCTGGCCGAGGCGGCCCGGCTTGCGGGGAAGCTGCACGATTTCGGCAAGCACGACCCTGCCTTCGACCGTGTGCTGCAGGGCCGGCAGGAACGGGTGGATCATTCCACCGCCGGAGGCATGTTGCTGATCCGCCGGTCGGACCCCAGAACCGGCTTTGCCGCCGATCTTCTGGCGCAGGCGATCCTTGGGCATCACGCGGGCCTGCCCGACAGCCTGGGCGACGCTTCGCTTTCGGCGCGGCGCGATGGCTATGTCGATCGTATTCCCGCCGAGGTGACGGCCGCGACCGATGTTGACCTGATGCCCGCCGCGCGGGAACTGGTGGCAAAGACCCGTCCCGAGAGTCCGGCCTTCGATCTGTCCCTGGCGGGCCGGATGGTGTTTTCCTGTCTGGTCGATGCCGACTTTCGCGACACCGAGGCCTTCTATGGCAAGACCGACCCGCTGGCGCGCGACTGGCCCCTGCTGGCGGATGTGCTGCCCGACATGCGGGCGGCCTTCGACCGGCGCATCGCGGGGTTTGCCGACACTGACCTGAACCGGCTGCGTGGCACGATCCTGACCCATCTTCGCGCGCAGGCCGCCCTTCCACCGGGCCTGTTCACCCTGACCGTGCCCACGGGGGGCGGCAAGACCCTGGCCTCGCTTGGGTTCGCGCTGGATCACGCGCAGGCGCACGGCCACCGCCGGATCATCTATGCGATCCCCTATACCTCGATCATCGACCAGACGGCGGCCACCTTCCGCGACATGTTCGGCGACCTGGTGCTGGAGCATCATTCGGCCATCGACAGCGAAAAGCCGGGGGCCGAGGCGCGCGACAAGCTGCGGCTGGCGATGGAGGACTGGGCGGCGCCCCTGGTGGTGACGACGAATGTGCAACTGTTCGAAAGCCTGTTCGCGGCCCGCCCCTCGCGCTGCCGCAAGCTGCACAACATTGCGGGCAGCATCATCATTCTGGACGAGGCGCAATGCCTGCCGCGCGGCCTGCTGGCGCCGACGCTGAAGATGATCGAGGCGCTGGCGGCGCAGTATGGCTGCACCATCGTGCTGTGCACCGCTACGCAGCCCGCCTTTGACAGCGCCGAACTGGACCGCCACGCGAAGCGCAAGCGCAAGATCGGGCTGGCGCTGACCGGGCGCGAACTGGCGCCCGACCCCGAGGGATTGTTCCGCCGGCTTCGCCGTGCGCAGGTGGTGGACGGCGGGCCGATGGAGGACGGTGCGCTGGCGGTGGCGCTGCAACAGGCGCCGCAGTCCATGGTGATCGTCAACAGCCGCGCCCATGCCCTGGCCCTGTTCCGCAAGGTGCAGGACCAGCCCGGCGCCCTGCACCTGACCACGCGGCAATACCCCGCCCACCGGCGCGAGATCATTGCCGATATCCGGCAGCGGCTTTCGCAGGGGGCACCCTGCCGGCTGATCGCGACCAGCCTGATCGAAGCCGGCGTCGATCTGGATTTTCCGGTGGGCTGGCGGGCCGAGGCCGGGCTGGACAGCGTGATTCAGGCGGCGGGGCGCGTGAACCGGGAAGGGCGCCGCCCGCCGGAGGACAGCACACTGACGCTGTTTTCGGCGCCCGACCATCCTGCCCCGGCCGAGATCCGGGCGCTGGCGACGGCAATGCGGGCCACGCTGGCAACATTCGGCAGCCCCGCCTTGGGCGACCCGCAGGCCATCCGCCATTGGTTCGAAGAGGTCTACTGGCGGGCCGGCGACGCGCGGCTGGACAGCGAAGGTCTGCTGGACAGGTTCCTGTTCACCCCCCGAGGCCCGGTGAACTTTGCCTATCGCAGCGTTGCGGCCGCCTATCGCATGGTGGACAGCCCGCTTCTGCCGGTCATCATCCCCTGTGAGGGGTCGGATGACGCCATCCGGCAACTTGCTTTCGGGCAAATCCCTTCAGGCAAGATCGCCCGGGCCTTGCAGCCCTATACCGTACAGATCCCCGCCCGCGCCCGCGAAAAGCTGCGGGTCAATGGCAAGGGAGGCTTCGTGGCGGCAGAACAGCGCGGCGACCAGTTCTTTGTCCTGTCGGAAACCGAGCTTTATCGCCGCGACATCGGCCTTTTCTGGGAAGGGGCCGAGGATCTGGGCGAGGACCAGATGTTCATCTGAAGGCGCTGGACATGAAAACCCCCGCTGAGGCATTCGCTTTAGCGGCCTAACCTGAGCAGATTCTGCTGGGTCGATAAAGGGCTATACTTGCGCTCATGGCCCTCAGCGCCCGTCGGCTCGCCGTAGATCTTGACCGCATCGCATAGTCAATGGCAGCCGCGAACGCATCGCCAACCGCTTTTGAGGTAAGCGCCGTGGCCGTCTGTAGTCAGCTGGACGCGGGTTACCAGCCAAGCGGATAGATCAAACATGAACTCGCTAGCGGTTGCCGCCGAACGGTCGCCAACTTCAAAGGCCAGCATCATCTTGTTGTCGCGGTCAATCGCAGTTCACGTCCACACATCGCCAGCGCCATTCAGAGCGGCTTTGGCTTCGGCAAAGTTCTTGTCTTTGGCGTATACGAACGACCAGATTTCATCGCACTGGACTTGTTGCGTTTTCACGTTGTGCACGGTCACATCGTGGTAAGCGGCACAGGCTTTCCCGGCGTCTTCAAGCAGCTTGGTCACAGTGTTGATGGAGACACCCGTATGCGACTGATGCGAACGCATGGACGCCCCCTCAACCAGAAGGTTCAGGATGGTGGCGCGGGTTTTAATGTCTAGCTTGTTCATGCGTTTTGTATGTGAAATTTTGCTTATCGTTAAGCATGATTTTATGATTCACAAAGTAAGCGCCGTACGCTAGAAATAGCACACGGCGCTTAGTGGATGGTGCACCCGGTCAGATTGAAGTTGACGACCTGGATACTAGCAATCACCCGCTCTATTCACTGAGCTACGGGTGCGTGAGGGTGCCGCGAAAGCGGCTTTAGTTACCTCCTCATGTGCCACCGCCCGGGCCGGCTTCACGGCCTTGCGCTGGGGTTGCATCATCGGCAGGAGGCGGTTCACCGCCAAGCTTCTCGCCTCCTGCCGTATCCCACTCTTTCAAAGCCCACCCAATGTGACCGCCCTTGGACACAACGTCCGGCGACCGCGACAATAGGCTTGAAAGCACGTTCTGCGGTGCGTTGCCCGCAAATGTAATCCCGTCCTTACCGATCATGTCCAACAAGTCCGCAGTCTTCACAGGCGCACCAATTAGGCGCAGGGCCTCAATGACCGCGTTTACGGCCTCCATGCTCTTTCCTGACAGCGGGGCTCCGCGCGAACGTGGCGCGGCACTTGACAGAAAGGACTTTGGCGGAGCAGCGTCGCCCTTGGCAAACGAGGCGACCGCAGCGCCATACGACGCGCCAGCCGCGCCATAAGCGTCACGTGTAGCGCGCAACGCCTTCAACTTGATGTATGCCGGATGAGCCTCCAGCAAACGCTCCTGGGCGGTAATCTCTCCGTTCAAGATGTCCAAGAAGTTCATGTTGTGGCCCCCTGAGTCGCTTCCGCAAACTCTAGGCCCAGCCACGTTAGTTGTCAATATTGATGGGGCGTGGACGTGGATGCGTCTTCGGTCAACGCGCCGCCGCGGCCTTTCGTGCAGCTTTTGCGCGTTCTTCTGCTGCCATTGACGCAGCGCGAGCCGCCCCGCCCTTCTTGCCCAACGCCTTCGCCGCCGGGTCTTTCCCGTCATCAACCGGCACGTCGTCAACTTCACCAATCGCAATCCTGCCGACCAGCACGGCCAGTCCGATTGCGTTGGCGGGGCGCTTCTCTCCGTTGGGACCTTTAGGCATGTCCGGCCTCGGCAAGCAGAGAAGCCTTCGCGTCTTCAATCTTGTCGGCCCCAGGGCCGGAGTAGCCTTCAATCTGGATCACCTTCGTGCCAGCGTGAGCATTCTGGTCAATGTTGTGTGCGTTCATGTGGTGCCAACAGTGTTCAACGAAGAATGCCTGCGCTTCGGAGTCGTAGCACAAGCTCCACCAGTCTTCTGTTTCGGCAAACGATCCCTTTGTTTGCTTGGCAATCTCTCTTTTCAACACTGGCATGGTGTTCTCCGTATGCTTCACGCTAAGCATATAGGAACCCGTGGCGCTGGGCGATACCCCTGTCAAGGCCGCCCGATTTTCAAACTGAGACACCACCGAGTTGATTGCGGCAGGCCAAGGCCTTCTGAAAATCATTCGCTTCATATTTTGCGAAAAAGAATTTGTCAGGCAATTCGCCTTATGGAAAAGTATAAAAGATTTTAATCGCCTCTTGGTGGCATTTGTGGTGTGGGGGATTTCATGTCCTATGGCATAAGATTGCACGTCCGGGGGCGCCATGCGCTGTTCACGCGCCCGGAACTCAAGGTGGAGCGGGCATCCTATGATGTCATGCCGCCCTCGGCCGCGCGGGGAATTCTGGAGGCCATCCACTGGAAGCCCGCCATCCGCTGGGTGATTGACCGCATCCATGTGCTGGAGCCGATCCGGTTCCAGTCGATCCGCAGGAATGAGGTGGGCCACAAGGCCCCGGCGGGCAAGATCAGGCAGGCGATGAACCGGGGTGATCTTGGCGGGGTGCAGCTTCTGGTCGATGAAGACCGCCAGCAGCGTGCCTCGACCGTGCTGGTGGCGCCGGCCTATGTGATCGAGGCGCATTTCGTGCTGACCCCGCGCGCGGATGCCGATGACAGCGAAGGCAAGCATCTGGACATCTTCAACCGCCGGGCGGCCCGGGGGCAGTGCTTTCATCAGCCCTGCCTGGGCACCCGCGAATTCGCCGCCGATTTCGCGCTGATCGCCCCCGGCGCGCCCCTTCCCCCGCGCAACTCCGAGGCGGAAACCTCCGATCTTGGCTTTGGCGCCCCCCGCGATCTGGGTTTCATGCTGTGGGACATCGACCACGCCAAACCGGGGCGCCCGTCACTGCTGTTCCGCGCCAGCCTGCGCGATGGTGTGATGGAGGTGCCCCAGCCCGGCAGCCCGGAGATCCGGCAATGAACCTGCTTTCGGCCCTTGCCGCCGCCTATGACCGCCTGCCGCACGCGCCGCCCTACGGCTATTCTTCGGAGAAGATCGGTTTCTGCGTGATCCTGAACCCGGATGGCACGGTTGCCGAGGTTGCCGACCTGCGCGGAACGGACAAGAAGCGCAGTCCGCGGATCATGCAGGTGCCGGCGGCCGTCAAGCGCGCTGTCAACATCGCGCCGAATTTTCTTTGGGACAAATCCGCCTATGTGCTGGGTGTCGCAGGGGAAGGGGCGAAGCGGGTGGACGAAGTCCATGCCGCCTTCTGCGCGCGCCACCGGGACTGGCTGGACGGCACGACGGACGAAGGTCTTGTGGCCTTCCTGCGCTTTCTGGATGCCTGGAGACCCGACGCCTTTGCGGCGCTGGGGCAAGAAGACATTCGCGACGCGAACATCGTTTTCAGACTGGGGTCGGAGCGCGGCTTCCTGCACGACCGCCCTGCCGCCCGCGCATTGTGGCGCCGGATCGGGGCCGAAGGCGCCTCGAACCCGCAGACCTGCCTGCTGACCGCGGAAAAGGCGCCGGTCGCCCGACTGCATCCGTCTGTCAAAGGTGTCTGGGGCGGCCAAAGCTCGGGTTCCAGTCTGGTCTCCTTCAACCTCGACGCTTTCACCTCTTACGGCCACGAACAGGGCGACAATGCCCCGGTGTCCGAGGCGGCGACCTTCGCCTATACGACCGCGCTGAACCTGTTCCTGTCGGACAAACACCATCGCCTGCAGATCGGCGACACCTCGACGGTGTTCTGGGCCGAGGCCGAGGAGAGCGCGGCCGCCGAGGCCGAAAGCCTGTTTGCCGGGTTTTTCGATACCGCGCCGACCCGGGAAGATATTGCCGCAATCGAGGCGACCCTCGCGCAGAAGGTTGGCGAAAAGCTGGGCGCCATCCGCGAGGGCAAGCCGCTGGTGCAGATCCTGCCTGATCTTGCGGGCGCGCGGTTCCATGTTCTGGGCCTTGCGCCCAATGCCGCGCGCTTGTCGGTGCGGTTCTACTGGGACAGCACCTTTGGCCAGCTTGTGGCGAATTATCAGCGATTTCTGGCTGACATGGCGCTGGACCCGCCGCCCCGCGACGGCTGGCCGCCGCTTTGGCGGTATCTGGTGGAACTGGCCGTGCAGGGCAAGCGCGAGAACGTGCCCCCCCTGATCGCCGGGGAATGGATGCGCGCCATCCTGACCGGCGGCCGCTATCCGATGACGCTGCTGTCCACCACCCTGATGCGGGTCCGCTCCGACGGCGAGGTGAATGCCTATCGCGCCGCCATCCTGAAATCTGTCCTGAAACGCAACCTTTCCATGGAGGCCCCCGTGGCGCTTGATCCTGCCAATCAGAACAAGGGCTATATCCTTGGCCGCCTGTTCGCCGTCTATGAAGAGGTTCAGCGCGCCGCGCTGGGCGGCCATGTGAACGCCACGATCAAGGACAAGTTCTATGGCGCGGCCTCGGCCACGCCGCAGAAGGTGTTCCGCACACTGGATGCGGGATCGCAGAACCACTTCTCCAAGCTGCGCAAACTGTCGGCGGGACGGGCGGTGAACCTTGAAAAGCTGCTGACCTCGATCACCGATCTGATGGAGCCGGGGAACGACCCGATCCCGTCATCGCTTTCGGCGGCGGAACAGGCGCTGTTCGGCATCGGGTATTACCACCAGCGCAGCGATTTCTTCCGCAAGCGCGACGAGGCCGACCCCGAGGGTTCCCCTGTGACGGACGCCAGCGCCTGACCGTCCGATTTCCCCTATGGATTTGCCGAAAAGGACAGCCCCATGACCCCCCTTTCCCGCCGCCACGATTTTGCGCTGATCTTCGATGTGACCAATGGCAACCCCAATGGCGACCCGGACGCCGGCAACATGCCGCGGCTTGACCCGGAGACCAACCACGGTCTCGTCAGCGATGTCAGCCTCAAGCGCAAGATCCGCAACTATGTTGACCTTGCCCGCACGGGCGAGGTGGGCCACCACATCTATGTTCAGGAAGGCGCCATCCTGAACGAGATGCATCGCAAGGCCTATGTTGCGCTGCGCCCCGATGACACGAAGGCGGCCAAGGATGCCAAGCTCAACCCCAAGGACGACGCCGAGGCGCTGAAACTGCGCGACTGGATGTGCGCCAATTTCTTCGATGTGCGCACCTTTGGCGCCGTCATGTCCACCGGCATCAACTGTGGCCAGGTCAAGGGGCCGGTGCAGATGACCTTTGCCACCTCGGTTGAACCGATCATGCCGGTCGAAATCACCGTCACCCGTATGGCCGCCACCAATGAGGCCGAAAAGAAGAAGGCTTCGGAAGGCGGGGACGACCAGCGCAGCGACAATCGCACCATGGGGCGCAAGCATATTGTTCCCTATGGCCTCTACCTTGCCCATGGCTTCGTTTCGGCGAAGTTCGCGGAAAAGACCGGGTTTTCGGAAGATGATCTTGCCCTGCTGTTCGAAGCCCTGACCTCGATGTTCGAGCATGATCGGTCTGCCGCGCGGGGCGAGATGACCACCCGCCGCCTGATTGTCTTTCGCCACCAGAATGCGCTTGGCAACGCCCCGGCTCACAAGCTGTTTGACCGGGTCCGTATCGGCCGCAATGTCGAAGGGGAGTGGCGCGCGCTGGATGACAGGGGGTTGGGCAACCTGGCGCCGGCCCGGCGGTTCTCGGACTATGTGATCGAGATTGACCGCGAAGGCCTGCCGGAAGGGGTGGAGATCCTGGATCTGGTGTAAATGGAACCCATCCCCCTTTCGGCCATCCAGCACGCTGTCTATTGCCTGCGGCAGGCGGCGCTGATCCATCTGGAGCGGCTTTGGGCCGAGAACCGCTTCACTGCGGAAGGGGATGTGCTGCATACGGTGGCCGACAAGGGCGGCTCCCGGCGCATCAAGGGCGTGCGGCGGGTCTTGTCGCTACCCCTCGGATCGGCGCGGCTGAACCTGTCGGGCGTGGCCGATCTGGTTGAGTTTGGCCCCGACGGAACGGCCTTTCCGGTGGAATACAAGCGCGGCAAGCCCAAGCTGCACCGCGCCGACGAGGCGCAGCTTTGTGCGCAGGCGCTGTGTCTGGAAGAGATGACCGGCCGCCCCGTTCCCGAGGGCGCGCTGTTCTACGCCGAGACGCGGCGGCGGGTCACCGTTCCCTTCGATGCAGACCTTCGTGCCCTGACGGAAGCTGCCGTTGTCGATCTGGCCCGCGTCTTTGCCGCCGAGGAAACCCCGCCGCCCACGCTGCAGAAATCCCGCTGCCGGGCCTGTTCCCTGCTTGACCTCTGCCGCCCCGAAGCCTGTGGCCGCCCCGCCCGCGCCTGGCGCGACCGGGCGGTTGCAAGGGCGCTTGAGGATACGGACCCATGAAAAAGCTGCTGAACACCGCCTATGTCACCTCGGAAGGGGCCGCGCTGCACAAGGATGGCGAAAACCTGGTGGCCATGATCGACGGCGCCGAGAAATCCCGCGTTCCCCTGCACATGCTGGCCTCGGTCGTGGCGTTCGGCCCGGTTCTTGTCACGCCCGCGCTGATCGGCGCCTGTGCCGAGCGCGGCATCACGCTTGTCCTTCTTGATCGTTCCGGCCGCTTTCAGGCCCGCGTCGAAGGCCCCGCCCAAGGCAATGTTCTGCTGCGCCGCGCGCAGTACCGGCTGGCAGAAACCGGGAATGACCGTGGCGCCGACATCGTGCGGTCTTTCGTTCTGGCCAAGATCGCCAATCAGCGCGCTGTCCTGCGCCGGGCGATCCGTGACCACGCAGCCGGCCCGGGGCTGGAGGAGGCCACCGAACGCATGGCCCAGATCCTGCGCCGGGTGCAGCTTTCCGACAGGACAACCGACCAGTTGCGCGGATCAGAGGGCGAGGCCGCGAACCTTTACTTTGCCGTCTTCGACCGCCTGATCCGCAGCCCCGACGCTGCCTTGCGCTGGACCGGCCGGTCGCGCCGCCCGCCGCTGGATGCGATGAATGCGCTGCTGTCGTTTCTTTATACCATGCTCACACATGACTGCCGGTCGGCCTGTGAAAGTGTCGGCCTCGACCCGGCCGTGGGCTTTCTGCACCGGGATCGCCCCGGCCGCCCCTCGCTGGCGCTGGATCTGATGGAAGAGCTGCGTGCGCCTCTGGCCGACCGGTTGGCGCTGTCGCTTGTCAACCGGCGCCAGTTGCGGGCCGGGGATTTCCGGCAGACCGAAAGCGGCGCCGTGCTTCTGACGGACGAAGGGCGCAAGACGGTGCTGACCGCCTGGCAAGAGCGCAAGCGAGAAGAGCGCCAACATGCCTTCCTGGACGAAAAGGCCCCGCTGGGGCTGGTGCCGCATCTTCAGGCGCAGCTTCTGGCCCGCCACCTGCGCGGCGACATGGATGCCTATCCGCCATGGTTCTGGACCTGACATGCTCGTCCTTGTGACCTATGATGTGAACACGCTGGAAGCGGGCGGCAGGAAACGCCTTCGCAAGATCGCCCAGGCCTGCGAGGATTACGGCCAGCGCGTCCAGTTCTCGGTCTTCGAGGTTGAGGTTGACCCGGCGCAATGGACCAGGCTCAAGGCACGGCTGGAGGGGCTGATTGACCCCGCCCATGACAGCCTGCGCTACTACTATCTTGGCGCCAACTGGGAACGCCGCATCGAACATGTGGGCGCGAAACCCGCAAAAGACCTGAACGGCCCGCTGTTCCTCTGACCCAATCTGCGAACCTGCAGCATGGCGCCTTCCCCGCCCAGGTTCGCACCCTTTCCAGCTCTTTGAAATCGTGAAACATTCCTGTCGCCTGCGCCGGAAAACACCCGGGCGGAACCAGAACCGCCCGGCGTTCGCGGCCAACGCCCGATTTCCTTTTTGTCCTCCGCCGGATATACTCCCCACAGTCGCCCCCACCCGGGGGCGCGGATCGAAACCCGTTTTGCCTCGCCCATGGCGATGATGGCCTCTGCCGTCGCCCCCACCCGGGGGCGCGGATCGAAACCAGCTTGCCCACCGCGCGAAGCTGGCCCAGCACGGTCGCCCCCACCCGGGGGCGCGGATCGAAACCGGCGGAATGCGGGTGGTTGTCACTGGCGATTTCGTCGCCCCCACCCGGGGGCGCGGATCGAAACAGGTGATGGTGCTGAATGGTGGCATTGAACCACCGGTCGCCCCCACCCGGGGGCGCGGATCGAAACGTTGCCGACAAACAGGTAGGGCTCTTTCCCGGTCTCGGGTCGCCCCCACCCGGGGGGCGCGGATCGAAACCCGCCCCAAATTGCAG
>NZ_PZKE01000018.1 GCF_003034965.1 Fuscovulum blasticum DSM 2131 | reverse complement strand
GCGCGATACCTGGCTCTTGCTGGGCTGCGGCATCATCACGGCGGCGCCGCTGATGCTTTATGCCAACGGCGCCAAGCGGTTGCGGCTCTCGACCATCGCCATCATGCAATATGTCTCGCCGACGATGATCTTCCTGACGGCTGTCTTCGTGTTCGGCGAGCCCTTCAGCCAGACCAAGATGGTGGCCTTCGGCTTCATCTGGGCGGCGCTGGCGATCTATTCCGCAACGGTGCTGCGGCGCGGCTAATGGGCCGCGCCCTGTGATCCGGTCAGCTTCGCCCAAAGCGGGCCGATGACCCGGGTCACCGGCGGAATCAGCGCCAGCCCCAGGATCAGCCCGCAGACACCATCCAGCGCCGCGGTCACCACCCAGGCCACCAGCCCCGGCGCCGCCGGCACCGCATGGGCGGCGGTTTCGGCGATATGGTGGATCGCCTCATAGGGCGCGGGCCACAGATGCGTGACCTCAAGCCCGTGGATCACGATATTGCCGCCCACCCACAGCATCGCCGCCGTGCCCACGGTGGACAGGAAGGCCATGACCTTCGGCATCGCCAGCACCAGCCCCCGGCCAAAGGCCCGTGCGGCGCGGGTGCGGCGGTTGGCGGCCATATGCAGGCCGATGTCATCCATCTTCACGATCAGCGCCACCGCGCCATAGACCGCAACGGTAATCAGCGTGCCCACAATCGCCAGCGTGATGGCGCGCATCGCAAAGGACGGGCTTTCGATGGTGGCCAGCGCGATGGTCATGATCTCGGCCGACAGGATGAAATCGGTCTTGATCGCCCCGGCCACCTTGGCCTCTTCCAGATGCGCCGGATCGCGGGTGTCGAAATCTTCGGCCACCTCGGCATCGGCATGGGGCGCAAAGGCGTGAACCAGCTTTTCCGCGCCTTCAAAGCACAGATAGGCCCCGCCCAGCATCAGAAGCGGCGTGATGGCCTGCGGCAGGAAGTAATCCAGCGCCAGCAGGCCCGGCAGCAGGAAGATCAGCTTGTTCTTCAGCGATCCGGTGGCGATGCGGCGGATGATCGGCAGTTCCCGGTCGGCCGAAAAGCCGTGCACATATTTCGGCGTCACCGCGGCATCGTCGATCACCACACCCGCGGCCTTGGCCCCGGCCTTGGCCGCCGCCGCCGCCACATCGTCCACCGAGGCCGCCGCCACCTTGGCGATGGCCGCCACATCGTCCAACAGCGCCAGAAGTCCGCTCATCACCCGCTCCGTCCAAGGTAGGGTCGAGATAGCGCAGACGCGGCCCCTTGGCAAAGGCGGCGTCGGCCTGGTCCCCGCGCGCACCCTGCCCCGCCCTTCACCCCCCTGCCGGCATCGACTATGGTTGCCCCGTCAACGCGGATCACGGCCGCAGGGGTGTTTTGTGACGGAAAGACTGGCGCTGTATCTTGTGATCCTTCTTGTCGCCTTCGGGCTGGCCGATCTGGCGCTGACCGGCGGCGCCACCCTGCTGTTTCTGGCGCGCAAGTTCCTTGTCCTGCTGGATCATGTGGTGTTCTGGCGCTAACGGCGCGAGAGACGGTTG
The DNA here is from genome assembly GCF_003034965.1 of Fuscovulum blasticum DSM 2131. Lineage (GTDB taxonomy): Bacteria > Pseudomonadota > Alphaproteobacteria > Rhodobacterales > Rhodobacteraceae > Pseudogemmobacter > Pseudogemmobacter blasticus. Next base: position 42,944 of record NZ_PZKE01000018.1, on the reverse strand, counting down.
CAATCCGGCCGGAAGTGCGGTTCTGAGCAGTGGCAGGGCAAATGCCCGCTGGTTTCAGGAGGAATGGACATGGCTGTGAAGGTCGCCATCAACGGTTTCGGCCGCATCGGGCGCAATGTGCTGCGCGCAATCATCGAATCGGGCCGCACCGACATCGAGGTGGTCGCGATCAACGATCTGGGCCCGGTCGAGACCAACGCGCACCTTCTGCGCTTTGATTCGGTCCATGGCCGGTTTCCCGCCACGGTGACCACCGGCGATGACTGGATTGATGTCGGTCGTGGTCGGATGCGGGTGACCGCGCTGCGCAACCCGGCCGAGCTGCCCTGGGGCGACGTGGACATCGTGATGGAATGCACCGGCATCTTCACCTCGAAAGAGAAGTGCCTGCCGCATCTTGAAAACGGCTCGAAGCGGGTGCTGATCTCGGCCCCCGGCGATGGCGCGGACAAGACCATCGTCTACGGCGTGAACCACGACACGCTGACCAAGGACGATCTGGTCGTGTCGAACGCAAGCTGCACCACCAACTGCCTGTCGCCCTTTGCCAAGGTCCTGAATGAGGTCATCGGCATCGAAAAGGGCATGATGACCACGATCCACAGCTACACCGGCGACCAGCCCACGCTGGACACCATGCACAAGGATCTGTATCGCGCCCGCGCCGCGGCGCTGAACATGATCCCCACCTCGACCGGCGCCGCCAAGGCCGTGGGTCTGGTCCTGCCCGACCTGAAGGGCAAGCTGGACGGTTTCGCGATCCGCGTGCCCACCCCGAACGTGTCAGTGGTGGACCTGAAGTTCATCGCCAAGCGTGCCACCACCGTGGAAGAGATCAACGCCGCCATCAAGGCCGCCGCCGACGGCCCGCTGAAGGGCATCCTGGGTTATACCACCGCCAAGAACGTCAGCATGGACTTCAACCACGACCCCCACTCGTCGGTCTTCCACATGGACCAGACCAAGGTGATGGACGGAACGCTCTGCTCGGTCCTGTCGTGGTATGACAACGAATGGGGCTTCTCGAACCGCATGTCCGATACCGCCGTGGCCATGGGCAAGCTGATCTGAACGGCCGTCACAGGCTGACAACGAAGGGCGCCCCCGGGCGCCCTTTTTCATTCCGCGGCTATGCGCCAGACGCAATGCTGCGCTGCAGCAAGACCCCTTGTTAGCGCTATCCGATTGCCCCATTTAGGGACCATGCGGAAGAAAAAGCAGACGCCGCAGAAAGGAATGACCATGTTGACGATGATTGAAAACCTGAAGGACGCCGCGCGCAAGCGGGCGCTCTACCGCCAGACCCGCGATGAAATCGCCCGGATGCCGCTGGATGTGGCGCTGGATCTGGACATCTACCCCGGCGACGCCGACCGCATCGCCTGGACCGCTGTTTACGGCCGCGGCTGACCGCGAAGATCAAGGCGGAGGCCGCGAACTTCGTCGCGGCGCGATGATCGGGGGCCAGGTGCCCCCTTTTTCGTTTTCAGGCGAACTTGCGCTTCAGCGCCGAATGGACCGCCGGCGGAACGAAGCGCGAGACATCGCCGCCCAGCCGGGCGATTTCCTTCACCAGCTTGGACGCAATGGCCTGCCGCCGGGCATCGGCCATCAGGAACACGGTCTCGACCGTGCTGTCCAGCGCCCGGTTCATGCCGACCATCTGGAATTCATATTCGAAATCCGCCACCGCCCGCAGGCCGCGAATGATGATCCCGGCCCCCACATCGCGGGCGCAGTCGATCAGCAGGTTCTCGAACGGATGCACGACAATCTCGCCGCCGGTGCGCGCCACGATCTCGGCACATTCGGCCTGAACCATGGCAACCCGTTCATCCAGATTGAACAGCGGGCCCTTGTCGCGGTTGATCGCCACCCCGATCACCAGCCGGTCCACCAGCGCCATCGCGCGCTGGATGATATCGACATGTCCAAGAGTGACCGGATCGAAGGTGCCCGGGTAAAGGCCGATGCGCATGGAAGGCTCTCCGTCTGGTCCCTGCTTCCGCCGGTCACGAGAATATGATTGCGGCGGCTTTCGCAAGGCCAAAACCGCCGCACTGCAGCAGGGCGCGTGTCAGAACCCCTTGATCATGCCCTCCAGCGCATCCTTCTGCGCGTGCAGCTCTTCCAGCCGCGCCTTCACAACATCCCCGATCGAGATCATCCCGACCATCACGCCGCCCTCGACCACGGGCATATGGCGGAAGCGGCCATCGGTCATCTTCTGCAACACGTCGCGCGCCCGGTCCGTGCTTTCGCAAGAGATCAGCCGCGAGGTCATCACCGCATCCACCTTGTCGCTCAGGCAGGCCGCGCCGCGCCTGCCCAGTTCGCGCACGATGTCGCGCTCCGACAGGATGCCAACGGCGTGGCGGCCGTCTTCCGACACGATGACCGCCCCGATCTTGCGCTCGGACAAGACCTGCGCCGCTTCGGCCAGGCTACTGCCGGGCGCGACGGTGATCACCCCGCCCTGCGTCTTGGATCTGAGTATCTGGCTGACAAGCATGGGTGGCCCCCCTTCCCCGTGGTCTTCGGGTCAAGGGTCAGGGCAGCGGGGCCGGCCTGTCAAGCGATGGATTCAAGATACACCATTTCCGCCCGCGCCTCGCGCAACAGCAGGTCGGCAAACCGGCCAAGGCGCGCGACGCGGGTGTCGTCGGCATGGCGGATCAGCCAGAAGCTGCGGGTCAGGCGGATATGGTCGGGCAGCACGCGCACCAGTTCCGGCGCGGCGGACAGGGCAAAGTCATGCACCACGCCGATTCCCGCCCCCCGCCGCAGGAAGTTCAGTTGCACCGACACCGAATTCGACGCCAGCCGCGCCGGCGGGGCGCCGATCTCGGCCAGATAGTCCAGTTCCTTGTCGAAGATCATGTCGGGGATATAACCGACAAAGGGATGCGCCCGCAGGTCTTGCGGGCCGCTGATCGGATGCGCGGCCAGCCAGTCGCGGCTGCTGGCCAGCGACAGGTGGTAATCGGTCAGCTTCTGCACCGTCAGCCGCCCCGCCTCGGGGCGCGACACGGCGATGGCCATGTCGGCCTCGCGCTTCGACAGGTTGAAGACGCGCGGCAGCGCGACAAGCTGGATTTCAAGCCCGGGGTTGGCGTCGCAGATGCGGGCCAGCACGCCCGGCAGCAGATAGTTCGCGCAGCCGTCCGGCGCGCCAAGCCGGATCAGCCCGGTCAGCCCTTCCGGGCCGGACAGGGATTCGCGCGCCGCCAGCGCCGCCCCTTCCGCACGTTCGGCATGGGGAATCAGCCGCGCCCCCGCCTCGGTCAGCGCATAGCCCTGCGGTGACTTCGCAAACAGCGCCGCGCCCACGGCATCTTCCAGCCGTGAAATCCGCCGCCCCACCGTCGCCGGGTCGATCTTCAGCCCCCGCCCGGCACCCGACAGGCTTTCGCTGCGCGCCACCGCAAGGAACACCCGCAGATCATCCCAGTCCATCCCGGCCACCATTGCGAAATTGCAAAACCTGTTTGGAATATTGCCGCTTTGTCTGGCGTTTCCGCAAGAGTAGAACAGGGCAGACACATATGGGAGGCTTCCGATGCAGGAAATCGGTCACTGGATCAACGGCAAGCTGGTAAAGGGCACCTCGGGCCGCTTTGCCGAAGTGTTCAACCCCGCCACCGGCGAGGTGCAGGCGAAGGTGGCCCTCGCCTCGGATGCCGAGCTGAACCACGCCATTGCCGAGGCCGCCAAGGCCCAGGTGGCCTGGGCCGCCACCAACCCGCAGCGCCGCGCCCGGGTGATGATGGCCTTCGGCGCGCTGATCAACGCCAACATGGACAAGCTGGCCGAACTGGTCAGCCGCGAACATGGCAAGACCCTGCCCGACGCCCGTGGCGACGTGCAGCGCGGGCTTGAGGTGGTCGAGGTCTGCATGGGCGCGCCCGCCATGCTCAAGGGCGAATACATGGACAGCGCCGGCCCCGGTATCGACCTCTACGCCATGCGCCAGCCGCTGGGCGTGGTCGCGGGCATCACCCCCTTCAACTTCCCGGCAATGATCCCGCTGTGGAAAATGGCCCCGGCCCTGTCGGCCGGCAATGCCATGATCCTGAAACCGTCGGAACGGGTGCCCTCCACCTCGCTTCTGCTGGCGCAACTGCTGCAAGAGGCCGGCCTTCCCGATGGCGTCCTGCAGGTCGTCAACGGTGACAAGGCGGTGGTCGATGGCCTGCTGGACCATCCGGTCATCCAGGGCATCGGCTTCGTCGGCTCGACCCCGATCGCGCAATACATCTATGGCCGCGCCGCAACCAACGGCAAACGGGCGCAATGCTTCGGCGGTGCCAAGAACCACATGATCATCATGCCCGACGCCGATCTGGACAAGGCGGCGGATGCGCTGGTGGGCGCGGGCTTCGGCGCGGCGGGCGAACGCTGCATGGCGATCTCGGTCGCGGTGCCGGTGGGCGAAAAGACCGCCGATGCGCTGATCGAACGGCTGGTGCCGCGGATCGAGAAGCTGAAGGTCGGCCCCTATACCGCGGGCGAGGATGTCGATTTCGGCCCGGTCATCACCAAGGCGTCGCAAGACCGCATCCTTGGCCTGATCAACAGCGGCGTGGACCAGGGCGCGAAACTGGTGGTCGATGGCCGCGGCTTCAAGCTGCAAGGCTATGAAAACGGCTTCTTCGTCGGCCCGTCGCTGTTCGACAACGTCACGGCTGACATGGAGATCTACAAGCAGGAAATCTTTGGCCCGGTGCTGACCCAGGTCCGCGCCAAGACCTATGACGACGCGCTGAAGCTGGTGATGGACAACGAATACGGCAACGGCACCGCGATCTTCACCGCCGATGGCGACACGGCGCGCGATTTCGCCTCGCGCGTCAACGTGGGCATGGTCGGGATCAACTTCCCCATCCCGGTGCCGCTGTCCTATTTCAGCTTCGGCGGCTGGAAACGGTCGGCCTTCGGCGACCTGAACCAGTATGGCCCCGATGCCTTCCGGTTCTACACCAAGACCAAGACCGTCACCGCGCGCTGGTTCAGCGGCATCAAGGAAGGCGCCAGCCTGAACTTCAAGGCGCTGGACTGATCCTGTCCCGACCGCGTTTTTCAAGGGGGCGGCCCGGCGGGCCGCCCCCTGTCATTTCCGCGCAGGCCGGCGCTTTGCGGTTGCCATCGCGGCCCGTCTGCCCACACTGGGCGCATGAGCTGGGTTTCGGACATCGGGGCGCTGTCGGCGTCGGCACAGCGCGAGCTGGCACATCTGCATGAAATGCCGCTGCCGAAAGGCGCGGTGCTGTTCCGCCCTGGCGACCGGCCGCAGGGCTTTCTGATCGTGCTGTCCGGCCGGGTCGAGGTGTTCCTGACCGGCGCCAGCGGGCGCGAGATCCTGCTTTACGCCGTCGGCCCCGGCCAAAGCTGCGTGCAAACCACGCTGGGCCTGACCGGCGGCGAGAATTACAGCGGCGAGGCGCTGGTGGCCGAGGACAGCCGCGCGGTGATGATCCCGGCGGCGCTCTTCGAACGGCTGATGGATCAGGAACCCGGCTTCCGCCGCTTTGTGCTGCGCGCCTTCGGCCGCCGCATGGCCGATGTGACGCATCTGCTGGAACGGGTGGCCTTCGGCCGGATCGAGGCGCGGCTGGCGGCAGCACTTCTGGAACTGGCGCAGGGCAATGTGGTGGCGGCCACGCAGGCGGAACTGGCCGCCCGCATCGGATCGGCGCGCGAGGTGGTCTCGCGGCGGCTTGAGGCATTCCAGCGTCAGGGCTGGGTGGAAACCGACCGCGGGCAGGTCCGGCTGACCGATGCCCTGGCCCTGCGCGGCGTTGCGGCGACTGTGTGACCTGATCACAGACCCGGCCTGCGCCGCCTGTTACCCTTGTGGCAGGCCGGGGTTTTGCCCGGCACCCGGACAAGGACACGCAACATGCTGAAAAACAACGTCGGCGGCATCGACAAGATTCTGCGCATCGCAGTGGGCGCCGCCCTGCTGCTCTGGTTCTTCGTCGATAACGGAAGTGGCGTCTGGCACTATGCCAAACTCATCGGCATCGTGCCGCTGCTGACCGGCCTTCTGGGCACCTGCCCGCTTTACAGCATCGTCGGGATTTCGACCTGCCCGATGAACCGCTCCTGATCTCAGGCGGCGACGGCCAGCCGGCAGGGGCGGAACTCCTCGACCTGCACGCTGGCCCCGTCGAAGGTGCAGAACGAGGCGGCGGGCACCTCTGTCCAGCCGCCTTCGCCGCTTTCCAGCGGTTCCGAAACCACGGCCATGCCGCCCCGGCTGTCTGACCAGCGGTAATACAGCGACGGCGCCAGATCGTCGGTCGCATAGCGCACGGCATAAAGCTGCTGGCCATCCGACAGCGCGGCGGTCATGCGCAGATGCGGCGCGGCGCCCTTGGCGCGGGCCAGCGTGATCAGCCGCGCGGCGGCCCGTTCCAGCGCCCCGCGCGGATCATCGTCCAGCCCTTCGGCCACCGCGATCAGGAACAGCGCCTCGCTGTCGGTGGCGCCCTTGCGGTGGCGATACAGATCCTCGGGGATCAGCATGTCGGAATCGCGGCGGATGGCGTCATAACCGCCCACCTGCCCGTTGTGCATGAACGACCAGCGGCCATGCACGAAGGGATGACAGTTGTTGCGGCTGGTGGCAGATCCGGTCGAGGCGCGGACATGCGCCAGAAACAGCCCCGATTTCACCTGCGCGGTCAGGCTGCGCAGGTTCGGGTCGCTCCAGGCCGGCATCACGTCACGGTAAAGGCCGGGCTCGGGCCGTTCGCCATACCAGGCCACCCCGAACCCGTCGGCGTTGATCGCCGTGTGGCATTGCGTGGCGCAATGCGACTGGTGGATCAGGCTGTGCCCCGGCCGGGACACGATATCTTCCAGAAAGATCGGCTTGCCCGAATAGGCCGCCCAACGACACATGTTCAACACCCTTCCGCCCGGACCCGACGGCGCGGCCCTTTGGCGGGCCTTGTCGCGTGCCGGGGTCTTACCTCATGACGGAACAGTAACAGAGTCCGCGCCGTCCGTTAAGCAACGGAATTCCGGGCTTGCACACAAATTGCCGCGATTTCCCGCCGAACGGCGAAACTTTCGGCAATAATTCGTGTCAATCGGCGGCTTCCACCACCACCAGATCGCGGACCGCCGCCCCTTTGGCATGTTCCAGCGCGGCCTGATAGGCGGGCGAGTTGTAGCACTCCACCGCCGCCTCAAGGCTGGGAAACCGCGCCACCACATTGCGGCTGCGGTCGTTCCCTTCAAGCTGCACATAGCGCCCGCCCCGGGCCAGGAACACGCCGCCATGCGCGGCAATCGCCTCGGTCGCGCCCTTGGCATAGCGGCCATAGGCTTCGGCGTCGGTCACATGGACATGGGCGATCCAGAATGCGGTCGGCATCGGCTTACCCTCCGATCACGGCTTCGGCGGCAGCAATGGCGGCATCGGCCAGGGCAATGTCAGCCCCGCCCGCCTGCGCCATGTCAGGGCGGCCCCCGCCACCCTTGCCCCCCATCGCCTCGGCCGCAGCCTTGACCAGCGTCACGGCGGACAGCCGGCCAGTCAGATCGGCGGTGACACCCGCCGCAACCGCCGGTTTCGCGCCGGTATCGGCGATCAGAAGCACCGCACCGCTGCCGATGCGCGCCTTCATCTCATCCACCAGCGCGGGCAGATCCTTGCCCGACACCCCTTGAAGAACCTGCGCGATCAGCTTGATTCCGTTCACTTCCTTGGCCTCCGGCCCGCCAGAGCTGCCGCCCATCGCCAGATCGCGGCGCAGTTGCGCCACTTCGTTCTGCAGGGCGCGGCGTTCGTCGAACAGCGCCTTGACGCGATCGACCACTTCGGTCGCCGGCGCCTTCAGCACGGCGGCAATCTCGGCCAGCCGGGCATCCTGCGCGCGCAGATGCGCCAGCGCGGCCTCACCCGTCAGCGCCTCGACCCGGCGCACCCCGGCAGACGACGCGCTGTCGCCCAGCAGAACGAAGGCGCCAATGTCGCCGGTGCGCGCCACATGCGTGCCGCCGCACAGTTCCAGGCTGTAGGTGCGGCCCTCAGCCCCCTTGCCCGACCCGTCCAGCAGGCCCATCGACACGACGCGCACCTCGTCGCCGTATTTTTCGCCGAACAGCGCCTGTGCCCCGATGGCGCGGGCATCGTCGGGCGTCATGATGCGGGTCTCGACCGGGGCGTTCTGCCGGACAAAGGCGTTCACCTCGGCCTCGACCTGCGCCTGTTCCGCCGCCGTCAGCGCATGGCTGTGCGAGAAGTCGAAGCGCAGACGGTCCGGCGCGTTCAGACTGCCCTTCTGCGCCACATGGTCACCAAGCGCGCGACGCAGCGCCTCGTGCAGCAGGTGGGTGGCCGAATGGTTGGCCCGAATGGCGCTGCGGCGGCCATGGCCCACCTCCAGCTTGGCGGGCTGGCCCTTGGCAACGCTGCCTTCGGTCACGCGGCCGATGTGGATGAACACCCCAGCCGCCTTCTTCGTGTCGGTCACCTCGATCATGCCGGTGTCGGTGCGGATCAGGCCGGTGTCGCCCACCTGCCCGCCGGATTCGGCATAGAACGGCGTCTGGTTGACCACGACCTGCACCGCCTCGCCCGTGGCGGCGCTGCCGATTTCGGCCCCGTCGCGCACCAGCGCCAGCACCACGCCTTCGGCGGTTTCGGTCTCATAGCCCAGGAATTCGGTCGTGCCGCGGTCCTCGGCCAGTTCGAACCAGATCTTGGCATCCTTGGCCTCGCCCGAACCGGACCAGGCGGCGCGCGCCTTGGCCTTCTGTTCGGCCATGGCGGCATCGAAGCCCGCCACATCCACCGCCCGGCCCTGTTCGCGCAGCGCATCCTGCGTCAGGTCCAGCGGGAAACCGTAAGTATCATACAGCTTGAACGCCGCGCCCCCCGGCAGATCGGCGCCCTCAGGCAGCCGCGACAGTTCATCGTCCAACAGCCGCAGCCCGCGGTCCAGCGTCTGCTTGAACTTGGTCTCTTCCAGCTTCAGCGTTTCCTCGATCAGCGCCTGCGCCCGGCTCAACTCCGGGTAGGCCGCGCCCATCTGGCGCACCAGCGCCGGCACCAGCTTGAACATCACCGGGTCTTGCGCGCCCAGCATATGCGCATGGCGCATCGCGCGGCGCATGATGCGGCGCAGCACATAGCCGCGCCCTTCGTTCGACGGCATCACGCCATCGGCAATCAGGAAGCTGGTTGACCGCAGGTGGTCGGCAATCACCCTGTGGCTGGTCTTGCCGGGGCCGTCCGGGTCGCTGCTGGTGGCATTGGCGCTGGCCTCGATCAGGCTGCGCATCAGGTCGGTGTCGTAATTGTCGTGCTTGCCCTGCAACAGCGCGCCGATCCGCTCCAGCCCCATGCCGGTGTCGATCGACTTGGCGTCCAGTTCGCGGCGGCTGCCGTCCTCGAACTGTTCGTATTGCATGAAGACGTTGTTCCAGATCTCGATGAAACGGTCGCCGTCCTCTTCCGCGCTGCCGGGCGGGCCGCCCCAGATATGGGGGCCGTGGTCGTAAAAGATTTCCGTGCAGGGGCCGCAGGGGCCGGTCGGGCCCATCATCCAGAAATTGTCGCTGGTGGCGATGCGGATGATCTTGTCATCCGACAGGCCGGCCACCTTTTTCCACAGGTTCGCCGCCTCGTCATCGGTGTGATAGACCGTGACCAGCAGGCGCTTGGGGTCCAGGCCAAAACCCTTGGTCAGCAGCTCCCAGGCCAGCGGGATGGCGGTTTCCTTGAAATAGTCGCCAAAGGAAAAGTTCCCCAGCATTTCAAAGAACGTATGGTGCCGCGCCGTATAGCCGACATTGTCCAGGTCATTGTGCTTGCCGCCGGCCCGCACGCATTTCTGCGCGGTGGTGGCGCGCTTGTAATCGCGGTGCTCGGTCCCGGTGAACAGGTTCTTGAACTGCACCATGCCGCTGTTGGTGAACATCAGCGTCGGGTCGTTCCGCGGCACCAGCGGAGAGCTGTCCACGACCCGGTGGCCGTTCTTTTCGAAAAAGTCGAGATAGGTGGAACGGATGTCGTTCAGCGACGCCATGGGCCGGGCCTTTCAGGGTGTTTCCTGCATTGGCCCCCATGTAGCGGCGGCAGGCTTCCCTGTCCACGGGGGATGCGCCGGGCCACGACCGGCCGCACCATGAAAAAGGGCCGGAAGGTTGCCCCTCCGGCCCCTGACCTCTGGTCGCCCTGCGGCCGGTCACGCCTCGACGGCATCCCCGTCCTCGGGGCCGTCGACAAGGGTGAAATCCAGCCCGTTCGCGGCGCGGATCTTGTCCTCGATCTCGGCCGCCATGGCGGGGTTGGCCCGCAGGAAGGTCTTGGCATTCTCGCGGCCCTGACCGATGCGCTCATCCTTGAAGGAATACCAGGCGCCCGACTTTTCCACGACCCCGGCCTTGACGCCGATGTCGACCAGCTCGCCCATCTTCGAGATGCCTTCGCCATACATGATGTCGAATTCCACCTGCTTGAAGGGCGGCGCCACCTTGTTCTTCACCACCTTGACGCGGGTGGTGTTGCCGACCACCTCTTCACGGTCCTTGATGGCGCCGATGCGGCGGATATCCAGCCGCACGCTGGCGTAGAACTTCAGCGCATTGCCGCCGGTGGTGGTTTCGGGGCTGCCGAACATCACGCCAATCTTCATGCGGATCTGGTTGATGAAGATCACCATGCAGTTGGTGCGGCCGATGCTGGCGGTCAGCTTGCGCATCGCCTGGCTCATCAGCCGGGCCTGGGCGCCCACCGTGGCGTCACCCATGTCGCCTTCCAGTTCCGCCTTGGGCGTCAGCGCGGCGACCGAGTCGACCACGATCAGGCTGACCGCGCCGCTGCGCACCAGCGTATCCACGATCTCCAGCGCCTGTTCGCCGGTGTCGGGCTGGCTGATCAGCAACTCATCCAGATTGACGCCCAGCTTCTTGGCATATTGCGGGTCCAGCGCGTGTTCGGCATCGACAAAGGCGCAGACGCCGCCCTTCTTCTGTTCCTCGGCCACCACATGCAGGGTCAGCGTGGTCTTGCCGCTGCTTTCCGGGCCGTAGATTTCCACGATCCGGCCTTTCGGCAGGCCGCCGATCCCCAGGGCGATGTCCAGGCCCAGGCTGCCGGTCGAGGTGGCTTCGATGTCCATCGCCGGGCTGTTGGTGCCAAGGCGCATGATCGAGCCCTTGCCGAACTGCCGTTCGATCTGTTGCAGCGCGCTTTCCAGCGCCTTCTGCTTGTCCATGTCCCGTTTGCTCCCAAGGTCGAATAGATTGGCCGCCGACATTCTTGTCTCCCTTATTCCATAGCCACCCCGGGGCGGCAATCCCGACACATGTTCCCAAAGTGTTCCCGTTCTTATGGGATCAAAACAGGAACATTTCAACCAAATTCTCGCGAATCCAGCTTTTGCCCGTTTTCGTTAAAGGATAGTTTACGCCGCGCACGCAAACCGGGGTCCGGGGCGCCCATGGGAAGAAAAAAGGGGTTGGAATGCTGGTATTCTGGGAACAGCGGCTGGTCTTTCTGGCCACGCCGAAAACCGGGTCCACGGCCATTGCCTCCGCGCTCGAATCGCTGGCCTCGGTGTCGATCCAGCGGCCGCCCGTGCTGAAACACACCACCGTGCACCGCTTCCGCCGGTTCTTCGGCCCCTATCTGGAAGCCGCCTCCAAGGCCGACTGGACCGTCGTCGCCATGATGCGCGAACCGCGGGACTGGCTGTCGTCCTGGTATCGCTTCCGCAGCCGGCCCGACCAGACCGATCCGGCGAAAAGCACCGCCGGGATGAGTTTCGATGACTTCGTGCGCGGCTGGTGCAGCACCCCGCGCCCCGCCTTTGCCGATGTCGGCTCGCAGGCGCGGTTCCTGAAACCGCGTCAGGGCGAAGGGGTCAGCCGACTGTTCCGCTATGAAGACATCGACAGTTTCGTGCATTTTCTTGAAGACCGGCTGGGATGCGAAATCATCCTGCCGCGGCTGAACGTCTCGCCCTCCCGCGCGACAGAGCTTTCGCCCGAGACCGAGGCCCTGCTGCATGAGGTGGCGGCCGATGACTTCGCGCTTTACGCCAGCCTGACGCCCTGACTTCCGTTTCCACCGGGCCGCCGCCCGGTCAGGCGATCTGGTTCTGCACCGTGGTGGTCAGGTCGGTCAGGGAAAACGGCTTTGGCAGGAAGACCGAATTCGGGATGCGGGCCTGATCTTCACTCAGGCAATCCTCGGCATAGCCTGACACGAAGACCACCTTCACCCCCGGCCGGTCCTCCAGCGCGCGCTTCACCCAGGTCGGCCCGTCCAGCCCCGGCATCACCACATCGGTGACGAAGACATCCACCTCGACCGCGGGGTCTTCCAGCGTTTTCAGCGCATCCTCGGCGTTTTCCGCCTCCAGCACGGTATAGCCGCGCAGCCGCAGGGCCCGGCTGGCGAAGGCGCGCACCGGCGCCTCATCCTCAACCAGCAGAACCACCCCGGCATCCTTGCGCAGCGTCAGGCGCGGGGCGGTTTCGGCGGGGGGCGCGGGCACGGCGCCATGATCGCCCTCGGCCAGATCATGCACCGGGAACAGCAGATCAAACCGCGTGCCCTGTCCGGGTTCGGACTGCACGAAGACATAGCCGCCCGATTGCTTGACGATGCCATAGACGGTGGACAGGCCAAGCCCCGTCCCCTCGCCCACCCGCTTGGTGGTGAAGAAGGGTTCAAAGATCTTGTCGATCTTGTCGGGCGCGATGCCGCAGCCAGTATCGCTGACCCGGATCACCGAATACTCGCCCGCCGGCACCGTGGCCTTGTCGCGCAGCAAGGGTTCGGTCAGCGCCAGCGCCTCGGTTTCGATGCGGATCGTGCCGCCATCGGGCATGGCATCGCGGGCGTTGACCACCAGGTTCATCAGCACCTGTTCCAGCCGTCGCCGGTCGGCGCGGATCGGCCCCAGCAGCGGATCATGCGAAAACCGCAGCAGGATCTTTTCGCCCAGCAACCGCTTCAGCAGATGGGTCAGGTCGGCCAGCAGATCCTGCAGGTCCAGCCGTTCGGGTTTCAGCGTCTGCTTGCGGGAAAAGGCCAGCAACTGGCTGACCAGCGCCGCGGCGCGGTTGGCGTTCTGCCGAATCTGTTCAAGGTCGGCGAAATCGCCGTCCTCGCGGTCATGCCGCAACAGCAACAGGTCGCAATGGCCCGAAATCGCCGTCAGCAGATTGTTGAAATCATGCGCGATCCCGCCCGCAAGCTGGCCAACCGCCTGCATCTTCTGGCTTTGATTGAACTGCGCCTCCAGCTTCTTCAGCGCGGTGGCATCCGACAGGATCGCCAGCGCCCCGCTGCGGCCCTGTTCAACGATGCGGCGCAACTGCACCTGGGCAAAGGCCTCGTCCCCGGCGCGGCGCAGGCGCAGCACCTCGGCCCCCGCGGGCAGGCGTTCCGCGATCACGTCCAGCAACCAGTCGTTCACCGGGCGGCCCAGGTCTTCGAACAGGTCGTGGAAGGACAGGCCGGTCAGCGGGCCGCCGCCCAGCAGATCGCGCGCGGCGCGGTTGGCGGTGCGCAACGCCCCGTCCGGGCCAAAGGTCATCAGCGCCACCGGCACCGACTCGAAATCGGCGCTGACGGTTTCAGCCGTTCGCGCCGGCGCGGGCACCAGAAAGATCTCGCGCCGGTCGCCCACCCCCTCAACCTCGGCCACGATGGCGCGGATCTGGCCGTCGGGGGTGTGAACCGTCACCTCTTCCCCGGTCTGGAACCGGGAGTGCAGGAAGATGCGGTCCAGCCGCTTGGGGCGTTCGCCCAGCAGCCGCCGCATCGCCTCGTTCGAGAACAGCACCACGCCGTTGCGATTGGCCACCACCATCGGCAGGCTCAACCCCTCGGCCCCGCGGCCGGCGGGGGTGCGGTCCTGGAATTCCTCAAGCCGCCAAAGGAAGCGGCCCTCGCCCAGCCTGTGCACCGACAGCCGCAGATGGCCGCGCCGGGTCACCACATCTTCCCGCGCCGCGCCGGTGTTGGCGGCGCGGGTCTGCAGGCGGAACAGCACGGCCGAGGGCGAGGCGAACTGTTCATGCAGCACGCCCACCAGCGTGGGCGCGGTGTTTTCGCCAAAGCGGGCGATGGCGGCCGCATTGCGGAACAGGATCTGGCCCAGATCATCGGTCGAGAAACAGGGCGCGGCATCGCCGCCAACCAGCATCGTCAACTGCCCGGCCAGCCGCCCGGCGGCCCGCCGGCCCCGTCGCATCACCCCGCCAAGGCCCGCCGCAACCAGCAGAACCGCCAGCCCGCCGGTCGTCAGCCCCAGCCGGACCGGCCCGGTCGGGGCCGCAGCCGCCAGCGCCAGGCACAGCGCGGCCAGCGCAACCAGCAAGGGCAAACCCCGCTGCAACCCCTGCGGCGTAACCAAGGCGGCCCTGATGTCGCTGTCCGGCCTGAGCAAGTGGCCCTCCGCTGCGGAAATCCCCACCCCTTCCCTAAGCGCACAACCGTTAACCGCGACTTAACCGCAGCCGAAATGCAACCTCAAGTTGTAATTGGGGGTTCAGGCCCGCGCCAGCAGCGCCAGAAAGAAACCGTCACCGCCCTGCAACGGTGAAAAGCGGTGTTGCCCGGTGCAGGTCCAGCCGGCATTGCGGGCAAGGAAGGCCGTGACCTGATCCTCGTTCTCGTCGCACAGGAAGGAACAGGTCGCATAGGCAAGCGTGCCGGCGGGGGCCACCATCGCGGCGCAGCGGTCCAGAATCTGCCCCTGCAAGGCGACCAGCTCCGCCAGCCGCTCCGGCGTCAGCGCCCATTTCCCCTCGGGGTCGCGGCGCCAGCTTCCGCTGCCGGAACAGGGCGCATCGGCCAGCACCAGATCATAGGGCGCGGTCGCTTCGGGCCGCTCGGTCAGCGTGACAGCAACGCCGGCGCGGGCCGCGCGCGGCGGCAGGTCGGCCATGCGGCGGGGGGTGGCGTCATGCGCCCAAAGCCGCAGCCGCGCCCGCGCCGCCATGGCCAGCGTCTTGCCGCCGCCACCGGCGCAATGGTCCAGCACGCGCATCCCGTCGGCCAGCGGCAGCGCCTCGACCACCGCCTGGGACGAGGCGTCCTGCAATTCGACCACCCCCTCGGCATAGGCCGCCGAGGACTGCACCTTGCGCACGCCTTCCGTCACCTCCAGCGCGAAGGCGGCCAGCGGATGCGGGCGGGTGGCAATGCCTTCGGCCAGCAGACGCGACCGGGCAGCGTCGCGCGTGCTGCGGCCCGCGTTGACCCGCAGCACCACCGGCGCGCGTTGACGCATCGCCTGCATCACCGGGGCATAGTCGTCGCCAAGCGCGCGCCGCAGCGCAGGCGCCAGCCAGTCGGGCACATCCAGCGCCTCATCGCCCTCGGGCACACGGCCCGCCTCATCGGCGGCGGGGGGTGCGGGCGCGTATGCACCTTCGCCATACCATTGCTGCATGTCCTGACCCATGGAACGCATCGCGCCCAGAATCAGGCCGCGCCCGGTCAGACCGCCGCCAAGCGCGGCGAAGGACCGGCGGCAGCGCAGCGCCTCGAACACCAGATCGCGCACCGCGTTGCGGTCTCCCGACCCGGCATAGCGGGCCCCGCGCCCCCAGGCGGTCAGCGCCTTTTCGGCAGGTTCGCCGGCCAGTACGCGGTCAAGCACCGCCATGGCCGCAGCCGCGCGGGCCGCCGGCTGCATCAGCGCCGCCCGGCCCGGCCAGTGCCGGTTGCAAGGGTCATTCCGCCCATCCTCATTGCCCTTCTGACACCCGCATCCGCCTGATTTCTCAGGCGAACCGGCCCTTGGTGCAGGCTCAGGTCAGCCGACGCGGTAGTTCGGGCTTTCGCGGGTGATCTGCACGTCATGGACATGGCTTTCCTTCAGCCCGGCCCCGGTGATCCGCACGAACTGGCAGTTCGTCCGCATCTCGGCAATGTCGCGGCAGCCGGTATAGCCCATGGCGGCGCGCAGGCCGCCGACCATCTGGTGCAGCACCGCCGTCACGCTGCCCTTGTAGGGCACCTGCCCCTCGATCCCTTCGGGCACCAGCTTGTCGCTGCTGGCTTCCTTCTGGAAGTAACGGTCCGCGCTGCCCCGCGCCATAGCCCCGATCGACCCCATGCCGCGATAGGCCTTGAAGCTGCGGCCCTGCCACAGGATCACCTCGCCGGGCGATTCATCGGTGCCGGCAATCGCGCTGCCGACCATGGCACAAGAGGCCCCGGCGGCAATGGCCTTGGCGAAATCGCCGGAATACTTGATGCCGCCATCCGCGATGACCGGAATATCCCCCGCAGCCCGCGAAGCATCCATGATCGCGGTAAGTTGCGGCACGCCCACGCCCGCCACGATCCGGGTGGTGCAGATCGACCCCGGCCCGATGCCGACCTTGACCGCATCCGCCCCGGCGCCGATCAGCGCACGGGTCGCCTCGCCGGTGGCGACGTTGCCGGCCACCACCTGCACGGTGTTCGACAGTTTCTTGATGCGCTCCACCGCCCGCGCCACGCCTTCCGAATGGCCATGCGCGGTGTCGATCACCACCATGTCCACCCCGGCCTCGATCAGCGCCTGGCTGCGCTCATAGCCCGCATCGCCCACGGTCGAGGCGGCGGCGACGCGCAGGCGGCCCATCTCGTCCTTGCAGGCATGGGGGTTGAGAACGGATTTCTCGGTGTCCTTCAGCGTCAGCAGGCCGGTCAGCTTGCCCGCGCCATCTGTCACCAGCAGCTTCTCGATCCGCCGCGCCTTCATCAGGCTGATCGCCTGCGTCCGGTCCACGGGTTCGCGCAGCAGGGCAAGGTTTTCGCTGGTCATCATCACGCTGACCGGCGTCCTGTCATCGCTGGCAAAGCGCATGTCGCGGTTGGTGACGATGCCCAGAACGCGGCCCTCGGCATCCACCACCGGGAAGCCGGTGATGTTGTAGCGCTCCATCAGTTCCTTCGCGTCGGCCAGCGTCTGGTCGGGGCGCAGCGTGATCGGCGCATAGACCACGCCGGATTCGAACCGCTTGACCCGCCGCACCTCGCGCGCCTGCGTTTCGGTGTCCAGATTGCGGTGGATCACCCCGATACCGCCGGCCTGGGCCATGGCAATCGCCATGCGCCCCTCGGTCACGGTGTCCATCGCGCTGGACAGCAGCGGGATGTTCATTCGGATGGATCTGGTGACAAAGGTCGACGTATCGGCATCCGCCGGCAGCACGGAAGAGGCGGCCGGAACCAGCAGAACATCATCGAAAGTGAGGGCCTCTCGAATCTCCATCGGGGTCTCCTTGGGGATATTCGTTTGGCGGTTCCCTGTTTCACGGGCTTGACGCGGGCGCAAGCGAAAACCCGCATCTTGCGCTTGAAAGCCGGGCCGCCCCATGCAGATTGTGCCGGGCTGCCAAAGGAAAAGCCGGATGCGCGTTGCCATTGTCGAAAATACCAGGATCACCCATCACGGTCAGGTCGGGGTGGCGCTGCATGAACAGGCGGCGAAGATCGACCTTTACAAACCGTGGTCGGGCCAGCCCCTGCCCGAAGCCCCCGATGCCGATGCGCTGGTGGTATTCGGCGGCGAACAATCCGCGCTGGATGACCACACCCACCCCTATCTGCCCGCATTGGCGCGACTGATGGCGGCCTTTACGGCGGCGGATCGCCCGGTGCTGGGCATCTGCCTTGGCAGTCAGGTTCTGGCCCGGGCCATGGGCGCGCAGAACATTCTGGGCGCCGCCCCCGAATTCGGCTGGTGCGACGTGGCCCTGACCGACACCGGCCGGTCAGACCCGGTGCTGGGCACCCTGCCCCGCAGCTTTCCGATCTTCCAGTGGCATTCCGACACGTTCAGCCTGCCGGCGGGCGCGGTGCATCTGGCAGGCTCTGCCGCCGCGCCGAACCAGTGCTTCCGCATCGGCCGCGCCACCTATGGGATGCAGTTCCATTTCGAAGCCAGCCGCGCCGTGGTGGCCGACTGGACCCGCGAATTTCCCGATCTGGTCGAAGGCCAGCACCCGGGCTGGCACGCCGCACACCCTGTGCTGGCCAAAACCCGTGGCCGGGCGGCGGACGATCACGGTCTGGCCATCGCGCGCGCCTGGGTCGGGCTGATCGGCGGCTGACGCCGGCTCAGGCCTCGGCCGCGTTGGTCCTGGCCGCCAGCCGGCCGCCGGGCCACAGTTTCAGCACATTCCAGGTGATCAGCGGAATCGCCACCAGTGCCAGCCCCAGCAGGGCCAGCCCGGCCCAGGCCCAGACGCCGCCCAGCCGGATCAGCGCCGTGGCAAAGGCCGCCAGCGGAAAGGTCATCGCCCCCCAGAGCGGCGAGAACCCGGTTTCCGTGATCCAGCGGAACGACGCAGCCAGCACAAGGAAGATGCCGATGGCGATGACGGCGAAGATCACCGCCAGCGTCATGTGGCCCGTCAGCAGGGCAACCGAGGTGAACAGGCTGGCCGGCGCAAGGTGAATGACCAGCAAGGGACGCAGCGCGGCGGGCGGCACCCGCTTCAGCGCCTGCACCCCGCTCAGCCCCCAGATCACCGCCGCCACAAACACTGTCCCCCACAGCAGCCCGCGCGCCATGCCCGGCTGATCCAGCAAGGCCGCCGCCACGCCACCGACGATGAAACCGACAAAAGTCAGATGCCAGGTCGGGTTGACCTCACGCCCCTCGGGCGGCAACCCCGACAGAACGCGCGCGACCAGCAGCGCCAGAACCGCGTGCAGCGCCAGCGCCACGACCAGCAGCGCCAGCGCAAGGCGCGGGGCATAGGGCGCGATCAGCGCCGCCGCCGCCATGCCGCCCATGGTCGCCGCCGACAGGCCTGCCCGTGACGGCATCACCTTGAGATCCTCGAAGATGACGCCCGGCCGCCGGGCCAGCTTGGCGCCATAGGCCACCACGCCCACGGCCCAAAGCGGCACCACCAGACCGGCCGCCAGGTCCCCGATCCCCGGCGGCAGCCCCAGATGCGCCAGCCCGACCCGCAGCGCCAGCACCAGCCCCAGCAACCCCAGCAGAGCCGGAAAGATCGCGGGCGGCGTATTGGCAAAGGCCGGCACCTTGCGCGGCGGAAACTCGGGCGGCGGATACATCCTTGGCTTGAAACCTGCGGGATCGCGGACCATTCAAGAACACTCCTTCGGCGGCATGGCCCGAGGTTTCGCAGGAATTCGCGGGATTATCCAGCACTGGCATCCGTCTGCGGCGGGCCACCGCGCAAACCTGTCGGGCAGGCCACAGCGTTGCAATGTTAGCGCCGCGGAAACCTGTCCATGCTTTCATGCGGCATGGCCAGACCCCGCCCCCTTTCCCAACCCGGCCCTTGCTGACCCTTTGGGTCGGCCTGGTGTCGGGCGCGGTGCTGTGCGGGCTGTGGTTCGGCCTGGTCAGCCTTGTGGGATGGCCCGGATAACTCGTCTCAGCGGTACAGCAGCGACTTGCCGCCCGCGAAGAGATGCACCTTCTTCGGATCGGCGGTCAGCCGCACCTGCGTGCGCCGCAGTTCCGACCGGATGCCCGGCAGCTTGGCCACGACCTGCGGCTGGTCGCCCGTGCGCTTCAGATGCAGCAGCGTCACCTCGCCCAGGGCTTCGGTGAACTCGACCTCGGCCTCGAACAGGCGGTCGCCCTTGGTTTCGACCAGATCCTCGGGCCGCACGCCCACGTTCACCGCCATGCCCTTGTCGGCGGCCTGGGTCGGCACGGCCGAAACGGCAATGCCGCCATTGGCCAGCCGGACCGTGGTCTGCGCCCCGGTATCGACCACCTCTCCCGGGGTCAGGTTCATGGCCGGGCTGCCGATGAACTGCGCGACAAACTCGTTCTGCGGCCGTTCATACAGCTCCAGCGGCGTGCCGACCTGCGCGATGCCGCCCCCCGCCAGCACCACGATGCGGCTGGCCAGTGTCATCGCCTCAACCTGGTCATGCGTCACATAGACCATGGTGGAATTCGGCATCGCCTCTTTCAACTGGGCGATTTCAAGCCGGGTCGCCACCCGCAGGGCGGCGTCCAGGTTCGAAAGCGGCTCGTCGAAGAGATAGACCTTGGGGTCGCGCACGATGCTGCGGCCGATGGCGACCCGCTGGCGCTGCCCGCCCGACAGGGCCTTGGGCAGACGGTCCAGATAGGGCGTCAGTTGCAGGACGCGCGCGGCCTTGTCGACCGCCTGGTCGATTTCGGCCTGCGATTTCTTGGCGATGCGCAGGGCAAAGCTCATGTTCTCGCGCACCGTCATGTGGGGGTAAAGGGCATAGCTCTGGAACACCATGGCGATGCCGCGCTGTGCCGGGGGCACATCGTTCATCCGCACGCCGTCGATGCTGAAATCGCCGCCGGTGATCCGCTCCAGCCCGGCAATCATCCGCAGCAGGGTGGATTTCCCGCAGCCCGAAGGGCCGACGAAAACGATCAGCTCGCCTGTCTTGATGTCAAGGTTGATGTCTTTCAACACCTTGACCTCGCCATAGGCTTTCTCGACGTCCTTCAGAACCAGATCGGCCATTCGTACCCCTCCCTTTCACACTTGCCGCGCCAGGACGAAGCCCCAGCCCGGAAGGTGGATTTCCCCCGTCTCCACCGGCACCGCCCCAAGTTCGGCCCCCACCGTCTGCCATGTTCCTTCGGGCAAGCGGACGCTTGCGGCGCCTTCCCCCAGATTGAAGGCACAGAACAGCGTCTCGTGGCCCCGGCGCAGGAACTGCGCCACGTCGCCCTTGGTGGTGATCGGCCCCATGTCGCCGTCGCGCAGCACCGGATGCGCCCGGCGGAAGGCCAGCACGCTGCGGTAATAGGCCAGCATCGACTGCGCGTCGCCCTCTTGCACGGCAACCGCGCGCGCCAGATGCCGGGGATCGACCGGCAGCCAGCCCTTCTCGGCGGTCGAAAAGCCGCCGTTGCCATTGTCCGACACCCAGACCATCGGCGTGCGGCAGCCGTCGCGGCCCTTGAATTCAGGCCAGAATTCGATGCCGTAAGGGTCTTGCAGATCGTCGAACCCCACCTCGGCCTCGGGCAGACCCAGTTCCTCGCCCTGATACAGGCAGATCGAGCCGCGCAGGCTGGCCAGCAGCACGATATAGCTGCGCGCGGCGGTGTCGGGCAGGCCCCAGCGGGTGATGTGGCGCACCACGTCATGGTTGGAATAGCTCCAGCAGGGCCAGGCATCGGGCGCCTCGGCAGCCAACTGGTCGAAGGTCGATTTCAGATCGTCCGCCGTGACCCGTGCCGGCTGAAGCAGCTCGAACGGATAGCACATCTGCACCTTGTCACCGCCCGAGGTGTATTGGGCCATGATCTGCAGCCCGCGTTCGGAATCCCCGACCTCCCCCACGGCCGCAGCGCCGTAGGGCGCCAGCGTGGCGCGGAATTTCCGCAGGAATTCAAGGTTTTCCGGCCGACTTTTGTCAAACAGGTGCATCTGGTGATTGTAGGGGTTCACCTTGGGCGCCGTTCGGTCGTTGCGTTCCTGCGGCGGAAGCGGAGGATTGTCGCGCAAGTTCTTGTCGTGGAAGTAGAAATTGATCGTATCCAGCCGGAAGCCGTCCACGCCCCGCTCCAGCCAGAACCGGGTGGCGTCCAGCAAGGCCTGCTGAACCTTGGGGGTGTGGAAGTTCAGGTCGGGCTGGCTGGTCAGGAAGTTGTGCAGATAATACTGCTCGCGCCGGGCATCCCATTGCCAGGCGCTGCCGCCGAAGATGGACAGCCAGTTGGTCGGCGGCGTTCCGTCCGGCTTCGGCTCGGCCCAGACATACCAGTCAGCCTTGGCGTTGTCGCGCGACTGGCGGCTTTCCCTGAACCACGGGTGCTGGTCACTGGTATGCGACAGCACCAGGTCGATCATCACCCGGATGTTCAGCTCATGCGCGCGGGCGACCAGCGCGTCGAAATCGGCCAGCGTGCCGAACATCGGGTCAACGTCGCAATAATCGCTGACATCATAGCCGAAGTCCTTCATCGGGCTGGTGAAGAACGGGCTGATCCAGATCGCATCGGCGCCAAGCCGGGCGATATGGTCCAGCCGGGGGATGATCCCCTTCAGGTCACCGATCCCGTCACCGTTCGAATCCTGATAGCTGCGCGGATAGATCTGGTAGATCACCGCGCCGCGCCACCAGTCAGGGTCTTTCTTCAACGTCATTTCTCTCTCTTACTTGACAGAACCGGCCAGAAGCCCGCGCACCAGGAACCGCTGCATGGAGAAGAACACCACAAGCGGCACCGCGATGGACACGAAGGCCGAGGCCGACAGAATTTCCCAGTCTCCCCCGCGCGACCCCATCAGGTTCACCAGGTTGCCGGTCAGCACCTGCTGGTCATTGCCGGTGCCCAGGAAGACAAGCGCGACCAGAAGGTCGTTCCAGGTCCAGAGGAACTGGAAGATGGCAAAGCTGGCCAGCGCCGGAAAGGACAGCGGCAGGATGATCTTGACGAAGATCTGGAAATCCGTGGCGCCATCGACCTTCGCATTCTCGATGATGTCGCGCGGCAGGCCGACCATGTAGTTGCGCAAGAGATAGATCGCCAGCGGCAGGCCAAAGCCGGTATGGGCCATCCAGATGCCAAGGTATCCCTTGCCGATGCCAATCCAATTGTGGAACTGCAACAGCGGGATCAGCGCCAGTTGCAGCGGCACCACCAGCAGCCCCACCACGAAGGCCACCAGCAGCGCCCGGCCCGGAAACTCCATCCAGGCCAGCGCATAGGCGGCGAAGGCGGCCACCAGAATGGGAATGATCGTGGCCGGGATCGAGACCGTCAGCGTATTGATGAAAGCCTGCCCGATGGACTGCCCCGCCAGCGGCGACGAGATCACGTTGGTATAGTTCCGGGTGGTGAATTCCGGCGGGCTTGAGGCGGTGGAAAACACCCGCGGCAACCGCATGTCCTTGGTGGTGACGGGCGAGGTCAGCACGAAGGCCCCGTCCGCCTGCACGGTCAGCGTCATGCCATCGTTCAGCGGCGCGGTTTCGCCCGGGGCAAAGGCCTCGGGCTCACGCGAGGAGGTGCCCCAGTGGCTGATCTCCACGCCCTTGGCCGGGAACAGGTTGCCCTCGATCACGAAGGCCCCGTCCTTTTCGGCCTCGGTCCCCGCGATGCGGACGGCGGCCTGCTGGGTTTCCTGCGTGGTCAGCGCCTGCCACCAGCCCGAGCTGACGATCTGGTCGCCGGTGCGGAACGAAGACACCAGAAGCCCGAAGGTGGGCACCACCCAAAGCAGCACCAGCGCCACGACCGAGATGTGGACGGCCCAGAGAAGGGCGGGTTTCTTGCCGGCAATATTGTCCATCAGACCCGCCCCCTTACCGCATTTCCTTGCGCGCGTTCCACACGTTCCAGATCAGGATCGGCGTCACCAGCGCCATGATCACCATGGCCGCCGCCGAGCCCATGCCCCAGTCCAGCGAACGGAACAGCTTGTCATACATGTAATTGGCCAGAACCTGCGTCTCCCACTGGCCGTTGGTCATGGCCAGCACGATGTCGAAGACCTTGAGAACGGTGATGGTGATGGTGGTCCAGACCACGACGATGGTGCCCATGATCTGCGGCACCTTGACCTTGAAGAAGATCTGGAACGGGTTGGCCCCGTCCAGAATGGCGGCCTCGATCGTGTCTTCCGGCACGCCACGCAGCGCGGCCGACAGGATCACCATGGCAAAGCCGGTCTGGATCCAGATCAGCACCGCCATCAGGAAGAAGCTGTTCCAGAACGGAATCTGCAGCCAGGCCTGCGGACGGCCATAGGGCAGCACATTGGTAAAGACGCCCAGCAGCCAGACGCCCAGTTCAAAGGCGATCACAAGCGCGACAAGCCCGCCCAGAACGCGCGCGGCCTTGATCAGGGGCTTCTCCTGCCGCCGCGCGTCCAGCACGGGGCGCAGCAGCAGCCAGCCGCCCCACAGCACCGCCAGCAGCAGACCGCCCACCAGCACCGCCGGCAGAACGCGCAGGAACAGCACCGACCAGATCCCGCCCTCGAACTTCAGCCACAGCGCGTTCAGAAGGCCGATCTGCGCCACCGCCGCATCGCGGCTGTCATAGACCAGCTTGAAGATCACGGAAGCGCCGACGAAGGAAATCGCCATCGGCATGAAGATCAGCGACTTGGCGATATTGCCCCATTTGATGCGGTCGGTCAGTTGCGCCGCCAGAAGGCCGAAGCCCGTTGCCGCCGCAGGCACCACCACCAGCCACAGCATGTTGTTGCGCAGCGATTCCCCGAACTTCGGCTCCTGGAACATCGCGGTGTAATTGCCGGTCCCGACAAAGCTGCCGTCCTTGCCATGCAGCGACAGCCAGAAGGTCGCGAAGACCGGATAGGCCAGATAAAGGCACAGCAGCGCGAGTGCGGGAAACAGGAACAGCCAGGGCCGCACGGCATTGGCGCGGTTGATGTTGCGGCCTGCCTGCGGCCCGCGGGCCGGGAACAGCACCTTGTCCAGAAACAGGTTCGAAAGATAGAAGTAGCCCACACAGCCGCCGACACCGACAGCGATGACAAGTAGGGCCTGAAAGGCCGGGTTCATCTGGCGTCCCCTCCACACTGGCAAACAGTTCGACGGCGTCCGGGCCGCGTGCCGGTTGTCCCGGTCTTGCAAGGGAACGGGCCGCGACGGCCCGCCCCGGTGTCTGGCGCCCGCTTACTTGGGCCAGCTTGCCTGGATCGCGTCGGCCACCTCTTGCGCCGACTTGCCGCCGACGAAATCGACCATGCCGGTCCAGAAGCTGCCTGCCCCCACGGAGCCCGGCATCAGGTCAGACCCGTCAAACCGGAAGGTGGTCGCGTTCAGCAGGATGTCGCCCATCTTCTTCATGGTAGGGTCGCCGTAGAGATCGGCATTGACGGTCTTCAGCGGCGTCAGGAAACTTTTCTGCGCCATCCAGACCTCATGCGCGATCGGGGTCTTCAGCCATTCGATGAAAGCCCGGCTCGCCGGCGTGTCCTTGGTGATGAAGGCCAGCGTGCCCGCGCCCAGCACCGGCTTGCCCAGATCCTTGCCGGCATAGGCCGGGAAGTAGAAGAAATCGGCATCCTGCCCCACGACCGTGCCTTCCGGGAAGAACGACGGAATGAAGCTGGCCTGATGGTGCAGATAGCACTGCGGCGGTGAGGTAAACAGGCCCTTGGGGCTGTCACGGAAGTCGGTCGAGGCCACCGCTGCGGCGCCCCCGGCGACAAAGGCATCGTTCTTGGCGAACCAGCCAAAGTCTTCGATGGCCCCCACCACTTCGGGGCTGTTGAAGGCCAGTTCATTGGTGGTCCAGCGGTCATAGACATCGGCCGGCTGGGTACGAAGCATCAGGTCTTCCACCCAGTCGGTCGCCGGCCAGCCGGTCGCCCCGCCGCTGCCCAGACCAATGCACCAGGGCGTGCCGCCATCGGCCACGATCTGTTCGGTCAGCGCCTTCAACTCTTCCATGGTCTGCGGCACTTCATAGCCCGCATCCTCGAAATTCTCGGGGCTGTACCAGACCAGCGATTTCACGTCGATCTTGTAGGGGAAGGCATAAAGCGCCTTGGTTCCGTCCGGCCCGGCATAGCTGCCCAGGCCGACCCAGCTATCCCCGGCGGCATAGTTCTCGGCCAGCCATTTCTGCGTGTCCTCGCCCAGCGGGGTGACGAAGCCGCGCTTGACCAGATCGGCGATCAGGCCGGGCTGCGGCAGGATCGCGATGTCGGGCGGGCTGCCGGCCTGGGCGTCGATGACGATCTGCTGCTCGTAATTCTCGGACGACGAATAGTTGACCTTCACCCCCGAGGCGGCGGTGAAATAGGCCAGCATGACTTCGACAAGAACCTGATCTTCCCCGCGCCAGGGACCGAAGATCGTCAGCGTCTGGCCTTCCAGATTGGTTGCCTCGTCAAAGGCCTTGTAGCTGTCCCAGTTGAAGGCCCCTTCGCCGATGGGGAATTTCAGATCCTGGGCCAGCGCACCCTGCGCCCCCAGAGCCAGCACCGCGGCGCTGACATAAAGCCTCGTCATCATTCGCAACCCTCCCGGTTTCCCCGCGCAGCGGCGGGGCGATCACCCGAAGCGGCAGAATCGACGCCAAACCGCTTTGGGTGGGAAACCCTTGCCGATCCGCCCTTCTGAGTCAAATTCAAAGCGCTTTTGCACCCGCAGCAATGACCTGCATCAACTGGATTGTCTGCAAGCGAATGGCTTTGACTCCTGCCACCGGGGCGATAATGTTCATCCGATTGAAACCGTTTTGGGCGCACATCAGCCATGAACCTGAAGGAACTCGCCACCAAGCTGGGCCTGTCGCCCACCACGGTGTCGCGTGCGCTCAACGATTATCCCGAAGTGAACGAGGTCACCCGCCAGCGGGTCAAGGCGGCCGCCAAGCGGCACAACTATCACCCCAATGCCCGCGCCATCCGGCTGGCCACGGGCCGCGCCATGGCCATCGGCCACGTCATTCCGCTGGCCACCCGGCATGAGATCGTGAACCCCGTCTTCGCCGATTTCATCGCCGGCGCGGGAGAGGTCTATTCCCGCAACGACCATGACATGGTTCTGTCCGTGGTGCCCGATGACGAAGAAGACGCGGCCTATCGCGCGCTGCGCTCCAAGGGCAATGTCGATGGCGTCATCGTGCATGGCCCCCGCATGGAAGACCACCGCATCGCCCTTCTGCATGAGATCGGGCTGCCCTTCGTGGTGCATGGCCGCGCCTCGGGCGTGACACTGCCCTACCCTTGGGTCGATGTGAACAACCGCCGCGCCTTTCACCGCGCGACAGACTTCCTGCTCGATCTTGGCCACCGGCGCATCGCGCTGGTCAACGGGCTGGAGTTCATGGATTTCGCCATGCGCCGCCGCGGCGGCTATGTCGAGGCGCTGACGGCGCGCGGCCTGCCCCCTGATCCGGCGCTGATGGACAGCAACGAGATGACCGAGGTTTCCGGCTACCGCGCCGCGAAACGGATGCTGGCCTCCCCAACACCGCCGACCGCCTTCCTGGCCTCGTCGATGATCTCTGGCATGGGCATCCGCCGCGCGCTTGAGGAACATGGCCTGAAGCTGGGACGTGACATCAGCATCATCATCCATGATGACGATCTGTCCTACATGAAGAACGGCGAGGATGTGCCGATCTTCACCGCCACCCGGTCCTCGGTGCGAGAGGCGGGGCGGATCGCAGCCGACATGCTGCTGGGCCTGATCGCCCACCCGCAAGAGGTGCCTCCGACCCGCCTGCTTGAGGCCGATCTAGTGATCGGCCAGTCCACCGGCCCTGCCCCCCTGGCCGTCTAGGCCCCGCTTTCACTGTAAAGGTCTGACCATGCTGCCTGCCCGTGCCCAGTTCCCAGAAGGCTTTCTTTTCGGCACCGCCACCTCGGCCTATCAGATTGAAGGTCATGCCTTCGGCGGCGCCGGCCGCACCCATTGGGATGATTTCGCCGACACGCCGGGCAATGTGGTCCGGGCCGAAACCGGCGCGCGCGCCTGCGACCATTACCACCGCTGGCCCGAGGATCTGGACCTGATCGCCGGGGCCAATCTGGATGCCTACCGCTTCTCGGCCAGTTGGGCGCGCGTGCTGCCCGAAGGCCGGGGCACCCCCAACCCCGAGGGCCTTGATTTCTATGACCGGCTGGTCGATGGCATGGTCGAACGCGGGTTGAAACCGGCGCTGACGCTGTATCACTGGGAACTGCCCTCGGCGCTGGCCGACCTTGGCGGCTGGCGCAACCGCGACATCGCCGGCTGGTTCGCCGACTATACCGAGGTGCTGATGCGCCGCATCGGGGATCGCGTCTGGTCCGCCGCCCCGATCAACGAACCCTGGTGCGTCGGCTGGCTGTCGCATTTCATGGGCATCCACGCCCCCGGCCTGCGCGACATCCGCGCCACGGCCCGGGCCATGCACCATGTCCTGCTGGCCCATGGCCGCGCGATCGAGGTCATGCGCGGCCTTGGCCACCGCAACCTTGGCGCGGTCTGCAACCTGGAATGGGCCGATCCGGTGGATGACAGCCCCGAAGCCGCCGCCGCCGCCGCCCGGTATGACGCGATCTACAACCGCTGGTTCCTGGGCGCGATCTTCCGCAAGGAATACCCCGCGCTGGCGCTGGAAGGGCTTGAGCCGCACATGCCCCCCGGCTGGCAGGACGACATGGATCTGATCGGCACCCCGGTGGACTGGTGCGGCCTGAACTACTACACCCGCAAGAACCTTGCCCCCGCCCCCGGCCCCTGGCCGCAATATGCCGAGATCGACGGCCCGCTGCCGAAAACCCAGATGGGTTGGGAAATCTACCCCGAGGGGCTTGAGAAATTCCTGCTGCGCACGCAGGCCGAATATTCCCGCGGCCTGCCGATCTACATCACCGAAAACGGCATGGCCTCGGCGGAAGTGCCGGTCGTGGACGGCATGGTCGATGACCCCGAACGCATCGACTACCTGTCGCAGCATCTGGCCGCCGTGCAGCGGGCCATTGCGCAGGGGGCCAATGTGCAGGGCTATTTCTGCTGGTCCATGCTGGACAATTATGAATGGTCGCTCGGCTATGAAAAGCGGTTCGGTCTGGTCCATGTCGATTTCGACAGCTTGAAGCGGACCCCGAAATCCTCGTATCTCGCCCTGGCGCGGGCCCTGGCGCGCAACGGTTAGGATGGTGCGATGATGGACGGACTGGCGCTTCTGGCAGACATCGGCGGCACGAATACCCGCGTGGCACTGGCGCAAGGGACACAGGTGCTGCCCGACACGATCCGCCGCTTCCCGAACGCCGATTACAAGGCGCGCGGTCAGGACATCGCGCAGATCCTGCGCGACTACCTTGACCAGACCGGGGCGCAGGTGGCCGGGCTTTGCGTGGCCGCCGCCGGCCCGGTGCAGGATGGCGTTGCCAGCATGACCAACCTCGACTGGACGATGGATGCGCCCAAGCTGCGCGCGGCCAGCGGCGCGGGCCGGGTGGCGATCCTGAACGATCTTCAGGCGCAAGGACATGCCCTTGGGCATATCGCCGCCGCAAACCTGCGCCCGGTGATCAAGGGGCCGCAGGTCACGGGCGGCTCGATGCTGGTGGTGGGGCTGGGCACCGGGGTCAATGCCGCCCCCGTGCATGGCCACGGCGCGCAGCGGGTGGTTCCGGCCTCGGAATGTGGCCATGTGAACATGCCCGTCCGCAACGATGAGGATTTCCGCCTGATGCGCTTCATCGAGGCGCGGCTGGCCGCCGAAGGCGAGATCGCCCATTGCGGCGTGGAAGAAGTGCTGGCCGGGCGCGGCCTTGGCAATCTTTGCGCCTTTGCCGCGGCCGAGGCCGGCGGGTCAGACAGCCGCAAGTCGGCCGAGGTGCTGGCCGATCTGGCGGCGGGCGAAGCCGTCGCCACCCATGCCGCCCGGCTTTACACCCGCATCCTGGCGCAGACCCTGGCCGATCTGGCGCTGATCCACCTGCCCTATGGCGGCATCTACCTGATCGGCGGCATGGCCCGCGCCATGACCCCGCATTTCGCCCGCTTCGGCCTGACCGAAACCTTCCGCGAACCGCGCCGGGTTGACCTGCTGACGCAGGCCTTCTCGGTCACCGTGGTGGAAGACGACTACGCCGCGCTCACCGGCTGCGCCGCCTGGCTGCAAGCCTCGGCCTGACCCGGCCCGCGACCCCGGCCCGCTTTCATCTGTCCGAATATATCCCGGGGGCGTCCTCGCCCGCCCGGGGCGAGGACGGGGCAGCGCCCCCTAGCCCGGCAGCCGTTCGCGCAGGAACTGCAAGGCCACGCCCAGCCCGTCTGGCGCGATGCCGTGGCCGGTGCCCTTCATGACATGGCCATAGGTCTGGAACCCCGCCGCGACCAGCGCGTCACCCGCCCGGCCCATGTCGGCGAAGGGAACCACCGGATCTTCATCGCCATGCACCAGCAGCACGGGCGGCTTCACCACCGCCTCGGCCGCCAGACGCTCAGGCGCCAGCAGCCGGCCCGAGATCGCCACCACCCCGGCGATGGCCTCGGCCCGCCGCGGCGCCACCTGCAGCGACATCATCGCCCCCTGGCTGAACCCGACCAGCGCCAGCGCGGCAGGGGTCAGCCCCTCCTCGGCCAGACGCGCGTCAAGAAAGCCGTTCAGGTCTTGCGCAGCGCGCAGCAACCCGTCGCGCGCCGCTTCCTCGCTGCTGCCGTCCAGCCACGGGATCGGGAACCACTGCCGGCCGAACGGGTTGCCCGAACAGGGCTCGGGCGCGTCGGGGGCCAGGAAGGCCGTGCCTGGCAGATGCGGCGCCAGCACGTCGGCCAGCCCCAGCAAATCGGCCCCGTCGGCCCCATAGCCATGCAGGAACACCACCAGCGATGTCGCCGTGCCGGGGGCCGCGCCCTTGCGGCCGAACTCAAGCTCTCTCATCCGCCCACTCCTTCGCGGCCCTTTGCCACCCGGTAGTAGGCCCAGAGCACGCGGGCCGCAACCGCCCGCCAGGGCCGCCAGTCCTCGGCCAGCGCCCGCAAGGCCCGTTCGCCCGGCCGTTCGGGCAGGTCGAACAGCAGCCGCGCGCCCTCTTGCAGCGCAAGGTCGCCCGCGGCGAAGACATCGGCGCGGCCAAGGGCGAACTTGGCATAGATCTCCGCCGTCCAGCGCCCGATGCCCGGCACCGCGACCAGCGTCGCGATCACCGTCTCGTCGGGCATCCGCGCCAGCGCGTCATAGTCGATGCCGGCCTGCGCCAGCGCCAGCGCGTAGCGCGCCTTCTGCCGGCTCAAGCCAGCCGCCCGCAGCGCCGTCTCCTCCGTCGCGGCCACCGTGGCCGCATCCAGAAACCCCGCCGCCGCCATCCGCCCCCGGATCGCCGCCGCCGAGGCGACCGAGACCTGCTGCCCGATGATCGCATCCATCAGCGCGGCAAAGCCGCCGGCATGGCGGCGCAGCGGCAGCGGCCCCACCTCGGCCAGCGCGGCGGCAAAGCGCGGCTCGCGCGCCGCCAGCCAGGCCGCGCCTTCGGCCACGTCCTGCGGCCCCTCGATGATCCGTCCGACCATATGCCCCCCTTGCAGGCCCTGCCCGAACCCCCTACGCCTGATGCCCATGTCAGACCGCATTGCCAAACGCAACGTCGCCGTTCTGGTCGCCGCCCAGGCGATTCTGGGCGCGCAACTGCCGATGATCTTCACCGTGGCGGGCCTTGCCGGCCAGTCGCTGGCGCCGAATGCCTGCTGGGCCACGCTGCCGATCTCGATGGCGGTGATCGGCTCCATGCTGACCGCCACGCCGATCTCGGCCTTCATGCAGCGCCATGGCCGCGCGGCCGGCTTCGCGCTTGGCGCGGCGGGCGGCGCCATCGGCGGGGCGCTGGGGGCCTGGGCGCTGTATATCGCCAGCTTCCCGCTGTTTTGCCTTGGCGCTCTTTTCACCGGCATCTACATGAGCGCGCAAGGGTTCTTCCGCTTCGCCGCCGCCGACACCGCCTCGGCCGAGTTCCGACCCAAGGCGATTAGCTGGGTCATGGCGGGCGGCCTTCTGTCGGCGGTCTTCGGCCCCGAACTGGTGAAACTGACCGACGACATGCACGTCGTCTCGTTCCTTTACACCTATGCGCTGGTGGTGGTGCTGAACGTGGTCGGTGTCGGCCTGTTTGCCCTGCTACGCATCCCGCGCCCGCCGGTCCCCGTGCAGGGCGCCCCGCTGGGCCGCAGCCGGGGCGAGCTGATCCGAACCCCCGCCATCGCCGTGGCGATGATCTGCGCCACCGTCTCTTACGCGCTGATGAACCTGGTCATGACCTCGTCCCCGCTGGCGGTGGTTGGCTGCGGCTATCACAACGACGATGCGGCGAATATCGTGCAGGCGCATGTACTGGCGATGTATCTGCCCAGTTTCTTCACCGGCCATCTGATTGCCCGTTTCGGGGTCGAACGGATCATCGCGCTTGGGCTGATGATCCTGGCCGGGTCCGGTGCGGTGGCGATGTCGGGCGTGCAGCTTGAGAATTTCTATGCCGCGCTCATCCTGCTGGGCCTTGGCTGGAACTTCGGCTTCATCGGCGCCACCACGATGCTGGCCGGCGCGCAGCGCCCCGAGGAACGCGGCCGCCTGCAAGGCCTGAACGACCTGATCGTGTTTGGCGGCGTGACGCTGGCCAGCTTCTCGTCCGGCGGGCTGATGAACTGTTCGGGCGGCTCGGTCGAGGCGGGCTGGCAACTGGTCAACATGGCCATGCTGCCCTTCCTGATCGCCGCCGGGGCCGCGCTGATCTGGCTGTGGATGCGGCCGCAGGAATTCCGCAGCCGCTGACCGCGGTCGTTACCAGCGCCCGGTCAGGGCCTGCCATAGCAGCCCGCCGCGGCGGCGGAATTCGGGCAGATGCAACCGCCCCTCGGTCACCGCGGCCGGATCGCGCGCCGCCAGTGCCAGCAGGCCGCCCGCCTGCCACCCCGCCAGCAGCGCCGGGGCCAGACCGCGGGGAACCGTGGCCCGCGCCGCCCGCGCCTGCGCCAGCCGGTCCAGCCCCGCTTGCGCCAGATCGGCCACGGCAACGCCTTCGGGCAGCGGATGCCGCCCCCGCGCCTCCAACTCGGGCACCGCGCGCAGGAAATTCGCCAGACCCGCCGCCCAGCCATAGGCCCGCACGGCGGCCTCGGCCCCGTCCGGCGCCCCCAGCGCGCGCGCGGCCAGCCACATCAGCCCGCCGGCGGTTTCCTGAATATAGCCGTCAAAGGCGGCGCGATCCTCGAACGGCTCGCGCCAGACATCCCAGCGCCGCGCCGCAACCAGCCGGTCCAGCACCGCAACCGGCAGGCCCGCATCGCGGATCAGCGCCTGCAAGGGTCCGGCCACCTCATGCGCGCGGGGGCTGTCCTCGGTCACCACATCACGCCAGAACTGCAGCCGCATCTCGGCGATCAGCGGCTCCTGCGTGACCCAGGGCGCGCGCGCCACCTCCAGATTGAAGGCATAAAGCGGCAAAAGCTGTTCGCGCGCCCAGAGCGGCGCCGCGCGCACGGTCAGAAAGCGGTCTGGATCGCCGCGTTCCACCAGCCGGGCGCAGGCCTCAAGGCTCATGGCGCCACGGCCTCGACCGGCTGGCCGATGTCGCGGATCAGCTTCCACTGGATCGCATCCAGCAGCGCCTCGAAGCTGGCGTCCACGATGTTCGGGCTGACGCCGACCGTGGACCAGCGCCGCCCCTGCCCGTCCTCGCTGTCGATGATGACCCGCGTCACCGCCTCGGTCCCGCCTTGCGTGATGCGCACCTTGAAGTCGACCAGCTTCATGTCGTCGATACAGGCCTGATAGGGCCCCAGATCCTTGGCCAGCGCCTTGGCCAGCGCGTTGACAGGCCCCCGGTCCTGCCCCGTGCCATCCATGCTGTCGCTGACCGACATCGCCTTGCGGCCACCGATCTTGACCACCACCACCGCTTCGGAGAGCGAGATCATCCGGTCATACTTGTTCTTCCGCCGCTCGACCGTGACGCGGTAGCGCTTGACCTCAAAGAACGCCGGGCACAGGCCCAGTTCGCGGCGGGCGACCAGTTCGAAACTGGCCTGCGCCCCGTCATAGGCATAACCCTGATCCTCATGCTCCTTCACCACCTCAAGGATGCGGGCCAGACGCGGATCCTTCGGATCAACCTCGATCCCGGCGCTGGCAAGGCGGGCGCGCAGGTTCGACTGGCCGGCCTGGTTCGACATCGGAATGACGCGGGCATTGCCCACCGTCGCCGGGTCGATGTGTTCATAGGTGGTGGGGTCTTTCAGGATGGCGCTGGCATGGAGCCCGGCCTTGTGGGCAAAGGCGCTGGCGCCGATATAGGGCGCGCTGCGCAGCGGCACCCGGTTCAGGATGTCGTCCAGCATCCGGCTGGTCTTGAGCAGCCCTTTCAGCGCCTCGGGCGTGACGCCGGTCTGAAAGCGGCTGGCATAGGGTTCCTTCAGAAGCAGCGTCGGGATCAGGCTGGTCAGGTTCGCGTTGCCGCAGCGTTCGCCAAGGCCGTTCAGCGTGCCCTGGATCTGGCGGCACCCCGCATTGACGGCGGCCAGAGAATTGGCCACCGCATTGCCGGTATCGTCATGGCAATGGATGCCAAGGCGGTCGCCGGGGATGCCGGCGGCAATCACCTCGGCCACGATGCGGCCCACATCCGCCGGCAGCGTGCCGCCATTGGTATCGCACAACACGACCCAGCGGGCACCCTCGTCCAGCGCGGCGCGCAGGCAGGACAGCGCATAGGCCGGGTCGGCCTTGTAGCCATCGAAGAAATGCTCGGCATCGAACAGCGCCTCGCGGCCCAGGGCGCGCAGATGGCGGAAGGTTTCGGCAATGGCCTCGCGGTTCTCGTCCAGAGTCACGCCAAGAGCGGTGGCGACGTGGAAGGTATGGGTCTTGCCCACCAGACAGACCGTGCCGGTGCCGGCGTTCAGCACGGCGGCCAGCACATCGTCATTGGCGGCAGACCGGCCCACGCGCTTGGTCATGCCGAAGGCGGTCATCCGCGCGCGGGTCTGCGGGGCCGTGGCGAAGAAATCGCTGTCGGTCGGGTTGGCGCCGGGCCAGCCCCCTTCGATGTAATCCACGCCAAGCCGGTCAAGCGCCTGGGCGATCTGGGCCTTCTCTGCGGCCGAGAACTGCACGCCCTGCGTCTGCTGGCCATCGCGCAGGGTGGTGTCGAAAAGGTAAAGGCGTTCGGGGGTCATACATCATACCCCGCGACTCGAACCAATTCGTAAAGCAAGTCGACATCAATGGTCTCAGGCACCTCGTCGACAATCACGACATGGCCATCCGTCAGATTGTTATTGCTATCAATCTCGGAAGAAAGCCAAACGTGACGGGATCGCGCAATTGATGCTAAGCTGTCGAAGTTCACGAACCGCTCGCTTTCGTCCTCACTCAACTCAGCCAATTTTTTCCAGCCGCGCTCCTGCCCAGCAAAGCTTGCAATCCAGGTTGGATTTTTTCCGTCAGCCACAGTAACCCCAGCGACTTCTAGAACCGCACGAAGAAAGTCAGAGGTCACATAGTCCTTCTCCGCCCTAACACGCTGTCGAAGAGCAAAAACACTCTCGACTTTGCCTCTCACGAGATCATCTACTTTAGGACGGAACCACGGGTCTGTGCCGGGCAAGAGAAGGCCAAGCAAGTTTGCAGACGCCCTGAGCTTGGAAAACTCTTTCGCCTTATACAGCTCACGAAGGCGGTTAATCGCGTCCGAAGTATTCAGATCATCTGCCAATGCATCAACAAAGGTATCATCCGCGCCTGCTGCCAGTTTGACTTCCTCCGTCGCAAACCACCAGTTCCGCAACTCCTTTCGCGCTGCAGTCACAGTTCCACGTCGCCAGTCCATCGGCTTGCGGTAATGCGTGCTCAGCAGGACAAACCGGATCACCTCGCCCGGAATCCCCTTGTTCAGCAGATCGCGCACGGTGAAGAAATTGCCCAGCGACTTGGACATCTTCTTGCCCTCGACCTGCAGCATCTCGTTGTGCAGCCAATAGCGGGCGAACTGGCCCTGCGGATGGGCGCAGCAGCTTTGGGCAATCTCGTTCTCGTGGTGGGGGAATTGCAGATCCAGGCCGCCGCCGTGGATGTCGAAACTGTCGCCCAGCAATTCATATGACATGGCCGAGCATTCGATGTGCCAGCCGGGGCGGCCCCGGCCCCAGGGGCTGTCCCATCCCGGCAGGTCGGCATCCGACGGCTTCCACAGCACGAAATCCATCGGGTCTTCCTTGTAGGGCGCGACCTCGACCCGCGCGCCGGCGATCATGTCATCGACGCTGCGCCCCGACAGCGCGCCATAGTCCTTGTAGGACCGCACGCGGAACAGGACATGCCCGTCCACCGCATAGGCGTGCCCCCGCCCGATCAGCCCCTCGATCATGGCAATCATCGCGCCGATGAATTCGGTCGCCCGCGGTTCGTGGCCGGGCCGCAGCGCGCCAAGCGCATCCATGTCGGCATGATACCAGGCGATGGTTTCCTCGGTCCGCTCGCGGATCAGCTCTTCCAGCGTCTCCGGCCGGCCAAGCGCCTTCCTGCGCTGCGCCTCGGCGTTGATCTTGTCATCCACGTCGGTGAAGTTGCGGACATAGGTCACATGATCGGCGCCGTAGACATGGCGGAGCAGCCGGTACAGCGTGTCGAACACCACCACCGGCCGGGCATTGCCCAGATGCGCCCGGTCATAGACGGTGGGGCCGCAGACATACATCCGCACATTGGCCGGATCGAGAGGAACGAACTCCTCCTTCCGGCGGGTCTTGGAATTGGTCAGGCGGATGGTGGTCATGTCAGTCGTCCCAAGGCGCAGGCAGGCTTCACCCTCGCGCGGGGACGGCTTTTCATCCGGGGGAATGACGAAGCGCCCGCGCGACCGAAGTCAGCGGGTAATGCAGCAGATGCGGATGTTGCGCAACGTCGTCATGCGGGGAAGTTAGCGCCCTTTTCCGGCGTCGCCAACAGGAAAAGATCCGCACCGCACATGACAAAGGGCGGCAGATCGCTCTGCCGCCCCTTGCCGCAAAAGAAGGCGCGATCAGTCGCCAGCGCGGCTGAAGCTGTTGCGCGGATCGGCGGCCAGGCTCAGCCAGCCGGCGATGGTGGTCGCCACATGGGCGGTGATCTGCGACCGCTGGGTTTCCCCACGGGCACGGGCCGCCTTCATCTGATCACCCGACAGGGCCGGGAGCGAGGCTTCGATCTCGGTCGGCGCAACCAGAACTTCGCCGGTGCGGGCGTCAACGACGCTGGCGGTGAAGTGGATGTTGTGCACGCCGGCATTCTGGAAGCGCTGTTCGGCTTCAAAGGTCAGGGCGTGGAACCGGCTGACAACGATGTCGAGATAGACGCCACGCTTGCCGCGCAGGCCCGACGCGCCGCGGGTGACCGCGTTCTTCAGCAGGGCCGCGACTTGCGCATGACGGTCGCCCAGCGGATCTTCGCGCCAGACAATGTCGGCAGCCGGAAGATAGGTGTGGGCTTCGCTGACCTTCAGCGATTGGGGAACGTTCACGCGCACACCGGCCAGCTTCCACTGACGGGAAACATCGGCGGGGATCGGCGCGGCATAGGCGGTGTGGAACGTGCCACCAACGCAACCAGCGGTCAGGGCAGCCGCGGCAACACCGGCGACAAGAACAAAACGACGGGAAACAGGCATTCGGTACCTCCTTAGCGAAAAACCGCCAGCACGGGCGGGGTGCGGGCATGACAGCGCCCCGGAAAGGAACTGGCTTTTTCGGGCCGGCCTCCGCACGAAGCGACCTTCCCATACCTCAGCCATCAGCACTTGACGAGAGTTTTTCTCCATCTGATCAGGGTGTCACAGGCAGGAGAGGCCGCCATGGATCATGAAGAGCTGAAGCATTGGTCGAAGCGGGCGGCCGACTGGACAGCCGAATACCACCAAGGGTTGCGCGATCGCCCCGTCAGGGCAAAAGTCGAGCCTGGCGCCATTGCCACGGAATTGCCGCAGTCCCCCCCGGAATACCCCGATTCGCCCGCAACAATCTGGGAGGACTTCTGCCGGATTGTCCCCAAAGGAATAACGCACTGGCAGCACCCCCGGTTCTTTGCCTACTTCCCGGCCAATGCCGCACCCGCCTCGATGCTGGCCGAGCAACTGGCCAATGCGATGTCGGCGCAGGCGATGCTGTGGCAGACCAGTCCGGCCGCGACCGAGATCGAACAGGTCATGATCGGATGGCTGACGCAGGCGCTGGGTCTGCCATCAGAACGTGTAGGCGTGATACATGATTCGGCCACGACAGCCACTCTGTCGGCCGTTCTGACCATGCGCGAACAGGCGCTGGACTGGGCCGGCCTGTCCCGGGGCCTGTCGGGGGCGCCACAACTTCGGATCTATGCCAGCCCCGAAACCCATTCCTCGATCGACAAGGCGGTGCGGCTTGCCGGGATCGGGCAGGACAATCTGGTCAAGGTGCCAACCGACGCAGGCCTGTCGATGAAACCCGGCGCCCTGGCCGGGGCCATCCGGGCCGACCGGGCGGCGGGGATGCTGCCGGCAGGCGTGATCCTCTGCGCCGGATCGACCGGCGTCGGGGCCTTCGACCGCATCGCCGATTGCATCGCCGTGGCCAGGGCCGAAGGGCTGCCCGTGCATGTCGATGCCGCCTGGGCCGGATCGGCGATGATCTGCCCCGAATTCCGCAACCTGTGGGCGGGCATCGAAGAGGCAGATTCCATCGTCTTCAACCCGCACAAATGGCTGGGCGTGCAGTTCGATTGCGCGGTGCAGTTCCTGCGCGATCCGGGGCCGCAGGTGCGGACCCTGGGGCTGCGGCCCAGCTATCTGGAAACCGCCGGACGGGAAGAGATCATCAACTTCAACGAATGGACCGTGCCGCTTGGCCGGCGGTTCCGCGCACTGAAGCTGTGGTTCGTGCTGCGGGCCTATGGTCTGGAAGGGCTGCGGACACGCATCCGCAACCATGTGGACTGGGCGCGCGAGGCCTGCGAGGCGCTGCGGGCCCTGCCGGGGCTGACCATCGTCACCGAACCCTCTCTGTCGTTGTTCAGCTTCCGGCTGGAGACTGAGGAGGCAACGGCGGCGCTGTTGCAGCGGATCAACGACGACGGGCGGATCTATCTGACCCAGACGCGCCACCAGGGGGAATTCGTGATCCGGGTGCAGGTGGGGCAGTTCGACTGCACCCGCGCGGATGTGCAGATGATCCCGGCGGTGGTGGCCGAGCTGATGCGGGAAATCTGACCTGTCCCGCGGTCGGCCCCGGTGGCACAATGGCCCCATCCCCCGCGGACGGAGATCGCGATGCTGATGCGCCCTGCCCTGGCCCTGGCCCTGCTGGCCAGCCCTGCCCTTGCGAAATCGCCCCGGGACATGATGTTCCCGTCGGATGCAAGCTGCTACCTGCGGCAATACACGCCGCTGCATCTGGCCGGCCACCCCGATCAGCGGGTGACGCTTGTCGCGCTGGGGCCGGTCTCGGGGGAATGGGGCGATCCGCGGTATCTGGTGCTGAGAGTGGCGCTGCATGTGCGCGGCACCTCGGAACGCTATCAGGGGGTCGCCTATTGCGAGAACGAGTCGGACCACCTCTATTGCCAGATGGAGGGTGATGCGGGCGGCTTCGTTCTGACACCGGGCCGTGACGGCGCCGTTCGCATGGCGCTGGGGCGCGGCGGCATCGGGTTCGAGGGGGCACAGGATTTCCTGGAACTCTCCGGCACGACGGGCGACGACCGGGTGTTCCTGCTGCCGGCCGTGCCGGCGGACGCCTGCCCCTGAGGGCAGGCGCCGGGCGCTTCGCGGATCAGAAGCGGAACGAGACCTTCGCCGCGACCGTGGTCGCGTCAAGATCGACGCCCGAATTGTCGAAGTTGTCGAACTTGTGGGCCAGCACTTCGCCGCCCAGCGTCCATTTGTCGTTCAGCGCATAGTCAAGACCGGCACCCAGGAAATAGCCGTTGTCCGACAGGCCGGCCCCGCCAACCGTGGCATCGGCCCAGGCAACGCCCGTGGTCGCGTAGACCAGCGTCTTGCCCAGATCAGCACCCGCCATCAGCTTGATGCGGGTCACGTTGTCCAGCGTGCCAAGGTTGCCGCCAAGGTCGGTGTCGTACTTGTCATAGCTGCCTTCGACACCCAGAACGGTCTTGCCCAGATCCCAGCGATAGCCGGCATGGACACCACCGCCCCAGCCATGGCCGTCAAGCCCGGCGCCGTTGGAATCGATGTCGCCATAGCCGACCTGACCACCCGCGTAGAAGCCCGACCAGTCGGTCGAGGGCATGTAGACCGGCGCCGGGGCCGGGGTCACGACAGGTTCAACCACCGGGGTCGACAGGCCACCGGCAAAGGCCGGGGCGGACAGCGCCGAAGCGGCAAGAATGATCGCAAGTTTTTTCATGTTCTGCTCCTTGGGTTCGCCGACACGCCAGACCCAAGGGGGGCCCGGCTGCGGCAACGCCCCTAAGGCTGGGCTCGCGCGGCAGGAGAAGCAATGACACCTCACGACCGCTTGAAGTGTCGTGTGCTGCGGTGGCGGAGGCTGGCCGATCAACGCCACCGAACCGGCCAGAACCAGCCGATCCGCGCCAGATCACGCAATCGGGACCGGCCTCGCCCTGTCAGGCCCGGTCGGCCAGCGCCAGCCATTCCTCTTCGGCGGCCTGCAAGGCAGCCTGCCGTTCGGTCAGCCCGTCGCTGGCCTTGCGGAACTTGACCGGCTCTTTTGTGAAAAGGTCGGGCTGGGCCAGAAACTCGGTCAGCTTGGCGATTTCGGCCTGCAACCGCTCCATCAGCGCGGGCAGATCGTCGAACCGCTTGCGCTCGGTAAAGGTCAGGCCTGACGCCTTTGGCTTGTCTGCCGGTTTCGCATCTTCCTTGCGGGCCGCGGG
Organism: Fuscovulum blasticum DSM 2131; assembly: GCF_003034965.1. Lineage (GTDB taxonomy): Bacteria > Pseudomonadota > Alphaproteobacteria > Rhodobacterales > Rhodobacteraceae > Pseudogemmobacter > Pseudogemmobacter blasticus. The sequence goes on along the minus strand of NZ_PZKE01000018.1, from coordinate 2,640 downwards.
CCGAAGCGCCGCAGCGGCGGCGTCCACCGTTTCCGGCCGCTGGGCAACATAATCCGACCAGCCGCCGGGATAGACGCTGGCGCGCCCGTTGCCCTCCATCGCCACGGTGGTGGTGGCCACGCGGTCGATGAAATCGCGGTCATGGCTGACCAGCAGCACGGTGCCGTCAAATTCGCCCAGCGTATCTTGCAGCAGGTCCAGCGTTTCCACGTCAAGATCGTTGGTCGGTTCGTCCAGGATCAGCAGGTTCGACGACCGCGCCATGATGCGGGCCAGCAGAAGCCGCGCCTTCTCGCCCCCCGACAGCGATTTGACCGGCGCCCGCGCCTGCGCGTCGGTGAACAGGAAATCCTTGAGATAGCCCACCACATGCCGCGGCACACCGCGCACCATCACCTGATCCGACGCGCCCGAGACCTGCATCAGCGGGTCATTCGTCAGGCTGTCCCAAAGCGTCGCCTCGGGGTCCAGCGCCGAACGGGTCTGGTCGAAAACCGCAATCTCAAGGCTTGTGCCCAAGGATACGCTGCCGGAATCCGGCGGAAGATCGCCCGTCAACATCTTGAGAAGCGTGGTCTTTCCCACGCCGTTCGGCCCCACGAAGGCCACGCGGTCGCCGCGCAGCACGCGCAGGTCGAAATCACGGACGATGGTCTTGTCGCCGAAGGTCTTGGTCAGGCCCTTCGCCTCGATCACCTTCTTGCCCGACACCGGGCCGCTTTCCAGTTCCAGCGCGGCGGTGCCCTGCCGGCGGATCTGCGAGGCGCGTTCCGCCCGCAGCGCCTGCAAGGCGCGGACGCGGCCCTGATTGCGCTTGCGGCGGGCGGAGATGCCTTCGACGGCCCATTTCGCCTCGGCCTTGATCTTGCGGTCCAGCTTGTGGCGAGCCTCGTCTTCCTCGGCCCAGATGGTTTCGCGCCATTCCTCGAACCCGTCGAAGCCGGATTCGCGGCGGCGCACCTCGCCCCGGTCGATCCAGAGCGTGGCCTTGGTCAGCGCGCGCAGGAAGGCGCGGTCGTGGCTGATCAGCACAAAGCCGGCGCGGGTCTGCGCCAGTTCAGCCTCAAGCCATTCGATGGCCTGAATGTCCAGATGGTTGGTCGGCTCGTCCAGCAGCATCAGCTCCGGCGCCTCGGCCAGCAGCTTGGCCAGCGCGGCGCGGCGGCGTTCCCCACCCGAAGCCGTGGCAACCGGGGTTTCAGGGTTGAACTTCAGCCCCTCAGCCACGACGGCCAGGCGATAGGCTTCCCCATCGGGCAGGCCTTGCGCGGCATAGTCGCCCAGCGTGGCAAAGGCCGACAGGTCCGGGTCTTGCTCCATATAGCCGACCGTCACCCCGGCGGGCACGATCCGCTCGCCCCGGTCGGCCTCGACCAGACCGGCCATGACCTTCATCAGAGTGGACTTGCCGCTGCCGTTGCGGCCGACAAGGGCCACCCGGTCGCCCGGCTGGATCACCAGCGACAGGTCGTCAAAAACGGGATCGCCGCCAAAGGTCAGCGAAATGCGGTTCAGTTGCAGAAGGGGTGCGCGCGCCATGGGCCGCAGGTATGCGGGGAACCGGCCGCCGTCAACGGGGGGCATCGGGGTCCGAAACGCCGCCAACCCGGCCCGCCGCCGCAACCGACATCTGATTTGCCGCATTGGAACCTTGCGCCGGGGGCCACCGGGCCTAAGAAGAGGATCGCGCGCGAGCAGGAGACGGACATGGCTGACGATGCACTGGTGATCTTCACCCCCTCGGGCAAACGGGGGCGGTTCGCCCTGGGAACGCCGGTGCTGACGGCCGCGCGCCAGTTGGGGGTGGACCTCGATTCGGTCTGCGGCGGGCGCGGCATCTGTTCCAAATGCCAGATCACCCCGGGCTATGGCGAATTTCCCAAGCACGGGCTGACCGTGGCCGCCGACGCGCTGTCGGACTGGAACCCCGTCGAAGAGCGGTACAAGCGCATTCGCGGGCTGATCGACGGGCGGCGGCTGGGCTGTCAGGCCAAGGTGATGGGCGATGTGGTCATCGACGTGCCGCCGGAAAGCCAGGTGCACAAGCAGGTGATCCGCAAATCGGCCACCGAGCGGCACATCGAGATGGACCCGGCCACGCGGGCGGTCTTCGTCGAGGTGCAGGAACCCGACATGCACGAACCGACCGGCGATTTCGAACGTCTGGTGCAGGCGCTGAAGGACCAGTGGCAGATCGAGGGCGTCGAGGCGGGGCTGGACATCCTGCGCCGGTTGCAGCCCGTGCTGCGCAAGGGCGAATGGAAGGCGACGGTGGTTCTGAACCGCGGCAACCACGACGCGGCGCATCGCGTGCTGGACATCTTCCCCGGCTTCCATGACGGGCCGCTGTACGGGCTGGCGGTGGACCTTGGCTCCACCACCATCGCGGCGCATCTGTGCGACCTGTCGGATGGCAAGGTGCTGGCGTCCAGCGGCCTGATGAACCCGCAGATCCGCTTTGGCGAGGATCTGATGAGCCGGGTTTCCTATGCGATGATGAACCCCGGCGGCGATGTCGAGATGACCCGGGCGGTGCGCGAGGCGCTGGACAGCCTGGCCCGCGCCATCGCGCAGGAAGCCGGCGTCGAGCCGGGCGCGATCTACGAGATGGTGATCGTGTGCAACCCGGTGATGCACCAC
>NZ_PZKE01000017.1 GCF_003034965.1 Fuscovulum blasticum DSM 2131 | reverse complement strand
ACTCGGCCTTGTCGAGGGCGATCCTTCCTTCCGCCAGCCTATGGCGACGGTCGTGATCGGGGGCCTGATCACATCAACCTTCCTCAGCCTTCTGGTCATCCCGGTGATCTACAGCTTCGTCGACGGGCTGGAGGTCACGATCAAGGGGCTCTGGAGGCGCAATAGCCCAGCAGAAGGCGTTGCAAGATCGGAGTGAACGGGAGGCTAACTGGCAGAAACGATTCCGTCCAATTACCTCCCCAATTCACGGAGTATGGTCTATCGAAGACACTCGTTGTCGCATTGCCGCCCGGTGACTTTGGGCCGGCCTTCACTGCCATCATGGCCGACCTTGCCTGTCCAGAGCGACGGATTGGTTGAACCCGCCAAACGTCAGTGTGGCCGTCCCAACGCACGTTGCTCGGAGTCCAAGGCAGCCATTGAGCCTGATGAGCTGGTAGCCTATGTTCTGACTGTCACAGAAGGAGATTTATGCACAGAGGCTTCGATTGAACCGCATGTAGCGGTATCGTTCGGCGACATCGTCGCCGATGCTTTTTTGCATGATTTCTGTGGAGTTCTCATGGAGAACATAAACTTGGTGATCCGGCCCTTTGACGCGGCAACGGATCTGAAAAAGCTGTCCAAAATCTGGTTCGAAGCTTCGATGAGGGCGCATTCCTTCATCGGTGAGACAAGGCTGATCGAGCAGCGGGGACTGATCGAAGAGGAGTATCTGCCTAAGGCAGAGACTTCAGTGGCTTGCCTTGAGGGGGAGACTGTTGGGTTCATCAGTCTATTGGGCAGCTTCATTGGCGGGATTTTCATCGCGCCAGACTGGCAGGGCTTTGGCATAGGGCGCAAACTTATCGCCGATGCACTGGCCCGGAAGGGGGAACTTTCCCTAGAGGTCTACACAGAGAATGAGCAAGCCGTTCGCTTCTACATCGCGCTTGGCTTCCAAGAGGTTTCTCGGCGCGCTATCGACGACTTCGGCTTTCCCTTTCCGAATGTAACACTCAGTCTGAAGGGGTAAAAACAAGTCGGGCAGGCTGTTATCGCCTTGCCCGACCGCATTGTGAGTGGCCGCCTCGTCCCGCGTGGATGCCATCGTGGTCGAGTGGCCGCTGCGAGGCAAAACGAACAGCAGCTTTGGGAAGTGCAACGAAGCAGCACCCTGTCCGGGTGAAAGGCGGCTATGGGCAGGCCCCGCCTGTCTTGGGGGGCGGGTCGGCCAGGCCAGCCAACCCTTTCGATTGCTGTTCCGTATGACCTGCCCCCCGGGTCATCACCATCGCATAGCGAGCGTCCTTTTGGTCGTGATCCACTTCCAATTGCACCCCCGTCAGACGCGCTTGCTACGTCGGTGCAGCCGATGGCGAAGGCATGCCCGGAAGCCCGGATCAGCGCTGATGCTGTGGCCCGCGGCCGCGCGAAGGGATGTCAAGTTCTGTCGAATCTTCGCCTATGTTGGAAGCTGCGGGTCTGCGGCCAGAAAGGTGCTGAGAACACCTCGAAGGCGCAGGGCGCTTCACGGCCCCTGACCTGCCGCCGGAAACTGGCCAGTTCATCTGCGCGCGTCGTGTGTATGTGTCGTCAGATGATGTGGTTCGCATCTGCCTTGTTCCAGCGGGATACTGGCGGTTTTGCAACCCATGTCAGCAAGAAAGCTCACCAGACCGGAAATGGTCCTGAAGTCTCGGAATTTCAGAAGATTGCGGCTGGTGACAAGCATCTTGTCATTGCGTCTGTCTGGGGCGCCTGCCCGAACGATCCAAACCCCGTACCAGGTGTTGTTCCGCCGTTCGGCACCTTTCTCGCAGATGACCTCGATGCAGTAGCCCTGCGCAAGAAACCCGCGCAGTCCGTCTTCTGTAACCACATTTGGCACTTCTACCATCATCGCCTTGTCCCGGTCACATCCTGAACGTCAGATCCTGGCTTCCGTCACCGTCCGATTTCCGGGGAGGAGCACAACCGGAATGAGCTGGCCGACTGGCGAGACGCTCGGATGGTGATCGCCATGCGGCGACCGGGCCGGATCGGGCAGACCCGTCCCCACGGTTCACGGGCAATGGGGGCCGAGAACGGCCCCCTTGCAGACATTGATGGCGCCGGCGGCTGAGGCCGGCCTGCCCGAGGCCGACATCCGGCGCCCGCAAGCCGCCGCCTAGGACAGCGCGGCCATCTCCATTTCCTGCCGCCCGCAAGAGGGCAAGGGTCTGTGGCCGTGCCCCTGCAGGGGGCGTTGGTCGTTGCGGGCAAGCCGGTCGGCCATGGACCGCGCCCGGCGGCCCGGAACCAGCAGCCGAACCGGGGGGAACAGCTCGGGCAGGACGGTTTCGGTGTTCGCCAGTTCGGGGAAGATCGCAAGGATTTCCTCAAGTTGCGCGGGGTTGACCGCTTTCAGCGCCTCTGGCCCGGTGAACAGCGATTCCGTCGGGGCGCCGTTCGACCAGACGATCTGGTGCTGATCGAACAGGAAGTGGACATATTCGATCTGGTCCAGATCCTGCGCCACGGCAAAGCCATCCATGCCAAGCAACTGCTTCGCGGCAACAAGCACCTCTTGCACGCCGAACATCCGTTCGGGAACCGCGCCACGCACCAGAACGCGGTGTTGCGGCGAAACGATCAGGTCAGCCTCGGGCATATTGGCCCCCATCGCCCCGGCGCGGATGCGGACCGGGCGCAGGTGCGGCGCCCGCGCCAGATCCAGCGCATTGAACCGCCGCTTGCCAATCCAGCGCACCGGCTGGTAGCCGTTGTCCAGCGTCAGCACCATGTCGCCGGCCGAAAGGTCACCGGCGCGGACGGGCCCTTCAAGGGTAAGGATCAGCGTATCGGCCCCGAAACATACGACGGCAGTATTGTCGAAGTTGAGGAAGCCGGAGGCGACGCCCGTCATTTCAAGGCTGCCGGTGATGCCCAGTTCGGTGCGGTAATCGGTGCCATTGATGATGCCGTCGATCTTGCCATCGGCGGCATCCGCCCGCAGCATCCCGAGTTCGGTGTGGAAGGCCTTGCCGCCCGCCGCCGTGATCCTGGTGTTGACCTCCCCGAGGGCAGACGTGTCATAGATACCCGAGAGATCGACAAAGTCATTGTCGGTATGGATGCCGTTGCTCAGCACGCCGCTGTCAGTACCGAAATCGGTAATCACATCGTTGGTGGCGCCGGTCCAGATGAACAGGTCATCGCCGGTGCCGCCGGTCAGCGTATCATCGCCGGCCCCGCCGTCGAGATGGTCATTGCCTTGGCCAGCGCTGAGCGAATCTGCGCCAGATCCCCCGTAAAGGGTATCACTGGCTGTACCGCCGACAAGATTGTCCCGCCCTTCGCCACCATCAAGGTAGTCGCCATAGGCAGAGGTCGTCCCAGTATAGCCGGAATAAACCGTGTCGTCGCCAGTGCCTCCGTACAGGCTGTCAGATTCCGACGTGTCGGTATTGCTTTCGGAGCCACCGGAAAATTTGTTGTCGCCCGAGATTATGTCATTCCCGGCGTCACCATAAAGCGCTTGACCATTGTTGAATCCATAGATGACGTCATCATCATCGCCACCATAGATAGTGTCGAAGTTGTCACCGGGCCCACCAGTATTGGCGTCAGTGTAGATTGTGTCGTTACCGGCTCCGCCATAGCTCACATCTGTGCCCGCAGCGCCATCTATGGAGTCATTACCGTCTCCGCCATTGATCGAATCGGCGCCGTTGTCACCGTCGATCGTATCATTTCCTGTGCCACCGCTGAGTGTGTCGGCCCCGTAGTGACCAAACATGTAGTCGTTTCCGGCCCCGCCAAGCATGGAGTCGCTTCCGGTCCCGCCATTCATGTAATCGTCGCCGTCGTCGCCACTCATGCGGTCGCTATCGGCGCCGCCATGCATCGTGTCGTTGCCGTTGCCGCCATACATCGTGTCTTTGCCGGTGTCGGTCTCGTATTCGACAAACACATCGTTGCCGCCGTTGCCGTAATACAGATCGTTGCCGTTGCCGCCGTAGATCCAGTCGCCGTTGGCGGCCGAATTCGAGCCGGGAAACAGAACCTCCGTCCCATTACCCCCGACCATCGTGTCGTTGCCATCATTGCCGAAATAACGGTCGTTGGTATTGTTATTGGTCCAGCTATCGTTGCCGTTCGTCCCAAAAACATCAGGCATGATGTCATCCTCGCTACAATCAGGAAGGCCGCTTAGGGAATCATTCGTGCGGCGGCCTGCTGGGATGCCGCACTGCAGGAATGGAAACCAAGACGAACCCGTACATTTGAGGCGTAGCACTGGCGAGCTGGCTCGCACCACTTCTCTCCAGAGCGTCACAAGTGAAGCCGGGTCGCCCGCTTGACGATACGACATGCTGTCCGCGCCATTCCGCAAGGGCGGTGGCGTGACGAGGGCATCGGATTTCCGGGTACTCAGAGGTATTCTGCAGACAGTGCCGTCACCACAGCGGCTGTTGTCCGTCGAGCAGAGCGAGTGCGCCCGGATCAAGCCTCGGATCGTCCTTGTAGAAGACACCGCAGGCCTGGAGATCGGCCCTGCGCGAAGCCTTTCCGGCAAGACGATCAAAGACGATCGGCAGCGCGTAGATCGGCCGCGTGCGGGCATTGTTTGACGTCATCAGCATGCCAGTCAGATAGGGCATGGACGGCACCGCAGGCGGGTAAAGCGCAATGCTGTAGAGTCGCGCATTGGTCTGTCCGACGTTCTGCACGCCGTTGATATAGATCCGCTCTCCCAGCCACTGGACCAGCCCCGTCACCTTGGTCGGCGGGCGGCTTTCCGGGGTCTCTCCCCGGTTCGTGGCAAACATCACCATCTTGACTGTGGTCAGATCGCCATGCTGCGAAATAGCCGCATAGGCGCGGCCTATCCTTTTGGGATTTGTCGGGAGTGACGTGTAGACATGGTAATGACCGCAGAACTGCGCGAGCGTGTCGCGCGTCTGTGCCATGTTCTCAAGCAGGACGCCGAACACCTCCTGAATTTGTGGCGGTAGCCCGTCGACCTTCACCGGCGGGCGCCAGCGCGCCAGAAACTGCCCTGGCGGTAGCAGCAGATCGTCTGGCTGAAGGCCCAGATGTGCGGTGATACCTTGCAGCGTCGCCAGCGATGGCATGGTCAGCCCGCTCAGGTACTTGTTCAGTTGCTGGCGATTGATGCCGAGAGCCTCGGCGGCACGCGAGGTCCCGGAAAGATGGTGTACCAGTTGGCGCAGATTGACTGGGAAATTGTTGCGGATCATCGTGCCCTCAGCCCGCGAGATGGAGCGCCGGAGTGCCGTCTTCGAAGCACAGGCGTTCGCGGACCTCTGGACCGAGCGCCGGATCATCCAGGGACATCAGCCCGCAGGCGGCCAAGTCTTCGCGCAGGCTCTGCCCTGCCCGACGCCGTTGCATGACAATATTGGAACTGTAGATAGGACGCGCACCAAAGCCGAAGTTGCTCAGCAACACGCCGCTCAGGTAGCGCACGCCGGAGGTGTAGACCGGATAGAACAGAGCGAAGCCCGGCGTGACCTCATGGGCCGGCGTGCCGCAGTCGATGAACTGGATCCGGTCCTGGACGTAGCTCAAGAGATGACGCGTCCGGCGCACATTGCTCCGGCTCCAGGGTGTTCCGGCGGCGGCGAACCGTTCCAGGACCAGCGCTTGCGTAACGCCCTGCCGCTGAAAGATGATCGCATAGGTGCGCAGCACATACTTCGGCATCTGGGGCACGCAGTTGTAGCGGAAGTACCGGCCACAATACGGCTTGAGCACCTCGCTCGCCTCTGTAAATGCTCCGGCGAGTTCCGCGATCAAGGAATGATCCGAAGACATCTTGTCGGGCGCGGCCTTGTCCCCAATGTGATGGCCGAACTCGTCCAGCGGCAAGGTCAGCGCCTCGATCGGAATGTTGAAGAGCGTGGCGATCCGGCGCATGGTGCGCAGCGAAGGGACGCTGCTGCCGTTCAGATATTTGTTCAACTGCTGACGATTGATACCCATCCGCTTCGAGGCCTCCGCGATTGAGGGCATGCGGGAGACAAGGTGGCGGATGTTTTCGGCAAAATCCGCGGTATCTTCCGGCTGACCTGGCTTGCGGCTCGTCACTGATGGCATAATGGTTCCTGAGCGCTTGGCGCCTACTATTGAGGTGATCTGTGGCGTGGCACAGTTACCTGCAGATTCAGGTATTTCAACTTCGCCACCCTGCTTCGTTTCTGGCGCTCCCGCCCCTACCTAACCGGATGCCTTCATCCAATGGCGCCTGTGACAGTTGGCACCGCTGCCTTCGCGCATGAGTTGACGAAATATGAAATGCACACCTCTGTGCGCCAATCCTGCGCAGGTCTTCGATGATCTGGATCAGCGTCAGCCGGTCACGGCAGGACTTGCCCGCGTTGCCAGACAAAAACTGTTCAAGTTGCCCCTGCCAAGGCCCGAACCGTGGCATCGGCTGCCGCTCGCGCTCATAGCTGAAGTCCGCCTCGTCAGACCGAAGGATCTTGCGCACCGTGTTGCGCGACACCTGCAGCTCCCGCACGATCCTCTTCATCGACCAACCCTGAACGTAGAAGGCCGCCGCACCCGCACGATCGTATCCACCCGCTTCATCCCTCCCTCAGTTCGCTGCCCCGCAACAAGCGATCTGACAGAACTTCAGGGGGGTCTAAACTGGACGCCGATACTCTGCCTTAGCAACTGTATCTGTCGGGTGGCCGGGGCGCCCATTTCTGACCGTTTTTGAACGGTTCGCCGAACCGGACATTGGCGCATTTGCCGCGAAGGTCTGAAAGGTCCCGCATCGCTGCCATCCCGGTCGGTTTCTTGCTGCGGTGCGAGTCGAACAGCAGCTTTCGGGAACGCGGTGAGGCAGCATTCTGACAGGCCGACCGGCGGGTAAGGGCCGGTAGGCCACTACATTGTGGAATGGTCTCGACAGGCGCTGCGGTGACGCATTACCCGTTCGAGGCCATAGACCCCCTCTCGGCTGCAACCATCGGCTTCGCGATGGGGGGGACGCTATCGCCCCCAGCTGCGGCCTGCCGATTTCTGAGGCGATCAACCTGCTCTGGCCGGCACCCTGCGGGACCGCCACACTTGAGCGTGATGGCTAGGCTCGCGAGCAGGACGCAGAGACATCCCATGATCTGCAAACCCGTGACGGCATGCCGATACCAGAATGCATCAACAGCAATAGCACTGATCGGGTAAAGGAACAGCAGAACGGCGGCCGTGGCGGTGGGGAGCTTCGGCAAGGCGTTGTAAAGCAGGACATAGACCGCGCAGGTATGCACGCCCCCGATCATCGCAAGCCAGGCCCATTGCTCAGCCCCCAAGTTCTGCGGCGGCAACGGCAACCACGGCGCCAGAATCAGAACCCCGCACAGGCACTGCAACAACGTCAGTTGCGCGCCGTTGGAACGGGGGAAACCTTTGGCGATGATCGTGACGACAGCATAGAAGATTGCCGCGCCAACGGCACAGAGGACGCCGATCCAGTCGGGCCCATGACCTTCTGGGGCATCGAAGATCCCAGTGGCCAGCGCCAGCCCGAACAATGCCAGCGCGATCCAGCCAAGGGTAGGAAGGCAAAGACGTTCACGAAAGACCAGCGCCCCGATCAGCACCATGACGAAGGGCTGAACGTGAAAAACGATCGTCGCGACCGCGATGCCCGAGCGACGGATCGCCTCGAAGAACAGCACCCAGTTCCCGACCATCAGTACCCCGCTCAGAAGTGCGAGAAACAGCACCCGAGCCGGAAGGTGGAACAGCACGCGCAGATCGCCCCGCAATGCGCCATAGGCCGCAAGCGCAAGGGCCGCGATGGCACAGCGATAGAAGGCGGTCGAAAGCGGATCGGTCCCGACCTCGATCACACAAAGCCCCAGGGTGCCCAGCGTGGTCTGGGCCAGAACGACCCCCGCAACTCCCTGTCTCTGAGGCGTCATCCATCTGCTCCCATGCCTGGCTCGAGGTCAAAATAGCCATGGCCTTTCAACAAACAATCAATATGGTTTGAAGCTATTGTCAGGGATTTCCAAAGAATGATTCAGCTCGATCATGTGCTGCTGCGTACATTCATCGCCTGCATCGACGCGAAGGGCTTCGGCCGCGCCGCGCAAAGGGTGCATCGTTCTGCGGCAACGATCTCGACCCATATCGCGCGGCTCGAAGCGGAAACGGGCGTGGTTCTGTTTCTCCGCGACACCCGAAACCTTGCCCTGACGCGCGAGGGCGAGCGCCTGGAGGCCTATGCCCGCCGTATCCTCCGACTGCATGACGAAGTGGCGGAATCCTTTCACAAGCCCGATTTCCGCGGCGCAATCACCATCGGGGCGCCGGATGACTTCATCTCGCAGTTTCTGCCGCCCGTGCTCGAGCGGTTCGGGATGCAGTATCCTCTGGCAGACATCAAGGTTGTCTGCGCCCAGACCACGGTGCTTGCGCCGCTGGTAAGCGGGAGCCAAGTGGATCTGGCCATTGTGACGCGATCAGACGGCGTCACCGGCAAGCTGGTGCGCCGCGAGCCGATGGTCTGGATTTCCGCGCGCGACCGCCTTGCCCTGGAACGGCGGCCGCTGCCGGTGGCGCTCTTCGAGCCCGGAAGCCACGCGCGCAAGGTGGTTCTGACCGCGTTGGAGCAAAGCAACATCACGTTCCGCGCAACCTATGAAAGCTCCAGCCTCGCCGGGCTGCTGACGATCGTCGAGGCGGGGCTGGCCGTCGCCGCCGTGACCCGCCTTTCGGCGCCGCCGCACCTCATATTGCCGGAAGGTGCCGGCGGCCTACGCATGCCAGAGGCGCTGGACCTGGTCCTGATCCGTGGCGCTGCGGCGAGCAACCCTTTGTGCGATGCCATGGAAGAGATGGTCTTCGATCAGCAATACAGGCGCCAGACCGATCAAGGCTGAAGCCTTCCGGGCGCTTGTTCTGCGGCGTTTTATTATGTGCCGGATCCCTCGGCGCCACTGACATTCGTCCCCGGATTTTTCTGCGCTAAGGCATGAACAGCAGCTTTGCGGAATGCGGCTATGCAGCATTCGCGGCGACTGACCGGCGGCTATGGGCCGCTTCCAGCACAAGCACTATCCGGTGGTCAAGATCGTCCGGCTTGCGGTAGATCGGTATCCGACGCCGCCCGATCCGGCCACGTCCGTCAAGCTGGTGTAAATTGCCTGATGGCCTAGGCACAAAGCAAGGCAACCGCCCGGCTATCGAGGCGTGTGGCTTTGATATACCAGGCGTGATCCGCTCCCCAACGTTGGACCGCCCGAGGGCAGAGTTTTCCGGCGCCACATAGAGGGTCAATTTTGGACGCCGATCTGGGATCAGTTTTGCGTGCCGATTGACAGCCAAGGGCTTGGTGCTGACGAAAAGGACGGTCAGAGATGACGGTCGAAGTCCATGCGCTCGTGCAGGATGCGCAGGATTTCCACGTCGCCCTGCCCGCTGCGCCTAAAGAAGATCATGTGCCGGTTGCAGGAACAGGAAATCAGGCCTGGACGCAGATCAGTGCGATCCTTGCCGAGCGCCGTTGTTTGCGCCAGCGCCGCAAAAGTCTGGTCAAGCTCGGTCAGGTAGCGGATCGCCTGATCCATGCCCCACTTTTCCAGCGTATAGGCCCCGATACGGTCAAGGTCACCCTCGGCCTGAAGCGTCAGACGGAATTGGCCCATCAGCTCCGCGCCTGAAGCCTGGCGAGGGATTTCTCGAGCGAATAGTCTGCAAACTCACCCCGATCAGCCTGCTGCCAAGCAGGTTCGATGGCATCGCGCAGGCGTTGCAGCTTCACTTCATCCGCTTCATCGGCGGCTATCTTCAGCCGCAGCGCCTCCCTCACCACTTCGGAGGCATTATTGTAGAGCCCGGACTGAACCTTGCTCTTCACATAATCTTCCAGCTTTTCCGTCAGCGAGATGTGCATCGAAACGCCTCCCTTCGCAGCTATGTACAAAGATTGTCAGTCTTTGGATATCACGCCAGATCACCGGGATCAATCGCACCACCCATCTGGCCCCGCCTCCGGTGCCATTCTTGCGGTGTGATTGCGGGCATGGACCGATGTTCGCTGGCGGATTCTGGCGCGGACGATCAAGCCCTGCCCTGCAACGCCGCCTCCACAGGGCCGAGAAGGGTCAGTGCTGACACCCCGAGCAGTTGCGCGATCTCGATCAACTCAATGACCTCCACACGCCGCTCTCCGGTTTCGATCTTTGCAACAAACGACTGCGAACGACCCAGACGATCTGCCAGTTCCTGCTGCGTTAGGCCGCTGTTGCGACGGGCCTCAACCAATGCCTGCATCAGCGCCAGATGGCCCGCCGTGCGCAAGCTTTTGGTCATGGCGCCTCCAAGGTTTCCCGGATGTTTCCTGACGGGCCTGCTGACGGGCTTGCCCGCTGCGCGCAGGGCGTGGTGGGTGGGCTGGCATTGCGGGGGCGTGGGTCGTTTCGATTTCTGAAACGGTGATGGGCCAGTGGCCAGGCTGGCAAAGCCTGTCGGGGCCGGTTTCGGCGGCGGGGTGCAACCTGCGCGGGTTGGCGCTGGCCCGGGGGTGATCCGGGGCCTGGAGGAGGCCGCGACATGCCGCCACATTCCCCCCTTCTGACAACCTTATGAAACACGGATATTTCTTATCGTCCCCGCAGGCGCAGATGGCGGGTGCCGGGCGGTTGACACGGGCTGCGCGTTCCTGCAAGTGGGGCCGGCGTCGACCGCAGTGTCGACCGCGGGGGTTGTCCGGTGCTGTTGTCTGCGCCGCGGGACAAGTGTTCCCCGTTCATCGTGCCGGGGGCAATTTCCCCCCTTTCCGAAACAATGCCAGTCACAGGCGTTCCAGGTTCCTGCCCCGCGAAGGGCCGGTCAGACCTGCGTCCGTCTGCGTCTGACCAGAGTAAAGACTGAAAGGGAACGATGTCTGAGACTGTCCTTCTGGTTCGCGGCGACATCCTGGGCGAGACGCCATACCAGCCAACCAATCTTTACAACCCCAGCGACGCCGGGTTTGCCATGCAGGTGAACAATGCCCAGCGGGTGGGGGCGCCGGACGAGACGTTCCGGCTGGTCGGCTATCAGAACATCAACGGCGCAGAGGCCTTTTCGAACGGCCAGTTCTGGAAGCTGCAAAGCTATTCCGGGCCGGCGAATCCCACGCAGGCCGATCTGGACAACCCGGCCAACTGGACCGACCTTTACACCGGCATGGTGCCCAAGCCCGACCTGGTAGCCGGGCTGGGGATGACCCCGACCGGCGTGGTGTTCGAGGTGCAGGGTCTGGGCGGCGGCGGGCGCCATATCGTGCTGGACACCCGCGCCAGCTTTCCCGAGACGCCGGGCACCGTCATCCTGCCGGGCAAGGACGAGAACGGCAACAGCCTCGACACCGGCCCCCTGGAATTCGACACCATCCGCAACATTGAAGCGGGTCCGCCCTGCTTCCTGCGGGGCACCCTGATCCTGACCCCGACCGGGCCGCGCCCGATCGAGGATCTGCGGGTCGGCGATGCGGTGGTGACGCGGGACCGCGGCGCGCAGCCCATCCTGTGGATCGGACAGCGCCGGATGGCCGCGTCTGAGCTGGACCGCCGGCCCAATCTGCGGCCCATCCGCATCCGGGCGGGCGCGCTTGGTCCGTCCCTGCCGGAAACCGATCTGCTGGTGTCGCCGCAGCACCGGATTCTGGTCCGGTCGGCCCTGGCGGAACGGATCGCCGGCGAGGATGAGGTGCTGGTGGCGGCCAAGCACCTGCTGGCCAGCGACGGCATCGAAGAGGCGCGGGACTGCGGGCCGGTGGAGTATTTCCACATCCTGTTCGACCGGCATGAAGTGGTCTTTGCCAACGGGGCCGAGACCGAGTCGTTCTATCCCGGCCCGCAGGCGCTGCGGATGGTGGACCGGGCCGCCCGCGCGGAACTGCTGGAGCTGTTCCCCGAGCTGCGGGAAACGGGCTTCCGCCCGGCCGCGGCCCGCACTTTCCTGACGGGGGGCCTTGCCCGGCGGCTGCTGCGCCTGCTGGAGCGCAAGGACCAGCCGCTTGTTGCCGCATGACCGGCCGCGCAGAGGGGGAAACCCCTCTGCGCAGGGCGGTTGCCCCCCGGGGTCAGATGCGCGATAAGCGGGACGACGTTCCTCGGGGCCGCAGGCCGGGCCGTTCCGGCCCGCCCCACGGGGAACCAACGGGTTGCCACCGACATGCTGCTTCTGATCGACAATTACGACAGCTTCACCTGGAACCTTGTGCATTACTTCGGCGAACTTGGCGCCGATGTGGTGGTGCGGCGCAACGATGCGCTTGAGGTGCAGGAGGCGCTGGCGATGCGGCCGCAGGCGATTGTGCTGTCGCCCGGCCCCTGTGACCCGGCGCAGGCCGGCATCTGCCTGCCGCTGACCCGCGCCGCCGCCGAAAACGACGTGCCGCTGCTGGGCGTGTGCCTGGGCCACCAGACCATTGGCGAGGCGTTCGGCGGCAAGGTCATCCGCTGCCACGAGATCGTTCATGGCAAGATGGGCACCATGCACCACGAAGGCAAAGGCATGTTCCGCGGCCTGCCCTCGCCCTTTGTCGCCACGCGCTATCATTCGCTGATCGTCGAGCGCGAGACCCTGCCCGATTGTCTGGAGATCACCGCCTGGCTGGAGGACGGCACCATCATGGGCCTGCGCCACCGCGAGAAGCTGATCGAAGGGGTGCAGTTCCACCCCGAATCCATTGCCAGCGAACACGGGCACCGGATGCTGCAGAATTTCCTGGAAACCGCCGGCGTCAAGGTGACGGCATGAGCGAGGTTCTGAAACCGCTGATCGGCATCGCCGCCACCCGCCCGCTGACCCGGGACGAGGCCGAGGCCGCCTTTGCCTGCCTGTTCGAAGGCACCGCCACCCCCGCACAGATGGGCGGCTTTCTGATGGCGCTGCGCACGCGGGGCGAGACGGTCGATGAATATGCCGCCGCCGCGCGGGTGATGCGGTCGAAGTGCAACCCCGTCCGCGCGCCCGAAGGCGCGATGGACATCGTGGGCACCGGCGGCGATGGCAAGGGCACGCTGAACATCTCGACCGCGACCGCCTTTGTGGTGGCCGGGGCCGGCGTGCCGGTGGCCAAGCATGGCAACCGGAACCTGTCGTCCAAATCCGGCGCGGCGGATGCGCTGACGGAGCTGGGCCTGAATGTCATGGTTGGCGCCGAGGTGGTGGAACGCTGCCTGTCGCAGGCCGGGATCGGCTTCATGATGGCGCCGATGCACCATCCGGCCATGCGCCATGTGGGGCCGGTGCGGGCCGAACTGGGCACCCGCACCATCTTCAACATCCTGGGGCCGCTGACCAACCCCGCCGGGGTGACGCGCCAGTTGACCGGCGCCTTTTCCGACGCGCTGATCCGGCCCATGGCCGAAACCCTGCTGCAGCTTGGCACCGTCAAGGCTTGGCTGGTGCATGGCGGCGACGGCACCGATGAAATCTCGATCGCCGCACCCACCAAGGTGGCGGCGCTGGAAAACGGCGCGATCCACGAATTCACCCTGCATCCCGAAGATGCGGGCCTGCCCTACCATCCGTTCGAAAAGGTGCTGGGCGGCACGCCGGCGGAAAACGCCGTTGCCTTCCGCGCATTGCTGGACGGCGAGGCGGGCGCCTATCGCGATGCGGTGCTGCTGAACGCCGCCGCCGCGCTGGTGGTGGCGGACAAGGCCGCCTCGTTGCCCGAGGGGGTGGAGATGGCCCGCGCCTCGATCGACAGCGGCGCGGCCAAGGCCAAGCTGGCCGATGTTGCCCGCCTGACGCATGGCTGACGCGCCGCCGCCGCCCGCCAGTTGGGCCGGCCTGCCGTTCTTTCGCGACCAGTGGCCGGCCCTTTGGGCACGGCTGCGGGCGGTGCCCGACTGGCAGCCCGCGCCGGACGTGATCTTCCGCGCGCTGGCGCTGACCCCGCGCGACCGGGTGCGGGTGGTGATCCTGGGGCAAGACCCCTACCCCACGCCGGGCCGCGCCACCGGACTTGCCTTCAGCTTTCCGCCGGGCCAGCCCCCGCGCGACAGCCTGCGCAACATCCTGACCGAGCTTGCCGAAGACACCGGCCAGCCCAAGGCCGATGGCGACCTTGCGCCCTGGGCCGACCAGGGGGTGCTGCTGCTGAACACCGCGCTGACGGTGCCGGTGGGGCGGGCCAACGGTCACAAGGGCTGGGGCTGGGAGGAGCTGGCTGCGCAGGTGGTGCAGGCCACCGCTGCCGATGGCCCGCGCGCCTTTGTGCTGTGGGGGGCACCGGCGCAACGGCTTTGCGCCGATCTGCCGCGCGACGGCCACCTGTTCATCGAAACCCCGCACCCTTCGCCCCTGTCGGCCTGGCGGGGCTTTTTCGGCGCGCGGCCCTTCTCGGCCGTGAACCGCTGGCTGGCCGCGCGGGGCGAGCCGGTCATCGACTGGTCCCGCTGAACCTTTCCTTCCGGCGCAGGCTTCGCTAGTCTTCCGCGATCCCGCTCATTCCCTTCATCCTGGGACACATACCCCACGGGGTCCGGGGCTGTGAAACCCCCGGTCCGCGCCGCAACAGGAAGACCCGCATGACCACCATTCTCGACCGGATCAAGGCCTACAAACTTGAGGACGTGGCCACCCGCAAGGCCGCCCGCCCGCTGGCCGAGGTGGAAGAGGCCGCCCGGTCCGCGCCGGCGCCGCGCGGCTTTGCCCGCGCGCTGCGCGAGGCGGCGATGCAGGGCTACGGTCTGATCGCGGAGATCAAGAAGGCCAGCCCGTCGAAGGGCCTGATCCGCCCCGATTTCGACCCGCCGGCGCTGGCCGCCGCCTATGAGGACGGCGGCGCCACCTGCCTGTCGGTGCTGACCGACGGGCCCAGCTTTCAGGGCGCCGACGAGTTCCTGACCCAGGCGCATGACGCCACCAAACTGCCCTGCCTGCGCAAGGATTTCCTGTACGATCCCTGGCAGGTGGCCGAATCCCGCGCGCTGTCGGCCGATTGCATCCTGCTGATCATGGCCTCGCTGTCCGACGAACAGGCGGCGGAGCTGGAAGACGCGGCCCTGACCTGGGGCATGGATGTGCTGATCGAGGTGCATGACGAGGCCGAGCTGGAACGCGCGCAGGCGCTGAAATCGCCGCTGATCGGCATCAACAACCGCAACCTGCACACGTTCGAAGTGTCACTGGACACCACGCGCAAGCTGGCGCGGCTGGTGCCCGAAGACCGGCTGATCGTGGCGGAAAGCGGCCTTTATGCCCCCGAGGATCTGGCCGATCTGGCCCGCTTCGGCGCGCGCTGCTTCCTGATCGGGGAAAGCCTGATGCGGCAGGACGACGTGGCCACCGCCACGCGCGCCATTCTGGCCCGTCCGCTGACGGCGCAAGGGGGCCGGATATGACCGCAGGCCCGCCCGGACTGACCCATTTCGACGCCACCGGCGCGGCGCATATGGTGGATGTCTCGGGCAAGCCGGTCACCGACCGCATTGCCGTGGCCGAAGGCTATGTGGTGATGGCGCCCGCCACGCTGGCGCTGGTCACCGAAGGGCGCGCGCAGAAGGGCGACGTGCTGTCGGTGGCGCGTCTGGCGGGCATCATGGGCGCCAAGAAGACCGCCGATCTGATCCCCCTCTGCCACCCGTTGCCGCTGACGAAAGTCGCGCTGGAGCTGACCGCCGATCCGCTGCGCTCCGCGATCCGGGTTGAGGCCACGGTCAGGACCGGCGGGCAGACCGGGGTTGAGATGGAGGCGCTGACCGCCGTCTCGGTGGCCTGCCTGACGGTCTATGACATGGTGAAGGCGGTCGAGAAATCCATGACGATCGAAGGCATCCGCCTTCTGCTGAAAGACGGTGGAAAATCAGGTCTTTACGAGGCGAAGCGATGATTTCGGTCGAAGATGCGCAGACCCGCCTTCTGGCGCTGGCCGCGCCTCTTTCGTCCGAGACGGTACCGCTGCGGGCGGCGGCCAACCGCTGGCTGGCGGCCCCGGTCGCCGCGCGCCGCGACCAGCCGCCCTTCGATGCCTCGGCCATGGATGGCTATGCCGTTGCGGGCGATCCCGCCGCCGGTGACAGCTTCCAGGTTGTGGGTGAGGCGGGGGCCGGACATGGCTTCGCGGGGTCTGTCGGGCCCGGACAGGCCGTGCGCATCTTCACCGGCGCCCCCGTCCCCGCCGGGACCAGCCGTGTGGTCATCCAGGAAGACGTTGACCGTCAGGGGGACCGCATCACGCTGCGCGTGGCCGCCGACAGCGGGCGCAACATCCGCCCGCAAGGCGCCGATTTCGCCGCCGGCGCCCGGCTCGCGCCGCGCTGGCTGCGCCCGGCCGATCTGGCGCTGCTGGCCGCGATGAACGTGGCGCAGGTGCCCGTCGCGCGCCGGCCGGTGGTGGCCTTCATCGCCACCGGGGATGAGCTGGTGATGCCCGGCGAAGACCCCGGCCCCGACCAGATCATCGCCTCGAACAGCTTTGCGCTGGAGGCGATGGCGCGCGCCGCCGGGGCGGAAACGCGACTGCTGCCCATCGCCCGGGATGAGGACGCCGCCTTGCGCGCGGTGTTTGCGCTGGCGGACGGGGCCGATGTGATCGTCACCATCGGCGGCGCCTCGGTCGGCGATCATGATCTGGTGGCCCGCACCGCCGGCGACCTTGGGCTGGTGCCCGCCTTTCACAAGGTGGCCATGCGCCCCGGCAAGCCGCTGCTGGCGGGCCGGCTGGGGGCGTCGGTGCTGCTGGGCCTGCCGGGCAACCCGGTTTCGGCCATCATCACCGGGCAGCTTTTCCTGCTGCCGCTGCTGCGCGCCCTGCAAGGCGACCCCGCGCCGCTGCCCGCCCCGCAAGCCGCGATCCTGACCGAACCCTTGCCCGCCAACGGCCCGCGCGCCCATTACATGCGCGCCCGCCTGGCCGGCGACCGCATCACCCCCTTCGCCCAGCAGGACAGCGCGCTGCTGACCATTCTGAGCGAGGCCAGCGCCCTGCTGATCCGGCCCGCATCGGACGGCCAGCGCCAGCCGGGCGAGACCGTGCCCTATCTGCCGTTCTGACCCTTCCAGTTGGCCCAAATACCCTCTGGGGGTGCGGGGGGCGAAGCGCCCCGCGGCGGCGTTTGCGGCCGGTGATTCGCAAATTGCTTGACACAAACCGGGAACACGGGCAGAACATTGCGTCAACGCCTGCCCCAAATACCCGCCCAAAACACCCGCCCAAAACCCATGCCCGACCGGGGGAACCGATGCTCACGCGCAAGCAGCTTGAACTTCTGAATTTCATCAAGGACCGGATGGACAGCGACGGCGTGCCGCCTTCCTTTGACGAGATGAAAGAGGCGCTGGATCTGCGGTCGAAATCCGGCATCCACCGGCTGATCACCGCGCTGGAAGAACGCGGCTTCATCCGGCGGCTGGCCCATCGCGCCCGCGCGCTGGAAATCATCAAGCTGCCCGATGCGATGGAACGGCCCGGCTTCAGCCCGCGCGTCATCAAGGGCGACCGCAGCGATCCGCCGCGCAATGCCGTGCCGGTCGAGGCGATCCATGCGATGGAACTGCCGGTCATGGGCCGCATCGCCGCCGGTGTGCCGATCGAGGCGATCAGCGAGGTCAGCCACCATGTTGCGGTGCCCGGCTCGATGCTGGCGGGCCGCGGCAACCATTACGCGCTTGAGGTCAAGGGCGACTCGATGATCGAGGCGGGGATCAACGATGGCGACATCGTGGTGATCCGCGAACAGACCACCGCCGAGAACGGCGATATTGTCGTGGCGCTGGTCGAGGATCACGAGGCCACGCTGAAACGCTTTCGCCGGCGCGGCAACATGATCGCGCTGGAGGCGGCGAACCCCGCCTATGAAACCCGTGTCTTCCCCGACCATCTGGTCAAGGTGCAGGGCCGGCTGGTCGGGCTGATCCGCAACTACTGATCCGGGCCGGGCGCTGCCTGCGGGGGCAGATCGGGCAGCAGGCCGGCCAGACGGCTGTTGTCCAGCACAGGGCCGCTCCAGATCCGGCCGCCCGAACGGCCCGCGCGCAAGGTGATGGTGCCGTCCGCGCCCTGGGACAGGGCCAGCGGGCCGGTGTCGCGCAGGATGGTCTGGTCGATCAGGTGGCAGCCTTCGGGGGCGGCTTCGGCCCGCGCCGCCAGGATCACCAGATCGGCCGAGGCGCAGGCGTCGCCCAGCAGGGCCGCGCCGGTCTTGCCGGTCAGCACAACGCCGCGCAGGCCGGCAAAGGCGAAGCGCCGCGCTTCCTTCGGCCCGGTGAACCCCGGCCGCGCCGCCGCTTCGGGCTGCAAGGCAAGATCGCCGTCGTTTTCCAGCCAGTTCTTCGCGGCAAAGCCGCCGCCCCCGGCGGCCGACAGCGCCCGCCCCTGTGGCCCCATCAGCCCGACCAGCCGCCCGTCGCCCGAGATCAGCAGGCCGGGCCGTTCCGCCAGCGGCCAGAGCAGCAGGGCCAGCACGACCGCCGCCAGTCCGGCCCAACGCGCCCGGCCCGGCCAGAGGATACCCCAGAGCGCCCCGAGCGACAGGAGCGGCAGCACCACGCCCCCCGGCGCGGGGATCGCCGTCACCGCGCCGTCGATGGCGGCCACCCGATGCGCAACGTAAAGAATCCAGTCGCAGCCCAGTCCCATCAGCCACAGCGGCCCCCCGGCCAGCCCCAGCGGCGCCAGCAGGGCCGCCAGAGCGCCCATCGGCATGACCACCGCGCCCATGACCGGAACGGTCAGCAGGTTGGCGACAAAGCCGTAATCGGTGAAGCGGTTGAAATGCGCCGCCGCATAGGGCGCGGTGGCGATGCCGCCGATGGCGGAACTGGCGACAAGGGTGAAGACCGGCACCGTCCAGCGCGGCCAGTCGCCCAGCATGACCTTGTGATCCAGCACAGAAAAGCCCCAGATCAGCCCCAGCGTTGCGGCGAAGGACATCTGGAACCCCGGCTCCAGCAGGCTTTCGGGACGCAGCAGCAGCAGGACCGTTGCCGCCACCGCGCCCGATCGCAGGGTGATGGCGCGGCGGTCCAGCAGCACCGCCCCCAGCATCACCGCCACCATGACGAAGGCGCGTTCGGTCGCGACATTCGATCCCGACAGCAGCAGATAGAACCCCGCCACCGCGAAAGAGATCACCGCCGCCACCTTCTTGCCGTTCGCCCGTACCGCCAGCGCGGGCACCAGCGCCAGTGCCGTGCGCAGCAGCGCGAAGACGAAGCCCACCAGAAAGGCCAGGTTCATGCCCGAGATGGCCAGAAGATGCGCCAGCGAACTGTCGCGCAGCGCCACCACGGTATCATGGCTGATGCCCGAACGGTCGCCCGTCATGGCGCCCGCGGCAAAGGCGCCGGCATCGCCCGGAATGGCGGCCTGCATGGCCCCCGACAGATAGCTGCGCAGCCGGCCGATGCGTTCGTCGGCCGGGCCCGGATCCTCCAGCAGCACCAGCGGCTTGGCGGTATAGCCGACGCCGCCCAGCCCGGCGAAATAGGCCATGCGGCGAAAGTCGAAGCCCCCCGGTTCGACCGCGCCATCGGGGGCGGCCAGGCTGGCGGTGACCATCACGGTCTGGCCGGGCGCCGGGGTCAGGAAGGGCTGGTCGCCCTGCAACGAGAGCCGCACCCGCTGCGGCGTGCGGTCGGGCGGCAGGTCTTCCAGCACCACATGATCCAGCGTGATGCGCGGCGCATCCGAGGCGGAACGGTCAATCTCGACAATGCGGCCTTCGACCGGGCCATAGTAGCGGAAGGTCAGCATCGGCGCCTGCACCAGATGGGCGCGCAGCCCGGCGGCCAGAAAGCCCAGCATCAGTGCCAGCAGCGCCGCCGCAGGCGGGCGCAGCAGATCGGGCGCCCAACGCTGCGCCAGGGCGGCGGCCAGCGCCAGCCCGCCCGCGCCCAGATACAGCGCCCGGCCCGGTTCGGACGGCCAGACGAACCACAGGCCCACGCCGCAGCCGATCAGCACCGCGGCCAGGGGGAACAGATGCCCCCGCGCCTCGACCAGCGCGCGCAGCGGCGCCAGCAGCCATTGGTCGGGCCACGCCCCCGCCACCTTGCCCTTCCCCGTCCTTGCCGTCTAAATGCCCGCAACGCCGGCTGACCGGCCCTTCCCGTCATCCCAGATCCTGGTTTCCGAAAGGTTAATGCAAGAATGCCCATGCGCTCTGAGGCCCGCTCCGATGTGGTCACCCGCTTCGCGCCCTCGCCCACCGGCTATCTGCACATCGGCGGTGCCCGGACGGCGCTGTTCAACTGGCTGTTCGCGCGCGGCCGGGGCGGCAAGTTCCTGCTGCGGATCGAGGATACCGACCGGGAACGATCAACCCCGGCAGCGACCGAGGCCATCCTCAAGGGGCTGACCTGGCTGGGGCTGGACTGGGACGGCGATGTCGTCAGCCAGTTCGAGCGCAAGGATCGCCATGCCGAGGTGGCGCATGAGATGCTGGCGCGGGGCACCGCCTACAAGTGCTTTTCCACCGCCGCCGAGATCGAGGCCTTCCGCGAGGCGGAAAAGGCGCGCGGTGTCAGCTATCCGGTGTTCCTGTCGCCCTGGCGTGATGCCGACCCGTCCAGCCACCCCGACGCGCCCTATGTGATCCGCATGAAGGCGCCGCGCACGGGCGAGACGGTGATCGACGATCAGGTGCAGGGCCGCGTGGTCATCAAGAACGAAACGCTGGATGACATGATCGTCCTGCGCAGCGACGGCACGCCCACCTACATGCTGGCCGTGGTGGTGGACGACCATGACATGGGCGTGACCCATGTGATCCGGGGCGACGACCACCTGAACAACGCCGCCCGCCAGCAGATGGTCTATGATGCGATGGGCTGGACCGTGCCGGTCTGGGCGCACATCCCGCTGATCCACGGACCCGACGGCAAGAAGCTGTCAAAGCGGCATGGGGCGACCGGGCTGGAGGAGTACCAGGCCATGGGCTACCCGGCGAGCGGGATGCGCAACTACCTGACCCGGCTGGGCTGGGCGCATGGTGACATGGAAATCTTCACCAGCGAAGAGGCGATGCGGGTCTTCACGCTGGAGGGAATCGGTCGCGCGCCGGCGCGGCTGGATTTCAAGAAGCTGGAAAACACCTGCGGCCATCACATCGCGATGACCGAGGATGCCGCACTGCTGCATGAACTTGAGGGCTATCTGGCCGCCGCGGGCCAGCCCGGGCTGACGGTGCAGCAGCGTACACGGCTTGTGCCGGCGATGGCGGCGCTGAAGGAACGTGCGAAGACCTTCCCGGAACTGCTTGAAAAGGCGCAGTTTGCACTGGCCGAACGGCCCATCGTGCCGGATGAGAAGGCGGCGGCTTCGCTGGATACGGTATCCCGTGGTATACTGAAATCATTGACGCCGCGCTTGCAAAATGCTAGCTGGACGAAAGACACGCTCGAGACCATCCTGAACGAGATCGCCGCCGAAAACGGCATCGGATTCGGCAAGCTGGCGGCCCCGCTTCGGGCCGCCCTGGCAGGCCGCAGCGTGACGCCTTCGGTCTTCGACATGATGCTTGCCATCGGTCGGGACGAGACGATCGCAAGGCTTTCGGACGCCGCAGCCTGAGGCTGCCCCCGTCCCCGGCCTTGGCTCTGCGCCCCGCTGCGGGGCGTGACAGGACAACCGGCCCGCCGCCCCTTTGGCGGCCGGGCCCGACACGGGGGACGTGAGACGAATGGCAGACAGAAAAGCGACGCTGACGCTGGACGGCAAGGAATTCGACCTTCCGGTCCTGCACCCCACCCTTGGCCCCGATGTCGTCGATATTCGCAAGCTCTACAGTGACGCCGACATCTTCACCTATGACCCCGGCTTCACCTCGACCGCCGCTTGCGAAAGCACGATCACCTATATCGACGGCGACAAGGGCGAACTTCTTTATCGCGGCTATCCGATCGAACAGCTTGCCGATAAATCGACCCATCTCGAAACCTGCTACCTGCTGCTTTACGGAGAGCTGCCGACCGCCAGCCAACTGGCCGATTTCACCAGCCGGGTGACGCGGCACACGATGGTGCATGAACAGATGCACTATTTCTTCCGCGGGTTCCGCCGCGACAGCCACCCGATGGCCACCATGGTGGGCGTGGTGGGCGCGATGTCGGCCTTCTACCATGACAGCCTTGACATCAACGATCCCTGGCAGCGCGAGGTTGCCGCGATCCGCATGATCGCCAAGCTGCCGACCATCGCCGCCATGGCCTACAAATATTCGGTCGGCCAGCCCTTCGTCTATCCGAAGAACTCGCTTTCCTATGCCGGCAACTTCCTGAACATGTGCTTCGCCATCCCGGCCGAGGACTATGTGGTCTCGCCGGTGCTGGAAAAGGCGATGGACCGCATCATGATGCTTCATGCGGACCACGAACAGAACGCCTCGACCTCGACCGTGCGTCTGGCCGGGTCTTCGGGCGCCAACCCGTTTGCCTGCATCGCGGCGGGCATTGCCTGCCTGTGGGGCCCGGCGCATGGCGGCGCCAACCAGGCCTGCCTGGAAATGCTGAAGGAAATCGGGACGGTTGACCGTATCCCGGAATTCATTGCCAAGGCCAAGGACAAGAATTCGGGCTTCCGCCTGATGGGCTTTGGCCACCGGGTCTACAAGAACTTCGACCCGCGCGCCAAGGTGATGAAGGAATCGGCCGACGAGGTGCTGGAGCTGCTGGGGGTTCACAACAACCCGCTGCTTCAGGTGGCCAAGGAGCTGGAGCGGATCGCGCTTTCGGACGAATACTTCATCTCGAAGAAACTTTACCCCAACGTCGATTTCTACTCGGGGATCATCCTTGAGGCGATGGGCTTCCCCACCTCGATGTTCACCCCGATCTTCGCGATTTCGCGCACGATCGGCTGGATTTCGCAGTGGCGAGAAATGATCGCCGACAAGAACCAGAAGATCGGCAGGCCGCGGCAGCTCTATATCGGGCCGAAACACCGCGACTATGTCGACGTTCGCCACCGCTGAGGCGGGCGCGAAGGGAACCGGAGCGAATGGGAGGGGCGGTCCGCGGGGCCGCCCTTTCTGCTTTGCCCCCTTCCGGTCCGGCCGGGCACGGGGCAGGATGCGCGGCAAGTATTGCGGGGGGCACGGGTGACGAAGGAACGGTATCTGGTCATTGACCTTGCCCGCACGGCGGCGCTGGCCGGCATGGTGGCGTTTCACTTCACCTATGACCTGGAGCTGTTCGGCCTGGTGGCCCCCGGCACCGCCGTGACCGGCTGGTTCTGGTACCATGCCCGGATCGTGGCCGGATCGTTCATTTTCCTGGCCGGGCTGTCGCTGTGGATGGCGCATGGACAGGGCATCCGCTGGCCCGCCTTCTGGCGGCGGCTGGTCAAGATCGGCGGCACGGCGGGGCTGGTGACGCTGGTCACCTGGGCCACCTTCTCGGCGCTGGGAGAGCCGCGCCTGACCATCTTCTACGGCATCCTTCATTCCATCGCCGTGTCGTCGCTGGTGGGGCTGTTGTTCCTGCGCCTGCCCGCCGTGGGGGTGCTGGCGGTGGCGGCCGGGGTTTTCGCCCTGCCCTATGTCTGGGCGCATCCTGCCTTTGACGGCTGGCTGATCTGGACCGGCCTGTCGGGGCGGGTGCCGATCACCGCGGATTATGAGCCGTTCTTCCCCTGGTTCGCGCCCTTTCTGGGCGGGATCGCACTGGGCAAGATCTTCAGCTTCCTTGGCCTCTGGCCGCATCTGGCCCTGCCCGCGACGCCGCTTCTGCGCCGGCTGGCCTGGCCGGGACAGCATTCGCTGGCGATCTATCTGATTCACCAGCCGGTGCTGATCGGGCTGGTGCTGGGCGCGGCCTGGCTTTTGGGCTGACCGCCGGCCGCGGGGGCGCTGCCCCCGCACCCCCGGGATATTTCAGGACAGATGAAAGGGCCGGCGCGCCGCGCAAAGGAAAAGCCCCCGCGCCGGGATGTCCGGGCGGGGGCTTTCCAGAAGGCGGGGCGGATCAGACCTTGAGGCTGAGGACCGTGGCCATCTGCAGATCGCCAAAGCCGTTGAAGCGGCTGTTGGTCACCACCGAGTAAGACCCCATGCCGTGCCAGATCAGATAATCGCCCTCGGCCAGACCGGCGGGCAGCGCGATTTCGCCCGGCAGGCGGTCAACCGAATCGCAGGTGGGGCCGAAGACGATGCGCGGCTTCAGCTTGCCCTTGCGCGGCGTGCCTTCGGCATCGACCACCTGGATACGGTCGATCACGCCGATCAGCGGCAGTTCGGTCAGCGTGCCATAGACGCCATCGTTCAGGAACACATGGTCGCCATCGCGCACCGCCTTGACCCGTGCGGCCAGCGTGAAGGCATCGCCGCACAGCGCCCGGCCCGGTTCGCAGACCAGAAGCGGGCGGTTCTCGCCGAAGGCTTCGGTCGCCACGCGGTCGATCAGGGCGAAAATCGCCTCAAGATCGGGCAGGACGGCCTGCATACGGTGGCTGGGGAAGCCGCCGCCGACGTTCAGCCGGGCAATGGTCACGCCGGCATCGGCCGCGATGCGGGCGGCTTCGCGGATGTAGGATTCCCAGGCGTGCGGGTCGGTGCATTGGGTGCCGGGGTGGAAGGTCAGCGAGGGCACGAAGCCCGCCGCCGCGACAACCTTGAGCAGCTCGGCCGCCAGTTCCTCGGTTGCGCCGAACTTGGCGCCGAAGTTGTAGGCCGCACCGGCGACCGGCAGCTTGAAACGCACGCTGATCTCGGTGCCCTCGGCGGGGACCAGTTCGATCAGCTTGGTCAGTTCGGTGCGGGAGTCCACGCTGTAGGACTTGACGCCGCGCGCGACCGCATGGGCGATTTCGGCGCGCGAGCGGACGGGGTTGTTGTAATGGATGGCCGCATCGGGCGCGAGGCGGCGGATCAGGTCGATCTCGAAGGCGCTGGCGCAGTCATAGCCGCGCACACCCGCCGCGGCGAGGTTCTCGATCATCTCTTCGCCCGGGTTCGACTTGACCGCATAGGTCACCATGCCGGGAAAGCCGTCGATGAAGCGGCGGGCGTTCGCCTGCACCACGGTGGGCGCGAAGAACAGCACCGGGTTCTCCGGTGCTTCGGTGCGGAGGTATTCGGTCGGATTGGTCCAGATCGTTTTGGACAGTCCCATCGGCGTATCCTTTCTGCCAATGAAGACGCATCGCCCTTTGCCCCGTGCAGTCTGGGGGTGCGGGCACCAGCGTGGTTTCCTTGAACCAGGCCAGGTGCGTATGAGCCGCCCTTTTCCTGCAGTGAGGATGCGCGATATGGGTGACATCTTCACCGGAAGAAACTATATATTTGCCTTGAAACATCGTCAGAATGACGAAATCGGAAAGCAGATTGCATGGATGAACTGGATCGCAACATCATCGGCCTGCTGGGCGCCGACGCCCGCATGTCGGTGGCCACGCTGGCGCGGCGGCTGAAAGTCGCGCGCAGCACGATCCAGGCCCGGCTGGAACGGCTTGAAACCAACGGTGTGATCGTCGGCTATACGCTGAAACTGGGCGAAACCGCGCGCGAGGGGCGGCTGCGCACCTCGGTTCTGCTGACGATCGAGCCGCGGGCGCAAGGCGCGATTCTGACCCGGCTGAAGGCGATTCACGAGGTGGAGCGCGTCTTCACCACCTCGGGGCGATTCGACTTTCTGTTGCAGATCGCCTGCCCCAATACGCAGGTGCTGGATCAGGTGCTGGACCAGATCGGCGCCATGACCGGGGTGAAATCCTCGGAAAGCCTGATCCACCTGTCGACCAAGATCGACCGGGCGGTGTGACGATCACCCGGCGGGGCGCAGCGCGAACAGGTTGACGAAGGCCTGCCCTTCGGCCGGATCCCCGGAAAAGCCGATGACGCCGGCCGCCGTGACCGCCAGCGGTTCGGGGCCGTAGATCGCGCGCGCCATGGCGTTGGTGCCGCCTTCAAAGCGCAGGGGCGCCGCCGGATCGTCGCCCCGCGCCACGCGGCAGGCCCCGGAGGCGATGTCCATGGTGAAGCTGTCCTCGGCCAGACGGAACACCGCCTTGTGCGTGGCGGTCCGCACCGGCGCGCACATCGCGCGCATCGACAACATCAGCGCCGTGGGGCTGATGAACAGGCGCGGATCATGGCCCGGCATCCCCGCCCCCCAGCGGCACAGGGCGCGGATCACCGGCCAGAGCCCCTGCCCGGCCGCCGTCAGGCGGTAAAGCGTGATCTTTTCGGGATCGGGCAGATCCTCGCGGCGCAGGATGCCCGCAGCGGCCAGTTGTTCCAGCCGCTGGGTCAGCACATTGGCGCTGATGCCCGGCAGGCCCGCCCGCAGCGCCCCGAAGCGGCGCGGACCCAGCATCAGTTCGCGCACCACCAGCAGCGCCCAGCGGTCGCCGATCAGATCCAGCGCATGGGCGGCGATGCAGCCTTCGTCATAGGACCGCCGGTTCGGCCTGGTCATATTACATAACTTTCAGTTGCTTTTTATAACTATAGCCGCCACCCTGCGCGATACAAGAGTGAAGGGAGGGTGTGATGGCCTATCTGGATGGTTTCGTGATTCCGGTTCCGACGGCGAACCGCGAGGTTTATCGCCAGCATGAGGAGGAGTTCTGGCCCCAGTTCAAGGCAATGGGGGCGCTGAGTCTGGTCGTGGGCTGGGGCGACGATGTGCCGCCCGGCAAGCAGACCGACTTCTTCCGCGCGGTCGCCGCGACGCCCGAGGAAACCGTGGTCTTTGCCATGCTGACCTGGCCCGACAAGGCCACCCGCGATGCGGCCTACAAGAAGATGATGGAAGACCCTGCCCATGAGCAGGTGGAAATGCCCTTCGACGGCCGCCGGATGATCTATGGCGGCTTCACCCCGATCTTCAGCGCCGGAGTCTGAGAGATGAGCGTTCAAGGTGCCCCCTGCTGGTATGAACTGGCAACGCCCGAGGTTGCGGCGTCGCAGGCCTTTTATGGCCCGGTGCTGGGCTGGGGCTTTCAGGATGCCGGGATGGAGGGGTTTTCCTACATCCTGGCCATGATGGACAAGGCGATGGTCGCCGGGCTGATGCAGCCGGACGCGCCGATGCCCTGTTTCTGGCTGGTCTATTTCGCGGTGGACGACTGCGACGCGACCGTGGCCCGCATCACGGCGCTGGGGGGTGCGGTGCATCGCGCCCCGGCCGATATTCCGGGCACCGGCCGCTTTGCCATCGTGACCGATCCGCAGGGCGCGGCCTTCGGCCTGTTGCAGCCCCTGCCCGGCCAGCAAGGCAGCGCCTTTGACCAGAAGAAATCCGGTCATGGCAACTGGCATGAGCTGAACACCACCGCGCCCGAGGCCGCGCTGGCGTTTTACGGCGATCTGATGGGCTGGACGCCGTCCACCGCCATGCCGATGGGCGAAATGGGCACCTATCAACTGTTCGCGCGGGAAGGCGCCGACATCGGCGGCATGATGCGGCTGATGGCGCCGCCCGGCGTGCCGCCGCATTGGCTGCCCTATTTCGGTGCCCCCGGCATTGACACCGCCAAGGCGGCGGTGCTGGCCGGCGGCGGGCAGGTGCTGCACGGGCCGGTCGAGGTGCCGGGCGGGGCCTATATCATCATCGCGCAAGACCCGCAGGGCGCGGTCTTTGGCGTGGTGGGGCCGCAGGGATGACCGGCCCTGTCACCCTGACCACCTATGACTGGGTGCCGCAAAGCCCGCGCGGCCATGTCCGCGACCTGCGCGTGCGCTGGCTGCTCGAGGAGATCGGCCGCCCCTACCGGGTGGAGACGACGCCGCTGATGGACAAGACGCCCGAGCATTTCGCGCAGCAGCCCTTCGGGCAGGTGCCCTTTGTGCGCGACGGGGATCTGGTGCTGTTCGAAAGCGGCGCAATCCTGCTGCATCTGGCCCGCGACACGCCGCTTCTGCCCGGAGGCGACGATGGCGCCCGCGTGCTGCAATGGGTGATCGCGGGGCTGAACTCGGTCGAGGTCTGGGCGATGTTCTGGGTGGTGGCCAAGCTGTTCCGCAAGGATGACGAGGCCGCCGCCCGCGAAGCCGTGCTGCTGGGGCAAAGGCTGGGCCAGCTTGAGGCCGCGCTGGCGGGCAAGGACTGGCTGGTCGCGGACCGCTTCACCGTGGCCGATCTGCTGATGGCCGACATCCTGCGCATCCCGGCGGCACACGGCTTTCTGGACGGGTTGCCGGGATTGCAGGCCTATCTGGCCCGCGCCACCGGCCGCCCGGCCTGTGGCAAGGCGCTGGCCGACCAGATGGCGCATTGGGCCGAGGCCGACCGCCGCCGCGCGGCCTGATCGCGGCGGCAACAGGGCGGGGCGCACGCGGGCAACTTGCCCCTGCGCCCCGCAAGGGCTAAATCCCGCGCAGCACACGGGAGACGCCAGATGCCGATGGAAAAGACCTTCAACGCCGCCGAGGCCGAGGCCCGCCTCTCGAAGCTGTGGCTTGAGAGCAAGGCCTTCGCGGCCGGGGCCAATGCCAAGCCCGGACACCCCGCCTTTTCCATCATGATCCCGCCGCCGAATGTCACCGGCAGCCTGCATATGGGCCATGCCTTCAACAACACCCTGCAGGACATTCTGGTGCGCTGGCACCGGATGCGGGGCGACGATACGCTGTGGCAGCCCGGCACCGACCATGCGGGCATCGCGACGCAGATGGTGACGGAACGCGAGCTGGCGAAAACCAACCGCCGCCGCAGCGATTTCACCCGCGAGGAATTCACCGGGCTGGTCTGGGACCAGAAGCGCAAGTCGCGCGGCACCATCATCGGCCAGTTGCAGCGGCTTGGCGCAAGCTGCGACTGGGACCGCGAGGCCTTTACCATGTCGGGCGCCCCCGGTGCGCCCGAGGGCGAGGAAGGCAACTTCCACGACGCGGTGATCAAGGTCTTTGTCGATCTTTACAACAAGGGCCTGATCTACCGCGGCAAGCGGCTGGTGAACTGGGACCCGCATTTCGAGACCGCCATTTCGGACCTTGAGGTCGAACAGACCGAGGTGGCCGGCCATATGTGGCACTTCAAGTATCCGCTGGCGGGGGGCGAGACCTATATCTACCGCGAGAAGGATGCCGGGGGGCGCGTGATCCTGGAAGAGGAACGCGATTACATCAGCATCGCCACCACGCGGCCTGAAACCATGCTGGGCGACGGCGCCGTCGCGGTTCATCCATCAGATGAGCGTTACGCGCCAATCGTCGGGAAACTTTGCGAAATCCCGGTTGGGCCGAAGGAACACCGCCGCCTGATCCCGATCATCACCGACGAATATCCCGATCCGAATTTTGGTTCGGGCGCGGTCAAGATCACCGGCGCGCATGACTTCAACGACTATGGCGTCGCCGCCCGCAACGACATTCCCTGTTACCGGCTGATGGACACCCGCGCGCAGATGCGGGCCGATGGCCTGCCCTATGATCAGGCGGCCGCGATCGCGCAGCGCCTGTCGCGGGCCTGGCTGGTGGCCAAAGGCTATGCAACGCCCGGCATCGCGGAGCAGCCCTTTGCCCTGTCGGAAGCCGAGATCGACGCGCTGAACCTGGTGCCTGACGACCTGCGCGGGCTGGATCGCTACGAGGCGCGCAAGCGCGTGGTCGAGCAGATCAACGCCGAAGGTCTGGCCGTTACCGTGCTGCAGAAATCGGTCGACAAGGAAACCGGCGCGGAACACCTGGAACGGGTGCCCTATGTCGAGGCGAAGCCGATCATGCAGCCCTTCGGGGACCGATCAAAAGTGGTGATCGAGCCGATGCTGACCGACCAGTGGTTCGTGGACACCGCCAAGATCGTGGAACCGGCGCTGGACGCGGTGCGGACGGGCAAGACGAAGATCATCCCGCCAAGCGGCGAGAAGACCTATTATCACTGGCTGGAAAACATCGAACCCTGGTGCATCAGCCGCCAGCTTTGGTGGGGGCATCAGATCCCGGTGTGGTATGGCTTCGACCTTTCCGCCCCCGGCTTTACCGATGATGAAGGCGATCAGGCGCTGGACAATGTGGAAATCCTGCGCGTTCTGGGCGACGGTGGGCCTGTCGCGCGCGAGACCTCCTCGCAGTGTGCGGCCGATTTCACCGCCGTCTCTGACCGCTTCCGCGACGATCTGGCCGCGCTGCCGCATCCGCTGAACCATGCCCGTATCGTGGAAGTGGCCGACCGCGCCGCCGCAGCCGAGGCCCTTGCCGCCTCACTTGCGGCCTATGAGGTGGATCAGGATGCAACGCGCCTGACCTACCCTGTCTGGCGCGACCCCGACGTTCTTGACACCTGGTTCTCCTCCGGCCTCTGGCCCATCGGCACGCTGGGTTGGCCCGAGCAGACGCCCGAGTTGCAACGCTATTTCCCGACCTCGGTGCTGATCACCGGGCAGGATATCCTGTTCTTCTGGGTTGCCCGGATGATGATGATGCAGCTTGCCGTGGTGGACGAAATTCCGTTCCACACCGTCTATCTGCATGGCCTTGTGCGCGACGCCAAGGGCAAGAAGATGTCGAAGTCGCTGGGCAATGTCATCGACCCGCTGGAGATCATCGACGAATTCGGCGCCGATGCGCTGCGCTTTGCCAATGCGGCCATGGCCAGCCTTGGCGGCGTGCTGAAGATGGACACCAGCCGGATCGCCGGCTACCGCAACTTCGGCACCAAGCTGTGGAACGCCTGCCGTTTTGCCGAGATGAACGGCGTCTGGGAGGGCCATGCCACCCAAAGCGCGCCGCCCGCCCCCAAGGCGACGGCGAACCGTTGGATCATTGGCGAGACCGCCCGCACGCTGGCCGAAGTGAACGCGGCGCTGGCCGACTTCCGCTTCGATCAGGCGGCGGATGCGCTGTATCGCTTCGTCTGGGGCAAGGTTTGCGACTGGTATGTCGAATTCGCCAAGCCGCTGTTCGACGGCCCGGATGCGGCGGAAACCCGCGCCACCATGGCCTGGGTGCTGGACCAGTCGATGATTCTGCTGCACCCGTTCATGCCCTTCATCACCGAAGACCTGTGGGGCACCACCGGCACCCGCGCCAAGCTGCTGGTGCATACCGACTGGCCGACCTACGGGCTGGATCTGGTGCAGGCGGATGCGCAGGCCGAAATGGGCTTTGTCACCGGGCTGATCGAGGAAATCCGTTCGGCCCGGGCGCAGGTGCATGTGCCGGTCGGCCTGAAGATCGACCTTGTGGCGACCGAGCTTTCCGCCGCCGCCCGCGCCGCCTGGGAGCGGAACGAAGCCATCATCCGGCGGCTGGCGCGGATTGACAGCTTTGCCGAAGGCCCCGCCCCCAAGGGCGCCATCGCGCTGGCGCTGGAAGGCGCGGCCTTTGCCATTCCGCTGGCCGGGCTGATCGACATCGCGGAAGAAAAGGCGCGTCTGCAAAAGACGCTGGACAAGCTGCGCAAGGAAATCGGCGGGCTGAAAGGCCGGCTCGACAACCCGAACTTCGTCAAATCCGCGCCCGAGGATGTGGTGGAGGAAGCGAAGTCCAACCTTGAGGCGCGCGAGGACGAGGCCGCCAAGGTGGATGCGGCGCTGAAGCGGCTGGCCGATCTGGGCTGACCGGGCGGCGGGTTGCGCAAGGCATCACCCTTGCGCAGCCCCGATTGCCATGCCACCAAACCGGCATGAGCCGCTTTCTGACACATCACGCCGCCGCCCTGCCCTCGACCGTGCCGTTCACCGGCCCCGAAACGCTGGAACGGCGGCAGGGCCGTGCGTTCCGTGCGCGGCTTGGGGCGAATGAAAGCCTGTTCGGCCCCTCGCCCCGCGCGCTGGCCGCCATGCAGGCCGCCGCCGCCGAGGTGTGGAAATATGCCGACCCGGAAAACCATGATCTGAAGCAGGCGCTGGCCCGGCATCACGGCTGCAAGCCCGAGAACATTGTGGTGGGCGGCGGGATCGACACGATGCTGGGCCTGCTGTGCCGGCTGACGCTAGAACCGGGCACGCCGGTCGTCACCAGTCTGGGCGCCTATCCGACCTTCAACTTCCATGTGGCGGGCTATGGCGGGGCGCTGACGCGCGTTCCCTATGCGGGCCGCCACGAAGACCCGGCCGCGCTGCTGGCCGCCGCTGGCGCGCAGACCGCGCGGCTTTTGTATCTGGCCAACCCCGACAACCCGATGGGCAGCCACCACCCCGGCCGCGTTATCGAGGATCTGGTGGCCAACCTGCCGCCCGAGACCCTGCTTCTGCTGGACGAGGCCTATGCCGACCTGGCCCCGCCCGAGGCGATTCCGGCGATTGCGGCCGATCATCCGCAGGTCATCCGCTTCCGCACCTTTTCCAAGGGCTATGGAATGGCGGGGGCGCGGGTGGGCTATGCCATTGCCGAACCCGGCCTTGCGCTGGCCTTCGACAAGGTGCGCGACCATTTCGGCATGGGCCGGATCGGCCAGATCGGCGCGCTGGAGGCGTTGCGCGATCAGGACTGGCTGGCGCAGATCCGCCGCAATATCGAGGCGGGACGCGACCGGATGGGGCGCATTGCGCGGGCGAACGGGCTGGAGCCCCTGCCCTCGGCCACCAATTTCGTCACGATTGACACCGGGCGCGACGGCGATTTCGCCCGCGCCGTGCTGGCCGGCTGTCAGGAGCGGGGCCTGTTCATCCGTATGCCGGGCGTGGCGCCGCTGGACCGCTGCCTGCGGATCAGCCTTGGCCCCGAGGCCGCGCTGGATGTGGTTGAGGAAATCCTGCCGCAAGCCTTGCGGGCAGCGGGCGGCTGAGGGTCAGTCGCGCGCCGGGCCAAGTGCCGGGGCGGCCCCTTCGGGCGCGGTGGCGGTGGCGCCCAGACGGGCGGCGGGGGCCTCGACACGGGCCGTCACCACAGGGGCGCGCAGGACGGGTTCGTCCATCTCTTCATCGACCTCGGGCCAGACATCGCCGCCCCGCCGCAGCGCGCGGCGGAACACCAGCAGGTTCTGAACCGTGGTCTTGGTGCCGGTCAGCCCGGCGCGTTCGTCGCAGGGCAGCGCATCGGCGCGCACATATTCCCAGCCCTCGGCGGCCATTTCGTTCATCGCCGTGGTCAGGGCCAGCGCGAAGCGTTCTTCCGTGGTCTTTACCCCGCGGGCTTTTTCGCCACGGCGCGGGGCGGGCACGACCCGATATTCGAACTGCTGCATCAGGAACTCCGGGGGCTACGGCGGACAACACGGTATGGCCTTTGCCCGCAACAGGCAAATGACGAGGCCGTCAGCGCCGGCCTGCGGGGCCGGCGCCGGGGGCGGGATCAGAGACCCAGCTTCTTCATCACCAGATCGTTGACGGCGGCCGGGGCGGCCTTGCCGCCGGTGGCCTTCATCACCTGCCCGACGAACCAGCCGGCCAGCTTGGGGTTCTGCTTGGCCTTTTCCACCTGCGCGGGGTTTTCCGCGATGATGGCATCCACCGCCGCCTCGATCGCGCCGGTGTCGGTGACCTGCTTCATGCCGCGCGCCTCGACGATGGCCGCCGGATCGCCGCCTTCGGTCCAGACAATTTCGAACAGATCCTTGGCGATCTTGCCCGAAATGGTGCCGGCGCTGATCAGTTCGACGATGCCGCCCAGTTGGGCTGCCGAAACCGGGCTGTCGGCAATCTCTTGCCCTTCCTTCTTGAGCCGGCCGAACAGTTCGTTGATGACCCAGTTCGCGGCCAGCTTGCCGTCACGGCCCTGCGCCACGGCTTCGAAATAGCGCGCGGCGTCCAGTTCGGCGGTCAGCACCGAGGCGTCATAATCGGTCAGGCCGAAATCGGCCATGAAGCGGGCCTTCTTGGCGTCAGGCAGTTCGGGCATGGTGGCGGCGATGCCGTCCACCCAGGCCTGTTCGATTTCCAGCGGCAGAAGGTCGGGGTCGGGGAAGTAGCGGTAATCATGCGCCTCTTCCTTGGACCGCATCGACCGCGTTTCGCCCTTGTCGGGATCGTAGAGGCGGGTTTCCTGCACGATGCTGCCGCCGTCTTCCAGAATGGCGATCTGGCGGCGGGCCTCATACTCAATGGCCTGCTGGATGAACCGCATCGAGTTCATGTTCTTGATTTCGCAGCGGGTGCCGAGATGGCTGAAATCCTGCGTTTCCTGGTATTTCTCATACTGGCCCGGCCGGCAGACGGACACGTTCACGTCGGCCCGCAGGTTGCCGTTCTGCATGTTGCCGTCGCAGGTGCCAAGGTAGCGCAGGATCTGGCGCAGCTTGCCGACATAGGCGGCGGCTTCTTCGGGGCCGCGAATATCGGGGCGGCTGACGATTTCCATCAGCGCCACGCCGGTACGGTTGTAGTCCACGAAGGACAGGTTCGGGTCGATGTCATGGATCGACTTGCCGGCATCCTGTTCCAGGTGGATGCGTTCGATCCGCACCAGACGGGCAATCCCCGGCCCCATTTCCACGATCACTTCCCCCTCGCCCACGATGGGGTGGTAAAGCTGGGAAATCTGGTAGCCTTGCGGCAGGTCGGGGTAAAAGTAGTTCTTGCGGTCGAAGGCCGAGGTCAGGTTGATCTGCGCCTTGAGCCCGAGCCCGGTGCGCACCGCCTGTTCCACGCAGAATTCGTTGAGCACGGGCAGCATCCCGGGCATCGCGCAATCGACGAAGCTGACATTGGTGTTCGGTTCCGCCCCGAAGGTGGTGGAGGCGCCCGAGAACAGCTTGGCGTTGCTGGCCACCTGGGCGTGGATTTCCATCCCGATCACCAGTTCCCAATCGTGCTTGGCACCCTGAATGACTTTGGGCTTGGGCGTGGCAAAGGTCAGGTCGAGCATGGCATCCTTCCGGTGTTCCGGGCTTGATCCCTTGCGTTTAGGCCGCAGGGCGGCGCGGGGCAAGAGGGCGCGCGATGGCCACGGGTGGCAGATTCCCGCGCATCGGCCGGCCGGCGGTTTGGTGGACGGGCCTGTCGGCGGTATAGGAGCCGCCAGAGCCAACTGCCATTGGACATACCCTTGACGTTGACCACACTCGCCCAAGGCGCCGCAAAGGCCGGTTCGCGCCGCCCTGCCCGCGCCGCCGTGCTGCGCCCCTCCCTGTGCCGGGCGGCCTGTCTTGCCCTTCTGCCGTTGCTGGCGGCCTGCGTCAGCAGCGCCAAGGAACCCGAGGCGCCCCCGGTGATGCGCTGGGACCACCGCCCCGAGGCGATGCACTGGACCAAGGCCGCGATGAACGCGGTGGCCGAAAAGGATGACGTGCTGGCCGAGCGCGTGCCCGCCGACATTGCCACCTGGTGCCCCGGCTATGCCAAGGCCAGCCTTGAGGAACGCCGCGCCTTCTGGGTGGGCGTGCTGAGCGCCGTGTCCAAGCACGAAAGCGGCTGGAACCCGAAGGCGGCGGGCGGCGGCGGGCGCTATATGGGGCTGATGCAGATTTCGCCCCGCACCGCCCGCGACCAGGGCTGCGAGGCGCAAAGCGCCGGCGCCCTGAAGGACGGCAGCGCCAATCTGGCCTGCGCGGTGGAAATCCTGGCCGATGACGTGGGCCGCGACGGCGTGGTTGCCGGCCCCGGAAACCGGGGCGTGGGCCGGGACTGGATGCCCTTCCGCAAGGCCGACAAGCGGGCCGACATGGCCGCCTGGACCCGCGTTCAGGAATGGTGCCAGGCCGGCTGAGGCCGGCCCGGCCCCTTAGCCCGCCAGCATCCGCCCCGCCATTTCCGACAGGTCGCGCGACAGGCCCGGCGCCGCCAGAATGCGCCGCAGTTCGGCCTGCGCCAGCGCCTGACGCCCGGCATCGTAGCGCCGCCAGGTTTCGAAAGCGGTGGACATGCGGGCGGCGGTCTGCGGGTTCAGCGGATCAAGTTTCAGCAGCCAGTCGGCCACGGTGCGATACCCGTCGCCGCCGGCATGGTGAAAGCCCGCGTGATTGCCGGACAGGGCGCCGATGACAGCGCGGAAGCGGTTGGGGTTCTTCCAGTCGAAATCGGGGCGCTCGGTCAGGCGGCGGGTGACGGCGGCGGCCTGATCGGGCGCGGCCAGCGCGACCTGCAACGCGAACCACTTGTCCATCACCAGCGCATTGCCGGACCAGCGGGTTTCGAACCGCGCCAGTTCCGCAGCGCCCTTGCCGATGTCGAGCAGCGCCGCCAGCGCGCCGACCTCTTCGGTCATGTTGTTGGCGGTGGCATAGGCGGCTTCGGCCGCGGCCCCGCCATCGACACGCGCCAGAAGCTGGATCGCGGCGGTTTTCAGCGCCCGCCGCCCGGCGGCCCGCGCATCGGCGGTGAAGGGACCGCTGTCGGTCAGCCCGGCGATCAGCCCCGGCAGATGCGGGGCCAGCCGCTGCGCCAGCGCCGTCGCTGCCGCGCGGCGGGCGGCGCGGATCGCGTCGGGGTCGGGCACGGTGCCGGCGGCGTGCAGGGTCTGGGCGATGTCATCCTCGGCCGGCAGGCGCAGGGCCAGCGCGCGGAAGGCCGGATCAAGGCTGTCATCCAGCACCAGTTGCGGCAGCGCCTCGGCCCAGGCGGGCGAGACCCCTGCCCCCTTGGCGACCATCGCCACCAGCATGTCACGGGCCAGCGACCGGCCCGCTTCCCAGCGGTTGAACGGGTCTGTGTCATGGGCCAGCAGGAAAGCGCGTTCCTGTGCGCTGACGGCGCGTTCCAGCACCACCGGGGCGGAAAAGCCGCGCAGGATGGACGGGATCGGCCGCGCGGCCAGCCCTTCGAAGCGGAAGCTCTGGCTGCCCTTGGTCAGTTCCAGAACGGTGGTGGGCACCACCTCGTCGCCATTGGGGTTCAGCAGGCCCACGGCGACCGGAATGACCTTGGCCCCCTTGTCGGGCTGGCCCGGCGTGGGCGGGTTCACCTGCGTCAGCGTCAGCGTATAGGTGCCGCCCTGCGGGCCGGGATTCCACGCTTCGCTGACCGTCACACGGGGGGTACCGGCTTCGGAATACCAGCGCTTGAACTGCGTCAGGTCGCGGCCGGTGGCATCTTCGAACACCTTGAGCCAGTCTTCGATGGTGGCGGCGTGGCCGTCGTGGCGGTCGAAATACAGGTCAAGCGCGCGGGCATAGCCGTCATCGCCCACCAGCCGCTTGAGCATCCCGATGATCTCGGCGCCCTTTTCATAGACCGTGGCGGTGTAGAAGTTGTTGATCTCGACAAAGCTCTCGGGCCGGACGGGATGGGCGAGCGGTCCCTGATCCTCGCGGAACTGGCGGGCGCGCAGGGTCAGCACATCCTCGATCCGCTTCACGGCATGGCTGCGCATGTCGCCGGAGAACTGCTGGTCGCGGAAGACGGTCAGCCCTTCCTTGAGGCAAAGCTGGAACCAGTCGCGGCAGGTGATGCGGTTGCCGGTCCAGTTGTGGAAGTATTCATGGGCGATCACCGCCTCGATGCGGGCGTAATCGTCGTCGGTGGCGGTTTCCGGGCTGGCCAGCACGAGCTTGGAGTTGAAGATGTTCAGCCCCTTGTTCTCCATCGCGCCCATGTTGAAATCATCGACGGCGACGATGTTGAACACGTCCAGATCGTATTCGCGGCCGTAGGTGTCTTCGTCCCATTTCATCGAGCGGATCAGGCTGTCCATCGCATAGGCGCAGCGGTCGATGTCGGCGGCGCGGACCCAGACCGCCAGATCGACGGCGCGGCCCGAGCGGGTGGTGAAGCTGTCGCGATGCGCCACCAGATCGCCCGCCACCAGCGCGAAAAGATAGGCGGGCTTGGGCCAGGGATCGTGCCATTCGGCCCAGCCGGGGCCGCTGGCCACCGGGTTGCCGTTCGACAGAAGCACCGGCAGATCGCTTTCGATGCGCACCTTGAAGGGCGCCATCACATCGGGGCGGTCGGGGTAGAAGGTGATCTTGCGGAAACCCTCGGCCTCGCACTGGGTGCAATACATGCCCTTCGACATGTAAAGCCCTTCCAGCGCGGTATTGGTTTCGGGCGAAATCTCGACCGTGGTTTCCAGCACGAAGGGCGCCTCGGGCAAGAGGTCGGCGGGCACGGTCAGGCCGGTGTCATCGGGCGTCAGGTCCAGAAGCGTGCCGTCCAGACGGACCGAGACCAGCCGCAGGTCTTCGCCATCCAGCCGCAGCACATGGCGGCCCCGGGCGGCGGGGTTCGGGCGCAGGTGCAGCCGCGCATCGACGCGGGTGGCCCTGGGGGCCAGCCGGACGGTCAGGTCGACCTGATCGACCAGATGGCTGTAGGGGCGGTAATCGGACAGATAGACGGTGCGGGGATCGGTCATGGCAGACTCCGGTTTCATCCGCAGGATCGGGCGATGCGCGGCCGGGCGCAAGGGGGGCGGCCTTGGCGCGCGGCATCGTTACCGGGCCTTGCCCCGCGCGCCCGGCGGCGGTATGGGATCGCCATCCCTGCCCCGGAGGACTGCCCATGAAAGCCCGCGTTACCGTCATGCTCAAGACCGGCGTGCTGGACCCGCAGGGGGAAGCGATCCGCCATGCGCTGGGGTCGCTGGGATTTGCCGGGGTGACCGGCGTGCGGCAGGGCAAGGTGATCGAGCTTGAGTTGGCCGCCACCGAGGCCGCCACCGCCGAGGCCGAGGTCAAGGCGATGTGCGAGAAGCTGCTGGCCAATACCGTGATCGAAAGCTACCGGGTCGAGATTCTCTGATCGCGGCGCTTGCGGAACGGGCGGAAGGCGGGGGCCAGCCCCCGCACCCCCGGGATATTTGAGGACAGATGAAAGGGGCAGGTTTCCCCTGCCCTGTGACGGCTTGGGATGGCCCGGTCAGGCCGCGCGCCGCGTGACCCGCAGGCGGATGCCGTTTTCCGCCCGCACCGTCAGATGCGCGACGGGCACCGGATCGGCGCCCTCGATCCGGTCGAAGCGGAAGCTGCGCAGCAGAAGCGCCAGCAGGAGCGGCCCCTCGATCATGGCGAAGGCCGCGCCGGTGCAGACGCGCGGGCCGGCCGAGAACGGCAGGAAGGCGTCACGCGCGGACTGGCGGCCTGCTTCGGTTTGCCAGCGGGCGGGATCGAAGGCGTCGGGGTCGGACCAGAGCCGGTCATGCCGGTGCAGGTGCCAGGGCGACAGCACCACCTGCGCGCCGGGGGCGACCTTGCGGCCACGGAAATCCTCGGGGCAGCGGTTTTCGCGCACCATCATCGGCACCGGCGGGTAAAGGCGCAGCGTTTCGCGGAACACGTCGCGGGCGCGTTTCAGCCGGCCCACGGCAGCGAAATCGGGGCTGTCGCCCAGCGACTGCGCCTCGGCGGCCACCTCGTCCTGCACCTCGGGGTAAAGCGCCAGCAGATAGAGCGTCCAGGCCAGGGCCGAGGCGCTGGTCTCATGCCCGGCAAGGAAGAAGATCGCGACCTGATCCACCATTTCCGAGGCATCGAAGCGTTCGCCGGTCTGCGGATCGGCGGTCGTCATGATCTTGGTGGCCAGATCGTCGGGGGCGGTGCCTGCGGCGATGGCGGCGGCGCGTTCGGCGGTGAGTAGCGCGATCAGCCCGCGGATCAGCGCGGCCGAGCGCCGGGTGGCGCGGCGGTGCAGGCGCGGCATCCAGCGCGGCAGCGGCAGGAAGGCGGCAAGGTTCAGGATCGGCTGGGTGCGCTGATAGGCGCGGAATTCGTGGAAGACACGCGCGGCGACCTCATTCTCGATGGGGATCGAGAACAGGGTGCGGAAGATCACGTCGGCGGCGGCGTGGCTCATCGCCTCTTCCACCTCGACCTCACCCTCGGACAGGCGGGCCACCGCCGCCTGCCCGGCGGCCAGCATGGCGGGATAGGTGTCTTTCAGGCGGCCCCCCTCGAAGGCCGGGTCGATGATGCGGCGCTGGCGTTTCCATTCCTCGCCATTGGTCAGGAAGACCGACCGGCCCAGAAGCGGCGCGAGACCTTCGCTGATGCGGTTCGACTTGGGGAAATCGTCGGGCCGTTCGTTCAGCACGCGGGTGACGAGTGCCGGGTCGTTGCACATGTAGCTGCGGAAGAACGGGGTGCGGAATTCGGCCATCCAGGCGTGATAGAGCCGCGCGGGCTGGGCCGAGAGGATGTCGCGGCGGAACAGCCGCAGGTAGCCCAGCAGCGACACCTTGTCAGGCCGCGGCGCGGGCTTGGGCGGCAGCGGGCGGTGAACGGGGCAGCCGGTCATGTCAGACTCGTATGGCGGTTCACCGCGCGGGTGATGCGGCTGCCCGAAGGCGCCCGGTCGCGGTAGCGGGCGGCAAGGGTCTGCGGGCCGGCGGTAATGCGGAAGTAATCATATTCCCCGTCGGCCCCGGTCAGGGCGTCGAAGGCGCAGAGATACTGGAAATGCAGGCGGAAGAAGCGCCAGCGCAGTTCCTTCCAGCGGGCGGGGGTCAGCGTCTGGGTGAAGGCCGCCGACAGCACCAGCGGCCAGCGCTGGTTGGCGGGGGCGACGCCGGTGACGGCCACCGGATCGCAAAGCGCGAAGGCGCAGCCGTCGCCCGGCGCGGTGACATCGACCCAGGTCAGGTCATCGCGGGCCGAGAGATAGCGCAGGTCGGCGCGCAGGCGGTGGGCGCCCGGCAGGAAGGACACCATCGGCACCACCTGCCCCAGGCTGAGGAAGGCCAGCGCCGGGCGGTGCAGCGGCAGGCCGCCGCGGATGAGGTCCGAGAGGATGGACACGCCGACATGCGCGCCCGAGGAATGGCCGACGACCAGCACCTCGTCGAAATCCTGGTCCAGCGCGGCGCGGATGGCCGCCCGGAATTCCGCCATCCGCGCCTCAAGCCCCGGAGGGTTGGCGCCGCCCGACAGGGCCGAGAAGGCGTAATCGTGCATCAGGTAATAGGCATAGGTCTTGTTGTCGATCGACCGGAACCAGCGCAGCGCCAGCACCAGAACCGCGGCCCCGGCCAGAAGCCCGGCCGCCCAATGGCCGAAGCGCGACACCAGCGCCGCCGCAAGACCGGCCACCAGCAGGGCCGCCAGAAGCTGCACCAGCAGGAAGACGATCGGGTAAAGCGCGGCGATCATCGGGCCCTTGCGCAGCTTCATCAGCCGAAACAGCGCCCCCGAGCCGATATAGGCCCAGGCGGTGCGGACCAGTTGCAGATAGGTGGCGGGAATGGTGTTCGACATGCTTTCGCGCACGATGTCGGACCAGACCAGCACCTCGACATCCGATTCGGTGGCCCGGCCGTCGAACTGGCCGTTCACATGCCAGCCATAGGGGCCCTTGGTCGTCTTGGGGGTGAGGGCCAGATCATAGCCGCAGATCCGGGCCTGATCGGTGCCTTCCTTGCGGTAAAGTTCGCGGTAGCGGCGCGGGTGGATCGGGTCATAGCCGGGAATATAGAAGACGCGCCGGCGAAACGCCCGCGTCGCCTGGTCCGGCCTGTCGTGATCCTGTGGCGCTTGCTGTTCCATCCGGCCTTTCCCTGGGTCCGATCATGCCCGGAAATCCGGCAAGGTCCAGAGGGTGCGACATCATCCCAAAAGGGGAATCCCAAGCGCATCAAAGCCTTCCAGCAACCACCAGCTGAAATCGGTGAAGGCGCCGGTCACCAGGGCAAGCCCGACGATCAGCAGAAGCGCGCCCATGGCGCGTTCGATCCATTTCATGTGGCGCTTGAGACGGGTCATCAGGCCCATGGCGCGGCCGATGAACAGCGCGGCCAGCAGGAAGGGCAGCCCCAGCCCCACGGCATAGACCGCCAGCAACACCATGCCGCGGCCGATGTTGCCCTCTTGCGCGGCAAGGCTGAGGATCGCGCCCAGTTGCGGGCCGATGCAGGGCGTCCAGCCGGCGGCGAAGGCAAGGCCCAGCACGAAGGCGCCAAGCGCCGAACCGCCACGGTCGCCGGCATCCAGCCGTGCCTCGCGGTCAAGGATCGGGATGCGGAAGACGCCCAGGAAATGCAGGCCGAAGACGATGACCACCACGCCGGCCGCCTTGGCGAAGAGCTGCTGGTTGGTCAGGAAGAAGGCCCCGAAGGCGGAGGCGGCAAACCCCAGCAGCAGAAAGACGGTGGACAGCCCCAGCACGAAGAACAGCGCGGGCAGGATCACCCGGCGGCGGGCTTCGCTGGCGCCCGTCATCTCGCCCATGGAAATGCCGCCCATATAGGCCAGATAGGGCGGCACCACCGGCAGCACGCAGGGCGACAGGAACGACAGCACACCCGCCACCAGCGCAATCGCCATGGCCGGAAGCAGGCTGGCGTCGATGAGGTCGATCCCGAACATGCGCCCTGTCTAGCGGCAACGGCGGGCGGCGTCACGGGGGGCGGCTGTCACTTTGGCGGGAAGGGCCTGTCACATTCCGCCGCAAGGCCCTATCACCACAGTCATGTCAGACCTGCCGGACACCTGGGATCACGAGATTGATTGCGAGGGGCTGTTGTGCCCCCTGCCCGTGCTGCGCGCGCGCAAGCGGCTGATGGGCATGGCACCGGGCCAGGTGCTGTGCGTGCGGGCAACCGATGCGATGGCGGCGG
Organism: Fuscovulum blasticum DSM 2131; assembly: GCF_003034965.1. GTDB lineage: Bacteria > Pseudomonadota > Alphaproteobacteria > Rhodobacterales > Rhodobacteraceae > Pseudogemmobacter > Pseudogemmobacter blasticus. Next base: position 13,917 of record NZ_PZKE01000017.1, on the reverse strand, counting down.
TGGACCTGCCGCATTTCTGCGGCCAGGCCGGGCACAGCTACCTTGGGCAAACGGCCGATGGGGCGGTGGCGCGGCATCTGATCCGGGCGGGCGGTCAAGGCCCGGCGGGCTGAGGCGGCCGCGCGGGGGCGGCCCCTGCCCCCTGATCGTTTCGCGCCGAACCCGACAGGTGAAATCTTCACAGACAAGGCGGGGGCACAGACGGCCCCCCTTCAGCAAGAAAGGGCGGGTTTCCCCGCCCTTTCAGCCTTGTGTCACTTCTTCGACCACCAGCCGAACCGGCGCGGCTTGGACGCGGCGGCCTCGCCCGGGTCGGATTGCAGCGCCGTGCCTTCGGCCGGGTCGGGCGTCGGGGCGGGTTGCAGCGCGGGGGCTTCCACCTCGGCCGGCGCAGGGGCCGCTTCAGGGGCGGCTTCGGCCGCGACAGGCGCCGGTTCCGCCGGGACGGCGGGCTTGGCCGGTTTGGCCGCCCTGGACCGGGCCGCCGGTTTCGCCTTGGCGACCGGCTTGGCTTCGGCGTCAGCCGGGGTTTCGGCGGCGGTCTCGGCGGGCGCCGCTTCGGCGCTTGCCTCGGCATTGGCCTCAGCACTGGCCGCAGACTTGCGCGGGGCACGGGTGCGCTTGCGCGCCGGCGCTTCGGCTTCGGCTTCGGGCGCGGCCTCGGCCACCGGCTCGGCGGTAGCTTCGGTTGCGGTGTCCGCGGCGGGCTTGCGCCGGGCGCGGGTGCGCTTGCGGGCCGGGGCGGGTTCGGCGGCGGCGTCCTCGACGCTTACCGTATCGGCAGCAGCTTCGGGGACGGCGCCCTCTTCGGCCTCGTCGGCGTCATCGGCATCGTCCTGCCCCTCGGCGGCCCCTTCGGCCCCGCCTTCGCGGTTTCCACTCCGACGACGACGGCGGCGGCGGCGCTTCTTCTTGCCACCCTCTCCGTCACCGCCACGGTCACCGCCGCGCGGCGCCGGAGCGCGGGCTTCGGTTTCCTCGCCCTCGGCCTCGACCTCGGGCTCGTCCTCTTCGATCTCGGCCTCATCGACCAGATCGTCTTCGTCCTCTTCCTCGACGGGGGCGCCCATCAGGCCGGCATGACCCGACACCACCGGCATCGGTTCCGGCACCACGCGGGTCGCGGTCTTGAACTTCTCGATCGAGTAGTCGGGCGACACCAGCATCGGGTCGGCCTCAAGCCGGACCGCCATGCCATAGCGGGCCTCGATCAGCGCGATGTGTTCGCGCTTCTGGTTGAACAGGTAGTTGATGATGCCGACCGGCGCCTTCAGCAGCACTTCCTTGCTGCGCTTGCGGGTGCCTTCCTCTTCCAGCGCGCGCAGGATGGTCAGCGCCATGCTGTCGTCGCTGCGGATCAGGCCGGTGCCGTGGCAATGCGGGCAAGGCTGCGTGGTCGATTCCAGCATCCCGGGGCGCAGGCGCTGGCGGCTCATTTCCATCAGGCCGAAGCCCGAGATGCGGCCCACCTGGATGCGGGCGCGGTCGGTCTTGAGCTTGTCCTTGAGGCGCTTCTCGACGGTGGCGTTGTTCTTCCGCTCTTCCATGTCGATGAAGTCGATGACGATCAGACCGGCCAGGTCGCGCAGGCGCAACTGGCGGGCAATCTCTTCGGCGGCCTCGACGTTGGTCTTGAGCGCGGTTTCCTCGATCGAGCCTTCCTTGGTGGCGCGGCCCGAGTTCACGTCGATGGCGACCAGCGCCTCGGTCACGCCGATGACGATGTAGCCGCCCGATTTCAGTTGCACGACCGGGTTGAACATGCCGGCCAGGTAGGTTTCCACCTGATAGCGGGCGAACAGCGGCATCGGTTCGTCATACCGCTTCACCTGCTTGGCATGGCTGGGCATGATCATCCGCATGAAGTCCTTGGCGGTGCGGTAGCCGCCCTCGCCTTCCACCAGAACCTCGTCGATCTCACGCGAATAAAGGTCGCGGATCGTGCGCTTGATGAGGTTGCCTTCCTCGTAGATCGTGGCGGGGGCGATCGACTTGAGCGTCAGATCGCGCACCTCTTCCCACAGGCGCATCAGATATTCGTAGTCGCGCTTGATCTCGGCCTTGGTGCGCTTGGCGCCGGCGGTGCGGATGATCAGGCCGGCACCTTCCGGCACCTCCATCTCGCCCGCGATTTCCTTGAGCTTCTTGCGGTCAACGGCGTTGGTGATCTTGCGGGAAATGCCACCGCCGCGCGCGGTGTTCGGCATCAGCACGCAGTAGCGGCCGGCCAGCGACAGATAGGTGGTCAGCGCCGCGCCCTTGTTGCCGCGTTCTTCCTTGACGACCTGGACCAGCATGATCTGCCGGACCTTGATCACTTCCTGAATCTTGTAGCGCCGCGAGCGCGACCGTTTCGGGGCGCTGATCTCTTCGGACACGTCTTCTTCGGCAATCGATTCGATCTCGTCATCGGTGTCCGAGGCGTGATCCATCGCGCGCCAGGCCGGAGCGCCGTTTTCGCCGTTTTCGGTGGCGGGGGCCGCAACGGCCGGTTCAACGGCGGGCTCTGCAACCACGTCGGTCGCTTCGGCAACCGCATCGGCGGGCACTTCGGCGGCTTCGTCTTCAAGATCCACCACATCCATGCCCGAGGGGCCGGATTTCACCGCGTCAGGGCGGGCGGATTCGGCCTTGGGACGGGGCGCGCGGCGGCGATGGCGGCGGTTCTCTTCCTCTTCCTCGGCGCGGGCAAGCTGGCGTTCCTCTTCCAGCAGCGCCTTCCGGTCAGCGACCGGGATTTGGTAGTAATCCGGGTGGATTTCGGCGAAGGCCAGGAACCCGTGGCGGTTCCCGCCGTAATCCACAAAGGCCGCCTGCAGCGAGGGTTCGACCCGTGTCACCTTGGCCAGGTAGATGTTCCCGGCCAGTTGGCGCTTGTTTACGGTTTCAAAGTCAAACTCTTCGACCTTGTTTCCGTCCACCACGACAACGCGGGTCTCTTCCGCATGTGTGGCGTCGATAAGCATCTTCTTGGGCATGTTGTTCCATTGCGACCCGTGCGCAAGGCTGCCCCCGGCGGACCGGCGGCGGGATTACGGGAAACGGGGCGGCTTGTCTGGGCGGGGGCGGCGGTCGTGCGCGTGCGGACCCTGCCCTGCGGGCAGACCTCGCCTGTCGCTGCACTGTTCACGCGCCTCATCGCGGTTCACGTCAAGAGGGCCTTGCGACCCTCCGCCTTCAGCAGCCTTCCAGCGCCGGTTTCCCGCGCCTTGGGCAATGTGCACGGCCTTGCGGCCGATCCGGCTCCCCGAACGCGGCGCGTCTTGCGCGCATCAGCGAGGGGGGAGAGAATTTCCTGGGCCGGAAAACCGGCTCGCCGCGACCCTAGCGGCAAAGCCGGGCCAAGAGCAATGCACAATTTGAGAGGGGTCGCACAATCCAGAGGCGAGTGCAGGGGTGCGCGGTCAGGTATAATCGCCGCGCACCAGCCCGTATTTCGCCATCTTCTCGTTCAGGGTGCGGCGCGGCAGGCAGAGTTCTTCCATCACCGCCACGATGCTGCCCTTGTGCCGGCGCATGGTGTTGTCGATCAGCATCCGTTCGAAAGCCTCGACATATTCCTTGAGCGGCTTGCCTTCGGTGGTCATCGCCGGGCCGCTGGCTTCGTTGTCGGCCATCAGCAGCGAGGCGATGGAGCCAGAGCCGCGCCGGTTCTGCAACACGGCCCGTTCGGCGATGTTCACCAGTTGCCGCACATTGCCCGGCCAAGGGGCCTGCAACAGTTGCGCCGCCTCTTGCGCCGTCACCTGCGGGGCATCGCAGCCGTATTCTTCGGCAAACTGTTCGGAGAGGCGGGTGAAAAGCTGAAGGATGTCTTCCCCCCGCGCCCGCAGCGGCGGCAGCACGATGGTCATCGCGCCCAGCCGGTAATAGAGGTCTGACCGCAGCGCCTGTTCCAGCGTCACGTCGGGGGCGTGCTGGTTGCGGATCGCGATGATCCGGGTTTCGGGTGGCAGGCCCTGTTCGTTGATGAAGGTCAGAAGCCGGGCCTGCAACGGGTTCGGCAGCGCCTCGATGTCCTCAAGGCAAAGCGTGCCGCCGCGCGCTTCCTCGACCAGGGGAATCACCCCGTCTTCGGCCGGGCCGAACAGCTTGGCTGCCAACTGGTCCTCGGACCAGGCGGCGCAGGAAATGCTGACGAATTTCTTGGACGCGCGCGGCCCCACGGCGTGCAGCGCATGGGCGACCAGCGTCTTGCCGGTGCCGGTTTCGCCGTCGATCAGGACGTGGCTGTCGGCCTGCCCCAGATCCAGGATGTCCTCGCGCAGCCGTTCCATCGCGGGGCTGGACCCGACCAGCTTCTTCATGATGGTGCTGCCGTCGGACAGTTCGCGCCGCAGGGCGCGGTTGTCCAGCGTCATCCGCCGCGCCTGGGTGGCCTTCTTGGCCAGTTCGGTCATCCGGTCGGGATTGAACGGCTTTTCCAGAAAATCGAAGGCGCCGACGCGCATCGCCTCAACCGCCATCGGCACGTCGCCATGGCCGGTGATCATGATCACGGGCAGGCCGGAATCCTGGCTCATCAGGCGCTTGAGGAACGCCATCCCGTCCATGCCGGGCATCTTGATGTCGCTGACCACGACGCCCTGAAAATCGGGGCCGATCACCTTGAGCGCCTCTTCCGCGCTGCCGAATGTCACCGTGTCGAAGCCGCTCAGTGCCAACCACTGGCTGATCGACGCCCGCATGTCGGCCTCGTCGTCAACGATCGCGACCTTCATCGAAAGTGCCATGCCTGCCTCATTCTGCTGCTTGTTGTTCTTTGCCAAGGATCGGCAATTGCATTTCAAAGACCGCGCCGCCCGTTTCACTGTTGCGCGCGGTCAGCCGGCCGCCCAGATCGCTGACGATGCCGGAGGAGATGGCCAGACCAAGGCCGACGCCCTCGCCCGGCTTCTTGGTGGTGTAGAACGGCTCGAACAGGTTATCGAGTTCGTCGATGCCGTGGCCATTGTCACGCACCGACAGCGTGGCCGTCTCGCCCTCGGCCAGCAGCAGATCAATCTGCGGGGCCTTGACGCCCTTGGTGGCATCCAGCGCGTTGCGAAGCAGGTTGATGATCACCTGTTCCAGGCGGATGCGGTCGGCCATGACCATGACCGGATGGCGCGGCAGGGCGCGGGTGATCTTGACCACGCGCGCCTTGAGCTGCGGTTCCATCATCGACAGCGCCGACGAGATGCAGGCGCGCAGATCGACCGGCTCGAACGCCTCGCCGCCCTTGCGGGCGTAGGATTTCAGTTGCCGGGTGATCGCGCCCATCCGTTCGATCAGATCGTCGATCCGCTGGAAGGACGACAGCGCCTCTTCCGGGCGGCGGCGCTGCAACAGAAGGCGCGCGCCGGCGAGATAGGTCTTCATCGCGGCCAGCGGCTGGTTCAGTTCGTGGCTGACCGCCGCCGACATTTCGCCCAGGGCGGCCAGCTTGGAGGATTGCGCCAGCGTCTGTTCGGCGACCTCAAGGTCTTTCTGCACCTTTTCGCGTTCCGCGATTTCGCGCTGCAGCCGGGCGTTCAGGATGCGCAGTTCCGCCGATTCGCGCTGAAGCGAGATCGAGCGCGACCAGGCGCGGCGGCTGAGAAGATAGAAGGTCAGCGCCATCAGGATGGCGAAGCCCATGATTTCCAGCGCGAGGATGCCGTTGACCTTTTCGCGCACCGAATCATAAGCGGTGAAGGTGTAGATCCGCCAGCCGCGGAACGGCACGCGGGCATCGGTGCGCATCACCGCCTCGCCCCGGACATAGGCGTCGGGCGGGGCCTGCGCCCAGTCGGCGGTGGCCTGAAAGGCGCGCTCAAGCGCCGAAGGGGCATCGCGGGCGGCCAGCGCCTCGGCCATGGATTTGCCGCGCCAGGCGGGTTCTGTCGCCAGGATCACCGTGCCTTCGCTGTCGGTGACCAGAACCGCATCCTGAAGGCCAGCCCAGGCGCGTTCGTATTTCATCAGGTCGACCGACACCACGATGACGCCCAGAACCTTGCCATCGGCGACCACGGCGCGCGAATAGGAAAAGTCGAAGCCGCCGGTGTCGCGCCGCGCGGCGGTGAACAGTGTGGCTTCCCTGGCCCGCTGGGCATCGACAAAGAAGGAATCGTTGCGGTGGCTGGTGCCCAGAAGGTTGCGGTTGGTCGCCCCCACCACGCGGCCGTTGACATCCATCAGCCGGATCGCCGCCACGCCGATTTCGGATTGCAGCGAAATCAGCTTGCCGGAGGTCTTGGAAAAGTTGCCGGCCTTCAGCGCCTCGATCAGCGCGGGGTCACGCGCCAGCAGCAGCGGCACGACCGAGGTGCGCTGCAATTCCGAAACAAGGTTCCCGGTATAAAGCGCCAGACGGACTTCGGCCCGGTTGCGGGTGGAATCGACGAAACGTTCAGACAGCCAGCGGTTCGACACCACGACAACGCCCACCGCCAGCACCAGCAGGGCGGCGACGATAAGCTTGACGCGCCAGGGCAGGCCCTGGGGCATGTCGCCAGAGGTGGGATCGGTTTCCGATGTCATGGCCGAAGTCTAGGGACCGGCGCGGCCCGTCTCAAGGCAATGGCCCTCAGGCCAGCGCCATCCCGCCCATCAGCCCGGCAAACAGCGCCGCCCCGTCCACCGAGCCGTGCAGCGCCTCGGCGGCACGTTCGGGGTGCGGCATCAGGCCGAAGACGCGGCGGTTTTCGGACAGGATACCGGCGATGTCGGCCATGCTGCCGTTGGGATTGTCGGCATAGGTCAGGGCGATGCGGTCTTCGTCCTGCAACCGCTTCAGCCCATCGGCGTCGATGGTGTAATTGCCGTCATGATGGGCCACCGGAATACGGATCTGCTGGCCCTTGACGAAGGTCGAGGTATAGGCCGAGTCGGTGGTGACGACATTCAGCGTGACCGTGCGGCAGACGAAGCGCAGCGTGGCGTTGCGCATCAGCACGCCGGGCAGAAGGCCCATCTCGGTGATGACCTGAAAGCCGTTGCAGATGCCCAGCACATAGCCGCCGCGCTGCGCGTGTTTCACGATGGCCCCGCCGATCGGCGATTTCGCCGCGATGGCGCCGCAGCGCAGGTAATCGCCATAGGAAAACCCGCCCGGCACACCGACCACATCGACGCCCTCGGGCAGTTCGGCATCCTTGTGCCAGATCCGCGTTACCTGGAACCCGGCCCCTTCGAAGGCGACGACAAGATCACGGTCGCAGTTCGACCCCGGAAAGGTGATGACGGCGGCTTTCATGGCGGAACCTCGGGTTTGCGGCGGTGGCTTGGGCTTAGCGCAAAGGTCGCAGCATTTCCACCCCGCAGGGCTTGCGTCAGGGGGCAGAATGAACAACTTTCCGCGTCATGCTGACAGAAACCGCCCTTGCCGATCTGCGCGCCGTTTTCGGCGCCCGTCTGTCCACCGCGCGCGCCGTGTTGGACGCCCATGCCCAAAGCGAAAGCCTTGTCTCGGGCCCGCCGCCCGAGGCGGTGGTCTGGCCCGAAAGCACGGCCGAAGTGGCCGAGCTTGCCCGGCTGTCGGACCGGCACGGCTTTGCGCTGGTGGGCTGGGGGGCCGGCACCTCGCTTGAGGGACATGCGCTGGCGCTGGCGGGTGGGGTGACGGTGGATTTCACCCGGATGGACAAGGTTCTGTCGGTCCACCCCGAGGACATGACCGCCGTGGTCCAGCCCGGCATCACCCGCGAACGCCTGAATGAAGAGCTGCGCGCGACCGGCCTGTTCTTCCCGGTCGATCCCGGCGCCAATGCCACCTTGGGCGGCATGGCGGCCACCCGCGCCTCGGGCACGGCGGCGGTGCGCTATGGCACCATGCGCGGCAATGTGCTGGGGCTTGAGGTGGTGCTGGCCGGCGGCGAGGTGATCCGCACCGGCACGGCGGCGCCGAAATCCTCGGCCGGGTATGACCTGACCGGGCTGATCGTCGGGTCCGAGGGCACGCTGGGCCTGATCACCGAACTGACGCTGCGCCTGCATGGCCAGCCCGAGGCGGTGTCGGCGGCGGTCTGTGCCTTTGACAGCATGGCCCATGCGGTGGATTGCGTGATCGCGACCATCCAGTCGGGCGTGCCCATGGCGCGGATCGAGTTTCTGGATGCGGCGACGGTGGCGGCGGTCAACGCCTATTCCCGCCTTGATCTGCCGGTGGCGCCGCAGTTGCTGGTGGAATTTCACGGCTCGCCCGACGGGGTGACGGAACAGGCCGCCCGCTTTGGCGACATCGCCACCGGCTTCGGGGCGACCGGGTTCCAGTGGGCCCGCGCGCCGGAAGACCGCAAGAAGCTGTGGGCGGCCCGCCACGCGGCCTATCGGGCGATCCTGGCCTCGCGCCCCGGATCGCGGGCCATCGTCACCGATGCCTGCGTGCCGATCTCGGCGCTGGCCGTGGCGGTCGAGGAGACGGCGGCGGATATTGCGGCCTCGGGTCTGCCGGGGCCTATCCTGGGCCATGTCGGGGACGGGAATTTCCACGCGATCCTGATGGTGCGCGAGGGCGACGCAGAGGAGGCGGCCACCGCCAAGGCGCTGGCGCACCGCATGGCCGAACGGGCGCTGCGGCTGGGCGGCACGATCACCGGCGAACACGGGATCGGCTTTGGCAAGAAGGGGCTGATGGCGGCCGAACACGGGGCGACCTGGGCCGCGATGGGGCGGATCAAGGCCGCGCTGGACCCGAAGGGGCTGATGAACCCGGGCAAGCTGGTGCCCTGAAACAGAAAGTGCCCCATGAGGGGCACTTCGTCGGGCCGTTTCCCGTGCTGTCATTCCGTCACGGCGCCGGGGCGCCGCAACCGGACCTCAGTAGTAGCGGGTCGGGCGGCGGAACAGGCCCGCGTCCACATCGCGTTCACGGCGTTCCAGATCAATGCGCGACACGGCGCCTTCCAGATAGCGGTGTTCCATTTCTTCGATGCTGGGGCCTTGCAGGGTTTTCAGCACAGTCTTCAGACGAGCGAACATGGCGAACCCTCCTTCTTTTGCGGTCATTCAGTTCACAGGGGGAATATAGGTTGCTGCAGCGCAGCGAAAAAGGCTGGAATGGCGAATCCCGCCATGCACCACACGCATAGCGCTATCAGATTTAGCAATTCTCGCAGGCCAGATGCCTTGCGCAGAGCGGCAGCCGGCCAAAGCCCCCTGCCCTCGCGCCCCAAAGCGGGCGGTCAGTCCTCGCTGCGGCCGTCCGAGGCGCGGTTGCGTTCATAGCCGCGCATCCCGGGAAAGGCCGGCAACCAGGCCTCGCGGCGGGTGGTCCACAACTCATAGCTGGGGCGGAACTGGTCGGGCGCGTCGAAGGCGCCCAGGTTCACCTCAACCTCGTCGCCGCTGCAGCCAAAGACCGGCGAGCCGCAGGTGGGGCAGAAGTGGCGCCCGCGATAGGCGCGGGTTTCGCCGGTGACGGTCACGGCGTCTTCGGGAAAGATGGCCGAGCCGTGGAACAGCGCGCCGTGATGCTTGCGGCAGTCAAGGCAATGGCAGAGGCCAACCCGGTAGGGGCGCCCGCTGGCGATGACGCGGACGCTGCCGCAAAGACACCCGGCGGTGAACTGTTCCATGCTGCCCCCCAAGGCCCCCGATGGTGTGGAAGATAGCATCGGCAGGCGGCGGCGTCAGCCCGCCAGCAGCGCGCGGGCCGCCTGACGGGCGGCATCGGTGACCGTATCACCCGCCAGCATCCGGGCGATTTCCTCAACCCGGTCATCCGGGGCCAGTGCGGTGACGGCGGACAGCGTGGCATCGCCCTGCACGCGCTTTTCCACCCGCCAATGCGCCACGCCAAGAGCGGCCACCTGCGGCGAATGGGTGACAACCAGCACCTGCGCGCCCTCGGCCAGCGCCTTGAGCCGGCGCCCCACGGCATCGGCGGTGGCGCCGCCGACGCCACGGTCGATTTCGTCGAAGATAAGCGTCAGCCCGCGCGACTGCCCGGTGAGGCAGACCTTGAGCGCCAGCAGGAAGCGGCTGAGTTCGCCGCCCGAAGCGATGCGGTTCAGCGCGCCGGGCGGCGCGCCGGGGTTGGTGGTGACGGTGAAGGTGACGGAATCCATGCCGTCGGGGCCGGGTTCGGCCTCGTCCAGACGGGTGACGAACAGGGCGCGTTCCATCTTGAGCGGGGCCAGTTCGCCCGCCATGGCCGCATCCAGACGCGCGGCCGCCTCGCGGCGCAGGGCGCGGATGCGGCGGGCCTCTTCTGCATAGGCGGCCTCGGCGGCGGTGACGGCGCGGGACAGTTTCGCAAGCCCCGCTTCGCCGGCATCCAGCGCCTCAAGCCGGGTGGCCAGCGCGGCGGCATGGGCGGCCAGATCATCGGGCGCGACGGCGTGCTTGCGGGCCAGCGCGCGGATGGCGAACAGCCGTTCTTCCGCCGCCTCCAGCTCGGCCGGGTTGAAATCCAGCGCCTCAAGACAGTGTTCCACCCCGGCCAGCGCCTCGGACAGTTCGATGCTGGCGCGCGACAGGGCGGCAAGCGGTTCGTCCAGCCGCCCCCCGGCCTTGTCGGCGGCCCCTTCCAGCCAGCGCTGCGCATCGCGCATCCGGCCTTCGGCGCCGTCTTCCGACAGGGCGGCCTGTGCGCGGGCGATGTCGTCGCGGATGCGGGCGGCGCCCTGCATCAGCCGGCGGCTGGCATCCAGCGTGGCCTCTTCGCCCGGCTGCGGGTCAAGTTTGACCAGCTCGGCCACGGCATGACGCAGGTAATCTTCTTCGGTGCGGGCGCGGGCGATCTGTGCCTCGGCCTGGAACAGCGCGTCGCGCGCCTGGCGTTGCGCGGCCCAAAGCGCGCGCAGCGGCGCAAGGTCAAACCCGGCGAAACTGTCCAGCAGCGCGCGATGGCCGCGCGGGTTCAGCAGGCCCCGGTCATCATGCTGGCCGTGCAGTTCGACCAGCGTTTCCGACAGGTCGCGCAGCACTTCGGCCGTCACGCGGCGGTCATTGGCGAAGGCCTGGCGGCGGCCATCGGCCTGGGCCACGCGGCGCAGGATCAGCTCGCCCTCGGCGGCGATGCCGGCCTCGGCCAGAATGGGCGTGGCGGGGTGGCCGGCGGGCAGGTCGAAAACGGCGGTCACCTCGGCCCGGTCGGCCCCGGCGCGCACCACATCGGCCCGCCCCTTCCAGCCCAGCACCATGCCAAGCGCATCAAGCAGAATCGATTTGCCGGCCCCGGTTTCGCCGGTCAGCACGTTGAGGCCCGGACCCAGATCCATGGCCAGCCGGTCGATGATCAGCACATCGCGGATTTCAAGCGATCGAAGCATCAGGTCAGACCGTCGGAAGCGTGCCGGCACGCCCCATGGTTACAGCCACTCGCCGCGAACCATCTGGCGATAGATCTTGGTCAGCCAGCTATCGCCCTTGGCTTCAGGCGAAAGCCCCCTGCCCTTCAGCAGGTTGAAGCTGTCCTGATAGAAGGGCGAGGACTGGTAGTTGTAGCCAAGAATGGCGGCCGCGGTCTGCGCCTCGGATTCGAAGCCAAGCGCGAGATAACATTCGACCAGACGGTGCAGCGCCTCGGCGGTGTGCGTCGTGGTCTGGAAATCCTGCACCACGGTGCGGAAGCGGTTCAGCGCCGCCGCATAATGCTTGCGCTTGAGGTAGTAGCGCCCGATTTCCATTTCCTTGGCCGCCAGATGGTCGAAGGCCAGGTCGAATTTGAGAATCGCCGACTGGGCATATTCGCTGTCGGGATATTTCTCGATCACGTCGCGCATGGCCTGCAGCGCCTGGAACGTCAGCCCCTGGTCGCGGCCAACATCGTCGATCTGATCGTAATAGCTGAGCGCCATCAGATACTGCGCATAGGCGGCGTCTTCGTCATCGGGGTAGAAATCCAGGAACCGCTGCGAGGCGGCGCGGGATTCTTCGTATTTCTTGGTCTTGTGCAGGGTGAAGGCCTGCATGATCAGCGCGCGCTTGGCGTATTCGGTATAGGGATAGAGCCGTTCGATTTCCTGGAAGTAGCGCAGCGAATCCTGCGGCCGCTTGCCGGTTTCCAGAACCAGTTCGCCCTGCTTGTAAAGCTGTTCGGCCGTGTAGCCTTCAAGCGACTCGGTCTTGGGGTTGGAGCCGCAGGCCGACAAAACAGCCGTCAGCGCCAGTGCCGTTGCCAGCCGTCTACCCGAACGTCCGCCTGCCATGTGTTGCCTATCCAAACCCGTCGTCCTTGTCCGGCACCCTGTCACGGGCCCCGCCCGGGTGATTTGCTCCCGGCTTTTGCGCTGTCCTAGCATAGAAAAATCCGGGGCGCAAAACGCCTTTCACGGCTTCGGGAGCGGAAGCAGGGGTGGGAAAACGCGACCTCAGGCCGCCGCGCGGCGGCGCGAGGGAAGATCGCCGCGATGCACGCCGACGCCGGGCAGCTTGGCGCCGACCCAGGCACCGCAGCCTTCCATGCGGAACGCTTCGGGATCGGCGAACAGCGCGCGCAGCAGGCGGTTGGTCATGGCATGGCCGGCGCGCAGGCCGGTGTAGCGACCCAGAACCGGGCCGCCGGCCAGCGACAGGTCGCCAAGGGCGTCCAGCATCTTGTGGCGCACGGGTTCATCGGCATGGCGCAGGCCGCCGGGCGAAACCACGCGGTCACCGTCGAAAACCACGGCATTTTCCAGCGTGCCGCCCAGGGCCAGACCCTTTTCGCGCATCATGTCCACGTCGGACTGGCGGCAGAAGGTGCGGCTGTCGGACAGTTCGCGCACGAAGGCGCCGTTTGCCAGGCTCAGCCGGCGCTCCTGGGTGCCGATGGCGGCTTCGGCAAAGTCGATGCGGAAGTCGATTTCCAGCATGTCGGCGGGCTCAAGCCGGGCGACCGCCTCGCCCTCGCGCACTTCGACGGGCTTCAGCACGCGAATCGCGCGCACCTCGGCCGCCTGTTCCTGCAGGCCACGGGCGATGAAGGCGGAAACGAAGGGTTCGGCCGACCCGTCGAGAATCGGCACTTCGGGGCCGTCGATCTCGATCAGGGCGTTGTGGATCGCGCAGCCGGCCAGAGCGGCCATCAGATGTTCGATGGTCGAGACCGAGACACCGGCGGCGTTTTCCACCACGGTGCACAGACGCGAGGGGGTGACGGCGGACCAGATCGCGGGCACCAGGGCGCTGCGGTCGGTCACATCCGTGCGGCGGAACCAGATCCCGTGATTGGCCGAAGCCGGCCGCACGGTCATGCGCACCGGGGCCCCGGTGTGAAGACCGACGCCGACAAAGGTGACCGCGGATTTGAGCGTGTTCTGCACGAGCCTTACCCGAACTGTTTTCGCGCACCAGGGGCGCGCGTTCTTTCCAATTGTAACTAGTGAAGGGGGTGCGTCAGCTCAACTCACCTTTTGCAACGGTTTGTGACACTTGCTGCAATAATTGTAAGTGCTTGTAAAAAATGGAAAAGGCCCGGAAATCCGGGCCTTTTCGAAGGTGGCGTCGTGGCCTGTGATCAGTTGGCCTGGCGGCGCAGGAAGGCCGGAATTTCGATCCGGTCGTGATCCGATCCGTGTTCCGGCTCATCATCATAGGCGGTCACCGGGGGCTGCGTGCGCACGGCCGGGCCGGCGGCGCGGTCGGGGGCAGTCTCCAGATGGCCGGCCATGCGGTTGATCAGCGAGCCGATGCCGAAGCGCGGCTTGCCAGCCGCCGCCGCAGAGGGCGCGGGGGCCGGTGCGGGCGCGGCCTGCGCCGGGGTGGCGGGGCGCTGCGCGGTCATGCCGGGATTGCGGGCCACGGCGGAGCGCAGACGATCCAGCGCCTCGGGCGAGGGCTGACCGGGTGCGCGCGGACGCGGGGCCACGAAAGCGGCGGCATCGGCGTCGATGGCGGCGGGCACGGGGCGCGGCGCGGCCGGGGGCAGCGGCCTGCGGACGGTAGGCCGGCGGCGGCAGGTCGTTGTCCTGCGTCTCGGCCACGTCGGAGCCGTGTCCGAAGTCATTGCCGAAATCCATCTCTTCGGCT
>NZ_PZKE01000016.1 GCF_003034965.1 Fuscovulum blasticum DSM 2131 | reverse complement strand
ACCAGCCCCAGCGTCAGCGCGGGCCGTGACCAGCCGTAGCGTTTCATCGCCAGCCCCAGCGCCGAGAACACCAGCAGCACCGCGAAATCGCGCGGGTCGCGGGTGGTCTGGAACGCCCCCAGCACCACGAAGGCCAGCGCCACCGGCACCAGAACCGGCGCCGGCACCAGCGCCAGCCGCGCCAGCGGCCGTGTCAGCATCAGGCACAGGCCCGCGCCGATCAGGTTCGCCAGCGCAATCGTCAGCACCAGCGATACCACAAAAGGCGCCTCGTCGCGCAGCAGGTCAGGCCCCGGCACCAGCCCGTGCAGGGTGAACGCCCCCAGAAGCAGCGCCATCGGGGCCGATCCGGGAATACCGAAGGCCAGCGTCGGCAACAGCGATCCGCCTTCCTTGGCATTGTTGGCACTTTCGGGGGCGATCACGCCCCGGATATTGCCTTCGCCAAAGGCCGGCCCCTTGCCGGGGCGGCGGGCGGCATCGCCATAGGCCACCCATTCGATCACGGTCACGCCAATCCCCGGCACCGCGCCCAGCAAGGCGCCCAAGCCTCCGCTGCGCAAGACCAGCGGCAGGTTGCGCAACGTGTCGCCGATGCCGCGCCGCAACCCGCCGGGGTCTGTCGGCGCTCCTGCCGCCTGAATCCGGCCCTGTGCCAGCAGCCCGGCCAGTTCCGGCACCGCGAACAGGCCCAGAAACACAATCGCCGTCGGCACCCCGTCCCACAGATAGACCTCGCCAAAGGTCCAGCGCGCCACGCCTTCATAGGGGTCCAGCCCCGCAAAGGCGACCAGCGCCCCGACCAGCGCCGCCACCATCCCCTTCAGCGGGTCACGCCCGGCCAGCATCGCCACCAGCGTCAGGCCGAAGGCGGTGATGGCGAACAGGTCGGCAAAGTTCAGCAACAGCACCAGCGGCCGCATCACCGGCAGCGCCAGCGCCAGCAGCAGCGCCCCGAACAGCCCCCCGATGAGCGAGGCCGAATAGGCCGCCCCCAGCGCCCGCGCGGCCTGCCCCTGTTTGGCCAGTTGATGCCCGTCCACCACCGTGGCCGCCGCCCCCACCGTGCCCGGCACCCCGATCAGCACCGCCGGAATCGTGTCTGACGTGGTGGTGACAGAGGCCATGCCCAGAAGCAGCGCAAACGCCGCCACCGGGTCCAGCGTATAGGTCAGCGGAATCAGGATGGTCAGCCCGAACAGCCCGCCGATGCCCGGAATGACCCCGATCACCAGACCGAACACCACCCCGGCCACCAGCAACAGCAGCCGTGCCGGCTCCATCAACGCGCCAAGGGCGATCAGCAGCGCGTCCATCATCGGCCCCGCGCGGCCCGGCGCTACTGCACCAGCGCCCGCGCCCTGTCCTGCACCGCCGGATCGGTTGCCAGCAAGTCGCGGATCATCGCCTCGACCTCGGGGCCTTGCGTCATCATCAGCGTGAAGCCCTGCGCCTTGGCGGCGGCGATGAACGCGGCGTCGCCGGCCAGTGCCGCAAAGGCCGCGCGCAGATTGGCCAGCGCCTCGGGGCTGGTGGCGGGCGGGGCGATGAAGGGAATGTGGATCGTGCCCGAAGACAGCACCAGCGTCAGTGCCGCCCGCGTCGCCGCATCCGGGGCGCGGTCCAGCAGGAAGGGCACGCCCTCGATCTCATGCTTCGGTTCGGTCGCCAGTTCGACGATCACGTTGTAACGCTGCATCATGTCGCCCTTGAACAGCGTTGTCGTGCCAATGCCGCAGCGCGCCTGCACATCGCCGCGTTCCATCGCCAGATCAACCTCGGTCGCGCTTTCGAACCCGGTCACGATATCGAACTTCGCGCCCAGCCCGTTCCTGATCGCGGCCGGATAGGTATAGGTCGTGCTGTCCTTGCCTGTGGCGCCCACCTTGAAACTTTCGGTCAGGAACTTGTCCAGCGTGTCGATACCCGAAGCCTTGGGCGTGATGCAGTAGGACGCCGAATTGGTCATGCTGACCAGATAGGGCACCACCCGCGGATCAAAGGCGGTATTGTCGGGGTCGAACACCGGCAGCAGCGCCAGCGCCGAGCTGACGGTGGCAATCGTGCTGCCATCCGTCACCGGGCTTTGCATGATCATCTTCGCCAGCTTCAGACTGCCCGCACCGGGCACATTCTCGACCACCGCCGTCAGCGTGCCCGGCAGGTGGCGCCCGATATGGTCGGCCAGCAGCCGCGCCGCTTCGTCATAAGATCCGCCGGGCCCATAGCCAACCTGAAGGGTCAGCGTCTCGGCAGCGGCAAGGGTGGGCAATGTAATTGAGGGCAGGGCAAGGCAGAGGACACTGGCAAGAACCTTGGGGCCAATCGGCATGGTCGTTCCTCATCGGTTTGAAAATCAGCCCGGCGCAACACTCTCCGGGCTTTGTGAAACATGCTCGTCGCTCAATCGTCGCCGGTCGGTCTTGCCGGCGGGGGTGACGGGAATGGCGTCCCGCACCACCATGTCGAACGGGCAGCGGGCGCCCAGATGGACGGTCAGATGCGCGGCCAGCGCCGTGGCATCAAAGCCCGGGCCCGGCACCACCGCCAGCCCCAGCCGGTCACCGCCGCCCGGTTCGGGCAGCCGGAACGCCGCCACATCGGCCACGCCGGGAAAGCCGCGCGCCAGCGCCTCGAACAGATGCGGCGCGCGCTTGGTGCCGCCGATGTTCAGCAGCTCTGACCGGCGGCCCAGAAATTGCAGCCCGCCATCGGGCAGGATGCGGCACAGATCCCCGGTGGCCACCCAGCCTTCGGCATCGGCCAGCGGCCGGCCCGAGGGGAAATCGTGCAGCCGGATCGGCTCGGGCACCTGCAACCACAGCTCGCCCCCTGTCGCCGGATCGGCCGGACTGCCGTCCTCGGCGCACAGGCGGAACGCCATGTCGTCGTAAACCGGGCCCACATAGCCGGGCACATCACGATGCAGGGCAGGGCGGGTATGCGCGATCGACCCGGTCTCGCTGCTGCCATAGCCCAGCACCACCTCGGCCCCGAACAGCGCCTCGGCCCGCGCCGCCAGATCGGGCGCCACCTCGCCGCCGCCCACCATGATCCGCCGCAGGCTGCGGGGCCGCATCGCCCCCGCCTCGGCCGCCGCCACCATCCGGCGGAAGTTCCAGGGTGACAGGAACGCCGCCGTCACCCCCGCCGCCTCCATCAGCGCCAGCGAGGCCGCGTCATCGTCGCGCGGATGCACCTGCATCACCCCGCCCAGCAGCGCCCGCCCCATGTGGTTGAAGAACGGGCCTGATGGCGTGGCATAGCCGATGAAGACCGCGCCTTCCGGGCGACCGCGCCAGTCTGACCCGCGCGTGATGCGGGCCAGCAGCCCTTCATCGGTGATCCGCCGCAGCTTCGGCACCCCGGTCGTGCCCGAGGTGCTGCGGATCATCGCGCCGCCCGCCGTCGCCGGCACCCATCGCCGCGGCGACCGGACCCAGCTTCGCCCGACCGCGATGTCGCGCCCGCCGGTGGCGGCCGTGCCTTCGGTGATCAGGTGCCAGTCGGGGCGATAGCCTTCGCCGCCTTCGGGGGCGCAGCGCCCCATCGCGGTGGCGCCGATCCGCAGCAAGGCCAGCCGCAGCGCCGATCCGGCAATGGCATCGGTCACATGCACCGCCACCAGATCGCCCGGCCCGACACCCCGGTCCTGCAAGGCTTCGGCAAAGGCCATCATGGTGTAGAACAGGTTTTCGAAGCTGACCGGACCCCCTGCCGCGTCCAGCGTGGCGACACGGCCCGCATGGGCGCGGCTGCTCTCTTCAAAGGCCGTGGAAAAACTGGCGGTCATATGCCTCTTGCCTCGCGCGGCAGCTTAGGCGTGTCTCTTGCACGAAACAACACTTTCTGCGGGTGCATCGGCGGCCCCCGCAGGGGTTGACGCCTGTGCCCTGTCAGGCAACCTGTGCCTGCATGTCCCCTGCCGGAGCGCAACCGTGATGACCCTGATGTCCGCCTTTGCCCGCAGGGCGCGCGACAACCCGCAGAAGATCGCGCTGCTGACCGAGAAAAGCCAGATGTCCTATGATGACATCCTGCAACTGGTGCATCTTTTGGACGTTCAACTGACCACCCGCGGGCTGCGGCCCGGGCAGACGCTTGTCATGGCCAGCCGCCGGCCCGAACTGTGCCTTGCCCTGTGCCTGCTGCTGTCGCTGCGTGATCTGACCGTGATCTTTTCCGTGCCCGAACCCGTGCGGGCCGCCGGTCTGGCCTTCGACCGGGTGCTGACCACCGACCCCATCCCCGGCCTGCCCGAAGACCGGCAGTTCGTGATCGGGCCGGACTGGTTTTCCGACATGGGCACGCTGCCCTTGCCCGATTTCACCGCTGCCAGCGGGGGCGGGGGCATGTTCGTTTACCGCTCGTCCGGCACCACCGGCACGCCCAAGTTCATCCGCTCGACCGAGGCCGACCGGCTGGCCGATGCCGACCGCAGCGCCTTCTGGGGGGCGGTGGACCTGTCCTCGCGCCGGGTGCTGTCCACCCTGACTTGCCATTCGGGCTGGTCGATGTCGCTGATCTTGCAGACGCTTCTTTCGGGCGGCTCGGTCGTGGCGCTGACCGAAGGTTCGGGCAATGCGCTGCCCTGGATCGACCTTTACCATGTCGATACACTGGGAACCTCGCCCGCCGTGTTGCAGATGATGCTGGAACAGCCGCAGGTCGGCCAATACCTGCGCGGCCTGCGCGACATCCGCGTCGGCGGGGCGCAGGCCGGTGCGCAGCTTCTGGCCGCCTTTGCCGCGATCTGCCCCGCCCGGCTGCATCTGGGCTATGGCTCGGCAGAGCTGGGCCCCTGTTTCCGCTGGATCTACGATCCCGCCACCCCGCGCCCCGACAACTATCTGGGCGAATTCCGCCGCCCCGATCTGCAGATCGGCTTCTTCGACCATGACCTTACCCCCTTGCCGCAGGCCAGCGAAGGCGTTGTCGGGTTTCGTCCGGTCTCGGGCAGCCTGCCGCGCCAGTATCTCGCCGACAGCGACGACCGCCGCAGCGGCTTCATCGACGGCTGGTTCTTCCCGGGCGATATTCTGCGGCGGGAAGGCGACGCCTATTTCATCATCGGCCGCACCAAGGACATCGTGAATTTCGGCGGCAACAAGTTCTCGCTGGCCGCCGTGCGGCAGGTGCTGGCGCAGGCCTTTCCCGGCATGACGCCAGAGCCTGTGGTGCTGGCCGATGCCGGCGGTCTGGAACGTCTTGGCGTGGCCTATCGCGCGCCGCGCCCGGTGTCCGAGGCCGAGCTGACTGCCGCCCTGGCCCCCTTCAAGGGCCTGCGCGTCACCCGTGCGCTGCGCCTGCAGGAATTTCCGCTGACCGATACCGGCAAGATCGACAGCGCCCGGCTGCGGCGGCTGTTCCTGCAAGCCTAGGCGCGACGCGCAAGGAAAAGGGCCGCGCGAACCCCGCGCAGCCCTTCGATGTCATACCGCCCGCTTGTGGGGCAGGTCAGAAGCGGAAGCCCAGACGAACCGAGACGGTGGTCAGGTCAACGCCATCGACATATTCCGAAGTCGGGATTCCGTATTGACCGGACCCGGTCGGGTTCAGGTTGCGCTTGGTCACATCGCCGCCGATGAACCCGTTGTCGCTGATCGGCATTTCAAAGCCGGCCCCGATGCTGACGCCATCGACATCGCCATAGTCATAGCCGTATTCGTCCTCGATCGAGGTTTTCGAATAGCCAAGCGCGCCATAGACCAGCGTGGTGCCGAACACCTTGCCGACACGGGCCTTCAGGTCGATCGTGGTGCCCAGCTTGAACGTGTCGCTGTAATAGCTGTCGCCGCCAATGGTGCCGCCCTGGGTCAGCGCCAGTTCGCCGCCATAGACCAGACCGCTGCCGGTCACCACATTGTAGCCGCCGAAAATCGACCCCAGCGCGCCATTGTCGATGGAATAGGTATCGCTGCCGCCGTAGAACGTGCCGTCGCCCGAGGGCATGGAAATGCCCACACCGCCGTAAAAGCCACCCACATCCTGCGCCTGCGCCAGACCGGCAGAACCTGCAATCACTGCCGCGCCACTGGTGACAAGGCGCAGTGTCATTTCACTCTTTGACATCCTCAAACCCCTTTGTTTCTAAAAATATATTGGCAGCCTAGACCGCGAATCCGGTTCTGCAAAGGAAAATACCGTCAGGGTTGCGACAAGATCGCCCCACGCGACCCATGTGCAACAGCGCTTTTCCGGCCAAATTTCACACCGGAATCAGCTTTGATTTCACGGATCAAACTCCGGCCTCCGGTCTGCCGGCCCGGGCCTGCCGCAGCGCGCGCCCGCTTTCCACCATTGCCACGCAGGCGCGGCGGTCGGCCTTGCCATTGGCATTGCGCGGCAGCGTTTCGGCAAACAGGAACCGCTTGGGCACCGCCGGCAGCCCGCCCAGCTTCATCAGCGCCAGCCGCGCCCCGGCCAGAACCTCGGTCACATCCGCCGCCGGGTCGAGGCTGAGGAAGGCGCGCAGGGCCTCTGTCCCTTCATGGCCCGGCAGCATGAAGCAGATCGCATCGCGCACCCCCGGCACCGCCATCAGCGCAAAGTCCATCAGCGGCGCGTTCAGCTTCTGACCGCCAAGGTTGAACTGTTCGTTCACCCGCCCCGAAATGTGGAACCCGCCCGCCGCATCCCACAGCCCCAGATCGCCCGGATGGAACCAGCCATCGCGGAAACTGGCGGCCGTGGCTTCGGGCGCGTTCAGATAGCCCGGCGCCAGAAAGGGATTGCGCACCCGGATCTGGCCTTCCTGCCCGTCGGGCAGCGGCTGGCCCGCGGCATCGACCACCTCGATCCGCACCCCCGGCGCAAGCTCGGTGCGGCTTGCGATCTGCCCGTCCGGCCCCAGCGTCTTGATGTTCGACAGCGCATTGAACGCCTCGGTCGACCCATAGCCGACCCAGACCTCCTCGAACGACCGCAGCAGCGCCAGCACCAATGCCTCGGGGGCAGGCCCGCCCGAAAGCTGCACCTTCGGCAGCCGTCGCGGCAGCGTCAGCCCCGCCAGCATCCGCTGCGCCTGCGCGGGCGAGGCCAGCGCAAACCCCACCCCCGCCGCGGCCCAGCCCTCGGGCGGCGTGGCGGCCAGCACCGATCCGCCGTGCAGCAGCGTGGTCAGCGCATAGGTCAGCCAGATCGGCGCGGCGACCGGAAACAGGCTGGCCAGCCGCAGCCCGCGCCAGTCCAGCCGCGCGGCATTGGCCTCGATCCGCGCGACCAGCACCCGGTTCGGCAACCCCACCAGCTTGGGCGTGCCCGTGGTGCCCGAGGTCTGGCTGATCATCCAGATGTCCTCGGGGTCGCGGAAGCCGTCGAACGGCAACCGCCCGCCGCCGCCCGTCCGGGGCGCGAACCAGCCCGCCTCCAGCATCACCGCACCCTTCGGCGCTGCGCCCTCCAGACTGCCGTCATCCAGCACCATGTTGATCGGCAACCGCCCGCTTGTGACCAGATCGCCCTGCGCAAACACCCAGCGGGCCCCCAGCATGGCGGTGGCCAGCAGCGTGGCCAGCGCCACAGCGGGATCGGCGGTCCGCACCGCCAGCGTGGCGCGCGCGCCAAGGCCGCGCTCCTGCAGCCCCAGCGCCACCGCCAGCGCCGCCTCGGCCAACTGGCCATGGCTGACCGTCGCCTCGCCCCCCAGAACGGCGGGTGTCTCGGGGGCCGCCGCAACGGCGCGCAGATAATGCAGGCCGACATTGAAGCGGGGCGAAAGCGGCATGGCGAAATGACCTGTCTGCAACCGGAATGCGCCGTCAGCCTGACCCGCTTCCACCCCCGGCGTCAATCGCCCGTGCGGGCACGGCACAGGGCGGCGAATGCAACACCTCGGCGGAACCGCACCGTCCGGGGTGTCGCAGGGTGGGAAAGTGGGTGAAGCGGCGCCCGGCGCAGGCTATAAGGGGCTGTCGGTCTTGCGATGCCTGCGGCACAACCCGGCAACGCAGGCCCGGAACGGACCAAAGCCGATTCGGCGGGGCCAGCCCGCGGGTCAGGCAGGATCGCGGTAACAAGTGTCCGGCGCCGGGGCAGGCGCATCAGGCAGGAACGGAGGCAGGGGTGATCGGACGGTTTCTTCAGGGCGCAGCGCTTGGTGGCCTGCTGGGTGCGGCGCTTCTGGCGACCGCTTCGCTGACCTCGCCCCGTCCGGCAGGCGGGTCCGCGACCGCGACCACCCCGCCGGCCCCCCCGCTGCCCGATACGGCCGCCCTGACCGAAAGCCCCGCCGAAGCCCCCGCGGCGACGCCCCCCGCAACGCCGCCGCAGCCTTCATCGCAGCCCGCAGCGCAACCGGCCCCGCCTGCCGATCTTCCGGCCGCGCCCGTGCCTCCCGCCGCCGCTGACCCCGGCGTTCCGGTTCCCGACCCCGCCGATCCCGGTTCCATTGCCGCCACGCCGCCCGCCGGTCCGGCGTCGCCGCAGGCCGAAGTCGCGCCGCCCGCGCCCGATCTTCCGGCCCCGCCGCCCCTGACGCCCGAGGAAGAGAAGATGCTGGCCGATGGTGCGGCCCCCGAAACCGCCCCCGAACCGGCGCCTGAACCGGCACCCGCCGCAACCGACACGCCCGCCGACACCGCCCCTGTCGGGCAGGGCACCCTGGCCCCGGCACCAGCCTTGCCCGGCGCCGAGGGCATCGCGACCGACCGCCTGCCACGCATTGGCGATCCCGCGCCTTCCGCAGCCGCCGCGCTGGCGGACGGGCCGCAGCCGCCGGTCCGCGCCTTTGCCCGGCCCTTCGACAACCCCGCCGGCAAGCCCGCGCTGGCCATCATCCTGATCGACACGGGCGAACCCGGCCTTGACCGCGCCGCGCTGGCCGCGCTGCCTTTCCCGGTGACCTTCGCGCTGGACCCGATGGCCGAAGGCGCCGCCGACCGCGCCGCAACCTACCGCGCCGCCGGGCAAGAGGTGATCCTTCTGGCCACTGCCTTGCCCAAGGGCGCCGTGCCAAGCGATGTCGAACAGGCGTTCCAGGTGATGGGGCAGACGCTGCCCGAAGCGGTGGCGGTGATGGACCTGCCGGGCCGCAGCTTCCAGTCTGACCGCACCCTGGCCGCCGCCGTGGTGCCGGTGCTGGGCGCGCAGGGCAGGGGCCTTGTGACCTGGGACGAAGGGCTGAACGCCGCGGATCAGGTGGCCCGGCGCGAGGATGTGCCGGCGGCGGTGATCTTCCGCAGCCTCGATGCCGCCGGGGAACCCACCCCGGCCATCCGCCGCGCCCTTGACCGCGCCGCCTTCAAGGCCGCGCAAGAGGGGCGGGTCACGGTCGTCGGCCACACGCGTCCCGAAACCGTGGCCGCGCTGCTGGAATGGGCGGTGGAAGGCCGCGCCGCCACGGTGGCGCTGGCCCCGGTCACGGCCGTTCTGACGGTCGACTGACGGGCTGATCCTGCGGGGCGGCGCATCTGGCTGGCCTTCGCGGGGGGCGCTGCCCCCGCACCCCCGGGATATTTAAGGACAGATGAAAGGGGATGGTGCGCGCCCCGGTCTTTCATCTGTCCGAAAACATCCCCGCCGTAGGCAGGCCCGAGCCGGTTGCGCGCTTGCGCGCAGAGGCGAGATGAAAGGACTGCGGCCTACTGCGGCCGCGCATCAAGGATCACGGGTCAGGCGTTGCCGCGGCGGACGAACAGGCCCGCATCCTCGGCAGCGCGGCGCAGGGCGTTGGATTTGTTGACAGATTCCTGATACTCGGCTTCCGGGTCGCTGTCATAGACCACGCCGCCGCCGGCCTGGATATACAGCGTCTCGTCCTTCAGCACCGCCGTCCGCAGCGCGATGCAGAAGTCCATCTCGCCATTCGCCGCGAAATAGCCCACGCCGCCGCCATAGACGCCGCGCTTTTCCGGCTCCAACTCGTCGATGATCTCCATCGCCCGCACCTTGGGCGCGCCCGAGACGGTGCCCGCGGGCAGGCCCGCCAGCAGGGCCGATAGCGCGTCCTCGCCCTCGCGGATCTCGCCCACCACGTTCGATACGATGTGCATGACGTGGCTGTAGCGTTCGATGATGAATTTCTCGGTCGGCCGCACCGTGCCCATCTTCGCCACCCGGCCCACATCGTTGCGGCCCAGGTCCAGCAGCATCAGATGTTCGGCCAGCTCCTTCTGGTCGGCCAGCAGATCGGCCTCCAGTGCGCGGTCCTCTTCCTCGGTCGCGCCGCGTTTGCGGGTGCCGGCAATGGGGCGGATCGTCACTTGCCCGTCGCGCAGACGCACCAGGATTTCCGGGCTGGCGCCCACCACCTGAAAGCCGCCGAAGTTGAAGAAGAACATGAAGGGCGAAGGGTTGGTCCGCCGCAGCGAACGATAGAGCGCAAACGGCGGCAGGGCGAAATCCATCGCCCAGCGTTGGCTGGGCACCACCTGGAAGATATCGCCGGCGCGGATGTAATCCTTCGCCTTCTCGACCGCGGCCTTGTAGCCGTCATGCGTGAAGTTCGACCGCAGGTTGCCCACGCGCGACGATTCGCCCAGATCGCGGCTGGCGGCCGCAGGGGCGCGGTCCAGATCGCGCAGCGCGTCCATCACCCGTTCCGCCGCCTGCGCATAGGCCGCCCGCGCCGACAGGCCCGACCCGGCCCAGGCCGGGGCGACCAGCGTCACGTCGCCCTTCACCCCGTCCAGCACCGCAATGACCGAAGGCCGCATCAGCACCGCATCGGGCAGGCCGACCGGATCGGGGTTCACATCGGGCAGGTGTTCCACCAGCCGGATCATGTCATAGCCCAGATAGCCGAACAGCCCCGCCGATACCGCCGGCAGCCCCTCGGGCATGTCGATCCGGCTTTCGGCAATCAGCGCGCGCAGCGTGTCCAGCGGGTGACCGTCCAGCGGGCGGAAGGCGCCGGAATCGAACCGCGCCTCGCGGTTGATCTCGCTTTGCGTGCCGTTGCAGCGCCAGATCAGGTCGGGCTTCATGCCGATGATCGAATAACGCCCCCGCACCTCGCCGCCGGTGACGGATTCCAGCACGAAAGTATCGGCCCGCGCTTCGCCCAGTTTCAGCATCAGGCTGACCGGCGTATCCAGATCGGCTGCCAGCCGGGTCCAGACCAACTGGTTCTTTCCTTCGGCCCAGGCTTTTTCAAAGGCGTCGAAGGAGGGCAGCATCGTCATTGCAATCTCGCATTCACGGCGTTGATGGCGGTCTGGTCAAGGGTAATGCCGGCCTCTGCCGAAACAGCCGTGGCAAAGGCGGAAAAGGCATCCTGCGAGATCGCCTGTTCGATCTGCGCCCGCAGTGCTGCGCGCAGGGCATCGGCCTCTTCGCCGGTGGCCTCGGCCGGTTTCACGGTTTCCAGCCGCAGCAGCGCGATGAAATCGCCCTCTTCGATCACCCGTACCTCGCCTTCGGCCATGGTGAAAACCGCCGGCAGCAGCGATTGCGGCGCGCCTTCGACAAAGCCATCACGCGAAATTTCCGGCGTCTGGTCGACAATCCCCAAGCTGCCCAGGCTGGCACCGCCTTCCACCGCCGCCTTGAAGGCAATGGCCTGTGCCGATAGGGCCTTCTTCACCTCGGCCTCGCGCCAGCTTTCGGCAACCTTCTCTTTCGCCTCGTCAAACGGAATCGGCGCCGCCGGCACGGTTTCCAGGAATTCCAGCGCCACGACGCCGCCGTCTTCCAGAACCACGGCCTCGGCGAAATCGCCGTCCTTCACCTTGTCGGCCGCCGCCCGGAACGCCTGATACCCCTCCAGCGGGGCCTCGCCCTGCTGTCCGACCACATGGTCCAGCGTCGAATATTCCATGCCCGTCTCGCGGGCGAGGTCTTCCAGCGAGGTGCCGCCGGCCAGAAGGTCGTCGATCTCTTCCACCTTGTCCGAAATCGCCCGCCGCGCCGCATCCATCCGCAGCTCTTCCGACAGGCCGTCCTTGGCCTCGTCAAAGCTGGTCTCTTCGCCGTCCAGCACCCCGTTCACCCGGAAAAGCGCCGGGCCAAGGTCGCTTGTCGCCGGCACCACGCTGCCCACGGCCGCGGCAAACACCGCGTCGCCCGCCGCGCCAAGGTCCGGCTTCGACACATCGCCCATGTCGACCGCATCCATCGTCAGCCCGCGCTCGGCCACCAGCGAGTCGAAGGTGGCGCCGCCATCCAGCTTGGCCTTGGCCGCATCGGCCGCCGCCTGATCGGGATAGACCAGCCGTTCCACCAGCCGCCGCTCGGGGACCACGAATTCCGAAATCCGCTGGTCATACATCTTGCGCACCGCGGCCTCGTCCACCGGCTGATCCTTGGCGATCATCTCGGGCAGCAGCGCGGCATAGGCAATGCGCTTGGCCTCGGGGTGGGTGAAGGCCGCGATATTGGCGTCGTAATAGGCCTTGAGCTGGTCATCCGTCGGCGCCGGGACCGGGGCGGCCAGATCCGCCTCGGTCAGGCGGATCATCGCGAAGCCGCGCCGTTCGGCAATCCATTTGTACAGCGTTTCGGTCAGCGCCTCGGGCGCGGCAAAGCCGCCGGCGACCGCGCCCTGCAACAGGCTGCGCGCCACGTCGCGCCGCACGCTTTCCTCGAAAGCCGCCTCAGTCAGACCTTCGCGCTGCAACACCTGGCGATAGGCGGCACGGTCGAAGGTGCCGCTCGTGCCCTGAAAGGCGCTGATCTTCAGCACTTCGGCCGCAACCGTCTGGTCGCCAACCGACAGCCCCATCTTCAGCGCCGCGTCATCCAGCGCGGCCCGTGTCACCAGCCCCTGCAACGCCTTGCGGTCCAAGCCAAAGCCGATGGCCTCGGACACCGGAATCTGACTGCCAAGCTGGGCCGAGAAGGCCGCCACTTCCTGCCGCACCGCGCGGGCATAGTCATCGACCGACAGCGTGATGTCCCCGACCGACCCGATCGAGCTGACATTGCCGCCGAAATTCGTCACGCCAAAGCCGCCAAGGCCCAGGATCAGCATCCCGGTCATCAGCCAGGCCGCCGTTTTCTGGCCGCGGCTGACGGGTTTCTTGGCTTCGTCGTCGGTGGTCTTGGCCATGGGATGCGCCTGTGCGGGAAACTTTGCCCGCCTGTCTAGAGGGAAGGGGGGCGCGGGGCAAGATGGCCGGGCGGCGCAATCCCGGCCCCGTGACCCGGTGGTGCGCCGCCGTCAGGCGCGGAACGCGGCCAGACGGCGGAACATCTCGGCAATGCCGGCGGCATCGACATTGGCAAAGGCAATGCGGATCTGCCGCCGCCCCGCCGCGCTGCCCTCGGGCTGGAACATGGTGCCCGGCAGCATCAGCAGCGCGCAGTCATCCACCAGGCGCTTGCACAGCGCATCGCTGGCCATGTCGAACGGGTGTTCGACATAGGCGAAATAGGCGCCGCAGCCCAGAAGTTTCCAGCCGGACAGCGCATGGAACCCTTCGACCATCGCCTTGCGGCGGGCCAGAATCTCGTCTCGCTCGCCCGCCACCCATTGCGACAGGTTCCGCATCCCCCAAAGCGCTCCGATCTGGCCCAACTGGCTGGGGCAGATCGCCACGGTGTCCAGGAACTTCTCCACCTCGGCCAGCCGCGCCGTGCCGGCAACCACGGCGCCGACCCGGTGCCCGGTCAGGCGGTAGGCTTTGGAAAAGCTGTAAAGCTGGATGAAATCCTCATCCCAGTCCGGCGCGGTGAACAGGTCATGCGGGCGGCCGCTGCGGCTGTCGAAATCGCGATAGGTTTCGTCCACGATCAGCGCCAGACCGCGTGCGCGGGCCAGATCGCGGAAGGCGGCCAGCGTTTCGGCCGGATATTCCACGCCGCCGGGGTTGTTCGGGCTGACCAGCACGATGGCGCGGGTGCGCGGCGTGATCAGCGCCTCTGCCGCCGCGGCCTCGGGGATCAGCGTCGCGCCGGTGTCCAGCGGCACCGTGGTTACGGATGCCATGTCCAGCCACATCTTGTGGTTGAAATACCACGGCGTCGGCAGGATCACCTCATCGCCCGGACCGGCCAGCGTGGCCATGACGGCGGTGAAGGCCTGGTTGCAGCCTTGGGTGATCGCCACCTGATCGGCGCGGATCGTGCCGCCATAGGCTGCCGACCATTGCGCCGCGATTTCCTCGCGCAGCGCGGGCAGGCCCAGAACCGGGCCATACAGATGCGCGGCAGGGTCGTTCAGCGCCGCCTCGGCAATCGCCTGCCGCAGGGGCAGGGGTGGGCTGTCCACCGGCGCCGCCTGGCTGACATTGATCAGCGGGCGGTCGGGCGCAAAGCTCTTGCCGGCGATCCAGCGCCGCGCCTCCATCACCGGCGGGGGTTCCGTGGCAGCAAAGGCGGGATTCAGGGGCAGGGACATCATGCACTCCTCGTGCGCTGCGCGTCTTGTCCTGGGGTCTGCGCCCGCGACGGGCGCCCGACAGGCGACAGGAAGCGGTCAGTCCGCGCCGCGGAAGGGCTGGACGTATTGCAGCGCCATGTCCCAGGGGAAGAAGATCCAGGTGTCCTGGCTGACGCTGGTGATATAGGTATCGGCCTGTTTCTCGCCCTCGGGCTTGGCATAGACGCAGGCGAAATGCGCCTTGGGGTAAAGGCCGCGGATCAGTTCCAGCGTCTTGCCCGAATCCACCAGGTCATCAACGATCAGGATGCCGGTGCCATCGCCCATCAGCTCGGGGTTCGGCGCCTTGATGACCTGTGCCTCGCGCCGCTGGTCCGCCTTGCCGCCGCCCGAATGGTAGGACTTCACGCTGATGGAATCGACCATGCGGATGTCCAGCTCGCGGCTGACGATCATCGCGGGAACCAGCCCGCCACGGGTGATGCCGACCACCGCCTTCCATGTGCCGCCTTCGCCCGGTCCCTTGCCATCCAGCCGCCAGGCCAGGGCGCGGGCGTCGCGGTGAATCTGGTCCCAACTGACGTGAAAACCCTTTTCGTGCGGCAGGCGTTCGGCGGACATGGGCGCTCCTCTCAGGGGACGGCGATCTTCACCCCGAGAAGTGCCAGGCACCCCCCGAAGGCGCGGTCGAGAACGGTTTTCAGGCTGATATAGGCGCTGCGAGTCCGGTCAAGCGAGAAGACGCGCGCGACGGCGGTGTTCCAGACGGTCTCGTTCAGGAAGACAACCGTCAGCAGCGCGGCATAGACCCAGACCGGCGTGCCCTGCGGCACGGTGCCAACAAAGATGGCGGAAAACAGCACGGCCGGCTTGGGGTTGGCCAGTTGCGTCATCACGCCCAGCCGGAAGGCCGAAGCCGCCGACCGCGGCGGCCGGCCAGAGGCCGACAGGTCCAGCGGCTCGGCCGCGTGGCGCCACATCTTCCAGCCCATCCACAACAGATACAGCCCGCCGACGATCTTCAGCGTCCACAGCAGGGCAGGGGCGGCCTGAAACACCAGGTTCAGCCCGAACAGCGCCGCCATGGCCCAGATCACCCCGCCCAGGCCAATGCCGCAGGCCAGAAAGAAGCCCGTCCGCAGCCCCTCGGTCACGCCGGTGCGCGCCGCCATCAGCACGGCCGGGCCGGGGCTTATCGCCGCCATCAGATGCAGCAGGGCCACTGCAAGGAAGGCGGCAAGGGTCACTGGCCGGCGTCCTTCTTGCCGGTCACGATGTCGATGTCGGGCGCGTCGATCGCCTTCATGCCGACCACATGGTAGCCCGCATCGACATGCAGGTTCTCGCCCGTGGTGCCGCTGCCCAGATCACTCAGCAGGTAAAGCGCGGCCTTGCCCACCTCCTCCTGCGTCACATTGCGGCGCAGCGGGCTGT
The DNA here is from genome assembly GCF_003034965.1 of Fuscovulum blasticum DSM 2131. Classification (GTDB taxonomy): domain Bacteria; phylum Pseudomonadota; class Alphaproteobacteria; order Rhodobacterales; family Rhodobacteraceae; genus Pseudogemmobacter; species Pseudogemmobacter blasticus. Next base: position 40,509 of record NZ_PZKE01000016.1, on the reverse strand, counting down.
TCAGCTCGTTCCAGCGCATGATGTAGCGGAAATCGCCAATGCCGCTGGCCGCCAGCGTCTTGATCGGCCCGGCCGAGATCGCGTTCACGCGAATCCCGTCGCGGCCCAGATCCTCGGCGATGTATTTCACCGATGCCTCCAGCGCGGCCTTGCACAGGCCCATCACATTGTAATGCGGCATCACCTTTTCGGCGCCGTAATAGGTCAGCGTCAGCAGGCTGCCGCCCGGCCCCATCATCGCCGCCGCGCGCTGGCAGACCGCGGTGAAGCTGTAGACCGAGATGTCCATCGACATCAGGAAGTTGCTGCGGCTGGTGTCCACATAGCGCCCGCGCAATTCGTTCTTGTCGGAAAAGCCGATGGCATGGACCACGAAATCAAGCTGGCCCCATTCCGCCTTCAGGCTTGCGAACAGCGCATCCAGGCTTTCCTCGCTGGCCACGTCGCATTCGAACAGCACGGGCTTGCCCAGGCTGGCCGCCAGCGGTTCGACCCGCTTCTTCAGCGCCTCGCCCTGATAGGAAAACGCAAGCTCTGCCCCCTGCGCCGCAACCGCCTGGGCAATGCCCCAGGCAATCGACTTGTCATTGGCAAGGCCCATGATCAGGCCCCGTTTTCCTGCCATCAGTCCGGTTGACATACGCAGTTCCTTGCACACTCTTGCGGTTCTTTGCGAAAGACGTGTAGGGCGAAAGCAGCTTTGCCGCAAGGGCAGCAGCAGCCACTCCGGCAGGTGATCAGAGGGCGCAGGATTTGGGAGAGCGGGCGATGGACCGGACCGGCATCTTTGCGGGCGACGACCCGTTCGTGATCGCGCGCCGCTGGCTGGCCGAGGCCGAGCCGCTGGAGCCGAACGATCCCAACGCCATCGCGCTGGCCACCGTCGATGCCGACGGCCTGCCCAATGCCCGCATGGTGCTGCTGAAGGAAATCGAATCGTCCGGCAATGGTGACGGGGCGTTCGTCTTTTACACGAACTACGGTTCGGCCAAGGGGCGCGAGATCGCCGCCACCGGCAAGGCCGCCTTCGTGCTGCACTGGAAGTCGCTGCGCCGGCAGATCCGCGTCCGCGGCGTGACGTCGCGCGAAGAGGGTCCGCAGGCCGATGCCTACTATGCCAGCCGCAGCCTGAAGTCGCGCCTGGGGGCCTGGGCCAGCAAGCAGTCCGAACCGCTGTCGTCGCGGGAAGCCCTGATGGCCGAGGTGGCAAAAGTCACGCTGCAGCAGGGGCCTGTGCCGAAACGCCCGCCCTTTTGGGGCGGAATCCGCATTCATCCGGTCGAGATCGAGTTCTGGGCCGATGGCGCGTTCCGGCTTCATGACCGCTTCCGCTTTACCCGAGGTTCCCCTCAGACGGGCTGGACCTCTGTGCGTCTCAACCCTTAGACAGTATCAACTGTAAACGATTCAGTTCGCATAGTAACGATTCCGCTTGAATCCGCGCCCGCTTGAGCTGCATGTGTAGCGCCGGGCTAATTGCTGGGGAGCTGGCTCTGGGAATGACAGAAGAAGACAAGGCCGTGCAGGTTGTGCAGGGCCGGGTGAAATGGTTTGATCCGGCAAAGGGATTTGGTTTTATCGTCTCTGACAGTACGACCGCCGACATCCTCCTTCATGCCAACGTGCTGCGCAATTTTGGGCAAAGCTCGGTGGCAGACGGGACGGGGATCACGGTCCGGATACAGACCACGCAACGCGGTGTGCAGGCCATTGAGGTCGTAAAGATCGAACCGCCGGAAGGCAGCATCATCCCTCTGGGGGAAGATGCCGGTGTTCATTCGCCGGAAGAACTGCTGGCGTTGCCGCTGGAACCCGCAAGGGTCAAGTGGTTCGACAAGGCCAAGGGTTTCGGGTTCGCCAACGTGTTTGGCCGCCCCGAGGATGTGTTCATCCATGTCGAGGTGCTTCGCGTCTCGGGCTTTGCCGATCTCGCCTCGGGCGAGGCGGTGTCGCTGCGGGTCGTCGAAGGGCGCCGTGGCCGGATGGCCGTTCAGGTGCAAAGCTGGGAATCGGCTCTGCGCAGCCATGCCCATGGCGGCGATGAAAACGGGGCAGGCGACGACGAATGACGGCGAAGTCCACAAGCGAGCAGCGCCTGCCAGCCCTTCTGGCGGCGGCTGTTCTTGTGGCCATTCTTCCGTTCGGCGCCGCACGCGCCGAAGCGGCCTGTTCTGCATCGCGGATCGACCTGCGCACCCCGGACGGCAAGAAAACCTTCGCGGTTGAAGTCGCCGATGATGCCGCCGAGCGGGCGCAGGGTCTGATGAACCGCAAGACCCTTGCGCCGGATGCCGGTATGCTGTTCGTCTATGACACCGCGCGCCCGGTGCAGTTCTGGATGAAGAACACGCTGATCCCGCTGGACATGATCTTTGCCGATGCGGCGGGGGTGGTGACGCGGGTGCATGAAAACGCGGTCCCGCTGGATCTGACGCCCATCCCGGGCGGCACCGCGCGGTTTGTTCTGGAAATCAACGGTGGTCTGGCCCGCCGGCTGGGCATCGCGCCCGGCACGGTTCTGCGCCACCCGGCCATCACCCCGGATGCCGCCTGGCCCTGCAACTGACGGCGCTGCCAGCCTTTTGCCAGCCTGCGCCCCAAACGGCTTTCCCTTCCCGCCAATCCGCGCTATCTGGTCGCGCGTCGGGGCGTAGCGCAGTCTGGTAGCGCGACGGTTTTGGGTACCGTAGGTCGGAAGTTCGAATCTTCTCGCCCCGACCAATCTTGCAAGACAGGTCCAGCCATGTTGCGCCCTGCGGGGCCGCCGCCGCGTTATGCTGCGGCCTCGGACATTCGGCAGGGGTGACAGGCGTGGCCGGGCCTGGCACTGTGCCGCCATGGCGCAAGAGGCATGGTCAGACTTGGAAAACGAAGCCATCGTCGCGGATTACTTCGCGATGCTGGCGGCTGAACTTGCCGACCGGCCCTACAGCAAGGCCGCCCACCGCCGCGCCTTGCAGCCGCTTCTGGCCGGGCGCAGCGAAGCCGCCATCGAATTCAAGCACCAGAACATCAGCGCCGTGCTGATGGGGCTGGGTGCCCCGCGCATTGCCGGCTACCTGCCGGCGCAGAACTTTCAGGCCGCGCTGGCCGGCCCGGTGAACCACTGGCTGGAACGCCACCCGGACTTTGCCGCACCAGCAACCGGCACGGCGGCGGCAGGCGTTTCCGAAGTGGCCCCGCTGCCGTTCGACACGCCGCCAACCCTGCGCAACGAACCCGCCCCGGCCTTTGCCGAAAAGCTGCGCGCCATCGCCCTGCGCTTTGATGTGGCGGCGCGCGATGACCGCAACCGCAGCCTTGGCCGGGCCGGTGAAGAACGGGTGCTGGCGCATGAACGCGAAACGCTGCGCCGGGCGGGCCGGCACGATCTGGCCCGCCGCATCGTCTGGGTCTCGCAGGAACGCGGCGATGGGGCAGGCTATGACATTGCCAGTTTCACCCCCGAAGGGGCCGAGCGGCTGATCGAGGTGAAAACCACCAACGGCGCCTGGGACCGGACGCCCTTCCACATTTCGGCCAACGAATTGCGCGTGGCCGACGAACGCCGCGCCGACTGGCGGCTGGTGCGGGTGTTCAACTTCGCCCGCAGCCCCCGCGCCTTCGAACTGCGCCCGCCGCTTTCGGCCCATGTGGCGCTGACCGCCACCAGTTTCCGCGCCGATTTCGGCTGAACGGCGGGGCAGGGCGCTGCACAGGCCGCGCCCTGCCGGGGGGCGGCGTCAGCCCCAGTCCAGCACCACCTTGCCGCTGGTGCCCGACCGCATGGCGGCGAAGCCCTCTTCGAACCTGTCGGCGGGGAAGCGGTGGGTAATGACCTTGCCGATGTCCAGCCCGTTTTCCAGCATGGCAATCATCTTGTACCAGGTTTCAAAGATCTCGCGGCCATAGACGCCCTTGATCGTGATCGCCTTGAACACGATCCGGCTCCAGTCCACCGCCGACCGGCCCGGCGGGATGCCCAGCATCGCGATGCGGCCCCCCATCACCATGGCCTCGACCATCTGGTCGAACGCGGCCGGGCTGCCCGACATCTCCATCCCCACGTCGAAGCCCTGCACCAGTTTCAGCCGGCCCATCACCTCGCGCAGGTCTTCCGTCGCCACGTTGACCGGCACGATGTCGGCCACCTCGGCCGCCAGCCGCAGCCGGTCCGGGTTCACGTCGGTAATGACCACATGCCGCGCCCCCACATGCCGCGCCACGGCCCCCGCCATGATGCCGATCGGCCCCGCGCCGGTGATCAGCACGTCCTCGCCCACCAGATCGAAGGACAGCGCGGTATGAACTGCATTGCCCAGCGGATCGAGGATCGCCCCGATCTCGTCGGGAATCGTGTCGGGCAGCGGCACCACGTTGAAGGCGGGCAGCCGCAGGTATTCGGCAAAGGCCCCGGGTTCGTTCACGCCGATGCCACGGGTTTCCGGGTCCAGATGGAACCGCCCCGACCGCGACTGCCGGCTGTGGGTGCCGATCAGATGCCCCTCGCCACTGCACCGCTGGCCGATGGCAAGGTCGGTCACGTTGCGGCCCAGTTCCACGATCTCGCCCGCGAATTCGTGGCCCGTCACCAGCCCGACCGGCACGGTTTTCTGTGCCCAGTCGTCCCAGTTCCAGATGTGAACGTCGGTACCACATATGCCTGTCTTGCGTACCTTTATCAGCACGTCGTCTGCACCTATCGCAGGCACCGGCCGCTCTTCGGCCCAAAGCCCCGGCTCCGCCTTCGCCTTTACCAGACAGCGCATCAGATCACCCCCACGTCACGGCCCGCTTCGGCAAAGGCCGACAGCGCGAAATCCAGATCCCCTCGCGTCAACCGCGCATTCATCTGCGTGCGGATGCGCGCCTGCCCCTTGGGCACCACGGGGAAGAAGAAGCCCGCGACATGCACCCCCCGCTCGGCCAGGGCCGCCGCCATCCGCTGCGCCAGCACCGCATCGCCCAGCATGACCGGCACGATGGGGTGTTCGCCCGGCAGCAGCCGGAACCCGGCGGCCGTCAGGCCGGCCCGCCAATAGGCGGCGTTCTCGAAAAGCTGCGCGCGCAGGTCATCGGCCGCCTCGATGATGTCCAGCGCGGCCAGCCCGGCGCCCACCACGGCCGGCGGCAGCGCGTTCGAGAACAGGTACGGCCGCCCGCGCTGGCGCAGCAGGTCGATCACCACCTTCGGCCCGGCGACATAGCCGCCCAAAGCCCCGCCAAGCGCCTTGCCCAGCGTGCCGGTCAGGATGTCCACCGCAACCCCGGCGCGCGACGGCGTGCCCGAACCCTTCGCCCCGACAAAGCCGGTGGCGTGGCAGTCGTCCACCATCACCAGCGCGCCATAGGCATCGGCCAGCCGCCGCACCTCGGCCAGCGGCGCGAAATAGCCGTCCATCGAGAACACGCCGTCGGTCGCCACAAGGATATGCCGCGCCCCTTCGGCCCGCGCCGCCTTGAGCTGCGCCTCAAGGTCGGACATGTCGCCATTGGCGTAACGATAGCGACGCGCCTTCGACAGGCGGATGCCGTCGATGATGCTGGCGTGGTTCAGGCTGTCGGACACCACCGCATCCTCGGGGCCAAGCAGCGGTTCGAACACCGCGCCATTGGCATCGAAACAGGCGGCGAACAGGATCGAATCCTCCATGCCCAGAAACCCGGCCAGCCGGGTTTCCAGCTTGCGGTGCATTTCCTGCGTGCCGCAGATGAACCGGACCGAGGCCATGCCATAGCCCGCCTCGTCCATTGCCGCCTTGGCCGCCGCCACCAGCCGCGGGTCATCGGCAAGACCCAGATAGTTGTTGGCGCAAAGGTTCAGCATCCGCCGGCCGTCCATGGTGACCCAGGCACCCTGCGGCCCTTCGATCGCCCGCTCGGACTTCCACAGACCTTCGCCCCGGATGCCGTCAAGCACCCCGGCCAGGTGCCCCAGAAACGCCGCCCCACCCGTATCCGTCATGAAAGATTTCCTCCGTTTTAACGGAATTACCGCATCGCTGCCGGATCTGTCAATATGGCGGATATGTGTCCGTCAAGACGGATTCCGGGGTCTTCCTTCCGCAAATCACCTTCGGCGCCGGCGGTCCGGCCTCCGGCTTCAGCTTCCCTGAACGATCAGAATGGCGCGCGCCGGGGCGGACCCTTCGGCGCCGATCTCATGGTCGCGGTCCGCGGCATAGCGGGCCACGTCGCCGGCCCCCAGCCGTTCGTCCTCGTCGCCTGAACGCACCCGAAGCTGACCGTCGATCACCGTCAGATGTTCTCGGCAGCCCGGCGAATGGGGCTCGGACAGCAGCCGCGCGCCGGGGCTGAATTCAAGATCATAGACCTCGTTTTCGCCCACGGCCTCGGGCGGCGACAGGATGCGGATGCGCACGCCGCCCCGGTCGATCACCGGGGCCGCATCGGCGCGGGTGATCTCGATCCCCGGCCGTGGCTTGCCTTCCAGCAACCCGGCGAAATCCACCTGCAAGGCCTGGGTCAGGTTCCACAGCGTGGCCACCGTGGGCGAGGATTCGCCCCGTTCGATCTGGCTGACCATGCTGCGCGACACGCCCGACAGCTTGGCCACGGCATCAAGGCTCAGCCCGCGGGCGCGGCGGGCTTCGCGCAGGGAAGAGGCCAGGCGGTCATGAATGTCGGAGCGGTTTGACATGCGCGCAGCAAACCCCGCCCGATGCGCGGCGTCAACGCCTGTCGCAGAACGCCGGGTCAGGTGCCGCAGAAGGTGACATAGGGGCCAAAGCCCGAAGGTGGTGGCAGCATGTACGCCTCGCGCTCGACAAACGGTTCGCGCAGGGCCTGCAGCAGGGCGTCGAAGGGGGCCATGTCGCCACCTGTGGCGGCGGTCAGCGCCTCTTCCACCCGGTGGTTGCGCGGGATCACGGCGGGGTTCACCGCCAGCATCCGGGCGGCGGCGTCGGGGGCAAGCCGGGCCTGCCAGCGCGGCAGCCAGCCCTGCATAAGGGTGAAATCGGGAAACAGCGGGCGCAGGGCGGCTGTGTCGCCTGCGGCGGCCCCGGCAAGGCGGCGGAAGGTCAGCGTCCAGTCAGCCCCCTGCATCGCGGCCAGCAGTTCGTCGATCAGGGCGCCGTCCGTCGCATCCTCGCCCGCAAGCCCCAGCTTGGCCCGCATCACGGCCAGCCATTCGCTGCGGTAAAGCGCGGCAACCCGGTCCAGCCGGTCATTCGCCGCCGCGACCGCCGTGTCGCCGTTCGGGTCGATCAGCGGCAGCAGCGCCTCGGCCAGACGGGCCAGGTTCCACAGCAGGATGCGCGGCTGATTGGCCCAGGAATAGCGCCCCTGCCGGTCGATCGAGGAAAACACCGTGTCGGGGTCGAAGGCATCGAGAAAAGCGCAGGGGCCATAGTCGATGGTTTCCCCCGACAGTGCCATATTGTCGGTGTTCATCACCCCATGCAGGAAGCCAAGGCCCATCCATTGCGCGATCAGCCGGCACTGGCGGGCGGCGGCGGCATCGAACAGCGCCAGTGCGGGCGTTTCCGCTGCCGGGGCATCGGGGTAGTGGCGGGCCAGCGTGTAGGTGGTCAGCGCCTGCAGCTTGTCGGTCTCGCCCCGGGCAGACAGGAACTGGAAGCTGCCAACCCGGATGTGGCTGGCGGCAATCCGGGCCAGCACCGCGCCGGGCTGGCGGCCGCTGTCGCGCCAGATGCCTTCGCCCGTGGTGGCCACGGCCAGCGCGCGGGTGGTGGGCACGCCAAGCGCGGCCATCGCTTCGGACACCAGCGCCTCGCGCAGCATGGGGCCAAGCACGGCCTTGCCGTCGCCGCCGCGCGAGAACGGCGTTTTCCCCGAACCTTTCAGTTGCAGGTCATAGCGGCGGCCGTCCGGGGCAAGGTGTTCCCCCAACAGATGCGCCCGGCCGTCGCCCAGAACGGGCGAGAAGCCGCCGAACTGGTGGCCGGCATAGGCCAGCGCGACCGGATCGGCGCCGGGCGGCAGGGCGGCACCCGAGAACCAGGCGGCCCCTTGCGCGGCCAGATCATCAGCGTCGAGGCCCAGATCGGCCGCAAGCGGGCGATTCAGGAAGACCAGTTCCGGCGCAGGAGCCGCGTCAGGGGCAAGCCGCAGGAAGGTGCCCGGCAGGTCGCGGGCCCAGGTATTGTCAAAACGGAAGGTCATGGCCGGTCCCCCTTTGCCCTGCGCAGCATATGGGGCCGCCAGACAACGGGGCAAGTGGTCCACGAAGGCCCCCGGTGGCAAAGGGCATCAAGGCCGATGCCGCATCTCTTGCCGGGCAGGGCAGGGGCGTTCTGTTTGCGCAAGCGGCATCCACCTGCGGGAACGGGGCGCGACGGTGGAATTTCATCCGCTATTTGCCTGTTTTTTGAGCGTATCGGCGGATAGCTGCCGGCACGCCTGCGCTAACCCGCCAAAATCACGATCTTTTCAGTCGTGCCCGGATTGAAGCCAAAGCTGCATAGAGGTATCCGGGCGGCTTGGAATGATGCTGCGCCTGCAGAATCGCTGGCAAGGCAGACGAACGCAACAGATGCCTGACAGAGCCGGGTTCTTCCACCGGTCGGGCGAGACAGGAATGACGGGTGGCTGAAGTGTATGCAGGCCCCGCAACCACGATGACCCCGGCCCCGCGGCCGCGTGATCTGCGGCTGGATTTCTTCCGCGGCGTTGCGATGATTGTCATCCTTGTCGCCCATATCACCGACAACCCCTGGGCGCTGTTCATGCCCGGCCGTTTCGGGTTTTCGGATTCGGCCGAGATTTTCGTGTTCTGCTCGGGCATGGCTTCGGCGCTGGCCTTCGGCACGCTGTTCGCCCGCGCGGGCTGGCTGCTGGGCACGGCGCGCATCGCGCACCGGATCTGGCAGGTCTACTGGGTGCATATCGGTATCTTCCTGCTGACGCTGGCGCTGATGGTGGCGATAAATGCCACCGGGCTGTTCCCGCGCGACGTGGTGTCGGGGCTGAACCTCAAGCCGTTCCTGAATGAAACCGGGCCGAACCTGCTGGGCCTGCTGACGCTGACCTATGTGCCGAACTATTTCGACATCCTGCCGATGTATATCGTGCTGCTGGCGATGCTGCCGCTGTTCCTGCTGCTGGCGCGGGTTGACCGCAGGCTTGCAATGGCGGTCAGCGTGGCCCTGTGGACGTTGGCGCAGTTCGGCCTGCTGAACCTGCCGGCCGAGCTGTGGTTCGAGCGTGGATCGACCCGGGCCTGGTTCTTCAATCCCTTTGCCTGGCAACTGGTGTTCATGACCGGCTATGCGCTGATGGCGGGCTGGCTGCCGGTGCCGCCGGTGCGGCGCGGGCTGGTGGTGCTTGCCTTGGCGATTGTTCTGGTGACGGTGCCTTTCGCCTGGCATGTGACGCTGGGCGCCTTTGAGGGGCTGCGCTCGCTGCGGGGTGACTGGTGGTTCCTGTTCGAAAAGACCACGCAGGGCGCGCTGCGCTATGTGCATTTCCTGGCGCTGGCCTATCTGGCCTGGGTTGCCGTTGGCCCCAAGGGTGCCTGGCTGACCCAGGGCACGCGTCGGGTGCCGGTGGTGCAGGCGGTGTCGCTGGTTGGTCGGCAGTCGCTGGCGGTCTTCGCGGTGTCGATGGTGATCGCCCGCGGTCTTGGCGCGCTGCTGGATCTGTTCGGACGCGATTTCGCGGCAACCGTGGCGGTCAACCTGCTGGGGCTGGGGCTGCTTTATGCGACCGCCGTCGTGGTCACATGGTTCAAGTCCAGCCCGTGGAAGGCGCCGGTGCGGCCGGCCGGTGTGGCCTCGGTGCCGCGCGCCGGTCGTGCGATGCCCGAAGGCCCTGTGTCGGCAATGCCTGTTTCCGGGCCGGAGGTGCGGGGATGAGCGGTTCCGTGATGTCACGCCGGGCGCTTCTGGGCACCCTGTCGGCCCTTGGGCTGATGCCGCAACTGGTGCGGGCCGAGGGGGAAGCCGCGACCGCCGCCGCCGAAGGCGCCACGGTGATCGAACCCAAGACCTTCGGGGTGAAACTGGGCGACCCGCTGCCCTTCAGCCGCGCCACGCTTGAGGCCGAGGCCAAGGCGCTGGCCGCGGCGGATTATGTGCCGCCGCCGGAAGTGTCGTCCGAATGGCGCGACCTGACCTATGACCAGTTCCGCGAGATCTGGTTCGATACCCGCAACGGCCTGTTCCGCGACAGCGACAGCGCCGTCCGGGCCGACCTGTTCATCGCCGGCCTCTATCAGACCCATGAGGTCGAGGTGAATGCGGTCAAGGACGGGATGGCGCGGCGCGTGGCCTTCGATCTGGGGCTGTACGACACAACCGACCGTTTCCCGCAGCTTGATCCGGCCGGAACCGGCTTTTCCGGTATCCGCCTTTTGGGCGAACTGGTCGAACCGACGGTGTTCCAGGAATATGCGGTGTTCCAGGGCGCGACCTATTTCCGTGCCATCGGCAAAGAGCAGATCTACGGTCTGTCGGCGCGTGGGCTGGCCATCGGCACCACCGGGGCGAACGGCCCCGAGGAATTCCCGCTGTTCCGCGCCTATTGGGTGGAAGCGGCCGCCGCCGGCTCTGCCGAGGCGGTGGTTCATGCCCTGATGGACGGCCCTTCGGCGACCGGGGCCTATACCTTCCGCATCCGCAAGGGCCTGCCCACGGTGATCGAGGTCGAGGCGACGGTGTACCCGCGCGTCGAACTGACGGATTTCGGCATCGCGCCGGAAACATCGATGTTCCTGTTCAACGATCTGAACCGCATCAAGTTCGACGATTTCCGCGAAGGCGTGCATGACAGCGACGGGTTGCAGATCGCCAATGGCGCGGGCGAAATCCTGTGGCGGCCGCTGCGCAACCCCGAGCGGGTGGAGATGAGCGGCTTTGGCGACACCGGCCTGCGCGGCTTTGGCCTGATGCAGCGCGCGCGCGATCCCGAGTCCTATCTGGATTTCGAAGCCAAGTATGAACGCCGCCCCAGCCTGTGGGTGGAACCCCTGGGCGACTGGGGCAAGGGCCGGGTCATGCTGATGGAAATTCCGGCTGACAAGGAAATCTACGACAACATCGTGGCCTACTGGCAGCCGGATGCGCCAATGGCGGCGGGCAGCGAACAGAAATTCAGCTATCGTCTTTACTGGGGCGAGGATGCCCCGGTGGACGGTCTGGTGGCGCGGGTGCAGGGCAGCCGCACCGGCGAGCGGGTCTTTGAAGAAGGCCGCATCTTCACGATTGACTACGCGCCCCATCCGGCGCTGGGCGAGGACATCTCTGCGTTGGAGGCGCGGGTGTCCACATCGTCCGGTGAGGTGAAGGGCGTGCAAGTGAAACCCAACCCCGCGACGGGAGGCGTCCGGGTTGCGGCAACTTTTCTGATGCCCGAGGGCATTCCGGCCGAATTGCGCGTCGAGTTGTGGCGTGATGCGGTCCGGGTAGGGGAAGTTTGGCTTTACAGGTGGTTTGGCGCATGACGCAGCTTCTTCGTCCGTTGACGGGCTTCCAGCCCGTTGGCTTGCCGGCAAGCCTTCTTATGCCGGATCAGAACCTGAAACTGCCGTTCCATGACCCGGCAGCGCCGGCGACCGGCCCGCGCCGGACGCACGCGCGGCGGGTGCGGCTGGCGGTGCTGGGGCTGCCGCCGCTGGTGGCGCTGGCCTTCGGGCTGGCCACGGCGCAGGTGCTGACGGTGGATGGCCGGCTTGGCCCGGCCGAAACCGCCCTGGCGGTGCTGTCGGGCTTTGCCATCTACTGGCTGGCGCTGTCCACCGTCACCTCGGCGATCGGGTTCTTCCGCCGTCCGCGCCCGCAGGCCCATGCCGCGGCGCCGGGGCTGCGGATTGCCATCCTGCTGCCGATGTATGGCGAAGACCCGCAGGAAACCATCGGTCGCGCCGCCGACCTGCTGGCAGCCCTGAAGGGGCCGGGACACGCCCACCGATTTTCGCTGCATGTCCTGTCCGACACCCGCGATCCGCGTGCGGTGCTGACGGAAACCGCGACCGTTGCCGCCATCAGCGAGGCGCGGCCCAACCTGGTGATCCGCTATCGCCACCGGCTGAAGAACCGTGACTACAAGCAGGGCAATATCCGCGACTGGATTACCCGTCAGGGCTCGGCCTATGACGCGGCGCTGATCCTGGACGCCGACAGCCGCATGGGCCGCCGCACCGTTCTGACGCTGGCCGATGCGCTGGTGGCCGATCCGGGCTGCGCGCTGGTGCAATCCTTGCCGCTGGTCGATGCCGGCGAGACGGTCTGGCAGCGTCTGCAAAGTTTTGCCAACCGGGTGTATGGCGGGCCGCTGGGCCGTGGCTATGCAAGCTGGACCGGGTCGGACGGCAACTTCATGGGCCACAATGCCATGGTGCGGGTCAAGGCCTTCGCCACCTGCGCCGGGCTGCCGCAACTGTCGGGCCCGCGCCCGCTGGGCGGCGTGATCCTGAGCCACGATTTCGTGGAAGCCGCGCTGTTGCGCCGTGCCGGCTGGGGTGTGCGTATCCTGCCCGAAGCGGCAGACAGCCATGAAGAGGCGCCGTCGTCGCTGGTGGGCCATATCAAGCGCGACGCCCGCTGGTGCCAGGGCAACCTTCAACACGTCCGCCTGCTGTTCGGCGCGGCGGGGCTGAACCCGATTTCCCGGTTCCACCTGTTCTCGGGCGCCATGGCCTATCTTGGCGCCGTGGTCTGGGCCGCGATCCTGATCCTCTGGGCCTCGGCCGGGTCGGAAGAAGTGTATTTCCTGACGCCAGGCACCGGCAACGGTGCGGGCTGGCTGATGGTCACCGTGCTGGCGCTGCTGTTCGCGCCCAAGCTGATGGGGATTGCCGACCATATCCTGCGTGTCGGCCTGCCGCGCGGGCGCCGTCTGGCCTTTGCCGGTGCGGTGCTGACCGAGACGCTGGTTTCGGCGCTGGTGGCGCCGGTGATGATGGTGCAGCACCTCAAGATCATCCTGCGCGCGCTGACCGGGGTGGATACCGGCTGGCCGCAGCATGGCCACGGCCCGATTCCGTGGCGCGACCTCATCCGGTTCCATGCGGTGGAAACGGTTCTTGGGCTGATCCTGCTGGCGGCGATCATTGCCGGGGGGCTCAGCCTCTGGGCGCTGCCGGTGGCGGTGGGGTTGGTGCTGTCGGTGCCGGTGTCCAAGCTGGCGGCATCGGACGGGCACTGGATTCCCGTCGCCTCGACCGGCCGGCTGCGCTGAAGGCGCTGACGCGCTGACGCGCGGGCACAACCTGGCACTTACACGACATGGCAAACCCCGGCCCGCAAGGCGCCGGGGTTTTCGTTTGGGCGTCTGGTGCGGAGGGCTTCAAAAGCCGCGGCGCGAAGCGTCTGCCTGCCTGCCAGACTCTTGCACAGCCATGTTGTTGATTATTTTTATCGGAAATTGATCTGAATCAAATCCTCCGTCCGCCCGGTTGCCCTAACACCGGCAGGCGTTCCACTTACCCAGCCTTTGCCAGGTCGCGGACCCTTTCTACGAACTGGCAAGGGAAGTTCTGCATGACGTTCTTGGCACACCTTCCCGGCGGGCGGAAGGAAGGGGCCGCGACCGGCGCCTTTTGGGCAGCGGGGGGCGGGCAATGACGCAGGTCTTGCGCAATCTGCCGGGTGCCGCGATCCGTGATCAGGCCACCCCCACCTTTGAGGCCTTCTTCGCGGCGATTGGCGGCGATCCCCTGACCTCGGCCTTTCCGCCCAAGCGCGGGGCGCATCCGGCGGCGGCCATGACGGCGGTGCCCGATGCCCATGTGCCGGACCTGTGGCGCCAGATCCATTCCCGCCCGCGAGAGGCGCGGGCGGTCGGCTATGTGCATATCCCGTTCTGCGAAAACCACTGCCTGTTCTGCGGCTTCTACCAGAACGCCTGGCGGCCGACCGAGGGGCCGGCCTATGTCGATGCGGTGATCGCGCAGATGGCTGCCTTTGCCGAAACTCCCGCCCGGGACGGGCCGCCCCTGCAGGCGGTCTATCTGGGGGGCGGCACGCCAACCGCCCTGGCCGCACGCGATCTGGCCCGGCTGGTCGAGGCGATCCGCCGCCACCTGCCGCTGGCCCCCGATTGCGAGATCACGCTGGAAGGGCGGGTCCATTCCTTCGGTCTGGACAAGGCGCGGGCGGCTTTCGGGGCCGGGGTGAACCGGGTGTCGCTGGGGGTGCAAAGTTTTTCCGAGGCAATCCGCCGCCCGCTGGGCCGCAAGGCAAGCCGGGCCGAGCTGATTGCCACGCTGGAGGGGCTGGTTGCGCTGGACAGCGCCGCCATTGTGGTTGACCTTATCTATGGCCTGCCCCGGCAGACGCCGGCGGATGTGGCGGCCGATGTCGCGATGTGCGCGCAGATCGGGCTGCACGGGCTGGATCTGTATTCGCTGAACCTGATCCCCGGCACACCGCTGCTGACGGCGATGGAGAAGGGCAAGATGACGCCCGCCGGGCCATCCGATCTGGGCCGGTTCTTCGCGGCCGGAGAAGAGGCCGCCGAGGCAGAGGGCTGGACGCCGATCTCGACCAGTCACTGGCAGGGCGGGCTGCGTGAACGCAATGTCTACAATCTGGCGGTGAAGACCGGGGCGGAATGTCTGGCCTTCGGTGCGGGGGGCGGCGGGTCGCTGCGGGGCCTCAGCTACCGCAACACGCCGGTCCTGACCGAATTCGCCACCGCCCACGGGGCCGGGCTGGTGCGCGGCCTGATGCGGCACGCGCGGTCGGCGCCGGTGGTCAATGCGGTCAAGGCGGGGATGGAGCGTGGGCGGCTGGACCTGCGCCCGGTCGAGGCGGCCTTGCGGCGGCTTTGCGGGGCGCCCTCCCGCACGATTGAGGCCCATCTGGCCCCGCTTCTGACGCAATGGGCCGAAGCCGGGCTGTTGCAACCCGAACATGGCGCCTGGCGGCTGACGCGGGCCGGGCGGTTCTGGCAGGTGCCGATGACCGCACGCCTGACCGGCTGCCTGGGCCAGCACCCCGATCTGAAGGAGACCTGAAAATGACACTGATCGACACCCGTCCCACCCTGGCCGAGGCCCTTGCCGCCCAGCCGATGGCCGCGCTGGAAGATATTGCCCGCAGTGCCGGGGTCACCCCGCTGGACGTGTTGAAAGCCCTGCCGCCAGGCGAGGTGACGCTGCTGCCGGGCCGCCATATGGTGGCCGCGCTGGATGACATCGCCGCTTGGGGCGAGGTGACCTTCATCGTCAACACCGGGCCGGTGATCCTTGAGGTCAAGGCGCCCTTGGGCGGCGGCACGGTTGCGCAGGGCATGTACAACTTCAGGGGCAAGCCCACGAGCGGCCATCTGCACCTGGCGACGGCGGCCCATGTGGCCTTTGTCCGGCGCCGGCTGTTCGCGTCGGAAACGCGGTCGGTGCAGGTCTATGGCCAGGATGGGGCCTGCCTGTTCAAGGTCTATCTGGGCCGCGATGCGCAGCGCCAGTTGATCCCGGCCCAGATTGCCGCCTTCGACGCGCTGGAGGCGCGGCTTCTGGCCGGGGGCTGACGGGTCAGCCGGCTTCGGGGAACTGCCAGTCTTCGGCGGCGGCGGCGATCTGCGCCGCCACCTCGCGCAACCGGCCGGCCCCGGCGGCAAGGGTTTCCAGCGTGCTGCGCGCGGTGGTCGAGGTGACGGACAGCGCCCCGATCACCCGCCCGCCGCGCGTCAGGATCGGTACCGCGCAGCAGATGATGCCGGGCTCATGCTCTTCGCGGTCGAAGGCGTGGCCGCGGGTCCGGATTTCCGCCAGTTCGGCGGTCAGCTTCTCGGCGCTGTCCAGCGTGGCCGGCGTGAAGCGGTGGAAACTTTGCCGCGCCAGCACGCCGGGCAGGGCGGCGGGCGGCAGGAAGGCCAGCATCGCCTTGCCAACCCCGGTGCAATAGGCCGGGCCAACCTTGCCTGCCGAGGAATACATCTCGACCGGGCGCGCGGCATTGCGCTTGTCCACATACAGCACCTGTCCCTGATCAAGCTGCGCCAGATGGACCGTCTCGCCGGTTTCCATGGCCAGCGTGTCCAGCCAGGGCCGGGCAATCGGCGCAAGGGATGCGGTTGCCCAGGCCGCATGGGCCAGCCGCAGCAGGCGCAGGCCGGGGCGGTAGCTGCCGGTGGCATCGTCCTGCGTCAGCAGCCCCTGATGCACCAGCGTCTGCAGCAGGCGGTAAAGCGTGGCCTTGGGATAGGCGCTTTCGGCCAGCAGGTCCGAAAACCGCACCGGGCGGCCATGGGCGGCAACCCTGTCCAGCACCTCAAGCGCCTTGCCGACCGTTCCATCCGCCCCTGCGCCGCTTGCCATCGCCCTGTTCCCCCTGGCCCGTTGACAGGGCCAAGTCTGTGCGGCATGGTTTCAATATTCAAGAATTAGTTTCAAATAATGGAACTTCGGACCGGGGCCGGATGCGCCCCAGACCCGATGCCGCCTGCTGACATGGGAGAGCCAGCGATGACCCCGATCTACCCCGACCTGAGCGGCGCTTCGGTCTTTGTCACCGGCGGCGGGTCCGGCATCGGGGCGGCGCTGACCGAGGGCTTCCTGCGGCAGGGCGCCCGGGTGGCCTTCTGCCAGCGTCGCGACGGCGCGGCGTTTTGTGATCGGATGGCGCAGGAAACCGGCAACCGCCCCCTGTTCCTGCCCTGCGACATCACCCATCTGGCGGCCTTGCGCGGGGCGCTGGATCAGGCCGCCGCCGCCCATGGCCCGATCACCGTGCTGGTGAACAACGCCGCCAATGACCAGCGCCACAAGACGCTTGAGACCGACGAGGCGTTCTTCGATTGGTCCATCGCCATCAATCTGAAGGCCTATTTCTTTGCCGCGCAGGCGGTGATTCCCGCTATGCAGGCAGCCGGGGGCGGGGCGATCATCAACTTCTCCTCGATCAGCTACATGATGGGGAACGCGGGTTATCCGGTCTATACGGCGGCGAATTCCGCCATCAACGGCCTGACCCGCAGCCTTGCCCGCGAATTCGGCCCCGACCGGATTCGCGTCAATGCGCTGGCCCCCGGCTGGGTGCTGACGCAGAAGCAGAAGGATCTTTGGGTCACGCCCGAAGGGCTGGCGGCGCATCTGGCGCGGCAATGTCTGCCCGATGCGCTGGAGCCCGAGGATATGGTCGGCGGCTGCCTGTTCCTTTCGTCTTCCGCCTCGAAGGCGATGACGGGGCAGGCGCTGGTGATCGACGGCGGCGTGGTGGTGACCGGATGAAAGCAGACTGGATCGCGGTTGACTGGGGCACCACGCGGTTGCGCGCCTGGGCCATGGGGCCGGACGGCGTGCGCGCCGAAGCCGCCTCGGACGAAGGCATGGGGCGGCTGGACCGGGCCGGGTTCGAACCGGCCCTGCTGCGGCTGATCGGGGGCTGGCTGGGGTCCGGTGTCACGCCAGTGCTGGCCTGTGGCATGGTGGGCAGCCGGCAGGGCTGGCACGAGGTGCCCTATCGGCAGGTGCCCTGTGCGCCGGTGGCGGCAGGGGCGCTGGCGGCGGTGCCGGTGCAGGACCGGCGGATCGCTGTCCAGATCGTGCCGGGGCTGGCGCAGTCCGTGCCGGCCGATGTGATGCGCGGCGAGGAAACCCAGATCGCCGGGGCGCTGACGCTGCATCCGGGGTTCGACGGCGCGGTCTGCCTGCCGGGCACGCATTCCAAATGGGCGCAGGTCAGTGCGGGCGAGGTGGTCAGCTTCCAGACCTTCCTGACGGGCGAGCTGTTCGCGCTGCTCAGCGAACAGTCGGTGCTTCGCCATGGCCTTTCCGAAGGTTGGGACGACAGCGCCTTTGATGCCGGCCTTGCCGAAGGCGCCAGCCGCCCCGAGCGGCTGATGGCGCTGCTGTTCCGGCTGCGGGCCGAAGGGTTGCTGTCCGGGCTGTCCGGTGCGGCGGCGCGGTCGCGGCTGTCCGGGCTGCTGATCGGCGCCGAACTTGCGGCGGCACGGCCTTGGTGGCTGGGCCTGCCGATCCTGCTGATCGGGGCTGACCGGCTGTGCGGGCTTTACGCGCGCGGGCTGGCGGCACAGGGCGCCACGGCGCGGGTGCTGCCGGCCACCGATTGCACCCTTGCCGGGCTGGCGCTGGCCTCCGGCGCGTTGAAAGGAGCAGCCGCATGACCCGCCCGATCATCGCCATCCTGCGCGGCCTGCCGCCCGAAGATGCCCTTCCGGTGGCCAGTGCGCTGATCGAGGCCGGGATCGCCACGATCGAGGTGCCGCTGAATTCGCCGCAGCCGGTGTCGTCCATCGCCGCCATGGCGCGGGCCTTTGGCGAGGTTGCGCTGATCGGCGCGGGCACGGTGCTGACGCCCGCCCAGGTGGCCGAGGTGGCGGCGGCAGGCGGGCGGATCATCGTCTCACCCAATACCGATGCGGCGGTGATCGCGGAAACCCGCCGTCTGGGCCTGCAAAGCTGGCCCGGCGTGATGACCCCGACCGAGGCTTTTGCGGCGCTGGCCGCCGGGGCAACCGGGCTGAAGCTGTTTCCCGGCAACCTGATCGGCCCCGAGGGGTTGAAGGCACTGCGCGCCGTGCTGCCGCCGGCCACCCCGCTTTATGCCGTGGGCGGGGCAGGGGCCGGAAATCTGGGCCTGTGGCTTCAGGCCGGGGCCGACGGCTTCGGCATCGGCACCGCGCTTTACACCCCCGGACTGTCTGCCGCCGAAGTGGGCCAGCGCGCCCGCGCCCTGGTCGCCGCTTATGACGAGGCCCTGCGATGATCTTCGATTCCCGTCCTTGCGAACTGGGCGAAGGCCCGCTCTGGCACCCCTTGCGCGGCCAGTTGTTCTGGTTCGACATTCTGGGCCGCCGCCTGCTGACGCGCGATGCCGATGGCCCGCGCGACTGGGTCTTTCCCGACCTGGTGTCCGCCGCCGGCTGGCTGGACCGTGACAACCTGCTGATCGCCAGTGAACGGGCGCTCTTCCGCTTCGATCTTGTCAGCGGCGACAGCCAGCCCGTGGTGGATCTGGACGCGGGCAATGCCAAGACCCGCTCGAACGATGGCCGGGCCGATCCGCAGGGCGGCTTCTGGATCGGCACCATGGGCAAACGGGCGGAAGCCGGGGCAGGGGCGATCTGGCGCTGGTTTCGCGGCGAACTGCGCTGCCTGTTCCCGCGGATCACCATCCCGAACGCGATCTGCTTTGCCCCCGACGGCCGTAGCGCCCGCTTTGCCGATACGGTGACCGGACAGGTCATGCGCGTGGCGCTGGATGCCGAGGGCTGGCCCTCGGGCCGGCCAGAGCTGTTTCTGGACCTGACCGCCGAGGGGCTGAACCCCGATGGCGCGGTCATCGACGCCTCCGGGGTGATGTGGCTGGCCGAATGGGGCGCGGCCCGCGTCTCGGCCTATGCGCCGGACGGTAGCCGCCTGCGCAGCGTGGGCTTTGACGCGCCGCACACCAGTTGCCCGGCCTTCGGCGGCGACACGCTTTATTGCACCACCGCCTTGCAGGACATGGACGCCCCCGCCCGCGCCACTTACCCGGCGGCAGGGCAGACCTTCATGGCGAAGGGCATCGCCAGGGGGCAGACCGAACATCGGGTGATCCTGCCGCCCGCGCGCTGAAGAGCGGACGGCAATTCATCGGTCGTGCGGAAGCAGAAAGTTTCCGTGCAGGGCGCTTCGGGGCGAACGGCAGAGAGGGTGGGCCTTCTCTGCCGCTGCTCATGTTTTGTCATGGCACCGAAAGGCGCCCTGCGGGTTCATCCGCTTGTGACCGTCTGCCGGGAAAGCTGTTGCTCAAGTGCAAATAATCGTCTATCGTCGATTTACGATAAAAAGGACGAACCATGCCGTATAGTGACAATGAAATCGCGGAACTGGCGAAGGCGCTGGCGCATCCGGCGCGTCTGCGCATCCTTCGCCTGCTGCTGTCGACACCCGGCTGCATGGGAGGGGACATCGTGGATGCCGTCGGTCTGGCGCAGTCCACGGTGTCGGAACACCTGCGTATCCTCAGGGCCGCGGGGATCATCACCGGCGAGATCGACGGACCCCGCGTCTGTTACGCGCTGAACCCGTCCTCGCTGATTCCTCTGACAACATTCGTTGCCACCCTGAAATCCCCCCCTGGCGATGCCTGCTGTGTGCCCGGGCAAAAGGAAACCACATGAGCCTGTTCGAACGCTGGCTGACCCTATGGGTCGCGCTCTGCATCCTTGCGGGGCTGTTGCTCGGCAATCTGATGCCCGGCCTTTTCGTGTCCCTGGCCAGCCTTGAGTACGCCTCGGTCAATCTGGTCGTTGCCGTGCTGATCTGGGCGATGGTCTATCCGATGATGATCGCCATCGACTTCGGCTCGCTCAAGGATGTCGGGCGGCGGCCGAAGGGGCTGGTGATCACGCTGGTCATCAACTGGCTGATCAAGCCCTTCACCATGGCGGCCTTGGCCGTGCTTTTCTTCAACCATATCTTCGCCGGCCTGATCGACCCGGCGAAGGCCCCGGAATACATTGCGGGCCTGATCCTGCTGGGCGCGGCGCCCTGCACGGCCATGGTCTTTGTCTGGTCACAACTGACGAAGGGCGATCCGAACTACACGCTGGTGCAGGTCTCGGTGAATGATCTGGTCATGGTCGTGGCCTTCGCGCCGATCGTTGCCTTCCTGCTGGGTGTCACCGACATCACAGTGCCCTGGGAAACGCTGATCCTGTCGGTTGTCCTTTACATCGTCATCCCGCTGATCGCCGGAGCGCTGACACGCCGGGCCCTGATGGCGCGCGGCGGCACGGCGGCGGTGTCGGGTTTCACGGCGCGGATCAAGCCCGGCTCAGTCCTTGGCCTCTTGCTGACGGTGGTGCTGCTTTTCGGCTTTCAGGGGCCGATCATCCTTGCGCAGCCGCTTCTGATCGCGCTGCTCGCCGTGCCGATCATCCTGCAGTCCTATGGCATCTTCGCGCTTGGCTATGCCTGGGCCTTTGCCTGGAAACTGCCGCACAAGGTGGCGGGCCCTTGCGCGCTGATCGGGACTTCGAACTTCTTCGAACTCGCGGTGGCCGTGGCCATCGGCCTTTTCGGCCTCAACTCCGGTGCTGCACTGGCCACCGTTGTCGGTGTGCTGGTCGAGGTGCCGGTCATGTTGTCGCTGGTCGCTTTTGTCAACCGCACACGGAACAGGTTTCCAGCATGAGCTTTCCCGTTGTCATCCACCACAACCCCGATTGCGGCACATCGCGCAATGTCCTCGGGATTCTTCAGGCCGCCGGATATACGCCGGTCGTCATCGACTACCTGAAAGAGGGCTGGACCCGGCCGCAGCTTCTGGCGCTGTTTGCCGCCGCCAATGTCACACCGCGCGAGGCATTGCGCATCTCACGCACCCCGGCCGAGGAGATGGGCCTGACTGCGGCAGGCGTAACCGACGACCAGCTTCTGGCCGCCATGGTGGCGCACCCGATCCTGGTGAACCGCCCCATCGTCTGCACACCAAAGGGCGTGCGGTTGTGCCGCCCCTCGGAGGTGGTGCTGGACCTGCTGGACCGGACTCCGCCCGGTCCACTGGCAAAAGAGGACGGACAACTGATCATCGACGCCGAGGGCAGGCGCCTATTCTGACACAGCGGGGGATGGACGACGCCCTGTCGTCTCATCGCGCGTATCCCGCAAGGAACAGAACCGTGCCCAATCGAAACAACACGAAGGAAGGCAGCGCCCGACAATCCGCACGCAGGACAAACCTATTGCCGGCAAGCAAGCTGTTATTCGACCGTCAACGATGGGAAGGAATGGCGGAGAGGGTGGGATTCGAACCCACGGTGGGCGCAAACCCACAACGGTTTTCGAGACCGCCCCGATCGACCACTCCGGCACCTCTCCGCGCTTTCTGGGGGTCGTCGTGGCGGGGATTTAGCGGCCCTTGGGGGCAAGCGCAACCCCGTTTCTCATCCGGATTTGCTGCGGTGCGTTTCCGGCCCCACGCAGCCGTGACGGGGGCGGGGCTTGGCGGCGGGCGCGCGGCGTCCTAGGCTGCGGCGAAGGCTGGTGTTCCGGCCCGCCGGCGCGGGTGCGTGGCCGGCCCCGGTGGAGACCCGCGATGCGCCGATCTGTTACCCTTCTGACCCTGTTGGCTCTGACCGCGCCGCTGCCTCTGGCGGCCGAAGGCACGGCGCCCGGTGCCGCCTTGCCCGCCCCAACGGCCGAAACCGGGAAGGCGGATGCGGCGGCTCTGGCTGCTGTCTTGCAGCTTGATCCGACCTTTGCCCTTCTGGCCGAAGAGGCGCGGCCGCAGGCCGATGCCCTGGAAGAACAGTTCTTTCCCGGGCGCGGCGGGGCGGCCTGGGCCGCCGAGGTGGCAGCCCTTTACGATCCGGCGGTGCTGCGGCCGCGCTTCGACGCGGCCTTTGCCCAAGCCCTGGCCGGGCAGGGGGATGTGATTCCTGCCGCGCTGGCCTTCTACGGTTCGGATCTTGGCCAGCGCATCCTGACGCAGGAAATCGCGGCGCGGCGCGCCATGCTGGATGTGGCCGCAGACGAGGCGGCTGAGGTCGCGGCACAGGACATGCGCGACGCGCGCAGCCCGCGCCTGCGGCTGATCCGCGACCTGATCACCGCGGGCGATCTGCTGGAAAGCGGCGTTGCCGGTGCGCTGAGTGCCGAACTGGCGTTTTCCGACGGGATGGCCGCCGGCAGCCCCGCCGGGGTGCCGCCGCCGCGGGACGAACGGATGCGGCAGGTCTGGGCGGAAGAGCCGTCGATCCGCGGCGAGGTGGGGGCCTGGCTGGTGCGGTTCCTGGTGCTGGCCTATACGCCCCTTAGCGATGAGGAACTGAAACGCTACCTGACCTTCAGCGAAACGCCGGAAGGCCGCGCGGTGACGGCCGCGATCAACGCCGCCATGACCGAAACCATGACCCCGGTGTCCGAGGCGATGGGGCGGCTGACGGCGCGGTTCGCAATCAGCCAGCAGATCTGACCCTGCGGAGGGGGCGCGGCAGGGCGGCGCGCCCGTGCAATGCCTGCTTGACTTCGCCGCCCCCCGACCCGATAAGCGCGCATCTTGCCCGGGGTGCGAATCCCGGGCGGATTTTGTTTTGACACTCGCCCCGGACCGGGGCGCGCTGTCCGAAGGCGGGGCCGGCTGCAAAGGCAGGCCCCCGGAACGCCGGAAACGGGGCCGAAGGACGCGGACGAAGGAAAGGATACGACCCATGTTTGCGGTCCTCAAGACCGGCGGCAAGCAATACAAGGTGCAGGCGGGTGACGTTCTGCGCGTGGAAAAGCTTGACGCTGCCGCTGGCGACAAGATCCAGTTCAACGATATTCTGATGGTGGGCTCCACCGTCGGCGTGCCCTTCGTGGCCGGCGCTGCGGTTCAGGCCGAAGTGATCGACCAGATCAAGGGCGAGAAGACCATCCACTACGTCAAGCGCCGCCGGAAGCATTCGTCGCAGCGCACCAAGGGCCACCGCCAGCACCTGACGCTGGTCCGCGTGACCGACGTGCTGGAAACCGGCGCCGACAAGTCGGGCGTCAAGGTTGCGACCGGCACCGCCGACGCGCGCCGCACCGCGCACGAAGCCCCCGGCGCCGCCAAGGCCGCCGCGAAACCGGCCAAGGCCGCCAAGGCCCCGAAGGCCGAGGCTGCTGTCGAGGCCGTGGCCGTCGAGGCGCCCGCCGAGAAACCGAAGCGCGCCCGCAAGGCCGCGGAAGCGAAGGAGTAATCTCCCATGGCACACAAGAAAGCAGGCGGTTCATCCCGCAACGGTCGTGACAGCGCCGGTCGTCGCCTGGGCGTCAAGCTCTATGGCGGTCAGGCTGCCATTCCGGGCAACATCATCGTGCGTCAGCGCGGCACCACCTTCTTCCCGGGGCAAGGCGTGGGCATGGGCACCGACCATACCATCTTTGCCGTCGTCGAGGGCAAGGTGACCTTCAAGAAGGGCCTCAAGGGCCGCACCTTCATTTCGGTTCTCCCGGTTGCGGAGGCTGCCGAGTAAGCCGAACCTTTACATTCGGAATGTATCGGGGGGATCGGCTGCAAGGCCGGTCCCCCCGGTCATTCTGCCCGAACGCTCTGGCACAGCGGGGACAGGAACCCCACATGTGCTGCCAAGGAGGGACGTCATGGTTGTTGATACGGTTTCGGGTTCCGAAGGGCAGATCGCCGCGGGTCGTTTCATCCTGCGCCCGATGCGGACATCGGATGCGGGGCTGATTGCCCATCATGCCGCTGACCGCCGCGTTGCCGAGGCGACGCAGAACATTCCGCATCCCTTTCCCCCCGGTGCGGCCGAGGCTTTTGTCGCCCGTGCCATCACCCATGAACGCCCCGGGTCCGTCTGGGTGATGGACGGGTCGAAAACCGGGCTGAGCGAGCTTCTGGGGGTGATCAGCCTCAAGCCGATGGAGCCTGCCCGTGGCAAGGCCGGGCAAAGCGAGGTGGCCTATTGGGTGGCGCCGGCCTTCTGGAACACCGGCATCGCATCCGAGGCGGTGCGCGCGCTGGTCGCGGCCAACCCGCTGGCCGACTGCACCTATTTCGCCGAGGTTTTTCAGGACAACCCCGGCAGCGCCCGCGTGCTGACCAACGCAGGCTTCCAGTATCTTGGCGATGCCGAGGCGTTTTCGGTGGCCCGCAATGCCCTGGTGCCAACCTGGACCTATGTCCGCAAACTGGACTAAGGCCGCGCGCGGGGCCGGGCGTGCCCGATTTCCATGGCGAAATCGGCACCATTCCCGACCCGCGCGCCTCTTGTGCGAAATGCGGCACCGCTTGAGACTTTGCCCCTGTTCCTGTATCGCCGCAGCGATCACACCCGAAAGCCCTGACCGATGAAATTCCTCGACCTTGCCAAAGTCTATATCCGCTCGGGCGGGGGCGGGGCCGGTTGCGCCAGCTTCCGGCGCGAGAAGTTCATCGAATTCGGCGGACCGGATGGCGGCGATGGCGGCCATGGCGGTTCGGTCTGGGCCGAGGCGGTGGAGGGGCTGAACACCCTGATCGACTATCGCTACCAGCAGCATTTCTTTGCCAAGAACGGCCAGCCCGGCATGGGCAGCCAGAAGACCGGCCGCAGCGGTGAAGACATCGTTCTGAAGGTGCCGCTGGGAACCGAGATTCTGGACGAGGATGAGGAAACCGTTCTGGCCGACCTGACGGTGGTGGGCCAGCGCATCCGTCTGGCCGAAGGCGGCAACGGCGGCTGGGGCAACCTGCGCTTCAAGACCAGCACCAACCGCGCCCCCGCCCGCGCCAATCCCGGCCAGCCCGGGGTCGAGCGCACGATCTGGCTGCGGCTGAAGCTGATTGCCGACGCCGGGCTGGTTGGCCTGCC
Organism: Fuscovulum blasticum DSM 2131; assembly: GCF_003034965.1. Lineage (GTDB taxonomy): Bacteria > Pseudomonadota > Alphaproteobacteria > Rhodobacterales > Rhodobacteraceae > Pseudogemmobacter > Pseudogemmobacter blasticus. The sequence goes on along the minus strand of NZ_PZKE01000016.1, from coordinate 15,318 downwards.
GAACGCCGGCAAGTCCACCTTTCTGGCCGCCGTGTCGAACGCCCGGCCCAAGATCGCGGATTATCCCTTTACCACGCTGGTGCCGAACCTGGGCGTCGTGGGCGTGGATGGGCACGAATTCGTCATGGCCGACATCCCCGGCCTGATCGAAGGCGCTTCGGAAGGGCGGGGGCTGGGCACCCAGTTCCTGGCCCATGTCGAACGCTGCAAGGTGCTGCTGCATCTGGTGGACGGCACGTCCTCGACCATCACCAAGGATTACCGCACCATCGTCACCGAGCTTGAGGCCTATTCCGATGTTCTGGGCGACAAGCCGCGGATTCTGGCGCTGAACAAGACCGATGCCATGGACGCGCGCCAGATCAGCGACCGCCGCCGCGCGCTGGAAAAGGCCAGCGGCGGGCCGGTGCATGTGATCTCGGGCGCGGCGGGCAAGGGCGTGCAGGATGTGCTGCGCGCCATCTATGCCCAGATCAAGCGCGAAGACCCCAAACCTTCCGAGGTGCGGCCGTGGCAGCCCTGACGGAAACCCGCATGTCCGCCCCCCAGTCGCCCGATGTACGGGCGGCGCGGCGGCTGGTGGTCAAGATCGGCTCGGCCCTGCTGGTGGACCGCAAGAGCGGGCTGAAACAGGGCTGGCTTTCGGCGCTGGCGATGGACGTGGCCGAGGCCAAGGTGCGCGGCACCGATGTGGTTCTGGTCTCGTCGGGGTCAATTGCGCTGGGGCGCAAGGTGCTGGGTCTGCCCGAAGGCGTGCTGACGCTGGAGCAAAGCCAGGCCGCGGCGGCCGTGGGCCAGATCCGCCTGGCCCGCGCCTATGAGGAAGTGCTGGCCCCGCATGGCATCACCACCGCGCAGGTGCTGGTGACGCTGGAAGACACCGAGGACCGCCGCCGTTACCTGAACAGCCGGGCCACGATGGAAACGCTGCTGGGCCTGGGTGTCGTGCCGATCGTGAACGAAAACGACACGGTGGCCACCGATGAAATTCGCTTCGGCGACAACGACCGTCTGGCCGCCCAGATCGCGGTGACGGTGGGCGCCGATCAGTTGATCCTGCTCAGCGATGTGGACGGGTTCTACACCGCCAATCCCAAGGAAGACCCGACCGCGACCCGCTTCGATCTGGTTGACACCATCACCCCCGAGATCGAGGCGATGGCGGGCGACCCGATTTCCGGCCTGTCCAAGGGCGGCATGAAAACCAAGCTGCTGGCGGCCAAGACGGCGGTTGCCGGAGGCTGCGCCATGGCGGTCATGGAAGGCTCGACCCTGCGGCCGCTGACCGCGCTGGCGCAGGGCGCCAATCGCACCTGGTTTGTAGCTGGCGCCGATCCGCAGCTTGCCCGCAAACGCTGGATCAACGCGATGAAGCCCAAGGGCGAATTGCTGCTGGACGCCGGCGCCGTGACGGCCCTGCGCGCCGGCAAAAGCCTGTTGCCCGCCGGGGTGACGCGCGTCACCGGAACCTTCGGCCGGGGGGAACCCGTGGCGATCCTGTCACCGGAAGGGGCGGTGCTGGGCAAGGGGCTGGTGCGCTATACCAGTGCCGAGGCGAAACAGATCGCCGGTCACCGCTCGGGCGAGATCGAGGCGATCCTGGGCTATCAGGGCCGTGCGGCGCTGGTGCATCGGGACGACATGGTGGTGTGAAGGGCAAATTCCTTCGAAGGAATTTGCAAAAATCTTCGAAGATTTTTGCGGCCAGACGATCAGGCCGGGGAGTGCGGCGATGGACGGGCAATTCGCAGACCTGATGGCGGAAATCGGCGCCAAGGCGCGTGCAGCGGCGGCCGAACTGGCCTTTGCCTCGTCCGAACGCAAGTCGGCGGCGCTGGTTTCGGCGGCCGCCGCGGTGCGCGACCGCGAACAGGAAATCCTGGACGCCAACTGCCTTGATCTGGACTATGGCCGCGACAAGGGTCTGTCGCCCGCGATGATGGACCGGCTGAAGCTGGATTCGCACCGCCTGCGCGGCATCGTGGACGGGCTTCTGGCCGTCGCGGCGCAGAAAGACCCGGTCGGCCGCGTTCTGGCCGAATGGGACCGGCCCAACGGCCTGCATATCCAGCGTGTCGCCACGCCACTGGGGGTGGTTGGCGTGATTTACGAAAGCCGGCCCAACGTGACCGCCGACGCAGGCGCCCTGTGCCTGCAATCGGGCAATGTCGTCATCCTGCGCGGCGGCAGCGAAAGCTTCCATTCGTCCGAGGCGATCCATGATTGCCTGCAACAGGGCCTGCGCGAAGCCGGCCTGCCCGAAGCGGCGATCCAGCTTGTTCCCACCCGCGACCGCGAGATGGTGACCGCGATGCTGCGCGCCACGGACTATATCGACGTGATAGTTCCCCGGGGCGGCAAGGGTCTGGTCGGGCTGGTGCAGCGCGAGGCGCGGGTCCCCGTGTTCGCGCATCTGGAAGGCATCTGCCATGTCTATGCCGACAAGGACGCCGATCTGGAAAAAGCCCGCCGCGTGGTGCTGAACGCCAAGACGCGCCGCACCGGCATCTGCGGCTCGGCAGAATGTCTGCTGATCGACTGGCGGTTCTACACCCAGCATGGCTCCGTGCTGATCGAAGATCTGCTCAAAGCCGGGGTCGAAGTGCGGACCGAGGGCGAACTGCTCAAGATCCCCGGCACCGTCAAGGCCGCGCCCGACGATTTTGGCCGCGAATTCCTGGACATGATCATCGCCGCGAAACTGGTGGATGGCGTGGATGAGGCGATTGCCCATATCCGCAAATACGGCAGCCAGCACACCGAGGCGATCCTGACCGAGAACGACGCCACCGCCGCGCGGTTCTTCGAACGGTTGGACAGCGCCATCCTGATGCGCAACGCCAGCACCCAGTTCGCCGATGGCGGCGAATTCGGCATGGGGGCCGAGATTGGCATCGCCACCGGCAAACTTCATGCGCGCGGCCCGGTGGGGGCCGAACAACTGTGCAGCTTCAAGTATCTGGTCACCGGCAACGGCACCATTCGCAGCTAGGCAAGGCATCGGCGCGGTTTTATGGCCGCCTGATTTCACGGCACTTCCCACCCGCCAGGGCGGGGCAAACCGGCAACACCGTTGCTGCATACCCTTGTATTCCAAGAAAGCTCTGGTCCCCGTGCGGGTGCGCCCCTACCTCATGCTGCACAGCCGCAAGGAAGACCGACATGCCTCCGATCGAGGATCACCCGCAACGCTATGCCACCGTGAACGAGTTGCACGCGCGGCCGTTCCCGTCGCTGACCGTGCCCTGCACGGCGGTGCTGCTGGCGATCAAGCAGCCGGGCAATGCCGCCGGGCGTGACCGGGCGCTGGACCGGATACATCTTCTGGACCTGCTTGCCCGCGAAGGCAGCCCGCAGCCGGCGCCCGAGGCGACGCATTTCTTCGGCACGCTTGGCCGCGCCTCGATGAAATGGGAAAGCCATACCGAGTTCGTCACCTATACCGCCTTCAGCCCCGGCGTTTCGGCCCGCCCCTTCGACCCTGCCGAAGTTGATGTCTTCCCCGAGGACTGGCTGGCCCAGGCCCCCGGCAAGCGGCTGACTTCGGCGGTGATCCGCGTCGAACAGATGCCCGAGGACGAACATGAGATGGTGCGTCAGGCCGAGGCCTGGTTCGTGCCCGAAAGCCTGGCCATGGCCTGGGTGGTGGATCGGACCGCCGTGGTGGCGGGCGATTTCCGCATTGATGCCGCAGGCCAGATCCGCTTTGCCGTCTTCGTGCGGCCGGGCACCAGCGGCCGCCGCGTCGGCCGCATCGTCCAGCGCCTGTGCGAGATTGAAACCTATCGCGCGGTGTCGATGCTGGGTCTCTTGCAGGCCCGCAGCCTGACCTCATCGCTGAACGCGCTTGATCCCAAGCTGTCGGGTCTGGTGCTGGGGCTGGATCACGCCGAACCCTCTCCTGAGGCGGCGTTGCATGATCTGCTGGGTATTTCCGCGGAACTGGAAAGCCTTGCGGTGAAATACACCTTCCGCTTCGCCGGGACGGCGGCCTATGAGGCGATCCTGACCCAGCGGATTCAGGCCCTTCGCGAAGAGCGGATCGAAGGCAAGCAGACCTTCGCCGAATTCATGATGCGCCGCTATGATCCGGCTATGCGCACCGTGCGCGCCACCGAACGCCGCCTTGGCGCGATGGCGGAACGGGCGCAGCGGGCGGCGGAACTGCTGCGGACGCGGGTGGATGTGGAACGCAGCGCCCGCAGCCAGCAACTGCTGAAAAGCATGGACCGCCGGTCCGACCTGCAACTGCGGCTGCAACGCACGGTCGAAGGCCTGTCGGTGGTGGCGATCAGCTATTACGCGGTCAGCCTGCTTGCCTATGCCGCCTATCCGCTGGGCAAGCTGGCTGGGCTGTCGAAGGAAATGCTGACGGCGCTTCTGGTGCTGCCGGTGATCCTGGGCGTCTGGCTGATGGTGCGCCGCATCCGCGACCACCTGCACGACGACGACTGAACCGGCGGGGCAGGGGCCGAAAGGGGGGGCGCGCCTCAGCGCCCCCGGATTCGCGGGTCCAGCGCGTCGCGCAGACCGTCACCGATGTAGTTCACACTGAGCACCGTCAGCGAGATCGCGATGCCCGGCCAGATCACCCGGCTGGGATAGGTGGTCAGGCTGACGTAGCCTTCGTTCAGCAGGCCGCCCCAGGTGGGAAAGTCGGGCGGGAAGCCCAGCCCCAGGAAGGACAGCACGGATTCGGTGATGATCGCGCCGGCAATGCCCAGCGTTGCCGCCACCATCACCGCCGAAACCACGTTCGGCAGGATGTGGCGCAGGATGATCCGCCGTGCGGGCGTGCCGATCGACCGCGCCGCCAGCACGAATTCGCGTTCCTTCAGCGCCAGCACGCTGCCGCGCACGATCCGGGCCGAATGCATCCAGCTTGTCAGCCCGATCCCCAGCACCACCAGAAGGAAGGTGCCCAGCTCGGGCCCGAAGGCGCGCTTCACCAGATTGCCGTAAAGGAACATCAGCACCAGCAGCAGCGGCAGCAGCGGCAGCGACAGGAAAAGGTCTGTCATCCGCATCAGCAGCCCGTCCAGCCGGCGGAAATAGCCTGACAGTACGCCCACCGTGGTGCCGATGAAGATCGACACCAGCATGGCCACCAGCCCCACCGCCAGGCTGACCTTGCCGCCCAGCATCATGCGGGCCAGCATGTCCCGGCCCACCTGATCGGTGCCCAGCGGGTGCGCCCAGCTTGGCGGCTTGTTGCGGCCCAGGATCATCTTGGCGGCGTCCGGGTCAATGTAGGTGCCATCGACGCGCCAGACGAAGGGGCCGATCACCACGAAGGCCACGATCAGCAACAGCACGCACAGACCGGCCATCGCCCCCTTGTGGTGGCGGAACTGGTCCCAGACATCGCGCCATTGGCTGCGCGGGGCCTCGATCACTTGCGTCGCGTCAGTCATAGCGGATCCGCGGGTCAAGGACGCCATACAGGATGTCGGCGATCAGGTTGAAGGTCACGATCAGGATCGCGGTGATGAAGGTGATGGTTTGCACCATCGGCAGATCATTGGCATGGATCGCGCCGATCAGCGCCGCCCCGATGCCGTTGATCTTGAACACCTGCTCGGTCACGATGGCGCCGCCGAAGACGCCAGGCAGCCCCAGCGCGATGATCGTCACGACGGGGATCATCGAGTTGCGGGCGACGTGTTTCAGCACCACCACCCGCTCGCTCATCCCCTTGGCCCGCGCGGTGCGCACATAATCCTGGCTCAGGTTTTCCAGCATCGACGACCGGGTATAGCGGCTGATCTCGGCGGCGTTGTAAAGGCCGAGAACCGCCACCGGCAGGATCATCTGGTGAATCTGCTTCCACAGGCTGCCCCAGTCGGTGATGCGCAAGGTTGTGTCATAGATCGAAGGGAACCATTGCAGCTTGACCGCGAAGATCACGATCAGCACCACCCCGGTAAAGAAGGTGGGTACCGAATAGCCCACCATCGAGACGAAGGTGCCAAGCTGGTCAACCCAGGAATATTGCCGATAGGCCGAATAGATGCCGATGGGCAGGGCGATCAGGATCGCCACCGCATAGGCCGTGCCGATCACCGTCAGTGTCTGCGGCAACCGCTCGATGATGATGTTGAACACGGGCGAGCGCGACGAATAGCTGATGATCCGCTGCGCGCCTTGTGCGTAATCGGTGCCGAAAAGGTAGTCGATGGCATACATCGGCTCGACCCAGAAGAACTGCTTGAGCCAGAGCAGGTAGCGCACATGGAAGGGGGCGTTCACGCCCAGCGATTCCAGGATCTTCGCGCGCACCTCGGGGGGCACGGTCAGAGGAATTTCCGACGCGGGCGAGCCCGGCGCCAGATCGACGAGAAAGAAGATCACCACACTGATCAACAGAAGCGTCGGGATCGCGATGAATAGCCGTCTGAGCACATAAGTCAGCATGGGCGGCGCCTCTGGTCAGCAGTCTGGATGGCCGGAAAAGGATGAAACACGGGGTGCGGAGGATTTCCCCCGCACCCCGCAGGAGATCAGGTCAGATCACTTGATGCGATACCAGTCCGAGGCATTCCACAGCTCGGAATCCCAGGTGTTCAGCACCGCGCCGCCCAGCGTGTTGGACGCCGCCGACAGACGGCCACGGTCCACCAGCGGAACCACGACATAGCTGTCCTTGGTCAACATCTCGTTCAGCTTCTTGGCGATCTCGCCGCGCTTGGCCATGTCGGCGGTCACCGACAGTTCCTTCACCAGCGCGTCATAGGCCGGGTCGCAGAAGCGGTTGATGTTTTCGCCCTGCCACTGGTTGTCCGGGCCCGGGATCTTGTCGCACAGGTATTGCGCCAGATAGGGCTCGGGATCGGTGCCGTCGAAGTTGTTGGCGTACATTTCCACGTCGGCATAGAACTTCTGGAAGGTATCGGGCGAACCCGCATCGCCGCCGAAGAAGACCGAAGCGTCAACCTGTTTCAGCTCGACTTCCACGCCGATGGATTCCCACCAGGACTTGATCACGGCCTGGAAGTCCTGACGGACCGGGTTGACCGAGGTCTGATACAGGATGTGCAGCTTCTTGCCATCCTTGTCGCGGATGCCGTCGCCGTCGGTGTCCTTCCAGCCGGCTTCATCCAGCAGCGCCTTGGCGCCTTCGATGTCCTGCGCGATGCAGTCGGTGTTGGCGCTGGCATAAAGCTCGGGCGCGGGCACCAGGTTGCAGGTGGCGCGGCCGGCCTTGCCATAGCCGATGTCCACCAGCGTTTGCCGGTCAATCGCCATCGACAGCGCCTTGCGGACGCGGATGTCGGTCAGGAACGGGTGCGGATGCTTGGTGGTCGAACGCTCACCCTCGGCCAGGTCGGGCGAGGGGTCGGTCAGGTTCATCTCGACCCGCTCGACCAGCGTGCCATAGCCGTTCAGGAACACGCCCTTGCCGCCGGCAGCCATCTGTTCCTGCTGCTCGGGGTTGATCTGGGTGTTCCAGGCATAGTCGAACTCGCCGGTTTCCATCACGGCGCGGGCCGCGGCCTGCGCATCGCCGCCACCCTTCACCGTCATCGTGGCGAAGGCGGGCTTGGCCGGATCGCGGTAGTTCGGGTTGGCTTCCAGTTGCACAACGTCGTTGACCTTGAAGTCAACAACCTTGAACGGGCCGGTGCCGATGGGCTTGAAGTTCTGCTCGGTGCAGGTCGACGCGGCGGCGCCAAGGCAGTTGGCGAATTGCGCGGCCTGCAGGATGGGCGAGGTGGCGCCGACAAAGGCGGTATAGGGATTGGGCTTCGGATCGGTGAAGTTGATGACCACGGTCAGGTCATCGGGCGTCTCGATCGAGGCGATGCCTTCATAGCGCGCAGCCTGGGCGCAGCCACCGTCGGGATGGGTGCAGTATTCGTAGGTGAACTTGGCATCCTTCGAGGTGACGGCGGTGCCGTCCGACCACAGCAGGCCCGGCTTCAGCTTCCAGGTGATCTGCTTCAGGTCTGCGGACACGCCGCCGTTTTCGACGGTCGGGATGCTTTCCACGAGACGGGGAATGACTTCGCCCTTCTCGTTGAAGCCAGCCAGGCCTTCCAGCACCAGCGAGCCGACTTCAACGTCCTTGGTGCCGGACGAAAGATAGGCGTTCAGGGTCGAAGGCGCCTGCCAATAGAGCACGTTCACATGGCCATCGGCACCGCGCTCCGCAAAGGCGGCGGGCGCAAAGGCCACAAGTGCGGCAGCGCCCAGAAGGGCGGTTCTCATCTTCATTTCGAAGCTCCTTGTTGGTTGTGCTCGATTCTTGCCTCGGGCACGCCGGTTGTCCCAGCGGTCGTCTTGTCGCTGAACAGGTGGCAGGCGACGAAACGCCCGGGCTCCACCTCTTGCAGATCGGGCTTCACTTGCCGGCACAGGTCAAAGACCCTGGGGCAGCGGGTGCAGAAATTGCAGCCTTGCGGCGGATTGGCGGGCGATGGCACATCGCCCTTGAGAATGATGCGGTTGCGCCGCGCGGCCAGTTCGGGATCAGGCTCGTTCACCGCCGAAAGCAGCGCCTCGGCATAGGGGTGCAGCGGACGGGAATACAGGTCTTTCGAAGGCGACAGCTCGGCGATGCGGCCCAGATACATGACCGCCACGCGGTCGGCCAGGTGGCGCACCATCGACAGGTCATGGCTGATGAACAGATAGGTCAGCCCCAGCCGTTCCTGCAGGTCTTCCAGCAGGTTCACCACCTGCGCCTGGATCGACACGTCCAGCGCGGCAATGGGTTCGTCGCAGACAATGAACTTGGGGTTCAGCGCCAGCGCGCGGGCAATGCCGATGCGCTGCCGTTGTCCACCGCTGAATTCGTGCGGATAGCGGTTGGCGAAGCGGCGGTTCAGCCCGACCTGATCCATCAGCTCATAGATCCGCTGGGTCTTTTCGGCGCGGCTCATGCTGGTGTGTTCGTCAAGCGGCTCACCTATGATGCCGGCCAGTGTCATCCGCGGGTTCAGGCTGGCCTGCGGGTCCTGGAACACCATCTGCATGGTCGGCCGCTTCTGGCGCAGCTTTTCGGCCGACAGATGCGCCACATCCTCACCGTCGATGATGACGCGGCCGGCGGTCGGCTCGTACAGCCGCAGCAGCGCGCGGCCCACGGTCGATTTTCCGCAACCGGATTCGCCCACCAGCCCCAGCGTTTCGCCAGGAAGGATGTCGAAGCTCACCCCGTCCACCGCCTTCACGTCGCCGGTATGGCTGCGGAACAGGCCGGTGTAGATCGGGAAGTGCATTTTCAGCCCTTCCACCCGCACCAGCGGTTCAGGTTGCCGGGATGCGTCAAGCATGGGCGGTCTCCCGTGCAGCGGGGGCAGGGGCCTGCCAGTGACAGGCCACGTCATGGCCCTGACCCACCTCGCGCCCGTCCACCGCGCGGCGCAGCGGGTTTTCGGCATTGCAGCGGTCGTGCCGGTATTCGCAGCGTTCGCGGAACGGGCAGGCCGAAGGTGCGGCCGACAGCATGGGCGGCTGCCCCTCGATCACCTTCAGCCGGGCCTCGCGTTCGCCGCTGATCTTGGGAATCGTCTTCAGCAGCGCGCGGGTATAGGGGTGCTGCGGGTTGGCGAACAGCTCACGCACAGGCGCCTGTTCCACCACCTGCCCGCCATACATCACCATCACCCGGTCCGCGATGCCGGCGATCACGCCCAGATCATGGGTGATCCAGATGATGGCCATGCCCAGCTTGGCGCGCAGTTCCTTGACCAGTTCCAGAATCTGCGCCTGGATCGTGACATCCAGCGCCGTGGTCGGTTCGTCCGCGATCAGAACATCCGGGTCGCAGGCCAGCGCGATGGCGATCATCACCCGCTGCCGCATCCCGCCGGAAAACTGATGGGGAAAGGCCTTCAGCCGCTTGCGGGCATCGGGGATACCCACCAGTTGCAGCAGTTCCACCGCCCGCGTTTCGGCTGCTGCCTTGCTCAGGCCCATATGCTTGCGCAGGGCCTCGGTGATCTGCATTCCCACGGTGAACACCGGGTTCAGGCTGGTCATCGGGTCTTGAAAGACGAACCCCACCTTGCCGCCACGCACATCGCGCAGTTCGTCTGCCCCCATCTGCAAGAGGTCGCGCCCGTTCAGCAGCACCTCGCCCGCCCGAATTTCGGCAGGCGGCGCCGGCAGAAGACGCAGGAGCGACATCATGGTGACCGACTTGCCGGAGCCGCTTTCCCCCACAACGCCCAAAAGCTCACCACGTTGAAGGTGAAAGCTCACGTTGTTTACCGCATGAACCTCACCCGTCCGGGTGCGGAACACGGTCTTGAGGCCCCTGACTTGAAGGACAGGCTTCGCCCCATTGGGCATGGACAACTCCCCAGACACGTCTTGTTATTGTTTTTTATATCGTTTTTCGGCAGGGCAATGCGGTAGGGCATCGCCCGTTCCGCCAACCTTTCCCGATTTTCGAATTGGTATCAATCCCGTTTTCGGGGAACGTTTCCAGCATTGATTGCGGGCGTTTTGCAAGGTTTGCCCTGCACAATGCCAGATATTGACACTTCCATTCCCGCTGGCGAGGGTGACCACCATATATGGGAGTCTCAGGATGGATGAGCTGACGCCACGTCAGATTCTTGACCAGTTGGTTGCGTTTCCCACGGTGTCCACAAGCTCGAATCTCGCGCTGGTCGACTGGCTGGAAGGCTATCTGACCGCGCAAGGGGCGCGCTGCTTCCGGCACTGGAACGAAGATCACACCAAGGCCGCGCTGATCGCGCACGCCGGACCGTGGGTTCCGGGGGCCGTTGTGCTGTCGGGTCATTCCGATGTCGTGCCCGTCGAAGGCCAGCCCTGGACCTCGGACCCCTGGACCGTGACCGAACGGGACGGGCGGCTTTATGGGCGCGGAACCTGCGACATGAAGGGCTTTGTCGCCCTTGCCGCCTGGGCCGTGGCCCGCGCGGCGCGCAACGGAACGCTCCGCCCGCTGCAACTGGCGCTGAGCTATGATGAGGAGATCGGCTGCACCGGCGCCCCGCCGATGATCCGCACCATGCAGGAGGTGGTGCCGAAAGGCAGCGCGGCCATCATCGGCGAACCCAGCCTGATGAAGCTGATCACCGGCCACAAGGGGGGCGTCGGCTTCCATGTTCATGTCAAGGGCTTCGAGGTTCACTCCTCGCTCCTGCCCGAAGGTGTCAGCGCGGTGATGGAAAGCGCGCATCTGATGCAGTGGGTCAATGCGCGCAACGCCGAAATCCAGGCCGCGGTGCCCAGCCCGGTTGCCGGCCAGTTCCGCCCGCCCTTCACCACCCTGCACATCGGCCAGATCCACGGCGGCACGGCGCATAACATCACCGCCGCAGATTGCCGCTTCGCGGTGGAAATGCGCGTTGTGCCGGACGAAGACCTTGAAGCCCATGCTGGTGCGTTCACCGACCGGGCAGAAGACCTGCACGCCACGCTGAAGTCCCGCCGTCCCGAGGCCGGCGTTTCTGTGGAAAGGTTTTTCAATGTGCCCGCGCTCAAGCCGGAAGACGGGGGCGAGGCGGAAATGCTTGTTCGCAGCCTGACCGGCGACAATGCCACGGGCGTGGTCAGTTACGGCACCGAGGCGGGGCAGTTTCAGGCCGAGGGGTATTCCGCCGTGGTCTGTGGTCCGGGCGACATTGCCCAGGCCCACCAGCCCGATGAATATCTGGAACTGTCCGAGTTCGAGGCCGGCAAGGATTTCATGGACCGCCTGCTTCTGGCCTGCGCATGACCTTTCCCATCCACGACGCAAGCCCCGTCCGCTTTCCGGGCCCGCTGCCCGCCGCCGCCGATGTCGTCATCATCGGCGGCGGCGTCGTGGGGGTGATGACGGCCTGGTTCCTGGCCGAGCGCGGGCTGAGCGTGACGCTGTGCGAAAAGGGCCGCATCGCCGGAGAACAGTCCAGCCGCAACTGGGGCTGGGTGCGCCAGCAGGGCCGCGATCCGGGCGAATTGCCGATCATGGTGGAATCGCTGCGCCTCTGGAAATCGCTTGCGCAGGAACTGGGGCAGGGCTTGGGCTTCCGGCAGACCGGCGTTCTTTATCTTGCCGACACCGCCGAAGAGATGGCCGGGTATGAGGGCTGGTTGACCCATGCCCGCGCCCATGACGTGGACAGCCGCATCCTGAGCCGTGAAGAGGTGGCCGCGATGATCCCGCAGGCGGCGGCAGGCTGGAAGGGCGGACTCTGGACGGCCTCGGACGCCCGGGCCGAGCCTTGGGCGGCGGTGCCGCTGCTGGCCGAAGGCGCGGTGCGGCGGGGCGTGACCATCGTGGAAAACTGCGCCGTCCGCGCGCTGGACATCGCGGCCGGCCGGGTGGCGGGGGTTGTCACCGAACGGGGCCGTATCCGGGCGGGCCGGGTGCTGGTCGCCGCAGGCGCCTGGTCGCGGCTGTTCCTTGGCGCGCATGGGGTGAAGATTCCGCAACTTGCGGTGCTGGCCTCGGTTGCCGCCACGGCGCCGCTGCCGATGGTGTTTGACGGCGCAGCCTGCGATTCCCGCTTTGCCTTCCGCCGCAGGGCCGATGGCGGCTATTCGATCGCGCCCTCGGATCACCATGATTTCTTCCCCGGTCGCGATGCCTTTGCCAGCCTGCGCAGCTTCCTTCCGGTGCTGCGTCAGGATTTCCGCACCACCCGCTTCCGCCCCTTCGCGCCGAAAGGGTATCCTGATGCCTGGGGCACGCCGCGCCGCTGGTCGCCCGACGAGGTTTCGCCGTTCGAACGGATGCGGATCTTGAACCCCGCGCCCAATGCCGCCGTGGTGGAGCGGCTGCGTGACGATTTCGCCCGCACCTTCCCGGCGCTGGGCCGCCCGGACCTGACCGCCGCCTGGGCCGGCATGATCGACACCATGCCCGATGTGGTGCCGGTGGTGGACCACATCGCCGCCATTCCCGGCCTGACGGTTGCCACGGGGATGAGCGGGCATGGTTTCGGCATCGGCCCCGGCATGGGGCGCGTGGTGGCCAGCCTTGTGGCCGGCGATGCCCCCGGCCACGATCTGTCGCGCTTCCGCTTCTCGCGCTTTTCCGACGGTACGAAGCTGGCACCAGGGCCCAGTCTGTAACACGGCAGTGGCCCGGGCCGCTGCGCGCCCCGGATTTTGCGGCTTCCCCCCTTGCCGTGGGGCTGTGGCCGGTTCAACCTTGCCCTGCAAAAGGAGACACGCCCCATGCCCGTCAAGAACCGTTTCGCCGAACTGCTGCCCGAAATCACCGCCTGGCGCCGCGACTTTCACGAACATCCCGAACTTCAGTTCGATGTGCATCGCACCGCCGCCCGCGTGGCCGAGTTGTGCCGGGGGTTCGGCTGCGACGAGGTGGTCGAAGGTGTGGGGCGCACCGGCGTGGTGGCGGTGATCAAGGGGAAAACCGACAGCAAGGGCCGCGTCATCGGCCTGCGGGCGGATATGGACGCGCTGCCGATCATTGAACAGACCGGCTTGCCCTATGCCTCAAAAACGCCGGGCAAGATGCACGCCTGCGGCCATGACGGCCATACCGCCATGCTGCTGGGCGCGGCCCGCTATCTGGCCGAGACACGCAATTTCGATGGCACGGTCGTCTGCATCTTCCAGCCCGCCGAAGAGGGCGGCGGCGGGGGCCGCGAAATGGTGGCAGATGGCATGATGGACCGCTGGAACGTGCAGGAGGTGTACGGGATGCACAACATGCCGGGCATCCCGGTCGGTCATTTCGCCATTCGCCCCGGCTCGCTCATGGCCGCCGCCGACCAGTTCGAGATCACCGTCACCGGCAAGGGCGGCCATGCCGCCAAGCCGCATGAATGTATCGACTCCACCGTTGTTGCCGCCCATATCGTGGTGGCGCTGCAAACCATCGCAAGCCGCAACGTGGACCCGATGAAGCAGGTTGTCGTCTCGGTCTGCACGGTGGAAACCGACAGCCCGGCGCATAACGTGATTCCGCAGACGGTGAAGATGCGCGGCACGGTGCGGACGCTTGACCCCAAGGTGCAGGATTTCGTGGAAACCCGGCTGGGCCAGATTGTCGAAGGCACGGCGCTGGCCCTGGGCGCACGGGCCGAGGTGGCCTATACCCGGGGCTATCCCGTCACCGTCAACGCCCCCGAGAATACCGCCTATGCGGTCGAGGTGGCCCGGGCCGTGTCGGGGCAGGTCGATCCCGACACGCCGCCGCTGATGGGGGCCGAAGACTTCAGCTTCATGCTGAACGCGCGGCCGGGTGCCTATATCTTCCTTGGCAACGGCGATACGGCCAGCGTCCACCACCCGGCCTACAACTTCGACGACAATGCGATTCCGTTCGGGGCAAGCTGGTATGCGGGCATGGCCGAGGCGCGGATGCCGGCGGCCTGATCGGGCGTTCTGACGCGCAGGCATGGGCTTGGCCGCGCCGCGCCGTGGGCCTAAGAGGCGCGGCCATGGCCATGCGCGAACCGATCACCGTTGCCGGACATTTCGGCGAACTGCTGCAAGGCCGGCTTGGGCCGGCGGGGCGCGTGGCGCTGATCACGCTGCCATGCCCGGTGCTGGTTGCGCAGGTGTCCTGCGGACCGGGCCCGTTCGGCCTGCACCGGCCCGCCTGCGCCGCGCCGCTTTCGCTGTCGGCGGCGCGGCGGCTGCTGGCCTCGGTCGGCCGTCCGTTACGCGGTCGCTACGTTCTGCGCTGCACGATGCCGCTGGGGGCGGGGGCCGGCGCCTCGACCGCGGTACGGGTCGCGCTGCTGCGGGCGGCGGGCGAAACCGATCCATTGCGCATCGCGGCGGCCTGCTTTGCCAGTGAAGGCGCATCGGACCCGCTGATGTTCGACGCGCCCGAACGGCTGCTTTGGGCCTCGCGCGAGGGGCATGTGCTGGCGCGGGGGCCAGCCCTGCCGCGCATGGCCGTGATCGGCGGCTTCTTCGGCCCGCCCCGCCGCACTGATCCGCGCGATATGGCGTTTCCCGACATCACCGATCTGGTGCAGGGCTGGGGGGCGGCATCGGGCGATCTGCCCGCGCTGGCACGGTTGGCCAGCCAGTCCGCCGCGCGCTGCCTGGCGCTGCGCGGCCCCGCCGAAGATCCGACGGCGGCGCTGGCCCTGCGATTGGGCGCCTTGGGCTGGTCTGCGGCGCATACCGGCTCGGCGCGGGCGCTTCTGTTCGGGCCGCGTGGCGTGCCGCCAGGGGCCGAGGCGGCCTTGCGCGCGGCCGGTTTTGGCGGGATCACCCGCTTCACCATTGGCGGACAGGGGCACTGATGCGCGATCACGGTGGAAATCTGGATGCGGCCAAGGCGCGGTTCGGCGGCACTGGCCCCTGGGTGGACCTGTCCACCGGAATCAACCGGCTGCCCTGGCCGATGCCCGCGCTGACCGCTGACGCGCT
>NZ_PZKE01000015.1 GCF_003034965.1 Fuscovulum blasticum DSM 2131 | reverse complement strand
CTGCGCCATCGGGCGGCGGGTCACGGGGGGTTCGGCGCGGCTTTGGGCCGAGGCGTCGATGCCCGTCGCGACGACAGAGACGCGCATCCGGCCTTCCATCGTCGGGTCCAGGGTCGAGCCGACGATGATGTTCGCATCGGCATCCACCTTTTCGCGGATGATGTTCGCGGCTTCGTCCAGTTCGAACAGGGTCAGATCATAGCCGCCGGTGATGTTGATCAGCACGCCGCGCGCGCCGTTCAGGCTGATTTCGTCCAGCAGCGGGTTGGCGATGGCCTTTTCGGCGGCGTGCTGCGCACGATCTTCGCCCTCGGCCTCGCCCGTGCCCATCATGGCCTTGCCCATCTCGTCCATCACGGCGCGAACGTCGGCGAAGTCAAGGTTGATCAGGCCCGGACGGACCATCAGGTCGGTCACGCCCTTGACGCCCTGATACAGCACGTCATCGGCCATCGCGAAGGCTTCGGTGAAGGTGGTGCGTTCGTTGGCCAGCCGGAACAGGTTCTGGTTCGGAATGATGATCAGGGTATCGACGACCTTTTGCAGGGCCTCGATCCCGTCTTCCGCCTGCTTCATCCGCTTGGCGCCTTCGAACTGGAAGGGCTTGGTCACCACGCCGACGGTCAGCACGCCCAGTTCCCGCGCGGCCTGCGCGATGATCGGGGCAGCACCTGTGCCGGTGCCGCCGCCCATGCCGGCGGTGATGAAGCACATATGCGCGCCGGCCAGATGGTCGACGATTTCCTCGATGGTTTCCTCGGCCGCGGCGGCGCCCACGGTCGGGCGGGCCCCTGCCCCCAGACCCTCGGTCACCTTCACACCCATCTGGATGCGCGCCGGCGCCTGCGATTGCTGCAGCGCCTGCGCATCGGTGTTCGCGACCACGAACTCGACGCCCTCAAGCTGCTTCTCGATCATGTTGTTGACGGCGTTGCCGCCCGCGCCGCCCACCCCGAAGACGGTGATGCGCGGCTTCAGCTCTTCGCGCTGGTTGGTAGCCATCGTCAGATTGAGTGCCATGGTGTTCCGCCTGTCCGTTTTTTATGTCGCCGCTGTTGCGCTGTTCTGAATCCGGGGCAACAGACCTGTCCCGTGGCCTGACTCCCCAGTTATCCCCGATTTTATCCACAAACCGGAGCTGCCGTCACCAGAAAAACGCGATTTCCCTACAAAATATGGGCTATTCCGCCGGGCAATCAGCGGGATTTCGCGCGTCGGGCTGGATATGGGGGTTACCAGTTGTCCTTGAACCACCGGAAGGCCCTGCGCAGGGATCGCGCCGGATAGCGTTCGGCGGGAATTTCGAAATCCCACCATTCATCCTGCGGGTGGGCGGCAAAGAGGCACAGGCCCACGGCGCTGGCGAAGGCCGGGCCGGTGGCGGCCTGCGGCAGACCCTGTACGCGCAGCGGACGGCCCAGGCGCACCCTTTGGCCCAGGATGCGCGCGGCCAGCCCGTCAAGGCCGGGAATCTGGCTGGCGCCGCCGGTCAGCACGATCTGCTGGCTGGGCAGATGGTCGAAGCCCGCCGCATCCAGCCGGGTGCGGGTTTCTTCCAGGATTTCCTCGACGCGCGGGCGCATGATGCCGATCAGTTCGGTCCGGCTGATCTGGCGGCGGTCCTTGTCCCAGTCGCCGCTGTCGCCGCCGATCTCGATCATCTCGCGGTCGTCCATGCCGGTGGCGAACAGGCCGCCATGGCGGGTCTTGATCCGCTCGGCCGTGCTGAGCGGGATTTGCAGACCCTTGGAAATATCCGAGGTGACATGATCACCGCCCATGCGGACGCTGTCGGTATAGATCATGTGCTTCTTCATGAAGATCGACACGCCGGTCGCGCCGCCACCCATGTCGATGCAGGCCGCGCCCAGTTCCTGTTCGTCCTCGACCAGCGAGGAAATGGCCGAGACATAGGCCGAGGAGGCGATGCCGGCCAGTTCCAGATCGCAGCGCTTGATGGCGTAAAGCAGGTTCTGGATCACAGATCCGTCGACCGAGACAAGGTGCATGTCGCAGGCCAGACGGTTGCCGATCTGGCCGCGCGGATCGCCAAGGCCGGTGCGGTGGTCCAGCGCGAAGTTGACCGGCTGGGCGTGCAGCACCTCGCGGCCATGCCCCAGATCGGGCACGTCGCAGGCGGCCAGCACGCGGGCCACGTCCTGTTCGGTCACCACGTTGTCGGCGAGGTCGGTGTCGCCGGCCAGACCATAGCTGCGCGGTTCGGCGCCCGAGAAGCAGGCGATCACATGGTCAACGCGGACATTGGCCATCTTCTGCGCCGCCTGAACTGCCGTGCGGACCGCGCTTTCGGTTTCGTTCATCACCGAGATTTCGCCGAAGCGGACACCGCGCGACCGGGTGGTCGCGGCGCCGATGATGCGGAACTGGCTTTGGCCGGCCATCGGGCCGACGCCATCCTGTTCGCGCAGCCGCGCCTCGCCGTCGAAGCGAAGGATCAGGCAGGCAATCTTGGAGGTGCCCACGTCGAGAATGGCAATGACGCCCCGCTGCATCGCAGCCCGGCGCATGTTCCGCATGGCGCGTTGGGTCTGGTAGAGGTCGGTCACAGGTCGGTCTCCACGGTTTTAAGGCCTTTGCTGCGGCGCAGTTCCGTCAGCGCATAGGGGGTGAGGCGAAGGGTCGGGCGGCTGTCAAGGCGCAGGTCAAGCGCCACAAGATCGCGCGACAGGATGTCTTGCGCATGGTCCAGCGCCAGCAGGCGTTCCAGCGCGCGGACCGGGTGTTCGGCGGGCAGAAGGATGCGCTGGTCGCGGTCCAGCACCAGATCCCAGCGGCGTTCGCCCATGCGCGTCAGGCCGCGCACGCGCGGCAGCAGGGGGCCTGCGGCGGCAAAGATCTGCAGGGCTTCGGCGGTGGCGCGGTCGGCCCCCTGCCCCGCGATCAGCGGCAGGTCGGGGCGGTCGCTGCGGGCATAAAGCCCGGCCACGCGATGGCCGGTGTCATCAACCAGTGTCAGGCCTTCGGCGGTGCGCCAGACGGCGACCGGCTCGCGTTCCGTGACCAGCACCTGCAGGATACCGCCGCTGCGCACCCGCAGTTCGGCCGATTTCACCGCATCCAGTTCCTCGATCCGGCTGCGGATGGCCGCAAGGTCAAGATCGAAGGACGATTGCGGCAGGTTCAGCCCCAGGCGGGCCCGGACGGCCTCGGCCAGGTCTTTCGAGCAGCCTTCGACCGAGGCCAGCGTGACCATGAATTCGGGGCGGTGTTCGAATTTCTGGCGGATGTCGGTGAAGACCTGAACGATGGCGCCCCGGCGGGCATCGTCGGACAGGTAGAGGCCAACGGCGGCCAGCACCACGAAGCTGGGCAGGCCGAAGCGCAGCAGCGCGCGCAGATGCGGCGTCAGCATGATGCGCTGAAGCCGGTAGGCCCAGCGGCTGGGGGCCGGGTCGCGCCGCGCCATCGGGGCGGGCGCCACCGCCGCAGCAGGCACCGGGCGCGCGGCGGCGGTGAAGGGGGCGGCTGCAAAAGGCGCAGCCGCCGGCGCTTCGGGCCGGCGGGGCTGGGGTTGCGACTGGGGCTGGGGCTGGGCATCGGCCATGCGGCGCGGCGCCGTCACCGGCGGTTCGACCGCATGACGCGGGGTCGCGGCAGCGGCGGGCGCGGCATAGGCCGGGCGCGTGGCGGTCATCGGCGGCTCGGCCATGCGGCGCGGCGCGCTCAGCGGCGGTTCGAAATCGTGGCGACGCGGCGCGCTCAGCGATCGCATGACGCGTCCCTCACGATCCAGTCGCAAAGCTGCGGGAAGGAAATTCCGCAGAAGGCCGCCTGTTCGGGCGCCAGCGACGTGGGCGTCATGCCCGGCTGGGTGTTGGTTTCCAGCAGGATCAGCCCGTCCAGACCGCGGGTATCATCCCAGCGGATGTCGGTGCGGCTGAGACCCCGGCAGCCAAGCGCCTTGTGCGCGCGCAGCGCATAGTCAAGGCAGGCCTCGGTGATCTCGGCGGGCATGTTCGCGGGCAGTTGATGCCGGCTGCCCCCCGGCTTGTATTTCGCATCGTAGTCATACCAGCCGTCAGTGATGATGTCGGTCACCGCCAGGGCGCGGTCGCCCATCACCGAGATGCTGAGTTCGCGGCCCGGCGCATAGGTTTCCACCATCACCCGCGCGGGCATGGACGACGCCAGCCGCGGCGCGTTCGAGCCGGGATGAATGATATAGACGCCGACCGACGAGCCTTCGTTGAACGGCTTGACCACATAGGGCGGCGGCAGGACATGGCCCGCTTCCACTGCCTCGCGCGTGGCGACCACGCTGTCGGCCACCGGCAGGCCTTCGGCCCGGTAGATTTCCTTGGTGCGCTGCTTGTCCATCGCCAGGGCCGAAGCCAGCACGCCGGAATTGGTATAGGGGATGTGCAGCCATTCCAGGATGCCCTGCACGCAGCCGTCTTCGCCCCAGCGGCCATGCAGCGCGTTGAACACGACATCCGGCTTCATCGCCGAAAGCACATCAGGAAGATCGCGGCCCGCATCGACCTCGACCACCTCATACCCGGCCTCGCGCAACGCCTTGGCGCATTCACGGCCCGAGACGAGGGAAACCTCGCGCTCGGCGGACATGCCACCTTTCAAAACCGCCACGCGGGGAAATCTGCCCGATCCCGCCGCCATTTACTGCCTCACGGGGGCTTTGCGCCCCTCAGTCTTATGTCGCGCGTTCTCCGACGCGCATGATTTCCCACTCTAACGTGATGCCGCTGTTTTGGAAAACCTTTTTTCGCACTTCCTCGCCAAGATCTTCCAGATCGGCGGCCGTTGCCCCCCCGGTGTTGATCAGGAAGTTGGCGTGCATCGGCGACATCTGCGCGCCCCCCCGCATGGCACCGCGCATCCCGGCGTTCTCGATCACCTTCCACGCCTTCAGTTCATGCGTGTCATCGGCCCTGCCGGTGCTGGAAAACCCGGCCGGATTGCGGAAGGTGGAGCCGGCGGAACGGTCTTTCGTGGGCTGGCTGGCATCGCGGCGGGCCAGTTGTTCGTCCATCCGGGCGGCCAGCGCGGCGGGGTCGCCGGCGGGCGCGCGGAAGGTGGCGCCGATGATCACCGCCCCTTCGGGCAGGTCGGACTGGCGGTAGCGCAGGTTCAGCGCCGAGGCGGGCAGCGTCTCGATGCGGCCCTGCCGGGTGACGATGCGGATACTGTCCAGCACATCGGCCACATACTGCCCGTAGCAGCCCGCGTTCATCCGCACCGCGCCGCCGATACTGCCGGGAATGGTGCGCAGGAAGGTCAGGTCGCGGCCCGCTTCGGCGGCACGGCGGGCGACATGGGAATCCAGCGCCGCCGCCCCGGCGGTGACGGCCTCGCCCTCGACCGAAATGCCGTTGAAGCCGCGGCCAAGCCGGATCACCACCGCGCGGATGCCGCCATCGCGCACGATCAGGTTCGACCCGACGCCCATGGGAAAGACGGCAATCGCAGGATCAAGGTCACGCAGGAAGGCGGCCAGATCGTCTTCATCCGCGGGCTGGAACAGCCAGTCGGCCGGCCCGCCGACACGCAGCCAGGTCAGATCGGACAGGGGACGGTTGGGCGTCAGGGCGCCGCGGGGGGTGGGAAGCTGGGTCATGGCGCTGTGGTAGACGGGTTGCCCCGCCCGGGCAAGGCCGGGCCACCCTGCCCTAGCCGCGCATCCGGCGGAGCAGGTGGATCAGCGGCCAGCGCAGGATGCTGGCGCCGGCGCCCAGAAGGATCAGCCCCCAGACCGGACCGGCCTGCCAGGTGACCCAGCCCAAGAGCGGGATGCCCACGACGATCAGCGCGTAAGCGGCCCGCCAGTGGTGATCGCGCGAGGGCAGCATCGCGATCACATTCGCCGCGATCAGCCAGAGGCAGGCAAGCGTCAGCGGCGCGATCATGCCCGGCCCTCCGGCCCTTGCGGGCGCAGGGGCGGCCAGCCGGTCAGGCGATGCAGCAGGTAAGCCAGCGGGCGGCGGAACATCGAGACAAAGGCCAGCACCGCCGGCACGGTCCAGAGCCAGCCATGCACGACGCCGATCCAGCCAACCAGACCGGGCGCGGCGATCAGCAGCACCAGACCGGGCAGCATCTGCGCCCGCATCGGCAGCAGGGCGGTGGCGGCAGCGGCGATCACCCAAAGGCAGGCGGTGAAGGCGGGGCCGCTCATGCGGCCTGTCCGATCAGCCGGGCCGGCAGGGCATTGGCCCAGGCGCTGATGGTGCCTGCGCCCAGACAGACGAAGATGTCACCCGGGCGGGCCTGTTCGCGGAACAGCCGGGCCAGATCGGGTTCATCAATCACGGCGCGGGCGTGGCGGTGGCCATGGGCAATCAGCCCGGCAACCAGATCGTCGCGGCTGGCGCCGGGGATCGGGTCTTCGCCCGCGGCATAGACCTCGGCGATGCCGACGACATCGGCTTCGTTGAAACAGGTGCAGAAATCGTCGAACAGGTTCGACAGGCGGCTGTAGCGGTGCGGCTGGTGGACCGCGATCACCCGTGCGCCCGGCGTGCCCGACACCGCCTGACGGGCGGCCTTCAGCACGGCGGCGATTTCCACCGGATGATGGCCGTAATCGTCGATGATGGCGACGCCGTTCACCTCGGCCACCTTGGTGAAGCGGCGGTTGACGCCGGCGAAGCCCGCCAGCGCCTCGCGGATCTCGTCGCGCTTCATGCCCAGATGGCGGGCCACCGCCACGGCGGCCAGCGCGTTCGAGACGTTGTGCTGGCCCGGCATCGGCAGGCTGCAGCCTTCGATGCGGGAGTCCGCGCCTTCGTTCTGCAACAGGATGTCGAATTTCGAGGTGGCGCCGTCGAAGGTCAGGTTCACGGCGCGGATGTCGGCCTGGGCGTTGAAGCCGAAGGTCACCACCCGGCGGTCGGTGACGCGGCCGACCAGCGCCTGCACCTCGGGGTGATCGGTGCAGCAGACGGCAAGGCCGTAGAACGGGATGTTCGAGACGAAATCGAGAAAGCCTTTGCGCAGGTTCTCGATGGTGCCCCAATGCTCCATATGCTCGGGGTCGATGTTGGTGACGATGGCGATGGTCGCCGGCAGGCGGTTGAAGCTGCCGTCGCTTTCATCGGCCTCGACCACCATCCATTCGCCCGCCCCGGCGCGGGCGTTGCTGCCATAGGCATGGATCACGCCGCCGTTGATCACGGTCGGATCGAAGCCGCCCTTGTCCAGCAGAGTGGCGACCATGGTGGTGGTGGTGGTCTTGCCATGGGTTCCCGCCACGGCGATGTTCGAACGCAGGCGCATCAGTTCGGCCAGCATTTCGGCGCGGCGGACGACCGGCAGCTTCTTGCGGCGGGCTTCCTCAAGCTCGGGGTTGCCCTTCTTGATGGCGCTGGAGATCACCACCACCGCGGCTTCGCCGATGTTCTCGGCCCGCTGGCCTTCGAAGAAGGTGGCGCCCAGTTTCACCAGCCGGTCGGTGATCTTCGATGCCTTGGCATCCGATCCCTGCACCCGGTAGCCCAGCGTGATCAGCACTTCGGCGATGCCCGACATGCCGATGCCGCCGATGCCGACAAAATGGATGGGCCCCAATTCCAGCGGCAGTTTGGTGGCGGCGTTCATGCAAGATCTCCGGCAAGGTCTTCGACAAGGGCGACCAGGCGTTCGGTCGCATCGGGGCGCCCCTGGGCCAGCGCGTTCTGCGCCATGGTCTCGGCCGCCTGGGGTGCGTCAAGGATCGCGGCCATGTGGCCCGCCAGCGTGGCAGGGTCAAGCAGCTTTTCCGGGATCACCACGGCGGCCCCCGCCTCGGCCAGGCCCCGGGCATTGGCGGTCTGGTGGTCGCCGGTGGCGGCGGCATAGGGGATCAGGATCGACGGGCGGCCGATCACCGAGATGTCGGCCACCGACGAGGCGCCGGACCGGCTGATCACCAGTTGCGCCTCGGACAGGCGGCGGGGAATGTCGGTGAAGAAGGGCGCGATCTCGGCATGGATGCCCGCCGCGGCATAGGCGGCGGCGGCGCGTTCGGCATCCTCATCCCGGGCCTGATGGGCCACGCGCAGGTTGGCACGCAGGGTGTCAGACAGCAGGGCAAAGGCGGCGGGCACCACATCCGACAGGATGCGCGCGCCCTGGCTGCCGCCGATCACCACCACCGACATCGGGTAATCGCCCGGCGGGATATAGGGCGCGGCGGCGCGTTCGCGCACGGTGGCGCGCACGGGGTTGCCGGTCGGGATGCCTTCCACCCCGTCGGGCAGCACGGTCGGCCAGGTGCCGCAGGCCACGCGGTCGACGCGCGGGGCGAAAAGCTGGTTCACCCGGCCCAGGATGCCGTTCTGTTCATGGATCATGCGCGGCCGCCGCAGCAGGAAGGCCGCCGACAGCGCCGGAATCGTGGGATAGCCGCCAAAGCCCACCACGACGGCGGGCTTGTCGCGCAGAAGGGCCAGCACGGCCCCCAGCACACCGCCGGCAATGCGGAAGGGCACCGCCAGTTTCGCGCCGATCCCGCCACGGGCAAAGGTGGCAGAGCCCACCTTTTCAACCTGCACCGCCGCCGGAAAGCCGCCGGCATAGCGCGCGCCCCGGTCATCAGTAGACAGTTTCACCCGCCAGCCGCGCGCCAGCATCGCCTCGGCCAGCGCCTGCGCGGGGAACATGTGCCCGCCGGTGCCGCCGGCGGCGATCAGCAGCAGCTTGCCCTTGTCCGAACCCTTGTCAGTTCCAGTGTCCGTGCCGGCCATCAGCGCCGCCTCCCGAACAGTTCCGCCATGCGGTCGCGCGGCCGCGACCGCGTCAGCGCCAGCAGCATCCCAACCGTCAGCCCCGCCGCGATCAGCGACGACCCGCCGTAGCTGACGAAGGGCAGCGTCATCCCCTTGGCGGGCAGCAGCCGCACGGCAACACCCATGTTGATCATCGCCTGCACGCCGAAGACGCAGGCCAGCCCCGACCCGGCCAGCCGGGTGAAGGGGTCATTCTCGGACATCAGCCGCATCAGCGACCGCACCACGACCACGCCGAACAGGCCCAGGATCATCAGCACCAGGATCAGGCCGTATTCCTCGGCCGCGACGGCGATGATGAAGTCGGTATGGGCATCGGGCAGCGACCACTTCACCTGCCCCTCGCCCACGCCCACGCCGAAGAAGCCGCCTTCCTGAATGGCGTTGGCGGCATAGCCAAGCTGGGTGCGCGGGTCCACATCGGGCGACAGGAAGCCGTCGATCCGGCGGGCAAAGTGTTCGGAGGCGCCATAGGCGATGAAGCCGGCCAGCCCGACCAGCCCGCCGATGCCAAGGATCAGCACGATCGAGGCGCCGCCGACGAAATAGATCACACCCCAGGCAAAGACGACCAGAGCCGACTGGCCGAAGTCGGGTTGCAGGGCCAGAAAGCCTACGACGAAGGTCATCAGCCCGAACGAGATCAGCCGGCCCGGCGGGCCGTTGATGTCTTGCGCGGCGGCGATCAGCCAGGCGGTGACGATCACGAAGCCGGGCTTCAGGAATTCGGACGGTTGCAGCGAGAAGCCGCCCAGCGACAGCCAGCGCACGGCGCCCTTGCCGTGGTCCTGGCCGACCAGCGGCAGCAGCATCACCATCACCAGCGCGGCCGCAAAGCCCACGATCCCCAGCCGGCGCACGATGGCCGGCGACAGCATCGACACGCCCACCATGACCGACAGGCCCATGATGCCGAAGATCGCCTGTTTCTGGACGTAGAAATAGGGTTCAAGCCCGTTGCGGCTGGCCAGCGGCACCGAGGCGGCAAGCCCCAGCAGAAGCCCGATCCCGAACAGCACGAAGACCGAAGTCAGCGACCATTTGTCGATCGTGCGCCACCAGCGCGGCAAAACCGGCTCGCGCACCGCAGCCGGAGAAGAGCCATAGACCATCTCAGTCATGGGAATACCGCCTCGAACTTCTGCCTCTGGCCCGGATGTTTTCCCCGGGTCCGTGCCGCAAAGTCTAACGACATTCCGGGCGCGTGGAAAGCGCGAATACGATCCCGGCGGGCGTGGCCTGCCCTTTCCTCTGTCCGCAAATATCCCCGCCGGAGGCCGCCGCCCCTTCCCCCTGCGGGGTGGTCCATGCCATGCTGCACCCGCAAAAGGCGAAAGGACAGGACATGGCGGCAACGGTCGGAATCGTCGGGGTGGGTCTGGTCGGATCGGCCGCGGCCTATGCGATTGCGCTGTCGGGCATCGCGGGGCGGATCGTGCTGGTCGATCATGTGCCGGCGCTGGCGCAGGCCCAGGCCGAAGACATCGCCCATGCGGTGCCCTTCGCCTCGGCCACCCAGGTCGAGGCGGGCGATTACGACCGGCTGGCCGGGGCCGAGGTGGTGATCATCGCCGCCGGGGTGAACCAGAAGCCCGGCGAAACGCGGATCGCGCTTCTGTCGCGCAATGCGGCGGTGTTTGCCAGCGTGGTAGGCGAGGTGCGGCGCGTGGCGCCCGACGCGATCCTGCTGGTCGCGACCAACCCCGTCGATGTGATGACCGAGATCACCACCCGCCTGTCAGGCCTGCCGCCCGGCCGGGTGATCGGGTCGGGCACCATTCTGGACACCGCCCGCTTCCGCAGCCTGCTGGGCCGGCACCTTGGCATCTCGCCGCAATCGGTGCACGCCTATGTGCTGGGCGAACATGGCGACAGCGAGGTTCTGGCCTGGTCCACCGCCCGGGCCGGATCGGTGGGCATCCGCGATTTCGCGGCGCAGGTCGGGGCGGCGATCACCGATCAGGTCCGCGCCGAGATCGACGATGGCGTCCGCCGCGCCGCCTATCGCATCATCGCCGGCAAGGGCGCCACGAATTACGGCATCGGCGCGGGGCTGATGCGGCTGACCCGCGCCGTCCTGCGCGACGAGGGGGCGGTTCTGTCGGTGTCGATCCACACGCCGCTGGTCGCGGGGGTGCGCGATGTCGCGCTGTCGATCCCGCGCGTGGTCAACCGCCGGGGCGTGACCGCCGACCTGATGCCCGACCTTGACGCCGCCGAGACCGAGGCGCTGCACCGTTCGGCGCGGCTGCTGGCCGATCTGGCGGCCGAGGTGCGGCTTTAATCCTTGCGCGCCAGCCAGATGCTGCGCCCCGCGGTCTGCGGGTCTTCGGCCACGAACTGCCGTGGCAGCAGCCCCGCCGCCTCCAGCGCGGCGGCATAGCCGGCGGGCGACAGGCTGGCATGGAACACCGGCCCGCCGGACACGGCGCCCCAGACTTCGCCCTCGCGTGGGCCTGCGGTGAACAGGAACCACCCGCCGGGGTGCAGATGCGCCGCGATGCGCGGGATCAGCGCCCGCTGGTCGGCGCCGGTCAGGTGAAAGAAACTGTCCCAGGCGATGACGGCGTGAAAGCGGCGGCCCAGATCCAGCGCCCGCATGTCGCCCTGCAGCCAGCAGCCCGCCGGCAGCGCCGCGCGGGCGATGTCCAGCATGGCCTCCGAGACATCCAGCCCCGTGACGCCAAATCCGCGCGCCAGAAGATCGGCCGCCACCGGATGGCCCGAACCGCAGCCAAGATCCAGCACCGCCGCCCCTTCGGGCAGGGCGCGGGCAACCCGGTCGATCCAGGGCCGTTCGGGATAGCTGCCCCGCCGCATCGCGTGCCAGTCGGCGGCGCTGCGGTCATAGGTGGCCCGGTGGCCGTGGTCGTCGCTCACCCGAGACGGGCCTGCACCAGCGCGGTGAAATGCTCGCCGCGCTTTTCGAAGTTGGGATACTGGTCGAAGCTGGCCGCCGCCGGGGCCAGCAAGACCACCTCGCCCGGCTGCGCCTCTTCGGCGGCGCGGGCCACCGCGCGGTCCATCGTTTCGCAGATCTCATGCGGGGTGTCGCCGATCTGCAGGGCGAAGTCGCGCGCCGAATGGCCAATCAGATAGGCCTTCACCACCGCCGGCAGACAGGGCGCCAGCGCGGCGATGCCGCCGTCCTTGCCCAGGCCCCCGGCGATCCAGCGGATGCGCGGAAAGGCCTGAAGGGCCTTGGCGGCGCTGTCCACATTGGTCGCCTTGCTGTCGTTGATGTAGCGCACGCCATCCTTTTCGGCCACCAACTGGCTGCGGTGCGGCAGGCCGGCAAAGCTGTGCAGCGCCTGTTCGATCAGCTTGGGCGCCAGCCCCAGGCTGCGGCAGGCGGCATAGGCGGCACAGGCATTCTGGTGGTTATGCGCCCCGGGCAGGCCCTTCACCTCGCGCAGGTCGATGCTGGCCATCTGCCGGCCCTTGCGCCATTCGGCCAGAAACCCCTTGCGGGCAAAGACCGACCAGCCGAACCCTTCCAGCTTCTGGCCCGAAGACACCCGGATCACCCGGTCGTCGCCCGGCCCCTGCCCCATCTGGTTGGCCAGAAACTGGCCCTCGACCTCATCCACGCCCACGACACAGCGGTCCGGCCCGCCTTCGGCGAACAGCCGGCGCTTGGCCGCGAAATAGCCGCCCATGCCGTTGTGACGGTCAAGATGGTCGGGCGAGAGGTTGGTGAAGACGGCCACATCCGGCGTCAGCGCCCGGGCCAGGTCGGTCTGGTAGCTGGACAGTTCCAGCACCACCACCTCGCCATCCTGCGCGGGGTCGATCGACAGCACCCCCTTGCCGATATTGCCCGCCATCTGGCAGGGCCGCCCCGCCACCTGCAGGATATGGTGGATCAGCGCCGTGGTGGTGGACTTGCCGTTCGAGCCGGTCACCGTCACCGCCTTGGGCACCTGTTCGAAATTGTCCCATTCGGGCGTGGCCCAACTGCGGAAGAACAGGCCGATGTCATTGTCCACCGGCACGCCCAGTTCCAGCGCGCGGGCGATCACCCGGTTCGGCGCGGGGTAAAGATGCGGGATGCCGGGGCTGGTGATCAGCGCGGCCACGCCGTCCAGCGCGGACTGGCGGGTCAGGTCGGTCAGGGCAAAGCCCTCGTCCTCGGCCTTGGCGCGGGCTTCGGGGCTGTCATCCCACAGAAGCGGCAGCGCGCCGCCCGCCTGCAAGGCGCGCGCCGTGGCCAGACCGGACCGGCCAAGCCCCAGAACGGCCACCTTCTGCCCTTGGAAACCGATGACCGGGATCATGCCACGCCCCTTCGCTGCCCTTACCGCGCCAAGGGATAGGGGAGCGGCCCGCAAAGGGAAAGGGGCATCGCCCCGATCAGGGCCAAACCCGCCGCCGCTTTCATCTGTCCGAAAATAACCCGGGGGTCTGCGGGGGCAGCGCCCCCGCCGCCCGAGGAGGAGCGGGAACCCGCGACGACAAGGCAGATGGCTTGCGGCGCGGCTTCGCGCCGCGCCGCAAGGCCCGGTTCACCCTTCGGGATCGTCGGTTTCGCCCTGGCGCTTCAGCTTCCAGGCGATCTGGCGCAACATGCCGTGCAGCGTCTGCACCTCGGCACGGGTCAGGCCCAGACGGCCCCACATGTTTCGCAGGTTGATCTTCATGCCCGGCGCCTTGTCGGGCGGGAAGAAGAAGCCCGCTGCCTCAAGCCGGTCTTCGAAATGGTCGCCCAGCCGTTCAACCTCGACCCGGGTCGCCATGTCGGTCCGCGCCAGACCCAGCACCGACTCGGGCACCGCCACCCCCTGCCGGCGCCATTCATAGGCCAGCAACAGCGCGCATTGCGCCAGGTTCAGCGAATAGAATTCGGGGTTCACCGGCACGGTGACGATGACATTGGCATGAACCAGGTCTTCGTTCTCAAGCCCGGCCCGTTCGGGGCCGAACAGGAACCCCACCTTCTTGCCCTCGGCCACCAGGGCCCGCGCCATGGCCATGGCGCGTTCGGGGGTGACGATTTCCTTGACCAGCTCGCGCCCGCGCGCCGTGGTCGCGAACACGAAGTCGCAGTCGGCCACGGCCCCGGCCACATCGGGAAACAGCCCCGCCCGGTCCAGCACGACACCGGCGCCGCTGGCGGTGGCGGCGGCGCGCGGGTTGGGCCAGCCGTCGCGCGGATCGACGATCCGCATCCGGTCCAGCCCGAAGTTCAGCATCGCCCGCGCGGCCCCGCCGATGTTCTCGCCCATCTGCGGACGGACCAGGATGAAGACGGGGTCGATCATGGCTTTCCCTTTTGCTGGACGCCGGCGGTCACGGAAAGCCGGGTGATAGACCGGCACCGCCCGGCGGGCAAGGCATTGCGGCCCCGTGGTCAAGCCGCGGAAAGGCTGCTAGGAGGGGCGCGAAACCCCTTGCCGGAGCCGAAATCATGGCCGAAGCCGACCGCCCCCAGATCACCCTGATCACGCCGCCCGTGCTGGATCTTGAGGTCTTTCCCGACCGGCTGGCGCGGGTGATGGATGCGGTTGAAATCGCCTGCCTGCGGCTGGCGCTGGCCACGAAGGACACCGACGATCTGGGTCGCGCGGCGGATGCCTGCCGTGAAATCGCCCATGCCCGCGATGTGGCGGTGGTGATCGAACGGCATGTCCTGCTGGCCGAACGGCACGGGCTGGACGGGGTTCACCTGACCGACGGCGCGCGGTCGGTGCGGGCGGCGCGCAAGGATCTGGGGCCGGATGCCATCGTCGGCGCCTTCTGCGGCCCGACCCGGCACGAAGGCATCAGCGCGGGCGAGGCGGCGGCGGATTATGTGGCCTTCGGCCCGATCGGCACCACAGGGCTGGATAAGGGCGAACAGGCGGCCTTCGACCTGTTCCAGTGGTGGTCCGAGATGATCGAGGTGCCGGTCATCGCCGAAGGCGGGCTGACGGCAGAACTGGTTGCCGAATTCGGGCCGGTCACCGATTTCTTCGGGATCGGCGAGGAAATCTGGGGCGCCGACGACCCGCTTGCGGCCCTGAAGGCGCTGATCGCGCCGCTGGGCTGACGCCCGCCCGACAGCCTGCGCAAAGGGCGGCCTTTCGGCCGCCCGAGTTGCCCTAACCCTGCGCGCGGCGCGGGTTCGGCCCTTCCTCGCGCCAGATCGGGTTCGACCAGGCCCGGCGACCGGCGGCGTCGATCACCGAGATGCGCAGCCAGGGGCTGCCCAGCAGCCGGTCAAGCGGCACTTCGGCCCGCGTCATCGACTGGCCATGCACGCCCTTGGCGCCGGTGCCCCAGCCCATGGCAACCACCGACACCGCCGCCGAACATTCGACGATGGCCTTGTTGCCCTCGACCCGGATGTCGCGGATTTCTGGGCCCTGCGAGGAATAGAAATCGCCGCGCTTCAGCGCCGCCAGCAGTGCTTCGGGCGTGTTCTCGGTGGCCTTCACCATGACCCAGCCGCCGAAATGGTCGGGCTCCGAGAAATGCGCGTCATCGGTGGCGATGAGCGAGAGCTTGCGCCCCTCGGTCAGCAAGAGGTCGGCGATACCGGCGCCATCAGGCCGGTCGCAGCCGGCGGCGCAGCCGTGGTTGTAGATTTCCACCGCATGGGCGGCGGTGATGCTGCGGGCGTCTTCCAGCGTCAGCCCCGACCATTGCGGATGCGCGATGGCGACAAAGGCCCCCGCCGCCACGGCCCGGGCGGCGATTTCGGGGCCGGTCTCCTGCCCCGGATCGGCGATGAAGCTGGTGGTCGTGGGCGGCGCGAAATCCAGCGGCAGGCCGACTGCAAGGATATGCCACAGCTCGCCGTTCTTCTGCGCGCCCGAATGAAGCTCGGCCCCCAGCAGCGTGGTGAAGCCTTCGCTGCGGAACGGCGTGGTATCGACCAGCGGATAGTCATACATGCCGATGAAATGGTCGGTCAGGGCCAGGAAATCATAGCCTTCGTCGCGGTAGCGGCGGCACACCTCCTGCGGGGACAGCACGCCATCGGAGCGGGTCGAATGGGTGTGAAGGTTGCCACGCCAGAAACGGCCGGGCGCGGTAAAGGCGGATGGACGGATCATGCTATCTCCCTCATGACCGGGCGATTCTGCGGGCGCCCGGCTTTGCGGCGAACCTTGCCCCGCCCGGCCCCGTCGCGGCAAGGCCGCTCTCGCATGGGCAACCTCTTCGTGCTATGAATCGGTCGCACATATTCAGAGGCGTTTGGTGATGAACTCCCTTCAGCCCGACCGTATCAGTGACGACGAAGCCTGTGGCACCCTGCCCGCCGACCAGATGCTGCGACAGGCCACCGCCGCCGCGGGCTTTCTCAAGGCGCTGGCGCATGAGGGGCGGCTGATGATCCTGTGCCACCTGTCTTCGGGCGAAAAATCGGTGACCGAACTGGAGCATCTGCTCGACTCGCGTCAGGCGGCGGTCAGCCAGCAACTGGCACGGCTGCGGCTTGAGGGGCTGGTGGCCACCCGGCGGGATGGCAAGGCGATCTATTATTCGATCCAGGACCCAAAGGTGCTGCGCACCATCACCCTGGTCTATGACATGTTCTGCAAGCCGGGGGCCTGAGGCCCCCTAGCCGCGGCCCAGCCAGGGCATGTCGCGCGCCATGATCGTCAGAAACGGAATGTTGGTGTCGGCCGGCAGGCTGGCCATATGCAGCACCGCCGCAGCGACGTGATCCAAATCGAAGACCGGCTCGGCGCGCAGGCTGCCATCGGCCTGCGGCACGCCCTTGGGAAAGGCGGCGGCCATATCGGTGGCGGCATTGCCGATGTCGATCTGGCCGCAGGCGATGCCGAAGCGGCGCCCGTCCAGCGCCAGCGTTTTCGTCAGGCCGGTGACGGCATGTTTCGACATGGTATAGGGCGCCGAACCGGGCCGCGGCGCGTGCGCGCTGATTGATCCGTTGTTGATGATCCGGCCGCCCTGCGGGCCCTGCCGGCGCATCAGGCCAAAGGCGGCGCGGGCGCAGAGGAACATGCCGGTGATATTGGTCTGGCACAGCGTCAGCCAGTCCTCGACCGCGATTTCGTCGATCGGGCGGCCCGGCAGCGCGATGCCGGCGTTGTTGAACAGCACATCCAGCCGGCCCCAGTCGGCGGCAAGGCGGGCGAAGGCGGCGTCAACATCACCCGCGATGCCCACATCGCCGGGCAGGATCAGCGCGGGCGCCCCGGCGGCGGTTTCCTGCAGGGCGGCGGCGCGGCGGCCCATCAGCGCCACGCGCCAGCCGGCGGCCAGAAAGGCGCGCGCCGTGGCGCGACCGATGCCGCTGCCGGCGCCGGTGATCAGGATGCTGCGGGGAGACGGCGTGCCGGTCATTCCGCCAGCCCGTATTTCATCAGCCAGAACAGGCAGCGCCAGACGCTGGCCAGCGGAATGGCGGTTGCCGCCACCAGATCGTCGGGCGTGGCCCCCTGGGGGCCGGCCTGCCGCAAGGCTGCAAGGGTGGCCGTGATCTGCGACCGCGGCTCGATCAGGCGGTTCGCGGCCTCATAATTGCGCAGGTCCAGCAGCGCCTCCGGCGCGGGCAGGTCGTCGGCGGGCAAGGCCACGAACCGGCGGCCGGGGTCGCGGGCCACCCGCGTGGGGAAGCTGCGGAAATACAGGCCCGGCAGCGGCAGCGGCGGAAACTGGTGGGCCGGGACCGGCGGTTCGCCCTGCCCCGTGGCGCGCGCATGGGCAACCATCGCCGCCTGTTCCCCCCACAGCGCCTGCATCTGCGGCAGGACCGCGGCCCAGTCGTACACGGCGCGGGCGCGGGCCTGCCCCGCCGCCCCCATCCGCGCCCGCAGCGCCGGATCGCTGCCCAGTTGCACCAGCGCCCGGACCAGCGCGCCAAGATCCACCCGGGTCAGCGCCGAAAGCTGGGTGCAGAACTGCGGATAGCTGTCGGTTTCGCCGTAAAGGCGGCGGCCCAGGCGGGCCGATACCCCCTGTGGCGGCATTTCGGTGGGCACGCGGATGCCGACCTCGGGCGGAACGGTATCCTTCATGCCGTCCCAGTCGGTGACGATCAGCGGCAGGCCGGCGGCCATGGCCTCGACCGGGGCAAGGCCGAAGGTTTCCTGCACATTGTCGATGGGAAACAGGAAGATGTCGGCGCCCGACAGCGTGGCCAGACGGTCCTCGGCGACCGAGCCGTCGATGACATGGAAGCCGACGCCAGGCATCAGGGTGGCGGCCCCGCGCAAAAAGACCTCACGCGACCGGGCGTCGCCGAACTTGCCGTAGAGCATTAGGTGGAACCGGCGCCCGACCTCGGCCTGGGCGCGGGACAGCGCGATGAACAGCGGCAGCGGATCGAATTTTTCCGCCACGGAAAGCCGGGCCACGATGGCGCAGGCGATGTCGTCCTTGCCGATGCCCAGCCGGTGCCGCAGCGCCGCCCCGGCGGCAGGATTGCGGGCAAAGTCGTCGCAGGTGATGCCCAGCGGAATGATCGGCATCAGCGGCCGCGGCGGGGCGGTGCCCCGGAACCGGGCGGCAAGGTTCTGGTCGATCAGGTCCATCTGCAGGGTCAGCGCATCCAGCGCCGAGCGCGAGGTGCAGATCACCGCATCCCAGGGCATCTGCGGCGCGGTCCGCATCTCGACCATCGACTGCATGAACAGGCGGGTCGCGA
Source organism: Fuscovulum blasticum DSM 2131 (assembly GCF_003034965.1). Lineage (GTDB taxonomy): Bacteria > Pseudomonadota > Alphaproteobacteria > Rhodobacterales > Rhodobacteraceae > Pseudogemmobacter > Pseudogemmobacter blasticus. The sequence continues at coordinate 47,343 of NZ_PZKE01000015.1, read as the reverse complement.
TGGTATGGGTGACGCCGCAAATGGCATAGGCCGCCGATCCGTATTCCGACCGGCGCCAGCATTCCCGGCCAATCGCGGGGCTGGGATAGCTGAGCACGTCGAGCGGCGCGATCTCTTGCGCGCGGTCCAGCATCACGCTGCGCACGCGCCGGTGGCCCGCCCGCCGGGCAACGATCGCACTGAAATGCCGCGCATCGCGAAGGCCGTGGGTCAGGCTGACCACCTCATCGGCATGGGCATGGTCGAGATAGCCGTTCAGGAAGCTTTCGCCCGCGACACGGCGGCCGTTGATGCCCTTGGCGGCCGGATCATAGCCATCGAGCGCAAAATAGATCGCGGCATTGGCCAGCGGTTTGGTCATTTCCGTTCCATCCACAGCCAGGGCGTTGGCGAGGCCCGCCATTCCCAGATCAGCAGCAACCTGTCCAGATCATTCAGGGTTTCGGTCCAGGGCGGCAGCGGCGTGGCGGTGAAGCTGCGGCCGAAGCGGGTGATCCGGTGGCTGGCCTGAAACCGCGCCTCGATCCGGTCGGCCAGGCCGGGGCGGTTTCTGGGGTGCAGTTCCACCAGAATGTCGGCGGCGGCCAGGCCGGGGGCGGCCACCGGGTCCAGCAGGCTGTCTTCGGCCCCCTCGATGTCGCACAGCACGACGGTCGGCTGGTCGGCGCAGATCGCCAGATCGGCGGCGGTGACCTCGCCGCCCACCTCGACCCGGTCCGCCACGCCATTGGCCGCGGCCAGGGTGCGGCACAGGGCCTGCGCGTTCAGGTCGATGTCACGCGCCAGCACCCGCGTCTGCGGCATCCGGCGGGCCAGACCCACGGCATAATATCCTTCGGCCGAACCGATGTTGACGACCAGGGGATAGGCCCGCGCGATGATGGTTTCGAACACGGGCACAAGACTGGCCTCGTAGCTGCCCAGAAGGCGCGGCGCCCGCCCGCCTTCGGCCGAGGGCACGGGAAAGGCCATCCCGGCAAACGGCCCCGCAAGCACGGTAGAGCCGGCATGGGCCTCATGCGTGTTGGCCAGCACCATTGACCGCCACTTGGCCAGCAGCCGCAGCGCGGCATTCAACCGCTCCATCGTGGGCGGTCCGTCCAGGATCTTCGACACCTGATCACTGGTCGCGCGCGTCAGCCCGCTTGGTTCCCTTGCCATCCTGCCCCCCTGTTTCGCGCGCCAACCTATCGAAGTTGCGGCGGCGCGCAAAGGGCAGGTCTCAGATGTAGAATCTGGCCCCCATGATGCGATGAACCTCGCCCACGCGGGTCAGCCCGCGGGCGGAAAGGTCTTCGTCCGTGGTGGCATTTAGCCGGTTCAGCGCCCGCACATCGGGCCGGGATTCGGCCAGCGCGACAAGGCGGCGCCACAAGGCATTCGGTCTGGTGGACGTGAACATGGGATACCCTTTGGTCAGGATGTCCCCCCCTTTCCGCATCCTGCCGCAGCGCAGCAATGCGCGATAGTGCGCCCGCAGCAATTCGGCCATGCCGTCAGGGTATGGCTGCCCCCGCCCTATGCCTTGAACCGCGCGTCCACCTCGACCTGAAGCGCATGGACCAGCGCATTGGTCTGCGCCGCCATCCCGACAACCGCCAGAAGCTCGGCGTGCATCTCGGGCGTCATGCCTTTGGCACGGGCCGCGGCGGTGTGGCTGTGGATGCAATAGGAACAGCCGTTCGCCACCGAGACGGCGATATAGACCATCTCCTTCACCAGCGGGTCCAGCGCGCCCGGGGCCATGACCTGCTGAAGCCGGTCCCAGGTGGCCTGCAACAGCGGCGGATCATTGGCCAGCGCGCGCCAGAAGTTGTTGACGTAATCGGTCCGCCGTTTCGCCCGGATGTCGTCGAAAACGGCGCGGGCCTCGGGTGCGGCCGTCTCGTCCGTCAGCAGGGGAACGGTGCCCATCAGACCACCGCCAGCACGCGGGCCGGGCCGCCGGTGCCGCCCTTGTGCTTGGGGGCGCCGACAAAGGCCGTGGCGCCGGCGGGCGGCAACTGATCCAGGTTCGCCAGATTCTCGATCCCGAACCGGCCCCCGGGCAGCCAACTGTTGTGCACCGCGAAATCGGCGGAATTTCCGGGGTCCAGCGACAGGGTATCCACCCCGATCGCGGCCACGTCCAGCGTGGCCAGCAGGTCGGTCGCCGCCTTGGAAAAGCCGGGGAAGGCGAACTTGCCATCCGGGGTGTTGCGGAATTCGGGGCTGCCCACCTTGGCCGCCCAGCCGGAATGAAACGCCACCAGCGCCCCGGCGGGAATCTCGCCATGGGCAGACACCCAGGCCTCGATGTCCTCGGGCGCGACCGTGGCATTGGCGTCGTCCTTCGCCTTGGCACTGATGTCGATGATGCACAGCGGGCAGACCAGCCGCTCGGGCGCCAGATCGGCGACCGAGGTGCCATCGGCGGTGAAATGCAGCGGCGCGTCGATATGGGTGCCGGTGTGTTCGTAGATCGTCAGCTTCCAGAGCTGATAGCCCGAGTCGGCGAACTTGACCGCCGGTTCGTAAAGGATGCCAGGAACGCCGTCGAAGGTGGGAAAGCTGCCGTCATAGGCGTGGGTCAGGTCCACCACCCGGCCGGCGGCCTGCGCCAGCGCGGGCCGGGCCGCGGTCAGCCCCGAGGCCACCACCGCGGCGGTGGTGGCGGCCGCCCCGGCAAACAGCGCGCGGCGGCTGAGCATCGAGGCTTTGACAGAGTCGATCAGGCAAGCGTCACACATCGGTCGGTCTCCCGGTTGGGGCGGCAGCTTGGCCGCGCGGCTGACGTAGGGGCGCACCATCGGCGCCCGTGCAGCGTTCCACCGCAGGATGCGCCGGTCAAGGGAAGGTTTGGGTTGAAATCTGGTGCCCCCAGAGGGACTTGAACCCCCGACCCCCTGATTACAAATCAGATGCTCTACCAGCTGAGCTATAGGGGCACACGGGGGCTGTTTAGCGCAGGCGGGCGGGGGGGTGCAAGCGTCGGGGTGTCAGGTCTGCCCGGAACGTGCGATGGGGATCACCGCGACCAGCCCCACGGCCATGACCAAAAGCGCGGCGGGGGCGGCTTCGGACAGGCGCTCCAGCGAGGCCAGTTCGAAGACGCGCGTGGCCAGGGTGTTGTAATTGAATGGCCGCAGCAGCAGCGTCGCGGGCAGTTCCTTGACGCAATCGACGAAGACAACCAGCAGCGCCGTCAGGACCGAGCCGCGCATCATCGGCAGATAGACCGCGATCAGCGTGCCGCCGGGGCTGCGGCCCAGCGACCGGGCCGCCAGCGGAAGCGAAGGCGAGACCCGGCCGAAGGCGGTTTCGACCGCCCCCTGCGCCACGCCGAAGAACCGCACCACATAGGCCAGGCCCAGTGCGAAGGCGGTGCCGGTGATCAGCAGGCCGGGATCGTGGCCGGTCAGCGCCTCGATCCCGTCGGCAAGGCGATGGTCCAGCGCCGCCAGCGGCAACAGCAGGCCCACCGCCAGCACCGCGCCGGGGGTGGCATAGCCCAGCGTGGTCAGCGGCAGCACGATGCGGCCGGCCGGATGCGCCGAAAGCCGCAGGCCATAGACCAGCAGCAGCGCCAGCGTCACCGTGACCAGCGCCGCGCCGCCGCCGGCGACCAGGGTGTTGACCAGCGCCTTGAACAGACCGGGCGCCAGCCATTGCGCCGGGGCCTGTGCCGAATGGTAGGCCATGACCGCGACCGGCAGCACGAAGCCCAGCGTGAAGGGCACAAGGCAGGCCGCCAGCGCCGCCAGCCCGCGCAGGCCGGTCAGCGGCTGGCGCTCGATCGGGCGTTGGGCGCGGGACAGGCGGTGAAAGCGGGCGTTGCGGCGCGACAGCCGCTCCAGCGTGACAAGAACCAGGATCAGCGTCAGCACCACACCGGCGATCTGCGCCGCGCCGCCGGCATTGCCGCCATCCAGCCAGGTGGTGAAAATGCCGGTGGTCAGGGTCTGCACCCCGAAGTGATGCACGGTGCCGTAATCGGCCACCGTCTCCATCAGTGCCAGCGACATGCCCACGGCAATGGCGGGCCGCGCCATCGGCAGGCCAACCCGCGCGAACAGGCCCCAGGGCCCTTGCCCCAAGGCGCGGGCCACCTCATAGGTGCAGCCCGACTGTTCGCGAAAGGCCGCCCGGGCCAGCAGATAGACATAGGGGTAAAAGGCCGCCGACAGCACCAGCGCCGCCCCCCAGAGCGAACGGGTCTGCGGGAACCAGTAGTCGCGGGCGCTGGTCCAGCCCATCGCCTGCCGCAGCGCCGATTGCACCGGACCCGCGTAATCCAGCAGATCGACAATGGCATAGGCGCCGACATAGGCCGGAATCGCCAGCGGGAAGAACAGCGCGAAATCCAGCCAGTTGCGGCCCGGAAAGCGATACATCGACACCAGCCAGGCCGCGCCCGTGCCCATGGCGGCGGTCAGCACCGCCACCGACAGCATCAGGATCAGCGTGGTGGTCAGATAGCGGGGCAAGACGCTGGCCATCAGATGCGGCCAGATGTTTTCGGTCGGGTGGAAGGCGATCCAGACGACCGAGACCACCGGCGCCAGCACCAGCACCGCAATCAGCGCGGCCCCCACGCTCCACAGGTCCGGCAGCAGCGATGCGAAGGACCGGCGCCGCAGGGCCGCGGCTGGCTGTTGAGTATTTTGGTCGGACATAAATGCGGGTTAGCCGAATCCGGTTTCCCTGTAAAGAAAAGCCCGTATAGTCCGGCGCGGCCTGCATCCGCCGAACAGAAAGAGTCGAGCCCGTTCCTTGAATATGCGTATTGTTTATCACCTCGGCGCCCATTGCACCGATGAAGAGCGGCTGATCCGCTGCCTGCTGAAGAACCGCGTGACGCTGGCCGCCCAGGGCATCCTGGTGCCGGCTCCGACGCGGTATCGCCGGCTGCTGCGCGATACGGCGGTGCAGTTGAAGGGGGCGGCGTCCGACGCCGAGATCCAGACCATCGTCATGGAACAACTGGTCGAGGACAACCAGGCCTCGCGCGTTGTGCTGAGCTGGGACAGTTTCCTCAGCTTTCCGCAATGGGTGCTGAACGGCCAGATGTACACGTTCGCGGGCGAACGCATCCGCGCCTTTACCCGCATCCTGCCGCAGAACGAGGCAGAATTCCATCTGGCGCTGCGCAATCCGGCAACCTTCGTTCCGGCGCTGTTCGAAAAGCAGCGCGCCCGCCCCTATGAGGATTTCATCCGCGGCACCTATCCGGCCGAACTGCGCTGGTCGCTGGTGGTGCGCCAGATCCTGGCGCAAAACCCGGGCGTGCCGCTGGTCATCTGGTGCGATGAGGACACGCCGCTGATCTGGCCCGAGGTGTTGCAGGCGGTATCGGGCCATGCCGATGGCACCGAGCTGACGGATACCGATGAACTTCTGGCCGCGATCATGTCGCCCGAAGGGCTGGCCCAGTTGAAGGCCTATCTGGTGGCGCATCCGCCGGCGTCGATCCAGCAGCGGCGCCGGATCGTGGCGGCGTTTCTGGACAAATACGCCCTGCCCGAGCGCATCGAGATGAACATCGACCTGCCCGGCTGGACCGCCGAGCTGGTGGAGGAAATCACCGCCGCCTATTACGAGGACGTGGCCCTGATCCGGCAGATGCCGGGCGTCACCTTCATCGCGCCCTGATCGGGCGCGACAGGGCGACCGGCGGGGTAATCAGCAGGATCAGCTCATGCCCAAAGCGGTCTTGTACATCTCCAGCACCGCTTCTTCTTCGGCAATGTCGTCGGGCTTGCGCTTGCGCAGCGCCACGACCTTGCGCAGAACCTTGGTGTCATAGCCACGACCCTTGGCCTCGGCCATCAGTTCCTTCTGCTGTTCGGCCACGTCCTTCTTTTCGGCCTCAAGCTGCTCGTAACGCTCGATGAACTGGCGCAGTTCGTCGGCGGCGATGGAATAGCTGTCGGGCGCGTCGGCCATGGGAACATCCTGCCTTTCGGGGTGATCGGGCCGTCAGATAGCCCGGCGCGGCGGGGCGATTCAACCCCCCTCATCAGACTTGCGCGGGCGGTGCGCAGCCGTTAGCCAAGGGGCGCCGCAACCGCAGGAAGGAACGACAATGCAGATGCTGGTCTGGGCAGGCGCGCTGGTTTCCCTTTGCGGCATCGCGGGCCTTGTCTATTGCGTGCTGCGCGCCCTGAAGGCCCGCCGCGCCGGCCTGACGGATGACGCGATGCGGGCCGAGTTGCAGCGCGTGGTCGTCATCAACATGGGCGCGCTGGCGCTGTCGGCGCTGGGGCTGATGCTGGTGGTGACCGGGCTTTTCCTGCGCTGAGCCGCGCAAGCTCAGTCTGCCCCGTTCAGCTCTGCCCGGTTCAGGTCTGACAACGACAGGCCTTCGGCGATCAGATGGTCGATCAGCGGATGCGGCGCCCAGAGGGGATCATCGTCGCGCCAGTGCTGCAGGTCGGCCCGCAACACCAGAAGGCCCCGAAGAGACGCCTGATACATCGGCCCGCCGCGCCAGCGCGGCATCCCGTGGCCGGCCACCATGAGCCAGTCAATGTCCGACGGGCAGCGCGCAACGCCGGCGTCCAGCAGGCGCAGGCCTTCATTCGCCATGGCGGCCAGCCAGCGCCGCAGGATTTCGGGCCGGGGCATGGCGCGCGCGGCAACAGGGGCCGGGTCGGGATCGGCCAGCGCCGGGGTGGCCTGGCCGAATTCATCCAGAGCGGCGGCGATGCTGTCGCGCGGAACGCCCAGTGCCAGCAGCCGGGCCAGCGCCGCCCGGCCCGCCCCCGACACGCGCCGCCCCACCACGGGCAGCCCGTTCACCAGCACCGGAGACAGGCCAAGCCGGCGCAGCAGCAGCACGGTCGCGGCCACGGGGCCGGGCGGGGCGTCGGGCGGCACGGCCAGTTCGCAACTGCGGGCCGAAGGCGACAGGGCCAGCCCCAGCGCGCCCTCGGCCCCGCCCAGCACAAGCTGCGGAACAGAGGGGCCACGGGCGGCAAGGCGGGCGAAATCGGCATCGGCCTGCGCATGGATGACCAGCCGCGCCGACGCCAGCGACGCCGCATCGACAAGCGGAAACAGGCGGGACCGGTCAGCATCGCGCTGCAGGGGCGTCAGCCGGCGGAGACGGATTTCCTCATCCTGCCGCGCGGCGATCCAGTCTTGCGCACGGTCCAGACGGGCGGCGTCGGCATCGAACCAACTGACGCGCATCCCCTGCCCCAGCGCCATCAGCGCCAGCGTCGCGAATTGCGGCGCGCCGCCGGACAGGCCCAGATGGGTGATTTCGCGCGGCCGCACCTTCGCCACCGCCGCCGGCAGGCGCGCGGCATGGCGTTCGGCCCGGGCAACGGCCATCAGGCCCTGCGCCTCGGGCGTGGCGGCCAGGTCTTCGCGGGCCACGGCCTCCATCGCCAAGCCGGCCTCGAAGGGCAGGTAAAGCGAGGCCTCGACGCAGTCGATGATCCGCTTCGGGGCGGGCAGCACGCCACGCAGCGCCTCGGCGCGGGCGGCGGCAATGGCGGCGGCATGGGTCTGCGGGTCGGACTGGCGGTCATGGCGCAGCGCGGTCGGGCGCGGGCCGGGCATCGCGGCCCCCTGCGCCACGGCTGCCGCCTCAAGCGCACTGTCCACCACCCGGTCAACCAGCCCGATCTCCAGCGCCTCGGTCGCCGTTGCCGGACGGCCGCGCAGCAACAGCGCGATGGCCTCGATGGTGCCCACAAGGCGGGGCAGCCGCTGGGTTGTGCCGGCGCCGGGCACAAGGCCCAGGCCCACGTCGGCAAAGGCAAGACGGGTCAGCGGACTTGCCACACGGACATGTGCCGCCAGCGCCAGTTCCGCCGCCGCGCCGATCACCAGCCCGTTCAGGGCCATCACCACCGCCTGCGGATGCCGGTCAACCGCGGCGCACAGTTCGCCCAGGGTTGGGCGGGCGCTCTCATCGCTGGCGCAGTCCAGCGCGGTCGTGGCCGAGAAGTTGCGGCCTTCGGCCCGGATCACCACGGCACGACCGGCCCCTGCCCCGGTCAGCCCGCGCAACAGCGCCGCCCGGACCGGCGGAGACAGGTCGTTGGCCGGCGGGTTGTCGATTGACAGCACCAGCACGTCGCCAGAAATTTCCTCGCGAACCAGCGCAGGTTCAGCTTCCGTCATACGGCTCCCCGGGGCCGGGTTCGGCCTTTCCACAAGGACTTAACCTGAAAGCACAGGCTCTTGGCAACCCGTTGCCATGCGCGGCGGCGGTTTCAGACCGGCAATGTCAGACCGGCATGTTGTCGAACCCATCCTCGATCGCAGCGTCTTCGGCCCGGCGCCGGGCCTCGTCATCGCCGGTCGCGGGCGCCTCGGGCGGTGCGGACGGCACCAGTGCCGCCAACAGACGCATCTCGGCGGTCAGCACATCCATCATGGCTTTCTGCCCCGCCGCCGCAAGGTCAAGGCTATCCTCGGCAAGCCGGGTGATCGGGTCCTGGTCTTTTCCGGTGGTCATGGTCGCTCCTCCTCCCATGCGCCACGCGTCCGGGTCAGGGGGCGCAGCTACGGCAAAACGGTGTGAACGGCACGACATCCAGACGCTCGGCGGCGATCTCGGCCCCGCATTTCGCGCAATAGCCGTATTCGCCTTCTTCGATGCGCTGAAGCGCCGCCTCGATCCTGCGGATTTCCGCCTGCCCCGAGGCCCCAGCGGCCTCAAGAACCTCATCGCCCTCGCGCTCGACCGCGGCTTCTTCCCAGTCGCGCTCGACATGGGAATCCAGCTCGGTCTCAATCGCGGCAAGGCGGGCCCTGAGATCGGCAAGGCGGGCCTCCATCACGGCCTTGCGGGCGGCGATGCCGGGGTCTGCGGCTTTGGTCATTCTGGGCTCCTTCCCTTGCCGCGAAATCCTGCGCCTTGGCCGGGTCTTTCGCCTTGACGCAGGTCAATGCCGGAAACCGTGGCCCGGCGGCCCCCGCTGGAAACCGGGCGGGATTTTCCCTAGACTGTCAGAACACAAAGTCAGGATAGCAGCATGTCGCCAGCGGTTCACGCCTTCTTCGACGAAGCCACCAACACGATCACCTATCTGGTGCGCGACCCCGAAGGCCGCGCCTGTGCGGTGATCGATTCCGTGCTGGATTTCGACTATGCCTCGGGGCGCACCGACACCCGGTCCGCCGATGCGGTGATCGCCTTCATCCGCGACAATGACCTTGCCCTTGAATGGGTGCTGGAAACCCATGTCCACGCCGACCACCTGTCGGCCGCGCCCTATATCCAGGAACGGCTGGGCGGACAGATCGGCATTGGCGACCGCATCACCGTGGTGCAGGAGACCTTTGGCAAGATCTTCAACGAAGGCACCCGGTTCCAGCGCGACGGCAGCCAGTTCGACCGGCTGTTCCGCGATGGCGACAGCCTGATGATCGGGCAGATGCGAGCCAATGTGCTGCACACGCCCGGCCATACCCCGGCCTGCCTGACCTATGTCATCGGCGACGCGGCCTTTGTCGGCGACACCCTTTTCATGCCCGATTTCGGCACCGCCCGCTGCGATTTTCCCGGTGGCAGCGCCGAAACCATGTGGGAGTCGATCCAGAAGATCCTGTCCCTGCCCGAACAGACGCGGATCTTCGTCGGCCATGACTACAAGGCCGAGGGGCGCGATCACTATGCCTGGGAAACCACGGTGGGCGACCAGAAGCGGCTGAACCGCCATATCGGGGCCGGCAAGTCGCGCGAAGATTTCATCGCGCTGCGGCAGGCGCGCGATGCCACGCTGGCCATGCCGCGGCTGATCATCCCGTCCTTGCAGGTGAACATGCGCGCCGGCCAGATGCCCGAGCCCGAGGAGAACGGCAAAAGCTATCTCAAGGTGCCGATCAACGGGCTGTGACGGCGGGGCTTCCGCTGGCCGCGGCGCGGGGCTAAGGTCGCTGCGCCCGCCTGTCCCGCCCGCCTTTGCCGAAGGATCGCCCCCATGGATATTCGCCCGTTGACGCCCGGCTATGCCGTCTCGCCGCAGATCGAACCGTCGGACCTGCCGGCGATCAAGGCCGCCGGCTATGTGATGGTGATCGACAACCGCCCCGATGGCGAGATCCCGCCCCATCTGCACACCGCCGAAATGCGCCGCGCCGCCGAGGCGCTGGGGCTGACCTTCGTCGCAAACCCGGTGATCGGCGGGGCGCTGACGATGGAGAATGTCACCGCGCAGGCGCAGGCCATGGCGGCGGCCACCGGGCCGGTCTTTGCCTATTGCGCCAGCGGCAACCGCTGTTCGGTGGTCTGGGCGCTGACGCAGGCCGGCAGCCGCCCCGCGGATGAGCTGATCGGGGTTCCGGCCCGGTTCGGCTACAACCTTGAACCCCTGCGCGGCCAGATCGAGGCGCTGGCCGCCCAGCGCGGCGCGGCGGGCTGACCCGCTAACCCGTTGCCAGAAAGGCCGGATCGGCACCGTCGCCGAAGGCCGGACCATTGACCGCCGGCCGGTCCTGCGGGCGCTGTCCGGGCGGCGGAATCACGGCCACGGCGCCCTGCCCGGCCTCGGGCGCGGCCAGACGCAGGGCGCGCTGGCCGCGATGCTGGCCCAGCGTGGCGCGCGCGACCGACCGGCCATCGCCCCCTTGCAGCGCGATCCGGTCCAGCGCGGCCTCGGGCAGCGGCAGCACAAGGCCGGGGGCAAGGCCCGTCACCGCCGACAGGGGCAGCGACAGCCGGGCGATCACCGCATCCAGCGTGACCCCGGCCCCTGAAACCGCTTCGGCCAGGCCCTGCGCAAAGGCGGTGGCGCCTTCGGGGGGCGTCTCGCCGGCGGGGCCATCGGCCGGCACCCCGCCCGGCAGGCGGCCGCGGCCTTCGGCGGGCAATGCCAGCAGCAAATGGCCGCTGCGCGCCCCGTCCGCCATGCTGACCGCAAGCTGCAGCACGCGATAGGGCTGATCCTCCAGCAGCAGGCCCAGCGGGCGCGGGTCTTCCAGGAACGAGGCATAGCGAAAGCCGCCGGCCCACAGCAGATCGGCCTCATCGGCCAGAAGCGCCTCAAGCTCGATCAGGGCGCGGTCGATCACGCCGGTCACCATGGCGGCATCGGTGCGGGTCGGGCGGCGCGGCGCGGGGGACTGGGGCGCGACGCGGCCGATGGTCTGCCGTTCGATCAGGGCGGCGGTCAGGTCGGGCGACAGCGCGATCAGCCCCAGCCCGCCGGCCGGCCCGTCCAGCAGCGCGATCAGCGCGCGGTCGGGCGGCAGGTCCAGCAGTTCGGCCAGACCGCGCCGGGCGATCTGCAGATCGGTCACGGTCAAGAGCAGGCCTACGCCATCGCGCGCGGCGCGGGCGAAGGCCAGCCGCCAGCCATGATCGGCGCCGGGGCTGCCTTCGGCGGCGCTGCCGCTGGTCACCTTGCGGCGCAGGATGTCATTCATGGGCCAATCCCAGCAAGGCGGGGCCCACCCGCGCGGCCCCGATCCCCGGCAGGTTATCCCCACCGCCGTTAGGAATGGGTTAAGCGGCTTTCGCCTCAAGCCGCAGCGGCAGGACAATGCGGAAGGCCGCCCCGCCCTGCCCCGGCAGATAGGCGATGGTGCCGCCCAGATTGGCCACGATCTCGCGGCAGATCGCCAGACCAAGCCCAGCGCCCTTGGCCCGCATCTCGCCCGGCAGACGGCCGAACTTTTCAAAGATCAGACCCTGCGCATCCTTGGGAATTCCGCTGCCGTTGTCGGCAATGTCGATCCGCACCCGGCCCGCCTTCATCTTGACCGCGATGCGGATTTCCGGCTGCGGCGCATCGCAGTATTTCCGCGCGTTCGAGATGAGGTTGATGAAGACCTGCGTCAGCCGGTCGGCATCGGTGCGCAGGAACAGGCTTTCCGCCGCCAGATCGCGCAGGATCACGAAGCGGGTCTCGGGCTTGACCTGTTCCGCCGCCTGGATCGAACGGTCGATCATCTCGCGCAGGTTGGCCAGGCCCAGCGTCAGTTGCACCTTGCCGCTTTCCAGCACCGACAGGTCCAGAAGATCATCCAGCAACCGGGTCAGGCGGCGCGATTCGTCCTGAATGATGCGGCCGCTGCGCGCCACCATCGCGGGCGGCAGGTCACCCTCGGCCAAGATCTCGGAAAACGCCCGGATCGAGGTCATCGGCGTGCGCAGTTCATGGCTGATCTGGCTCAGGAAGGCGTCCTTCTGCACCGAAAGCTGGGTCAGCTTGTCATTCGCCTCGCGCAAGGCGGTGGCGGTGCGGGCCAGTTCCTCACGCTGGTTTTCCAGTTGGGCGGAATATTCCATCAGTTGCGCGCTTTCGCGCGCCACCGTCATCAGGTCATCCACCGTGACCGTGCCCTGCCCGGTGACATTGGCGATCATCGCATGGGCCGTGGCCGCCCCGACCGAACCGGACAGCCGCTGTTCAAGATCCGACACGAATGCGGGCGTCGGGTCGGGCAGGATCGACTGGCGCTTGCCCTGCGCGCGGGCGGCCTCTTCAAACAAGGTCTGGGCGGCTTCGTCGCCCAGGATGTGCTGCGCCATGACCAGCAGCGCCTCGGGTTCGACATGGCCGCCGCCCAGGCCGCGCGGGCGCAGCGGGCCTTCGAAGACATTGACGAAGGCCGCCCCCTGCAAGCGTTCCACCGGGCCGGGGAAGGTGACGACCGACCCCAGGAAGAAGGCGGTGCCGTTCAGGAACAGCGACCAGAACAGCGCGTGGATCAGCGGGTCCATCCCGTCGCTGCCGAACAGCGCCTGCGGCCGCAGCCAGCCGATGCCGGCGGGACCATCGGCCAGAAGACCCGCCGGAAACACCGCATCGGGGCCGAAGGATGGCAGGAACAGCGCATAGGCCCAGACGGCAAAGCCCACGATCAGCCCGGCAATGGCGCCAACCCGGGTGGCGCCGCGCCAGAAGATGCCGCCGATCATCGCCGGCAGGAACTGCGCCACCCCGGCAAAGGCGATCAGCCCGATCGAGGCCAGCGCGGCCGAGCCGCCCGACACATGGTAATAGCCATAGCCCATCGCCAGCACGACACCGATGGACACCCGCCGCGCGTTCAGCACCACCGCCCGCACGTCTTCGGAGATGGCCCCCGCCGGGCGCAGCCGCAGCCAGACCGGCAGGACGATGTGGTTCGACACCATGGTGGCCAGCGCGATCGCCTCGACGATCACCATCGAGGTGGCCGAGGAAAACCCGCCCAGAAAGGCCAGCATCGCCAGCGCGCCCTGACCTTCGGTCAGGGGCAGGGTCAGGACGAACATGTCGGGGTTCGATCCGGCGGGAAGCCGCTCCATCCCCATCACGGCGATGGGCACGATGAACAGGCTCATCAGCATCAGATAGGCGGGAAAGGCCCAGCTTGCGCGGGCCAGGTGGCCTTCGTCGTAGTTTTCCACCACCAGAACGTGGAACATGCGCGGCAGGCAGATCACCGCCACGCCCGCCAGCAGGATCAGCCCGGTCCAGCGGCCGGGGTTCATGGCCCAGCCGGTGATGGCCGAGGCGTCGATGCGCTGCATCATGCCCGAGACGCCGCCCGCCAGCCCCCAGACCACGAAGATGCCCACCGCGATCAGCGCGAAGAGCTTGACCACCGCCTCGACCGCGATGGCGGTGACGATGCCGTGGTGCTGTTCCTTGGCGTCCAGATTGCGGGTGCCGAACAGGATGGTGAACAGCGCCAGCCCCGCCGCCACCCAGATGGCCGTGGGGTCCGCCCCCAGCGGCGCCGATCCGTCGGGCGCGTGTTCGGCAAAGACGCCAAAGGACAGCACCACCGATTGCAGTTGCAGCGCGATATAGGGCGTGGTCGCCACCACCGCCATCAGCGTGACGATCACGCCCAGCAGGTTCGACTTGCCGAAGCGGGCCGAGATCAGGTCTGCGATGGAGGTTACCCGGTGCTGCCGGCCGATCCGCACCAGCTTGCGCAGCACCCACCACCAGCCGATGAACACCAGCGTCGGGCCGAAGTAGATGGTCAGATACTCCAGCCCGGAGCGGGCCGCGTAACCGACCGCGCCATAGAACGTCCAGGCCGTGCAGTAGATCGACAGCGACAGCGTATAGACCAGCGGGCTGCGCAGCCAGCCCAGCCGCCCGCGCCGCGCCCGGCTTTCCACCAGAAAGGCCACCAGGAACAGCAGGATGACATAGGTGATGCAGGCCAGGACCAGCAGGTTGAAGGGCATCCTGTCAGTCCTCGTCCTCGTCCGGTTCGCCATCGCGGCGCGACAGGCCGGGGGCAATGGCGGCGGCCAGCACGATCATGCCCACCCACAGGCCGAACAGATAGACCAGATCGCCGGAAAACCGCCGCCCTTCGTTGCCGGGCGGCGACCAGAGCAATGGCAGCAGCAGGAAGAACAGGCCGAACAGCGGCAACAGACGCGCCGCATCGCGCAGGCGGCGGCGGCGATAGGGGATGCGCCCCAGAAACATCGGGCGCCGGGGGATTTTCATCTCAGCCCCGCGCCACGGGGGCACGTCCGGCCAGGGCGCGCACCTCGGCCAGAATCTCGGCATTGGCAAAGGGCTTGGCCATGAAACTGTCGGCCCCGGCGCGGGCGGCGGCCTCGCGGTCGCGGCTCTGGCCACGGGCGGTCAGCATCAGCACCGGCGTGGCGGCGGTGGACGGGTCGCCCCGCAGCGCCGCCAGCACCTCCAGCCCCGACAGATCGGGCAGCATGTGGTCAAGGATGATCAGGTCCGGGGTGATGCGCTGCGCCGTGGCGGCGGCCCCGGTCCCTGTGGAAAGATGGGTCACCTGCCAGCCGTCGCGTGACAGGATGAAGCCGATGGCTTCGGCAATGTTCGGCTCGTCCTCGATCAGCAGGACATGCTGGCCCATGCGGTGCGATTCTCCCCCCGTGTTCCCCCGCACCCGGCGGAACAGGCGGCCAGTATCGGCGGAAAGCCGCCCCCTGTCAAAACCCCCTGTCAAAAGCTGAGACGGCAAAAGATCAGGCCGCCGCTTCGCCCAGGATCGAAGGTTCGCGGCGGGCCGGACAGCCGCCGCGCGGGCAGATGCGGCAGGTGGGGCCAACGGGCAGAACCGCGCGCGTGCCCCGCGGCGCCGGGTCTGGCAGGATCAGCATCGCCGCCAGCCGTAGCTCCGGCCCGGCAAAGCCCAGCGGCAGGCGGGTTTCGGCAAAGGCCAGACAGCGGAACACCTGCCCGTCGGGGCCAGGCGGCGCAACCAGCGCCTCGACCGGGGCGCCGGGGCGGCCAAGGGCGGCATAAAGCGGCCACAGCGGACAGGCCGCGCCAAAGCGGGGCAGCGCGAAGCCGTCAGCCGGTTTGCGAAACAACAGCGTGCCCGAGGCATCGCAGGTGACCAGCCCCGCCTTGGCACCGGGCAGCAGCGCAATCCGCCGCATCGCCGCCAGCAGGCCGCAGCCAAAGCGGGCGGCAAGGCGGGCCGGATCGGGGCCATCCTCGGCCAGCGCCTGGGCAAAGGCGGGCTGCGGCAGGGCGGCGGCATCTTCCGCCGCTTGCGTCACATGCGCCCGCGCCAGCACCCGCGCCGCGCCCGAGGCCAGCGCCTCCAGCTCCGGCCCCAGCGCGGCGGGATCGCCGCCTTCCACTTCTGGCAGGTGCCAGCCGCGCGCCGCCAGCCACAGTTCCACCTCATCCTGCGGGGCGGTCACGCCTTCGTCGGCGGCGGCTTCCGATCGGTCCAGATAGGCCACCAGCGCCTCGGCCCCCTCGGCCAGACGTTCGCTGTCCTGATAAAGGTTGCGGTGGAACCTGTCGCGCCAGTCGGCGGCAAGGTCGGGCGTTTCGGCCAGGATGGCGGCGGTGGCGCGCACCCCGGCCAGCGCCGACAACAGTTCATGCAGGGCCGCCGACAGGTGCGGGTCATGGCTGAGACGGTCATTCAGCGCGGCAACCGCGCGCTCCAACGCCACGCTGCGGCCATGCAGCGCGGCGGTCAGCGCCGCCCAGCCGGGGAAGCGACCGGCGAAATCCTCGGCCCGCGCCACCTCGGCCTCGGCGGCGGGCAAGGCGGCGGCGGCAGAGCGCAGGTCGTCCAGCAGCGCCCCGGCCGAGGCTTCGGCCAGCGCCTGCGGTTCGATCCCAAGCGCCGCGGCCAGCCGGGCCAGCACCTCGGGCGTCACGTTGCGGCGGTTGTGTTCGATCAGGTTCAGGTAGGACGGCGAAATTGCCGCGCGTTCGGCCAGATCGGCCTGCCGCAACCCGGCGGCAAGCCGGCGTTCGCGCAACCGTGTTCCGGTCAAGGCGGTCATCGGCATGGCGCGGCCCCTCCTGTAAAAGGTTTGTCAAATTGACACGGGCTTTACAAGCCACCCTCCTCCATCGAGGGGAAGCGATGGCCGTAGAAGGACAGCGCCCGCCAGGCGCAATCCTGCAAGGCCAGAAACAGCGCCCGACCCTCGGGCCGGGTCGGATCGGCGGTTTCAGCTGCCAGCGCGGCGCGTCCCGCGCCCAGCGCGCTGCCGGCAGGCCCGCGCCAGAACAGGATCTGCTCATCCAGGAACCGCGCCAGCCGGGCATCGGCCCCGCGGCTGCGGTCGTCGATGCGTTCGGCCACGGCAAGGCAGAACGCCGCCTCGGCCTCGGGGCCCGGCAGGCCGCGCAGCCAGGCGGGTGGCGCGCGCTGCCCATCGCGCCAGACCAGCACGAACAGCCCCGCCAACAGCGCCGCGCCAAGAAGAACGCCCAGACCGATCCGCCAGATGCCGCCCTGCATGTGCCCGCCCCGCCACTGCGCGGCAGTCTGGCGGGCACAGGTTAAGAACGCCTGAGCAAACGCAAACGCGCCCGGGGTTGCCCCCGGGCGCGGCTGTCCGGTCAGGCCGCTGCGGTTATTGCAGCGCCTTGTCGGTGATCGCGTGGGTCCAGGCCCCTTCCGGCGCCTTGGTGATGACGGCATCCGACCCGCCCGACATCAGCGCATCGACGGTGCGCTGATAATCGGCCTCGTCCAGCGCGCCGTTCGACCCGGCGGTCAGCTTGGCCACCTCGCCCATCATGCGCTTCTGATGCGCTTCGGTCTGGGCGCCGGTCTCGTCATTTTCCAGCACGATCATGGCGGCTTCGTCGGGGTTCTCTTCCGCCCATTTCCAGCCCTTCATCGAAGCGCGGACGAACTTGACCATCTTGTCCTGGAAGGCCGCATCCGACAGCTTGTCTTCCATGACGTAAAGCCCGTCTTCCAGCGTCGCCACGCCTTCGGTGGTGTAGTTGAAGTTCACCAGTTGCTCGGGCGTGATGCCGGCGTCGATGACCTGCCAGTATTCGTTATAGGTCATGGTCGAGATGCAGGCGGCCTGCTTTTGCAGCAGCGGATCGACGTTGAAGCCCTGCTTCAGCACCGTCACGCCATCGGGCGAACCGTCGGTCTTCAGGCCGAGCTTGCCCATCCAGTTCAGGAACGGATATTCGTTGCCGCCGAACCAGACGCCCAGCGTCTTGCCCTTGAAATCGGCCGGCGTCGTCACGCCCGATTCCTTGAGACAGGTAAGCTGCATCCCCGACGACTTGAACGGCTGGGCGATGTTCACCAGCGCCAGCCCCTTTTCGCGGGCAGCCAGGGCGGACGGCATCCAGTCCACCACCACATCGGCACCGCCGCCGGCGATCACCTGGGTCGGGGCCACATCGGGGCCGCCCGGCAGGATGGTGACGTTCAGGCCTTCTTCTTCATAAAAACCCTTGTCCTTGGCCACATAATAGCCGGCGAACTGGGCCTGCGTGACCCATTTCAACTGCAGGGTCACATCCTCGGCCCAGGCCCCGCCCGCCGCCAGCAGCCCGGCAAGCAACGTCCCCGTCATCACTTTCTTCATGGCTTCCTCTCCTGTTGCAGGCCTGTCTTGCGGCCCATTTTCATTGACGACGCTGTGACGGGTGCCAGAAGGTCACCCGCTTCTCGATCTGTGCGACCAGCCCATAGAAGGCCGATCCGGCAACCGCGGCAACGGCAATCTCGGCCCAGATCATGTCCAGCGCAAGCTGCCCGATCGAGGCGTTGATGCGGAACCCCATGCCAACGATGGGGCTGCCGAAGAACTCGGCAACGATGGCGCCGATCAGCGCCAGCGTGGTGGCGATCTTCAGCCCGTTGAACAGGAAGGGCAGCGCCGCGGGGAACCGCAGTTTCCACAGCGTCTGCCAATAGCTGGCGTGCCAGGTGGCCATCTGGTCGCGCTGCATGGCATCGGTCGCCTTCAGGCCCGCAACCATGTTCACCAGCACCGGGAAGAACACCATGACCACCACGACGGCGGCCTTGGACTGCCAGTCGAAGCCGAACCACATCACCATGATCGGCGCGATGCCCACGATGGGCAGCGCGGCCACGAAATTGCCCACCGGCAGCAGGCCGCGTTGCAGGAAGGGGCTGCGGTCCACCGCGATGGCTGCCGCCACGGCGGCGGCGCAGCCGATCAGCCAGCCGGTCAGCGCGCCTTTCAGGCCGGTCTGCACGAAATCGGCCCAGAGCGTGGGGCCGCTGCCCGCAATCCGCGCGGCAATCGCCGAAGGCGCGGGCAGAATGACCGGAGACACGGCGAAGAGCCGCACCACCAGTTCCCACAGCACCAGCAGCGTCACCCCGAACAGCGCCGGCACCAGCCAGCGCGGCAAGGGGCCCCTGCCCCGCGCGATCATCGCGTTGACCGCCCAGGCGCCCAGCCAGATCGACAGGACCGTGCCCAGCCGGGGATCATAAATCCAGCCCGCGACAAGCGCGGCGATGACGATCCCCGTCAGGGTCCAGTCGAAGGCCGAAGCGTTCTTCATCGTGCCATCCCCATCCGCCGCAGCGTCACCCGCTCGACCAGCCCGATCACCGCCACCAGCCCGGCCGCCACGATGGCCGCCGCGAACAGCGCCGCCCAGATCTGGATGGTCTGGCCATAATAGCTGCCCGACAAAAGCCGCGCGCCAAGCCCCGCCACGGCGCCGGTCGGCAGTTCGCCCACGATGGCCCCCACCAGGGCCGCCGCCGCCCCGACCTTGAGCGAGGCGAAAAGATAGGGCATCGAGGCCGGCAGCCGCAGCTTGCCCAGCACCGCCGCGCCCCCGGCGTTATAGGTGCGCAGCAGGTCAAGCTGCATCGCATCGGGCGCGCGCAACCCCTTGACCATGCCCACCACCACCGGGAAGAACGACAGATAGGCCGAGATGATGGCCTTGGGCACCAGCCCCTGCACCCCCATGCTGTTCATCACCACGATGAACATCGGCGCGATGGCCAGGATCGGGATGGTCTGGCTGGCAATCGCCCAGGGCAGCACGCTCATGTCCATGGCGCGGTTATGGACGATGCCCACCGCCAGCGCGATGCCCGCCGCCGTGCCGATGGCAAAGCCCAGAAGCGTGGCCGACAGGGTGATCCAGCCGTGATAGACCAGACTGCGCTTCGAGGTGATCGCCTGCCCGGCGACGCCCTTCCACAGCTCGGCCACCACCTGATGCGGCGCGGGCAGCACGGGGCGTTCCTGTGTCATGGTGGCGACGACCATCTGGCCGAAGGCGGGCGGTTCGGTCCCCGCCCGCGCGGCCTGATCCAGAACCCAGGCCCGGTTCATCGCCACCGCCGCGCCATACCACAGCACCACGATGGCCGCGACAACCGTCAGGATCGGCAACACGCGGTTCATGCCCGGCCCCCGCGGTCAGTCATAGGAATGGCCCGCGCGCAGCCCTTCGCGCACCCGATGCGCGATGGCAATGAATTCGGGCGTATCGCGGATGTCCAGCGGCCGCTCCCTTGGCAAGGGGCTGTCGATCACATCGGTGATGCGGCCCGGACGCGGCGACATGACCACGATCTTGGTGGACAGATAGACCGCCTCGGGAATGGAATGGGTGACGAAGCCGATGGTCTTGCCGGTCCGCGCCCAGAGCTTGAGCAGCTCTTCGTTCAGCCGGTCGCGGACGATCTCGTCCAGCGCGCCGAAGGGTTCGTCCATCAGCAGGATGTCGGCATCAAAGGCCAGCGCGCGGGCGATGCTGGCGCGTTGCTGCATCCCGCCCGACAATTGCCAGGGGAATTTCTTGCCAAAACCCTTCAGGTCGACCAGATCCAGCACCCGTTCGACCCGGGCTTCCTGTTCGGCCCGGGGGAAGCCCATGATCTCCAGCGGCAGCTTGATATTGCCGGCGATGGTGCGCCACGGATACAGCCCCGCCGCCTGGAACACATAGCCATAGGCCCGCTTGCGCCGCGCCTCGTCGGGGGTCATGCCATTCACGGTCAGGCTGCCGCCGGTCGGATGTTCCAGCGCCGCGATGCAGCGCAGGAAGGTGGTCTTGCCACAGCCCGAGGGGCCGATGAAGCTGACGAATTCGCCCTTGCCGATGGTCAGGTCCACGTCCTTCAACGCGTGAACCGGCCCGTCATTGGTCTGGAAGACCAGATTCAGCCCCTGCGCCGCAATCACCGGCTGGCCGAGGTTGATGGTATCCTTCATTCCTGTCCCCCAACGGCCCCGGCCGCCCTGTCCCGATACATGACCCACGCCGCGACCGCCGCCGTCAGCCGCCCGTCGATCCCGGCCTGTTCGGCCAGCGTCGCCATCATACCCCGCTTGCCGGAATACCCGCGCGCGCCACCGGCCGCGGGTTGGTCAGCGCCTTCCAGGTGGACAGCGCCTTGCCGACCGGGGTGCCCGGCGCGCGGGCGACGAACTTGCCATGCCCCTCGACACTGGTCAGCGCGCCGTCCGTCACCGCCACATGGCCCCGGCTCATCACATAGCGCGGCAGGCCCTTGACCGTCTTGCCCTCGAACACATTGTAGTCGATGGCCGATTGCTGGGCTTTGGCGCTGATGGTCTTTTCCTTCTCGGGGTCCCAGACCACCAGATCGGCGTCCGCCCCCACCAGAACCGCGCCCTTCTTCGGGTAGCAGTTCATGATCTTGGCGATATTGGTCGAGGTGACGGCGACGAATTCGTTCATCGTGATCCGCCCGGTGTTCACGCCATAGGTCCACAGCATCGGCATCCGGTCCTCAAGCCCGCCGGTGCCGTTCGGGATCTTGGTGAAGTTGCCGACGCCGAACCGCTTCTGTTCGGTGGTAAAGGCGCAATGGTCGGTGGCGACGCAGGACAGCGTGCCGCTGGCAAGCCCCGCCCAAAGGCTGTCCTGATGGCGCTTGTCGCGGAAAGGCGGGCTCATCACCCGCCGCGCGGCATGGTCCCAGTCGGGGTTGAAGTATTCGCTCTCGTCCAGCGTCAGGTGCTGGATCAGCGGCTCGCCCCAGACCCGCTTGCCGTTCATCTTTGCCCGGCGGATCGCCTCGTGTGCCTCTTCGCACGACGTATGCACGACGTACAGCGGTACGCCCGCCATATCCGCGATCATGATCGCGCGGTTGGTCGCCTCGCCTTCCACCTGGCTGGGGCGGCTGTAGGCATGGGCCTCGGGGCCGGTATTGCCCTCGGCCAGCAGCTTGGCCGACATTTCCGCCACCAGATCGCCGTTCTCGGCATGGACCAACGGAATCGCCCCAAGTTCGGCACAGCGGCGGAAGCTGGCGAACATCTCGTCATCGTTCACCATCAGGGCCCCCTTGTAGGCCATGAAGTGCTTGAAGGTGTTGATTCCGCGCTCGGTCACGGCCTTCATCTCGTCAAAGACCTGCTCGCCCCACCATGTCACCGCCATGTGGAAGCTGTAGTCGCAATGCGCCCGGGCGGTCTTGTTGTCCCAGATCTTCAGCGCGTCCAGCAGCCCTTGCCCCGGCGACGGCAGCGCGAAATCCACCACCATCGTGGTGCCCCCCGCCAGCGCCGCGCGGGTGCCGCTGTCGAAATCATCGGCCGAATAGGTGCCCATGAAGGGCATTTCCAGATGCGTATGCGGGTCGATCCCGCCCGGCATGACATAGCAGCCCGTCGCATCCAGCACCGTATCGCCCTTCAGCCCGTGGCCGATGGCGATGATCTGGCCATCCTCGACCAGCACATCGGATTTGTAGGTCAGATCGGCGGTGACGATGGTGCCGTTCTTGATGACAGTGCTCATTTCCCGCTCCCCAACAGGCCGCAGCCTGCTTCCAGTTGGCTCAAATACCCTCGGGGGTCCGGGGGCAGACGGCCCCCGGCGCCTCCGTCACGCAATCACCTCTGCCGTGTCCAGCACCGCATGAAGCAGCACGTCCGCCCCAGCGGCGGCCCATTCCGGGAAGATGGTCTCGGCCTCGTTATGGCTGAGGCCGCCCACGCAGGGGCACATGATCATGGTGGTTGGGGCGACGCGGGCCGTCCAGCAGGCGTCATGCCCCGCGCCAGATACGATGTCCATGTGGCTGTAGCCCAGCTTTTCCGCCGCAGACCGGACCTTCGTCACCAGATCGGGGGTAAAGGTCACGGGGTCGAAATGGCCCACCGCCTCGACCGCGCAGCCTACACCCAACGCCTCGCAGATCGCCGCCGCCTCGGCCTCGATCTTCGCGCGCATCCGATCCAGCTTGGCCTGATCGACGGTGCGGATGTCCACGGTGAACACCACCTTGCCCGGCAGCACGTTGCGGCTGTTCGGGGCAAAGGTCACCTGCCCCACCCCGCCCACGGCATTGGGCTGGTTCTCCATCGCCACGGCCTGCACCATTTCGAAGATGCGCGCCATGGCAAGGCCGGCGTTCACCCGCAGGTTCATCGGCGTGCTGCCGGTATGCGCCTCGCGGCCGGTGAGGGTGAATTCCAGCCACCACAGCCCCTGGCAATGGGTGACGACGCCGATGTCCTTGCCTTCGGCCTCAAGGATCGGGCCCTGTTCGATGTGCAGCTCGAAATAGGCGTGCATCTTGCGCGCGCCGACCTTTTCCTCGCCCACCCAGCCGATGCGGGCCAGTTCCTCGCCAAAGACCTTGCCGTCCAGATCGCGGCGGGCCTTGGCATAGTCTTCGGTATGGATGCCGGCGAAAACGCCGCTGGCCAGCATGGCGGGCGCGAAGCGGGCGCCTTCCTCGTTCGTCCAGTTCACGATGGCAACCGGATGCCGGGTGCGGATGCCCAGATCGTTCATCGTCCGCACCGCCTCAAGCGCGCCCAGAACACCCAGAACGCCATCGTATTTCCCGCCCGTGGGCTGGGTGTCCAGATGGCTGCCCATATAGACCGGCAGGGCGTCGGGGTCGGTGCCGGGACGGGTGGCGAACATGTTGCCCATGCTGTCCACGCCCATGGTCATGCCCGCCGCCTGACACCAGCGCTGGAACAGGTGGCGGCCCTCGCTGTCGGCATCGGTCAGGGTCTGGCGGTTGCATCCCCCCGCGATGCCGGGGCCGATCAGGGCCATTTCCATGAGGCTGTCCCACAGCCGTGCGGAATTGATCTTCAGGTTCTCACCTGGTGCGGCCATCTGGCGTCTCCCTGTCGCGGGGCCTCTGACGGGCCCGTTCCGACCATGCTTGCGGCGAATCTTGTCCTGACCGTATGGTCAAGGCGAAGCGCACCACAACCTGACCAGCCGGTCAACAAATTTCCCCAACCTGCCGATGGATGACTCTGCACAGAAAACACGCACAAGGGGCAGCCGTCGCACCGATATAAGGCGCGAGAACGAGCAGTTGATCCTGCGCGCCGCGGAAAAGGTGTTTGCCGAGGCCGGGTTCGGCGGGGCCACCATGCAGTTGATCGCCGATATGGCGGGCCTGCCCAAGGCCAACCTGCATTACTATTTCGCCACCAAGGAGGAGCTTTACCGCCGTGTGGTCGAGGACATCTTCCAGATCTGGCTGCGTGCCGCCGACAGTTTCGACAATGCCCCCGACCCGGCCAGCGGCATTGGCGCCTATATCGAGGCGAAGATGCGCATCTCGCGCGAACATCCCTTCGGGTCCAAGGTCTGGGCCAGCGAGGTGATGCACGGCGCGCCGGTGATCCAGGACTATCTGGAAACCACGCTGCGCGACTGGACCGAGGGCCGCATCACCGCCATCCGCCGCTGGATCGACCAGGGCCAGATGGCCCCCATCGACCCGCGCCACCTGCTGTACATGATCTGGGCCACCACCCAGCACTATGCCGATTTCGGCCACCAGATCGAAACGCTGAACGGCGGCAAGCCGCTGAATGACCGGCAATGGCAGGCCGCGACCGACAGCGTGAAGGCCATCATCCTGCGCGGCATCGGGTTGAGCGGCGCCTGAGGGCAGGGTCGGGAGTCCGGCCTTCCCAAATGCCCCGTCTCTGTT
Organism: Fuscovulum blasticum DSM 2131; assembly: GCF_003034965.1. Taxonomy (GTDB): domain Bacteria; phylum Pseudomonadota; class Alphaproteobacteria; order Rhodobacterales; family Rhodobacteraceae; genus Pseudogemmobacter; species Pseudogemmobacter blasticus. The sequence goes on along the minus strand of NZ_PZKE01000015.1, from coordinate 23,229 downwards.
ACGCTGATCTTCTTTTGAACCGGCGGCCCGCCCGCCACAGACAGGATTTTCAGCCATGCGTTTTCCCGCTCTTGCCAGCCTTGCCGCCCTTTCGCTTGCCCTTGCCCTGCCCGCCCAGGCCGGCCCGGTGGCCGATGCCGCCGCTGCGCTGGAGGCTGCGGCCGCGGGGGGCGATGCGGCGGCCCTGACCGCCGCGCAGGACCAGTTGCAAGAGGCCGCCTGGGCCGCGCAGCCGCTGCATTTCCGGCAGGCGCTGCCCACCGCCGCGGCTTCGGGCGGGTTCGGCGTCTATGATCCCCGCCCCGATACCGTCTATGCGCGCGGCGAGGACATCTTCCTTTATGCCGAACCGCAAGGCTACGGGTATGGCGACCTTGGCGACGGCCGGTTCGAGATCGGTTTTGCCGTTGACCTGCGCATCCTTGACACGGCGGGCGGCGTTCTGGTCGAGGCGCCGGATTTCATGGCGCTGACCCATCAGGCGCGCGGCAAGGCGCGCGAATTCGGCGCAACGCTGGTGGTGAACCTGACCGACGCCCCGGCGGGCGACTATCAACTGGAATTCACCTTCCGCGACCGGCACAGTGACCAGCGTGCCAGCTTCACCCAGCCGGTCACGCTGAAATAACCGACAGGACACGCCCCGGATGCAGCCCGAAACCATCGAAGCCGATTATGATCGCCTGATCTTCCCCCGTTTCGACGAAACGGTCGCGCTGGCGCTGGGGCAGGATCTGGTCCGGCGCGGGCTGGCCGGGGCGCTGCCCATTGTCATCGACATCCGCACCGCCGACCGGGTGCTGTTCCACGCCGCCCTGCCCGGCGCGGCGCCGCTGAACGACCTGTGGGTCGCGCGCAAGTCGGCCACGGCGCTGCTGTTCCAGGTGCCCTCGCTGCTGGTCGGCCTGCGCAACCGCGCCAAGAACGAAACGCTGGCCAAGCACGGGCTGGACATGGCCGACTATGCCGACCATGGCGGTGCGGTGCCGATCCGGGTGGCGGGCACCGGCGTGGTGGCCTGCCTTACCGTCTCGGGCCTGCCGCAGGTGGAGGATCATCGTCTGGCCGTTGCGGCCCTTGAGGATGCGCTGGCGTCCCTGTGACCGAAGCCCCGCATTTGCCCCCGCCCGACACCCGCGCTAACATGCGGGACCGGAAAGGAAAGCCGATGACCGTGCAGCGCAGCCGCATTCAGCGCAAGAACCGAGAAGCCATCCTGGAAGCCGCGCTTGACGTGTTTTCGGCGCAAGGCTTCCGTGGCGCAACGGTGGACCAGATCGCCGAGGTCGCCGGCCTGTCCAAGCCGAACCTGCTGTACTACTTCGCCTCGAAGGAAGAGGTGCACCGCACCCTTCTGACCGGCCTGCTGGACACCTGGCTTGATCCGCTGCGCGCGCTGAACCCGGAGGGCGAGCCGGTCACCGAGGTTCTGGCCTATGTGCGGCGCAAGCTGGACCTGTCCCGCGACTTTCCCCGCGAAAGCCGGCTTTTCGCCAATGAAATCCTTCAGGGCGGCCCCCGCATCCGCGAGGCCCTTGAGGGTGATCTGAAGGCGCTGGTCGATGAAAAGGCCGCCGTTCTGGCAGGCTGGATGGATCAGGGCCGCCTGGCGCGTGTCGATCCGGTGCATCTGATCTTTTCGGTCTGGGCGCTGACCCAGCATTATGCCGACTTCGACTTTCAGGTCCGCGCCGTTCTGGGGCCTGGCCATGATCCCTTTGCCGAAGCCGGCCCCTTTCTGGACACGCTGTTCCGCCGGATGCTGAGCCCCGGTTGATCCTTCGGATTTTACGGGCTTTGCGGTGGGAAGGCCGCCCCCTTCGCGCTAGGATCGGCGCAGTGGGGAGCAACCCTTGGAAAGGCGACGGAAATGGGACCGATCTCATCCGTCCGGCCAACGGTGCTGACGTTGGGAACATCGCCGCATCTGACGGCAGGACAGTCAAACAGCGCCGCCATCGCGGTGCGGGGCGGCGCGCGGGCTGAACCGGCGACGGCCCCTGAAACCGGGCGCCCGGTTGCCCCGGCGTCCGACACGACCAAGGCCGCCACCGGCCTGACGGAAGACAATTACCAGATCGAAATGGCCCGGGCGCGGGCCGAGGCGGCGCAGCGCGCCTATCTCATGGCATCGCTGGCCGCCGGGCTGAACCCGCTGAACGACCCCGTGCCGTAACCCGGCCAGACTGGCCGGGCGCCCGGGATTGACCCAATGTCCGGGCAGGCGTTTCCGCCCGGACCTTCGGGCGTGGCCCTATTCGGCGGCCTTCACCGACATCGGGTTGTTGGGGTGTGTCGTCCAGTTTGCATAATCGCCAACCTTGCGCCCCGTCCGCGGATCGACGACGCCCTTCTGCATGGGCACCATGGTGATGCAGTTCTCGACCGGGCAGACGTTGACGCACAGGTTGCAGGCGACACATTCCTCGTCCTTCACCGTGAACACACGGTCGGGCGACATGGCAATGGCTTGGTGGCTGGTGTCTTCGCAGGCGGCATAGCAGCGCCCGCACTGGATGCAGTCGGCCTGGCTGATCTGCGCCTTGGTGACATAGTTCAGGTTCAGATACTGCCAGTCGGTCACGTTCGGCACCGCACGGCCCACCAGATCTGCGGTCGAGGTGAAGCCCTTGCGATCCATATAGTCCGACAGGCCCGAGATCATTTCCTGCACGATCTTGAAGCCATAGGTCATCGCCGCCGTGCAGACCTGCACGTTGCCCGCCCCCAGCGCCATGAATTCCGCCGCATCGCGCCAGGTGGTGACCCCGCCGATGCCCGAAATCGGCAGGCCATGGGTTTCGGCGTTGCGGGCAATCTCGGCCACCATGTTCAGCGCGATCGGCTTCACCGCCGGGCCGCAATAGCCGCCATGGGTGCCCTTGCCGTCGATCATCGGCTCGGGGCTGAAATCATCCAGATTGACGCTGGTGATCGAGTTGATCGTGTTGATCAGCGACACCGCATCCGCCCCGCCGCGTTTGGCGGCCTCGGCCGGGCGGCGGATGTCGCTGATGTTCGGCGTCAGCTTGACGATGCAGGGCATCCGGCTGTGCTTCTTGACCCAGCGTGTCACCATCTCGATGTATTCGGGCACCTGCCCCACGGCAGACCCCATGCCGCGTTCGGCCATGCCATGCGGGCAGCCGAAGTTCAGCTCCACGCCATCGGCCTCGGTATCCTCGATGCGCTTGAGGATGTCCTTCCACGAGTCTTCATCGCAGGGCACCATCAGGCTGATCACCAGCGCCCGGTCCTTCCAGGCGCGTTTGACCGACTTGATCTCTTGCAGGTTCACCTCAAGCGGGCGGTCGGTGATCAGTTCGATGTTGTTCAGCCCCAGAAGGCGGCGGTCCGCCCCCCAGACCGCACCATAGCGCGGACCGGAGACGTTGACGACCGGCGGCCCCTCTGACCCGAGGGTCTTCCACACCACGCCGCCCCAGCCGGCCTGAAAGGCGCGGACGACGTTGTATTCCTTGTCCGTCGGCGGCGCCGAGGCCAGCCAGAACGGATTGGGGGACTTGATGCCGATGAAACTGGACGTCAGGTCAGCCATGACGGGCCTCCTTGCAAAGGGCTGGGAGAGGATGCGGAAAAAGGGCGCGGAGCGCGGCGGTCAGCCCAGATAGGACCAGAGCCAGCCCAGGATGTCGCCGCCGAATTCGCCCATCTTGGGAATCAGGAACGCCCAGGCCACGGCGCCCAGCGTGTTCCAGAAGGCAAAGCGGGTCAGGGTCATGCCGCTCATCCCGGCCATCAGAAAGACGACAGGGCGAAACACGGTCACGAAATGGCCCACGAACACCGTGACCGGCCCATAGCGGGTAAAGGCGGTGCGGGCTTTCGCGACCATTTCGGGATGTTGCGACAGCGGCCGCATCGTCAGCACCGTGCTGCCGTAGCGCAGGCCCAGCCAGAACGAGAAGGTCGATCCGATCAGCGCGCCGATGCTGGCGCCCAGCCAGAGCGACAGAAAGTCGATGGCCCCGGTGGCGGCCAGCGCGCCCATGGCAACCAGAACCGCCGTCGAGGGAATCAGGATCGACAGAAAGGCCGTCGTCTCGGCCGCGGCAAAGATCACCATGATCCAGGGCGCCCAGGCGTGATGGCGTTCGATGAACGCGATGACGGTGTCGATCCAGCCCTGCATGTCCGCTCCTGCCTGCGGCCTGATCTGGGTCAGGCCGGGCCGGGGTGCAAGAAGAAAGCGCGCCCATCACGCGCCTGTCAGAAAGGCGTGGATCGCCTCGGCGGCATCGCGGCCTTCGGCCACGGCGGTCACTGTCAGGTCTTCGCCGCCCGCCGCACAATCGCCGCCCGCCCAGACCCTTGCCGGCGTTGCCGCGATCTTGCCGCCTGCGACCATCACCCCTTCGGGCACGCCGGTCAGCGTCTGGCCGATGGCCTTGAACACCTGATCGGCCTTCAGGGTAAAGCCTTCGTCCAGGAGCTTCAGCCCGTCCGGCCCGTCTTCGGTATAGGCGAAATCCACCGCCTCGACCCGGCCGTTTCCGGTGACGCGGAAAGGGGCCGCGTTGTGGATGATCCGCACGCCCGCCTGCAGCGCATGGTCCTGCTCATAGCCCGAGGCCGCCATCTTTTCGGGGCCACGGCGATAGACGATGGTCACAGTCTCGGCGCCCAGCAGTTTGGACTGCACCGCCGCATCCACCGCAGTCATGCCGCCGCCGATCACCACGACATCGCGGCCCACCGGCAGTTTCGACAGGTCAGACGACTGGCGCAGGTCGGCGATGAAATCCACCGCATTGGCCACGCCGGGCAGATCCTCGCCCTCGGCGCGCAGTGCGTTCACGCCTTGCAGGCCGATGCCAAGGAACACCGCGTCAAAATCGCGCTGCAGGTCGGCCAGCGTCAGGTCGCGCCCCAGTTCGACGCCGCATTTCACCGTGATGCCGCCGATCTGCAGCAGCCAGTCCACCTCGCGCGCGGCAAAGCCGCCGGCGGCCTTGTAGCTGGCGATGCCATATTCGTTCAGCCCACCCGGCTTGGGCCGCCGCTCGAACACCGTCACCTCATGGCCCTTCATGGCCAGACGATGCGCGCAGGCCAGACCCGCCGGCCCCGCCCCCACCACCGCAACCGACTTGCCGGTCGCGGGGCCGCGGGAAAACGGATGGCGGTTGCTGGCCATCGCCACATCGGTGGCGTGGCGTTGCAGCAGTCCGATCTCGACCGGCTTGCCTTCGGCGGTCTGGCGTACGCAGGCCTCTTCGCACAGGGTTTCGGTCGGACAGACGCGGGCGCACATGCCGCCCAGGATGTTCTGCGTCCAGATCGTGCGGGCGGCCGCTTCGGGCGTGCCGGTGGCGATCTGGCGGATGAACAGCGGGATGTCGATGTCGGTGGGACAGGCCGTCACGCAGGGCGCATCATGGCAGAAGTAGCAGCGATCCGCCGCCACCCGCGCCTCATGCGCATCCAGCGCGGGCAGATGATCGTCAAAGTTCCTGTCATAGGCAGTTGCGGGCAGACGTCCCGGAACGATTCCGGGCGTGAGCTGGCTGTTCGGCATCGGGGTCTTGCCTCCCTGGCTTATGGCTTGGAGGAAGCGTCTCACAGATTTTTATTTTATCAAACGGTAAATTTTGTGCGCCGGTCGAATCTGTCGAGACGGCCGCGCCGCTGCGACGGATTGCCCAGAAAAGCGGCGGCGGCTTTGGGCGCTTTTCACCCTGCTCTGGCTGTCCTATAAGCGGTCAGCCCTGACAGCCGCCCCGCATGGGGCGGATCGGTGTTCAGGACAGCAGGAACGTCAACAGAGGACGGCATGAGCAAACAGACCCCCGACACGGACGTGGCCTTCATCGCGGCCCTTGCAGAGCTTCTGAACAAGAACGAGCTGACCGAGATCGAGGTGAAGCGCGAATACGGCGAGGATGACAGCCTGTCGGTGCGTGTGGTGAAGCAGGCGACCGTGATCGCCGCGGCCCCCGCGCCGGTCTATGCCGCCGCCCCCGCCCCGGCCGGTGCGGCCCCGGTGGCCGCGGCGCCCGCCGTCGCTGCGCCGGAAGATCCCAGCCAGCACCCGGGTGCGGTCACCTCGCCCATGGTCGGCACCATCTACCTGGCCCCCGAACCCGGCGCGGCGACCTTTGTCACCGTCGGCGCCAAGGTGGCCGAAGGCGAGACGCTTCTGATCATCGAGGCGATGAAGACGATGAACCACATCCCGGCCACGCGGTCGGGGATCGTCAAGCGCATCCTGGTGGAAGACGGCCAGCCGGTCGAATACGGCGCCCCCCTGATGATCATCGAATAAGGGCGCCAGGATGTTCGAGAAAATCCTGATCGCCAACCGGGGTGAGATCGCGCTGCGCGTGATCCGGGCCTGCCGGGAAATGGGGATCAAGTCGGTCGCGGTGCATTCAACCGCCGATGCCGATGCCATGCATGTGCGGATGGCCGACGAATCCGTCTGCATCGGTCCGGCCCCCAGTTCCGAAAGCTATCTGAGCAAGGCCGCCATCATTTCGGCCTGCGAGATCACCGGCGCGCAGGCGGTGCATCCGGGCTATGGCTTCCTGTCGGAAAACGCCAGCTTCGCGCAGGCGCTGGAAGATCACGGCATCACCTTCATCGGCCCCAGCGCGGAGCACATCCGCATCATGGGCGACAAGATCACCGCCAAGGAAACCGCCAAGGCCCTGGGTATTCCCGTGGTGCCGGGCAGTGATGGCGGCGTGGCCGATTTCGAGACCGCCATCGGCGTGGCCGAGGGCATCGGGTTTCCGGTCATCATCAAGGCCACCGCCGGCGGCGGCGGGCGCGGCATGAAGGTGGCCAAGACCCCGGAAGAGCTGGAAATCGCCTTCCGCACCGCCCGGGCCGAGGCAAAGGCTGCCTTCGGCAATGACGAGGTCTATATCGAGAAATACCTGCAAAAGCCGCGCCATATCGAGATTCAGGTCTTTGGCGACGGCAAGGGTGGCGCCGTGCATCTGGGCGAACGCGATTGTTCGCTGCAACGCCGCCATCAGAAGGTGTTCGAGGAAGCCCCCGGCCCGGCGATTACCCCGAAGATGCGCTCCGAGATCGGCGCGATCTGTGCCAACGCCATGTCGAAGATCGCCTATATCGGCGCGGGCACGGTGGAATTCCTGTATGAAGACGGGAATTTCTACTTCATCGAGATGAACACCCGCCTGCAGGTGGAACATCCGGTGACCGAGTTCATCTTCGGTGTCGATCTGGTGCGCGAACAGATCCGCGTCGCCTCGGGGATGGCGCTGTCGTTCACGCAGGACGACCTGGAAATCAACGGCCACGCGATCGAGGTGCGGATCAACGCCGAAAAGCTGCCGAACTTCGCGCCCTGCCCCGGCAAGGTGCGCACCTTCCACGCGCCCGGGGGTTTGGGCGTGCGGATGGATTCGGCGCTTTATGGCGGCTATTCGATCCCGCCCTATTACGACAGCCTGATCGGCAAGCTGATCGTCCACGGCCGCGACCGGCCCGAGGCGCTGTCGCGCCTGCGCCGCGCCCTGGGTGAGTTGATCGTCGATGGCGTCGATACCACGGTGCCGCTGTTCCACGCCCTTCTGGCCGAACCCGACATCCAGAACGGCGATTACAACATCCACTGGCTGGAAAAGTGGCTGGCGCAGCAATTCGGCTGATCCGGCCCTGAGGACCGCAATGCCTGCGCCCGCCCCACCAAAGGGGCGGGCGCAGGGCTTTTCGGGGCCGCGTCTGGCGGTGGCGGGGCTTCACCCCCGGCCCCGGCGCATGTTAGCACCAAGACCGGAACGCCCGCACACTGCGGGCAATCGTTCGGGGGTTCGCCATGTGTCCTGCTTTGCGCCGCTTCGGTTGTGCCGCGCATCGGCCCCCCGCCCCCGTAGTGGGCGGGGCCTGATGGACGCCGCGCTCCTGACCCCGGACCACCTGCTGCGCGGCTATGCCATGGGCATCTTTCCCATGGCGCAGTCGCGCGACGATCCGCAGGTGCATTGGCTGGACCCGCGCCAGCGGGGTATCCTGCCGCTGGACGGCTTCCACATCTCGCGGTCTCTGGCGCAGCGCATCCGGCGGGCCCAGTGGCAGGTCCGTGCCGATACCGATTTCGAGGCGGTGGTGCGCGGCTGCGCCGACCGCGAGGAGACCTGGATCAGCGACCGCATCCTGGCGCTGTATCTTGACCTGCACCGTCGCGGTTTTGCCCACAGCATCGAGGTCTGGGACGGCCCCGATCTGGTGGGGGGCGTCTATGGCGTGGTGCTGGGGGCGGCCTTCTTTGGCGAATCGATGTTCTCGCGCCGGACAGATGCGTCAAAACTGGCGCTGGCCTGGACGGTGCACCGGCTGCAGGCCGGCGGCTTCACCCTGTTCGACACCCAGTTCCTGACGCCGCACCTGGCCTCGCTTGGCGCGGTGGAAATCCCGCGCGAGGTCTATCACCGCAGGCTGGCGCGGGCGTTGCAACAGGGGGCGGATTTTGCCCCGCCGGGTTACTGCCCCTCGCCTTCCGAGGTGGCGGCGTCGTCTTCCGGCGGCGTTTCAACCACTTCGGGCGGGGTATAGCCCGGCACGATGCAGCGCAGCACCCAGACATCGTAGCGCGGGTGATCCATCGCCGACAGCGCCGGAGTCGAGGCCAGCATCCAGCCCGTGAACACCGGCGCTTCGCGCGAGCTGTCCATGATGGTCAGATGCGCCTCGGCCTCGGCGGCGGGGTTTTCCTCGGGGTAGCGGCAATCGTCCAGTTGCACCGTCAGCCGTCCGTTAGATGCGGACTGGCCACGTTGAAGTTCCAGATCGCCCGTCTCGCCGGTCAGCTTGTCCAGCCAGCGCACCACCCCGCCCTGGGCATCGGCATAGCCCTGCGCGGCGGCCGGCATCGCGGCCCCGGACAGCACCACCGCCAGCAGAGCCGCCCGCCTCATGGCGTGGCGGTTCCGCTGCTGTCGGCCTTGTCGCCGCCGACGAATTTCATCAGCAGCGTGATCAGGCTGACCGCGCCCTGCGTGTCCTCGATCTCGGCCCCCGGCTGCAGCGTTTCGACTGCGCCGCCCGGCATGATCTCGACAAAGTTGCCGCCCAGCAGCCCTTCCGAGGAGATCAGGATCGCGCTGTCTTCCGGCAGCAGGATGCGCTTGTCGATCGCAAAGGCCGCGTCGGCCATGAAGGTTTGCGGGTTCAACGTCAGGCCGGTGATGGTGCCGACCTTTACGCCCGCCATCCGCACGTCGGAGCCGACACTGATCCCCTCGACCGAGCGAAAGCTGGCGTGCAGCGGATAGCTGCCGCCATCGCGACTGGTCAGCCCCGCGCCCTGCGCCGCATAGAAGGCGAAAGCCGCAGCGACGGCCAGCACACCTGCCCCGGCCAGAACCTCTGCCGTCTGATGGCTCATTCCGGCTGCCAGGCCTCATAATCGCGGCGCGCAACCGGCGCGGCGCGGCGGATCGAGCCGGGGGGCGCATAGGCCAGGTCGCTGCCCGACAGGTTTTCCTGATGCGGGGCTTCCCAGGGCTTGTGGGTCAGCGGCGCCTTGGTCGGCGGCTGGTCCCAGGTGTGGTGCAGCCAGCCGTGCCAATCCGGCGGCACGCGGCTGGCTTCCATTTCGCCGGCATAGATCACCCAGCGGCGCTGCCCGTCCCGGGTGGCGTAATAGCGGTTGCCCTGGTCATCCTCGCCCACCTTCACGCCCTTGCGCGCGGTGAAGATCTGGGTGCCCAGCGTCTGGCTGTTCCACCAGGTGAGCAGGCGCTTGAGGAAATACATCGGGGCCTCCGTCTTGATCCCTTTTCCTATGCCGGATTGCAGCGCCAAGGTCCAGCACTTGCAACCGCACCAATGGGTGATCTTGCGCCCTTGGGCGGGGGCCAGCCCCCGCACCCCCGGGATATTTGAGGACAGATGAAAGGACATGCAGCGCGACCCAGCCCCAAGGCCGCCCGCAAGAGTGGCCGGGAGGGCGCCCGCCGGTTCTGGCCGGTTTCAGCCCGGCAGGCGGGCGGTCACCTCGATCTCGATCCGGTGGCGCGGGTCGATCAGCCCGGCTTCGATCATCATCGCCGCCGGCGGGTTGGCGCCAAAGGTGGCGGCCAGCAGCGGCCAGCAGGGTTCGAAATCCGCCCGGTCGGGCAGCACATAGGTCACTTTCACCACATCGGCGAATCCGGCCCCCGCCTTGTCCAGCGCCGCCCCGATGATCTTCAGCGCCAGCGCGCATTGCTCGACCACGCCTTCGGGAATGGTGCCGGTGGCATGGTCGGTGCCGGTGGTGCCCGAGACGAAGACGAAGGGAGGTGCCACCACGGCGCGGGCATAGCCGATGGTTGGTTCCCAGGTGGAGCCGGTGGTGATGCGGCGGATGGGGTTGGTCAAGGGGGCCTCCTCTGGCGCAAATGCAAACGCCGCCCGGTGGGGCGGCGTTCTTCAAACCTGTGCAGGGGCGCGCAAGCCGGGCCTCAGCCCGCCGCCGCCGGTTCCTTCTTCTTTGTCTCGGTGTGAACCCACAGCGGCTTGGCGCCGTTGTTCACCGCCTCATCATTCACCACGACTTCCGACACATCGTTCATGCCGGGCAGTTCGAACATGGTATCCAGCAGGATATCCTCCATGATCGACCGCAGGCCGCGTGCGCCGGTCTTGCGCTTGATCGCGCGCTTCGCGATGGCGATCAGCGCATCGGCCGAGAAGGTCAGCTTGACGCCCTCGATCTCGAACAGGCGCTGGTATTGCTTGACCAGCGCGTTCTTCGGCTCGGTCAGGATGGTGACCAGCGCCGCTTCGTCCAGATCGGTCAGCGTGGCGATCACCGGCAGGCGGCCGACGAATTCGGGGATCAGGCCGAATTTCAGCAGGTCTTCCGGCTCCAGTTCGCGGAAAAGCTCGCCCACACCGCGCGCGTCTGGATCTTTCACCTCGGCCTTGAAGCCGATTCCGCCGCCCTTGTTGCGCTGCGCGATGATCTTCTCCAGACCGGCAAAGGCGCCGCCGCAGATGAACAGGATGTTCGTGGTATCGACCTGCAGGAATTCCTGCTGCGGATGCTTGCGTCCGCCCTGCGGGGGCACGCTGGCAACGGTGCCTTCCATGATTTTCAGCAGCGCCTGCTGCACGCCTTCGCCCGACACGTCGCGGGTGATCGACGGGTTGTCCGACTTGCGGGTGATCTTGTCGACCTCGTCGATATAGACGATGCCGCGCTGCGCCCGTTCCACGTTGTATTCGCTGGCCTGAAGCAGCTTCAGGATGATGTTCTCGACATCCTCGCCCACATAGCCGGCCTCGGTCAGCGTGGTGGCATCGGCCATGGTGAAGGGCACGTCCAGGATGCGGGCCAGCGTCTGCGCCAGCAGCGTCTTGCCGGTGCCGGTGGGGCCGATCAGCAGGATGTTCGACTTCGACAGTTCCACATCCGTCTTGGACGAATGGTTCAGCCGCTTGTAGTGGTTGTGCACCGCCACCGCGAGCACGCGCTTGGCATGGTCCTGGCCGATGACATAATCGTCCAGCACCTTGCAGATCTCGCGCGGGGTCGGCACGCCGTCACCGGACTTGAGACCGCTGGTCTTGGTCTCTTCCCGGATGATGTCCATGCACAGCTCGACACATTCGTCGCAGATGAACACGGTCGGGCCCGCAATCAGCTTGCGGACCTCGTGCTGGCTCTTGCCGCAGAACGAGCAGTAAAGCGTGTTCTTGCTGTCGCCCGTATTCGTTGCCATCCGTCGCCCTCTGCCGGTGTCTTCCGCAAAAGTCTAGGCCAAGCCCCCGACCTTCACAACGCCAAATCGCCCCCCGGCCGGACCGCCCGACCGGGGGTAAGTCTTACTTCGCGGTGTCGTCCGCCTTGCCGCGGTTTTCCAGGATGTCGTCGATCAGGCCCCAGGCCTTGGCATCCTCGGCAGACATGAAGTTGTCACGCTCCAGCGCCGCTTCCACGGTTTCATAGCTGTTGCCGGTGTGGCGCACATAGATTTCGTTCAGGCGGCGCTTCAGTTTCAGCGTTTCCTGCGCGTGAATCATGATGTCGGTCGCCTGGCCCTGATAGCCGCCCGACGGCTGGTGCACCATGATCCGGCTGTTGGGCAGGCTGAAGCGCATCCCCTTTTCGCCCGCGGTCAGCAGCAGGCTGCCCATCGAGGCCGCCTGCCCGATCACCAGCGTCGAAACCTTGGGCCGGATGTACTGCATCGTGTCATAGATCGACAGGCCGCTGGTCACCACGCCGCCGGGGCTGTTGATGTACATGGCGATTTCCTTCGACGGATTCTCCGCCTCAAGAAACAGCAACTGCGCGCAGATCAGCGACGACATGCCGTCATGCACGGGGCCGGCCAGGAAGATGATCCGCTCCTTCAGGAGCCGCGAATAGATGTCATAGGCCCGTTCGCCGCGGCTGGTCTGCTCAACCACCATCGGGACAAGGGTATTCATGTAGGTGTCGATCGGATCGCGCATCGGTCCTGCCTCTCATCGCCGTCAGGGTTATCGCCGGAACATTGCCAGAGTCTTAGTGATGCGGTTCGGGGGCTGCAAGGGCAGGTCAGGCAAAGCCTGCGCACCGAACCGCGCATCGGCTGTGCGGTGAGGCAGGCCTGTGCGGAAAAGCGGCGTTCAGCCCAGCAGGCGCCGCGCGTTCAGGATGCGGGCGGTGGCCGTCACCAGACAGAGGCCGCCAAAGACCCAGGCCCCGGCCGGAAAGGCCGCCGGCCACAGGCAGAGCAGGACGAAAAAGGCGATGGTCTCGCCGCCCTCCAGCAGGCCGGCCGCGTAATACAGCGACTTTTCGCCCTGCGCCGTGGTCTCAAGGCCGCGTTTGGCGGCCATGGTGGCAAAGCCCAGGAAACTGGCCGCGTTGATGTAGAAGGTTGCCAGAAGAAAGGCCGCAGGCACCGCGTTTTCGTCAGGCGCGCGCAGGGCGAAGGCCAGCGGAACAGCCGCGTAAAGGGCGAAATCGCAGGCAATGTCGAGATAGCCGCCGAAATCGGTCTTGCCGTGGGCCCGCGCCACCGCCCCGTCCAGCCCGTCGGCCAGCCGCCCCGCCAGCAAGGGCAGCAGCGCCAGCCCGGTCGGGGCGCCCGCCGCGATCAGCGCGGCCGCCGCCAGCCCAAGGCCAAGCCCGGCCAGCGTGATCCGGTCGGCGCCCCAGCCCCGTGCGGCCAGCGTCCGCCCGGCGCGGTTCAGCGGCGGGTCGATGATCCGGCGCAGGGCTGTGTCGAACATGTGTTGGCCTTTCCCTCTGGCTGCGGCACATTCCGGTTGCACAGCCGCCCCCCGCCTTCGTAACCCTTGGCGGGCCGCCCGCCAACCGGCCGCTTGCCCGAAGGAGACCCCGATGGACCGCCGCACCTTTTCCCGGCTGATGCTGGCCAGCGCCGCCCTGCCCGCCCTGCCACGCGCCGCCCGCGCCGTTGTGGAATGGGACGGCATCACCGACATCGCCCGCGGACAGACCGTCTGGTGGCACGCCTGGGGCGGCGATCCCAAGATCAATGACTTCATCACCTGGGTCGGCGAACTGGCGCTGGAGCGCTACGGTGTGACGCTGAATCAGGTCAAGATCGCCTCGACCGCCGACAGCGTGGCCGCCGTTCTGGCCGAACGTGATGCCGGCAAGACCACGGGCGGCTCGGTCGATCTTATCTGGATCAATGGCGAGAATTTCGCCGCCATGAAGCGCGAGGGGCTGCTTTACGGCCCTTTCGTTGAAAACCTGCCGAACTGGCCACTGGTCGACATGGCCGGCAAGCCAGCGGTGATGACCGATTTCACCCTGCCGACCGAAGGCTACGAATCCCCCTGGGCCATGGCGCAACTGGTGTTCGAATACGACAGCGCCCGCCTGACCGACCCGCCCCGCACGATCGAGGAGCTGAAGGACTGGATTCTGGCCAATCCCGGCCGCTTCACCTTTCCCAAGCCGCCCGATTATCTGGGCGTGACCTTCCTCAAACAGGTGCTGTATGGCACCATGCCCGACCCTTCGGTCCTGCAACGCCCGGCGAACCCTGCCACCTTCCGCCGCCGGGTCGCCCCGCTGCGTGATTTCCTGGCCACCGTGCGCGATGCGCTCTGGCGTGAGGGCCGCGCCTACCCCGAGAACGAGGCCGCCCTTGGCCAGCTTCTGGCCGATGGCGAGATCGACATCTCTTTCGCCTTCAACCCCGGCCGGGCCAGCGCCGAAATCGCCGCCGGCACCTTGCCGGACACGATCCGGACCTACACGCTGAAGGGGGGCACCATCGGCAATGCCTCATTTGTGGCGATTCCCTTCAACTCAGGTGCGAAGGAAGGGGCGCAAGTCATTGCGAATCTTCTTCTTTCACCGGAAGTCCAGGCCCGTGCGCAGGATGCCACGGTGCTGGGGTTCCAGACCGTCCTGAACCTTGCGGCCCTGACCGAGGAAGACCGCGCCCGCTTTGCCATGCTTGACCTTGGCCTTGCCACCCTGCCGCCCGACAAGATCGGCCCGGCGCTGCTGGAGCCCCACGCCAGTTGGGCCACGGCCCTGGCGGACGACTGGACGGCGCTTTACGGAAGCGGCGATTGACGCGCCTGCTGCGCGCCGTTCCGGGCCTGACGCTGGCGCTGATGGCGGTGCCGGTGGCGGCGGGGCTGGCGGCCACGCTTGGCCCCGCGCTGGCCCCCGGGGCGCTGTCCGCGCTGCTGGCTTGGCCCGGCCTGCCGCGCGCGGTCATGTTGTCGCTGACCACAGGCCTTGCCTCAACCACGCTGGCGCTGGCGATCACCCTGCTTATCCTGGCCACCCTGCGCGGCACCCGCGCCTTTGCCGCCCTGCTGCGGCTGTTGTCGCCGCTCTTGTCGGTGCCGCACGCCGCCGCGGCCCTTGGGCTGGCCTTCCTGATCGCGCCCTCGGGCTGGATCGCCCGCGCCCTGTCGCCCTGGGCCACCGGCTGGAGCCAAGCCCCCGACCTGCTGATCCTGAACGATCCTGCCGGCCTGTCGCTGACCCTTGGCCTTGTCGCCAAGGAGGTGCCCTTCCTTCTGCTGATGGCGCTGGCCGCCTGGCCACAGATCGCCGCCCCGTCGCGGCTGACGCTGGCGCAGACGCTGGGCTATGGCCAGACCGCCGCCTTCGCCTTCACCGTACTGCCGCCGCTTTACCGCCAGCTTCGCCTGCCAGTCTATGCCGTGCTGGCCTATGCCATGACCTCGGTAGAGATGGGCATGATCCTTGGCCCCAACCTGCCGCCGCCGCTGTCGGTGCAGGTTGCCGGCTGGATGACCGAAGCCTCGCTGGCGCAGCGTGGCACGGCTGCCGCCGGGGCCGCATTGCAACTGGTGCTGGTGCTGGCCGCCCTTGCCCTGTGGCGCGGGGCCGAGATCGCGGCCCGCCACGGCCTGACCGGAATGGCCACCGCCGGCCTGCGCCTGCCGGGCCTTGATGCCCCCGCCCGCCTGTTGGCGCTGGCCGGTGGCGCCGCCGTTACGGCCGGGCTGATCGCGGGGCTTGCCGGCCTTGCCCTGTGGTCCGTCGCCGGGTTGTGGCGCTTTCCGGCGGCCCTGCCCGAAAGCCTGTCGCTGGCGACATGGGCCAGGGCCGCGCCGACCCTTGGCCCGATCACCGGCAACACCCTGGGTCTGGCCCTTGGCAGCGCCGGCCTTGCGCTGATCCTTGCCATCGCCTGCCTTGAGGCCGAGCACCGCTTCCGGCTGCGCCCGTCCGCCCCGGCGCTGTGGCTGCTCTGGCTGCCGCTGATCGTGCCGCAGATCACCTTCCTGCCCGGCCTGCACCGGCTGGCACTGGAGCTGGGCGCCGGCGGGTTTGCCGCCACGCTGGCCGGGCATCTGGTCTTCGTGCTGCCCTATGTCTTCCTTTCGCTTGCTCCGGCCTGGCGGGCGCTGGACCCGCGCTTTGCCACGCTGGCCGCCAGCCTTGGCGCCAGCCCGGGCCGCAGCCTCTGGGCCATTCGCCTGCCGCTGCTGCTGCGCCCGCTGCTGACGGCCTTTGCAGTGGGCTTCGCGGTCTCGGTCGGGCAATATCTGGCCACGCTGCTGCTGTCGGGCGGCCGCATCGCCACGCTGACGACCGAGGCGGTCTCGCTGTCATCGGGGGGGAACCGCCGCCTGATCGGCGTCTATGCGCTGCTGCAAATGGCGCTGCCGGCGCTGGTCTTCGCGCTGGCGCTGCTGGGGCCTGCCCTGCTCTATCGCAACCGCCGGGGGATGGCCGCATGACACCGGGCCTTTCCCTGCAAGGGGTGCAGATCGACCGCGCGGGCACGCCGCTGGTGCGGATCGACACCCATGTCGCACCGGGCGAGGTGCTGACCATCATGGGGCCGTCCGGCTCGGGCAAATCCACCCTGCTGGCGGCGCTGATCGGCACGCTTGATCCGGCCTTCACCCTGCGGGGCCGCATCCTGCTGGACGGTCGCGATGTCACCGCCCTGCCCACCCGGGACCGGCGCATCGGCATCCTGTTTCAGGACACTCTGCTGTTTCCGCATCTGTCGGTGGCGGGCAATCTGGCCTTCGCCCTGCCCCGTGGCCTGCCGGGCCGGGCCGCCCGGATCGAGGCCGCGCTGGCAGAGGCCGGGCTGGCCGGATTCGGACGCCGCGACCCGGAGACCCTGTCGGGCGGCGAACGCGCCCGCGTCGCCCTGCTGAGAACGCTGCTGGCCGAACCAAAGGCCATCCTGCTGGACGAACCCTTTTCCCGTCTTGACGCAGACCGCCGCGCGCAGATCCGCAGTTTCGTGTTCCAGACCATCCGCGCCCGCAGCCTGCCCGCGGTTCTGGTCACCCATGATGCCGAAGATGCCACCGCCGCAGAAGGAAATGTGATTTCGCCCGACGGCCGGTCCTTCTAGGCAAACTTGCGGAGGCATCACGGAAATGTCACATGTTTTCCGTGCCCTTGCCCTAAGAAAGCTCTACCCTGGGATGAATTGACTGATCCCTGCCGGAGCTTGCCCATGACGCGCCCGTTCTTCCTTGCCGCCGCCCTGTGCCTTGCGGCAACCGTGGCGCTGCCCGCGCTTGCCTGTACCAAACCCGCCAATTCCGCCGACCTGCAATCCGAGGTGGTCGCCGGTGTCAATGCCCAGCGGGCCCGGGCGGGGCTGCCGGCGCTGAAGCTGAACGCGGCGCTTGGCAAGGCGGCGCAGGGGCACGCCTGTGACAACGCCGCCCGACAATCCATCAGCCATGTTTCCTCGGATGGCAGCAAGCTGCAAAACCGCCTTCGCAAGGCGGGCTATCGGTTCAGAACTGCCACCGAGAACACCGGCCGCGGCTTTGCCACCCCGGCCCGCGCGGTGGAATGGTGGATGAATTCGCCCAAGCACAAGGACAATATCCTGATGTCGGCCACCCGCGACATCGGTGTGGGAATCGCGGTCAGCGATGCGCCCGACAGCAAGCTGCATTGGGTCATCGTGATGGGACAATCGAAGTAGTGCCGCAGCGGGCGGAAAGCCCGTCCCGAAACGGCTTTGCAGACACCGATCGCGCCTGACGGAAGGCGTCAGGCCGCGACGGCCAGTTCAGCCCGCAGCCCGCCCAGCCGTTCTGACCGCCCCAGACGCAGGGCGCCGCCATGGCTCATCGCCACGTCGGCCGCGATGGACAGGCCCAACCCCACGCCGCCGCCCCGGTTCGGATCGCGCGCCGCCTCAAGCCGGGTGAAGGGCCGCATCGCCTCTTCGCGCCGGTCCTCGGGGATGCCCGGACCGTTGTCCTCGACGCTGAACACCAGTTCTCCGGCAACCCGCTGAACGCTGACCTCGACCCGGTTGCCATGCCGCAGACCGTTGCCGATCAGGTTCTCCAGCGCCCGCGCCACCGCCTGTGGCCGCATCCGCACCCGAGGAAGCACCCGTGCCGGCGGCAAAAGCGCCACCTGACCGCCGCCCCGCACCGAGGCCTCGACAACCGATCGCGCCAGGGCCAGCGGATCGGCCTCTTCGGCCCCTTCGGTGGCATCGCCCCGCACGAAGGCCAGAAACTCATCCACCAGCCGCTCCATCTGGGTGACATCGGCCTGCAGGGCCGCTGTCTCCTCATCCTCGGGCAGCATCGACAGGGACAGCCGCATCCGCGTCAGCGGCGTGCGCAGATCATGGCTGACGCCCGACAGCATCAGCGTCCGCTGCTCGATCTGCCGCTCGATCCGGGCGCGCATGTCCAGAAAGGACTGCCCTGCCGCCCGCACTTCCAGCGCGCCGCGCGGCCGGTAGGGCACTTTTTCGCCCCGACCGAATGCCTCGGCAGCCTTGGCCAGCCGCGCAATGGGCCGCAACTGGTTGCGCAGGAAGAAATAGGCCACCACCGTCATCAGCACCGAAGCGAACACCATCAGCACCAGCAACTGATGCGGATTCGTCGCCGACATGCGCCGCCGCGACAGCTCGGCCACCAGATCGCCATGCGGTGTGGCAAAGCGCAGCCGCACCATACGCTCGGCATCCGTCACATCGGCCGCCTGCAGGCTTGGCAGCTTGGCATGGAGCGTCTCGATGATCGCACGCCCCGACACATCATAGAAGGCGCGCCGGTCGGTTTGGGGGGCCTCCGGTCCGGCCGGAAACCGAAGGGTAATTTCCAGCGGCCCCGCAACCCGCTCGGCCCAGGCCAGCGCCGCCGCAGGTGTCGCCCCGGCCGCGAATTCATCCAGCACGAAGGCCAGGTCGATCGCCACACCCTCGGTCATCTGGCGGGTCACACCTTCGAAATGCCGCTGGATGAAGGCGGTGGACACGACAAGCTGGATCGTGACGATGGGCACGATCAGGATCAGGGCGGCGCGGCCGAACAGGCCCCGGGGCAGGAAGCGTTTGAGACGGAACATGACGGGAAAGCTAGCCATGGCCGCGCCAGAAGGAAAGGGCACAGCCCCCGGCCGCCTGCGGGGCGTGACGGCGGCCAACGCCTCACCCATGACCGGGCCCGGCACCACCACCTGGATCGTCGGTTCGGGCCGGGTCGCGGTCATTGACCCCGGCCCGGACGATCTGGCCCATCTGACGGCGATTCTGGCCGCGCTTGACCCCGCCGAGGAAGTATCCGCCATCCTGGTCACCCACCCGCACCTTGACCATTCCGCACTGGCCCCGGGGCTGGCCGCCGCAACCGGGGCGCCGGTCCTGGGCTACGGCCAAGCCGGCAGCGGCCGCAGCCCCCGGATGCAGGCGCTGGCACAGGCCGGCCTGACAGGCGGCGAAGGGGTTGACCATGCCTTCCGCCCCGACCTGCACCTGCGCCACGGAGAAACCCTGCGTGGCCCGGACTGGGCCCTGACCGCCTGGCACACCCCCGGCCACATGGCCGAACATCTGTGCTTCGCCTGGGAGGATGTGCTGTTTTCCGGCGATCTGGTGATGGGCTGGGCGCCAAGCCTGGTCTCGCCGCCCGACGGCGACATGGGCGCCTATCTTGCGAGCCTTGCCCGGCTGGCCGAAACCCAGTGGCGCCGCCTGCTGCCCACCCATGGCGCCCCGGTCGAAAACCCCGCCGCCCGCCTTGCCGAACTGGCCGCCCATCGCCGCGACCGGGAAACGCAGATTCTGGCCGCCCTCGCCGCAGGTGCCGCCACCCTGCCCGAGATCGTGGCGATCGTCTACCGCGACACGCCCCCCCACCTGCACCCGGCCGCCGCCCGCAATGCGCTGGCGCATCTGATTGATCTGGATGAAAGAATCCGGATCTCTGCCGTCCCGTCCCCCACCCCGGAAGCCCGGTTCCTCCTGCGCTGATTCCTGTCGCCGAAGAAGCGAAATTTCCGCCTTTTTGCCCCTTGCCGCCCCCGCAGACCCTTGCTATACGGCCCCCGGTGTTCCGGCGTAGCTCAGCGGTAGAGCAGTTGACTGTTAATCAATTGGTCGTAGGTTCGATCCCTACCGCCGGAGCCATCAAGATCAAGGGGTTAGCTGAAAAGCTGACCCCTTCTTCATTTTGCGGGGGCACAACTGGGGCACATTTTTACTCGCCAACCGTGCTCGATACGTCCGCACGCACCTCCACTCGGCTGTATCGCTGCCGAGTGAAAATCTCCCTTCACGCTGAAACCTGCCAGAACGCGCCTGCTGCCCGCTGAAGCTGCCAGACGTAAAATGAGATGACAGACCCCCAGATCCCATACAAACTGCTAGGGCAACGGGAGGATCTGATATGCTCAGCAACACACCGCTAGGCGACTTGCGGCACTATGCGAAAGACGCGAATCCTCAAGGGGCAACTGGCGGTTTCGAACAGCCTTACTTCATACAAAAGGCGCTAGAAGCTGCCGCAGACGCCATCGAAGAACTACAGGCGCGCGTAAAAGCCTTGGAAGATCAGGCCGCCCGCTGAAGCAAGTTCCGAACCGTCATGGCATGCCAGGCACCGCCTCGCGCTGTTTTGACGTTCCGGGCGTTCAGTTCGGTTGCGATATGGCGCAAAGCCATGCCTTGCCGCTTCATCTGCTCGATCAGCGGACGCACCGTTTCAGCATGGCGATCTGCCTTGGCAACCCGCACAGCAGCTCCCTTCCGTGCGGCCTTGAGCTGTTCTTCCCGTCTTCCGGGAATTGACCAGCCCAGCGCCACACCACGAGCCTTTGCCGCTGCCAGAGCCGCGCGGGTGCGGTCTGATATGGCTTGCGCTTCATGTTCTGCCACAGCCGCCATGACGTGCAGGAGGAAGCGGTTGGCCTGCGGCATGTCAGCCGCCGCGATCTCAACGCCCCCCTCCAGAAGGTTGGCAATGAATGCGACATTGCGCGCAAGTCTGTCCAGCTTGGCAATGAGCAGGATCGCCCCAAGCCGCTTGGCTTCTGCCAAGGCGTAGGCAAGTTGTGGACGATCAGCCCGCTTGCCGCTCTCGACCTCCACATACTCTGCTGCAATTGTACCCTTTCCCGACACATAGTCGGCAACCGCCTTGCGCTGGGCTTCAAGCCCGAGACCGCTCTGCCCTTGCCGTTCCGTCGAGACCCGAAGATAGGTGACAAACCGCATGTATAAACTCCCTACGTCCGTAGAGTATTTATATGTTCATGGGCGGCACACTTGCAAGACCGTTTTGCTTGCATTGGGCACGAATTCACGGCAACGTGAGGACAGAAAGCCATTGAGGATCATATGAGAAAAGCAACTCTACTCATCGCGGCAACCGCTATTTTATCAGCTTGCAATGTCTCGACTGATTCCGCTGTGCACGCCTATAACGGCAATACGGTTGAGATTCAACTCTATGGCGACACGTTCGCATATGGATCGGAAGCGCAACAACAAGCTCAGATCAATGCCGCCCAAGTGAAGGCTGCGGAAGTTTGCGGCGGAAAGGCTACATTCCTTTCGCGAAGAATGGACGCGCAGCCTCAAAATGGAATAGTCTACGTTCCGTCTAAAAATATCGCCTTGTTCAAATGTGGTTAACGAGCCAACGTTACCCTGCATTCAGGGATAAATTTCCAGAATGACGGATACACTGCATTCAGTGATGCACACCTGCATTGACGTGGATAAAGACGATATATCCTTCCCACGGGCGAAAAGGCGCAGTCCGCGATGGGTAGTTATTTTCTGATGATAGGGGATTGCTGAGGCAGTGTTGGGTTTTCGATCAAACGCAGATATTCGGATTGCCGAATTCGTTGTCGTCTTGAGTTAGGCAACATTAGTTGTCTACCGCGAAGTCCCAATTAAACCAAATACTTGGCAGATTGGGTAGACAGAGTAGACACTTGCTTTGTTTCTTTTGCTGGGCTAGGCATATTTCTAGCTGCTTTATAAGTTGCAAGCTACCGTCACTACTCTGTCTACCCGTCTACTTACGCTTAGTGGGCAGGCGCATATCGCGCCTGACCTTTATTCGTCCCCGAGGTGAACTGACCATCGCGCCGCCAGCCGAGGCTTTGCAGAACTACCGTCACCCTAGAGCTATCCCCACGGGTGCGCTTGGCCTTCTCTATCATCAGGCATTCCCACAAGATGTCAGCAATCGCGACGTGCGCCTTGCCGCTCAAGTAACCCGCAATGTCTGGCTGCCACGGGTCCGTGTTGAGTCGCTCTGCTTGATCTTGCCGCGCCAATGCCTCGATTTCACCTTCAAGCCACCAGCGCTCACCCGACCGATAAGCCGCAACTGCCTCAGCCCAAATCTGGTCGCGGTCACGGGTCACAAGCTCAATATTTATGTGCCCAACGCGGACCGGCCAGAAACGGCGACCACCAGAGGAATCATTTAGCCAATTATCGCGGTTCGTCGTGCCCACGAAAACGCAGCGCCGGTGTTGGCTGATAGTTTCTCGGCCATATGCAGGGCGGAACGATTCGGTCTGCCGTGTAATGAACGCCTTAGCCGTCTCAATGCCAGCCCTACTCATCGAGTCTAGTTCGGCAACTTCGATTATCCAGCGTCCTGCCAGATGTTCTGACGCATCCTTTGTTCCCATCGGAGGCAGGTTGTCCGAAAACCAAGCGCTACCGGTGAGCACCCGCATAACACTAGACTTCCGCAAGCCTTGTTCGCCCTCAAGGACAAGCATGTAGTCTGCCTTGCATCCGGGTTGATAGGCGCGAGCAACTGCAGAGATTAGCCATTTGCGCCCATAGGCACGGCGCTGCGGCCCATCCTGGACCCCTAGATAGTCGATCAGCCATGTGTCGATACGTGGCTTTCCATCCCATCGCAGCGCACCAAGGTAGTCAGTCAAAGGGTCAAACGAGAACGCATGCGACACGGCACGGACAGCGTTGACGGTTATATCGGCAGTCGCGCGGGGATAGGCGTTTCGGTTAAACCACGCTTGGACGGCAATATAGTCGTCATCCATAAGGTCACGCCAACCGTTGATCTTCTCTCCGCTGCCAGGCAGGGCGCGAAACACGACACGCTTGCCCGTAAGTTTGTTAAAGCCGAAAACCTTGCGCCAGTCATAATGCGTGGAAAGGACGGTTATCGCGTTTGTCATATTCCAAATGGGCTTACCGTTGTTATCCACTACAATGGCGTGACGCTCGACACCCTCCCCCGGCATAAGAACTTCGCCGTCCAGTGCCACAGGACACAGAGCCTCGCGCACCGCCTCAGCGCCCCGAAGTCTTAGGATGTCGTCCCAGTCCTCACCAGCATTAGGCGGCAGGACACAGGTTCCCTGCACCGCAGCAGCGGCCTTCCGCGCCGCATCTGGACCACGCATCGGGTCGCCGTGCTGATCGCCCGCGATGATGATTTCAGCGTCTGGGTAGAGTGAGCGCACTAGCTCTGCACAGGCCATGAGGCGGCTCTGACCGAACGACGTGT
>NZ_PZKE01000014.1 GCF_003034965.1 Fuscovulum blasticum DSM 2131 | reverse complement strand
AAAATACCCCGGGGGTCCGGGGGCAGCGCCCCCGGCCGCCGGTCACAGGAAGCTGCGGCCCGGCCCTTGCGGTGCCACGCCCAGATGCGCGGCCAGGCTGGCGCCGACATCGGCATAGCCGCGCAGCCCGATCTCGCGCAGGCCCGCGCCCCAGCCCACCACGGGAACCCGCTCGCGGGTGTGGTCGGTGCCGGTCCAGGTGGGATCGTTGCCATGGTCTGCGGTAAAGATCGCCAGATCGCCGGGGCGCAGCCTGGCCAGGAAGCGGGGAACACCGGCATCGAACCATTCCAGCGCGCGGGCATAGCCCGGCACGTCGCGCGGGTGGCCATAAAGGCTGTCGAACTCGACGAAGTTCGCAAAGGTCAAGGAACCATCCTCGGCCTCTTCCCCCAGCCGGACCAGATGTTCGAAAAGGTCAGCGTCAGACTTGCCCTTCCACAGCTTTCCGATGCCCCGCATCGAGAAGATGTCGCCGATCTTGCCCACGGCATGGGTGGCACGGCCCGCCTCTGACACCCAGTCCAGCAGCGTGGGCGACGGGGGGGCGATGGCATAGTCGTGCCGGTTCGGGGTGCGGCGGAAATCGCCGCAGGTGCCGGTAAAAGGCCGCGCGATGACACGGCCAACCTTCATCGCGTGCAGATACGGCGCCAGGTCGGCGCACAGCTTCAACAGCCGGTCCAGACCGAACGCCTCTTCATGGGCAGCGATCTGGAACACGCTGTCGGCCGAGGTGTAGCAGATCGGCCAGCCGGTCCGCAGGTGTTCCTCGCAATGTTCGGCAATGATCGGCACGCCCGAGGCGTGGCAGTTACCCAATATGCCCTCGGTCCCGGCCAGCTTGCAGACCAGCGCCACCAGATCGGGCGGAAAGGCCGGGCGGGCGACGGGGAAATAGGTCCAGTCCCAGGGCACCGGCACGCCGGCCAGTTCCCAATGGCCCGAAGGCGTATCCTTGCCGCGCGACACTTCCTGCGCGGCCCCCCACAGGCCCTGCGGCCGCGCGGTGAACCCTTCCATCGCCGCGCCCGAGGCCAGCCGGACAGCCGCCCCAAGGCCAAGCGCATCAAGGTTGGGCATCTTCAGTGGCCCGCTGCGGCCGGTCTCGGCCCGGCCTGCAGCGCAGGCGGCGGCGATATGGCCAAGGGTATTCGATCCTTCGTCGCCAAAGGCGGCGGCATCGGGCGCCCCGCCCGCGCCAACGGAATCCATCACGATCAGGAAGGCACGCGCCATGTCAGGCAATCCTCTTCAACACCAGGGGCGGTTCATCCGGTATGCCCGGGGCAATGCGATAGGCCCGCTGCACCGCCTTGATCGCGGCGGTGGCCGCCTCGTCCGTTGCGGCATGGACCATGGCAATGGGCACGCCCGCGCCGGTCTCCTCGCCTATTCCGGCCAGATCGGACAGGCCAACCGAGGGGTTGACCCGGTCGCCGTCGCGCATCCGGCCGCCACCCAGATGCACCACGACATTCCCAAGGGCCTGGCCGTCGATCGCCCAGATATGGCCGTCTTCCAGCGCAGGCACTTCGCGCATCACCGGGGCCGCGGGCAGCCGGTCAGGCCAGCGTTCCACGAAATCGGACGGCCCGCCTTGCGCCGCGACCATCTGGCCAAAGCGTTCGGCGGCAGCGCCGCTTTCCAAGGCGCGAATGATCCGTCCGGCCCCGTCGTCGGAATCGGCGGCAAGCCCCGCCAGAGCCAGAACCTCGCCCCCCAGGGCAACGGTCAGGTCACGCAGCGGCGCGTTGACCGAGGTGCCGGTCAGCGTCTCCATCACCTCAATCACCTCAAGCGCATTGCCCGCGGCGGTGGCCAGCGGCTGGGTCATGTCGGTGATCAGCGCCGTCGTCATGCAGCCGGCCCCCTGCGCCGCGCTGACCAGGGCGCGGGCCAGCGCCTCGGCCTCGTCCAGCGTCTTCATGAAGGCACCCGAGCCGCATTTCACATCCAGCACCAGCGCCTCAAGCCCCGCCGCCAGCTTCTTCGACAGGATCGAGGCGGTGATCAGGTCGATGCTCTCGACGGTGCCCGTCACATCGCGGATCGCGTAAAGCCGCCTGTCGGCGGGGGCAAGGTCGGCCGAGGCGGCAACGATGGCGCAGCCGATGTCGGCCACCTGCGCGCGGAACTGGTCTTCCGACAGGCCGGTGCGGAAACCGGGGATCGCCTCTAGCTTGTCCAGCGTACCGCCGGTATGACCAAGGCCGCGGCCCGAGATCATGGGGTTCATCGCGCCGCAGACGGCCAGAGCCGGGGCCAGGAGCAGCGAGACGCAATCGCCGATGCCGCCGGTGGAATGCTTGTCCACCACCGGGCCGGGCAGATCCCAGGCCATCACCTTGCCGCTGTCGCGCATGGCGCGGGTCAGGGCAACGCGGCCTTCCTCGCCCAGGCCCTTGAGCAGCACCGCCATGGCAAAGGCCCCGGCCTGCGCGTCGGTCACCGCCCCGCTTGCCAGACCCTGCGCGAACCAGGTGATTTCGGCCCCGGTCGGGCGCAGGCCATCGCGCAGCTTGGCGATGATCAGCCGGGCGTCCATCAGGCCCGGTCCATGTGCGAGGCCGAAAACACGCCGGGCAACAGGTCGGCCACGGTCACGCTGCGGGTCTTGCCGTCGGTTGTGGCCATGGTCACCCGCACATCCGGGGCGGCAAATTCGGCGATCTTCTGCCGGCAGCCGCCGCAGCAGGGCACGGGGTCCGGGCTGTCGGCGATCACGAAGACCTCGGCAATGCTGTAGTCGCCGCCGGCGCACATGGCGGCAATCGCCCCGGCTTCGGCGCAGGTGCCTTCGGGATAGGCCACATTTTCGACATTGCAGCCGACATAGACCTTGCCCGAGGTGGCCCGGATCGCCGCGCCGACCTTGAACCGCGAATAGGGAACCCAGGCGCGTTCGCGCACCTCGGTTGCGGCTTGAAGAAGGTCCATGCGTGTTGCCTCCGCTGTCCTGACCATTTGGTCAGAGCATGGCCCCAGACCCGGCTTTGCGCAAGCCGGGCCGCACCCCGCCGTGGCGGCTGTCCGCCGGCCCGCGCGCGGTCAGGGCGCCGCGACCACGCGCGTTGGCGGATTGCCCGGCAGCGAAACCTCCAGCAGTTGCAGGTCTTCGGTCATCTCGCTGTAGCGGGTCGCCAGACCCGGCGGAACCACGAAGGCATCGCCGGGCGACAGGCGGAACGGCGCCTTGCCTTCGCCTTCCAGCAGCATGTGGCCCGACATCACGAAGGTGAACAGGATGTCGCCGGCATGTGCCGTCCAGGGGTGCTGCGCGGCAAAGGCGTTGGTCATCGGGCGGGCCACCATCACGCTGGCAACGCCCCTGGTCGCGGCATCAACCGTTGTATCGCGGGCCTCGAACCCCGGAATACGGAACGGATGGAAGGCGCCGGTCGCGCCGACATTGTGAACGAACTTCTGCCCGTCCCATTCGCGATCCGGGCGCAGGTCGGGGGTGGGCAGGGTCATCGCGTGGTCGATCTCGGTCACATGTTCGGCGGGAACACCGATTTCGATCACCTCGATCCCGCCGCCCGATTCCACGACGCGGTGGCGGATCTGCGGCGGCTGGATGAAGCAGTCGCCCGCATGAAGACGGCGCAGCCCGCCCTGATCTTCATACAGCACATCCACCCAGCCATGGATGCAGAAGATCAACTGGAACCCGACCTTGTGGAAATGCACCATGTCGGGAACCGGCCCGTCGGGCACCCGGATATGGCTGGCGATCATCG
Source organism: Fuscovulum blasticum DSM 2131 (assembly GCF_003034965.1). Taxonomy (GTDB): domain Bacteria; phylum Pseudomonadota; class Alphaproteobacteria; order Rhodobacterales; family Rhodobacteraceae; genus Pseudogemmobacter; species Pseudogemmobacter blasticus. Next base: position 91,382 of record NZ_PZKE01000014.1, on the reverse strand, counting down.
CCCCGCCCAGACGGCTGGGCACAAGGTCACGATACATCATGCCCGCCCGGCCAATGACCCAGGGCGCCTGATCGGCCAGCCGCCGCACCACGAAGGCGTGTTCGGTGGTCGGCAGCACCAGCGGCGGGTTCAGTTCGTCAATCTCGATCCGGGTGCCGTTGGGGGCGGTCAGTTCGCGCGCGCCACCGGCAAAGCTGTCAGGGTCTTCGGTCAGGATGCGCAGGGTTCCGGGGCCTTCGGGCGCCCCCTTCTCGATCCGCAACCGCAGGCCATGGCCCGAAACAACGGCAACCTGCGGGTCGTCGGCGGGATAGATCATGTCCAGCCGCATCCCCAATGTCCGGGTGTAGAAGGGCAGATCGTCGCGCAACTCTTGCGTGGGAAGCCGGATTTCGGCACGCGTCTCGGTCATCATCGCCCCCTGTTGTGGCGGCATCCTGTGCGCGGGCCTGCCGAAAATCAAGCGGCGCCGGCGCATTGCGGAAAACCGGGACTTGGCGGGTCTTGAATGTTGGTTTAGGGCCAAACCATCGAGGGAGTGTGTGACATGGCAGAAGACGCGAAGGACGGCCGCCCGGACGAGGCGCGGCAGGTGGCCCGGCATCTGGCACTGGATTACCATGAGTTTCCCAAGCCCGGAAAACTTGAGATCCGGGCGACGAAACCGCTGGCCAACGGCCGCGACCTTTCACGCGCCTATTCGCCGGGCGTGGCCGAGGCCTGCCTTGAGATCAAGGCCGACCCCGCCACCGCCAGCCGCTATACCGCGCGGGGCAATCTGGTGGCGGTGGTGTCGAACGGCACCGCGGTGCTGGGTCTGGGCAACATCGGGCCGCTGGCCGCCAAGCCGGTGATGGAAGGCAAGGCCGTCCTGTTCAAGAAGTTCGCCAATATCGACTGTTTCGACATCGAACTGAACGAACCCGATCCCTATCGCCTGGCTGACATCGTCTGCGCCCTGGAACCGACCTTCGGCGCCATCAACCTTGAAGACATCAAGGCCCCCGATTGTTTCATCGTTGAACAGTTGTGCCGCGAGCGGATGAACATCCCCGTCTTCCACGATGACCAGCACGGCACCGCCATCGTGGTGGGTGCGGCAGCGACCAACGCGCTGCATGTGGCCGGCAAGCGGTTCGAGGACATCAAGGTCGTCTCGACCGGCGGCGGGGCGGCGGGGATCGCCTGCTTGAACATGCTGCTGAAGCTGGGCGTCCGGCGCGAGAATGTCTGGCTGTGCGATCTGGCGGGGCTGGTCTATCACGGCCGGACCGAACAGATGACCGAACAGAAGGCGGCCTATGCCCAGGGCACGACAGCCGCCACGCTGGATGAGGTGATTGCCGGCGCCGACCTGTTCCTTGGTCTGTCCGGCCCCGGTGTCCTGACGCCAGAAATGGTGGCGAAGATGGCGCCGCGGCCCATCGTCTTTGCGCTGGCGAACCCCAGCCCCGAAATCCTGCCCGATGCGGTGCGCGAGGTGGCGCCCGAGGCGATCATCGCCACGGGGCGCAGCGACTTTCCCAATCAGGTCAACAACGTCCTGTGCTTTCCGTTCATCTTCCGGGGCGCGCTGGACGTGGGGGCGACCGAGATCAACGACGCAATGCAACTGGCCTGCATCGACGGCATCGCGGCCCTGGCCCGCGCCACCACCAGCGCGGAAGCCGCCGCCGCCTATCACGGCGAACGGCTGAGCTTCGGGGCCGACTATCTGATCCCCAAACCGTTCGACCCCCGCCTGATCGGCGTGGTCGCAACGGCGGTGGCCAAGGCCGCCATGGCGACCGGCGTGGCCACCCGTCCGATCACCGATCTGGACGCCTATCGCGAAAAGCTGAACGGCAGCGTCTTCAAATCGGCGCTGATCATGCGGCCGGTATTCGAAGCCGCCGCCCAGACCTCGCGCCGCATCATCTTTGCCGAGGGCGAGGATGAGCGGGTGCTGCGGGCGACGAATGCGATCCTTGAGGAAATGACCGACAAGCCGATCCTGATCGGGCGGCCCGAGGTCATGATCCAGCGCGCCGAACGGGCGGGCCTGCCGATCCGCCCCGATCGCGATTTCGAGTGCATCAACCCCGAACACGACGACCGCTATCGCGACTACTGGTCCACCTATCACGAGCTGATGCAGCGGCGGGGCGTCACGCCCGATCTGGCGCGGGCGATCATGCGGACGAACTCGACCGCCATCGGGGCCGTCGCCGTGCACCGCGGCGATGCCGACAGCCTGATCTGCGGCACCTTCGGGCAATATCTGTGGCACCTGCGCTATGTGCGCGAGGTGCTGGCGCGCGGCGGGCTGCGGCCGCAGGGATCGCTGTCATTGATGATCCAGGAGGACGGGCCGCTGTTCGTGGCCGACACCCATGTGAACGCCGTGCCGACACCGGAACAGGTGGCCGAGACGGTGCTGGGTGCGGTGCGCCATGCCCGCCGCTTTGGCGTGAAGCCCAAGGTCGCGCTGTGCAGCCATTCGAACTTTGGCAACCTCGACAGTGATTCCGGCCGCCGGATGCGGGCCGCGCTGGAAATCCTGGACAACCGTGAGGTCGAATTCGAATATGAGGGCGAGATGAGCATCGACGCCGCCCTTGACCCCGAGTTGCGGCACCGGATGTTCCCGAACAGCCGGCTGGAGGGGGCCGCGAACATTCTGGTCTTCGCCTTCACCGATGCCGCCAATGCCGCGCGCAATATCCTGAAGATGAAGGCTGGCGGTCTGGAGGTCGGGCCGATCCTGATGGGCATGGGCAACAAGGCGCATGTGGTGACACCGTCGATCACCGCACGGGGCCTGCTGAACATGGCGGCGCTGGCCGGAACGCCGGTGGCGCATTACGGCTGACAGCGGCGGGGGTTTCCCACCCCCGCACCCCCGTGGGGTATTTGGGCCAAGATGAAGCTGCGCCGGGAAGGGAATCGCCTTCCCCGGCGTCAGGCAAAAAGTTTGCAAAGTTGCCCGGTTTTAACGCCAGCTTTTGCGGCGGAACGGGCTTTGCAAAAATTCGCAACCCAGATCCGCGAAATCCTGCAAACTTTTCGTCAAAGCCGCCAATTGTTCCCGGTAACATTGTTGCGCACACCACGGCTGGTGACGTAACAGAAATGCGCTTTGGGAGGAGGCATACCATGGGATACGCTGAAATCTATGCGCGCTGGAAGGCCGACCCGGAAGGGTTCTGGATGGACGCGGCCGGGGCGATCGACTGGGTGCGCAAGCCCTCGGCCGCGCTGGATGACAGCCGTGCCCCGCTGTATCAGTGGTTCACCGATGGCGTGGCGAACGCCTGCTGGAACGCGGTCGACCGCCATGTGCTGGCAGGCCGGGGCAACCAGCTTGCGATCATTCATGACAGCCCCGTCACCCACCTGCGCAAGGGCATCACCTACAAGGAACTGCAAGCGCGCGTCGCCAGCCTGGCCGGGGCGCTGCGCGCCAAGGGTGTGGAAAAGGGCGACCGCGTCATCATCTACATGCCGATGATCCCCGAGGCGCTGGAGGCCATGCTGGCCTGTGCCCGGCTTGGCGCCATCCATTCGGTCGTCTTCGGCGGCTTCGCGGCCAGCGAACTGGCGGTGCGGATCGACGACTGCACCCCGAAGGCGATCATCGCCGCCTCCTGCGGGATCGAGCCGAACCGGATTGTCCATTACAAGCCGCTCCTGGATGCCGCCATCGACATGGCGACGCACAAGCCCGAATTCTGCGTGGTGTTCCAGCGCGAACAGGAAGTCGCCAAGCTGATCGAGGGCCGCGATGTGGCCTGGCATACCTTCCAATACGGCGTGGAGCCGGCCGATTGCGTGCCGGTCGAGGGCGACCATCCCGCCTATATCCTGTACACCAGCGGCACCACCGGCGCGCCCAAGGGCGTGGTGCGCCCAACCGCCGGCCATATGGTCGCGCTGATGTGGACGATGCGCGCGATCTATGACTGCGGTCCGGGCGATGTGTTCTGGGCCGCGTCCGACGTGGGCTGGGTCGTGGGGCACAGCTACATCTGCTATGCGCCGCTGCTGGCCGGCTGCACCACCGTAGTGTTCGAGGGCAAGCCCGTCGGCACGCCGGATGCAGGCACCTTCTGGCGCGTGGTTAGCGAAAACAAGGTCAAGGTGCTGTTCACAGCGCCAACCGCACTGCGGGCGATCAAGCGCGATGATCCGACCGGCGAATTCGTCGGCGAATACAACATGAAGACGCTGAAGACGCTGTATCTGGCCGGCGAACGGGCGGACCCGGACACCATTCAATGGGCGCAGCACCATCTGAAGGTGCCGGTGATCGACCACTGGTGGCAGACCGAAACCGGCTGGGCCATTGCCGCGAACCCGATGGGGATCGAGCCGTTGCCGGTCAAGATCGGCAGCCCGTCCGTTGCCATGCCCGGCTATGACGTGCAGGTGCTGGACGAAGGAGGCCATCCGGTGCCCCCGGGCACGCTGGGCGCCATCGCGGTGAAACTGCCGCTGCCCCCCGGCACCCTGCCGACGCTGTGGAATGCCGAGGACCGGTTCCGCAAAAGCTATCTCGCGCACTTCCCCGGCTATTACGAGACGGGCGATGCCGGCTATATCGACGAGGACGGCTATCTTTACATCATGGCCCGCACCGATGACGTGATCAACGTCGCGGGGCACCGCCTGTCGACCGGCGCGATGGAAGAGGTGCTGGCCAGCCACCCGGACGTGGCCGAATGTGCCGTGATCGGCGTGGCCGACGATCTGAAGGGCCAGTCGCCGCTGGGGTTCCTGTGCCTGAACAAGGGGTCACCCCGGCATCATGCCGAAGTGGTGGCCGAATGTGTCAAGCTGATGCGCGAGAGGATCGGCCCGGTGGCCGACTTCAAGCGCGCGGTGGTGGTGGACCGGCTGCCGAAGACCCGCTCGGGCAAGATCCTGCGCGGGACCATGGTCAAGATCGCCGACAGCCAGCCTTGGAAGATGCCGGCCACCATCGACGACCCCGCGATTCTGGACGAAATCGCCATGGCGCTGAAGACGCTGGGCCTTGCCCGCGGCTAGGCACCCGGCATCCCCCGGACTGGACTTGCGCCCTGCCGCCGTGGCAGCCTGCGCGGAACAACCGGGGGCTTTGGCAACGATGGCGGCGGCGTGGATCGGCGGCATGACGGAAGGCCGGGCAGGATGAGCCCGGCACGGCGCGAAAGGCTTATGGTGCTGATCGTCGGTGCAGGCGGCCTGTCGCAGACCTTGCTGCGGCCGACGCTGGCGGCGGCAGGCCATAACGTGCAGGCTGCGCCCACCCCAGCGGATGCCCTGCGCCTGTTCCGCGCGCTGTCACCGCAGATCGTGCTGATGGATCTGGCAATGCACGAGGGCGAGCCGCTGGCGCTGATGGCGGATTTTCTGCGCGCCGCGCCAGAGCTGGTTGTGCTGGCGCTGACGCCACCGGGAACGGTGGACAAGGCGGTGGCGGCCATGCGGGCGGGGGCCTTCGATGTTCTGGCCCTGCCCTTTGACGAAGCGCAGCTCCGAACCGCCACACAGGCCGCCGCGGAAGAGGCGACGGCCCGCGCCAGCGGCCGGCTGCCCCCGATCCGGCGGCGCCAGACAGCCGGGGAAGGTGAACTGGTGGCCGCCACCACCGACCGCACGGCCTTCATCGGGTCATCCGAAGCGATGGAGCGGGTGCATCGGATCATTGCCTCGGTGGCCCGGTCACAGGCGACGGTCTTCATCACCGGGGAAAGCGGCACCGGCAAGGAACTGGCGGCGCTGGCGGTGCACGCACGATCGGGGCGGGCGAACGGGCCCTTTATCGCGCTGAACTGCGGCGCGATCCCGCCAGACCTGCTGGAAAGCGAGGTGTTCGGCCATGTGAAGGGCAGCTTCACCGGCGCGATTTCCGACAAGCCGGGGGCGGCGGCGGCGGCGGATGGCGGCACGCTGTTTCTGGACGAGGTCTGCGAAATGGCCCTGCCCTTGCAGACCAAGCTGCTGCGGTTCCTGCAAACCTCGACCATCCAGCCGGTGGGGGCGGTCAAGCCGCGTCGGGTGGATGTGCGGATCGTCTGCGCCACCAACCGCGACCCGCTGGATGCGGTCCGCCGCGGCCAGTTCCGCGAAGACCTGTTCTATCGGCTGTATGTCGTGCCCGTGCATATGCCGCCGCTGCGCGACCGGGGCACCGATGTGGTCGAGATTGCCGAAGCCGCGCTGGCCCGCTTTGCCGCCGAGGAAGGCAAGCGGTTCGAGGGGATGACAGCCGAGACGCGCCGGATGCTCATCGCGCAGGACTGGCCCGGAAACGTGCGGCAGTTGCTGAACGTGATGCGCAATGCGGTGGTGCTGAACGATGGCGGCGTGCTGCGCCCGGACATGCTGCCGATCCACATGGTGCAGGCGGCGATGAATTTCGAACCCGCCCGCCCCGAGGCCGAGCCGCCCGCCTTGCCCACAACAGGCCCGCAGACGCTTGCCGAAATCGAACGGCAGGCGGTCGAGGCGGCACTGGCGCGGCATGACGGTTCGGTGCCACGGGCGGCGCGGGAACTGGATGTGTCGCCGTCCACGCTGTATCGCAAACTTGAAGCCTGGGCGAAGCGGCGCTGAACGGCTGTCAGACGAACTGCTCGTTCAGCAGCCGCTCCTCCAGCCCGTGACCGGGGTCGAACAGCAGCCGGTGGCGGATGTGGGGTTCAGAGCGCACGCTCACCCAAAGCACATCGCGCACCGAGGACCGGCTGTCGGCATCGGCCATGACCGGCCGTTTTTCCGGCTCGATCACGTCGAAGCGTACTTCGGCTGTCTTGGGCAGCAGCGCCCCGCGCCAGCGGCGCGGCCGGAAGGCGGCCATCGCGGTCAGCGCCAGAACGTCCGAACCGATGGGCAGGATCGGGCCATGGGCAGAATAGTTATAGGCGGTTGACCCCGCCGGGGTGGACACCAGCGCCCCGTCGCAGACCAGTTCCTCAAGCCGTTCGCGGCCATCTATGGTGATCTTCAGCTTGGCCGCTTGCGGACCCTGCCGCAGAAGCGAGACTTCGTTGATCGCCAGCGCCTCGGACACCTTGCCACGGGCATTTCCGGCCCGCATCGACAGCGGGTTCAGCACCGCCTCCTCTGCCGCAGCCAGCCGTTCAGGCAAGGCGTCAACGGAATAGGCGTTCATCAGAAAGCCGATGGTGCCGCAATTCATGCCATAGACCGGCAGGTCGCGCGCGGTGCTGGCGTGCAGGGTGTGCAGCATGAACCCGTCACCGCCAAGCGCCACCACCACATCGGCCTTGCGCGCATCGGCCTGCCCGTAAAGCGCGGTCAGCCGGGCGAAGGCTTCTGCCGCCGCCGGCGCCCGCGAGGCCGTGAACCTGATGCGACCGGACATGCACCCCTCCCTTTGCGGGCACACCTTGGCGGGCGGGCGGGGCAAACTCAACCCCTGACGGCCCGCAGCCGGACAGCGGCGATTTCGCCGCGACCTCTTGACCCGTCGTTTCCGGCCTTTTCCGAGGCGCCCTGCTGCACTACAACCCCCGACAACCCGCCCCATCCCAGATACGGAGACGCGCATGACCGCCTCGCACCGCGACACCGGCTTTTTCACCGAACCCCTGTCCAGCCGTGACCCCGAGCTTTTCGGCTCGATCACCGATGAGCTGGGCCGGCAACGCCATGAGATCGAACTGATCGCCAGCGAGAACATCGTCAGCCTGGCGGTGTTGCAGGCGCAGGGGTCGGTCCTGACCAACAAATATGCCGAAGGCTACCCCGGCAAACGCTACTATGGCGGCTGCCAGTTTGTGGACGTGGCCGAGACGCTGGCCATCGAGCGGGCGAAAAAGCTGTTCGGCTGCAACTTTGCCAACGTGCAGCCCAATTCGGGCAGCCAGATGAACCAGGCGGTGTTCCTGGCGCTGCTGAAGCCGGGCGATACCTTCATGGGGCTGGACCTGAACTCGGGCGGGCACCTGACGCATGGTTCGCCCGTAAACATGTCGGGCAAGTGGTTCAACGTGATCAGCTATGGCGTGCGCCAGCAGGATCAGCGTCTGGACATGGACGACGTGCGCGCCAAGGCGCTGGAGCACCGGCCGAAGCTGATTCTGGCCGGTGGCACCGCCTACAGCCGCGAATGGGACTGGGCGGCCTTCCGCGCCATCGCCGATGAAGTGGGCGCCTACCTGCATGTGGACATGGCCCATATCGCGGGTCTGGTGGCCGGCGGCGTCCACGCCTCGCCCATTCCCCATGCGCATGTGGTGACCACGACCACGCACAAATCGCTGCGCGGGCCGCGCGGCGGCATGATCCTGTGCAATGACGAGGACATTGCAAAGAAGATCAACTCGGCCGTTTTCCCCGGCCTTCAGGGCGGGCCGCTGATGCATGTCATCGCCGCCAAGGCCGTGGCCTTCGGCGAGGCTCTGCGCCCCGAGTTCAAGGCCTATGCCGCGCAGGTCAAGGCCAATGCGGCGGCCATGGCGGATGAGCTTATGAAGGGCGGCATCGACATCGTGTCGGGCGGCACCGACAACCACCTGTGTCTGGCCGACCTGCGCCCGAAGAAGGTGACGGGCAAGGCAACCGAGGCCGCCCTTGGCCGCGCCCATCTGACCTGCAACAAGAACGGCGTGCCGTTCGACCCGGAAAAACCCTTCGTGACCAGCGGTATCCGCCTTGGCAGCCCCGCCGGTACCACGCGCGGCTTCGGCGAGGCCGAATTCCGCCAGATCGCGCGCTGGATCGTCGAGGTGGTGGACGGGCTGGCCGCCCATGGCGAGGCCGGGAATGGTGCGGTCGAGGCCAAGGTGAAGGCCGAGGTCGAGGCGCTGTGCAAGGCCTTCCCGCTGTATCCGAGTCTCTGAGCCGGGCTTGACAGGACCAGGACGCGCGCCCATCGGGTGCGCGTCCTTTTGTTTGCGGTGTGTCTGATGTCCGCCCCCCAGCCCGAAACCCGCAGTCTTGAACGCCGCATGGGCGATTGGGCCCGCGCCCGCCTGCCCTATGGGCTGGCGGAACTGGCGATGTTCGTGCTGAAGCAGGGTTGGGCCTGCCTGTTCGGCGGGCTGCTGCTGGGGGCAATCCTGCTGTCCAAGGCCGTCTGGCAGGCCGACTGGCCCCTGCACCGCTATGACGCGCTCTTCCTGTTCGCCATCGCCACGCAGGCGCTGTTCCTGTGGAAAAAGCTGGAAACGTGGGAGGAAGCGCGGGTGATCGCGCTGTTCCACCTGACCGGCACCGCGATGGAATGGTTCAAGGTCAGCGCCGGAAGCTGGGCCTATCCCGAACCCGGCCTGTTCAAGCTGATGGGCGTGCCGCTGTTTTCCGGCTTCATGTATGCCAGCGTCGGCAGCTACATGGCCCGCGTGATCCGCATCTTCGACATGCGCTTTGCCCCCTATCCGCCGTTCTGGATGACGCTGGTTCTGGCGGTGGCGATCTATGTCAACTTCTTTGCGCACCACTTTCTGCCCGACATCCGTGTCGCGCTGTTTGCGGCAACCGTGCTGATCTATGGCCGCACCCGGATCTGGTTCCGCATCCATGACCATGACTGGTGGATGCCGCTGCCGCTGGCGGCGCTGCTGTCCAGCGGGGCGCTTTGGGTGGCCGAGAACGTGGGCACCCGCACCGGAACCTGGCTTTACGGCGGGCAGAACCCGGACCAATGGGTCAGCTTCGCCAAGCTGGGGTCATGGTATCTGCTGCTTTATGTGGCCTTCGTCTCGGTGACGCTGGTGCTGCGGTCGGCGCTTTATCCGGCGGGGCAGCCGGTTCAGAGGTATCCGCGCCAGGCCAGATAGGCGACAACGCCCGTGGCAACGGCCAGCAGCGAAATGGTGACCGAGGCGGCCACCGACAGGGTGGCGCGATGCGGCGGCAGCCGCGTCAGATGCCGGACGCAGGTGTCATAATCCTGCGCCACCTGCCCTTCATCCACCTGCAGCAACAGCTTGGGGTTCTGGGCCTTCTGCGCAGCCATGGCCAAAGCCTGCGCCGCCTCGCGCACTTTCGGCGTCAGGCGACGGCCGCCGCGTTGCAGCTTTGCCTCAAGCCCCTCGCCGGGGATGCCCAGCCGTTCCTCCATCAGCGCCGCCACCCGGCCCGCCATCTGCGTGATCGTTACCGCACCCATCCTGCCTTACCCGCCGCCCTTCGTTGCGCGCAGTATCCACCAGCCAAGGCGGCGCGGCAACGGCTCTGGCCGCGCACAGATCGTTTCGCTATGCACAATCCCATGCTTGCCCTGATCCACCACCCCGCCGCCACCCCCACCGACGCCCTGCCGCTGGTGATTGCCCACGGTCTTTATGGCACCGGCCGGAATTGGGGCGTCATCGCGCGTCGGCTGGCTGATGTGCGTGACGTGATCGCGGTTGACATGCGCAACCACGGCAACAGCCCCTGGATGCCGGTTCACCGCTACCCGGAGATGGCGCAGGATCTGGCCGAGGTGATCCGCAGCCTGGGCGGCAAGGCCGATCTGCTGGGCCATTCCATGGGCGGCAAGGCGGCGATGCAACTGGCGCTGACCGAAGGCGGGCTGATCCGCCGGCTGGTGGCGGCGGACATCGCCCCGGTCGCCTATGACCACGATCAAAGCCGCTATGCCCGGGCCATGCGCGCGCTGGATCTGACCGGCCTTGTCGCGCGGGGCGAGGCGGACCGCCGCCTTGCCGAAACCGTGAATGATCCGGGCCTGCGGGCGTTCTTCCTGCAATCGCTGGACCTCAAGGCCGAAGGCGGCCCGCGCTGGCGGCTGAACCTTGACGTGCTTGAGGCCGAGATGCCGAACATCGTCGGCTGGCCCGGCACGACCGGCCAGTTCGACGGCCCAGCCCTGTTCCTGACCGGGGGCGACAGCAGCTATGTCCGGCCCGAATACCGCGAACCGATCCGCGCCCTGTTCCCCAAGGCGCGCTTTGCCAGGATCGCAGGGGCCGGGCACTGGCTTCACGCCGACAAGCCCCGCGAGTTCGAGGAAACCGTCCGCGTGTTCCTGAACGCCTGAGGCCGGGTCTCAGTTCGCGGCCAGCTTGCGAGCGACCATCCAGGTGACCACCAGACCGACCGCCGCCCCGATGGCGGCAGACAGGACAATGGGCTTGGTCGTGTCCAGACCCGCGGTCAGGGCCACAACCATGCCGATGCCGGCCAGCGTGGTGCCGATGACGGGGAAAAGCAGGAAGAACAGGCGCATTGGAATCCTCCACAAACGTCGCGTCGGGCCTGATCCTGCATCTTTGCTGCGGGTTTACCTTGACCTGAGTCAAGATAAATCATTACTTTTGAATATTTATATTTATCCTGCTGCGCCCGGTTTCCGGGCGGCCAGATGTGTGGGGCAATGTTCGCCGCTGTCCAGCACCGGGATCATCCGCTGCCAGATGCCGATGTTCTTCTGCACGAACCCGGCCCCCACCACGGCCGCCGCCGCGCGCCCGGCCTCGCCTTCCAGCCGCGCCAGTTCCACCCGCGCCTGTTCGCGATACCAGGCATTGCGCGACCGGGTCTCGATCGCCTCGAACCCCGCCGCCTGCATCGCCTGATGATAGCGGGCCGGGGTGGCCATGCCGAAATCCAGCCCCTCGGCGGCGATGTATTCGGCCATCTGCGGTGAAATCGTCTCGGTCCCGATCAGCCAGTCCGAGGCAAGGAACCACCCGCCCGGCCGCAGCACCCGGAACACCTCGGCCATCAGGGCGTGCTTGTCGGGGATGTGGATTATGGAATCCTTGGAAAACACCACGTCAAACATGCCGGGCGGAAACGGCAGCGGGCCGGGGGCCACCTTGACCAGACCGATCCGGTCAGACAGCCCCGCCTTGGCAACCAGACCGCGGGCATGGGCCAGCACCGGGTCTTCCACGTCGATCCCGGTCACGAAACCGGCGCCGTGGCGGGCCACCAGCGCAAGGTCGATACCCCCTGCCCCGCAGCCGATGTCCAGCACCGACCGGCCGGTCAGATCATGGCCACCGATCACACGGCCCACCTCCTCGGCCCCGCCGGGCGACAGGAACCCCTCGCCCCAGATGGCTTCGAGCATCGCAATCATCTGCGGCGGGTAGTGGTCTTCGCTCATGCTTCCCACCTGAACGGGCCGACGGCATGAACGGCGCGGCCCTTGAACAGCGTCAGCAGAACCTGCGTGTCGGAAAGGACATCGGGCGGGCAGGCGAAGATGTCCTGATCCAGCACGATCACATCGGCCGAAAACCCCGGCCGCAGGATGCCGGTTGTGTCACCCCGCCAGCAGGCACGGGCGGCATGGGCGGTATAGCCCAGAACCGCTTCCTCTACCGTCAGCGCCTGTTCGGGCAGGAACGCCTCACGCGGGCCATCGGCGCGGCGGGCCTGCCGGGTGACGGCGGTTTCGATGATCTCGAACGGGTTCAGCGTGCTGACCGGCCAGTCCGATGACAGGCACCAGTCGGTGCCCGCCTCCAGCAGGCTGCGAAAGGCATAGGTCTGCGCGCGCCGCGCGGGGCCGATCATGTCCAGCGCGATGTCGGGGATCAGCGGGTCCAGCCGGGCCCACAACGGCTGGATGTTCGCGGTGGCCCCGGCCGGAGCCAGGCGGGCAATGTCGCCCGCGTCCAGAAGCTGAAGATGCGTCAGTTGATGCGCGGCGGGCCAGGGGCCATTGGCGGCGCGGGCCGCCTCAAACCCCTCGATCGCGCGGCGGGCGGCAGCATCGCCGATCACATGAACATGAATGGCAAACCGGGCGGCATCCAGTGCGGTGAAAAGGGTTTTCGTTTTCTCAAGCCCGAACATGCAGGGCGCATTGCCGCCCGGCGCATCGGCATAGGGCGCCAGCAGCGCGGCGGTGCGGTTCTCGAACACGCCATCCATGAAGAGCTTGGCAGAGTGGACGTGGAACTCCGGCCCCGGATGGGCGGCGCGCAGCGCGGCCAGGCGGGCAACGGCGATTTCCGCCGTATCCGCCTCGGTCACCAGCGCGGCCCCGGCCACTCGCAGCGTCAGCCGCCCCTCGGCCTGCGCACGGGCATAGATCCGCGCTTCAAGATCGGTGATGCGTGGGTCAAGGACGCCGGTGATGCCATGCGCATTGGCCAACGCCTGCCCGGCAATCAGGCCCTGCATCCGGTGATCGTCGGTCAGGTCAGGCAGCCGTTCCAGTACCCAGGGGATCACCTCTTCATGCAGCATCCCGGTGGCGCGACCAGCATGATCACGGACGATATGGCCGTTCGGCGGATCGGGCGTGTCGTTTTTGATCCCGGCAATGTCCAGCGCCCGGCTGTTCAGGCAGGCATTGTGGAAACTGCTGTCATACAGGATCGCCGGCCGGTCCGCGAAGGCGCGGTCGATCACGGCCGCCGTCAGATTGTCGTCACCGAAGACCCCCGGTTGCCAGCCGGCCCCGATCACCAGCGGCAGGTCGGGCCGGGCCGCGGCATGGGCTGCCACCGCCGCCAGCAGGCCCGCCTCATTGCCCACCTCATACAGCGGGACGGCGGTCGCCAGATCCGTGCCGCCCGAAAGCAGATGGATATGCGCATCCTGAAACCCCGGCAGCACCAGCCGCCCGCCCGCGTCAATCCGGCGGTCGGCGCCGGGTGCCGGGCCAGCGCCAAGCGCGGCGATCCTGTCATCACAGATCAGCAGCCAGTCCGCCGTCGGGCGGGCCGGGTCCATGGTGCGGATGCGGGCGTTGTGGATCAGGGTGTCAACCAAGGCGCAACGCCTCAAGCATTGGCCAGTCGGCGGCGGGGATCACGCGCGCCACCTCGGCCACGTCGCGGGTCCAGCCGAAGAGGCACAGGAACGGAACAGGGCCGACCTTGGTCAGATGCGGCCGGTGGGCGGGGTTCCACACCGGCCGATGCGCGGGCTTCACCACCAGCGGCCTGCCGGGACCAAAGCGCCAGCCATGCGGGCCGGTCAGCGGCGCGTAAAGTTCGGGCGCGGCATGGGCATGGTCGCGGTACAGCACATGCGGCGCGATCAGGAACAGACCGAAGTCGAAGTCGCGCGCCGGAATCGCCGCCTCCTCCCCGAAGATCGAGGCATAGGCATGGCCAGCGGCAAAGTCTTCGCCGATGGCGGCGCGGTCATAGCCGTCATAGGTGATCCAGTGCAGATGCGGCCGGGCGGCGGCAATGGCGGCGGCAAGGCCGGGCTGCGCGGCGGCCAGCGCGGCCAGGGCGGCGGGAAGGTGGGCGTCCAACACCGCGTTCGCGGCCTGCGGGGCCGGCGTCACCGGCCCGTCGCGCCAGCGGGCCAACCCGGCCCGCACCTCGGCCACGCCGGGGCCGGGCAAACCGGCAAGATACAGATCGGCCTCCTCGACCAGCGCGCGGATCAGCGCGGGCGGGTCGGGCGCGGCCTCTGCCGGCACCGGCAGCCCGCGTTCGGCCAGCACCGCCGCCGGCCCCTGCCCGTCAAAGGCGGCGGCGGTGCGATAGGCTTCAAGCTGGGCCGCCGACAGCTTGCCCGCCTGAAAGGCCGCCATGGCGCGGGCATAGCGGGCACGGCCTGCCCCCGGCACCCCCAGTGGAATACCGAACAACCCGGTCATTTGTTGGCCTGATAGGCCAGCCGCGCATCGGCATCGCGCCGCGCATCAGACCGGTTCATCACAAAGCCGGCAATCGCCACCCCGATGCCGACGATCAGCACCGTCAGCGTCGCCAGCGCGTTGATGTCGGGCGTCACCCCCAGCTTGACCTTGGACCAGATCAACAGCGGCAGCGTGGTGGACCCCGGCCCCGTGGTGAACGAGGTGATGACCACATCATCAAGCGAGATGGTGAAGGCCAGAAGCCAGCCCGACAGGATGGCGGGCGAGATCACCGGCAGCGTCACGTCGAACAGCACCTGCCAGGGACGCGACCCAAGGTCCATCGCCGCCTCTTCGATGGCGCGGTCGGCCTGGCTCATCCTTGCCTGAACCACGGTTGTCACGAAGACCATGGAAAAGGTGATATGGGCCAGCGTGATGGTGGTGAAGCCGCGGCTTCCCGGCCAGCCGATCCAGTCCGCCAGCAGGATGAAGAACATCAGCGACGAGATGCCGGTAATCACCTCGGGCATGATCAGCGGCGCGGTGACCAGCCCCGAAAACAGCACCCGGCCGCGGAACTTGGTGAACCGTGCCAGCGCGATGCCGGCCATGGTGCCCAGGATGGTGGCGATGGTGGCCGAGACCAGCGCGATCTTCAGCGACAGCATCAGCGCCGCGATCACCTGCCGGTTCGAGAACAGCGACACATACCACTTGGTCGAGAACCCGCCCCAGACCGTTGCCAGCCGGGATTCGTTGAAGGAATAGACCATCATCGACAAGATCGGCACATAGAAGAAGGCAAAGCCGAAGCACAGGACGGTCAGCAGGAAGACGGGGCGACGTTTCATTTGCCGGCCTCCCCTTCCGCTTTCGCCTGATAATGGCTGTAAAGCATCATCGGCACCACCATCAGCAACAGCAGCGCCACCGCCACGGACGAGGCCATGGGCCAGTCGCGGGCCGAGGAGAATTCGTCCGAAATGACCCGCCCGATCATCGGCGAGGCGGCATTGCCCACCAGCGAGGGGATCACCAGTTCCCCCGCCGCCGGGATGAACACCAGCAGCCCGCCGGCAATGATGCCCGGCACACTTTGCGGCAGCGTCACGTCCAGGAACACCCGCGACGGGCGCGACCCCAGATCCAGCGCCGCCTCGTCCAGCGTCGGGTCCAGCCGTTCAAGGCTGGCGTAAAGCGGCAGGATCATGAAGGGCAGGTAGGTATAGACCATGACCAGCACCACGGCGAAATTCGTGTGCATCATCGGGATCGACTTCACCGCCCAATCGACCGGAACCACCCAGTTCCAGGCGTCGGTCAGCAAGGCGTTGAACCAACTGTTCTTGCCCATCAGACCCATCCACGCATAGACACGCAGCAGGAACGAGGTCCAGAACGGCAGGATCACCAGCATCAGCAGGATGTTGCGCCACGACCGCGAGACCCGCGTCAGCGCCAGGGCCATCGGATAGCCCAGCAACAGGCACAGCACCATCGCGATACCCGCATTGGTCAGCGAGGTCAGGAAGGCCCGCAGATACAGCGTGTCATGCAGCAGCCGCTGATAACCTTGCAGGTTCACCAGCGGATGCTCTCCGCCGAAACTGAATGGCGGCGCGGTGGCGGTCTTGGTGGCGACACTGATCGCCACCACGATCAGGAAGGGCAGCAGGAACAGCACCACCAACCAGACATAGGGTGCGCCGATGATGATGTCAGACCACCCCCTGCGGTCGAACCAGCGTGACAGGCGGGACGAGTGTTCCATGGCACTACTCCGTCAGCACGATGGCGGCGGCGGGGTCGAAGGACAGCCAGACCCGGTCATCCCAATCGGCGACGCGCGTCGCCTCATCGCCGCGCCGCGCGTTCACCGCATGGGCCGAAACCAGCGCGCCCGAGGGCAGGACGATGCGATACAGGCTGTCCTTCCCGAAATAGGCCAGGTCCTTTACCATGCCTTCCACCGCATTGCCCGTTTCGGGCCGGTCCTTCGAGATGCGCAGCTTTTCGGGTCGCAGGGCCAGCGTGACTGCCTGCCCCTCCACCACGCCGGGCACGTCGCGCGCCAGCACGCGGCCACCAAGCGCCGGCACCTCCAGCACCACCTGTCCGCCCTCGCGCCCCGTCACCCGCGCCTCGAACGAGGTGATCGAGCCGATGAAGCCGGCCACGAAGCGGCTGTTGGGAAACTCGTAGATCTCGGTCGCGCTGCCCACCTGCATGACCCGGCCGCGATCCATCACCGCGATGCGGTCAGAAAGGGTCATCGCCTCTTCCTGATCATGGGTCACGACGATGAAGGTCACCCCGGTGCGGGCCTGAATGCTCATCAGTTCGAACTGGGTATGTTCGCGCAGCTTCTTGTCCAGCGCCGCCAGCGGTTCATCCAGCAGCAGAAGTTTCGGCTGACGCGCCAGCGCGCGGGCCAGTGCCACCCTTTGCCGCTGCCCCCCGGAAATCTGATGCGGCTTGCGCGCGGCGAATTGCGAAAGCTGCACCAGATCCAGCATCTCGCGCACCCGGTCGTCACGCTGCGCCTTGGTCATGGCTTCATGCTTCAGGCCATAGGCGATGTTCTTCTCCACGCTCATATGCGGGAACAGCGCATAGCTTTGAAACATCATATGCACGGGCCGCGACCATGGCGGCACACCCGCCATGTCGCGCCCGTCCAGAAAGATGCGGCCGGAGGTTGGTTCCTCGAACCCGGCCAGCATCCGCAAAAGCGTGGTCTTGCCGCAGCCAGACCCCCCGAGAAGCGAGAAGATCTCGCCCTTGGCCACCGTCAACGACACATCGCGCACCGCCTGAAACGTGCCGAAAGATTTCGAGACCCCTTCGATGCGCAGGAAGGGCTCGTCCGGGGCGGACATCTGGTCAGCCGCCCGTCTTGATCGTGGTCCAGATGCGCGTCATCTGCTCTTCCTGTGCATCGGTCTGGGGCTTGGGGGTGTAAAGCCGTGCCATGACCGTATCGTCAGGATAGATCGCCGGATCGGCGGCGATGGCGGGGTCGACAAAGGCCGTGGCCGCGCTGTTCGCATTGGCATAGCCGGTGAAGTTGGTGCAGGCGGCAACCACCTCGGGGCGCAGCAGATAGTCGATGAAACGATGGGCGTTATCGACGTTCTGCGAGTCGGTCGGGATGCACCACAGGTCGAACCAGGCCGGAGCGCCGGTCTTGGGCACGAAATAGGCAAGGTCGATGTCAATCCCGGCTTCGGCCGCGCGGGTCTTGGCCACGGCGTAATCACCCGACCAGGTATTCACGGCACAGACTTCCTGATTTGGAAGCGTTGTCAGATAGTTGGTATTGTCGAAAGTGGCGATGTAGGGCCGGATCGGCGCAATCGCCTCGGCCAGTTTCTTGTATTCGGCTTCACCTGCAGTGTCAGGATCAATGCCCAGGTATTTCAGGATCATGAAGCCCGCATCGGTGGGGCTGTCCAGCAGCGACAGCCCGCAGTCGGCCAGCTTGGCCGCGTTTTCCGGCAGCAGGATGGTGTCGAGCGATTCCAGATCGGCCTCGGGCAGCCGCTCTTTCACCATGGCCATGTTATAGGTCATCCCGACCGAGCCCCACATATACGGCACGCCATACTGGTTGCCCGGATCGAAGCCCTCGACCACCTTCAGGATTGCGGTATCCAGATTGCCCCAGCCGGTCAGCTTGGCGCGGTCCAGCTTCTGGAACACGCCGGCCTGCACGAAGCGGCCCAGCGACATGCCGGAATGAAGCACCACGTCATAGCCCGAACTGCCGGCCAGCATCTTGGCCTGCGCCTCCTCGGAACTGGCGTAAAGGTCATAGACCACACCGATTCCCGTCTCGGCCTCAAAATCGGCGATGGTGGTTTCGCCGATGTAGTCGGACCAGTTGTAGACGTTCACAGTGCCCGCCTGCGCCCAGGACGGGCGCACATAGGGCAGCGCCAGCGCGCCGGTCAGCGTGGCAAGGGTGGATCGACGGGTCAGTCGCATGGGTCTTCCTCCGCTGTGGGTCGCGCCACTTTTGCCGGGGCGCTTATGGTCTTCAGGTTTGTCGCATTATCGGCGTCTGCCAAGCATTTCCTTGTTCCGGGCGATCACTTCCGCCTCGGCCGGGGCCGTCGCAAGCTGCATCACCGGCACCAGACCGCGCAGCCGGTCATGGTGGCGGCGCAGGCCATATTCGTGGTCGGACAGGTAGAACCCGTCGAAGGCCGAGGACTTCATCGATTCGTTCGACCAGATCGTCAGTTGCTGATCCTCGACCGAGGTGTCGCGGTCGATCCGCGCCGCCAGATAGCGCGCCAGCCTCACCTGCCGGCTTTCCTCGGGCCAGCGATAGGTGCGCCCGGTCAGCCGCGTCTGGCCAGGGCTGATGGGCAGGTCATGGTAGAACTGCGCCCCTTCGGGCGTGAAGGCAAAGACGGTAGAGGGGAAGACCCCGTAATAGGTCCAGGCGCGGCGCAGATGCGGCGGCAGGCCGGGCCGGTCGGGGGCGTGTTTCACATAATGCCGCACCGACCAGCCCCGCCCCGGCTTGTCACCGAAGTAGCCAACCGAGACATGCAGGCCATCATCAAGATTGAGGTCGCGATAGTCGCGGCCGTACAGTTCCTGCAGGCCGGGGTGCGCCAGCGGAACATGATAGCCCTCGTTGTCCACATCGCGCACCGACTTCCAGTTCACCGGCAGGTCGGTGTACCAGCGCGGGCTGTCCACCGGCAGCAGGTCGGCCACCGCATAGGCGGCGAAATCGGCCTCATAGGGGGCCAGCAGCGTGGCCACCGGCGCCTGCGGGCCGGGGTGGAAGCGCAGGAAGATGAAGCCGTGGAACACCTCGGCCTCGATCGGTTTCAACCCGAAACGGGCACGGTCGATGCCGCCGAAACTGGTGGGCTGGGCCGCGCCGCGCAGGCTGCCGTCCAGGTTATAGACCCAGCCATGAAACGGGCAGACCACGGCCCCGCGGCAATGGCCCTGCACGCCATCCACCACCCGCGCGCCGCGATGGCGGCACAGGTTGTGGAACGCCCGCACCACGCCATCCTGCCCCCGCATCACCACCGCGCGTTCGCCCAGCAGGTCAAACGCCAGCCAGTCGCCGGGGGCGGGAATGTCGTTCACATGCCCGGCCACCTGCCAGTGGTTCAGGAAGACGTTTTCCCGTTCCAGATCGAAGACCGCCTGCGAATGGTAGGTCCAGGCCGGCAGACCGGACCTGTCCCAATCGTTCGGGATGGGCAATGATTTGAACGGCATCTCGGTCATGGCCGGTCCTCCATCTGGCGCAGCACCCATTGGTGAAAGCGGTGGATCTCGTATTCCTCGGGCATCAGTCGCGCCGCACGGAAGGCGGGCGATCGCATACCGCGCTGGTTCATCTCGGACGCGGCCCCGTCCTGCTCCATCACGATCTTCGCAAAGGCGGCCACGGCGGCAGGGTCAAAGCCGGGCTGGGCCAGCGTTTCGGGCGCGAAATGCCATTCGGCAATCAGCCGGGTGCGTTCCGGCCCCAGCGGCACCAGCCGGACCGAGCGGACGTAATCGACATGCGCCACCACATAGACCGAAGGCCAGAGCGTGACGAAGCTGTAGCCCGCGTCCCGTTCGGCGGCGGTCAGGCCGGGGAAGACCGGGCCGCAGGGGGCGCCGGTCATGGTCCAGCTTTCGGCGCCGGGTTTCAGGGCGCGCGGCGCGGGCTGATCGGGCGTCCAGCCCAAGGCTTCGGACGCCCCCATGACGCCGGTGCCATAGATCGGAACCATGTCGCACAGTTCGGGATGGATGCCCGGGCAGTGCAGACATTCGGAATAGTTTTCCCAGAAGGATTTCCAGTTGCAGGCCAGATCGGTTTCCCAGCGGTGGCCGGTGACAAGCCCGTCCATCGGCCAGTTGTCCAGCGTTGCCAGCCCGACATCGGACCCGATCTCGCCTGGATCGGCCGACAGGTTCAGGAACAGAAAGCCGTTCCACAGCCGATGCGCCACCGGCCGCAGCCCATGCGCGGAACGGTCGAAATCTGCGGTCGGCACGGCATGGGCGGTCGAGACCAGCCGCCCGTCACCGGCGGCAAAGGACCAGGCGTGATAGGGGCAGCGGATCAGCTTGCCCAAGGGTTCCTCTTCACCGCGGCACAGTTCCGATCCGCGATGCGGGCAAGAGTTGTGCCAGACCGAGACCTCGCCCCCGGCACCGCGCGCCACCACGACCGGCGCTGCACCGACACTGGCCCGCCGCATCGTGCCCGGTGCGAAATCGGCAAGGTGCCCCACGCAAACCCATTGCCGGGCGAACAGCGTGGCCATTTCGCGATCATACCAGTCCTGCGCCAGATAGGCCGCCCGCGGCAGCCCCTCGGGGCAATGATCAAGGCGCGGAGACAGCGGGTGGCGTTTGTCGTCCATGCCTTCCCCCTCTAACCCTCACTCGTCGGCGATTTCTTGCAAGAAATCGCCGCGGAGCCTTCAAAGGCTCCGGCCCGGCGTTTTTGAAAACTCCGGTCGCCCCGTCGCCCCGCTGCATTGCAAGCCCGCATCATCGGCTACACCCTTTCCGGTGGCATCGCGCGGCGGCGGGCCGGGTTGTAGAACGGCCGCTCGACCACGCGCACCGGCAGCATCAGCTTGACATATTGCAGCTCGCGCAGCGCATAGATTTCGACCCAGAGATTGTCGCCCCCGGCGTGCCGCGCCTTGACCTGCGCGATGGCCACGCTGGCCTTCAGCGCGGGCGACCAGGCGGCGGCGGTGACGAACCCCGCCTCGTGCTTCTTGTCGTGATACAGGATCGAGCCTTCCGCCGACACGTTCCCCGGCACGTCCAGCCCGACAAGTGCCCACTCCGACCCTTGCGCCTTTTCGGCCAGAAGCGCCCGGCGGCCGGTGAAATTGCCCTTCTCCCAGTCGATCATCCAGCCCAGGCCCATTTCCAGCGGGCTGCGCGGCCGGTCTTCGCGCAGCGCCTGATGGGCCGGAACAAAGTCCATGTTGGTGATGATGAACCCGGCCTCGATCCGCGCCAGATCCAGCGCGTCGGTGCCGATGGGGCGAATCCCCCAAGGCGCGCCCGCGGCGAACAGATGGTCCCAGAACGGCAGGGCCTGATCGGGCGTCATCCACAGCTCATACCCCAGATCGCCGGTGAATCCGGTGCGCGAGATGGTGATCTCGCCCCCGGCAAAGGGGAAGCGTGCCATGCGAAAGGGTTTCAGCGCCGACACATCGAGCCCCGCCGCCGCCAGCACACTGGCCGAACAGGGGCCTTGCAGCGACAGGGCGGCGATCTCTTCGGTGATCTCGGCCACCTGCACGTCAAACCCCTGCGCGCTGTCCAGAAGCCAGGGCAGATGGCGTTCCTGACAGCAGATCAGGTAATCCTCCGGCCCGTGGCGGAACAGGGTGCCGTCATCCAGCAGCTTGCCGTCATCATCGCACCAGGCGGTGTAATGCACCCCGCCCACCGGCAGTTTCGCCGCGTTGCGGATCATCAGCCGGTTCAGATAATCGGCGGCGTCCGGCCCGGTGACACGGTATTTCACCATCGGGCACAGGTCATAGACCGAAGCCGCGTTGCGGATTGCGGTATATTCCATGTCCACATCGCCATAGCACAGCGATGTCATGCAGCCGGCCCATGGCCCCCAGCGGTTCAGCCTGTTCGCCGAGGCGGTGCGCGGGTGAAACGGGGTGTGCCGCAGCGGGGTGCGGAAATGCGTCAGGTTGGTCATGCCCGCGCCTCCAGAATGGCGCCGGCGGCGTTCCAGCCGGCCGCACCGTTGATGCCGCCGCCGGGGTGGCTGCCCGCCCCGGCCAGCCACAGGCCGGGCAACGGGGTGGCATAGCCTGCCGCCTGCGGCAGCGGGCGGTTGAACAGCATCTGCTCGACCGCCAGTTCGCCATGGTGCCAGTTGCCCCCCACCATGCCAAAGCGCGCCTCGATGTCCTGCGGCATCAGCAATTCGGCATGGGCGATCCGCCCGCGCAGACCCGGCGCCTGTGCCTCCAGCACCGCAAGCGTGTTTTCCAGCAGTTCCGAACGCGCCGCCTCCAGCCCCGCCATGGGGGCATGGGGGGCGTATTGCACGATGGCCGACAGCACATGATGCCCCGCAGGCGCCCAATCCGCTTCGCGGGCCGTGGGCAGGATCACCTCCATCACAGGGGCCTTCGGCACCTCGCCGTATTTCACCGGGTTGAAGGCGGCCTCCACCGCCTCGGACGACGGTGCGATGACAAGGCGCGAGGCCGGATCGCCCCCCCGGAAATCGGGCAGTCCGGTCAACGCCAGATGCAGCTTGGCCGCCGCGCCGCGGGACCGGATGTGTCCGGTGCGGCGGAAGAACCCGGCGTCCAGCGCCCGTGGCCCGACCAGCGCGCGGAAGGTGGTGCGCGGGTTGATCGCGCTGACCACCAGGCCGGCGCGGATCTCCTCGCCCGAGACCAGCCGAACGCCGACGGCGCGGTCACCTTCGGTGAAAATGCTTTCCACCCGTGCATCGCAGCGCAAGGCAACCCCCGCCGCCGTGGCCGCCGCCGCCATGGCCCGCGCCAGCGCGCCCATGCCGCCCCTTGGCCAAAGCGGCCCCTCGCCCCGCGACAGCCGGTCAAGGTAGAGGATCAGCGAATTGGGCGACCGTGGCCCCAGCCATGCCCCCAGCGTGGCGTCAAAGGCCAGCAGGCCCTTCAGCCGATCATCCGTCAGCTCATCCTCGGCCACGTCATGCACGTTGATCAGGACCATGCGCAGCAATTCGCGAAAATCGTCGCGGCCAAGGCCACGGATCGCCAGCCCCTGCCGCAGCAGCCGGCCCCAGGGCTGCCCTTCGGCCACCAGTCGCGGCGGCTTGTCGGCGCGGAACGGCGCCAGCACGCGGGCAAAGGCCGACAGCTTGGCATGAAGCGCCGCAAAGGCCGCGGCGTCGGGGCCGCTTGTCTGCCCCCCCTGCACGACCATAGGCGCCGCCTGCCCGGCCAGAACCGTGGTGGCCACCGGGTCGAAGGCCAGCCCGTGCCGGGCCAGCCCCATGCCGTGCAGCACCCGCGCATCCAGCCCCTGCGTCAGATGCGCCAGCGCCGGCGCACGATAACCGGGCGCGAAGTCGCGCTCCCCTGCCCCGCCACCGGGCACGGCGCCCGCTTCCAGCAGCAGCACCTTGCGGCCCTTGCCGGCCAGACGGGCGGCGCAGGCCAGCCCGTTGACGCCGCCGCCGATCACGATCACATCAAAGGACGGCATAGGCATCGCTCATCGTCGGTTTCAGCTTCGCCTCGCGCAGCACCTCGGCCGCCGCATTGCGCCCCGGCGCCCCCATCACCCCGCCACCGGGGTGGGTGGACGAACCGCACATCCAAAGATCGCGGATCGGGCTGCGGTATTGCGCATAGCCCGGCACCGGGCGATTGAAGAGCAACTGGTCGAAGGTCAGTTCCCCCTGGAAGATATTGCCCTCGGTCAGCCCGACCTCGGCCTCCAGCTCGCGCGGGGTGCGCACCTCGACATGCAGCACCCGGTCCTTGAACCCGGGCGAATAGCTCTCGATCTGGTTCAGGCAGGTGTCGCGGAACCCGTCGCGGTCGGCATCCGTCCACGCGCGCCCCTCGATCTTCGGCGGCGCATATTGCACGAAGCAGGACATGAAATGCTTGCCCGGCGGCGTCATCGTCGGGTCGATCATGGTGGGGATCATCACGTCCTGGAACGGATCGCGGCTGTAATGCCCGGCCTTCCAATCGTCATACCCGCGCTCCATCCTCTCGATGCTGTCGGTGAAATGCAGGTCGCCCCGGATCATCGGCGCCCCCTCCGGCAGGGCCGGAAACACCGGGGCCGCATCCAGCGCGATGTTCAGCTTGCCGGAAGAGCCGCGGATCTTGAAAGCCTTGACGCGGCGGACAAAATCACCCGGAAGCTCCTTTTCCTCGACATGTTTCAGGAAGGTGCGCTTCACGTCCATGTTCGAGATCACCCGCCGACCGGCGATCTCATCGCCATTGGCCAGCACAACGCCTGTCGCGCGACCGTCGCGCACCGCAATACGGTCCACCCCGCTGCCGGTGCGCACCTCGCCCCCGGCCGCCTGCAAGGATGCGGTCAGCGCCCGCGTGATCGCCCCCATCCCGCCGCGGGCAAAGCCCCAGGCGCCCACATTGCCGTCCACATCCCCCATGTAATGATGCAGCAGCACATAGGCGGACCCGGGGCTCATCGGCCCCAATGCGGTGCCGATGATGGCGGACACGGCCAGATAGCCCTTGATCACCGGGCTTTCGAAATATTCGTCCAGATAGTCGCTGATCGACATGGTCCAGAACCGCACCATCTCGGCCCGCTGGCCCTCGCTCAAGGCGCCCATCTGCCGGGCCAGCCACATCAGTTCCGCCAGATCGCGGGGGCGAAAGCTGGACGGGTCGGGCGGCGTGCGCATCAGCATCGGCCGGATGAAGCGGCAGAACCGCAAAATGTCGCGCGCATAGATGTCATAGGCCTCGGCATCGCGCCTTGAATGGCGGGCGAATTCGCGGCGGTTCGCGTCATGGTCGCGGAACATGCCCAGATAGCCGCCCCCCTGCTGGAACACCGCGCCGCCCTCATAGGGCAGGATCTGCAGGCCGTGCTTCGACAGTTCCAGATCGCGCATGATCTCGGGGCGGAACAGGCTGCTCACATAGGAACAGTTGGAATAGGTGAAGCCGGGATACAGCTCGCGCGAAACGGCAGCGCCACCGATCCAGTCGTTCTTTTCCACCACGCAGACCTTCATCCCCGCCCGCGCCAGATAGCAGGCGGTGACAAGGCCGTTGTGCCCTGCCCCGACAATCACCGCATCATAGGTCACTCGGCCGCCTCCGCCGCCAGATCCTCAAGCGTCAGGTCAACGGCGCGCTCGACCGCCGCCAGCGTGTCGGTCAGGCAGGTCGCGTCCAGACCATGCGCCTCGCACATGAACCACGGTTCGCGGCTGTCGGGTTCCACGATGATGCCCAGATCATGCAGGTAATGCGCCATCCGGTCATAGAAGCTGTAATCGCTGGCCTTCCAGGCGCGATAGTTGTCGGGTGGCGCGGCATCGAAGAACAGGCCGAACATCGACGGGTGGCCGGAATAGGAATGAACGATCCCGCGCGCGTTCAGGATGGCGCTGATCCCGGCCATCAACTGCGTGCCATGATTGGCCAGCGTTTCCAGTGCCGGGGTTTCGTCCAGAATCCGCAAGCATTCCTCGGCTGCGGCCAGGGAAACCGAATGGGCTGTATAGGTGCCGCCGTGGCTGGCCCCGCCATAGCGGAAGGTGCGCATCACATCCTCGCGCCCCGCCACCAGCGCGATGGGGTAACCGTTCGCCACCGCCTTGGCGAAGGTGGTGATGTCGGGCTTCACGCCCAGTATCCCCTGAATGCCACCCTTGCCCACGCGGAAGCCGGTCTTCACCTCGTCGATGATCAGCATCACGCCGTAGCGGTCGCACAATTCGCGCGCCAGCCGGACATATTCCACCCGCGCCATGATCGCGCAGCAATTGCCCTGGATCGGTTCGATCAGCATGGCGGCCAGCCGGTCGCCATGTTTCCTGAACGTGTCTTCCAGCCGCTGCATGTCGTTCATCGGCACCAGATGCGCCAGTTTCTTGACCGTCGGCGGAATACCCTTGCCATAGGGCACGACATCCGGGTCGGCGTTCGATCCGGGCGTCCAGCCTTCCATGTCGGCCATCCACATGGCCGCGTCGAACAGGCCATGATAGCCGCCTTCGACCAGCAGATATTCCTCGCGCCCCGTAAAGGCGCGGGCCAGCCGCAGTGCGGCCATCACCGCCTCGGTGCCCGAATTCGAGAAGCGCACCAGTTCCGCCGCCGGCACCATCTTGGCGATGCGGTCGGCGACGATCAGTTCCTTCTCGGTCGACAGGGCAAAGACGCCGCCCACCTCCATGCCCTTGCGCGCCGCTGCATCCACCCGGTCGTCGGCATAGCCCAGGATCGCCGGGCCATAGCCCAGCCGGTAATCGACATAGCCATTGCCGTCGATGTCCCAGGTCCGCCCGCCCTTGCCGTGGTGGACATAGACCGTCCGGTCATCGCCCCAGTAGCGGAAGGTCGACGACACGCCCAGGGGCAGACGCTTCACCGCGCGCCGGAACTGGGCATTCGACTTGGACAGGTCGCGGTTCGGGCGGTCTTGCATGGGACTCTCGGGCGCTGTTGCAGGATGCGGCCAGCGTTCCACGCGACTGACTGGTCTGTCAATCAATTTCAGATTACGCTTTGCATCCGCCCCATATCCGCTAGAACGTCCCCTGTTTCCGGCGAAAGGACTGTTGCCTTGCCCGACCCAGCCCCGCCCGATCAGGCTGCCGCCGACTCGCGCCCGCCCCGCACCCGCAGCCGCGAGGTGCGGCGCAGCCAGTTGATCGAGGCCACGATCGAAACCATGGCCGCGCGCGGCTTTGCCCGCACCACCCTGACCGAGGTGGCGCGCATGGCCGGCCTGTCACACGGGCTGGTGCTGTTTCACTTTGAAACCAAGGAAAAACTGCTGGCCGAGACGCTGGCCTATCTGGCCGAGGAATACCGCCGGAACTGGCAGGATGCGCTGGCCGCGGCCGGCGACGAACCGGCCGCGCAACTGGCCGCGCTGATCGAGGCCGACTTCGCCCCCGGCATCTGCACCCCCGCCCGCCTGGCCGCCTGGTGTGCCTTCTGGGGCGAGGCGCAAAGCCGGCCGATGTATCAGGAAAGCTATGGCGACAAGGATGAGGAATACATCCGCGCGCTTGAAGCGATCTGCGCCCGGCTGAACGAAGCCGGCGGCTATGGCCATGACGTGCCCCGAATCGCCCGCATCCTGCGGTTGACGATCGAAGGCGCCTGGCTTGACCTGATGACGATGGCCCGGCCCTACACGGTCAGCGAAGCGCGCGACACCGCCCGGGCCGCCGCGGGCCTCTGCTTCCCGCGGCATTTCCCGGTCGGCCGCCGCAGCGGCTGATCCGCTTCAGGGGCGGCGGGAAGTGTCTCTGCCCGCGCTGCCCGGCTGCACCTCTGATTGTCTTGTGCAGGGCGTGTCGGTGTTCGCCGCAGCCTGAATCTTGCGCCGGGCTGCGACAGCCTTCAGCGCCTGCACCGCCAACCACTCATGCGCCTGCACGGTCGGGGCGGGGGTGCTGGTTTCGAACTCGAAGGAATAGGCGGGTCTTGTCATCGGAAGAACCTCGAAACCGTATCGGGCAACTCTTGCCCGTGAGAGCGGGCTTTGCTGGAAATCACGACGCGCCAGGAGCATCTTCCAAGCCTTCAACCCCCGGACACAGATGCCGCGGAAGCCTTCAGACCAGTCCGACCGCCAGGGCGCTGCGCGATCACGAACTTGTAATCCCTGCCCTGACGCAGAAGCGCGCACCATTCAACTTGCAACTGTGCCGCACCCCCCGTCGCAGGCCCTTTCCTGATGTCGCAGCCCCTGTCGCAGGGGCAAAGATTGCCGCATCTGGCATCGCTGTGGTTCAAAACTCCAATTAAAATATGAATGTATCTATTCCAAAGCCGCGAGCCGCGCCGCCCGAACCAGACATGCGCCACCCAAGGCAATCAACCCGGGGTAGCGCTTCGTGCTGACGGGGAGCGCTGATCCTGCGACCCGGCCCCAGTGCAGGATGTGCCGCTTGCCTACTGAACGCCCGTCAGGGCCTTGCGCAGTTCGGTTTTCAGCACCTTGCCGTAGGCATTCTTTGGCAGGTCTGTCAGCCAGACATAGTGCTTAGGCCGCTTGAACCGCGCGATCTGGGTCAGGCAATGGGCGTCAAGGGTCCGGTCGTCAACCTGCACGCCCTCTTCGGGCACGACGCAGGCAACAACAATCTCTCCCCATTCCGCATCGGCTTGCCCGATCACGGAAACCTCTGCCACCGCCGGATGGGTCAACAGCGCCTCTTCCACTTCGCGCGGATAGATGTTGGTCCCGCCGGAAATGATCACATCCTTCGAACGGTCATGCAGCGTGAGAAAGCCCGCCTCATCAAGGGCACCGACATCGCCGGTGTACAGCCAGCCATCGCGGATGGCCGCTGCCGTGGCCGCCCTGTCCTGCCAATACCCCTTCATGACAGATGGTCCGCGCACGGCAATCTCCCCCATCGCGTTCGGGGGCAAGGCGGCGCCATCCCGGCCCAGAACCGCCACTTCGCACCCTGCATTTGCCACACCCACCGAGGCCAGACGCCGGCTGTGGGTTGCATCCTGCGGCCCGGCGGCAAGCGCCTCGACATGCGCAGCGCGGGTCAGCACGGTTATGGTCATCGGGGTTTCCCCCTGCCCGTAGATCTGCACGAAACGGGGGCCGAACAGGGCCATCGCATCACGAATGTCGGCCAGATACATGGGTCCGCCGCCATAAACGATGGTCCGAACCCCGTCGCCCCGGCTGCCGCGCGCGCGGGCTGCCGCGATCAGGCGGCGGATCATGGTGGGGGCGGCAAAGAAGCACAGATTTCCAAGCCGCGCCGCCAGATCAAGGATCTCGTCGCCGTCAAATCCGCCCGAAGCCGGCACAACATGCCGGGCGCCGCACATCAGATACATGAACTGATAAAGCCCGGCCCCGTGTGACATCGGCGCGGCATAGACCTTGGCATCCGCCGCCGACACGGCATCGACATCGGCAAGATAGCCAAGGCACATGGCCTGAAGATTGGCAGGGCTGAGCATGACACCCTTTGGCTGCCCCGTCGTGCCCGAGGTGTAGAACAGCCAGGCGGTGTCGTCCTGGGCCGTCGGATGCAAGGGCGGCGGCGGCGCATCGGCGACAAGATCGACAAATGCCGCCGAATCCATGTCCAGGACGCGGGTGGTGGGGGCCAAGCCCGCCAGTTCGCCCGCGTGATGCCCATCGGCAAAGCACAGCCTGGCCCCGGAATGGTCCAGGATAAAGGCGGCCTCCTTTGGGTGCAGTTTGAAGTTCACGGGCACCGTAACGGCCCCGATCCACCAGATCGCCTGCATGGCCACCAGGTAATCCGGCCGGTTGGCAAGAAACAGCGCAACCCGGTCTCCGGGCCCGATACCCTGCCCGACAAGCCCCGCCGCAAGCGCACCGGCCCGCGCCCGGAACTCTGCATAGCTGGCAACCTCTGTGGCGCCAGAGAACAGGGCCGGGCGATCGGGCCATCGCCACGCCGCCCGCTGCAGCCAGACCGCGGGGTTCACTTTGCCGCCTCAAGAATGGAAACATAATTCGCCACGGCGGCCCCGCCCATGTTGAACACGCAGGCCAGCTCGGCACCCGGCACCTGCATCTGTGCCGCTTCCCCCAGAACCTGCCGCGCGCCCATCATATGCATGGAAACGCCCGTGGCCCCGACGGGATGCCCCTTCGCCTTCAGGCCGCCCGACAGATTCACCGGCAGGCGGCCCCCGGCCAGAACAGTGCCCTCCTCGATGGCCTGCCGACCCCGGCCCCTGGGCGTTATCCCCATCGCCTCATAGGTCAGAAGCTCCGCAATCGTGAAGCAGTCATGCACCTCGGCGCAGGACAGGTCTGCCGCCGTGATCCCGGCCGCCGCATAGGCGCGGCGGAAGGCCTCGGCGGGACCGTCAAAGTCCAGCAGGGTGCGGCGCGACATCGGCATGAAATCATTCACCTGCACCGCAGCGCGAAACCCCACGGCGCGCGCATGTTCACCCAGCAGGCTTTCATCCGTCAGGACCAGCGCCGCAGCACCATCCGAAATCAGCGAGCAATCCGTCATCCGCAAGGGCGCGGCAATCATCGGGTTCTTGTCCGAGACGGTATTGCAGAACTCAACACTCAGCGCCTTTTGCAACTGCGCCAACGGGTTGTTCAGGGCATTGGCATGGTTCTTTGCCGCGATACGGGCCAGGGTCTCGCTGCAATCGCCATAGGCCTGCGAATAGGCCTGTGCAAAGCGGGCAAACACCTGCGGGAAAGACGTGCCGGCCTCTTCGCGCTGGTAAGAGGCCCCGCCAAGGGCCTCGGTCACGCCCGCTGTGTCTTTGGCCGTCATCTTTTCCACGCCGATGACCAGCGCCCTTTTGATGGAACCCGCGCGGATCGCCTCACGCGCGGAATAGACGGCGGCAGACCCCGAGGCGCAGGCATTTTCGCAGCGCGTGGCGGGCGTGAAGCGCATCGCCGGATCAAGGTTCAGCACCAGAGACGACGGAAATGCCTCATGCACCATGCCGGCGTTGAAATGCCCGATCCAGATGGCGTCGATCGCGTCGGGGGTGATCCCGGCGTGGTCAATCGCTTCACGGGCCGCCGTCAGGATCAGCGCCTCCAGATCTCCGTCAAACCGGCCAAACTTCGTGTGGCCCCAGCCCGTAATGAATGACTCGCCCATTCTGTTCCCCTGTCCTGGTCTCAGGCATTTGCGGGCAGATCAAGAATCTGCCGCGCTTCGGCCGGTTTGGCGGGCCTGCCGCCCGCGCCGGTGATGATTGCAACCGCTGTCGTCAGCAGGGCGGCGTTGGTGGTCGGCAGACCGGCGCTGTCAAACAGCGTGTCCTCCAGACCGGCGCGGACATGCCCGCCCAAGGCAACCGCTTCACGCGCGACCCACAGATTTTCCTCTGCGGCGGCAAAGGCGGCCCAGACAGCCCCTTCGGGAATCCGCTCGTACATTGCCAGCAGGGCGGCCCGGGTGGCGGGTGCGCCGCCATATCCGGTGCCAAGGCAGATCTGCAGAAACGGCCGCGCGCCCAACAAGCCTTCCGCCACCAGCCGGCGCGCGATTTCAAGGTGACCGAAGTCAAAACATTCGACTTCGGCCCGGATTCCCGCCCTGGCATAAAGGCGGGCCATTTCACGAAGATCGTCGATCCGGGCCACATGAATGGCCGGCCCCATGGCAAAGGTTCCGCAGTCCATGGTGCCAATCTCGGGCCGCGCGGCAATCACATGGGCCGTGCGGCCCGAGACGGGGCGCAATGTGCTGGCGGGCAAGAGCGCAAACCCCGCCTCGTCATCCAGATAAAGCAGCCCGTCCATCGAGGCGCTGAGGTTCAGCAGGATGTCCGCGCCGGTGGCGCGAATCCGCGCAACCGTTTCCGCCCAAAGGCCGGGGTCGTTCGATGGCCTTCCATCCTTCGGATCGCGCACATGAACATGCGCCACCGCAGCGCCCAAGGCGGCCGCCTCGGCAACAGCCGCGGCAATCTGTGCAGGGGTGACGGGAAGGTTCGGGTTCAGGGCGGCCGCATCCGGCCGCCCGCCATTGATACAGGCGGTCAGGATGACGGGGCGGCTCATCCGGTCTTGCCCCGGACCGCCGCGACCGAGGCATCCGCCGCCTGCGCCATGAACATTGCATCCTGCATCAGCGCGATGAAGCTGTAGCCCCGCGCCGCGCAATCGGCCGCATAGTCCGGGTTGATCGCGAAAATGCCTGCAATCTTCCCCGCCGCCCTGGCCTTTGCGGCAACCAGATCCAGCGCCGGGGCCACATCGGCGCTGTCCAGCGTTGCTCCGTCGGACAACGACACCGACAGATCGGACGGACCGACGAAAACCCCGTCGATGCCCGGAACGGCCAGAATGGCATCCAGATTGTCCAGGGCCTGCCGTGTTTCGATCATGGCGAAGGCCAGCGTCAGGTTATTGGCCCGGGCAAGATAGCCGGGCGCCGTCTGGCCGGTGATCGGAATGGCCCGGCGCGGCCCCCAGCTTCGGGCGCCGACCGGCGGGAACTTCAGATAGCTGACCAGCCGTCTGGCGTCTTCGGCGGTGTTGACCATCGGGCACACAACCCCCGCCGCGCCGAAATCGAGCACCCGTGACGCAAGCCCGCCGGCATCCACCGGCAGGCGCACCAGCACCGGCTTGCCTTCCAGCGCACCCGCCGCCACGCAGGCCAGGACCGATGCCTCGTCGAACATGCCATGCTGCATATCCAGCACGAAGGACTCCAGCCTGGTCTTGGCCAGGGCCTCGATCACATTCGCATCCGGAAACTGGCAGAAGGTCGAAAGATGCAGCCCGCCCTGACGCAAGGTCGGGGCGAAATCTGCCAGAACGGCGGGAAAGCCCATCTCAGCCTCCCTTGACCGCAAAGTCGGCAGCCTGGTGTTCGACGATCTCCAGGTAATCCTCGCGGATGGGGCAGAAGATATCGAGGTTCATCACCACCTCATCCGAAATCGGAATCCCGCCGTGCATCACATCGGGCGGCACGCGCAGTACCTCGCCCGCGCCAACCTCAAAGGTCTGCTCTCCCACCGTCCAGCGCATCCGGCCCGTCAGCACGACGGCAATCTGTTCGAACGGATGCTTGTGCATTCCAAGGGTCATGCCCTTTTCCAGCCAGTTCATCACCAGAAGCACATCCTCGCCGCGAAATCCGGCGCGGCTGATATGGTCCCGCACCGGAAAGCGGGGCAGGTCTTCCCATTTGATCGGCATACGAAAGGGTTGCAGGTCTTCGCTCATGTCTTGCTCCTCGCCCTTTGTCAGACCGGCTCGGGCGCGCCAAAGCCGCCGCCGCCCGGGGTGAACATCATGATCTCGTCCCCCGGCTTCATGTCGGTCTTGCCCGACAGGACCGCCGCGGTGCCATTCACCAGGAACTGGCCGGCACGCCCCGGCTGGCCGCCGTCAAGGCCTTGGGGGGCCTCATGCAGACGGCTGGGCACGGTGTTCAGAAGCCAGGGTTGCGTCGTTCTCATACGGAACCCGATGCGCTGCCCGTTGCCCCCGGGCTGGCGCCCTGCCCCGCCCGATCCCAGCTCCAGTTCCTTGCAGGTAAAGACAATCGGATAGGCCGCTTCCAGCACCTCAACCGGAACCGCCGAAACCCCGGTGGGATAACAGACCGCCGAAATGCCCGGCTTGGTCGCGCGCGCGCCCATTCCGCCCGAATAGTTGAACATGGACGAGGTAAAGGGCCGCCCCTCGGCATCCTGCCCTTGGATCTGCACCGTCCACACCGCGCCAGAGCCTTCGGCAACCACCTTGTCAGGCACCACCTGGGCCAGCGCATTCAGGATCGGGAAGGGCACATACATGCCAACCACATGGCGCGCGTTCACCGGCGACGGATAGGTTGCGTTCACGATGCAGTTGTCCGGCAGCTTCAGCCTGATTGGCGAAAGCGAGCCTGCATTGTTGGGCAGATCCGGGTTCAGGGTCGAACGGATGGCAAAGGTCGCATAGGCTTGCGTATAGGCGGGCACCACGTTGATGCCGCGCGGGCTGCGGCCCGACGACCCCGCGAAATCGACCGTGATCTCGCCGGCCACGTTATCAATCGTCACGGCCGTCTTCAGCGTGATCCGGTCCCCACCCGGCACGTCAAAGGTGGAAGACCCGTGGAACGTGCCCCCCGGCAGCGCGCGGATCGAGTCGCGCGTGGCGGCTTCCGATCTGTTGATGATCTCGTCTGCCAGGGTCTCGATGTCATCCAGCCCGTAACGGTCGCACAGCGCATTCAGCCGCTGCGATGCGATCATGCCGGATGAAACCTGTGCCCCAAGGTCGCCCAGCAACGCATCGGGCGTGCGCACGTTCCGGGTGATGATCGAGAACAGCGTCTCATTGCGCACCCCTGCCTCGTAAAGTTTGAGGACGGGAATCCACAGCCCTTCCT
The DNA here is from genome assembly GCF_003034965.1 of Fuscovulum blasticum DSM 2131. Classification (GTDB taxonomy): domain Bacteria; phylum Pseudomonadota; class Alphaproteobacteria; order Rhodobacterales; family Rhodobacteraceae; genus Pseudogemmobacter; species Pseudogemmobacter blasticus. Next base: position 57,294 of record NZ_PZKE01000014.1, on the reverse strand, counting down.
CATGCAGGTCGCGCGCACCGGACCCGATGCCATAGCCGCCGATATCGGTGTGGTGAATGGTCGATCCGGCATAGCCGATAAGCCTTTCACCGCGAAAGATCGGCGACAGGATCGTGATGTCGAAGAAATGGCCCGCCGACATCCAGGGGTCATTGGTGATCAGCACATCACCCGGTTGCAGCTTGTCTGCATCGACATGGGCAAGCAGGTTGCGCGCCGCGGCGGCAAGCGAGTTGATGTGGCCCGGCGTGCCGGTCACCGCCTGCGCAACCATGCGGGCGCGGGCATCGAACAGACCGTTTGCCAGATCGCCCGCCTCGCGGACGATGGGCGAAAAGGCGATACGTTGCAGGGCGCGGGCCTGTTCCGAAACGATCCCGATCAGGTTCGACCACAGGATCTGAAGTTCTACGCCATCCATCTTCAAAGCTCCGTCATTTTGTCGGCAACAAGGCTGCCGTTGGGGTGCAGGCGGATCGTCCATCCCGGCAGGACGAAGATCGTGGTTTCGCGCTCTTCCACGATGACGGGACCGGCGATCACCTCGCCCTCCATCAGCTCCGAACGGGTGTAGACGGCGGTTTCCGTGGGCTTGCCGCGGAAATGAACGACACGGCTGCGCGGCGTGGGGCGGCTGCCCCCCCTGATCACATGCGCCGCGGCGCGGTCAGGCAGGCTGCCCCTGGCCGTGACATGCCAGTTCACCAGTTCGATCGCCATATCGGCCAGCTTCAGGCCATATTGCGCGACATACTCGCGCTCGAAGATCTCGCGCATGATGCCGGTGTTCAGACCGCTGCGCGGATCGAAGGGCAGTTCGATCCGCAGTTCGGACTGCTGGCCAAGATAGCGCAGGTCCGCACCGAAGACGAAGCTGATGTCCGCCTCGGCAAGGCCGGCCTCCTTCAGGGCCGCCGTGCCCTCTTCGGTCATCTGAGAGACAAAGCCGCGGGCCGCATCGGGATCAAGCCGATCCATGGGGCAAAGCTGGCTTCGCACCAGGTCAATCTGCGCAGGCGTCACCAGGGTGCCAAAGGCCGACAAGACCGAGGCGAGCGGGGGATAGATGACCTGCTTCGATTCAATCAGATCCGCCACAAGGCAGGCGTGAACGGGGCCCGCACCGCCAAAGGCCAGCATCGGCAGGCCGCGATAGTCGACCCCCCGGTCCGTGGCATGGGTGCGCGCGGCCGAGGCCATCTGCTCGCACACCACTTCATAGATACCCCAGGCGGTCTGTTCGGCCGTCAGATTGATCTTTGCGCCAAGCCTGGCAATCGCGGCCCTGGCCGCCGCCGCATCCAGCTTCATGTCGCCGCCCAGAAAGCGGTCGGGGTCCAGAATACCCAGAACGACATCGGCATCGGTGACGCAGGGCTCCTGGCCGCCCCGGCCATAGCTGACCGGACCGGGGATCGACCCGGCGCTTTCCGGTCCGGTCCGCAGCAAGCCCAGTTCATCAACCCAGGCGATCGACCCGCCGCCGGCACCGATCTCGATCATGTCGATTGACGGCACCGTGATTGGCATCCCCGAACCGGGCTTGAAACGGTAGCGGCGATCCACCTCGAAGGTGCCTATCACCAGCGGTTCGTGGTTCTGGATCATGCAGGCCTTGGCCGTGGTTCCGCCCATGTCGAACGAGATCAGGTCCGGCAACCCGAAGATGCGCGAGAAATAGCAGGCCACCAGCGCCCCGGCCGCCGGGCCGCTTTCGATCATGCGCACGGGCAGCGTTCCTGCCCTGCCCGCCCCGATCACACCGCCATTTGACAGCATGATCAGCGGCTGCTGCGAAAAGCCCTGCTTTTCCAGCTCTGCAATCAGCGCGTTCAGATAGGGCCGGGTGATCGGCACGGTATAGGCATTGATCGCAACGGTCGACGTGCGCAGATATTCCCGCATCTGCGGCGCGATCTCTGACGACAGCGAAACGAAGATCTCCGGCGCCACGCGGGCAAAGACCTCGGCCACCAGCGCCTCGTTCACACCGTTGCGATAGGCGTTGATCAGGCTGACGCCGACAGATTCAATGCCCCGCGCCAGACAGTCCCTGGCGATGGCCTCGATCTCCGCCACCTGCGCCGCAGTCTCGACCGAACCGTCGGCCAGAACACGTTCATCCAGCGCCCAGGTCCGTTCGCGGGGGATCAGGGGTTCGGCGAATTCGATCTGGGGATCGTACATGTCATAGCGATGCTCGTCCCGGATATAGAGGATATCCGTGAACCCCTTTGTCAGGATCAGCCCCACCGGCGGGCCCTTCCGCTCGATCAGGGCGTTGGTGACGACGGTCGTTGCATGAACGATCACATCGTTCACGTCGGCAGGCTTGATTCCCGCGCGCCCCATCACAAGGTTCACCCCCCGGAAGAACCCTTCCAACAGGTTGCCATGCGTGGTCAGGGTCTTGTCCACATAGGTGCGGCCATCGTCGACCAGCAGCACGGCGTCTGTAAAAGTGCCGCCTATGTCGACCGCCAGAGAGTATCTTGTCATGTGTGTTGGTCCGTGTTTCCAAGATTGATGGAGATTTTGCGGGCCGCCCCGATCAGCGCCTCGATGAAGCGCTCGGCCGGGGGGGTGCCGATGATCATCGTCGGCCCGGCGATGGTCAGTGTGGCGATGAAGGCGCCGTCCCTGTCGAACACAGGGGCCGAGACCGCGGTCACCCCTTGCAGCGTCTGATTGGGGGCCTCGGCCCAGCCCAGCTTGCGCGCGGCCAGAACGTCCGCAGCCACGATCGCGCGATCTGTCGGGGTTTCGCCCGTCCATTGGCGCAGCGGCCCTTCGGCCAGATGTGCCCCGCCGAAGGCCAGGGCAATCTTGCCCTGCGCCGAGGCATGAAAGTCCAGCAGCGCGCCGGGGCGGGTGACGATTTCAACCGGCTGCTCGGTGCGCACCATGTCCAGGATACGCATTCCCGTTGCTTCCATCTGCGAAAGCGACACCGTGAAGCCGGTCGTATCGCGCAACTCCACCATCACGGGCCGGGCCTCGCGCAGAATATCGGTGGAATCCGCCAGCGCCTGCCCCAGGTGATACAGCTTGTAGGACAGCCGGTATTTGTCGGTTTCCGGGTCTTGCAGCACATAGCCCAGCGACAGCAGCGTGCGCAGAAACCGGAACACGCGAACCTTTGACGATCCGATCCGCCGCGACAGTTCGGACAGCGCCACCGGCTTGCCGATCTCGGCCATCACTTCGATCACCATGAAGGCCATCTGGGTGGACTGGTTCACTGATTTGTCGAGTTCCACAGTCATAGTTCCCTCACTTCAACAAAGCCGGGATGCCAAGCGTGATGCCTGGAACCGCCGCAACGAGAAACAGAACGATCAGGCACAGGCACAGCATGGGAAGCGATGCCCGCGCCACGGCCTGAAGCGGGCTGCGCGCGATGGAACTGACGATGAACAGGACCAGCCCCACCGGAGGCGTGCACAGGCCGATCATCAGGTTCAGGACAACCATCACGCCCATCTGCACCGAATCCATGCCGATGGTCGGCGCCAGCGCATTCAGGATCGGCATGATGAGGACCATCGCAGCCAGCGGCTCCAGGAAAAGCCCCAGGATCAGCAGGATCACGTTCAGCAGGATCACCAGCAGAACCGGGTTCTCTGTCAGCCCCAGGATCAGCGCGGCAACCTTTTGCGGCAGGCTTTCGATCCCCAGTACAAAGCCCGTCATGCTGGCCATCGCCACCACCAGCATCACGCCGCAAGACATGGTGGCGGTGTCGTAGAAGCACTTCCGCAGCTTTGTCCAGTTCAGCGAGCGATAGATGAAGAAGCCGCAGGCCAGCGCATAAAGACAGGCCACGCCGGCGGCCTCGGTCGGGGTGAAGATCCCGCTGCGGATGCCCACCACGATCAGGATGGGCATGATGATCGCCGGGGTGGCCGTGATCAGGATGCCGCGCCGCTCTTCCACCGGCACGCGGGGGGCGACGGGGTGGTTTTCACGGTGCCCTTTCCAAAGGGCGTACACCAGCAGCAGCCCGCCAAGGATGATGCCCGGCACAATCCCCGCCAGGAACAGATCGCCGATCGAGGTGCCCGACAGCACACCGAACAGGATCAGCGGCAAGGACGGCGGAATCAGCGGCCCCAGAAGCGAGCCGGTCGCGGTCAGCGCGGCCGCATAGGCCGGATCATAGCCATCGCGCTTCATCGGCGGGATCATGATGCCGCCGACCGCAGCCGCCTCAGAAGTTGCAGCCCCGCTGGCCCCCGACAGCAGGAAGTTTGACAGCACGTTGACGATTGCCAGCCCGCCCTTGATGCGCCCGACCAAAAGCTGGGCGGACCGCACGATATGGCCGGTCATGTTGGCCGCGCTCATCAGGTTTCCGGCCAGGATGAAGAAGGGGATCGTCAGCAGAAGGAAACTGTCGATCCCGGCGATCATGCGCTGCGGGAAGGCCATCAGCAGATGACCGTGCCCCTCGATCAGCAGATAGATCAGCGAGGCCATGCCCAGCCCCAGGGCAACGGGCATACCGATCATCAGCGCAACGAAGAAAATGCCCAGATACAGGATCATCCGTGCATCTCCCGGGCAAGATCGTCGCGCAGGTCCGAGGCACGTTGGCCACGGTTCATCATCCGGGCGTAGAGCAGAATATCCATCGCCAGCCGCAGCGCGAACAGGGCCAGGCCCACAGGCAGCGCGACATAGATCCAGAACATGCTGGGCACCGCCACATCCGGCCCGAACAGATCGCCCAGCAGGAATTTCATCGCGGGAATTGGCGCCGACCCAAGACGATGGGCATAGATGCAGCCGTACCAGACCAGCACAGCCAGCAGCACCACGCCGCAGGCATTGGCAAACATGGCCAGGACAAGGCCAAGCCGGCGCGGCAGCGCATCGCGCAGCATCGGAACGCTTGCGATCTCGCCGCGTTCATAGGCCAGGATCGCCCCCAGGAAAGACACCCAGACAAGCAGATACCGGCACACCTCTTCGCCCCAGATCAGCGAAGTGGAAAACCCGTAGCGCAGAAAGATCTGCACCAACATCACCCCCAACAGAACAACCAGCATCCAGATGAGGCAGGTCGAAAGGATCGCGTCGAATGTGCGTCGCATGGCACGCATGGCTTGTTTCCCGTGATCGGACACACCTTCCCCGCCGCGGCCCGTGGGCCACGCTGGAAACCGTGTCGGAGTGATGCGGACGGAGAGGGGGGCGGCCGCCTTGGGCTGGCCGCGCCCCGCGCGGATCAGTTCGTGGCGCGCACCGCGTCAACGAAGACCTGGATCAGCGGGTCTTTTGTCAGCCAGGCATCGACCACCGGCTGCACCCGGGCCTGCATCTCGGGCAGTTCGCTGAACTGCGAGATGATCGCGCCCTTTTCTTCCAGCTTTCTGGCAGTTTCCGCCTCTTGATCGCGGGCCAGCGCATACTGCTCGACGATGACTTCATGCGCAGCCTCGGCAATGGCCTTTTGCACATCTTCCGGCAGGCTGTCGAACTTGGCACCGCTCATCATAAGCACGCCGGGCCAGAAGTAATGGCCTGTCAGCGTCACGTTCTTGGCGGCCTCGTAATAGCTTTCGGCATAGGCAGACGACAGGTTGATCTCGACCGCGTCGATCGTTCCGGTTTCCAGCGCCGAGAACACCTCGCCGAAGGCCATGCCGATGGGGCTGGTGCCAACCGCTTCCCAGATTGCCTTGTGAAGTGGCGTGGGAACGATGCGGGTTTTCAGGCCCTTGAAATCATCGACCGTCGTCACCTGCTTGGTGCGCGACAGGAAGTGGCGCTGTCCCGCCTCGACATAGCCCAGCCCCTTGATGCCCAGGGGCGTCAAGGTATCCAGAAACTGCGACCCGACATCCGAGGACAGGACTTCGGCCATCTTGTCATAGCTCGGCACAAGGAACGGCAACTGCAGCGCGTCGAACGCCGGGGCGTTCAGCGTCAGCGGGATTGTCGGCACTGACACCAGCGCACCGTCGATTGTTCCAAGCTGCACCCCCTCCAGAAGCTGCTTGTCATCGCCAAGCTGGCGGTCACCGAAGACTTCGACCTTCACCTTGCCATCGGTCTTGTCGGCCACCTTTTCGGCGAACATCACCAGCCCGTCCTGGAACAGGTGCGTCGATGTCGCGGCGTGGCCAAACTTCAGCGTGTAGTCCTGCGCCCAGCCAGCCGCAGGGCACAGGAGCGCAATTACGGCGAAGGCGCCGTATCGGATATTCATGGTTTCTCCTCCCATTTCGTTTCTTATATTGAAACGCCATATCAACATATGATACACATTGATTCGGGTCAATCGGTTTGCTGCCGCCATTGCCGCGGCAGTCCGGGCGCGCGCCTCGCAGGCGCATCCCGGCGATGAACTCTGCTCTGATGAAGGCGGATCCGCCTTGCGGATGCGTCTTTGAACGCAGGGCGGCGCAGCCCCCCGGCCCCTTCGCCGGACATCCCGCGAAACCACGGCCTCCCAGCCCGCGCCCTGTCAGTGGCAGAGCCGGCAAGGCAGGCCTGATCCGCTTGAAAGTGCTGGGTTTTCCAGGGCCGAACGCGGCAGGGCAGGGCCCCGTCCGCAACCTTTCCATACGCCCGGAATGGCACGAACGCCGGTGGGCGAATCCTGCATCAAATCTGCCGAATTTCGCCTGAATAGAAGATTTCACCGAAAATGGCGGCATGAAAGGAAAAATTATCCCCTTTCACGCATCAAGTTCAATTCGCCCCGTTCCTTGCCCCTGCGCCCCCCGGGCCGTTACCTTGCCCGGGTCTGAAGGAGGCCCCATGGCGCTTGTGATCGAAAACCTGACACGCCGCTTCGGTGCGACCGAAGTCCTCAGGGGCATTGATCTTGCCGTCGCCGACCGCGAACTGGTGGCGCTGCTGGGGCCGTCCGGGTCGGGCAAGACCACGCTGCTGAAGATCATCGCCGGCCTTGACTGGCCGAACGCGGGTTCGCTGACCGTTGCGGACGAGGACTGGCTGGCGCGGCGGCCGCAGACCCGGGAGACGGGGTTCGTCTTCCAGCATTATGCCCTGTTCCCCCACATGCGGGTACGCGACAACATCGCCTTCGGGCTGACCGTTCAGCCCCGCCCCCGCCGCCCCGATGCGGCGGCCATCACCGCCCGGGTGAACGAACTGTTGCAGTTCCTGCAGATCGAAACCCTGGCCGACAGATACCCGGCGGAACTGTCCGGCGGACAGCGCCAGCGGGTTGCCTTGGGGCGGGCACTGGCAACCTCGCCCCGTATCCTGCTGCTGGACGAACCCTTCGGCGCGCTCGACGCGCAGGTCCGGCGCGACCTGCGCCGCTGGCTGCGCCACGTCCATGAAGCGTCGGGAACCACCACGATCTTTGTCACCCATGACCAGGAAGAAGCCTTCGAGCTGGCTGATCGCGTAGTTGTCATGGGTGCCGGCCGGATCGAACAGATCGGTCGGCCCGACGAGATTTATGATCATCCCGCCTCTCCGTTCGTGGCGCGGTTTCTGGGGCACACCGTCGAACTTCCGGTCACCCTTCAGGCAGGCCGGGTTCAGGCGCGGGGGCTGGACGCAACCGCCCTGCCCCGCCGCGCGCTGCCCGATGGCCCGGCGCGGCTGTTCCTGCGGGCCTCTGACATCACCCCCGTTCCGGCCGAAGATGGCCGCTACCGGATTACCGACCTTGCCTCGACCGGCGCCCTGTTGCGGGTGCGGCTGACCGAATCCGCCGGTGTCGAGATGGACGCCGAGGTGCCAAGACGAACCGCCACGGCACTGGCGGTCGGGCAAGCCGTTCATCTGCGCGTGCAGGCGGGATGCGTGTTTGTCGATCCGCGCAGCGCCACGGCGCCGCCTGCAAGACCGACAGTTCCTGCCGATGCCCCCCTTTCCGAACTCAAGGAGTCTCTCCCGTGAAAACCCGTATTCTTGCCGCAGCCCTTGGCCTGGGCCTTGCGCTGCCGGCTATGGCGCAGGATTCGATCCTGAACGTGTCCTATGACGTGTCCCGAGAGCTGTTCACCGAAGTGAACCCCGCCTTCGCAAAGGTCTGGAAAGATGCCACCGGCAAGGACGTTACGATCGAACAATCGCACGCCGGTTCGTCAAAACAGGCACGCGCCATTCTGGAGGGGCTGCCGGCTGACGTGGTGACCTTCAACCAGGTGACCGACATCGACGTTCTGGCCGCCGGCGGCCTGCTGGACGCAGACTGGCGCAAGGCCTTCCCGAACGAGGCGTCGCCCTATTACTCGCTGCCGGCGTTCCTTGTGCGCAAGGACAACCCCAAGGGCATCAAGGACTGGGATGATCTTGTCCGCGCGGATGTGAAGGTTGTCTTCCCCAATCCGAAAACTTCGGGCAATGCGCGCTATACCTATCTGGCCGCCTATGCCTATGCGCTGGACAAGAACGCCGGCGATGCAACCAAGGCGCAAGAGTTCGTCAAGGCCCTGTTCGCGAACGTTCCGGTGTTCGATACTGGCGGGCGCGCAGCCACCACGACCTTTGCGGAAAAGGACATCGGCGATGTTCTGATCACGTTCGAGGCCGAAACCGGCGGCATCGCCAAGGAATACGCCGACAAGGGCTTTGTCCGCGTGACGCCCTCGCTCAGCCTGCTGGCGGAATTCCCGGTGGCGGTCGTGACCGAGAATGCCAGAAAGAAGGGCACGGAAGAGGTGTCGAAAGCCTATCTCGAATTCCTGTACAGCCCCGAAGGTCAGCGCATCCTTGCCAGGCATTTCTACCGGGTCAACGATCCGGCCGTGAAGGCAGAGACCGCGGCAGACTTCCCCGATGTGAAGCTGGTGACGGTCGAAGAGGTTTTCGGCGGCTGGGACAAGATCAAGGCCGAGCACCTTGCCGAAGGCGGCATCCTTGACACGCTGTTCGTGAACCAATGACGGCATCGACACCAACCGCTTCGGTCATCCGGCCGAAGCGGGTTCTTCCCGGGTTCGGCCTGACAATGGGGCTGACGCTGACCTATGTCGGCATCATCATCCTTCTGCCGATCATCGCGCTGGTGCTGAAAGGGGCCGAGGTCGGCCCCTTGCGGTTCCTCGAGATTGCCAGCGCGCCGCGCACGCTTGCGGCGCTGAAGCTGACGATCTCGGCCGCCGCGATGGCCTCGGTTCTCTGTGCCGTCTATGGCCTGCTGATGGCCTGGGTGCTGGTGCGCTATGATTTTCCGGGCAAGCGGTTGCTGGATGCACTGATCGACATCCCCTTCGCCCTGCCAACGGCTGTTGCAGGGCTTACGCTGTCGGCGCTGTTTGCAGGGAACGGCTGGTATGGCGCCGTGCTGGAACCGCAGGGCATCAAGGTTGTCTACACGATCTGGGGGGTGACCATCGCCATGGCCTTCACCTCGATTCCCTTCGTGGTGCGCACCGTCCAGCCCGTGCTGGAAGACCTGGACCCGCAGTATGAACAGGCGGCGGCAACCTTGGGGGCCTTTCCGTTCACCGCGTTCCGGCGGATCGTGTTTCCGGCGATCTTCCCCGCTTTCGTGGTGGGCATCTCCCTGTCCTTCGCCCGGTCGTTGGGGGAATTCGGGGCCGTGGTCTTCATTGCCGGCAACCTGCCGATGGAAACCGAGATCGCCTCGCTTCTGGCGGTGATCCGGCTTGAGGAATACGATTACAACGGCGCCGCGGTGATCGCGCTGACGCTGCTGATCCTTGCGCTGGTCCTGCTGGCGGCGTCGAACCTGCTGCAGGCAAGGGCCATGCGCTACAAGGGAAAACGGCAATGAGCAGCCCCCTGCCCCTGTCGCCCACTCACACCGCGGCACCCGGCCAGGGCCGGCTGATCCCCCGGCTGCTGATCGCGGCAGCCCTGCTGTCCAGCCTGCTGCTGGTGGTCATTCCGCTGGCCTACATCTTCTACCGGGCCTTCGCCGCCGGCTGGGCGGCCTTCGCGGCCAATATTCTTGAACCGAACACCCTTCATGCCGTCTGGCTGACGGTTCTGGTCGCCCTTGTGGTGGTGCCGGTGAATGTGGCCTTCGGCATCGCGGCGGCCTGGCTTGTGGCCCGGTTCCGCTTTCCGGGGCGCGGCGCCCTGCTGACGCTGATCGAGATCCCGTTCTCGATTTCGCCGATCATCGCCGGGATCTGCTACCTGCTTCTCTACGGCCGGCAGGGCCTGCTTGGCCCCTGGCTGGCCGCGCATGACCTGCAGATCCTGTTTGCCCTGCCGGGGATCGTGCTGGTGACGCTGTTCGTCACCTCTCCCTTCGTGATGCGAGAGGTCTTGCCCCTGATGCAGGCGCAGGGCAGCGATCAGGAAGAGGCGGCGGTCACGCTGGGCGCCTCGGGTTGGCAGGTGTTCCGGCGGGTCACGCTGCCGAACATCCGCTGGGCGCTGCTTTACGGCGCCATCCTGTGCTCGGCCCGCGCGGTGGGAGAGTTCGGCGGCGTCTCGATCGTGTCCGGCTCGATCCGGGGGCAAACCAACACCCTGCCCCTGCAGATCGAACTGCTGTTCAACGACCTGAACATCGCCGGCGCCTTTGCCGCGGCCTCGACCCTGACATTGATCGCGCTGCTGGCGCTTGTCGCCAAGGTCGTGCTTGAACGTCGGCGCTGACGGCTTCCCTCACACAGCCGGTTGGCCGCTGGTCGCCAGATCATGACCGGCACCCGACGCAGCACTTTGATACTGACCCAGTGGTCGAAGGCGGCCTTTGGGGTGTGCTGACAAAGGCGTTTCATTTGGGGAGTGTTTCGGTACATCCGCGCCAGAAAGCGCCGTCCCGCTATGGGAAGACCCCTTGCAGGAGAAATTACCCAATAAAATCAGCGGTCAATGGTGGAGCAGAGGGGGATCGAACCCCTGACCTTATCATTGCGAACGATACGCTCTCCCAACTGAGCTACTGCCCCAATGACCGTGGCGGGTATCTGGCCCAATGTCGTTGTCTTGTCAAGCGGGCGAAGCGGGGCTCAGGGCTGGCTGTGCTGGCGTGCGAAGGCCACGATCTCGGCCGCCGGGCGGGCACCGGCAAGGCGCGCGACCTCGCGCCCGTTGCGATACAGGATCAGCGCCGGAATCCCCCGGATGCCGGCCCGAGCCGAGATTTGCGGGTAATCCTCGGTGTTCAGCTTCATCAGCCGCACCTGCGGGGCCAGCGTCCTGGCGGCGCGGGCGAATTCCGGGGCCATGCTGCGGCAGGGGCCGCACCAAGGTGCCCAGTAATCCACCAGAACCGGCAAGCCGTCACCCCGCGTCATCTTGTCATGCGTCGCGGCCTCCAGTTCGGCCACCCGCCCATCGGCCAGCGGATCGCCGCAATGGCCGCATTTCGGCCCCTCGGCCAGCCGGGCCAGCGGCACACGATTGGCCTGGCCACAGGTGGCGCAGGTCAGCTTTACGGCATCCATCGTTGCGGGCATCGCACACCTCATATTCCGATTGCGGAATAAATGTGCCCTGCCCCGGCCACCTGCAAGGGGTCAGAGCAGGTCTTCTTCCTCGCCCGAGACATCGACTCCAAGCGCCTCAAGCCCCGCTTCAAGGTTCTCGCCCAGATGCGGCATCCCCAGCAGGTAGTCTGCCGTCGGCGTCGTGGCCTGCACAAAGGCGGTTTCTACCGCCTCAAGGTAATCCTCGGGTTCAAAGGCGCCGCGGCCGACCCAGGCGATGGCGGTCAGATGCGCCTTCTCCTCGGAATTCATGCCGTCGATGAAGGCCCAAAGCTCGGATTCGCCGGCCGCCTCCTCACGCGACAGGAAGATGACTTGCACAACCTTACTGGGACTGATCTCGATCATCGGGCGGGCCTCCTTGGCGGGCATGGTCGCCCGCATCGGCGCGGCGCGCAAGGGGCGAGGGCTGTCATTATGTCACGCCGATTCAACTGACCAGCCAGAAAACCGCGCCATAGGCCGTGGCCCCCGCCAGCGTCGCCCCCACGACCGAGCGGCGCGGCAGATAGGCCGCCACGGTTGCCAGCACGCCCGCCGCCAGCGGGATCAGGTCGCGCGGCACCGGGTAAAGCTGCGGCAGGGCCGAGGCGACGACCAGTGTCGCAATCGCCGCCGGCCCGGTGGCCGCCAGAAACCGCGCCGCCAGCCCGCCGGGCCGGGGCTCTTGCCGCAGCAGCAGCGTCGGCAGCGCGCGGAAGGCCCAGTTCGCCGCCCCGGCCAGAACGGCCAGCAGGACAAGATCGGTGTTCATCGCCGCACCACCCCCGCCAATGCGCCGCAGATCATGCCGGCCAGAATTCCCACGGTGCCCGATACCGCCAGCGTGCCGATCACCGTGGCCACCGCCGCAACGGCAATCGCCGGCAGCGCCGCCCGCGACAGGATCGACAGCAGAAGCGCCAGGAACAGCGCCGTCAGCATGAAGCCAAGGCCTGCGTTCAGCGCCGGCCAGGCCTCGAGCGCGCCGCCACCGGCCAGCGCCCCCACCGCCGTGCCGCCCACCCAGGCGGCATAGGCGCCAAGGCCAAGGCCGAACATCCAGCGTTCGGAAAACCGCTGCCCGCGCGCAAGCGCCCCCAGGGCCTGACCGAACACCTCGTCCGTCAGTCCCCAGGCCCAGCCCCAGGCCAGCCGCCGGCTGGCGCCGCTACCTGCCTGCTTCATCAGCGCGGGGCCATAAAGGACATGCCGCAGGTTCATGGCGATCAGCGTGAAGGCCGACACCAGCACCGGCGCCCCGCTGGTCACCAGCGCCAGCGCCAGAAACTGCGAAGCCCCGGCATAGATCACCAGCGACAGCATCACCGCCTCGGGCGCCGTCAGCCCGGCCCGGGTGGCCGCCACGCCGAAGGAAAAGGCGATGGGGAAATAGCCAAGCGCAATCGGCACCGATTGCAGCAGCCCCTGCAGAAAGCGCGGCGGGGGTTCGGGGGAAAAAGCGTCGTCTGACATGATGCGCCAACCGCTATCCGCCCGCGCCGCCCTTGTCAAAACCGGCGGGGCACCGCCGCCCCACCGGACAGGGTGACATTTCCCCAACCCTCACTTATAAGCCCGGCCAAACCCCAAAACATGAGTCCCGTTCCATGACCACCCTCGTTTTCGGCCACAAATCCCCCGACACCGACTCGACCGGCAGCCCCATCATCTGGGCCTGGTATCTGTCCGAGGTGAAGGGCGTGCCCGCCAAGCCCGTGCTGCTGGGCGAACCGAACACCGAAGCCGCCTTCGTGCTGCGCCACTGGGGCCTGACCAAGCCCGAGATCATTGCGGATGTGGACGCCGGCACCAGCGTCGTGATCGTTGACACCAACAATCCCGCCGAACTGCCGCCCTCGATCAACGAGGCCAGGATCGAAGGCATCATCGACCACCACATGCTGGTCGGCGGCCTGAAGACCAAGAACCCGATCGACATCACCATCCGCCCGCTGGCCTGCACCGCCACCATCCTGCACGATCTGATGGGGGACGATCTGGCCAAGGCCCCGAAGGCGATCAAGGGCGCGATGCTGTCCTGCATCCTGTCCGACACGCTGGAATTCCGCAGCCCCACCACCACCGCCCATGACAAGGCCGTGGCCGAGAAGCTGGCCGCCGATCTTGGCGTGTCGATCCCGGACTTCGCGGCGCAGCTCTTCGAAGCCAAATCCGATGTCTCGGCCTTCTCGGATGCCGCCCTGCTGCGGATGGACAGCAAGGAATACAACATCGACGGCAAGGAACTGCGCGTCTCGGTTCTGGAAACCACCGCGCCGAAGGTTCTGCTGGACCGCAAGGCCAGCCTGATGGCCAGTATGCCCGCCGTTGCCAAGGAAGACGGCGCCGATCAGGTGCTGCTGTTCATCATCGACATCCTGAAGGAAGAGGCCACCCTGCTGGTGCCGAACGATCTGGTGAAGCAGATCGCAGAAGCCTCTTTCCCCTGCAAGGTGTCGGGCGATACCGTCGTTCTGCCGGGCATCATGAGCCGCAAGAAGCAGATCATCCCGGCGCTGAAGATCTGATCCGGGTCAGAGAACGGAACCGGGCCGGGGTTTCCCCGGCCCTTTTCGTTTCAGCCTGGCGGCACCGGACTGTAGCCGCCGGCGACCAGCCCCACCATGCCGCCCTGCTGCGAGATGACCCGGTTCGGAATCACCTCCGCCAGCGCCTCGGCGGCAATGCCGCTGCGTCGGCCCGACCGGCACACCAGCACAAGGTCGCGGCCATCGGCAATCTCGGGGCCAATGGCGGCCAGAAAGCTGTCGGCGTCAGTGAAGGTCACCAGCTTCGCGCCGTCGATCACGCCGGTTTCCGCCCATTCCTCGGGCGTGCGGATGTCCACCACCAGCGCGCCGCTGGCCTGCATCTGTTCGACGGTCAGCGCCTCTTCCACCGCCTCGCCCGCCCGCAGCGCGGGGGCCGCGGCGGCGAGAGCGGCCACGAGGGCAAGCCGCATCATTGCCAGTTTCATCCTGCTCTCCGATCACATTCCACGATTCGCATATAACGCAGCTTCGCCGCCCGGGCCAAGCGGGCCTTTCCTTTTTCCGCTGCCGGGGCGACAAACCCCCAAGAGAAGGAGCCGCCATGACCGAGATCATCCCCCGCCTGTCAGACGTTGCCGCACGCTATGATGCCGTGTTCTGCGATCTTTGGGGGTGCCTGCACAACGGCAAGACCGCCTTTCCCGATGCGGTTGCCGCCCTGCGCGCCTATCGGGCGGGCGGTGGCGCGGTGGTCCTGCTGACCAATGCGCCCCGGCCGAAATCCAGCGTGGCGCAGCAGCTTCTGGGCATGGGCGTGCCGGAAGATGCCTGGGACGAGATCGTCACCTCGGGCGATGCGGCGCAGTTCGCGCTGCTGTCGGGCGCGGTGGGGCGCAAGGTCTTTGCCATCGGGGCCGAGAAGGACGAACCCTTCTACACCGACTTTGCCCCCGACATCGCCGCCTTTGCCCAAGGCCAGCCGCCCATCCTCCGCGTGCCGTTGCGCGAGGCTGAAGGCGTGGTCTGCACAGGCTTGCGCGACGACCTGATCGAAACGCCCGAGGATTACCGGGCCGAACTGCTGATGGCCAAGACGCTGGGCCTGCCGATGCTGTGCGCGAACCCCGACATCGTGGTCGATTATGGCGACCGCCGCCTGTGGTGCGCCGGCGCCCTTGCGCGGGATTACGAGGCGATGGGGGGCCGGGCGCTGTATTTCGGCAAACCGCATCCGCCGATCTATGATCTGGCCCGGCGTCGCCTGGCCGCGCTGCGCGATACCGATGGCGCCATACTCTGCATCGGGGATGGCATCGCGACGGATATTCAGGGCGGCATCGCCGAAGGGCTGGACACGCTGTTCATCACCGGCGGCATCGACGCCGCCGCCTTCGGTCCCGACAGCACCACCCCCGATGCCGCGAAACTTGCGCAATGGCTGGCCGAGCGGCAACTTTCGCCCACGCTGGCCATGGGTCATCTGCGCTGATCGCCAAATCGCGCCGGAAATATTGTTGCGACAATCAAAACGCAGCAGAACATTTCTTGCGCACGGGAATTGCGCTGCGCTGCGGCATCTGCTAGCGTCCCGCCACCTGGATGGGACTCATCATGATGCTGGACACAACGCACAACCTGCCCCGCGGCACGATCTGCATTGAAGATCTTGAAATCGGCATGACGCGCAGCCTGACCAAGGTTGTCACCGATCGCGACATCGAACTGTTTGCCGAGGTCTCCAGCGACCGCAACCCGGTGCATCTGGATGAAGCCTATGCGCAGGACACCATGTTCCAGGGCCGCATCGCGCATGGGATGCTGACCGCCGGGCTGATCTCGGCGGTGATCGGGGAACAGTTGCCGGGGCATGGCACGGTCTATCTGGGCCAAAGCCTCAAGTTCATGGCCCCGGTCCGGCCGGGCGATCAGGTCACCGCCGAAGTGCGTGTTCTGGCCATCGACCACGCGAAACGCCGGGTGACCCTTGAAACCTGGGCCTCGGTGGGTAAAACCGTGGTCCTGAAGGGCGAGGCGCTGGTTCTGGCGCCAAGCCGAAAGTTCGACTGAGCGGCCCGCGCCCGACGCCGGCCCGCTGCCCGGGGGGCCGATGCAGATTCATCAGGACTGGCAATGGCTTGACCCGGCCGCGCGCGGGGCATCCTGCGCAATGGGCAATTTCGACGGGGTGCATCTGGGCCACCGCTCGGTCATCGACCTTGCGCGCGGACAAGGCCCGCTTGGGGTGATCACCTTTGAACCGCACCCACGGCAGTTCTTCGCCCCCGACGCCCCCGCCTTCCGCCTGATGAATGCCGAGGCGCGAGCGAACCGGCTGGACAAGCTGGGCGTCGAACATCTGTTCCAGCTTCAGTTCGGAACGCTGCTGTCGGGCCTGTCGCCGGAAGACTTCGCCGGCCAGGTGCTGATGAAAGGTCTGGGCATCTCGCATCTGGTGGTGGGCGAAGACTTCCGCTTCGGCAAGGGCCGCGCCGGCACGGCCGAGGATCTGGCCCGGCTGGGCCGCGAGCTGGGGTTCCGCACCACCATCGCACCGCTGCTGCGGCAAGGCGGGATCGAGGTGTCGTCCACCGCGATCCGCACCGCGCTGACCGAAGGCCGCCCGCGCGATGCCGCCGCCATGCTGGGCCACTGGCACCGGATCGAGGGCGAGGTGATCCACGGCGAAAAGCGCGGCCGCGAACTGGGCTTCCCCACCGCCAACATGGCGCTGGACGGGCTGCACCTGCCCCGCTTCGGCGTCTATGCGGTCAAGGTCGATGTGCGGACCGGACCGCAGGTCGGCACCTATATGGGCGCGGCCAGCCTTGGCGTGCGGCCGATGTTCGACGGGCAGGTGCCGAACCTTGAAACCAACCTGCTGGATTTCAAGGGCGATCTTTACGGCCACCACCTTTCGGTCGCGCTGGTCGATTACCTGCGCCCCGAGCTGAAGTTCGACGGGCTGCAGGCCCTGATCGACCAGATGCAGGCCGACTGCGCCCGCGCAAGGGCGATCCTGTCGGCGGTCTAGGCCCCGGGTTCCTTCAGGGGCAACCGCAAAAATTCTGGAAGATTTTTGCCTCCCCTTCCCTTCCGGCCGCGTTCAGCGCAGGTTGCCCGCATGGAAAAGCTGCGCCCCCGGTTCTGGGAAACCGTCCCGCTGAAGAAGATGACCGCCCCCGAATGGGAGGCGCTTTGTGACGGTTGCGGCAAGTGCTGCCTGAACAAGCTGGAGTTCGAGGACACGGGCGAGGTGCTTTACACCCGCATCGCCTGCCGGCTGTTCGATGATGCCGGTTGCCGCTGCGCCGACTATCCGAACCGCAAGAAACATGTTCCCGAATGTGTGGTGCTGACGCCCAAGTCGCTGCCGCGCGTGGCCTACTGGATGCCCTCCACCTGCGCCTACAAGCTGCTTTGGCTGGGAGAGCCACTTCCCGACTGGCACCCGCTGGTGACGGGCGACGCGGAAACCACCCATTCCTCGGGACATTCGGTCCGGGGGCAGACCCTTTCGGAAGCAGCCGTCCCCGAGGACGACTGGGAAGACCACATCATCGAGGAACGGCCCTGATGTTTTTCGCCTCTGACAACAGCTCGGGCGCGGCGCCCGAAGTCATGGCCGCGCTGGCCGCCGCCAATGACGGCTTCACCCGCGGCTACGGCGCCGATGCGCTGACCGAACGGGTGCAGGACCGCCTGCGCGAGCTGTTCGAGGCCCCCGAGGCGGCGGTGCATCTGGTGGCGACGGGAACCGCCGCCAACGCACTGGCCCTGGCAACCGTGGCCCCACCTTGGAGCGCGATCTTCTGCCACCGGCACGCCCATATCGCCGAGGATGAATGTGGCGCGCCCGAGTTCTATTCCAACGGCGCCAAGCTGGTTCTGGTGGACGGCCCCCATGGACGGATGACGCCCGAAGGCCTGCGCGCCACCATCGCTGGCACCGGCGGCAGCGTGCATGGCGTGCAGCGCGGGGCGGTGTCGATCACCAACGTGACCGAGGCGGGAACCGTCCACACCCCGGCGGAAATTGCGGCCTTGGCCGCCGCCGCGCATGACTTCGGCCTGCCCTGCCATCTGGACGGGGCCCGCTTCGCCAATGCGCTGGTGGCAACGGGCGCGACGGCGGCCGAGATGACGTGGAAGGCCGGCATTGATCTGCTCTCGTTCGGCGGTACCAAGAACGGCTGTCTGGGCGTCGAGGCGGTGGTGATCTTCGATCCGGCCAAAGCCTGGGAATTCGAGCTGCGCCGCAAGCGCGGCGGTCATCTCTTCTCGAAACACCGCTATCTGGCCGCGCAGATGGACGCCTATCTGGACGGCGGCCTCTGGTTGCGGCTGGCCGCGCAGGCCAATGCCGCCGCCGCGCGGCTGGCGGCGGGGTTGGCCACCATTCCCGGCGTGCGCCAGACCCACCCCGTTCAGGCCAACATGATGTTCCCCGAATGGCCCGCCGGCACCCATGCCCGGCTGCAGGCCTCCGGGGCCGTCTATTACGAGATGCCCGCCCCCGAGGGGCGCGAAGCGGCGCGGCTGGTGACAAGCTGGAACACCACCGGCGCGGATGTCGACCGCTTTCTTGCGGCTCTGGCCGGCTGAAACGCCCGCTCAGGCCGCGTCGAGATGCGCCTGTATCGCGGGCGCAATCAGATGCGGGTGGGTGATCGGCACCATATGCCCCGCCCCCGGCACGATCAGCCGGATGGCGCGCGGCAAGCGTGCGGCAAGCGCCCCCTGAATCGCCTCGATGATCGCCGGGCTTTCCGATCCTTCGATCAGCAGCACCGGCACGGCCACGGATTCAAGCCCGCCGGGCCGCGTCAGACCCGCGCGGTCGTCCACCAGGGCGGCGGATTGCGCCGCGATGTGGTGGATGCGGTCGATGATATAGTGCCGCTGGCGGTCCGGCAGATCGGCCAGCGCCTCGCCATTGCCCCAGTCGGCATGAAACAGCGCCGCCGCCTCGGCCCGGTTGCTTGCCATGGCCGCGGCCACCGCCTCATGGCGGGCCTGAAACCCGGCAAAGGCGGCATGGCTGCGCGCGGCGGCAAACAGCACGGGTTCGACCAGAACCAGACTGCGCACCAGATCAGGGCGCTCCAGCGCGATCCGCAGGCAGACGGTGGCGCCGAAACTGTGGCCGAACAGGTCAACCGGGCGCCCCTGCGCCTCGGCCAGTGCAATCGCATCGCGGGTGGCCAGATCCTGAAGGTCGGCAATGCCATCCCAATCGGGCGCGCGGCCATGACCGGGCAGGTCCATCGCGGTCAGCGTCAGCCCGTGCAGCCTTTCGACCAGACCGGACCACGCTCCGGCATGGGCAAGGCTGCAATGCACCGCCAGAACCGGGCGCGGATCACCCCGGTCCCAGACGCGCACGGGGGCAAGCGGCGGGGCAGTGAAATCTTCAGGCATTGGTCATTCCGCAACACAGGTTTTCGCCATAGACCCGCAAAAGCCCATGTTCAAGCCAATCCGGCGTGTTGCCTTCTCAGGAAGTGCCGCCGCCCCTTTGCGCCCCGCCCGCCCCGGTGCTATGCCCGCCGCAACCGATTCCGTTGCCCAGCCGGAGTGTTCAAATGCCCGCCATCACCGAGCCGAAACTGATTTCCGGCAATGCCAACCTCAGCCTTGCGAAATCCATCGCGCGTCGGATGTCGATGCACCGGGGCATGTCGATCAATCTGGTCGAGGCGCGGATCGAACGCTTCAACGATCAGGAAATCTTCGTCGAGGTCTATGAGAATGTCCGGGGCGAAGACATGTATGTCATCCAGCCCACGTCGAACCCGGCGAATGACAACCTGATGGAACTGCTGATCATGGTCGATGCGCTGCGCCGGTCGTCGGCGGCGCGCATCACCGCCGTGATCCCCTATTTCGGCTATGCCCGCCAGGACCGCCGCGCCAAGGCCCGCACACCGATCTCGGCAAAGCTGGTGGCGAACCTCATCACCCAGGCCGGCGTGGACCGCGTGCTGACCCTGGACCTGCACGCCGCGCAGATTCAGGGCTTCTTCGACATTCCGGTGGACAACCTCTATGCCAGCCCGGTCTTCGCGCTGGACATCGAACACCATTTCAAGGGCCGCCTTGATGAGGTGATGGTCGTCTCGCCCGACGTGGGTGGCGTGGCCCGCGCCCGCGAACTGGCCAAGCGGATCAACGCGCCCCTGTCGATCGTGGACAAGCGGCGCGAAAAGGCCGGCGAAGTGGCCGAGATGACGGTGATCGGCAATGTCGAGGGCAAGGTCTGCATCATCGTCGACGACATCTGCGACACCGCCGGAACCCTGTGCAAGGCGGCCGAGGTGCTGATGGAACAGGGCGCGAAGGAAGTTCATTCCTACATCACCCATGGCGTGCTGTCGGGCCCGGCGGTCGAGCGGGTGTCGAAATCGGTGATGAAATCGCTGGTGATCACCGATTCCATCGAACAGGGCGACAAGGTGCAGGCGGCAAAGAACATCCGCATCGTGCCGACCGCACCGATGTTCGCACAGGCGATCCTGAACATCTGGGGCGGCATGTCGGTCTCCAGCCTGTTCGAGACCGAGACCCTGACGCCCATCTACGAAGGCCTCTACCCGCGCGGGTGAGCCGGCATTAACCGGGCGGAAACGGCTGTCGGTCAGTGTGGCGCCATACCTGCCCGGAGCCGCGCTCCGCATGCCCCCCCCTTCGTCAGCCGTCCCCCTTGCCTCTCCGCCGCCCCCTCCGCTGCGGCAGTCTATGGACCGTATCCTTGACGAGATGGCGTCGGTTTCCATGCAGTTGGGGCATGACATCGTTGATGTCGCGGGCTTTCTGGAAGGTGTGGAATCGGCAGCCCGCCAGCAACTCGCCCGGCTGACCGAAGCGCGGGGCGGGGCCCGCGGGGTTTCAGCCGCCAGTGCCACCATGATCGCGGCGACCGATCGGCTGTCATCGGTGATCGGCGGGCTGATCGGAGCGCTGGCCACATCAACCGGCCAAGTCGGGCTTGCGCTGTCCTCCAGCCAGCAGGTGATGGGCTGGGTGGGCGGCGTCGGCGGGCAGTTGGGCCGCATCGACCAGGCAATGCGCGCCGCCAGCCAGTCAAATGCAAGGGTGCTGGAAATCGCGCGCGAGGTCAGCCTGCTGGCGATCAACGCCAAGATCGAGGCCGCCCGCGCCGGCCCCGCCGGGCGCGGCTTTGCGGTCGTGGCCGATGCGGTGAACGCGCTGGCCGCCCAGGCCACCGATGCGGCACGGCTGATTTCGGATACCGTGGGCGCCCTGGCGGGCGAGATCGGGATCCTGCAGGCCGAAGCCCAGGGGGTGGCCGTGCAGGCGCAGGCCGGCATGGCCGAACTTGCCGCGTCAGAAACCGCCCTGCGCCTGATCGGCGCCCAGGCGGCACAGGCGGACGGCGAGCTGTCCACCCTGTCGGATGAGGCGGCACGTCTGCGCGGGGTGATGCAGGGCTTTGCCCCCACCTTCCGGGCCCTGCATGATGAAGTAACCGCCCAGGCCGGTCTGGTGAACGAAGCGCGGGATCGCGTCGCCGCGCTGGTGCATCTGGGCGAAGGGATGGTGCAGCACATGTTCGCCCTTGGCGGGGCAACCGCAGACCGCCCCCTGATCGACGCGGCCATGGACCGCGCCCGTCAGATCGGTCAGGCACTGGAAGCAGCCCTTGCAAAGGGTGAGATTTCGGGGGCAGACCTGTTCTCGACCGCCTATGAGCCGGTTCCGGGCACGGCCCCGCAGCAGGTGCTGGCCCCCTTCACCGCCCTGACAGACCGGCTGCCCCCCCCGGTGCAGGAACCGGTACTGGCGCTGGACCCGCGGGTGGTGTTCTGTGCCGCAGTGAACAGGACCGGGTATCTGCCGACCCACAACCGCAAATTCTCGGCCCCGCAGGGCCCTGATCCGGTCTGGAATGCCGCCCATTGCCGCAACCGCCGCATCTTTGCCGACAGGGTGGGGCAGGCAGCAGCCCGGTCAACCGCCCCGTTCCTGATGCAGATCTACCGGCGCGACATGGGCGGGGACAACTTCGTGATGATGAAGGATGTCTCGGCACCCATTCTGGTGCAGGGCCAGCACTGGGGCGCGCTGCGACTGGCCTATCGGTTCTGACGCGGCCGCCCCTGGCAAGGACCGGCGCTATTCGATTTCCCAATCCTCATCATCGCGGACCGAGCCAATGGCCAGCCAGTCGGCCCGGACCCGCGCAATGCGCGTATCGCCCCAGGTCTTGAACACGATCTGAAAGCCCTGCGGCGTGATGTTTTCGGCGCCGATGTCCATGCGGGAATTGGTCTTGTGGTCCATGTCCCACATCGACAGGCCAACCGTAACCGCCGGCGTCCGGGTGAAGGGTTCGGGAAAGGTCACGTCCAGGCGGTATTCGCGCGGGCCATTCCCCGTCCACATCTGCCCGCCGTCCGCAAAATCCGAAAACAGAATCCGCGATCCTTGATGTACGCCGACCGAAGCCCCAAGACGCAGCATAACGTCACTCCATCAACTTTGTGACAACTACACAGTACAAATGTGAGCGACTAGTTAAAAGAAATGCCCCCGCCATCGGCGGGGGACATATGATCACGGGCCGTGGCCTGGCTCAGAAGCCGGCTGCGGCCTTCATCGCCTGCAGATCGGACATTGCCTTTTCGGCGGTGTCCTTGTCCACACCGACACTGCTGGCGGCAGAAGCGTCGGCAACAAGCTGATCCATCAGCTTGGCGTCCATTTCGTCCAGCGGCACCGCGCGTTCGGCCAGGACCGAAACGCCGGTCGCGCTGATTTCGGCGAAGCCGCCGGTCACCACATAGGCCTTGGTGCCTTCGGCCGAAACGGCGCGCAGGATGCCGGGGCGCAGGGTGGTAATGGTCGGCGCATGGCCTTGCATCGCCGTCATGTCGCCAGCGGCACCGGGGATCTGCACCTCGGTCGCCTGAACGGAGGCAAGCCGCCGTTCAGGGGAAACCAGGTCGAATTGCAGGGTTGCTGCCATGACGCCCCCTTAGGCCGCAGCCGCGGCAAGCTTCGCGGCCTTGGCCTTGGCTTCCTCGATGTCGCCGACCATGTAGAAGGCCGCTTCCGGCAGGTGGTCGTATTCGCCGGCCACAACCGCCTTGAACGAGGCGATGGTCTTGTCCAGCGGCACCTGCACGCCGGGCGAGCCGGTGAAGACCTGCGCCACGTCGAACGGCTGCGACAGGAACCGCTGGATCTTCCGGGCGCGGGCCACGGTCAGCTTGTCCTCTTCCGACAGTTCGTCCATGCCAAGGATGGCGATGATGTCCTGCAGCGACTTGTAGCGCTGAAGGATGCCCTGCACCGCACGGGCGGTGTTGTAGTGCTCTTCGCCCAGGATCTGCGGGTCCATCAGACGCGAGGTCGAGTCGAGCGGGTCAACCGCCGGATAGATCCCCAGTTCCGAAATGGCGCGCGACAGGGTGGTCGTGGCGTCGAGGTGGGCGAAGGACGTGGCCGGCGCGGGGTCGGTCAGGTCGTCGGCCGGAACGTAGATCGCCTGAACCGAGGTGATCGAACCCGCCTTGGTCGAGGTGATGCGTTCCTGAAGCTGCCCCATGTCGGTGGCCAGCGTCGGCTGGTAGCCCACGGCCGAAGGGATACGGCCCAGCAGAGCCGACACTTCCGAACCCGCCTGGGTGAAGCGGAAGATGTTGTCCACGAAGAACAGAACGTCGGTGCCGGACTGGTCACGGAACTGCTCGGCCAGCGTCAGGCCGGTCAGCGCCACGCGGGCACGCGCCCCCGGAGGTTCGTTCATCTGGCCGTACACAAGGGCCACCTTCGACTTTTCCAGATCGTCGATGTTGATGACGCCCGATTCGATGAACTCGTGATACAGGTCGTTGCCTTCACGGGTCCGTTCGCCCACGCCGGCGAACACCGAGTAGCCCGAGTGCACCTTGGCGATGTTGTTGATCAGTTCCTGAATGAGAACCGTCTTGCCCACGCCGGCGCCGCCGAACAGGCCGATCTTGCCGCCCTTGGAATAGGGGGCCAGCAGGTCGATCACCTTGATGCCGGTGACAAGGATCTGCGATTCGGTCGACTGCGACTGGAAGTCGGGCGCCTTCTGGTGAATGGCGCGCTTTTCCGTGGCCGCGATCGGGCCGCGCTCGTCAATCGGTTCCCCGACGACGTTCAGGATGCGGCCCAGCGTGGCATTGCCCACCGGCACCGAGATCGGGGTGCCGCTGTCGCTGACCGGGGCGCCGCGCACGAGGCCTTCGGTGGCATCCATGGCGATGCAGCGGACCGTGTTCTCGCCCAGGTGCTGGGCGACTTCCAGGATCAGCTTCTTGCCGTTGTTGGTGGTTTCCAGCGCGTTCAGAATCGCGGGAAGAACGCCTTCGAACTGAACGTCCACGACGGCGCCGATGACCTGGGTCACCTTACCTTTGGAGACAGTCGTTGCCATTGTCATAAGCCTCGTTTCGCTGTGTTTCCTTCGGCCCGGTTGCCCGCGCCGCTACCTATTTCCGATGACCTGCGCCTATCGGGCCTCATACCATCCGCCGCCCAGTGCCACCCGTCCCGTCACACAGTGAAGGATCCGGCCGGGGAACCAGCGGCGGTATTTCTGCGCCATTTCCTGGCGCAGGCGATGGAAGTTCTCATCCGCGATCGCGCGGCCGTAGTGGTGCAGGTGAAAGTCGATCGCATAGGCGCGACCGCCCAGAAATTCCGCCTGCAGGCAAAGATCCGCCCCGTAGTAGTGGAACCCCTGCATGTCGTAAGAGTTCAGCACCGGCTTCAGCCGCCGCATCAGCAGAAAACATTCGTCCAGGCTTTCCACCCGGCAGGGCACATTGCCCCGCCGACGGTCGTTGCCGAAGACATCGCTGATGTGCAGCGCCTGCGCGGTGACGCTGTGGTTCAGCGGCCGCCAGGGGCTGCCGGCAACACCGGCCACCAGCCACTTCGGATCGGCCTCTTCCAGCGCCTCGATCGCGGCAACCAGATCGTCGTAGCCGCGGTCGACCAGCTCCACATCCTCATGGCAGAAGATCACATAGCGGCCCTTGCAACGGGGCAGCATCTGCTTGTGCCAGGAAAACCCGTGGAACTGGTTGCCCTCACGATTGTCGGCCGCCAGAAACTCGGCCTTGTCCGGGGTGAAACCGAACCGCTCGAACGACTCGAGCAGACGGTCGTATTTCGCCTGATCCCGCACCAACGAGCAGACCGAGAACATCAGCGTGCTCTCGTCCTTGTCCTGCACATATGTCGGCACGGGTTTCATGGCGTCTTACAGGGCCTCGGCGCCGGAGATGATTTCGATCAGCTCCTTGGTGATCGCGGCCTGACGGCTCCGGTTGTACTGGATCGTCAGCTTGTTGATCATGTCGCCGGCGTTGCGGGTTGCGTTGTCCATGGCGGACATCCGCGCGCCCTGCTCCGAAGCGGCATTTTCCAGCAGCGCCGTGAAGATCTGCGTGGCCACGCCCCGCGGCAGAAGGTCGGCCAGAATGGCCTCTTCGCTGGGTTCGTAGTCATACAGCGCATTGGTCTCGGCCGCCTCGAACTTGGCGGGGATAACCTGTTGCGCGGTCGGAACCTGGCTGATCACCGACTGGAAGCGGTTGTAGAAGATCGTCACCACATCGGCTTCGCCGGCCTCAAAGGCCGCCAGAACTTCGCGCGCAATGCCCTGGGCGTTGGAATAGCCAAGGCGCCGCACGTCCGACAGATCGACATGGCCAACAAACGCGCTGGCCCAGTCCCGCTTGAGCTGCTCACGGCCCTTCTTGCCGACGGTCAGGATCTTGACCGTCTTGCCTTGCGCCACCAGCTCGTTCGCGCGCTGGCGGGCCAGACGCACGATGGTCGAGTTGAAGCCGCCGCAAAGGCCGCGTTCCGAGGTCATCACGACCAGAAGGTGAATCTGGTCGCGACCGTTTCCTGCCAGAAGGCGGGGCGCACCGGCACCCTGCCCCGAGGCCAGCGAGGCAATCACCGCCCCCATGCGTTCAGCATAGGGACGGGCGGCTTCGGCCGAATCCTGCGCGCGACGAAGTTTCGCCGCGGCGACCATCTGCATCGCCTTCGTGATCTTCCGCGTGTTCTTGACGCTTCCGATCCGGTTCTTGAGGTCCTTCAGGCTGGGCATCTGCCTACTCCTTCAGGGGCTCAGGCGAAGTCTTTGGCGAAAGCGTCGAGTTCCGCGCGAATGGCCTTTTCAAGATCGCCCGCAACCTTGCGGTCATTCTTGGTCATGTCGTCCAGCAGCGCCTTGCCCTTGGTGCGCAGGTGCTTCAGCAGGCCGGCCTCGAAACGGCCGACATCCCGGACGGCAACCTTGTCGAGATAGCCGTTGGTGCCCGCGAAGATGATGCAGACGATTTCCGCGTTGGTCAGCGGCGAATACTGCGGCTGCTTCATCAGTTCGGTCAGACGGGCGCCGCGGTTCAGCAGGGCCTGGGTCGAAGCGTCCAGGTCCGAACCGAACTGCGCGAAGGCCGCCATTTCGCGGTATTGCGCCAGTTCCAGCTTCACCTTGCCGGCCACCGACTTCATGGCCGAGGTTTGCGCCGAAGACCCCACGCGCGACACCGACAGACCCGTGTTCACGGCCGGGCGGATGCCCTGGTAGAACAGTTCCGATTCCAGGAAGATCTGGCCGTCGGTGATCGAGATCACGTTCGTCGGAATATAGGCCGAGATGTCGCCGGCCTGGGTTTCGATGATCGGCAGCGCGGTCAGCGAACCGGCCCCGAAATCGCCGTTCATCTTGGCCGAACGCTCCAGCAGGCGCGAGTGCAGATAGAACACGTCGCCCGGATAGGCTTCGCGGCCCGGCGGGCGGCGCAGCAGCAGCGACATCTGACGATAGGCCACGGCCTGCTTCGACAGGTCATCGTAGATCATCAGGGCGTGGCGGCCGTTGTCGCGGAAGAATTCGCCGATCGCGGTGCCCGAGAAGGGCGCCAGGAACTGCATCGGAGCGGGGTCCGACGCGGTGGCGGCAACGACCACAGTGTAGGCCATGGCGCCGGTTTCTTCCAGCTTCTTCACGAGCTGGGCAACGGTCGAACGCTTCTGGCCGATGGCGACATAGACGCAATACAGCTTCTTCGATTCATCGTCGCCGGCGGCGTCGTTATAGACCTTCTGGTTCAGGATGGTGTCCAGCGCCACGGCGGTCTTGCCGGTCTGACGGTCGCCGATGATCAGCTCGCGCTGACCGCGGCCGATCGGGATCATGGCGTCCACGGCCTTGAGGCCGGTCGCCATGGGCTCGTGCACGCCCTTGCGCGGGATGATGCCCGGCGCCTTCACGTCAGCGATGCGGCGTTCCGAGGCCACGATCGGGCCCTTGCCGTCGATCGGGTTGCCAAGGGCGTCCACGACGCGGCCCAGCAGGCCGTTGCCGGCCGGCACGTCCACGATGGACTTGGTGCGCTTGACGGTGTCGCCTTCCTTGATGTCGCGGTCGTCGCCGAAGATCACGATCCCGACGTTGTCCACTTCAAGGTTCAGGGCCATCCCGCGGATACCACCGGGGAATTCGACCATTTCACCGGCTTGCACGTTGTCGAGACCATAGACGCGGGCGATCCCGTCACCGACCGACAGCACGCGGCCAACTTCGGCCACCTCGGCATCCTTGCCGAAGTTCTTGATCTGCTCTTTCAGGATCGCAGAGATCTCGGCAGCCTGAATTCCCATCACCCAACCTCTTTCATGGCATTCTGCAGGGAAGCGAGCTTCGATTTGACCGACGTGTCGATCATGGTCGAGCCCAGCTTGACGATAAGTCCGCCGATGAGGCTTTCATCAACGGTGGTGTTCAGTTTCACGGTCTTGCCGACCTTGGCCTTCAGCGTTTCGGCCAGTTTCTTGGCCTGCGCGGCCGAGAGCTTGGTGGCAGCCGTGACCTCGGCGGTCACTTCGCCCTTTTCTTCCGCGATCAGGCCGGCCAGCGCCGACAGAACCTGCGGCAGCGCGAACAGACGCCGCTTTTCGGACATCAGCGCCAGGGTGTTGGTCATCAGCGGGCTCAGGCCCATCTTGCCGGCAATCGCGGCAACGGCCTTGGCCTGATCGCCGCGGCTGATCACCGGAGAGGCGATCATGGCGCCCAGGTCGGGGCTGCCGGCCAGAACGTCCTTGAGCGCATCAATGTCGGTTTCCAGCGTCTTCAGCGCGCCGGTCTCTTTCGAAAGTTCGAAGAGCGCGGTGGCGTAGCGCTCGGCGATGCCTTGCGAGATGGAAGCTGCTTCGGCCACGATCGTCCTTCCCTTGTCTCGGGCTTCACCTTTCTCGACCTCGGCCATGCGTCGAATGGCCACGGACAGAAGCAAGCCCCAAGTATTCCGATTTTGCGGCGTCCTTAGCAGAGGCTTTGCAGCCCCGCAACGGGTTGGACGCGCTTTCCTGACCGCGCTACTGAGGTTTAACACGCTGTTGGCGCTAAAGGTAGGAAATCGGGGGCATCCGGCACCTTTGGGCTGCGCTGCGCCAACGTGATGCACCCCCGGCGGGCATCCCGCTGCGCAGAATCGACGGCCGGTCTGCCGTCTCTGGCAGGGCGGCCCCGCTCACGCCCCAGCTCACGCCCCTGTCACGAGGGCGTCAGGCACGCCCGTTGCGGTTGACAATCATGTATCAGAGAATCATCTAAAAACCCGAATATGTCCGCGTGAAGGGTCCGTCGCCTGTCGGGTCAGGCCGCGCGGGCCAGCAGACAGGAGGCCCCCATGACCGACACCCTCAACCGCCGCGCCGCAATGGCGCTTGGCCTTGCCAGCGCCGCGGGGGCCGCCCTTGCAACCCCTGCCCTTTCGCAGGACGCCGCCCCGGCCACGGTGCGCAACAATGTGTCGGGCTTCCAGATGCACGCCTGGCGCGATCATTTCGACAGCCTTGGCAAGCCGATGCTTGTGGCCGACACCTTCTCGCGCGCCCTGCATTACTGGAACGCCGAAGGCGGCGATCACCGGATCTTCCCGACCTCGGTGCCGATTTCGGACGATCTGACCAAGCGCGGCTACACCGAGATCGTGCGCAAGAAGGAAGGGCCGTCCTGGACCCCCACGCCGTCGCAGATGGCACGCTATCCCGACTGGAAGCCGATCGGGCCGGGGCCTGACAACCCGCTGGGAACCCATGCGATGTATCTGTCCTGGCCAGCCTATATCATTCACGGCACCCATGACACCCGCAAGATCGGCCGCCGGTCGTCAGACGGCTGCATCGGCCTTTACAACGAGATGATCGCCGAACTGTTCCAGCTTTGCCCGGTGGGCACGCGGGTGCGGGTGATCTGAGGGCGGGTCAGTCCTGCCCGGCGCGCGGGTTCAGGGCGGGCTTCGCCGCGCCCTGCCCGATGCCCTCCAGCACCCGCAGCGGTTTTTTCACCACCGCCCCAAGGCCGCCCCGTGTAGGCGCATAAACCTGTTTCGACGCCTCGACCATCAGCACCCCGCCCGAAAGCCAGGGCAGGCGGCGACCCAGCTTTTCCCAGGCATCGGCGGTGCGCAGCCAGAACGGTGTCTGGCTGGGCGGCGCGTGCAGCACGGTCAGGCTGCGTTCGGGGGTAAAGCCGTGGCGGCGCAACTGCGCCTCAAGCTGGGCGTTGGAATAGGGCCGGCCAAAGCCGAAGGGCGTGGCATCACGGCGCGACCACAGCCCGGCGCGGTTCGGCACCACGAACAGCGCCCGGCCCCCCGGCCCCAGTACACGATGCGCCTCATCCAGCACAGCCGAGGGGTTTTCGCTGGTTTCCAGCCCGTGCATCACCGCCAGCCGGTCCACCAGCCCGGTCGGCAGCGGCCAGTTGTTCTCTTCGCACAGGACCGAGACGTTCTGCATCCCCGCGGGCCAGGGCATCACCCCCTGCGGCCCGGGCATCAGCCCCACCACCCGCCGCGCCTCGGCCAGATAGGGGCGCAGCAACGGCACGGCAAAGCCGAAGCCCGCCACCGTATGCCCGGCAGCCGGTGGCCAAAGGCGCAGCATCTGGTCACGAATGGCCCGTTGCGCCACCCGGCCCAACCGGGTGCGATAGTAGAAATCGCGCAGATCCTGCACGTCGAGGTGCATTGCAGACGGGCCCCCGTTCGGGTCAAGGTCGGGGCATCTTAGCCGCTGAACGGGGAAAGACCATGGCCTTGAACCTGCTGACCGTGCCCTGCCTGAAGGACAATTTCGCCTTCCTGCTGCATGACGCCGCGTCGGGCCGCACCGCGCTGGTCGATGCCCCCGAAGCCGCGCCGGTCCTGTCGGCGCTGGCCGCGCAGGGCTGGCGGCTGACCGACATCCTGCTGACGCATCACCACGATGACCATATCCAGGCCGTGCCCGAGATCCACGCCGCAACCGGCGCCCGCGTCCACGGCGCGGCCGCCGATGCGCACCGCCTGCCGCCGCTGGACCACGCCCTGCGAGAAGGCGACCGGGTGGCCATCGGGGCCGAAAGCGCCGTGGTGATCGACGTGCCGGGCCATACCCGCGGCCATATCGCCTTTCACTTCCCGGGCAGCGCGCTGGCCTTCACCGGCGACAGCCTGATGGCCGCCGGCTGCGGCCGTCTGTTCGAAGGCACGCCGGCCGAGATGTGGGCCAGCCTGTCGAAACTGGCCGCATTGCCGCCCGAAACGCTGATCTGTTCGGGGCATGACTATCTGGACGGCAACCTGCGCTTCGCTCTGGCCCTTGAACCCGGCAATCCCGCGCTTATCTCTCGGCAAGGGCGGTTGTCCGAGATGCGCCGCGAAGGCCGCTTGCCAATGCCCTGGACACTTGCCGAAGAACTGGCGACCAACCCCTTCCTGCGCGCCCCCCTGCCGCAGATGAAGGCAGCGGTCGGTCTGCCCCAGGCAAGCGACACGGTGGTCTTTGCCGAAATCCGCGCGCGGAAAGACCTGTTTTGAGACGCGGACATCACTTTTCCGGTGATGGACCAAGACAAATGCGGATCGGGCGCAGATTGCGCTTGAAGTGCGACAAAAAGAACCGAACTTTACTCCCATGAGGCCACGGTCGAATGCGGGTTCATCCCCGCCCGACCCCGAGGAACAGGAGCACGCCCAAGTGCCGTCATTCTCGTCCACGCTCGAGCAAGCCATCCACGCGGCGCTGGCCCTGGCCAATGCGCGTCGCCATGAACTCGCCACGCTGGAACACCTCCTGCTGGCCCTGATCGACGAACCCGACGCGGCCCGCGTGATGAAGGCTTGTTCGGTTGATCTGGAAGACCTGAAGAAGACCCTGACCGATTTCATCGACGATGACCTGTCCACGCTGGTGACCAGCGTCGAAGGCAGCGAAGCGGTGCCGACGGCAGCCTTCCAGCGCGTGATCCAGCGCGCGGCGATCCATGTGCAGTCGTCTGGCCGCACCGAGGTGACGGGCGCCAACGTGCTGGTCGCCATCTTCGCCGAACGGGAATCGAACGCGGCCTATTTCCTGCAGGAACAGGACATGACCCGCTACGACGCGGTGAATTTCATCGCGCATGGCGTGGCGAAAGACCCGTCCTATGGCGAAAGCCGCCCCGTTCAGGGCGCGGACGAACCGCAGGAAACCCCCAAGGCCGAGGCGGGCGAAGCCAAGGAATCGGCGCTGTCCAAGTATTGCGTCGATCTGAACATCAAGGCCCGCAAGGGCGATGTCGATCCGCTGATCGGCCGCGAGGCCGAGGTTGAGCGGGCGATCCAGGTGCTGTGCCGCCGGCGCAAGAACAACCCGCTTCTGGTGGGCGACCCCGGCGTCGGCAAGACCGCCATCGCCGAAGGCCTGGCCTGGAAGATCATCAAGAAAGAGGTGCCCGAGGTTCTGTCGGGCGCCACGATCTTCAGCCTCGACATGGGCGCGCTTCTGGCCGGCACCCGCTATCGCGGCGATTTCGAGGAACGGCTGAAAGCCGTGGTGAAAGAGCTTGAGGATCACCCCGATGCGATTCTCTTCATCGACGAGATCCACACCGTCATCGGCGCCGGCGCCACCAGCGGCGGAGCGATGGATGCCTCGAACCTGCTGAAACCCGCGTTGCAGGGCGGCAAGCTGCGCTGCATGGGCTCGACCACCTACAAGGAATTCCGCCAGCACTTCGAAAAGGACCGCGCGCTGTCGCGCCGGTTCCAGAAGATCGACGTGAACGAACCGTCGGTGCCCGATGCCATCAAGATCCTGATGGGCCTCAAGCCGCATTTCGAGGAACACCACGAACTGCGCTACACCGCGGATGCGATCAAGTCGGCGGTGGAACTGGCCAGCCGCTACATCAATGACCGCAAGCTGCCCGACAGCGCCATCGACGTGATCGACGAGGCGGGGGCGGCGCAGCATCTGGTCAGCGATTCCAAGCGCAAGAAGGTTCTGGGCACCAAGGAGATCGAGGCCGTGGTGGCCAAGATCGCCCGCATCCCGCCGCGCAACGTCTCGAAGGACGATGCCGAAACGCTGCGCGATCTGGAAAGAACGCTCAAACGGCTGGTGTTCGGCCAGGACAAGGCGATCGAGGCGCTGTCGGCCAGCATCAAGCTGGCCCGTGCCGGCCTGCGCGAACCGGAAAAGCCCATCGGCAACTACCTGTTCACCGGCCCCACCGGCGTGGGCAAGACAGAGGTGGCCAAACAGCTTGCGGCCACGCTGGGCGTGGAACTGCTGCGCTTCGACATGTCGGAATACATGGAGAAACACGCGGTTTCCCGTCTGATCGGCGCCCCGCCCGGCTATGTCGGCTTCGATCAGGGCGGGATGCTGACCGATGGCGTGGACCAGCACCCGCATTGCGTGCTGCTGCTGGACGAAATCGAGAAGGCGCACCCGGATGTCTACAACATCCTGTTGCAGGTGATGGACCACGGCAAGCTGACCGACCACAACGGCCGGGCGGTGGATTTCCGCAACGTGATCCTGATCATGACCTCGAACGTCGGGGCGGCGGACATGGCCAAGGAAGCCATCGGCTTCGGCCGCGAACGCCGCACGGGCGAGGATACGGCGGCGGTGGAACGCACCTTCACGCCGGAATTCCGCAACCGTCTGGACGCAGTGATTTCCTTCGCGCCCCTTGGGCGCGAGATCATCCTGCAAGTGGTCGAGAAGTTCGTGCTGCAGCTTGAAGCCCAGTTGATCGACCGCAACGTCCATATCGAGCTGACGCCGGAAGCGGCGGCCTGGCTGGGCGAAAAGGGCTATGATGACAAGATGGGCGCGCGTCCGCTGGGCCGCGTGATCCAGGAACACATCAAGAAGCCGCTGGCCGAGGAACTGCTGTTCGGCAAGCTGACCAAGGGCGGGCTGGTGAAGGTGGGCGTCAAGGACGATGCCATCGTCCTTGAGGTGCAGGAACCGCAGAAACCCCGGCTGACCGGCCAGAAGCCCCCGCTGCTGACGGCCGAATGATCCAGAAAAGAAAACCCCCGCCACCGGCGGGGGTTTTGCTTTTCCGGGCAGGGTCCGGCGCCCTTCGGCCGGCTCAGGCCTTGGCCGCAGGGGCGCCGCCCTCAAAGCGGTTGCCGTGGCGGTAATCGCAGGGCGCCTCCTGCATCTGCAGATGCAGCCCCGTGCCGGTGAAGGGATGCGCGCGCGCCAGATCCTCGTCGAAGTCGATGCCCAGCCCCGGTGCCTCGGGCGGCAGGATGTAGCCATCTTCCCATGTCAGGCTGTTGCGGATCAGCGCCATGTGGAAGGCGCCGCCGGTCTGGATGGTTTCCGCGATCAGCAGGTTCGGGATCGACACCGACAGATGCACATTCGCGGCCCATTCCACCGGGCCGGCATAAAGATGCGGCGCCATTTCGGCGTTGAAGATTTCCGCGATGGCGGCCAGCTTCCTGGCCTCAAGAATACCCCCCAGCCGGCCGAGCGCCGGTTGCAGGATCTTCACCCCGCCTGCCCGCAGCAGCATCCCGAATTCCGTCTTGGTGGTCAGCCGTTCGCCCGTGGCCAGCGGAATACGCACCGCCCGCGCCACCTCGGCGAATTCCAGCAGGTTGTCGGGCGGGATCGGTTCTTCGTACCACAGCGGGTTGAACGGCTCCAGCTCGCGGCCCAGCCGGATGGCCCCGGCGGTGGTGAACTGGCCATGGGTGCCGAACAAGAGGTCGGCCCGGTCGCCCACGGCCTCGCGGATCGCCTTGCAGAAGGCAACGCTGCGGGAAATATCGCTCATAGCGGGCTGGTGCCCGCCGCGAATGGTATAAGGCCCGGCCGGGTCGAACTTGACGGCGGTAAAGCCCTGCGCCACCGCCTTGGCGGCCGCCTCGGCCTGCCAGTCGGGGTTCACCCAGAATTCCGTCTGGTCCTGCCCGGGGTCCGGGTAAAGATAGGTATAGCTGCGCACCCGGTCATTCATCCGCCCGCCCAGCAGTGCCCAGACCGGCCGGTTCCGCGCCTTGCCCAGAATATCCCAGCAGGCAATTTCCAGCCCCGCGAAGGCGCCCATCACCGTGGGGTCGGGCCGCTGGGTGAAGCCGCTGGAATAAACGCGGCGATACATCAGCTCCAGATCCTCGGCCGACTGGCCGCGCATGTGCCGGTCGAACACGTCCTCGATCACCGCCCGCATCGCCTTCGGCCCCACGGTCGAGGCGTAACATTCGCCATAGCCGGTGATGCCATCGTCGGTGGTGATCTTCGGAAAGATCCAGTAGCGCCCGCCCCAGCCCGGCGCCGGCGGGGCGACGACGAAGATTTCAAGATCCGTGAGTTTCATGCGCGCCCCCCTTGCACCGTCAGCCGAAAGCCTAGGCAGCCAAGGCCGCCCGGGCCGGTCTTTCAGCGACAGAACATGCCGCAAACGGGCAATCAGGCGGGCAAGCTCCGGGGACGGTGCGCCGCCAGGCTGTGCAGCGCAAGGCAGCCGGCCATCAGCCCGGCGGCCAGCAGGAACGGCGCGCCGGGGGCATGGACCGCAGCGCCCTCGCGGGTGAAATGCGCGAAGGTGGTCGTCATCACCAGCGGCGAAAGGATGGTGGCCACCGCGTTCAGGCTGGACAACACGCCATGCACCTCACCCTGCGCATCGGCCGGCGCCGCGCGTGAGGCCAGCGCCTGAAGCGACGGCGTGACGGTGCCGCCAAGCGCCGTGACCGGGATGATGGCCAGCGCCACCACGGGCGAGGTGACAAGACCAAGCGCGGTCAGCGTCACCACATCCACCACCATGCCGAACTGCGCCGCCCGGTGTTCGCCCCAGCGACGGATCACCGGGCCGACAATCGCCGCCTGCCCCACCGCAAAGCTGATGCCATAAAGCGCCAGCGACACCCCGACCATGCCCGAGGACCAGCCGAAATTGGCCTCGCCGTAAAAGGCCCAGACCGTGGGATAGACATTCATCGCAATGCCAAGGATCAGGAAGCAGGCCAGCGTATAGCCCACCCCCGGCAACCGGCTGACCGACCGCAGCGCCCCCAGCGGATTGGCCCGCGCCCACAGGAACGGGCGGCGGGTGGCATCGGTCACCGTCTCGGGCAGGGTGAACCAGCCCAGCAGCATGTTGGCGGCGGCCATGGCGGCGGCGGCAAAGAACGGCGCGCGGGTGTCGATCCCGGCCAGACCGGCGCCGATCAGCGGCCCGACAACGAAGCCCACCCCGAAACAGGCCCCGATCAGGCCGAAACGCGCGCCGCGCTTTTCGGGCGGGGTGATGTCGGAAATGAAGGCGGTGGCGGTGGAATAGGTGGCCGCCGTGATGCCGGCCACGATGCGCGCCGCCAGCAGCAGCCAGATCGTGCCCGCGGTCGCCATCACCAGATAATCCGCCGACATGACCGCCAGCGACACCAGCAACACCGGACGGCGGCCGAAACGGTCGGACAGCGCGCCCAGGACGGGGCCGAACAGGAACTGCATCACCGCAAAGGCAGTGCCCAGCGTTCCGGCCCAAAGCGCGGCCTCGGACAAGGATCGCCCCGTTACCTGACGGATCAGGTCGGGCATGACCGGAAAGATGATGCCGATCCCGATCGCGTCCATCGCCACGGTGATCAGGATGAAGGTCAGCGCAAGGCGCGGGTTGGGCATGGCTCAGCCTTTCGGAACGGGCGCGACCATATCACCCCGGCCCGCCGCCGAAAGGCCCCCCGCGATGCGGTCGATCCGCGCGGCCAGCGCCTGCGGCATGGCGAAGAACGGCGAATGGGACGAAGGCAGCGCCGTCCGGTTGGCCTCCTGCACCGAAGCCGCCATCACCGCCTGATACTCCGGCGGAATGGCCCGGTCCTCGGTGCAGGCGATGTAATGGCGCGGCAGGTCTTGCGACCGGGCGGTCAGCCGCAACGGCGTTTCCTGCGGGGCAATGGGTTCGGGCGCCAGGCAGCGTGCCGCAAGGGCGCGGTCCTCAGCAGGGCAGTCGTGATAGAACAGATCGTCCACCCGCGCCGGATCAAAGGAAAACACCGTCCGCGCCGCATCCAGCCGGTAGCTGCCCGCCAGCGGCTGGCGCGGCCCGGCCCGCCGCATCTGCGCCAGCGACTGGCCCGACACCGGCACATAGGCGCAAAGATAGACCAGCGCGGCCATGTTCGCGGGGTCGCGCTCGGCAGCGGCGGTGATGGCGTATCCCGCCGCGGAATGGCCCACAACCACGGTCGGCCGGTCCAGCGCCGCCACGATGGCCGCCGCCAGATCGTCCAGCGTGACCGTGGCCGCATCCGCCCCGCGTCCGGGCAGGTCAATGGCGCGGGCACTGTGCCCCAGCGCGGCCAGCGCCGGAATGACCCGGTGCCAGCACCACGCCCCGTGGCACGATCCCGGCACCAGCAGCACCTCAGCCATGGCCGATGCCGGTCAGGAACTCCGCCAGCGCCGCGACATAGGCGTCGGGCTGTTCGACAAAGGGCAGATGCCCGCCGCCACGGATCACCGTGAACCGGCTGCCCGGCACCAGATCGGCGGTCTCGCGCACCAGATCGGCCGGGGTTGACCCGTCATTCGCCCCGGCAATGGCCAGCAGCGGCAGGCGCAGCATGGCCGTGGTTTCATAGAAATCCGTGCCCGCAATCGCGGCGGCGCAGCCCATCCAGCCTTCGGCCGGGCAGGCCAGCAGCATCTCGCGCAGCGCCGGCATCTGCGACACCTCGCGCCATTTGCGGCCGAACCAGCGCTCCATCGTGGCATCGGCAAGGGCGGCAAGGCCCCCGTCGCGCACCGTGGCGATGCGGTCCTGCCATTGTCCGGCAATGCCGATGCGGGCGGCGGTGTTCGACAGCACCAGCCCGCGCACCAGATCCAGCCGCTTGACGGCCAGCCCCTGCGCGATCAGCCCGCCGATCGACAGGCCGACGACCACCGCCTCCTTCATTCCGAAATGGTCCATCGCCCGTTCGGCATCGCGCACCAGCGTGCCCATGGCATAGGGGGCGGGCGGCACGTCGCTGCCGCCATGGCCGCGCATGTCCAGCCGCAGGATGCGGTGGCGCGGCAGGCGCGCGACCACCGCGTCCCACAGCTCCAGCCGCAGGCCAAGCGCGTGCAGCAGCACCAGCGGCGGGCCGTCGGTGGGGCCGTCAAGCCGGGCGTTCAGGCGCAGGTCGGGCAGGAAGATCGGGGCCATGGGAACCTTCGTCGTCTGTCGTTTCCGGGCGGCCTCAGCCGCCAAAGCGGGCCAGCGCCCCGGCAAAGATCTCCGGGTCGGCATTGCCACCGCTGACGGTGCAGATCACCGTCTCGGGCAGGTCATCGCGGAACAGCGCCGCCGCCAGCGCCACCGCGCCGCCCGGTTCGGCGACGATGCGCAGATACCGGAAGGCCAGCGCCACCGCCCGCAGCGCCTCGTCATCGCTGACCACCATCCCCGGCCCGGCCAGCCGGTGCAGGATGGGCAGGGTCAGCGCCCCCGGCATCGGCGTCAGGATCGCGTCGCAGACCGATCCGGTCGCCGCCGCGTTGCCTTCGCGCTGCCCCGAAACCAGCGACCGCGCCATGTCGTCGAACCCCGCCGGTTCCACCGTGCGGACACGCAGACCCGGCGCGCGGGCGTCCAGCGCCATGGCCACCCCGGCCGACAGCCCGCCGCCCCCGCAGCAGACCAGCACATCGGCACCGGCAATCCCGGCCTCGGCCGCCTGCACGGCAATCTCAAGCCCCACGCTGCCCTGACCGGCAATCACCTCGGGGTGGTCATAGGGCGGCACCAGCGCCAGCCCCCGCTCGGCCGCGATCCCCGCCGCCAGCGCGTCGCGGTCGTCGCGGACGCGGTCATACAGCACCACCTCGGCCCCATAGGCGCGGGTATTGGCCACCTTCACCGCCGGTGCATCCGACGGCATGACGATCACCGCCGGCACCCCATGCGCCGCCGCGGCCCAGGCCACGCCCTGCGCGTGGTTGCCTGACGACATCGCCAGCACGCCCCTTGCGCCCGCCGGCAGGGCTGACACCGCCGCCCATCCGCCGCGCGCCTTGAAACTGCCGGTCACCTGCAGACATTCCGCCTTGACGAAGATCCGCCGCCCCGCCAGCCGGTCCAGCAGGGGCGCGTTCAACAGCGGCGTCACCCGCACATGGCCGCGCATCCGCGCCGCCGCCGCCTCGATCGCCTGCAGAGTCATTCCATTTGCTCCAGCCACCGCCGCAGCACCGCCACGGCTTCGGGTTCATCCAGAAAGGGCACATGCGCCCGGTCGGGCACATCGGTGAAAATCAGGTCGGGCCGCATGTCCTGCATCCGCGCCACGGTGTCCGGGGTCAGCAGATCGGAATTCGCGCCCCGGATCAGCGCCACCGGCAGGCCCGCCGTCGCCGCCCACAGCGGCCACAGGTCGGTGGGCGGCACCGCGAACGAGGCCAGCACCGACTCGCGCAGCGCGGGGTCATAGCGCAGTTCGACCCGTCCCTCGCCCTGACGGTAAAGCCGGTCTGCCATGGCCTGCCATTGCGCGGCACTGACGCCTTCGAAGCCCGGCGAATTGGCCGGCAGCTTCTCGGCCACCTCGGCCAGCGTCCGCGCCGCCGGGCGGCGGCCGACATAATCCTTGATCCGCTCCAGCCCCGACCGCACGATTTCGGGGCCGATGTCGTTCAGGCACAGCCCCAGCAGCCGGGGCTTGGCGGTTACCGCCAGCAGCATCCCGATCAGCCCGCCGCGCGACGTGCCAAGAATGGCCGCCTGTTCAAGCCCCAGATGATCCAGCAGCGCCAGCGCATCCGCCGCCTCTTGCGGCACGGTATAGCTGGCGGCCCCGGTCCAGTCGCTGTCGCCGCGGCCACGGTAATCCATGCGGATCACCCGCACCCCGGCCAGCGCCGGCAGGGCATCGTCGAAATCGGCCATGTTGCGGGTCAGGCCGGCCAGACACAGCACCGGCAACCCGGTGCCCTCGTCGCGATAGGCCAGCCGCGCCCCGTCCGTGGCGGTAAAATGCTGCGGCATGGTCATCCCCTCGAAGAAACCGCAAGAATCGTGGATCGTCCCGCCGGCCCGAAGCCGCTTCGGCCGGATCGTCGCCGGATCGTCCCGGTGCGGGGCAACACTGGCACGCCCCGCGACCGGGGAAAAGAGGAGAGACGGATACCCCTTTCGGCAAGGCATTGCTTGCCCCCGCAGGCCATGCGGACTAAACCCCGGCCCGGCAGCAAGAGGAAGCCGCGACGCCATGGCCAGATCCCCGAAGACCGCCCCGACCGAAGACCGCCCGACCTCGCGCCGCGTCGGCGCCCTTGCCGGTCTGATGCCCTTCCTGCGGCCCTATCGCATGATGACGGTGGCGGCCCTGGCGGCGCTGGTGGTCACGGCGGGGATCAGCCTGATCCTGCCCCTGGCGGTGCGCCGCGTGGTGGACGGGTTCAACTCGACCAATGTCGCGCTTCTGGACGAATATTTCGGGGCCTTCCTGCTGATCGCGGCCCTTCTGGCCGTGGGCACCGGGCTGCGCTACTACCTTGTCACCCGGCTGGGCGAACGCGTCGTGGCCGACATCCGCCGCGCCACCTTTGACAAGGTAACCTCCCTCAGCCCGTCCTTCTTCGAACGGGTGATGACGGGCGAGGTTCTCAGCCGCATCACCACCGACACCACGCTGATCCTGTCTGTCATCGGCTCGTCGATTTCCATCGCGCTGCGCAACCTGATCCTGCTTCTGGGCGGGATGGTGATGCTTCTGCTCACCTCGGCCAAGCTGACGGGGCTTGTCCTGCTGATCGTGCCCGCCGTGGTGGTGCCGATCATCGTTCTGGGCCGCCGCCTGCGGTCGCTGTCGCGCGAAAGCCAGGACTGGATCGCCTCTTCCTCGGGCTCGGCCTCTGAATCGCTGCTGGCGATCCAGACCGTGCAATCCTACACCCATGAAGGCCCCACCCGCGCCGCCTTTGCCGAAGTGACCGAGAAAAGTTTTGACGCCAACCGCCGCCGCATCGGCACGCGGGCGGTGATGACCGTGATCGTGATCTTCCTGGTCTTCACCGGCATCGTGGGCGTGCTCTGGGTCGGTGCCCGCGACGTGCGGGCGGGCGGGATGAGCATGGGCGAACTGATCCAGTTCGTGATCTATGCCGTTCTGGTGGCCGGGGCCGTGGGCGCGCTTTCGGAGATCTGGGGCGAATTGCAGCGCGCCTCGGGTGCGACCGAACGCCTGGTCGAGATCCTGAATGCCGAAGACAGCGTGCAGGACCCGGCCCGGCCCAAGCCCCTGCCCCGCCCCGTGCGCGGCGAGATCGCCTTCGAAGGCGTCACCTTCCGCTATCCGGCCCGCCCCGATGTTTCCGCCCTGAAAGGCGTGTCGCTGCATGTCCGCCCCGGCGAGACGGTGGCGCTGGTCGGCCCCTCGGGCGCCGGCAAGACCACCATCCTGCAACTGCTGCAACGGTTCTACGACCCGCAATCGGGCCGCATCACGCTGGACGGGATCGACCTGCGCGACATGGCCCGCAGCGACTTCCGCCGCGCGCTGGCGCTTGTGCCGCAAGATCCGGTGATCTTTGCCGCCTCGGCCCGCGACAACATCCGCTTCGGCCGCCCCGAAGCCAGCGATGCCGAGGTTGAAGCCGCCGCCCGCGCCGCCGCCGCGCATGACTTCATCAGCGTGCTGCCGCAGGGCTATGACAGCTTCCTTGGCGAACGCGGCGTCATGCTGTCGGGCGGCCAGAAGCAGCGCGTGGCCATCGCCCGCGCCATCCTGCGCAACGCCCCCGTCCTGCTGCTGGACGAGGCGACCAGCGCGCTGGACGCCGAAAGCGAACGCGCCGTGCAAGAGGCGGTCGAACACCTGTCGCAGGGCCGCACCACGCTGGTCGTCGCGCACCGTCTGGCCACCGTCAAACGCGCCGACCGCATCATCGTGTTCGAGGACGGGCAGATCGTCGCACAGGGCACGCATGATGCGCTTGTGGCCGAAGGCGGCCTTTACGCCCGGCTGGCGCGGCTGCAATTTACCGACGGCACGATCTGACCCGGCCCTGACGTTGCGTATCCGGCAACGGAAAGCGGTTGGCAAAGACCGGCCCAGCCCCCACATTCGCCGATAACCCGGCCGTCAGAACCGGGGCGCTGACCAGAAGGGAGGAGACTTATGGGAAGCTTTTCCACGCTCGCCGACGTGCGGGCGATCGAGGCCGAAATGCCATGGCCCGATCGCGACGAACCGCGCAGCATGTATGCTTTCCTGTCGCGGGCCGCGTCCCGCCACGGGTCACGCCCTGCGATCACCTATCAACTGCTATCCGACCCGAAGGCGCCGAAATCGACGCTGACCTGGTCGCAGCTTCTGGGTCGCGTGACCCAGGCCGCCAACCTGTTCCGCAGCCTTGGCGTGGGGGAAAAGGATGTGGTCGCCTTCATCCTGCCGAACACGCTGGAAACCGCCGTCACCCTGCTGGGCGGCGCGGTGGCGGGCATCGTCAACCCGATCAACCCGCTGCTGGAAGCCGACCAGATCAGCGCCATCCTGCGCGAGACCAAGGCCAAGGTCGTGGTCACGCTGCGCGCCTTCCCCAAGACTGACGTGCCCGACAAGGTGGCCGAGGCGGTCAAGTTTGCACCCAGCGTGCAGACCGTGCTGGAAATCGACCTGCTCACCTATCTGACCGGCCTCAAGCGGCTGATCGTGCCGCTGATCCGGCCGAAGCTGCATTTCCACCACCGGGCCGAGGTCAAGTCCTTCCACGCCGAGGCTGCCCGCCAGCCCGCCGACCGGCTGACCTTTGCCGACCCGCAGGAAGACCGCGTTGCCGCCTATTTCCACACCGGCGGCACCACCGGAATGCCCAAGGTGGCCCAGCACAAGGTCTCGGGCATGGTCTACAACGGCTGGCTCGGGCAACGGCTGCTGTTCAAGCCGGAAGATGTGGTCATGTGCCCGCTGCCGCTGTTCCACGTCTTCGCCTGCTACCCGATCATGATGTCGATGATCGCCTCGGGCGCGCATGTCGTCTTCCCCACGCCGGCGGGCTATCGCGGCGAGGGCGTGTTCGACAACCTCTGGAAGCTGATCGAACGCCACAAGGTCACCTATCTGATCACCGTGCCCACGGCGCTGGCCGCCCTGATGCAGCGCCCGGTCAATGCCGATATTTCCTCGCTGCGGAATGCGTTTTCAGGGTCTGCCGCGCTGCCGGTCGAACTGTACAACCGCTTCAAGAAGGAAACCGGCATCGAGATCATCGAAGGCTATGGCCTGACCGAAGCCACCTGCCTTGTCTCGATCAACCCGCCGGACGGTGCCAAGAAGATCGGCTCGGTCGGGCTGCCCTTCCCGCACACCCAGGTGCGCATCCTGACCAGCATGGGCGCCATCGGCCTGCGGGAATGCGGCGTCGATGAGGTGGGCGAAATCTGCGTCTCGAACCCCGGCGTCTTTGAAGGCTCGACCTATACCGAAGCCGACAAGAACCGCGAACTCTTCGCCGAAGGCCGCTTCCTGCGCACCGGCGACCTGGGCCGCCTGGATGCGGACGGCTATCTGTTCATCACCGGGCGCGCCAAGGATCTGATCATCCGCGGCGGCCACAACATCGACCCGGCGATCATCGAAGAGGCCCTGATGAGCCACCCGGCCGTGGCCATGGTCGGCGCCATCGGCCAGCCCGATGCCCATGCCGGCGAACTGCCCGCGGCCTATGTCGAACTGGTCAAGGGCGCGACGGTCACGACAGACGAGCTGATCGCCCATGCAGAGGCGCATATCGTCGAACGGGCGGCGGTGCCGAAGTATCTGGAAATCGTCGATGACATGCCGAAAACGGCCGTGGGCAAGGTGTTCAAGCCGGCCCTGCGCCGGATGTCGATCACCCGGGTCTATGATGCCGCCCTGCAGAAGGAAGGCATCGCCGCCCATGTGGCCGAGGTGGTCGAAGACAAGAAGCGCGGCCTGGTCGCGCGTCTGGCCAAGACCGGCCCGGTGGATGAGGAAAAGGTCGGCCACCTTCTGGGCGGCTTCACCGGCGCCTGGGACTGGAAGGCCTGACCCCTCAACAGCCCGCATGACGGGAGTTTTCATTTGCAGGAATCGTGCCGGCGCGGCCAAACTGGCCGCGCCTGCCACAGATCGGACCTGACAGATGATTTCGCCCAAAGCCCTTGCCGCAGCCGCCGCCTTGCTGACCGCCACACCGGCGCTTGCACAGAACTATGAATCCCAGGTGCTTGAACGCAACAAGGCCTGGCTGGTGGAAATGGTGGCCTGGGACGATGGCACGATGGGCTGCGTCGCCACGGTTTCGGCCCCCGGCGAAACCTTCTCGATCTGGACGTTCCAGGACGGTTCGGTCCAGTTGCAGTTCTATTCCACCCAATGGGATTTCGGCGATACCGGCGATACCGGCGATACCGCCGACCTTCAGGTGCAGATCGACCGCATGGCGCCCTGGAACCTGAACGCCGCCAACCTGCGGCTGAATTCGGTGCTGTTCACCCTGCCCGACAGCGATGCCGGCATCGACTTCATCGTCGAGGTGGCCAAGGGCAACCGGCTGTTCCTGCGGTCGGCGGACGGGGCGGATGTGCAGAACTACACGCTGGCCGGATCGCGCGCCTCGATCGACGCGCTGATCGGCTGCGGGGACGTGATCACCAAGCAATCGCCCGGCAACCCGTTCAAATAGGCCGGTCAGCCGGCCTCGCTGTCGATCCAGATGGTGACCGGCCCGTCATTCACCAGTTCCACCGCCATGTCGGCCCCGAAGATGCCGGTCTCGACCGGCACCCCTTCCGCCGCCAGATGCGCCGCGAACAATTCGTACAGCCGCTTGCCCTCCTCCGGGGCGGCGGCGGTGCTGAAGCCGGGGCGGTTGCCGCGCAGGTCGGCGGCCAGGGTGAACTGGCTGATCACCAGCGCGCTGCCCCCCACATCGCGGACCGACAGGTTCATCTTGCCCTGATCGTCCTTGAAGATCCGCATCTTGGCGATCTTGGCCGCCACCTTCGCCGCCGCCTCGTCGCTGTCGCCCTGCATGGCGCAGATCAGGATCATCAGGCCCGGCCCGCAGCGCCCGACCACCTCGCCCGCGACAGAGACCTGCGCGCGGCTCACCCGTTGCAGGACAGCCCTCACAGTTCGTGCGTCCAGGGCGGGTTCGCGCCGGCGCGGCTGACCGTGACGGCCGCCGCACGGGTGCCCAGCGACAGCGCCTGATCCAGCACCGCGTCCGGCAGGGCCGCGACCCCGGCCTTGGTCAGCACGCCCGCCGCGTGCAGCGCCGCCAGCACGCCCGCGTTGAACGTATCGCCCGCCCCCACCGTATCGGCCACCGTCACCGGCGTGGCCGCGACAAAGCGGTCTTGCGTCGCCGTCACCGCCCGCGCGCCTTTCGCGCCTTCGGTAATGAACACCACCTTCG
This sequence comes from Fuscovulum blasticum DSM 2131, assembly GCF_003034965.1. GTDB lineage: Bacteria > Pseudomonadota > Alphaproteobacteria > Rhodobacterales > Rhodobacteraceae > Pseudogemmobacter > Pseudogemmobacter blasticus. The sequence goes on along the minus strand of NZ_PZKE01000014.1, from coordinate 12,683 downwards.
GGCCACGCGCCACGATCCCGCGCGCCAGCGCGGTCAGGTCACCGCTGCCTTCCAGCCAGTGCAGGTCTTCGTCCGACAGTTTCACGATGTCGGCGCGCCCGATCATCCGGCCAATGCGGGCGCGGTAGGCTTCTTCCTTGCCGGCAATGAAGCCGGGGCGGATGTTCGGGTCGATCATGGTGACACGCGCGCCGGCCTCGCGGGCCTGCAAGGCCTCGTAGGTGCTGGCGGCGGGGTCGTTCACAAGGCTGATGCCGCCGAAGAACAGCGCCGCCACCCCGGCGGGCAGGTCGGGCAACTGGTCGGGCGACAGCATCCGCCCCGCCGTCGCCTCGTCATAAAAGGCATAGGTCGCCTGCCCGTTCACCAGCTTGACAAAGGCCACCGTGGTGGGCCGGTCCGACCGTGCCAGATAGCGCGTGTCCACCTTTGACGCGGTCAGAGTCTCGGTCAGGATCTCGCCCAGCATGTCGTTCGACACGCCGGAAAAGAACGCCGACGGCGCCCCAAGGCGGCCAAGCGCGATGGCGGTATTGAAGACGGCCCCGCCGGCATAGGGGGCAAAACAGGCCTCACCCGTGGTCGCGGTGCGCGGCAGCATGTCGATCAGGGCTTCGCCACAGGACAGAATCATCGCTTAATCTCCCGGTTCCCGCGCAGCATAGGGCGGCGCGGGGTCATGCTGCAAAGGGCAGGCTGCATCAGGCCGTGAACCAGGGCGCCAGATTGGCGCGCACACGGTCCAGCGGCGTGTCACCCGTGGTATCGGGCACGAACGTCTGGCCGGTGATCGCCTCATAGGCGTCGATATAGACCTGCGCCGTGCGGGCAATCATCTCGGCCGGAATCTCGGGGATCGGGTCGCGATAGGGGTCGCAGCGGCTGACCACCCAGGACCGGATCACATCCTTGTCAAAACTGGGCGGACGGGTGCCGTCGCGCAGCGCCGCCTCATACCCCGAGGCGATCCAGTAACGGCTGCTGTCGGGGGTGTGGATCTCGTCCGCCAGCAGGATGCGGCCGTTCTCGTCCAGCCCGAATTCATATTTGGTGTCCACCAGGATCAGCCCGCGCTCGGCCGCCATCTTCTGGCCACGCGCGAACAGCGCCAACGCCTTTTCCGACACCTCATCCCACTGCGCCCGCGTCAGCAGCACCTGCGCCACGATCTCGTCGGCGGTCAGCGGTTCGTCATGGCCACCGTCAAACGCCTTGGAGGTGGGCGTGATGATCGCCTGCGGCAGGGCCTCGTTGTCGCGCAGGCCATCGGGCAGCGTATGGCCATACATCTCGCGCGCGCCGGCCTTGTATTGCGTCAGGATCGAGGTTGACGTGGTGCCCGCCAGATAGCCGCGCACCACCACCTCGACCGGCAGGATGGTCAGCCGGCGGCCGATCACGACATTCGGGTCGGGATAGGCCACGACATGGTTGTCGCACAGGTCGCGGGTGGCATCGAACCAGTAGCGGGCGGTCTGCGTCAGCACCTGGCCCTTGCAGGGAATGGCCGCAAGGATGCGATCGAAGGCGCTGATCCGGTCCGACGAAATCAGGATGCGCCGCCCCATCGGAAACCCGTCCGACGGCGGCAGATCATAGCAATCGCGCACCTTACCGAAATAGGGATGGGGCAGTTCCGGGATGCGGGCCGCGGGCAAGACGCGGGTCAAATCGACGGAGGAGGCGGCGGGCATCGGCGGGCCTTTCCTGCCAAAGCGGCACTACAAGACGGAGGCACCGGGCTTATCCGGCGGGGGCACGGGTCTGTCAAGGTGGCGCGTCCGGCCCCGGCTCTGGCAGAAAGAATACCACGGACCGGATTCTTCAAATCATTTCAGCCGGATAGGCCGGACCACGGCGCCAGCCTCGCCTTCGGCCACCCTGTGCGACAACGGGTCGGCCTGCCGGCACATTCCGCACCTGAATGCCCGTTTCGCAGGCAAGGCAGATTTGTCGCGGCCCCTTTGCGCCACATCCGATGGACAATCCACAGATGCAGGAGAACAGTTTTCCCACAACCCTGAGAAAAGGACTCCCCCATGAAACTCAGCGCACGCAACCTGCTGCCCGGCACCGTGGTCGAAATCGTCTCGGGCGCGGTCACCAGCCATGTCCGCATCGACGTGGGCGGCAGCATCGTCACCGCCTCGATCACCAATGAATCGGTCGAGGAACTGGGTCTGACCGTCGGCCAGAAAGCCTATGCCGTGATCAAGGCCTCGGACGTGATGGTCGGCCTTGACGACTGACTGCTGACCGGCCAGCCACCCGGGCGCGGCGGCTGGCCTTCGGCGGCGTGGGGCAACATCCCCCGGTCAGACGTTGGACCAGCCCCCATCAATCACATGGGCATGTCCCGTGGTGAAGCTCGACTCGTCCGACGCCAGATAGACCACCAGATTGGCAATCTCCTCGGCCGTCGCCATCCGCCCCATCGGCTGGCGGGCGATAAAGGCCGTTCTGGCGGCTTCGTAATCCCCCGTCGCCCGCAGCCGCTGCTCCAGGCTGGGGCTTTCCACCGTGCCGGGGCAGATCGCGTTGCAGCGGATGCCCCGTGTCACGAAATCCGCCGCCAGCGCCTTGGTCAGCCCGATCACCCCCGCCTTGGTCACGCCATAGACAAAGCGGTTCGGCGCCGCGATGATCGACCCCACCGCGCTGGCCATGTTGACGATCGACCCGCCGCCTTGGGCGATCATCCCCGGCAGAAAGGCGCGGCACATGCGGAACATCGCCGTCACGTTCAGATCCAGCGAGAACGCCCAGTCATCATCGCTGCACTCCAGGATCGTGCCATTCGCCACGAACCCCGCGCAGTTGAACAGAACGCTGGTCTCGGGCAGGTCCGCCGCGATCTGCGCCACCGCCGCCGGATCGCGCACGTTCAGCAGCCGCGTTTCCAGCCCCGCCGCCGCCAGTTCGGCCAGCGTCTTGCTGTTGATGTCAGTCGCGATGACCCGCGCCCCCTCGCGCTGCATCGCCAGCGCGGACGCCCGGCCGATGCCCTGCCCCGCCGCCGTCACCACCGCCACCTTGCCGTCCAGCCGCCCCATCCCTGCCTCCCTGCAGATCCGCCTGACCGCAACCTAGAGACCCGGCCGCCGACATGCCAGTTCCCTGACCCGCCCTTGCAGGCCGGGCATCGGCGGGCCTACCCTGCACCCGACACCGCCCGCAGGAGACAGACCCGATGCCCCAGACCTCATCCCTTGCCGCCCGTGGCATCGCGGTTGCCTTCGATGCGCGGGGCGGCCAGATCACCCGCCTGACCATCACCGATGAAGGCGCCGCGATAAGCCCGCTGCACCACGCCCCCTGGACCGAAGACGAGGTGCCCGCCGAGGCCCCACCGCATCAGCGCCGGCTGGGCGGCGATTTTCTGGCCGCCCCCATGGGCGCCAGCCCCGCCGGGCTGCACGGTCTGGCAGCAAACGGCACCTGGGTTCCCACGCCCGCCGGCCCCGGCATCCTGCGCGCCATCCTCTCGGGCGAGGTGCAGGGGGCCACGCTGGTCAAGGAACTTTCGGTCAGCGACGACCACCCCTTCCTTTACCAGCGCCACCTGTTCATCGGCGGCACCGGCAGCCTGCCCGTCAGCAATCACGCCATGATCTCGGTCCCGAATGGCGCGAAACTCTCGTTCTCGCGCAAGCGCTGGTTCGAAACCCTTGCCGAACCGCTGGAAGCTGCCCCCACCCGTGGCCGGTCGCGGCTGGCCTATCCGCGCCGCAGCGAAGACCCGGCCGAATTCCCCGCCGCCGATGGCGGGTCGGTGAACCTGCACCGCTACCCCTGGGGCGATGCGCATGAAGATTTCGTCAGCGCGGTGGAAGACCCGGCTTCGCGCCTTGGCTGGACCGCCGTCGTCCGCCCCCAGGAGGGCGACCTGTTCCTGTCGCTGCGCAATGCCCGCCGCCTGCCGATGACAATGCTCTGGCATTCGAACGGCGGCCGCGATTACGCCCCCTGGAACGGCCGTCACCGCGGCTGCCTTGGGGTCGAGGAAGGCGCAGCCCTGCCCAACCTGGGCCTGTCCGCCCGCGAAACCCCCGATCCGCTGACCGCCGCCGGCCAACCCGGCCTGGTGACGCTGGACCCGATGGGAACGGTCGAGGTGCGCCATATCCTGGGGGCAATCCGCTGGTCCGCCGGGCAGGCGGTGGCCGGCGTGATGCTGGACGGCGACACGCTGACCGTGACCGGCGACTGGGGCGCCGAACGCAAGCTGCCCATCCGCGGCGGCTGGCTGGGGCTTGAGGACACGCCGGCGGCGGCCGCGCCGAAGAAAGCCGCGCTGGACTGGGATCTGTAGCGCAGACCGCGGCGTTTTCAAAAAACTCCGCACCGGAGCCTTCAAAGGCTCCGGCAAGATTTCTTCAAAGAAATCGACGCAGCGTCAGCGGCTGTAGCCCGGCTTCTGCGCCCAGGCCCAGGCGTCGCCGATCATCTGGCGCAGGGTCGATCGCTGCGGCTCCCATCCCAGGTCGGTGATCGCCAGCGTGGACGACGACACCAGCGCCGCCGCATCGCCGGGCCGCCGCGCGCCGATCACCACCGGCACCTCGCGGTTGGTCACGGCGCGGCTGGCGTCGATCACCTCGCGCACCGAAAAGCCACGGCCCGAGCCCAGGCAGAACACCCCGTTGCCCTGCCCCGCCAAAAGCCGCCGCAGCCCCAGCACATGCGCGGCGGCCAGATCGCTGACATGCACATAATCGCGCACGCAGGTGCCGTCGGGCGTGGGGTAATCGGTGCCGAACACCGTCAGCGCCGGGCGGGTGCCGGCCACCGCCTCCAGCATCAGCGGAATCAGATGCGTCTCGGGGCGGTGCTGTTCGCCGATCTCGCCCTCGGGGTCGGCGCCGGCCACGTTGAAATAGCGGAAGATCACATGGTTCAGCCCGTGCGCGGCGCTGTAGTCGCGCAGGATATGCTCGATCGCCAGTTTCGACCCGCCATAGGCGTTGATCGGATGCTGGGCGGTGTCCTCCGTCAGCATCACCCCGTCCTGATCGCCATAGGTGGCGCAGGTTGACGAGAAGACAAAGTTCTTCACACCCGCCGCAACGCAGGCCTCGGCCAGGTTCAGCGCGCCGCCGACATTCACCCGCCAGTAAAGGCCGGGGTCTTTCATCGATTCGCCCACCAGCGACAGCGCTGCGAAGTGCATCACCGCAACCGGGCGATAGTCGGCCAGCGCCCGGTCAATCGCGGCGCGATCCATCAGGTCGGCCTGCACCAGAGGGCCCCATTTCACCGCCTCGGCCCAGCCGGTGGCCAGATTGTCGAACACCACGGGCTGAAACCCCGCCTTCGCCAGCGCCTTGCAGGCATGGGCGCCAACATAGCCCGCCCCCCCGGTGACCAGCACACACTCACCCATCTCGTTCCCCTGTTCAGGTTTCGCGGCCTGCCTTATCTGACGCGGGCGTGTTTGTCGAACCGTGCCGGGCTATCCCGTCATGTTGCGCTGATGCTGGCGCAGCGCCTCGGCCACGTCCTCATACCAGGTCAGGCGCCCCCCTTCGAGCAGCAGCACACAATCGCACAGATCGCGGATCACCGCGTCCGAATGGTTGACGACAATCCCCCCCGCCCCCCGCATCCGGGCGCGGAACATGCGTTCCGACTTGGCGCGAAAGCCCGCATCGCCAACCGCCGTCACCTCATCAACCAGATAGCAGTCGAAGGCGATTCCCATCGACAGCGCGAAGGCCAGCCGCGACAGCATCCCCGACGAATAGGTGCGCACCGGCAGACGGAAATGGCCGCCCAGTTCGGCAAAATCCTCGGCGAATCCGATCAGCTCATCACTGTCCACGCCATAGATCCGCGCCACGAAGCGGGCGTTCTGCGCGCCGCTCAGATCCGGGTGGAACGATCCGGCAAACCCCACCGGCCAGGACACCGTGCCGTGCAGCCGGATCGTCCCGCCCGAAGCTGCCTGCGTGCCGGCGATCATGCGCAACAGGGTGGACTTGCCCGCCCCGTTGCGCCCCACCAGCCCGATGGTGCGCCCGCGCGGCAGCCGCATCGTGGTGGGGTGCAGCACGGTCTTTGACACCCCGTCCATGCGGTAGGTCTTGGAAAGGTTGCGCAATTCGATCATGGCCGAGCCTCAGCGCCGGTCGCGCAGCGAATAATACAGCAGCACCGCGATGCCCCAGAGCATGAACAGGAACACCATCCCCACCGCCAGGATCTTGCCGCGTTCGGGAAAGCGCGCGCTTTCGGCCCGCGTCGGCGCGATATGCGGCGCAAGATAGCGGCTTTGCCGCCGCGCCTCGGTCAGCGCGGCCTCATGCGCGGCGCGGGCGGCGGCATAGGTGGTTTCGGCAAATTCACGGTCAACCTGCAACCGCTCGTACTCGGCCACCACATCCGCCATGGCGTTGGCGCCATCGCCATCCGCGCCAAGGCCCAGCTTCTGCCGCTCGGCGGCGATGCGCGCCTCGATCACCCTTATGCGCTTTTCCATCGGGCCGATGCGCGGGTCTTCCTGCGCGCCCCGGTCGCGCAGCAGATCCAGTTCCACCATAGCGCCGGTCAGTTCCTGCTGCAGCCCCGCCAGGATGCCACTTTGCGAGGCCAGATCCGCCGCCGGATCGACAAGCTGGTTGCGGTTGCGGAAATCGGTCAGCGCCTGCCGCGCCCGCCGCAACTCGGCCTCGGCCCGGGCCAGTTCGTCGGACGTGTAGCGGATCAGGTCATTCGCCGCGATGTCGTTCAGCCGGTTGATCATGGCGTTCGACTTGGCAAAGATCGTCTCGCTGATGCGCTGCGCATCCTCGGCGGTGAAGGCCAGCACCCTGATCTCGATCAGGCGGGTGCTGGCGTTGTAATAGACCGTCACCATGTCTTCCCAATAGGCGACCAGATCCTCGATCGTGCCGTCGGGGCCGAAGGTGAACACAGGGTCGCCCTGCGGTTTCGACCACATGTCGCGCAGGCCGATTTCGGCATCAATCTCGGCCACCAGCGGCTGGCTGAAGATGTATTCGTAAAGAATATCGGTATCGGCCGAGCTGGAGCCGGAAAAGGACGCGATGCCCCGCAGCAGCGACAGCGCGGAATCCGTCTGTTCGTGATGCACCGAAAAGCCCACGGTCGAGGCATACTGGTCGGCGGCGCGGGCCCACAGATACCAGGCCCCCAGCGCCGAGGGCAGCAGCACGACCAGCACGAAGGACAGCGCCACCAGATGATGCCGCAGCCGGACCCGCATCCGCCGCACGGGCGGGCGGACCGGAGCCTCGGGGGCGGCGGCGGGCAGCAGGGGCGGCGGCGCCAGCGCCACGACCGAAGGTTTCGCGGGCGCCGGAACAGCAGCTTCCACGGCGGCGATCTGGGGGGCGATCTGGCGGTCTGCGGTCACCTCATCCTCATGCGGCTTGGCCCCTGCGGGCCGGTTTTCACAGACAATGCCCGGCGGGTGCTAAGAAACGCCTAACGACTGCCCGGCTATAAGGCCCCATGGATGGAAGCCGAATCAGCCCTGCCCTGCGCCCCTGCCGCCCGCCCCTGCGGCGGCTGTTCAGCCCGCGCGCGGTCGGGGCGCTGATGCTGCGCGAAATGGCCACGACCTATGGCCGTTCGCCCGGCGGCTATCTCTGGGCGATCCTTGAGCCGGTGGCCGGCATCGCGATCCTGACCTTCGCCTTCTCGTTCTTCTTCGCGGCGCCCCCCATCGGCAGCAGTTTCGAGCTGTTCTATGCCACGGCGATGCTGCCCTTCGCGCTGTTCACCACGGTGGCGAACCGGGTCAGCGGGGCATTGGTCTTTTCGCGGCCCCTGCTCAGCTATCCGGTGGTCACCTTCGTCGATGCCATCACGGCGCGGTTCGTGGTCAACCTGCTGGCCGAACTTCTGGTGTTCTACATCGTCATCACCGCGATCCTGCTGATGTTCGACACGCGCGCCGTGCCGGACATCGCCCGCATCGGCGAAGCCCTTGCTCTGGCGGCGCTTTTCGCGCTGGCCGTGGGCACGCTGAACGCCTGGCTGTTCCTGCGCTTTCACACCTGGCATGTGATCTGGTCGCTGATCTCGCGCCCGCTGTTCCTGATCTCGGGCGGTCTGGTGCTGTTTGAGCGGATGCCGCAGGCGCTGCAGGCCGTGCTGTGGTGGAACCCGCTGGTGCATGTCACCGGGATCATGCGGTCAGGCTTCTTTCCCGATTACCCTGACAGCTACACCTCGGCGGTCTATGTCTGCGGGGTGTCGCTGGCGCTGCTGCTGGCCGGGCTGCGGCTGCTGAGCTGGCAGGCAAAGTGGCTGCTGCTGGAGCGTTAGGGTCACGCCCGCCCCAGCGCCAGACCCACCCGCAGCGCCGCCTGCGCCGCCCGCCCCTGCCGGTACAGGCCCAGGCCGAAAGCCCCCGCCAGCCGCCGCACCGGTGGGGCCACCCGCAGCGCCGCGAACTGCTGCAACAGGCGCCGGTTTTCCGGCGTCAGCAGGTCGGCGCAGGCCAGCAGGGCGGACAGGTTGGCGTCGATCCGCCGGCGATAGCGCCCGTCCAGCGCGGCCAGCATCCGCAAGCTCCGGCGCAGCCCGCGCGGCGCACCGCCGATCTCATTCCCGCCGTGCTGGCGATACAGCACCATCGGCTCGGGGTCGTGCCAGAGGTTCGCCCCGGCCCCGGACAGCACCAGATAGATCCACCAGTCATGCAGCGGCACCCCGGCGGCGCGCGCGGCGGGCAGGCTGGCCCGCACCAGCGCCAGCGCGGCGGCGTTCATCACCAGCGCATTGCCGGGCACGATGTTTTCAACCAGCGCATTGGCAAAGCCCGGTGGCCGCCGCCAAGCCGGATCGCGCGCGAGGGGGCGCAGGCCGGCATCGGTCACCATCCGCGCGCCGATCACCGCCCCGGGGCAGCCCGTGGGCAAGGCCGCCAGCGCTCGGCCCGCCCGCGCCAGCTTGCGCGGCAGCCAGACATCATCCTGATCGCAGGGCGCAATCAGATCGGCATCGGCACCAACCCGGTCCAACAGGGTAAAGAAGGCCTCGGCCACACCGGCGCGCGGCCCTTCGGCCAGATGCAGCACCCGGCCCGCCCGCCCGGCCTGATCCACCATCACCTGCCGCGATCCGTCAGTGGACCCGTCATCCAGCGCCCGCAGCCGCAACCGCACCCCCGTCTGTGCGAACAGGCTGTCCATCTGCTGCGGCAGAAAGCGGGCCCCGTTGCGCACCGCCAGCACCACCTCGGCCAGCGGCGGGGCCGGTTCCACGGCAGGGGCGCGCAGATGGAACATCGGCCTCATCCCTTTCCGGCCCGCACCAGCGCCACCAGCCGCGCATCGGCGGCATGGGCCCGGGCCAGGAACCCGGCCACCGCCGGGCTGCGGAACACCGCCTTGTCAAAGCGATAGGGGCTGGCGTTTTCCCGGGGCACCGTGATGTCGGGGCATCCGGTCATCTGCGCCGCCAGATCGCCAATCCGGTCCGGCAGACCCACGCCCTCGAACCGGGCAAGGCCGGCGCGCATCTCCTCGTCGGTCATCGTGCCGGCACCGGGGCCAAACACCGCCCGGGCCTGATGGTTCAGGAACAGCCCGCCATGCCGCGCCAGCGTGCGGATCACCGCTGCCGGATCGCCGTGGTCGGTGGCGGCCACCGCGCGGGTGGCGGCGCGAATGTCCTCGGGCATCACGGCTTCGGCGGCGGGGCCTCGGGCCGCCAGCACCAGCAGCCAGTTATAGGCCGAACAGATCTGCTCCACCGGATCGCGCAGCAGGGTGAACAGCCGCAGCGGCCGGTCGGTCACGCCGCGGACAAGGCCACACAGCGCCCCCGTCCACAGATGGCCCGAAACCCAGCCGCTTTGCGCCAGTTGCCGCGCCGCCACCGACGGATGGTCCACCAGCGTCTCGACATGCCGGACACCGGGGCCAAGGGCCCGGTACAGCACCTCGTTCAGGCTGCTGCCCGCCGTCTTGCCGATATGGACAAAGACCACCAGCGCCTCGCGGCGCGGCGCGGCGGCCGGATCGGCATCGCGGTAGAACCGCCCCTCGCGCCGGCCGAAGGTGCGGTAATGCAGGGCCGGGTCAACGCCCGCCCGGGCCAGTTCGGGGTTGAGGTCAAGGTAAAGCCCCGGATCGAAATCCGCCGGCAGGGGATCGCTGCGCCAGACCCGCCCCTCGGCCCGGCCATGGGCCAGGTAATGCGCGGCGGCCGCGATCCCGGCGGCGGCGACATCGGGGTTCAGGCGCAGATACAGTTCGGGATCGAAATCCGCGGGCAGGCCGTTCAGCGCAGCAGAAAAGGCGTTCATCGCGGCCCCCCCTCAGATCAGACCACGGTTGAAGGCGGCGCGGCGCCAGCCCGTCAGCGTGTCATTGCCATAGGGCCGCTCCACCAGCAGCGCGGTCAGTTCCTGCTGTTCGTCCACCGTCAGGGCGGCGGTGATGTTGCGGATGTCGAACAGGTTGAACATGCCGCGATACAGCCCGTCCAGCTTGACCAGCGGCATCCCCATATGCAGCAGGATCGCCGCGTTCTGGTGGATCTGGCTGCCCTCCAGAAAGGCATGGCCCAGTTCGGACCGGATCGCTTCCATCAAGATCGCCTCATCCGCTTGCGCCCCGTCGTCCAGGTTCTTGCGAAGATAGCCCAGCAGGGTTTCCCGATCCTTTACGAACATCCGGCGGTTCAGTTCCTCCAGCCGGGCATCCAACTGGATGTCGTGCTTTTCAACCTGCTTCGACAGCGTGTTCACCGGGGCAAGGAACCGGCCCTGCAAGGCCGTGCGAATGTTTTCCGGGCTGACCCGCTTCCACCCCGTCAGGTCCGATGTGCGGGCGCGGGTCAGCGTCACGTCGATCAGGCTGTCGTCCTGTTGCAAGGCCCGCAGATAGCGGGCGGCGCCATACAGCGCGGCAAAGCCCCGCGGGTCGGCAACGCAGCGCTTCAGGGCCTTGGAAAGCCCCATCTCGCCCCGCCGGATGACCACCGGGCGCACGTCGGTCAGCCGGTAGCCGCGCCAATAGGCCCGGAACTGCGGATGCGCCAGGATGCGCCCCGCCATCGCGATGCAGAACGATCCAAGGTGATATTCGATCTCGAAATTCTCGGTTCCGCCCAGAACCTCGGCCTCCGGGGCCATCATGTCGCGCAGGAAGGCGGGCATCCGCTCTTGCGAGAAATAGATGCTGTCGTTCAGCATCAGCAGGCGCGGGCAGGTGCCCTGCCAGCCGCGCGCGAACAGATGCAGGAAGCCGGTCTTGTAGCTGCCGAAATCCCGGCCGAAATTCGGCCGCTCGATATAGCAGTCGATCAGGTCGCGCGTGGCGGCGGGGTCGGTCAGCCGCAGCGTGTTCACGGCCAGAACATACAGCCCCTGCCCCCGCGCCGCCCGCAGCAGCCGCGTCACATCGGGCCGCAGCCCGCCCTTTTCATACAGCGCCAGCAACAGGATCGGGCGGCCGTCATAGGCCGTCTCATGGTGAACCCGGGGCCGCTGTCCCAGCGTTTTCAGCCACATCCGCAGCGATTGGGCGGTCACAACGGTCCGGGCCGCCGGGTAAAGGGCAAGCGTGTGCAGATAGCCCAAAAGCCTGAGCATGGGTCAGAATCCTTGAAATTCCGGGGGGGTCAGCCAGAAGGACCGGCCAGGAAGGGCCCGCCCCGGGCCGGGGCCTGTCTGCCTTGTGCGAAGACATGCTGCGTCATACCGCGACCTCCTGCCGTCTGGGGGCACAGCCTGCCCCCGCCTTGCCCCGATCTCTGCACGACCAGGGTTAAGGCTTCCTTGCCGCCGGTCGGAAAACGTGCCTGCCCGGATCAGCCGATCACCAGATCGTCGGCCAGCAGCGCGGCATCGGTCACGCCCCGCACCTCAAGCCGGTCGGTGTCGGAAAACACCAGGATCACCGAAGTCGCAGTGACGATCACGTTCTCGGGCGCCAGGATGCTGGCGATGTCGCGCGCGCCGCCGCCCCAAAGGGCCGGGTCCAGCAGGATGGTGTCGGTGTCATCCTCGAAATCCAGCACGGTATCCCGCCCGGCATTGAACACGAAAGTATCGGCCCCGGCCGCCCCGGCCAGAAGGTCATCGCCGCCGCGCCCGTCGATCCAGTCCGCGCCGCCATTGCCGTTGATCAGGTTCGCCCCGGCATCGCCCATCAGCACATCGGCCAATTGCGATCCGGCAAGGTTCTCGATCGACAGGTAGCTGTCCCCCGCCGCATCTCCGGTATTGCTGGCGGGGTTCGTCAGATCGGCCCGCACGCCCGCTGTGGCATCGGCATAGGTGGCGTAATCCGCGCCGTTGCCCCCGGCCAGCCGGTCCGCCCCGGCCCCGCCGCGCAGGGTGTCGTTGCCCTCACCCCCGTCCAGCGTGTCAGCGCCCGCGCCCCCGGCCAGCAGGTCGGCCCCGCCATTGCCGATCAGAACATTGTCGCCGCCATCGCCGGTCAGCGTGTCGGCGGATTGTGATCCGGCAAGGTTTTCTATCGAAACATAGCTGTCGCCCGCCGCATCGCCGGTATTGCCGGCGGGGTTCGACAGATCGGCCCGCACGCCTGCCGCCGCATCGGCATAGGTGGCGTAATCCACGCCCCCGCCGCCCGCCAGCCGGTCCGCCCCGGCGCCGCCGCGCAGCGTGTCATTGCCCTCGCCGCCGTCCAACTGGTCATTTCCCGCCCCGCCCGCCAGCAGGTCGGCCCCGCCATTGCCGA
>NZ_PZKE01000013.1 GCF_003034965.1 Fuscovulum blasticum DSM 2131 | reverse complement strand
GGGCGTTTGCCTCCGGCGGGGATATTTCAGGACAGATGACATCAGGGCCGGCCTTTGCCCCTTCAACTCGGTCCAAATACCCCGGGGGTGCGGGGGCAGCGCCCCCGCTTGCCCGGCCTTCGCCCCCCGGGATCAGCCAGTCTGCCGCGCCAGCCAGTCCAGCAGGGCGGGGTCTTGCGGTTTCGGCCCCGTTGGCGCGGGCGGTGTCGATCACCGCCTTCGCTTCGGCCAGATTCACCCGCCGGATCAGCGCCTTGACCGGCCCGATCGAGGCCGGCCGCATCGACAGTGTGCGGAAGCCCAGCGCCGCCAGCGCCACCGCTTCCACCGGGCGCCCGGCATCTTCCCCGCAGAAGGAGAGCGGCGTTCCCGTTTCGGCCGCCCGGGCGACGATGCCTTCCAGAAAGCCCAGGAAGCTCAGGTTCAGCGTGTCATAGCGCCGCCGCACCCGTTCATTCTCGCGGTCGGCGGCAAAGAAGAACTGCTTGAGGTCATTGCCCCCGACCGAGATGAAATCGGCAAGTTCGAAAAACGCCCGCGGGGCGAAGGCCAGCGAGGGCGTCTCGCACATCGCGCCGATTTCCAGCCGTTCGGGCGCGACATGGCCCAGCGACCGTTCTCGGTGCAATTCGCGCAGCACATGGCTGCGGGCCTCGGCGAATTCGGCATGTTCGGCCACGAAGGGGAACATGATCGACAGCGGCCGCCCCGCCGCCGCGCGGATCAGCGCCTGCACCTGCATCCGCAGCACGCCCGGCTTGTCCAGGCCCACCCGGATTGCGCGCCAGCCCATCGCGGGGTTCGGCTCGTCATTCGGCTTCATGTAGGTCAGCACCTTGTCCGACCCGATGTCGAGGGTGCGGAACACCACGCGCTGGCCCTGTGCGGCATCCATCACCCGCGTGTAGAGCGAGGCCAGCTCGGCCCGCTTGGGCATCTTGTTGCGGATCAGGAACTGCAACTCGGTGCGGAACAGCCCCACCCCCGCCGCGCCCGAGCTTTCAAGGCTGGGCAGATCGGCCATCAGCCCGGCATTCATGTCCAGCCGGATGCAGGTGCCGGCGGTGTCTTCGGCGGGCAGGCCGCGCAGACTGGCATAGCGTTTCTGCGCCTCGGCCTGCATGGCGATCTTGTCGCGAAAGGCGCGGGCAACGGTTTCCTCGGGGCGCAGGTGGACGATGCCCTGATCGCCATCGACAAGGATCTGGTCGCCGTTCAGCGCCTCGGCAGTGATGCGGTCGGCATGGATGACCAGCGGAATGGCCAGCGCGCGGGCGACGATGGCGGCATGGCTGCCGACGCTGCCTTCCTGCAGCACCACGCCACGCAGCTTGCGGCCGTATTCCAGCAGCTCTGCCGGGCCGATGTTGCGCGCGACAAGGACCGGGTTTTCCGGCATCTCGGCGCCGGTGTCCTTGCCCTGCCCGGTCAGGATGCGCAGCAGCCGGTTCGACAGGTCGTCCAGATCGTGCAACCGTTCGCGCAAGTAGGCGTCGGGCACCTGTTCCATCCGCGTCCGGGCCGCCGACTGTTCCTTTTCCACCGCCGCCTCGGCCGACAGGCCGCGCATGATGTCTTCCTCCATCCGGCGCAGCCAGCCGCGCGAATGGGCGAACATGCGATAGGCTTCCAGAACCTGCTTCTGGTCCTTGTCCAGTTCCTCGGCGCCCAGCAGATCGTCGATCGACACCCGCAATTCGCCCACGGCGGCGCGGATGCGGTCGATCTCGGTCAGCGGATCGTCGGCCACCGGGTTGGTCACCACCACCCGCGGCTCATGCAGCCAGACCCGGCCTTCGGCCGCGCCTTCCTGGCCTTGGGTGCCGCGGAACATCACCGGCTGGCGGTGCAGCGCCTTCATCGCGCCGTCATCGCCGATGAAGGCCCCCAGTTCCGTCATCTCGGCCAGCACCATGGCCACGACCTCGACGGCATAGACCTCGTCTTCCGAAAAGCCGCGCGCCTCTTTCGACTGCACGACCAGAACGCCCAGCTTTTCACCAACGCGCTGGATCGGCACCCCCAGGAAGCTGGAGAAGATTTCCTCGCCCGTCTCGGGCATGTAGCGGAAACCCTTTTCTCCCGGCGCATCGGCCGTGTTCACCGGAACCCCGCTGCGCGCCACGCGGCCGACAAGCCCCTCGCCCAGCTTCATCCGGGTCTGGTGGACGGCTTCCTTCTTCAGCCCTTCGGTGGCGCAAAGTTCCAGCGTTTCAGGATCGCGGAACAGGTAGATCGAGCAAACCTCGGTGCCCATCGAATCGGCGATCAGGTGGGTGATGCTGTCCAGCCTGTCCTGGCCCTTGCCCGGAACCGCCAGCACGTCCCGCAGACGGCGCAGCAATTTGCGGCTCTCGCTTTCTGTGCGTTCGGGCATAGGCATGGGTCCCCCTTGCCTTCTCTATAGAAAAGCCGTGCCCCCTTGGCGAGAGGGCACCGCCGCCGCAGGGGCGCTTCGGCGGGCGGACTGCCTGCGTTGCAGGCAGACGCGCGCCCTTGGGGGCGCTGTGCGAACCGTCTCAGGGCGCGGCCAGTGCCGCGGCAACGGCGCGGCCGCTGAGCACCGCGCCATGGGCCGTGCCGAAATAACGCTCTTCACAGGCCTCGCCGCAGAACCACAGCGCGCCGTCCCAATCGGCGCCCGCCAGCGCCTGCCGCTGGCCCGGCACAAGGCCAACCGGATTGAAGCTGTAGCTGCCCAGCGTCCAGGGGTCGCGCGACCAGCGGGTGACCTGCGCCGCAACCGGCTGCGGAAAGGCGCTGCCGAACATGGCGCGCAAGGCGTCATGCGCGGCGGCGGCGGTGGCCCGGTCGTCCAGCCGCTCCACCTCTTGCGCGGCATCGGCGGCGTTGAAGCCCAGAAGGACGGGCTGCTCCAGCCCGCGCGCCAGCGAAACCCATTCGGCCCAAAGCCCCGGCTGCGGCCCCAGCCATTCGATCCAGTCCACATCGCCCGGCCAGGCGATCCGGTCGAAGCGCAGCCATGCCTTGTTCAGAAGGCCCATTTCCAGCCGGTCGATCGCCGCCTGCCGCGCGCTGTCCAGTGATTCGCCAAAGGCAAGGCGCCCTGACCGCAAGAGCCCCAGCGGCACCGACACGATGATGCGCCCCGCCGCGATCTCGCGTCCGTCGGCCAGCGTCACCCGGCCAGGCGCGACGGCCGCCACCGGATGCGACAGCCGGATGTCCAGCCCCCGCGCCAGATGGGCGGTGATCTGGTCATAGCCCTGCGGGAACAGCGCGTCCTCGCCGTCGAATTCGGCCCCGTCCTGGCCATGCCAGGCCGACAGGCGCTGCGCGCTGCCGCCGTATTCCTGTTCCAGCGTGGAATTGACCAGATGCTGCACCAGCCGGCGTTCCCCGGCGGGGGCGCTGGCCCAATCGGCGCTTTCGGTCACCGCCTGCCAGACCGAACGATCCGTCTCTGCCGCCTCGGCCCCGCGCAAGGCCCGGGTCAGCAATCGCTCGGCCTGCCCGAGGTCGATCTCTTCCTCCGCGCCGTCCGGCCCCAGGGTCAGCGCCGCGTCATAGCTGGTGGGCAGCAGCTTCGCCCCCGCCATGCGGGCCAGGTCTGTCAGCGGATTGCCGTCGGTTCCGTGAATCCAGCTTGCGCCCAGGTCCATCGGCAGGTCGGGCCAGAGGCGCGAGGTGTGGATGCGCCCGCCGATGCGGTCGCGCGCTTCCAGCACCACCGTCGCGATCCCGCGCGCCCGCAGCGCCTGCGCCGCCGAAAGCCCGGCCAGACCCGCCCCGATCACCACCACCGGGGCCGCGTCGGCCCGCGCGGTTCGGGCGATCAGCGGGGCGGCCAGGGCGGTGGCAAGAAACGCTCTGCGGCGGATCATGGCGGCCTCTTACAAGGGGTCCGGGCAGGTGGGCACCGCCTTGCAGCCCTTGCGCAATCCGGTCAGCAGCGCGGCAAGCGGATCGGAAAACTGCGTCAGGTCCGGCCGGCTGCACAGGAACGGCAGGTGATCGGCCAGATGTTCGCGCATCGGGGCTTCCCAATCCGGGCCGGTGTCCAGCGCCTGTTCGGCGGTATACAGCAGGAAATCGACATAGGCCTCATAGGCCGCGCCATCGCGGCTGTCGCGGATGGCGCACCAGTCGGCCACGGCCAGTTCGGGCTTGTTCACGGTCAGCGCCAGGAATTCGCGATAGATCTCGCGCGCGGTCTGGCCGCGCTGGATGCGGTCTGTGGCCGCCAGTTGCCACGGGATGATGATCAGCGCCAGCACGGCGGCCAGTGCCGTGATCACCGCCGACAGCGCCCCCAGCGCCGCGGCATGTCTTGCCAGACCACCCATGCGACAACCCCCTACCCTGCGGCGCGCCCGTCCCAACCGGGGGCGCCGCTCACCCTGGGGTGATCGCCTGCCGCCGGGGCGCCTGTCAACAGCGTCGCAGCGGCAGAGCGGGGTGGTGTCAGGCCTTTTCCAGCTCGAACGCGTCGTGCAGCGCCTGCACCGCCAGTTCCATGTACTTGCGGTCGATCAGGACGGAAATCTTGATCTCGCTGGTGGCGATGACCTTGATGTTCACGTTTTCCGCCGCAAGGGCCGCGAACATCTTGGCCGCAACGCCCACCTGGCTGCGCATTCCGATGCCCACGACCGAGACCTTGGCGACATCGGTGTCGGTCAGCAGTTCGTCATACTTGACGATCCCGGCGTCCAGCGCATCCTTCATCGCCTTCTGGGCGCGGGCCACCTGGTTCACCGGCACCGAGAAGGTCATGTCGGTGACGGCCCCGGTATGGGTGCCATAGTTCTTTTCGCTGATGTTCTGGACGATCATGTCCACGTTGACACCGGCTTCGGCCAGGGGGCCGAAGATGGCGCTGGCAACGCCGGGCCGGTCTTCGACGCTGACAAGGGTCATCTTGGCTTCGTCACGGCTGAAGGCCACGCCCGACACAACTTTCGATTCCATGATTTCCTCCTCGTCGCAGACCAGGGTTCCGTTGTTTTCGCTGTCGTCGAAGGATGACAGCACGCGCAGCCGCACCTTGTAGCGCATCGCCAGTTCCACGCTGCGGGTCTGCAGCACCTTGGCGCCAAGGCTGGCCAGTTCCAGCATTTCCTCAAACGCGATCTTGTCCAGCTTGCGCGCCTTGGGGCTGACGCGGGGATCGGTCGTATAGACGCCGTCCACGTCGGTATAGATGTCGCAGCGTTCCGCGCCGAAGGCGGCGGCGAAGGCCACCGCCGTGGTGTCGCTGCCGCCGCGGCCCAGCGTGGTGATGCGGCCTTCGGCCGACAGACCCTGGAACCCGGCAACCACGGCCACCTTGAAGCCTTCGGCGAACTTGGCGTCGATATTGTCGCGCGGAATGTCGATGAACCGCGCGCTGCCATGGGCGCTGGTGGTGTTGATCGGCACCTGCCAGCCCTGCCAGCTTCGCGCGGGCACGCCCATTTCCTGCAACCGCAGCGCCATGAGGCCGGCCGTCACGTTTTCACCGCTGGCGACGACGGCATCATATTCGCGGGCGTCATACAGTTTCGAGGTCTGTTCGACCCAACCCACCAGTTCATTGGTCTTGCCCGACATGGCGCTGACGATGACGATCACGTCATAGCCGCGCTCGACCTCGGCCTGCACCTTCTTCGCCGCATTCTCGATGCGGGCAAGGTCGGCCACAGAAGTGCCGCCGAATTTCATTACCAGAAGCGGCATGGAAACCCTCCCAAGGCCCGTTTCGGAAACCGCGGGCTTCCTAGCCCCCCCTGCCCCTGCACGCAAGGGCAGCCACACGCCCTGACACGGAATTCGCACCCCTCACAGCGCCCTTGCGCGCCGCCCCCCGCCATTGCCATAGTCGCGGCCACCATGACCGCCGCGCCTGCGCCCTTTGACATTGCCGCCTGCCTTGCCGACGGCCCGTCGCAGGCCGAACGCGCCTTGCTGGCCCATGCCGCCGCCGGCACGCTGTGCCAGCTTGGCACCGCCTGCCCCGACCCGGCCGATCCCGCCGCGCCCCGCATCCGTGCGGGCCTGCTGGCGCATCTGCTGTGCGGCGGGTCTGACCTTGCCCCTGTCGCGCCGCAGGGCATCCGCCTGATCGGCGCGGTGATCGAGGGGCCGCTGGTCCTGTCCTTCTGTGACACGCGCGGCGAAACCGACCTGCGGCTTTGCGCCTTTACCGAGACCATCGCCGCCCGCCGCACCCGCTTTGCCCAGCTTGTGCTGTCGGGCAGCCGGATGCCCGGCCTCAATGCCGAAGGGGCCGAGATCGCCGGATCGGCCTTCCTGCTGGGCATCACCGCCACCGGCCGGCTGTCCTTTGCCAATGCCGGGATCGGCGGCCAACTGGCGCTGCATGGCGCGCAGATCGCCGGCCTGACGGCGCAGGGCGCGCGCATCGGCGCCTCGGTCTATCTGCGGGCCACCGCGGGCACCGCTTTCGTCTCGAAGGGCGAGGTTTCGCTGTCGGGGGCCGAGATCGGCGGCCAGCTGGCCTGCGACGGGGCCCGGCTGGCCAACCCCGGCGGCATTGCCCTGACGCTGCAGGCCGCGCATGTGGATGGCGACGTGATCCTGCGCGCGCAAGGCGACCTGCCGTTCCAGACCCAGGGCGAGCTGCGCCTGTCCGGCGCCCGCATCGGCGGCCAGCTTGATTTCGGCGGCGCCCGGCTGGCCAACCCCGCCGGGCCGGCGCTTTCGGCCCAGCGGATGCAGGTCGAGGCCGAGTTCTTCTGGCAGAACGTCACCGTCGAGGCGGGCACCCTGCACCTGCCTTCGGCCCGGGTCGGCGATCTGGTCGATGACCTTGCCTCCTGGCCCGGGGATGGCCGCACCTATCTGGACGGCTTCACCTATGACCGCATCACCCGCGACGCGCCCACCGATGCCGACAGCCGGCTGAAATGGCTGGCCTGCGCCGCCACCAAGGACGGCCGCTTCCTGCCGCAGCCCTATGGCCAATGCGCCAGCGTGCTGCACCGCATGGGGCATGAGGCCGAGGCCCGCGCCATCATGGAGGAACAGGCCCGGCTCAAGGGCATTGCCCGCCGCAAGGCCGCGCGGCTGCGCGGTGGCAGCGGCGACCTGCTGGCCGGGTTCGACTGGCTGTGGGACAGCGCCGCGCGGGCGGTGGTCGGCTATGGCTATGCGCCGTTCCGCGCCCTGCTGTGGATCGCGGGTCTGGCCGTGCTGGCCGCCGGGCTGGCCGCCGCGGCCTGGACCGAAGGTTCGATGGCGCCGAACAATGACCTGATCGTCAGTTCCGAAAGCTGGCAGAAGATCATGGCGCAGGACTGCATCCCCCGCCCCGCCCCCGGCTGCATCGCCAACCCCGCCGCCGTGTGGAACGGCACCGAAGGCGCGGGGCTGGACTGGGAAAGTTTCAATCCCGTCGCCTGGGGCGTCGATGCCGTGGTACCCGTGGTGGACATCGGCCAGACCGCCGCCTGGTCACCGTCGAAAGACCGTGGCTTTTGGGGCTTCACCCTTTGGTGGGCGCGCTGGCCGCTGATCTACCTTGGCTGGCTGGTCACAGCCCTGGCCGCCGCCGCCGCCACCGGCATCATCCAGCGCACCCCGCCGGGAGGTTGAGGGTCCGCGCGGCAGGCGAGCCGCCGGGCGCCCCCAGGGCGGGGCCGGCCTGGCAGATTGCGATGCCGGTCAGTGCCTGTCCCAGGGGATGACGCAGGCGGTGGGTTTGCCGGGGCCGGGCAGGATTTCGAGGGCGCCGCCCAGGGCGTGGCAGGGTGCGCCGTGCCAGGGCGGGACCAGCGCCCCCAGCACATAGCCGGCGATCAGCAGCGCCGCCCCGCCGGCAAGACAGAGGGCCGCCTTAGTCAGCCGCTGTCCAGACACCATCGGCGCCCTTCTTCAGCACCGCGACAAGGCTTTGGACGGGGGCGCCGGCGATCTGCACGTCCACCATGCAGGCAAAGCTGCCATCGTTGTTCTTGCTGCACAGGCCCCCGGGCGTGACCGTGGCCGCCTTTGCGGCCTCGGCCAGGGCGGCATCGGGGGCGGTGGCGGCCATGACCGTGCGGGTCACGGCAATGATGTCGGATTTCTTCGGCCCGCCATAGAGCACGCTTGGCCCGACGGTGAACCAGATCGCGGCAAGCGCGGCGACAACGACAAGGGGAAACAGCTTGAGAAAGGTTTTCATGGGCGCACTCGTTCCTGAACTGCGGTCAGTCAAGCACGCCCTTTCGCCCTTCGCAATCCGGAACAGTGCCGTCCCGCGGCAGAACCCGCGCGCCGGAAACCGGCCTGCGCGCGGGTGGAAGGTCAGGCGCTGATGAAGTCGCGCACGAAGGCGCTGGCGGGCCGGGCGCGGATGTCGGCCGGCTTGCCGATCTGCTCGATCCGGCCGCCCGTGCTGGACCCCGACATCACCACCACCAGATCGGCCAGTTCCATCGCCTCATCCTGGTCATGCGTCACGAACACCGTGGTCAGCCCGGTTTCATCGTGAATGTCGCGCAGGCCCTGGCGCAGCTCCTTGCGGACCTTGGCATCCAGCGCCCCGAAGGGTTCATCCAGCAGCAGCATCCGGGGTTCGATCGCCAGCGCGCGGGCCAGCGCCACCCGCTGCCGCTGGCCGCCCGACAGTTGCGTCGGATAGCGCGCGCCGATTTCGGGCAACTGGATCAGGTCCAGCAGCTTGCCCACCCGCCGCGCGATTTCCGCCTTGGGCGGGCGCGTCGCGCGGGGCCGCGCCTTCAGGCCATAGGCGATGTTCTCGAACACGGTCATGTGCCGGAACAGCGCGTAGGACTGGAAGACGAAGCCCGCCCGGCGTTCCTGCACCGTCAGCCCGGTGGCATCCTGCCCGTCGAACAGCACCCGCCCCGAGGTGGGAAATTCCAGCCCGCCCAGGATGCGCAGCAGCGTGGTCTTGCCCGACCCGGACGGCCCCAGGAGCGCCACCAGCGCCCCCGAAGGAATGGTCAGCGAGACCGGGTGCAGCGCCGCGGTCATGCCGAACTGCTTGGAAATCTCGTCAATCTCGATCTGCATCGGATACCTCTTAATGACGGTGGGTGGCGGCAAGCGCATCTGCATGGCGGATTTCCAGCGCGGTCTTCAGCAGCAGCGTCACCAGCGCCAGCGCCGTCAGCACCGCCGCCAGCGAAAACGCCGCCACCGAAAGATATTCGTTGTACATCATCTCGATGGTGATCGGCATGGTCGCGGTCTGGCCGCGGATCTTGCCCGACACCACGGCGACGGCGCCGAATTCGCCCATGGCGCGGGCGTTGCACAGCAAGACGCCATAGAGCAGCGCCCAGCGGATGTTCGGCAGCGTCACCGTCCAGAAGATGCGCCAGCCGCTGGCGCCCAGCGTCAGCGCCGCCTCTTCCTCGACCCGCCCCTGTTCGATCATCACCGGGATCAGTTCGCGCGCGACGAAGGGAAAGGTGACGAACATGGTGGCCAGCGCAATGCCCGGCAGGGCAAAGATGATGGGGTAGCCCTGCGCCACCAGCCAGCCGCCCAGCGCCGTATTGGCCCCGAACAGCAGCACAAGGCACAGCCCCGCCACCACCGGCGAAACCGAGAACGGCAGGTCGATCAGGGTGATCAGGAAGGCCTTGCCGCGGAAATCGAACTTGGTGATGAACCAGGCCGCCGCGATGCCGAAGACCGCGTTCAGCGGCACGGCGATGGCCGTGATCAGCAGCGTCAGCCGGATCGCGTCGCGCGCGTCCTTGTGGGTCAGAGATGTCACCGCCGCGGCCCAGCCCTTGGCCAGCGCCTCGGTGAAGACGGCGGCCAGCGGGGCCACCACCAGCACGGCCAGCCCCAGCACGGCGATGCCGATCAGCAGCCAGCGCACCGCCGGGCTTTCCTGCGTGGCCGGGCGGAACCGGGGCGCCTTGGCGGGAACAGGAAGTTTCACACCCGCATCAAACATGTCCGATCCTCCGCCGGCTCCAGATCTGGATCAGGTTGATGGCCAGCAGCATGGCGAAGCTGATCAGCAGCATGGCAATGCCGATGGCCGCCGCGCCGTCATAGTTGAACTCTTCCAACTGGATGACGATCAGCAGCGGGGCGATCTCGGTCAGCAGGGGGATGTTGCCGGCGATGAAGATCACGCTGCCGTATTCCCCCACCGCCCGCGCCAGCGCCAGCGCAAAGCCGGTCAGCGCGGCGGGCGCCAGCATCGGCAGGATGACATGGCGCAGCGTGTAAAACCGCGAGGCGCCCAGCGTGGCGCTGGCCTCCTCGACCTCGCGCTCGATCTCCTCGATCACCGGCTGCACGGTTCGGGCCACGAAGGGCAGGCCCACGAAGATCAGCGCGATCAGGATGCCCCATTGCGTATAGGCGATCTTCACGCCGACTTCGCGCGCCAGCGATCCGAAGGCGCCGTTCGGGGCGTAAAGCGCGGTCAGCGCGATGCCCGCCACCGCGGTGGGCAGGGCGAAGGGCAGGTCCACCGCCGCATCCAGAATGCGCCGCCCCGGAAAGCGGTAGCGCACCAGAACCCAGGCCAAAAGCACGCCGAACACCAGATTGAACACCGCCGCCAACAGCGACAGGCGGAACGACAGGAACAGCGCGGACCACACCCGCGGACGATTCACGACTTCCCACATGTTCCCCAGACCGAAACTGGCGCCCCGCAAAAGCAGGGCGCCGATCGGCAGAAGAACAACGATGGACAGCATTGTCAGGGTGATCCCCATGCTCAGCCCAAGGCCGGGCATGGGGGACCGTTGCAGAAGGGGCCTGCCCATCCGGTTCACCTTACTTTGCCACATAGATCTGGTCGAAGATCCCGCCGTCCCCGAAATGTTCGGGCTGCACCTTCTTCCAGCCGCCCAGGTCGTCGATGGTCACCAGATCCAGCTTCGGGAAGCGGGCCACGTCCTCGGGGTTGGCCTTCGAGGCATCCCAGGCACGGTAGAAGTGCTTGTAGGCCAGCGCCTGCCCTTCGGGGCTGTAAAGGAAGTTCAGGTAGGCTTCCGCCAGCTTGCGCTGACCGTCGCTCTTGATATTGGACTCGACCAGCGCGACCGGCGGTTCGGCCAGGACCGAGACCGAGGGGACCACGATGTCGAACTGGTCATCGCCCAGTTCGGCCAGCGCCAGATAGGCCTCGTTCTCCCAGGCCAGCAGCACGTCGCCGATGCCGCGCTGTGCGAAGGTCGTGGTCGAGCCGCGCGCCCCGGTATCCAGCACCGGCACATGCTTGAACAGCGCGCCCAGGAATTCCTTGGGGTCCTTGCCGTTCTTCTCGGCCCAGGCCCAGGCGGCCAGATAGTTCCAGCGCGCGCCGCCGCTGGTCTTGGGGTTGGGGGTGATCACCTCAACCCCGTCGTTGATCAGATCGCCCCAGTCCTTCAGGCCCTTCGGATTGCCCTCGCGCACCAGGAACACGATGGTCGAGGTATAGGGCGAGGAGTTGTGCGGCAGTTTCGACTGCCAGTCCTCGGGCAGCTTGCCCGCCGCCGCGATCTTGTCGATGTCGGACGCCAGCGCCAGCGTGACCACCTGCGCCTCAAGCCCGTCGATCACGGCGCGCGCCTGCGCCCCCGATCCGCCGTGCGAGGTTTCGATGGCGGGGGCTTCATTGCCCTGCGCCACCCACCATTCCGCGAACACCTCGTTGAAATCGCGATAAAGTTCGCGCGTCGGGTCATAGCTGACGTTCAGCAGGCTTTCGGCCTGGGCCGGCGCGCTGCCGAAGCCGATCAGCGCCAGGGCCAGGGCCGACAGCGCCCCTTTCAGGCCGCGCGTCACCGGCCAGCCGGTCAGACGGCGCGAACCGTCGGCAATGGTCACGCGGCCATCGTCATGGTCGGCGATCCGTTCGCCCTGCGCCGTCACGTCACCGGCAATCTTGATGGTTGCAAACATGGGAAACTCCTGTGGGTCTTGCCGGCGGCGAGAGAAGGGAAAGATCGCGGACACAAGGTCCGGCAGAGAGATCAGGGGAAAGGGATGTGCGGTCATCGACGCGCCTCCCGGCCCAGCGGTTCGATCCGGGCCTCCCAGACCGCGGGATCGCGGCCTTCCAGCAATTCGGCGACCGCCTCGTCGGGGCGGCGGGTGAACAGCACCAGCGGGCTGCCGTTGACCCGCAGCGACCGGCCGGTGCGCCGGTCGATCAGGCGCACCGCGCAGGTCACGCGCAGGTCGGCGGCAGGCATGGGCATCGCGGCGGCGGTGCTGGCCAGGCGGAAGGTGCGGTGCGGTGCGGCGGCGGTCATCGTCATCTCCTTGGGCTCAAGGCGGGGCATCAGGCCCCGTCGATGAATTAATAACGACATGATCAGTCGAGTATTGCAAAGGAATATTCACGTCAAAATGTGTCGTGATTTAAGAAGAAAATTCTACCGGCCGCGGCGGGGCACGCGGCAGGGTTGCAGGGGGAATGTTCAGAAAATCAGGGCGTTATTCGCCCAGAACCTGCGCCGCCGTCTGGCCCGACCGCAGCATGTCGGCCAGGGTCAGCGAGTCGATGATCAGCAGGTAGGACCAGAACACTTCGGCAAAGACCTTTCGGATACGGCAGCTTGCCTCATCCGTGCAGTCCTCGCAGCGCTGGTAGGCCGACCGCGACAGGCAGGGCAAGGGCGCGATCGGGCCATCAATCCGCCGCAGCAGATCAGAGATCGACACTTCCGAGGGTTTCTTGATCAGGCTGTAGCCGCCCGACCGGCCCCGGGTCGAGGCGATCACGCCGGCATTGCGCACTTCCAGAAGGATATGTTCCAGAAACCGCTTGGGCGTGCCGGACCGCCGCGCGATCTCTTCGATCGTCAGCGGTTCGGGTGCCTCGCGGGCGGCTTCGTCGGCCAGGGCCAGCAAGGCTTTCAGCGCATATTTCATCTTCTGCGTGATCATGGACCGTACCTAAGGCGCGCAAACACGGGAATCAATGTCGAGAATCACGTCATCCCGCCGACGCGCCCCCTGCCCTGCAACAGAAGAGATTGTATCCCTTCTGTTTCCAATGGAAAATTATACACGATAAAGACTATAGACAATAAGAATATTCCTGCCATGCTGACGCAACCCCCGCCAAGGGACCGAAGACAGGAGATGCAGGATGACCGACCTTGACCTGATCGACCGCAAGATCGTGGCCGAACTCATGCGCGATGCCACCCTTCCCGTGGCCCAGATCGCCGACAAGGTGGGCCTGTCGCAGACCCCGTGCTGGAAGCGCATCCAGAAACTGGAAGCCGCCGGCGTTCTGACGGGCCGCGTCGCCCTGGCCGATCCGGCCCGGCTTGGTTTCGGGCTGACCGTCTTCATGGGGATCGAGGCGCCCGATCATTCCGCCGAATGGCGCGAGACCTTTGCCAAGGCGGTTGCCGCCCTGCCCTCGGTGATGGAAGTCTATCGCATGGCCGGCGAGATGGATTATCTGCTGCGCGTCGCCGTGCCCGACATGGCGGCCTTCGACACGCTTTACAAACGCCTGACCGATGCGGTGCCGATCAAGAACGTCACCTCGCATTTCGCGATGGAGCGGATGAAGTTCACCACCGCCTATCCGGTGGACACGCGCAACCGCTGATCCGCGATATGCTGCCGCGCGAGAACATCCTTCCCTTTCCGGCCCGATCTTTGGACTCCATAATCACGATTAACTTGCTAGATTTACTCCATGGACCCGAGTCGCCCCGAAAGGAGACCGCCATGACCAAGACGCTGATCATTCCGGGCCTCGACGGTTCGCCCGCCCCGCACTGGCAGCATTGGTGGGCCGCCACCGACCCGCGCGCGCTGATGGTCGAACTCTCCGACCCCGGCCGCCCCCTGCCGTCGGTGTGGGAGGTCGAGCTGGCCAGCATGATCCTGCAACACCCCGACAGCGTGCTGGTCGGCCATTCGCTGGGGGCGGTGCTGATCGCCCGCATCCTGGCCCGCTGGCCGCAGCTCAAGGTGCGGGCCGCGCTGCTGGTGGCCCCGGCCGAGCCGGTGGGAAGCGACCGCATCGGTCGCTTCGGCCCGGTGCCGGAACAGCCCTTCGACATTCCCGCCACCATCGTTGCCAGCCGCAACGACCCGTGGATGAGCTTCTCCCGCGCCCGCCAACTGGCCGATAGCTGGGGCGCCTACCTGGTCGACTATGGCATGGCCGGGCATATCAACGTGGCTTCGGGCTTCGGCCCCTGGCCCGAAGGCAAGGCGCTGCGCGACGACCTGATCCAGCGCAGCGAACCCGTCTTCCTTCCCGTACTTCCCGAACCTGCCCGAAGAGCCCTGTGATGAACCGAATTTTCCGCAGCAACCGACCCGGACGCGCCGAATATGCCGGCCTTGTGCTGTTCGTTCTGGCCTGGGGGGCCACCATCGCGCTGACCACCCTGCCGCGCAGCGCCTTTGTGGGCACGACCGCCCCGGTGCAGGCCAGCACGCTGCCCTGACACCGCGGCCCTGCCGCGAAAGCCAAAGGCCCGGAGCATCACGCTCCGGGCCTTTGTCGTTTCGCCGTCTTGGCCCCGGTGTCAGGCCTCTGTGTCAGGCCGGGGTGCCCGTGGCATCGAACACGCCTTCGAACAGGGCCGAGGACAGGTAGCGTTCGCCCGAATCCGGCAGGATCACCACGATGGTCTTGCCCGCATTCTCGGGCCGCGCGGCCAGCCGCAGCGCCACCGCCGTGGCCGCCCCGCAAGAGATGCCGGCCAGAATCCCCTCTTCGCGGGCCAGCCGCAGCGCGGTGGCCATGGCCTCGGCGCTGGTCACCTGTTCGATGGCATCGACCAGCGACAGGTCCAGCACATCCGGCGCGAACCCCGCCCCGATGCCCTGAATCTTGTGCGGACCCGGCGCGACCGGCTCGCCCGCGCGGGTTTGCGTCAGCACCGGGCTTTCCGCCGGCTCGACCGCGACCGAGGTCAGCTTGTGCCCCAGCGTCTGCTTGATGTGGCGCGAGACGCCGGTGATGGTGCCGCCGGTGCCCACGCCCGCCACCAGAATGTCCACCACCCCGCCGGTGTCTTCCCAGATTTCCGGGCCGGTGGTGCGTTCATGAATCGCCGGGTTGGCCGGGTTCTTGAACTGTTGCAGCAGCACATATTTCGGGTCGCTCGCGGCAATCTCCTCGGCCTTGGCGATGGCGCCCTTCATGCCCTTGGCGCCTTCGGTCAGCACCAGTTTCGCGCCATAGGCCAGCAGGATCTTGCGCCGCTCGAGGCTCATCGTCTCGGGCATGGTCAGGGTGATCGGGATGCCGCGCGCCGCCGCCACGAAGGCCAGCGCGATGCCGGTATTGCCCGAGGTCGGCTCGACGATCTCTTTCCCCGGCCCCAGCAGGCCCCGCTCCTCGGCATCCCAGATCATCGCGGCACCGATCCGGCATTTCACCGAATAGGCCGGGTTGCGGCCTTCGATCTTGGCCAGAATCCGCGCGCCCGTCCCGGCGCCGATCCGGTTCAACTGCACCAGCGGCGTGCGCCCGATGCTTAACGAGTTGTCGTCATAGATCCGTGTCATCCGATTGCTCCTTGCAGCCGGGGGCGGCATCCGCCCCGGCCTCTGGCCGCATCCAGCACGGGTTTTCAGGCCCTGAGAAGGTGAAATCGCACCTTCTGTTCTGCGGACCCCGAATTTTGGAACCCCTTTCCGCCCGCGATTTCGGAAGGAGAAGAATATTTTTCCCCGCGCGATCAGACGGTCACGCCGGCCCGCGGGCAAGCCCGGCACCGGCCCCCCGATTCCCGCAGCCCCGCCCGGCCCGTCGCCATGCTGCACCGCAGCCAAGGATTTCGTGGACGCCCCCGCCCCGGCCCGCTTATCACTGCGTCTCAGCCCCGCTGCCAGGAGACCGGATTGCCGCCCCCGCCCCGCCGCCATCTCACCCTTCCGCTGGCGCTGGCCGCGCTGGCCGCAGGCCAGCCCGTCGGGGCCGAAGTGTCCTTCGCCGACCGTGCCGCCGCCCTGCCGGTGCAGCACAGCTATGAAGGCGACTGGAACCATTATGTCGGCGGCGGTGTCGCGGTCTTCGACTGCAACGGCGACGACCTGCCCGAGCTTTTTGCCGCCGGCGGGGCCGCCCCGGCGCATCTGCTCCTCAACACCTCGAAACCGGGGGGCGAACTGACCTTTGCCGAAGGCCAGCTTCCACCGCTGGACGGCACGACCGGCGCCTATCCGATGGACATCGACGGCGATGATCTGCTGGACCTTGTGGTCCTGCGCGACGGCACCAACGCGCTGCTGCGCGGCACGGGGGATTGCAAGTTCACCCCCCCGCCGGCCGAATGGCATTTCGACGGCGGGCAGGAATGGACCACCGCCTTCACCGCCACGTTCGAACCCGGCGAAAGCTGGCCCACCCTTGTTTTCGGCAATTATGTTGACCGCACCAACCCGGACGGCCCGTTCGAGGCCTGCGACCGCAACTTCCTGCACCGCCCCGATGGCCGCGCCTTCGCGCCGCGTGTCGCGCTGGAACCGGGCTTCTGCGCCCTGTCGATGCTGATCTCGGACTGGCAGCGCAACGGCACGCCCGACCTGCGCATCTCGAACGACCGGCAGTATTACGTCCGGGCCGGGCGCGAACAGATGTGGCATCTGCGGCCGCTGGCCGAATATACCGAGGCCGAGGGCTGGCCCACCCTGCGGCTGTGGGGCATGGGCATCGCCAGCCGCGACATCACCGGCGACGGCCTGCCCGAAGTGGTGCTCACCTCGATGGGCGACCAGCCGTTGCAGATCAACCAGGGCGGCGGCGTGATGAAGAACGCCCCCTATTCCATGGGCAGCTACGCCACCACGCCCTATTCCGGCGACGATGGCCGCCCCTCGACCGGCTGGCACGCCCAGTTCGGCGATGTGAACAATGACGGTTGGGACGATCTGTTCATCGCCAAGGGCAATGTGGAACAGATGCCCTCGAACGCCATCCACGACCCGAACAACCTGCTGATCCGCCAGCCTGACGGCAGCTTTGCCGAAAAGGGCGGCGTGACGGGCATCGGCACCACCGAACGGTCGCGCGGGGCGGGGCTGGCCGACCTGAACCGCGACGGCAAGCTGGATCTGGTCGTGGTCAACCGCCGCGCGCCGCTGGAACTGTGGCAGAACACCACCGCCGACGCCGGGCACTGGATCGCGCTGGACCTGCGCACGCCGGGCGCCAACAGCCGCGCCATCGGCGCCATCGTGGAGCTGCGCCTGCCCGATGGGCGCGTCCTGACGCAGGAAAACACCGTGGGCGGCGGCCATGTCTCGGGCCAGGCCGTGCCGCTGCATTTCGGCCTTGGCGCGGCGCAGACCGCCGAGCTGCGGGTGATCTGGCCCGACGCCACCGCTTCCGACTGGACGCCCGTCACCGCCGACCGCCTGTATCGCCTGTCCCCCGGACAAGGCGCCGCCCTGACCCTGACCGAAAGGCCCTGAGCCATGCCCCTGCGCCCCGCCCTGCTGTCGCTGGCCCTTGGCACCGCCGCCCTGGCCGACCCCGTGGCCCCGCCCGCGCCGCTGACCGACGCCGATTTTCCCGCCTTCCCGACCGAGGAAGTGGAACTGGGCCGGCTGCTGTTCTGGGATGCCGAACTGTCGGGCAACCGCAACATCGCCTGCGCCTCGTGCCACCATCCGCGCTTCGGCACCTCGGACGGGCTGTCGCTGGGCATGGGCGAAGGCGGCATCGGCCTTGGCCCCGACCGCCGCGCCAACCCCGACAACCTGCCCGAACAGCGCATCCCCCGCAACGCACCGGCGCTGTGGAATGTCGGCGCCCGGGGCTTCACCGTGATGTTCGCCGATGGCCGCATCGAACAGGACGCCACCCGCCCCTCGGGCTTCCGCACCCCGCTTGAGGACGAGATGGTCAGCGGCTTTGCCTCGCTGCTGTCGGCGCAGACCATGTTCCCCGTGCTGTCCAACGATGAAATGGCCGGCCATTACGAAGAGAACGAAATCTCGACCCTGGTCCGTCAGGGCCGCATCACCGGCGACCATGGCGCCTGGGCCGCCATCGCCGCCCGCATCAGCGCGCTTCCCGCCTATGTCGACCGCTTCCGCGCCGTCTATCCTGAAATCGCCGCCGGCCGCCCCATCGCCTTTACCGACATCTCGAATGCGGTCGCGGCCTATATGACCTTCGACTTCCGGTCGGACACCGCGCCCGTCGATGCCTGGATGCGCGGCGAGGCCCCGCTTGCCCCCGACGCCATGGCGGGGGCCGAACTGTTTTACGGCAAGGCCGGCTGCGGCACCTGCCATTCGGGCGCGCTTTTCACCGACATGAAGTTCCACGCCATGGGCGATCCGCAGATCGGCCCCGGCAAGGCCGAACGCTTCGAATCCCACCAGCATGACACCGGCCGGATGCGGGTGTCGAACAACCCCGACGATGCCTATGCCTTCCGCACGCCCTCGTTGCGCAATGTCACGCTGACCGGGCCCTGGGGCCATGCCGGCGCCTTTGCCAGCCTGCCGGACTATCTGCGCCAGCACATCGCCCCCGGCTCGGCCATCGCCGGCTATACGCTGGAGGCGGCGCTGCTTCCCGCCATGAAGACCGGCAAGCCCGACTTGAACCCCGCCGATGGCGCGGGCGACTTTGCCGCCATCACCGCCGCCGCCAGCCGCACCCCCGCCGTTGCCCTGAGCGACAGTGAACTGGCGCAGATTCTGGCCTTTCTGCAAAGTCTGGAAGACCCGGTCGCCCGCGCCGGGGGCCGGATGCCCATACCCGACAGCGTGCCGTCCGGCCTGCCCGTTGATCGCTGACCGGAAAACACAACCCCTGCGGCAAACCGCTTGATTGTCCAATGGCTGGCTCTATTCTGGGCCGGAACGCTTCAAAAGGTGACCTCGTGCTTCGCAAATCCGGCCTTTCGCTTCTTTTCATTGCCCTTGCCTCTTCCGCGCTTGCGGCCCCCTGCTCGGACACGGGTGGCAATTACGAAAACTGGAAATCGGTCATGGCAGAGGAAGCCCGCAGCGAAGGCGTGGGCGACCGTGGCATCGCCGCGCTGATGGGATCGTCCTATTCCAAGGCCACCATCTCGGCCGACCGGAACCAGAAAAGTTTCAAGTACAGCCTCGACAAGTTCCTTCAGGTGCGCGGCGCCGATACGATCGTGTCGCAGGGCCGCAGCCGCAAGAAGAAGAACGCCAGCTTCTACGCCGGGCTTGAGGCGCAGTATGGCGTGCCCGCCGGGGTTCTGCTGGCGATTCACGGCATGGAAACCGGCTTCGGCGGCTTCATGGGCGATACCAATGTCGTCTCGGCCATTGCCACGCTGACCTATGACTGCCGCCGGTCCGACTATTTCCGTCCGCATCTGATCGGCGCGCTGAAACTGGTGGATCGCGGCAGCATCAGCGCCGCGTCGATCGGGGCCAAGCATGGCGAGCTGGGCCATACCCAGTTCCTGCCGGGCAATGCGCTGGCCTATGGCGTGGACGGCAACGGCGACGGCAAGGTTGACCTGAACAACGTCACCGACGCGCTGGCCTCGACCGCCAACTTCCTGCGGCAGAAGGGCTGGCAGCCCGGCAAGGGCTATCAGGAAGGCGAGCCGAACTTTGCCGTCATCAAGCAATGGAACGCGGCCACGGTCTATCAGCAGGCCATCGCGCTGATGGGCGCCCGAATCGACGGCTGAGTCCCCCGCGAAAGACCGTGCGCCGGCTGCGGCGCACGGGTCGCCCGGCATCGCCTTGCCGGGCAGGGTTGCCTTGGCGCCACAAGCGTGACGGATGCCCCTTTCCCCGGCGGAAATCCGCGCTAGCTCTGCGTCAACCGGAGGTTGCCGATGCCCGCCCTGACCCTTTACGCCCTGACCGCGCTGGTCTTCCTGATTCTCGATGCGCTGATGCTGAGCTTCGTGATGAAGCCCCTGTTCACGCGCCATATCGGCCCGCTGATGGCCGATCCGATCCGCATCGCCCCGGCGGTGGTGTTCTACCTTGCCTATGTGGCAGGTCTGGTCTGGCTGATTTCGGCCGCGGCGCTGCGCGACGGCACGCCGGTCGTGCTGCCCGCGCTGGTGCTGGGGCTGATGGCCTATGGCACCTACGAATTCACCTCCTGGACCATCCTGCGCGACTGGCACCCCGCGATGGTGATCACCGATACCCTTTGGGGCGGCGTGCTGACGGCCTTCTCGGCCTGGGCCGGGGTGACGCTGACGCGGATGATCCACGGCTGACCCGGGACGCGGCGGCGCGCCCCGCTTTGCGGCGGGGGCGTGACGTGGTAACAAGGGCCAAAGGCGGCCTTGCAAGCCGTTGAATTTCCTTGCCCCTGCCCTGTCCCCGCACGGGGCAACCTGAAAGGCCCGTCCATGATCCTTTACGGCATCCCCACCTGCGACACCTGCAAGAAGGCCCTCAAGGCGCTGCAAGCCGCCGGCAAACAGGTGACCTTCCGCGACATCCGCGCCGAACCGCTGTCAGACGCCGAAATCGCGGCAATCGTCGCGGAATTCGGGTCGAAAGCCGTGAACACCCAGTCCACCACCTACAGATCGTTCAGCGATTTCCTGAAAGCATCAGAGCCCGAGGCGCAGATCAAGGCGCAGCCTACGGTCATGAAGCGGCCCGTCATCAAGGCAGACCGCTGGCACCTCGGCTGGGACGCCACAACCGAGGCGGAACTGACGGCATAGGGCGGGGTTTCCCCCGCCCCACCGGGTCAAAGCAGCTTCAGCTCGCCCGCCGAAGCGCGCCCGTCGCGGCCCGACAGCAGCTCGTAGGCCACCTTCTGATTGTCGTTCAGCCCCTTCAGTCCGGCGCGTTCGACGGCCGAGATATGGACGAACACGTCCTTGCCACCATCGTCAGGGGCAATGAAACCAAAGCCCTTCGTCGCGTTGAACCACTTCACGGTGCCTGTCGGCATACCCGCTCTCCCATTTCAACCCTCCTCCCGGCACCATTGCCGCGAGGCGTAGCGCCAGGTCTTCCAGGGCCTTCTTCAGAGAGAGGCAGTCAGAAAGTCTGTCGTACTGAGCGCAAGGATGCCACGCTGCGTTTGAAAATCAAGCCGCAAGGCGATGGGCACCCCGCCAGACGCGGAAAATGCCCATCTGTTGCGCTTGAAGGCCCCGCCAACAGATCAGGCCAGGTCCGGCGGCAGGGCGGCACGGGCAAATTCTTCCACCGCCGCGGCCAGCGTCATCGTCTCGGTGCGGTTTTCGCCCAGGCGGCGTACCGAAACGGTCCGCTCCTCGACTTCCTTCATGCCCACGGCCAGGATCACCGGCACCTTGCCCACCGAATGTTCGCGCACCTTGTAGTTGATTTTCTCGTTGCGCATGTCGGCTTCGGCCCGCACCCCGGCCAGGGTCAGCGCCGTCACCACTTCCTCGACGAAGGGATCGGCGTCCGACACGATGCTGGCCACCACCACCTGACGCGGTGCCAGCCAGAACGGCAGCTTGCCGGCGTGGTTCTCGATCAGGATGCCGATGAAGCGTTCGAACGACCCAAGGCAGGCGCGGTGCAGCATGAACGGCCGATGCCGCCCACCGTCTTCGCCGATATAGGACGCATCCAGCCGTTCCGGCAGGTTCGGGTCAAGCTGCAGCGTGCCGCATTGCCAGTCGCGGCCGATGGCATCGGTCAGCACGAATTCCAGCTTGGGCGCGTAGAACGCCCCCTCGCCCGGGAAGATCTCATAGGAATAGCCCGCCGCCGTCACGGCATTGGCCAGCGCGGTTTCCATCTTGTCCCAGATCTCATCCGACCCGACCCGCTTTTCGGGCCGCGTGGACAGCTTGATCCGCCACTTGTCAAAGCCAAGCTCGGCATAGATCCGGCTGAGGAACTCGATGAACTTCTTCGATTCGCTTTCCACCTGCTCCAGCGTGCAGAAGATATGCGCGTCGTCCTGGGTAAAGCCGCGCACCCGCATGATGCCATGCAGCGCGCCGCTGGGTTCATAGCGGGCGCAAGACCCGAATTCGGCCATGCGCAGCGGCAGGTCGCGATAGCTTTTGATGCCCTGGTTGAAGATCTGCACATGGCAGGGGCAGTTCATCGGCTTCAGCGCGTTGATGACCTTTTCCCGCGCGCCGTCCTCGTCCACTTCGACGATGAACATGTTTTCGCGGTAGTTTTCCCAGTGGCCGCTGGCTTCCCACAGCTTGCGGTTCACCACCTGCGGCGTGTTCACCTCGACATAGCCATCGGCCCGCTGGCGGCGGCGCATGTAGTCTTGCAGCGTCGTGTAGATGGTCCAGCCGTTCGGATGCCAGAAGATCTGGCCCGGCGCCTCTTCCTGCATATGAAACAGGTTCATCTCGCGGCCCAGCTTGCGGTGGTCGCGTTTCGCGGCCTCTTCCAGCATGTGCATATGGGCCTTCAGGTCATCGCGGTTCTTGAACGCCAGACCGTAGATGCGTTGCAGCATCGGCCGCGTGCTGTCGCCCAGCCAGTAGGCCCCGGCCACATGCGTCAGCTTGAAGGCATCCGCCGGCACCTGCCCCGTATGTTGCAGATGCGGGCCACGGCACAGATCCTGCCAGTCGCCATGCCAGTACATGCGGATGTCCTGGCCTTCGGGGATGCGGTCCAGCAGTTCCAGTTTGAACGGCTCGCCCCGGCCCCGGTAGTATTCCACCGCACGGGCCCGCTCCCACACCTCGGTGCGGACGGGGTCGCGGGCGTTGATGATCTGCTTCATCCGCGCCTCGATCACGCCCAGATCTTCCGGCGTGAAGGGTTCGGCGCGGTCGAAGTCATAGAACCAGCCGTAATCGCGGACCGGCCCGATGGTGACCTTCACATCCGGCCACAGCTCCTGCACGGCGCGGGCCATGATATGGGCGCAGTCATGGCGGATCAGCTCCAGCGCCGGGCCGTCATCCTTCATCGTGTTCAGGCTGATCGTGGCATCCTGCGTGATCGGCCAGGCCAGATCGTAATGAATCCCGTTCACCTGCGCGGAAATCGCCGCCTTGGCCAGCGACGGCGCGATCGAGGCCGCCACTTCGGCCGCCGTCACCCCGGCATCGTAAACGCGCTTGTTGCCATCGGGAAAAGTCAGGGAAATCTGGCTCATGGCCATGCTCCTCGTCAGTTTGGCGCCCACGGAACGCCCGGTTGCGGGTTATGTCGGGCGACGGTTTGCGCCCGCCCGCGCGCGGCGTCAAGCCCCGGACGCGCAGGTTCTTGCCCGATGTGGCGGCCTCTGCCAGTCTGGCGCCACCCCTTTGGATCACCGCCGATGCGCCCCTTTGCCGAAATCCGCGACATTGCCATCGCCCGCAAGGGCAGCCTTGAGGCCGTGCTGGCCAACCTGCCCGTGCCCAGAACCGCCGCCGAACTGGCCGCCATCCCCGATGACCGCTGGCTGGCGCAAATGGCCAAGGGCATCTTTCAGGCCGGAATAAGCTGGACGGTCGTCACCGCCAAATGGCCCGGAATCGAGTCCGCCTTCCACGGCTTTGCCCCCGGCCGGGTGGCGATGATCGAGGGCGACGCGCTGGAGGCGCTGCTGTCTGACCCCCGCGTGATCCGGTCCGGCGCCAAGATCGTGGCGATCCGCGACAATGCCGCCGTGATGGCCGCCAGCCCCGGCTTTGGGCGCAAGGTGGCCGACTGGCCCGCGTCCGATTTCGTCGGGCTGCTGGACTGGCTGACCCGCGATTTCAGCCGGCTGGGCGGCACCACCGGACAATATCTGATGCGCTTCATGGGGAAAGACGGGTTCCTGCTGTCGCGCGATGTGGTGGCGCGATTGCAGGCCGAAGGCGTGATCGACGGCCCCGCAACCTCGGCCAAGGCGCGGCGGGCGATTCAGGCGGCGTTTGACCGCTGGCAGGCGGAAAGCGGGCTGAGCCAAAGCCAGATCAGCCGGATTCTGGCGCAAAGCATCGACGCCGCGTGATCATCAACCGCAAGGCGATCTGAAGGGGCTGCACCCGCGCGGCGCGGCTGCTATAAGCCGGACATGACCGAATTCCTCACCACCCCGCAAGGCCGCCGCATCGCCTACAACCGCCTTCCCGGCACAGGCCCGGGCATCGTGTTCCTGGGCGGCTTCAAATCCGACATGCAGGGTTCAAAGGCCCTGTTCCTGCAGGACTGGGCCGCCGCACAGGGCCGCGCCTTCCTGCGGTTCGACTATTCCGGCCATGGCCAGTCCTCCGGCGATTTCGAGGAGGGCTGCATCGGCGACTGGGCCGCCGACGCCCGTGCCGCGATCGAGGCGCTGACAGAGGGGCCACAGGTTCTGGTCGGTTCATCCATGGGGGGCTGGATCGCGCTTCTGCTGGCGCGCGGCCTGCCGGACCGGGTGGCGGGGCTGGTGGGCATCGCCGCCGCGCCCGATTTCACCGCCCGCACCTGGGCCGAGGATCTGACCGACGCCCAGCGGGCCGAGGTCACGGCGCGCGGGCGGATCGAGATTCCGTCCGACTATTCCGATCAACCCTATGTCTTTACCCGCCGCCTGTTCGACGATGGCGCGCAGAACCTTGTGCTGGACCGCCCGCTGTCGCTGCCCTTCCCCGCGCGCTTCCTGCAAGGCACGGCCGATACCGATGTGCCGCCCGCCGTCGCGCTGGCGCTTCTGGATCACGCCACCGGCCCCGATCTGCGGCTGACGCTGGTCAAGGGCGCGGACCACCGCTTTTCCACCCCCGACTGTCTGGCCCTGATCGCCGCCTCGGTTGCGGATGTGCTGGCGCGACCCCCGGCATGACCGACCCGCTGGTTGTCCTGCCGGGGTTCATGGCCGACGCGCGGGGCTTTCTGCCACAGATCGTGCATCTTGGGGTGGATCGGCCGGTGATCTTGCGCCTGCCGACCGGGGGCGAATCGGTCGAACACATCGCGCAGGGGCTGCTGCCCCATCTGCCACCGCGCTTTGCCCTTCTGGGCCACGGGCTGGGGGGTGATGTCGCCATCGACATCCTGCGCCGCCTGCCCGACAGGGTGTCGCGGATCGCGCTGGTCTCCACCGATCCGCTGCCCGAGCCGCCCAACGTCGCCGCCGCGCGCGAACCCCGGCTGGTCGCCGCCCGCGCCGGCCGGCTGGCCGAGGCGATGCGGGGCGAGGTGCCGGAAACCGCGCTGGCCGCCACCGAATGGCGGATCGAGGTGCTGGCGCTGGTGCAGGACATGGCCGCCGGTCTGGGGCTGGACACCTACCTTCGCCAGACCCGCGCGATGCAACGCCGCCCCGACCAGCAGCGCACCCTGCGCAATGTGCGGGTGCCGGCGCTGATGATCGCCGGCGCCGCCGATACGCTGGTGCCGCCGCGCCGGCAGGATTTCATGGCCGGGCTGATGCCCTTTGGCCGGCTGGTGGTGATCGAAGGCGCGGGCCACCTGCCCCAGCTTGAACAGCCCGAAGCCGTCAGCGCGGCCCTGCGCGATTTCCTTGCCGGGCCGCTGTTCCTGCGCTGAAGGCGGTTGCGCGGGTGGAAACTGCCGCCCGGCCTAGTTGGATGCCGCCAGCCGCACCGGCGGTTCGGCCGCCGGCGCACCCGAATTGGCGTCGATGAAGCTCAGCACCAGCGGGCGGATGTTCAACCGCCAGCTCTTGCCGGCAAAGATGCCGTAATGGCCCGCGCCCGGTTCCAGGTGGCTGGCCTTCTTTTCGGCCGGCAGGCCGGTCAGCAGGTCCAGCGCGGCCACGCATTGCCCCGGCGCGCTGATGTCGTCATTCGCACCTTCGACCGTTTTCACCGCGACCTGGGTGATGGCGCCGATGTCCACCTTCTTGCCCGCCACGACGAACTGGTTCAGCGCAATCTCGCGATTCTTGAAGATGCGTTCGACCGTGGACAGGTAGAATTCCGCCGTCATGTCCATCACGGCCAGATACTCATCGTAGAACCGGTTGTGGGCGTCGTGATCGCCGGCCTCGCCCCGCGCCACCTTCATGATCTGTTCGCGGAAGGCTGCGGAATGGCGGTCGGAATTCATCGAGATGAACCCGGCCAGTTGCAGCAGGCCCGGATAGACCAGCCGCCCCGCGCCCTTGTACTTGAAGCCGACGCGCTGGATCGCGGTCTGTTCAAGCTGGCCCATGGTGACGCGGCGGCCGAAATCGGTGACTTCGGTCGCGGCGGCGTCCGGGTCGATCGGCCCGCCGATCAGCGTCAGGCTGCGCGGCTGCGCCGCCGGCTCTTCCGCCGCCAGATAGGCGGTGGCGGCCAGCGTCAGCGGCGCGGGTTGGCAGATCGCGATCACATGCGTATCCGGCCCCAGCGCCCGCATGAATTCGACAAGGTAAAGCGTGTAATCCTCGACATCGAACTTGCCGGCGCTGACCGGAATGTCGCGCGCATTGTGCCAGTCGGTCACATAGACATCGGCATCGGGCAGCAGCGAGGCCACGGTAGACCGCAGAAGCGTGGCGTAATGGCCCGACATCGGCGCCACCAGCAGGATCTTGCGCGCCATCGGTTCACGGCGGCGCACGAAGAACTGGATCAGGTTTCCGAAAGGCTTTTCCACCACGGTCCTGATGTCGACCAGGTGATCCTGCCCTTCCGGCCCCACGATGGACCGGATGCCCCAGTCAGGCTTGGCCACCATGCGCGAGAAGGTTCGCTCCGTCACCTCGCCCCAGGCGGCCATCAGCGGCAGCATCGGGTTCATCGAAAGCGCGAAGATCGGATAGCTTGCCATCGCACGGGCGGTGGCCCCAAGCCACTCGTTCGTGTTGCGAGCGCTTTCCATGAGGTCGTAGGTGGTCATATACTTCATCTACCGTCTCCAAGCCCGGGCGGGACCAACACGCATCGTCGTGTGTCCCAACGGGCCGGTGACGCGATGCTGCACAGCAGCGACGATAGGGGGGATGAGTGACGATGGCAACAGAATCCGATGACTCGGGGATTCGGCAGGAACGGCTGAACGCAAATCTCGCGAGGATGGAGGAGTTGTCAAAACGTCTTGCCTCGGCGCTGGGGCAGCGGCGGCTGCATGACGCCGCGCTGAACGGGCCGTCAACCGATGTCTACATGAAGGCCGCCGCCGCCTATTTCGCCGAGATGATGCAGAACCCCGCCCGTGTTCTGGAACATCAGATCAGCTACTGGGGCAAGACGCTGAAGCATTACGTCGAGGCCCAGCAGGTGCTGGCCAAGGGCGAATTCCGCGCGCCCGAAGACCCCGGCCCGAAAGACCGCCGCTTTTCCAATCCGCTGTGGGACAGCCACCCCTATTTCAACTTCCTCAAGCAGCAGTATCTGCTGAACGCCGAGGCCGTCAGCACCGCCGTGGGCGACATGGAAAGCCTGCCGCCGGAAGACAAGCGCCGGGTCGAATACTTCACCCGCCAGATCGTCGACATGTTCAGCCCGACGAATTTCCTGGGCACCAACCCCGATGCGCTGGAACGCGCGGTGGCCACCGATGGCGAAAGTCTGGTGCAGGGGCTTGAGAATCTGGTCCGCGACATCGAGGCGAACAACGGCGAGGTCGTCGTCACGCTGGCCGACCGCGAGGCGTTCCGTGTGGGCGCCAATCTGGCAACCACGCCGGGGGCGGTTGTCTACCGCAACCGCATGTTCGAGCTGATCCAGTATACGCCGACCACCGAAAAGGTTCACAAGACGCCGCTGCTGATCTTCCCGCCCTGGATCAACAAGTTCTACATCATGGACCTGAAGCCGGCGAATTCGCTGATCAAGTGGATCGTCGATCAGGGCTTCACCCTGTTTGTCGTCAGTTGGGTCAACCCCGATTCCAGCTATGCCGATGTCGGGTTGGACGACTATATCCGCGACGGCTATCTGCGGGCCATGGCCGAGGTGCGCCGCATCACCGGCGAGGAGCAGGTCAATGCCGTCGGCTACTGCATCGCCGGCACCACGCTGGGCCTGACGCTGGCGCATCTGCACAAGGCCGGTGACAAGACCGTCAAGACCGCAACCTTCTTCACCACCATGACCGATTTCTCGGAACCGGGCGAAGTGGGCGTGTTCCTGACCGATGATTTCGTGGACGGGATCGAACGCCAGACCGCACAGGACGGCATCCTGTCGCGGCTTTACATGGCGCGGACCTTTTCCTTCCTGCGCTCGAACGACCTGATCTACAGCCCGGCGATCAAGTCCTACATGCTGGGCGAGGCGCCGCCCGCCTTCGACCTGCTCTACTGGAACGGCGACGGCACCAACCTGCCCGCGAAAATGGCGGTGGAATACCTGCGCGGCCTGTGCCAGCGCGACGGCTTTGCCAAGGGCGAGTTCCAGGTGTTCGGCAAGCCGGTCAGTCTGAAGGACGTGACCGTGCCGCTGTGCGCCGTGGCCTGCGAGACCGACCACATTGCCCAATGGCGCGGCAGCTTCAACGGGGTGAAGCAGATGGGATCGAAGTCCAAAACCTTCATCCTGTCCGAAAGCGGCCATATCGCCGGGATCATCAACCCGCCCGGCCGCGACAAGTATGGCCATTACGTCAGCCCTGCCCCGGTGACCGGAACCCCGGAAGACTGGAAAGCCGGCGCCGAGTTCCACAAGGGAAGCTGGTGGCCGCGCTGGGGCGCCTGGCTGGCCAAGGCTTCCGGCCCGATGGTGGCGGCCCGCATCCCCGGCGACAGCGTTCACCCGGTTCTGGCCCCGGCCCCCGGGGTGTATGTGACCGCCGTGCCGGCGCTGACGGCCCCCTGATTCGCGGCAAGTCGCAGCGAAACCCGGCCGGTCCGCCCTGCGGTCCGGCCTTGCGCCCGTGGGGCTTTCCCGCTGTCGGCATGGGTCCGGCTGCGGGGAAATCTCGTTTCGTCAAGTGCTTGCGGCCTTGCCTTTTGCCGCCGGGACGAAAGGCCGCGCTCTGGCCCCGCCAAGGCGCCGGGCGCAATGCTGCATTGCAGAAAAATACTTGAAATGCTGCACCGCAGCATGTATATGTTTCTCATGAAATCCGGCCAGTGTCCGGCATTAGGAGATACCCAGATGACCAAGACCCCCGACATGACCAAGGCGTTCCAGGACATGATGGCCGCTTTCCCGGTTGACGCCTCGGCCTTCCAGAACGCGTTCAAGACCCAGGCCGCTTTCGGCGAGAAGTTCTCGAAGGTCGCCATCGAGGCGGCTGAGAAGTCGACCGAAATCACCGCCAAGTGGACCAAGGACACCCTGGCGAAGCTGGGCGACATGGCCAAGGCCAAGGCTGACCCGGTCGACTACACCAAGTCGGTGACCGACTACGCGTCGGCCGCTGCCGAGATGGCCGCCGAAAACCTGGCCGCCTTTGCCGAAGTGGCGAAGAAGGTTCAGATGGAAACCGTCGAGCTGATGCTGGCTGCGGGCAAGGAAGTGTCGGAAGACGCCACCGCCGTCGTGAAGAAGGCCACCAACGAAGTGACCACGGCCGCCAAGAAGGCCGCCGCTTCGGCCGCGAAGTAAGTCTTCCGACCGGCTGCGCGGCTTCGCTCCCTGTCGCGCGCAGCCCTTGTCGAAAGATCAGCGGGCGGGCTCTTCCTGAGCCCGCCCTTGCTTTTTTCTGCGGCCCTGCCCTAAGCTTCTCTGCACACGCAAAAGCGTGCCGTAGTCCAGGGGGGTCCGTGCATGGCCGATACCGACAAGCCGCTTCTGATCAAGCGCTATGCCAGCCGGCGCCTCTACAATACCGAAACCTCGGATTATGTGACGCTGGAAGACATTGCAGGCTTCATCCGGCAGGGCC
The DNA here is from genome assembly GCF_003034965.1 of Fuscovulum blasticum DSM 2131. Lineage (GTDB taxonomy): Bacteria > Pseudomonadota > Alphaproteobacteria > Rhodobacterales > Rhodobacteraceae > Pseudogemmobacter > Pseudogemmobacter blasticus. Next base: position 70,533 of record NZ_PZKE01000013.1, on the reverse strand, counting down.
GCGAGGTGCAGATCGTCGATCTGAAATCCGGCGATGACCTGACCCGGCAGTATCTGTTGCAGATCGTTGCCGAACACGAATCCAAGGGCGAGAACGTGCTGCCGGTGAACGTGCTGACCGATCTGGTCCGCAGCTATGCCACCGGGATGCAGTCGGTCATGCCGCAATTCCTGCAGGCCAGCTTCGACATGCTGCGCGAAAGCCAGACCAAGATGGTGGAAAACCTGTCCGCCTTCCCCAATCCGATGGCCGCCGTTCCCGGCTTCGATGCCCTGCGCAAGCAGCAGGAAGTGTTCCTCAAGTCGATGATGGGCGGCCTGCCCGGCTGGGCCGCGTCGGGCCCCGCGCGTGAAGACGACAGCGCCGACAAGCCCGACGACATTGCCGAGATCAAGAAACAGCTCGCCGAACTGCAGGCCAAGCTGTCCAAGCTCTGACCGATGGCCGAGGCCGAGGGCCGCGTCACCCTCTGGGGGATCGAAGTCTTTCTCGCCGCGGCCGAGGAAGGCGCCATTTCCGCTGCGGCGCGGCGTCTGGGCGTCAGCCCCTCCGCCGTCAGCCAGCAGCTTTCCGGTCTGGAAACCGCGCTTGGCGCGCTGCTGCTGGATCGCGGCGCCCGGCCGATGCGGATGACGCCCGCCGGAACCATGTTCCGCCGCCACGCGCAGGTGATGCTGAACGCAGCACTTGAGGCCCGCGCCGAACTGGCCCGCGCCGATCTGGCCGGTCTGACAACCCTGCGCCTTGGCATGATCGAGGATTTCGAGGCCGATGTGACGCCCCGCCTGCTGTCGGGCCTGTCGGAAGAACTGAAAGGCTGCCGCTTCCTGCTGGAAACCGGCCCGTCGCACCGGCTGCTTGACCAGCTTGACGCCCGCGCGCTGGACGTGATCGTCGCCACCGACCTGCCCGGCGACACCGCCGCCGAGGCCGCCCCGCGCGAGGTTCACCCGATCCTGCGCGATCCCTTCGTTGCCGTCTGCCCGCGCGGGCAGGCCCCCGGCGACCTGCCGCTGATCCAGTATTCCGCCCGCCATCTGATCGGGCGCCAGATCGCCAGCCACCTGTCGCGGCTGGGCGTGAAGCCCGCCTCGCGCTTTGAACTGGACAGCTATCACGCGATTCTGGCCATGGTGGCGGCCGGTGCCGGCTGGGCCATTCTCACGCCGCTGGCGCTGCATCAGGCCCGCCGCTTCCGCGCCGAGATCGAGGTGCAGCCCCTGCCCTTCGCGCCGCTGGACCGCACGCTGTCGCTGCAGGCCCGCGCGGGCGTGCTGCGCGACATTCCCGATCTGATCGCGCACCGCCTGCGCGCGCTGATCGCGGAAGAGGTGGTCGCGCCGATGCGCGCGGCCTACCCGTTCATCGGGGACAGCCTGTCGGTCCTGTAACCGGGCGGCGCCTCAGCCCTTGACGGCCTCGGCCGCGCCCAGGATCGCGTTGGCGATGAAATCCAGTTCCGCCGCGCTCAGACGGGTGGGCAGGCGCACGTCGCAGGCGCGCATCAGCATGGCGCGGGTCTGCGGCAGCTCGGGCACCTCGCCCAGGAACTGCCAGTTCCAGAACGCCCGCGCATTGCCTTCCGACAGGCCGAAGACCTGCACCGAAACGCCGCGCTGCTTGGCGGCGGTCTGGAAGGCCACCGCCTCTTCGTCGGTCCAGTCGCCCACAAGGTTGAACTGGATGGAATCCGGCGCGCGCTGTTCGGGTTTCAGCGGATCGGGCACCCGCAGCCAGGGGCAGGCGTTCAGCATGTCCGCCACCCGGTCGTGGTTCGCCCGGCCCTTTTCCACCCGCTCGGCCACCAGCGGCAGTTGCGGCCGGATCACCGCCGCCGACAGGTTCTGCATCCGCAAGTTATAAAGCGGCAGCTTGTTCTGCCAATGCGCGCAACTGTTGGACAGGCCCGGGTGCTTCTTCCAGTTTTCCTCATAGGCGCCCGACATGATGATCGCCCGCGCCGCCACCTCGGGATCGTCGGTGATCAGGATGCCACCCTCGCCCGCGTTCACCATCTTGTAGGACTGGAAGCTGAAGCAGCCCACCTTGCCGATGGTGCCGATGTTGCGCCCGCCCCAGACGGTGCCCAGGCTGTGCGCCGCATCCTCGATCACCGGGATACCGGCCGCATCGGCCAGGTCCATGATCGCATCCATGTCAGACGTGTGCCCGCGCATGTGGGAAATCATCACCGCATCGGCCCCGGGCAGCTTGGCCGCGAAATCGGCCATGTCCACGCGGTAGTTCGCGCCCACTTCCACCAACACCGGCACGCAATCGGCGTGCACGACTGATGACGGCACGGCGGCAAAGGTAAAGGCCGGGATCAGCACCTTGGCGCCCTTGGGCAGGTCCAGCGCCTTGAGCGACAGGAACAGCGCCGCCGAACAGGACGATACCGCCAGCGCATAGCGCGCGCCCAGAAGCGCCGCGAACTCTGCCTCCAGCAGCGCCACCGGCGCATCCTTCGGCGCGGTATAGCGGAACAGGTCGCCCGAATTCAGCAGCCGGTCGATCTCGGCCCGCGCCGCTTCGGGAATGGATTCGGCCTCGTGAACATTGGGGGCAAGGGTCTGACCGTCGGGCGCCATCTTCAGCTTTCCTGAATGTGTCTTTCAGAAAGCGTGTAAACACTGCGCCCGTGACGCGCCAGTGACAAATCATCCGCTGCGCCGGATTTCGCCACCGCGTTCTTCCACTGCCGCGATATGCGGTAGAAAATCCTTCCTCAGCCCTTGATCGCGATCCGCGCCTCAAGCCGATCCAGCACCTCGGCCAGCTCGTGCCACAGGGTCCGTGCCATCGACCGGAACACCCAGATTTCAACCGCCTCCGCCCCCGTCCGCAGGATCACCGCCGACATGTGGTTGACCGGCGCCCGGATCGCCGCCCCTTCGGGAAAGGCCGCCGGCGTCAGGTCCACCGGCACCAGCCGCGCCAGCGCCTGCGCAAGCCCCGGCCCCGACAGCGCCACCCCGGCCCAGCCGCCAGACTGATCCGTCACCGCGGCCGCACCGGCCAGACCTGCCGGCGGCTCGGCCCCCATCAGGAAGGCCTGATCGCGCCCGGTCCAGACCAGCCGCGCCGCCCCCGCCGAAACCCAGCGGTTCGGCTGCGGAAAGCCCAGGCCCAGCGGCGCCAGCACGGCACCCGCCGCCTCGGCCCCGCCGGGAAACAGCGCCACCGACCAGATCGCCCGGTCCTCCAGCGGCACCAGGCTGAGACCGGCCTTCGTCACCGACGCCTGTCCCGCCCAGGCCTGTTTTGCAATCAGTTCAGGCACGCATCCGCCCTCCGTCCGGGTCCAGGAACACCGGCCCCGTCACCTCGCAGGTAACGTCGATGTCCCGCAGGTGATCCACCAGCCGGATCTGTTCGCCATGCCGCGCCCGGCCATCGGCCAGGAAGGCCAGCGCCAGCCAGCAGTTCAGCGTGGGCGACCAGCAGACGCTGGTGACATAGCCTTCGTCCGTCGCCGGTTCGACCACCGCGCCGGGCCGGAACAGATGCGCCCCCGCCGTCAGCGGCGCATGGGTCTTCAGCCCCACAAGCTGCTGGCGTTCCGGTCCCGTCAGCCCCGGCCGCTGCGCCGCCGCCTTGCCGATACAGTCCTTCTTGGCGCTGACCATCTTCTCCATGCCAATGTCGAAGGCGGTCACCCGGCCGTGAATCTCGGCATGGGTGATGAAGCCTTTCTCGATCCGCAGCACGTTCAGCGCCTCCATCCCGTAGGGACCGCCGCCCATGGTCTCGGCCCGGCCAACCAGATCGCGGAACAGCGCCTCGCCATAGCGGGTGGGAACGGCCAGCTCATAGCCCTCTTCCCCGCTGAACGAGATGCGGAACAACCGCGCCTCGACCCCGCCGACGCGCACCGTCGTCACCCCCATGAAGGGCAGATCGCCCAAGGGCGCATCCAGCGTGGCATTCAGCAGCGCCCGCGCCATCGGCCCGGCCACGGCGAACTGCGCCCAGCTTTCGGTGACGCTGAGGAAGCGCAGATCCCAATCGGCGCAGAAGGCCTGATGCACGAAATCCAGATGCCGCATCACCAGCCCGGCGGCGGCGGTGGTGGTGGTCATCAGGAAATGGTTTTCCCCCAGCCGCGCCGTGGTGCCATCATCCAGCACCATCCCGTCCTCGCGCAGCATCAGCCCATAGCGGACCCGGCCCACCGGCAGGGTGCTGAAGGTGTTGGTATAGACGAAATCCAGAAACCGCGCCGCATCGCGGCCCTGGATGTCGATCTTGCCCAAAGTGGACACATCGGCCACGCCCACTGCGGTGCGCACCCAGCCAACCTCGCGGTCGCAGGCTTCCTTCCAGCCCGTCTCGCCCGGCTTCGGAAAATAGCTGGGCCGATACCACAGCCCCGCCTCGATCATCGGCGCGCCCCGGTCGCGGCTGGCCTGATCGCTGGTCAGGAAGCGTTGCGGCGCAAAGCCCGCCCCGCGCCCGCCCGCCCCCATCGAGGCGATGGACACCGGCACGAAGGGCGGCCGGAAGGTGGTGATCCCGGTATCGGCGATCGAACGGCCGGTGGCATCGGCCAGCACGGCCAGCGCCGCCACATTCGACGACTTGCCCTGATCCGGCGCCATGCCCTGCGTGGTATAGCGCTTCATGTGCTCGACCGAGGTATAGTTCTCCTTGGCCGCCAGACGCACGTCCTTGGTCGTCACGTCATTGGCAAAGTCGATCCAGGCCCGCCCCTCGCCGCCCACGTCCCACAGGGCGCGCGGCTCATAGGGCGCATCCTCGGCCGCCGGCAGCGGCAGGTCGGGCACCGCCATCCCCAGATCCTTCAGCGCGGCCGTCGCGGCGGCCTTGCCATCGCCCAGCGCCGCATGGGTCGAGAAGCGGCCCGCCGCCGCCCCCGCCGCCGTCAGCCCCGGCACCGCGCCCTCCATCGGCACGAAGGCCATGATGTCCTCCGACCAGCGCGGGCGTCCGTTCATGTGGCAGGTCAGGTGCAGGCTGGGGTTCCAGCCGCCCGACATGGCCAGACAGTCGGTCTCGATCTCGAAGGTCTCGGCCCCCTTGCGCACGGTGATCGCCCGCAGGCCAAGGCGGCCCCGGCTGCCCACCACCTGCGCGCCCAGATGCACCGGGCAATCCTCCAGCCCCGAAGCCTCGGCGCGCGGGTCGATGATCGCCGCCACCTGCACCCCGGCGGCCATCAGCTCGCGCGCCAGAACGCGGCCGGCCTCGCTGCCGTCAAAGATGGTGACCCGCCGCCCCGGCACCACGCCAAAGCGGTTCAGATAGGTGCGCACCGCGCTGGTCAGCAGGATGCCGGGCCGGTCATTGTCGGGAAAGGCGATCGGGCGTTCCAGCGCGCCCGCGCCCAGAACCGCGCGCTTCGCGACGATGCGCCAGAAACATTCGCGCGGCAGGTTCGGCCGGGCCGGGCGGTGCAGCCCCACCCGCTCCAGCGCGCCGAAGGTGCCGTTGTCATAGGCGCCGGTCACGGTGGTGCGCGTCATCACCCGCACGTTCGGCATTGACCGCAGCTCCGCCTCGACGCCGGCCACCCAGATCGCCGCCGGCTCGCCGCCCAGGGTGCCGCCGTCACCGACCAGACGCCCGCCCAGCAGCGGGTTCTCGTCGGCCAGGATGACCTGCGCCCCCGCCCGCGCCGCCGTCAGCGCCGCCATCAGCCCGGTCGGCCCGGCCCCGATCACCAGCAGGTCGCACCAGGCCCAGGCTTTCTCGTAAACGCCCTCGTCATGCTTGCCCGACAGGCTGCCCAGGCCCGCCGCCCGGCGGATCACCGGCTCATAGACCCGTTCCCAGAAGGCCCGCGGCCACATGAAGGTCTTGTAATAGAACCCCGCGCTCAGGAACGGCGCCAGCAGGTCGTTGACCTCAAGCAGGTCATATTTCAGCGTGCCCATCCGGTTCTGGCTGCGGACATCCAGCCCGTCGAACACTTCCAGCATGGTCGCGCGGACGTTCGGCGTCTGGTTGGTCTTGCCATGGATCTCGACCAGCGCGTTCGGCTCTTCGCTGCCGGCGGTCAACGGGCCGCGCGGGCGGTGATACTTGAAGCTGCGCCCCATCAGCCGCACGTCATTGGCCAGCAATGCCGAGGCCAGCGTGTCGCCGCGATAGCCGCCATAGCTCTTGCCGTCGAAGGTAAAGCGCAGCGGGTGGCTGCGGTCGATGATGCCCTTGCCCTCGACCCTCATTCCGCGGCCCTCCCGGCAACCAGCTCGACGGCGGTGATCTCATGCGTCACCGTGTTGCGCGTGACCACCAGCCACTGCGCGCAGCCCTGTTCGTGATACCACAGGTCGCGCGTCACCCCGGCCGGGTTGTCGCGGTTGTGCAGATAGTCGTCCCAGGCCGCGGGCGCGGCCCCGGCCTCGGGGCGCGACAGGTAATCGGCCGCGCCGGAGTAATAGAACTCCCGCCGGTCACGTTCGCCGCAAAGGGGGCATTTCAGGCGCATCGGGTGGTCTCCTTCGGGGCCGGCGTTGCCAAGGGGCGCTGCCCCTCGGCCCTGCGGGCCTCACCCCGGGGTATTTGGGCCAAGATGAAACCCTGCCACTTCATCTTGGCAAAAATACCCCCGCCGGAGGCAACCGGCAGTCTGGCGAGGCGTTTCGGGTGAACATGAGGCATGGCGGTCAATGCAGGTTGTGCTGGCTGCCGGTGCCTTCTTCATCCAGAAGATGCCCGGTCGCGAAACGGTCAAGGCGGAAGCGACGGGCCACCTCATGCGGGGTGTCGGTCGCCATCAGATGCGCCATACACCAGCCGCTGGCCGGCACCGCCTTGAAGCCGCCGTAGTTCCAGCCGCAGTCAAGATACAGCCCCTCGACATGGGTCTTGTCGATGATGGGGCTGCCATCCGGCGACATGTCCATGATGCCGCCCCAACTGCGCAGCACACGGGCGCGGCCGATCATCGGCATCAGCGTCATGCCCGCTTCCATCACATGTTCCACCATCGGCAGGTTCCCCCGCGCAGCGTAGCTGGCGTAGAAGTCCAGATCGCCGCCGAACACCAGACCGCCCTTGTCGGACTGGCTGATGTAGAAATGCCCCATGCCGAAGCTGATCACATGGTTGATCACCGGCTTCAGCCCCTCGGTGACGAAGGCCTGCAGCACATGGCTTTCGATCGGAAGCCGCATCCCGGCCATGGCCGCCACCTGGCTGGACCGTCCGGCCACCACGATGCCGACCTTGGGCGCCCGGATCGGGCCGCGCGTGGTCTGCACGCCCACGACCTTGCCGCCCTCGATGTCGATGCCGGTCACTTCGCAGTTCTGGATCAGGTCCACGCCGCGCCGGTCGGCGCCGCGCGCATAGCCCCAGGCCACCGCGTCATGCCGCGCCGTGCCGCCGCGCGGGTGCAGAAGCCCGCCATAGATGGGAAAGCGCGTCTGTTCGAAATCCAGCCAGGGCAGCAGTTCACGCACGCCGTCGCGGTCCAGCAGGATGGCATCGTCGCCCTGCGTGATCATCGCATTGCCGCGCCGGGCAAAGGCATCGCGCTGGCCATCGGAATGGAACAGGTTGATCAGCCCGCGCTGGCTGTGCATCACGTTGTAATTCAGCTCGGATTCCAGACCCTCCCACAGCTTCAGCGAATGGCTGTAGAATTCCTGGTTGCCCGGCAGGAAATAGTTGGCGCGCACGATGGTGGTGTTGCGCCCCACGTTGCCGCCGCCCAGATAGCCCTTCTCCAGCACGGCGATATTGGTCAGCCCGTGGTTCTTGGCCAGGTAATAGGCGGTGGAAAGCCCGTGCCCGCCGCCGCCGATCACGATGGCATCATAGGCCGGCTTCGGGGCCGGGTTGCGCCAGGCGGGTTTCCACCCCTTGTTGCCGAATAGCCCCTCGGTAATGACCTTCAGGCCCGAATAGCGCATCCTGCCGCTCCCGTCGTTCCGGTCCCAGTGAACCGGCTTTGTCCCCGGTTTGCAAGGCGCGGCGGCGCCAAGCCTGCCCAACCGCGACAAAGGCTGTCGCTTTCAGTCCCGCCCCCGGCATCACAAGGCTGTGTCCGGGTGACGCAGCCCCCGGCGGCGCGTCAGTCCAGTCGTGCATGGGGGCCGCCGCAATGGGCATGGTCGGCCAGGCTTTCGATCACGGCGCAGCGGGCCACCCGGTCATGCTGGCAGGCGGTGATCATCCGTTCCAGCTCGGACTCCAGCGCGCGCAGCGCGTCGATGCGGCGGCGCACATCGACCAGCCGGTCGCGCGCCAGCCGGTCGGCATTGTCACAGGGCGCGTCGGGGTGGCCGGCCAGATCCAGCAGATCGGCCAGCGCGGCCATGTCGAAGCCAAGGTCGCGTGCATGGCGGATGAAGCGCAGCCGCGCGATGTCATCCGCGCCGTAAAGGCGTTGCCCGCCATCGCTGCGGGGCGGGGCCGGCAACAGCCCGCGCCCTTCGTAGAAGCGGATGGTCGTGACCTTGACGCCGCTTTCGCGGGCCGCCTCGCCGATTGTCACCTCGCGCATCACTTTCCCCTTGCCTCTACAGTCGCTGTAGAGGTTACGCCCGACTCACCGGAAAGAAAACAGGAGATCGGGCATGTCTGCCGCGTGTGGCCATGAGGTGAATTTTGACGGGCAGTCAGCGGCCTACCGCCGCGCGCTCTGGGCGGTGATCGGGCTGAATGGGGCCATGTTCGGGGTGGAACTCTGGGCGGGGGCGCTGGCCGGGTCGCAGGCGCTGCGGGCCGATGCGCTGGACTTTCTGGCCGATGCCGCGACCTATGGCCTGTCGCTCTGGGTGATCGGGCGGCCGCTGGCCACCCGGGCGCGGGTGGCGATGGCCAAGGGGCTGTCGCTGCTGGCCATGGGGCTGTGGGTGTTCGGCTCTACCCTGTGGCTGTTCTTCGGCCCCGGCCTGCCGCGGGCCGAAGTCATGGGCGTGGTCGGGGCGCTGGCGCTGGCCGCCAACCTGTCCAGCGTGCTGATCCTGATGCGCTACCGCAACGGCGATGCCAATGTCCGGTCGGTCTGGCTGTGTTCGCGCAACGATGCCGTGGGCAATGTCGCGGTGATGGGCGCGGCGCTGCTGGTGGGGCTGACGGCAACGCCCTGGCCCGACCTTGTGGTCGCGGCGGCGATGTCGGGGCTGTTCCTGTCTTCCGCCGTGCAGATCCTGCGCCACGCGCTGGCCGAGATGCGCGCCGGATCGGCGGGCGATGCCCATGGCCACGCCCGTTCCTGCGGGCACGACCATGGACATTCCCATTAGGGCGCGGGCTTACAGGCCCTTCGAGCGGTAGGTCTTGGCCACCCGGTCGATGGCCACGATATAGGCGGCCACGCGCAGATCCTCGACATCCGCACGCGAATGCCAGATCTCGCGCATCGCCTGATAGGCGGTGCGCATCGTGTCATCCAGGCCCGAACGCACCAGCGCCAGTTCGTCCGATCCGGTCAGGAACTTTTGCTTGAAGTCCGGGCCCAGCGTCCAGCCCAGGCCCTTGTCGGCCGACAGCCGCTCCAGCTCCTCGACCAGCAGCCGCGACCGCGATTCCTCGGCCCGCCGCTGCATCCGGCCAAAGCGGATGTGGCTCAGGTTCTTGACCCATTCGAAGTACGAAACCGTCACCCCGCCCGCGTTGGCATAGAGGTCGGGAATGATGATCGTGCCCTTCTTGCGCAGGATTTCATCGGCGCCATAGGTGATGGGGCCGTTCGCGGCCTCGATGATCAGCGGCGCCTTGATGCGCGCGGCATTGTCCAGATGGATCACGCCTTCCATGGCCGCCGGGATCAGCAGGTCGCAGTCCTGTTCCAGAACCGCCGCACCATCGGCCACATGCGTGGCACCGGCAAAGCCCTTCAGCCCGCCCGTGGCCGCCATATGCGCCTTGACCGCCTCGATCTCCAGCCCGGCGTCGTTCAGCAGCGCGCCGTCGCGTTCGATGATGGCAATGATCTTGCAGCCGTCTTCCTCGCTCAGGAACTTGGCCGCGTGATAGCCCACGTTGCCCAGGCCCTGCACGATCACGCGCTTGCCTTCCAGACCGCCCGACAGGCCGGCCTTGGCCACGTCCTCGGGGTGGCGGAAGAATTCGCGCAGCGCGAACTGCACGCCGCGGCCCGTCGCCTCGACCCGGCCCTGAATCCCGCCGGCATGGGGCGGCTTGCCGGTGACGCAGGCCTTGGCGTTGATGTCGGTGGTGTTCATCCGCGCATACTGGTCGGCGATCCAGGCCATCTCGCGCTCGCCCGTGCCCATGTCGGGCGCCGGCACGTTCTGCGCCGGATGGATCAGGTCGCGCTTGATCAGCTCATAGGCAAAGCGCCGGGTGATCTGTTCCAGCTCATGCTCTTCCCAGGCGCGCGGGTCTATGCACAGCCCGCCCTTCGAACCGCCGAACGGCGTTTCCACCAGCGCGCATTTGTAGGTCATCAGCGCCGCCAGCGCCTCCACCTCGTCCTGGTTGACCGAGGTGGCGAAGCGGATGCCGCCCTTGACCGGCTCCATATGCTCGGAATGGACCGAGCGATAGCCGACGAAGGTTTCGATCTTGCCGCGCAGGCGCACACCGAAACGGACGGTGTAGGTCGAATTGCAGACCCGGATCTTCTGTTCCAGACCAGGGCTCAGGTCCATCAGGCGCACCGCGCGATTGAACATCAGATCGACCGAGTCGCGGAAGCCCGGCTCGTGGGTGGCCACTGTCATAACTACTATCCTCCCTGTGCCGGCACATTCCGGGCCCCTCGCCCGCCGACCGCTGCATCATAGCCAAGCGAAACCTGTCGCGCATCTGTCGAAATGCCTGACGGCAACCCTCTGCGTCGTCATTGTGAAGTCTGTTCCGGCACTCCGATTCGCCACCGGCGAGCGCCATGCTGCGCGCCGGACGCACAGACACAATCGGGGGTTGAGGGCGCCGGTTGCCAGCCCGGCATCAATCCCGAAAACCCGTACAAATCGTTTCCTCAACCCACAATTGTCGGCTCTCAGACCCGGACTCGCCACAATTTGGCCGATGACTCCCTCTAATCCGGTAGAATACTCACGTCCCTGTTCCATTCGGACATGAATTTGACCTGACAGGATGCCCGGCATGAAGAACCTTCTGCGGATTGCATTGCACGGACTGGGCCGCCGCTCTGCCCGATTTGCCCGCGACACATCAGGGGTGATGGCCGTCCATATCCTGATCTTCTTCTTCCTGATGATCCTGATCGGCGGCATCGCGGTTGACATGATGCGCTTCGAAACCAAGCGCGTCTCGGTGCAGAACACCATGGACCGCGCCACCCTTGCCGCGGCCAGCCTGAAACAGACGCTGAACCCGACCGCGGTCGTTGAGGACTGGTTCAAGAAATCCGGCCTCGACGAGGAGCTTGACACCGTCGATGTCCAGCAGGCGATGAACTCGCGCACCGTCACCGCCAAGGCAACGGTGAATTCGCCCAACCACTTCATGTCGATGATGGACGTGCCCTATCTGGAGGCGCTGAACGTCAGCCAGGCCGAACAGCGGGTCACCAATGTGGAAATCGCGCTGGTTCTCGACGTTTCCGGGTCAATGTACAACACGATCAGCCGCATCAACAACCTCAAGTCGGCGGCAAAGGATTTCGTCGATACGGTCCTTGAGAACGATACCGAGAACAAGATCTCGATCACCATCGTGCCCTATAACGGCCAGGTGAACCTTGGGCCGACGCTGATCTCGAAATTCAACGTGAACGGCGGGCACACATTCCCGACCAGCCAGCCGAACGGGGCGACCGGGAAATCATATTGCCTGAACCTGCCCACCAATACCTACGGCACCACCACGATTTCGCGCACGACGCCGATCAAGCAATCGCCCTTCGGTCAGGCCTGGGCCACGAACATGTCAACCCCGACCAGCTATGTCGCGATCGTGGAGCCCCAGTGGGACACCACGCGGAAGCTGTATACGAACCTCTGGTGCAGCCCGGTCGCCGGAAACTATGTGCGGATGCACAACAACAACAAGACAACCCTGAAGGCACAGATCGACGGGCTTGTTCCGGTTGGCGCAACCTCCATCGACCTTGGCATGAAATGGGGCACCTATCTGCTTGACCCCACCTCGCGCGGCATCACGGAATCGATGGTCACCTCGGGCGACATTCCGGCCTATTTCAGCACCCGCCCGGCCGACTATGGCGACAAGGAAACGCTCAAGGTCATCGTGCTGATGACAGACGGCGCCAACTTCGACCAGGAGCGGTTCTCGGACACCTATCTCGGCACCACGAAATCGGACATCTGGCGCGCGAACGACAAATACATGTCGATCTTCGTGGCCAGCAAGGTCGATTCCTCGACCACCACCAAGCTGTGCAACAGCCGCCCCTTCTATGTTCCGCACCTTGGCGCCTGGCATTCCCGGCCCTGGAACGGCACCGCCCCCTCGGGCTCGGCCTGCTATTCCACCACGGCGACCTATACGAACACCACCCGGCTTTCCTGGAACGAGGTCTGGTCCTACGCCCATACCGACTGGGTGGCCTGGCAGCTTTACGCCCGCGCCCTGTGCACGACCACAAGCTGCATGAACACCACCTATGCCGAATGGAAGAACAAGTTCCGCAGCTATCTTGACTGGACCAACACCCACGACAACACGCCCACCATGGACGCCAACCTGAACGACATCTGCGCCCAGGCCAAAAGCAAGGGTATGCTGGTTTACGGCATCGCGTTCGAGACCGACAACCGCGGCGCGAATGCGATCCGCAACTGCGCCTCAAGCCCGTCCTCGACCTATTTCTTCGATGTGAACGGCCTTGAAATCAAGACGGCCTTCGCGCTCATCGCCTCGAACCTCAGCCAGTTGAGGCTGACGCAATGACACGCCCCCTGCTGTCGCGCATGGCCCGGCGCCTGCGCCGTCTGTGGCGGCGCGAAGACGGAACCGCCACGATCGAATTCGTGATGTTCGTGCCGGTCGTGGTGGGCATCTTCATGGCCTCGGTCGAGGCGGGCTATTACACGCTGCGCTATGTCTCGATGGACCGCGGCCTTGATCTGGTGATGCGCGACTTCCGCCTTGGAAACATTGCCGAAATCAACCATGACAAGCTGCGCGACCTGATCTGCGACGCGACCCCGATCCTGGGCGACTGCAAAAGCAAGCTGAAGGTCTGGATCGCGCCGGTCAACACCTCGACCTGGGTCATCCCGGGCGACAATGCCTATTGCGGCGATGGCAATGGCAAGCTGGTCAGCCTGGAATCCGGCAAGGTCTCGGCCGGCAGCGCCAACCAGATCATGGTCGTGCGGATCTGCACCACGGCGAAGCCGATCTTCCCGACCACCGGCCTTGGCCTGGGGCTTCGGGCCGACTCGCTCACCGGCGATTATCAGATCATGACCTCGACCCTGGTCGTGACCGAACCGTACTGAGGAGCAAGCGGTATGCGTTCCCTCGTCTCACGCATCCGGCAGTTCTCGCGCCGCGAGGACGGTCTGGTCATGACAGAGTTCCTTATCCTTCTGCCCCTGCTGATCTGGGCCTTCCTGGCGCTGTTCGTCTATTGGGAAAGTTTCCGCGCGATCAACATGGCGCAGAAGGCGAATTACGCCGTCTCGGACCTGATCTCGCGGCAAAGCGACATCGACATGAACTTCGTGAACGGTATGCAGAAGTCGATGGAATACCTGACCGGCGGCGCCCCGGTGCGGATGCGCATCACCTCGTTCCAATGGGATGCCACCAAGAAGGAATATTACGTCCTCTTCTCGAAATCGCCCAACAACGCCGTGCCACCGCTGACCAAGACGGAGCTGGCGGCCATGGCCACCGAACGGATTCCCGTGATGGCCGATCGCGATTCCGCGGTGCTGGTCGAAACCGAGGTGGGCTTCACCCCCACTTTCTTCGTCCTGTCGAACCCGGCCAGGGAACTGGGCCTGTTCGGGCTGGGAACCGGCTCAAGCTATACGTTCGACAATTTTGTCATCACCCGCCCGCGCTATGCGCGCCGGGTCTGCCTGATCGAACAGCCCTGCCCGGCCACGCTCTGACCCAGGAGACAGCCCTTCCGCCCGCGGCGCGGCGCGGCTAGGATGCCGGCATGACCGATCACGCCCCCCTTCGCAAACTGCCCGGGTCCGCCCGCCTTGCCGCGGTTGTGGCGCTTGGCCTGGTCACGGGCTGCACGCAGTTTCCCGAAGTTGCCGCCATGCCGGCCGATCCCACCCCCGAAAAGCCGGTGCTGCTGCCGCTGGACGATCTGATCGCACAGGACCGCGCCCCCGCCGCTGCCGAACCTGCGTCCGAGGGCCTTGTCTCGCAGGCCGCCCTTCTGCGCGCCCGCGCCGCCCGCCTGCGTGCCGAAGCCGCGCAACCCTAACCCTGCGTTGCGCCCGTTGCGGCGAACAGCTAACAGGCTGGGTCAGGGAACCCAGGAACCGAAAGGCCCGTCCATGTCCGCCGCTCCGCTTCGTCTTGGTCTCGCCGGTCTCGGCACGGTCGGAATCGGCGTCGTCAAGATCGTCCAGCGCGAAGCCGCGCTGATCGCCGCCCGCAGCGGCCGGCCTGTCACCATCACCGCCGTCTCGGCCCGCGACCGCACGAAGAACCGCGATGCCGATCTGTCGGGATATGCCTGGGAAACCGATCCCGTCGCCCTGGCCACCCGCCCCGATGTCGATGTCTTCGTCGAGGTGATGGGCGGCCACGAAGGCCCCGCCCGCGCCGCGACCGAGGCCGCCATTGCCGCCGGCAAGGATGTGGTCACCGCCAACAAGGCCCTGCTGGCCCACCACGGCCAGGCCCTTGCCCTTGCCGCCGAAGCCGCCGGCCGCACCATCCGTTTCGAAGCCGCCGTCGCCGGCGGCATCCCCGTCATCAAGGCGCTGACCGAAGGTCTGGCCGGCAACCGCATCCGCCGCGTCATGGGCGTGATGAACGGCACCTGCAACTATATCCTCACCCGGATGCAGGCCGCCGGCCTGCCCTATGAGACCGTCTTCGAAGAGGCCCGCCAGCTTGGCTATCTGGAAGCCGACCCCAACCTTGACGTGGGGGGGATCGACGCCGGTCACAAACTGTCGCTTCTGGCGGCCATCGCCTTCGGCACCCGCGTCAGCTTTGATGCGGTGGAACTGGAAGGCATCGGCAATGTCTCGATCGACGACATCCGCCTCGCCGATGAAATGGGCTACCGCATCAAGCTGCTGGGTGTCGCGCAACTGACGGGCCGTGGCCTGGAACAGCGCATGACCCCCTGCCTTGTGCCCGCGGCCAGCCCGCTGGGCCAGTTGCAGGGCGGCACCAACATGGTGGTGCTGGAAGGCGACAGCGTCGGCCAG
The DNA here is from genome assembly GCF_003034965.1 of Fuscovulum blasticum DSM 2131. Taxonomy (GTDB): domain Bacteria; phylum Pseudomonadota; class Alphaproteobacteria; order Rhodobacterales; family Rhodobacteraceae; genus Pseudogemmobacter; species Pseudogemmobacter blasticus. The sequence continues at coordinate 55,246 of NZ_PZKE01000013.1, read as the reverse complement.
ATCGTGCTGCGCGGCCCCGGGGCCGGCGAAGGCCCCACCGCCAGCGCCGTCATGGCCGATGTGATCGACCTTGCCCGCGGCTTCCGCGTGCCCACCTTCGGCCTTCCCGCCGCCGATCTGGCCGCCCCCGTGCCCGCCCGCGCCGCCACGCCCGCGCCCTATTACCTGCGCATGACGCTGCTCGACAAACCCGGCGCGCTGGCCAAGATCGCCACCTGCCTGGGCGATTCCGGCATCTCCATCGACCAGATGCGCCAGATCAACCAGCCCGGCGACGCCGACAATGACGCCATCGTCCTGATCGTCACCCACAAGGCCAGCCCCGCCGACATCGGCCATGCCCTGACCCAGTTCGACCGCACCGGCGTTCTGGTGGACCGGCCCATCGCCATCCGCATCGAAGAGGTCTGACCGCCGGGGCCCCGGCCCCGGACCGCCGGAAAAACCCTGGGCCCCGTTAGCGTCACCATCCTTGCCGCGCCCCTTGGCCCCGGCTAGAGCGGTCGCAACCAAGCCTCAGGGACGGAGACCCCCATGTCCGACGCCAGTATCTTCCAGGATCGCCTGCTTTCGCTGGGCCTTGCCCGTGTGTCCGAAGCGGCCGCGCTGGCCAGCGCCCGGCTGATTGGCCGGGGCGATGAAAAGGCCGCCGATCAGGCCGCCGTCAACGCCATGCGCGACCAGTTGAACGAACTGGACATCGCCGGTGTAGTCGTCATCGGCGAAGGCGAGCGGGACGAGGCGCCGATGCTGTTCATCGGCGAAGAGGTGGGCACCGGCCACGGCCCCGCCGTGGACATCGCGCTGGACCCGCTGGAAGGCACCACGCTGACCGCCAAGGACATGCCCAATGCGCTGACCGTCATCGCCATGGCGCCGCGCGGCACGCTGCTGCACGCCCCCGATGTGTACATGGAAAAGCTGGCCATCGGCCCGGGCTACAAGACCGGCGTCGTCACCATGACCATGACCCCGTCCGAGCGCGTCTCGGCGCTGGCCGCCGCCAAGGGCGTTTCCACCGAGAACATCACCGTCTGCGTGCTGGAACGCCCGCGCCATGAAGACCTGATCCGGGAAATCCGCTCGACCGGCGCCTCGATCCGCCTGATCACCGACGGGGACGTGGCCGGCGTCATGCACTGCGCCGAACCCGAAGTCACCGGCATCGACATGTACATGGGCTCGGGCGGGGCGCCCGAAGGCGTGCTGGCCGCCGCCGCGCTGAAATGCATGGGCGGGCAGTTCTTCGGCAAGCTGCTGTTCCGCAACGATGACGAACGCGCCCGCGCCAAGAAGGCCGGCATCACCAACTTCGACCGCGTCTATACCCGCGACGATCTGGTCCGCGCCGACGTGATCTTCGCCGCCACCGGCGTCACCAACGGCTCGCTTCTGGCCGGCATCAAGCGCGAACCCGGCTGGATCACCACCGAAACCCTGCTGATGCGCTCGAAAACCGGCTCGGTCCGCCGGATGACCTACCGCAGCCCGATGAAGTAAGCCCCGGCACCGCGTTCCGGGCGCCTGCAAGCCAGGCGCCCGGAATGCAGCTCAGTCCTCGGCCCAGACGCCGGCCAGCATGTCGCGCAGCGCGGCCAGGGCGGGGGCGGCATCCTCGCAGTCGGGGCCGATCCGCACCGCGATTTGCCCGGCATAGCCCAGCGCCGGCACGCAGGCCTTGCGGATGGTCAGCCGCAGGCCCTGCGGCCCCGCCTCGATCCGCTCCACCGCGTCTTCGGCGCCGAAATCCTCATCCGTCACTTCCATCCAGACCGGGCCACCGGCCAGCGGCTGACGGAACAGCAGATAGGGCTCGTCGTCATCCTCGCCCTCGGCAAAGCCGATGAACAGCAGCCCCTCGTCTTCCACAACCGAGGCATAGGCGGCGCGGATGGTGATATCGGCCATGTCGGGCCCTCCGGTTACGGCCATTTCGCCACCGGCGGCAGGCTCATCAGCACGGCACTTGCATCATGGCCGGTTTCCAGCCCGAACTTGGTGCCACGGTCATAGACAAGGTTGTATTCGGCATAAAGCCCGCGATGCACAAGCTGCGCCTCGCGGTCGGAGTCTGACCAGACCGTGCCCAGCCGCCGCTCGGTCACCGGCAGGAAGGCGGGCAGGAAGGCGCTGCCGACAGCCTGGGTAAAGGCGAAATCCGCCTCCCAGTCGCCGGTGTTCAGATCGTCATAGAAGATGCCGCCCACGCCGCGCGCCCGGCCCCGGTGCGGCACGAAGAAGTATTCATCGGCCCAGGCCTTGAACCGGCTGTAGTAGTCGGGGGAATGGGCGTCGCAGGCCGCCTGCAACTGCGCGTGGAAATGCGCCGTATCCTCGGGGTATTCCAGACAGGGGTTCAGGTCGGCCCCGCCGCCGAACCACCAGGCGCCCGGCGTCCAGAACATCCGCGTGTTCATATGCACCGCCGGGGTGTGCGGGTTCACCATATGCGCCACCAGCGAAATGCCGCTGGCCCAGAAGCGCGGATCGTCGGCCATGCCCGGCACGCCGCGCGCCGCCATCGCCTTCTGCGCCCGCTCGCCCAGCGTGCCATGCACGGCAGACCAGTTCACGCCCACCTTCTCAAACACCCGCCCCCCGCGCATGACCGACATGATGCCACCGCCACCATCGGCGCGGCTGGTCGGCGTCACCTCGAACCGGCCGGGGGCGCCGGGGCCATCGAAGCGGGTTTCCAGATCCTCGAAGGCGGCGGTGATGCGGTCGCGCAGGCTGCGGAACCAGGCCGACGCGCGGTCCTTGCGGTCTGTGAAATCCTCGGTCATCGGCGCTCCCCTCCTGCGTGCGCCCCTGCCTAGCAAACCGGGCAGCCGCTTCCAACCAGTTTGGCATATCGCGAGCAGAGGTTTAGTCTCGGCCCAGACCCGGACACGTCCCGAGTCGCATCAACCCGAGTGCGCCATGAAACGTCTTGCCCTTCCCCTGCTGGCCCTTCTGGCCGCCTGCGGCACCCCGCAGGAACAATGTATCAATCGTGTGACCCGTGACCTGCGCACCGTCGACAGGCTGATTGCCCAATCCGAAGGCAACCTGAAGCGCGGCTATGCGATCGAGGAATACACGGTCCGCTACCCGACCTTCCGGCCCTGCCTGCGGCCCGGCCGCCCCACGGCCGAAAACCCGTCGCCCGCGCCGGTCACCGGCACCTGCCGCGACTGGGATGTCGAAACCCACACCCGGCCCAAGGCGATTGACCTTGCGAACGAGGCGCGGCTGCTGGAACAGCTCAAGGCCAAGCGCAAGCAACTGATGCGCGCGGCCGAACCCGGCATCGCGCAATGCCGCGCGGTCTATCCCGAGTAACGCTCAGAAGACGGGTGCGGCGACCACATCCAGCAGGCCGCGCCCGCCATCCACCGGGATCACCTGCCCGGTGACAAATGACGACGCATCGGATGCCAGATATTGCACCGTCTCCGCCAGCTCGTCCGGCCCGGCGATCCGGCCCAGCGGGGTGCCGGCGGTGATGCGGCCGCGCAGTTCCGGTTCTTCCTTCAGCACGGCCTGCAGGCTGGCGCTCATCATGCTGCCGAAGGACACCGCGTTGACGCGAATCCCCTGCGGCGCCAGCACCACGGCCATGGTGCGCGTCATCTGTTCAATGGCGGCGGCGGCCATGGAATAGGCCAGCAGCCGCGGCTGCACCCGGCTGGACGCAATCGACGACAGGTTGATGATCGACCCGATGACCGCGCCCCGCTCGGTGCCGCCGCCGGCGGTGCCGTTGCGCTCGGCGGTCTGGATCATGCGCTTGGCCGTCATCTGCGTCATGCGCAGCGCGGTCATCACATTCTGCTGCCACATCGCCTCGACCCCGTCTTCCTCGGGGTTCATCGCATCGGCCCGCAGCGCGCGGCGGCTGGCGTTGACCAGAATGTCCACCTTGTCAAAGGCTTCATGCGTAGCCGACAGCAGGTTGACGATGGTCAGCTTCTGCGTCAGGTCGCCCGCGAACATCCGCACCGTCCCCTCGGCGCGGGCCTCGTCGCCCACCTCGGCCTCCAGTCGCGCCTCGTCGATATCGGCGAACATCACATTGGCGCCCTTGTCCACCAGATGCCGGGCGATGGCCAGACCAAGGCCATTGGCGGCCCCGGTCACGATGGCAGTCTTGCCAGAGACGGAAAAGCTCATGGAAACCTCGGGGTTGTCAGCGCGTCGCGCGGCGGGGTTTCGCCGCACGGATCAGGCGGAAGGCGGCATCGCCGCCAATGTCCTCAACCGTCAGGAAGTGCTCTGTCAGCGCGGCATCATAGGGCAGATGCCGGTTTGCAACCAGCCAGAGCACGCCATCGGGCGCCAGCATCCGCCGGGCCGCGGCGATGAAGGCCGCGCCAAGGCCGGGATCGGCGGCGCGGGTGGTGTGGAACGGCGGGTTCATCACCACCGTCTCGACCAGCGACGCAGGCCGGAACCCGGTGGCATCGGCCCAGTGGAACTGCGCGCGGGGATCGGTGATGTTGTCGCGCGCACAGGCCAGCGCATCCGCCTCGGCCTCGACCAGATCCAGCCGCTTCACGCACTCGCGCGCCAGAACGGCGGCGGACAGATAGCCCCAACCCGCCCCCAGATCCACCACCTTGGGCCCCAGCTTCGCCGGCAGCGCCGCCGCCAGCAGGGCCGAACCGCGATCGGCCCCGTCGGCGGAAAACACGCCGGGCCGGGTGACGAAGCCCCCCTCCACCGGACGCGGCCGCGCGGCCCAATCCTCAAGCCCCGGGCCGGCGGGAAACACCGCCAGCTTGCCATGCGCCTTGGACAGCGTTTCACCCAGCGCAACCCGGGCGCGCAGATCCTTCAGCGTCGGGTCGATGCCATCGGTCTTCTGCCCGTCCACCACCACCGGGCCGCCGGGCACCACCGCGGCCGCCGCCTCGGCCAGCAGGGCGCGGGCATGGTCGCGCGCACGCGGCAGGCAGACCAGCGCCGCCGCATAGGGCGGCGCGGGGTCCACCGCATAGCCGGCGGCGCGGAAGGCATCATGATCGGGGCGAAAGCCCGTCAGCACCACCACCCGCTCGCGCGGCAGCGCCGACAGGTCGTCGCCCGCCTGCGGACGATAGACCGCGATCCGCCCCTCGGGCGGCAGAACAAGGGCGCCTTCGGCCAGCGCCATTTCAAGCCGGGAAGATTGCATGGGCAGGCGCGCGGCGCCCTATTCCTTTTCCATGGTGCATTGCAGCGGGTGCTGGTGACGGCGTGAAAAGTCCATCACCTGCGCCACCTTGGTTTCCGCCACTTCAAAGCTGAACACCCCCACCACGGCCAGCCCCTTCTTGTGAACGGCCAGCATGATGTCGAACGCCTGCGCGTGGCTCATGCCGAAAAACCGCTCCAGCACATGAACCACGAATTCCATCGGCGTGTAATCGTCGTTCAGGATCAGCACCTTGTACATCGGCGGGCGCTGGGTCCGCGTCTTGGGCTTGGTCAGGATCGACGTGTCATCGCGCGGTCCATCCGTCTTGTCGGACAGGGTCAGGGGGCGATGCGACACGGGGGGCTGCTCCGATTTTCAGGATTCGGCAGGGTGGGTGATGACGGAAATATAACCGATTTTGCCGCAACGAAAAGGGGGGCGGCATTGCGCGCCTCGCCGCGGCGTTGCAAAACCCGCCGGCAAGGGGGGCGCAGATGATCACCACCATCGGATTCGATGCCGACGACACGCTTTGGCAGAACGAGGCCTACTTCCGCCTGACGCAGGATCGCTTCGCCGACCTGCTGGCCCCCTATGCCGCGCCCGACCATCTGCATGACCGGCTGCTGGCCGCCGAACGGCGCAACATCGGCGCCTATGGCTTCGGGGTTAAGGGTTTCACCCTGTCGATGATCGAAACCGCCATCGAGGTGACCGAAGGCCGCGTGCCCGCCAGCGTGATCTCGGAACTGCTGGGCACCGGGCGGGCCATGCTGGACCATCCCGTCGAACTGCTGCCGGGCGCGGGGGAAACCGTGGCCGCGCTGGCCGGCGATTTCCGCATCCTCTTGATCACCAAGGGCGATCTGCTGCATCAGGAACGCAAGCTGGCGCAATCGGGCTTGGGCGACCTGTTCGATGCGGTCGAAATCGTGTCGGACAAGACGCCCGACATCTATGCCCGGATCTTTGCCCGTCACGGCACCGGCGCCGGTCAGGCGCTGATGGTGGGCAATTCGTTGAAATCCGATGTGCTGCCGCCCCTCGCCGCCGGGGCCTACGGGGTTTATGTGCCCCATGGCCTGACCTGGGCGCTTGAGGCCGCGGAAGAGCCGGTCGGTAACCCGCGCTATGCCCGGCTGGACAGCCTGACCGGCCTGCCCGCCCATCTGCGGGCGCTGGCCGGCTGACGCGGCGGTCAGGGCACCACCTCCGCCTGCCGCCCGGGCCGCGCCTGCCCCTGCTGCACCTGGCTGCGCCCCGCCTTCTTGGCCGCATAAAGCGCGGCATCCGACGCCTTCAGCACCGTCGCCGGGTCGGACCCCGCCCCTTCGGGAACCACCACATAGCCGATGCTGCCCGCAATCCTGCAGCTTTCATCCTGAACGGCGATCGGCCGGCGCAGCTCCTCGATGATGCGGGTGGCGATGCGGGCCACCCGCAGCTCGTCCACCAGACCGGGCAGGATCAGCACGAATTCATCGCCCCCCACCCGCGCCAGCGAATCCATCGACCGGCATTGCCGACGCAGGATGCCGGCCACCACGCCCAGCACATGGTCGCCCGCGGCATGGCCCAGCCGGTCATTCACCTGCTTGAAATAGTCCAGGTCCAGATGCAGCAGCGCAAAGCCGATGCCTTCGCGGCACAGCCGCGCCAGCAGGCTGTCGCTGGCCCGGCGGTTGCGAAGCCCGGTCAGCGGGTCGGTCAGCGCCTCTTCCTCGGCCTGCAACCGCGCGCCGTCCAGCCGCCCGCTCAGCCCGCGCATTTCCGCCAGCACGGCGGCATTGGCTTCGGCCAGATACAGCACCTCCATCGTCATGTCGGTGGGGGCGAAATCGGCCTCGCTCAGTTGCAGCAGCCCCACCGCACGCGGGCAGTCGATGCCGAAGGACAGATCGACCAGATAGCCGCCGCCAGCCCCCCCAAGCGGCACCGCCAACCCGCGCAGCCGCAAGGCCGGGGCCGTGCCGCGCGGCAGAAGGTTCAGCTTGTGGCCCACCCGCGCGGCAAATCCCGCCATGTCGACAATCCGCGCCGGGGCGCGCATCTCGAACAGCGTCAGGATCGACCGGCCCACCAGCCTTTGCCCGGCGAACAGCCGCTGCAGCGTCGGCCCGGCCGCCCGCACCCGCCCCTGCGCGGAAATCACCACATGCAGCGGCATCAGCCGGTTCAGCGCGGCCTGCGGCAGACAGATCCCTTCGCGCCGCGTCCCCGCGCCCTCAGCCATGCGCCGCATCCCTGGGGGCCAGCCGGAAACTGCGGCCGGCGGCGAATTCGGGTTCATGCAGCCGGATCGACAGCGCCACCCCCGGATCGGGCAGCGGTTCGGGTTCGATCACCACCAGCGCCCCGTAATCATCGGCCATGGCCCGCAGGATGCCGGTCAGCACATGGCCCAGCGCCGGCAGCGCCAGCGGGCAGGACAGCACATATTGGCTGGGCCCCGTCTCCTCCAGCATCACCGGCGGCAGCGCCGCCTCGGGCAGGGCCAGCCGGGCGCGGTCGGGCAGTTCTTCCAGTGACAGCAGGAAATCCCCATAGGTCGCGCCGCCAAAGCGCAACAGCCGCCGCGGCGCGGGATAGGCCGGATTGGTGACGATATGGGTTCCCAGATCCTCCAGCACGGTCTCGACCGGCCGCTCCAGAATCTCGGCCGCGGTGGCCAGCACCCGGTCGAACAGGGGCCGGTCATAGGGCAGCAGCGGTTCGAACCCTTCGCCCATGAAGCCGACCTGCGTCAGCACCTGCCCCCAGGGCCGTGGCCCGAAGGTGGTGCAGACATAGCTTTGAAAGGCGCGCAACAGCAGTCCGAACATCCCGCAGCCCAAGCTGATTCCCCGGCCAAGGCTAGGGGGCGGCGGTTAACAATGCGGTAAGACGGGGCGGCAAGGCGGGCCGTCAGAAGTCGGTCGGCGCGCCGCCTTCCTGCTTGCGGCGGGCCACGAAGCGGGTCAGCTCCTCGCGCGCCACATCGTCCATCGCCGGCGCCTCGAACTCGGCCAGGATCTGCTTGTAGATCCGGTGCGCCCGCTCGACCGTCCAGACCGACCCGTCGGCCTGCCAGGCCTCATAATTCCGCCAGTCCGAAACGAAGGGCGCATAGAAGGCGGTCTGATACCTGTCCTGCGTGTGCTGGACGCCGAAGTAATGCCCGTTCGGCCCCACGTCGCGGATGGCATCGAAGGCCAGGTCGTCGTCGGTGCTGGCGAAGGTGGCCTCTTCGAAGTACCGCTGGATCATCTGCAGCACTTCGCAGTCCATGATGAACTTCTCGGGGCTGGCGATCAGCCCGCCCTCCAGCCAGCCCGCCGCGTGATAGACCATGTTGGTCCGGCTTTGCACCGCCGACCACAGGCTGTTCGAGGTTTCCCACATCGCCTGCCCGTCCGGCACATTGGCGGCGCAAACGCCGCTGGCGCGCATCGGCAGCCCGTAGAAGCGCACCAACTGCCCCGTCATCTGGGTGGCACGCATGTATTCCGGCGTGCCAAAGGCCGGCGCACCCGACTTCATGTCCACATTGCTGGTGAAGGTGCCGATCGCCACCGGGCAGCCCGGCGCGATGTATTGCAGCAGGACAATCGCCGCCAGCGCCTCGGCAATCGACAGCGCCACCGCGCCCGCCATGGTGACCGGCGCCATCGCGCCCGCCAGCGTGAAGGGCGTCACCACCACCGGCTGGCCGCGCTTGGCCAGCCGCATCGCCCCGTCCAGCATCGGGAAATCATGCTTCAGCGGGCTGACCGAGTTGATGTTGGTATACATCCGCGGCCGCGCGTCGAATTCGGAATGGGACAGACCGCCCGCGATGCGGACCATCTCCATCACATCTTCCACCCGCTCGGCCCCCAGCGAATAGGCGTGAACCACCTTGTCGGTCAGCGTCAGCTTTTCATGCAGGCAGTCCAGGTGGCGAACGCTGGCGTGAATGTCCACCGGCTCGACCGGATAGCCGCCGGCCACATGGATGCAGTTGAAATACTGCGTCAGCTTCATGAATTCCTTGAACGTCTCGAAATCGCCCGACCGCTTGCCGCGCTCCATGTCCCAGGCGTTCGGCGGGGACGAGACGTTGACGAAGACCATGTGCTTGCCGCCCATGATGATCTCATGGTCCGGGTTGCGCGGGGTGATGGTAAAGGTCTCGGGCGCGCGGCCGACCATTTCCATCACGAAATCCTCGTCCATGCGGACATTGGTTCCGTTGACGATGCAGCCGGCCTTTTTCAGATGCGCCACCGCATCGGGGTTCAGGAACTCGATCCCGATCTCGGACAGGATGCGCATCGCCGCCTTGTGAACCCGCTGCACGCCTTCGGCATCCAGCGGCTCGGTCGGGCGGTCGGGGTTCAGCGGAATCCGCCAGGGCATCTGCTCGATGGCCGCCGATCCGGCGCGTGCCTTCATGCCGGCACGGCCTCCGGCGCGGCGCTTGCGGCCCTGGTCATCGGTCATGGATCGTCCCCCTGGAAATCGTCTTCCCCAGAAGATGACCCCAGCGCCCGCCGCCGTCGCGTTTTTGGCGACGCAAATATGTCGCTTTCAGCGCATGACCCTGCCAAACTCAGCCGGAAATGCCGTCCAGCAGCGCCGGAATGGCCCCGATGTTGGGCAAGACCGCCTCGGCCATGGGGGCCAGATCGCCGGCGGTGGCAATGCCGGTCAGCACCGCCAGCGTCCGCATTCCCGCCGCACGGCCCGCCTCAAGGTCATGCAGGCTGTCGCCCACCATGAACACCCGGGCCGGGTCCAGCCCCTGCGAGGCGGCAAAGGCCTGGCACATGCCGGGGCCGGGTTTCGGCCCATAGCCGGAATCGTAACCGGCGATGAAATCCAGCAACCCGGTCAATCCATGCGCCTCAAGATGCGCCCGCGCCGGGGCTTCGCTGTCATTGGTGGCGATACCCAGCCGCAGGCCGCGCGCCCGCAGCGCGGTGAACAGCGGCACCAGCGGCACGGCCTCCGACATGGTCACGCCGGCGGCGGCTTCGTCGATGGTGGCGCGCAGGCTGGTCAGGTCGTGGTCCGGCAGATGCGGCAGCAGCGCCGCCGCAATATCGGCGGCCGTCGCCGCAATCACCACGCTGTCGGGGCGAAAGCTGCGCTCGGCCGGCAGATAGCCGATGGCCTCGGCCATTGCGGCATGATGCGCCCTGTCCCGTGCAAGACCGGCCAGAAAGTCCTCGGCCCAGCGCCCCCAACTGATGCGGAAATCGAACAGCGTGCCATCCTTGTCGAAGACGATCCCGTCAATCATGCCGTCCGCAGCCTCCCCGTTCCGGTCAGTGTCGCAGTGTTGCGTGTCGGCGCGGTGAAAGGCAATCACGTCCAGTGCGGAATCTCGCCCCCCGACAGCGCCCCCCGCGCCCGCAGCACGGTTTCGGGCGCCACACCGGCCGCCGCGGCAAAGCCCAGCACGCGCTCGTCCTCGGCCAGCACGAAATCCAGCACCGAGGCCAGCAGGTCAGGATCGCCCGCCCGTGCCCGCACCTCGTCCAGACTGGTGCCAGCGGCGGCCAGGAACTCGGCAAAGGCGTCCTCCTGCGCGGCCAGATGGGCCAGCGCCTGCAAGGCAAGGGTCTGCGCGGTGTCAGGGTTCATGGCAAAGTTATCCCCAGAAATTAAGTCTGTCTTCACAATCCCCTCGCGAAGTCGTGCGCCCTCCGGCGGCGCATCCCGACACTTTGAAAGGATTTGTTAACCTTCTCGGTAACACATTGCTCACCATCAAGCGGTGAATGCCAGATTGGGCTGAGAGAAACCATGCACGGGCGAATCCTCATCGTGGATGATACGGCGACAAACCGCATCGTCTACAAGGTCAAGCTCAGCGACGCGTTCTACGAACCGTTGCTGGCCGCCGACGGTGCCACCGGGCTGCGCCTTGCCCAGGACGCCGCGCCCGATCTTGTGCTGCTGGACCTGTCGCTGCGCGATCTGCCGGGGCCCGAGGTGCTGCGCCGGCTGAAGGCCAACCCGCTGACCCGCGCGATCCCCGTCATCGCGCTGTCGGCCAGCCCCGGCGCCGCCGACCGCGGCCTTGCCCTGGCCGCCGGCGCCGATGACGTGATGAGCCGCCCCTTGAACGATGCCGCGCTTCTGGCCCGGATGCGCAACCTGCTGCGCCTGCGCGAAGAGGCGCGCTTCGTCACCCGCGCCTGGGGGCATGAAGCGCCCTCGATCCTGGGCATGGCCGAAGGTGCCGCCCCGTTTGACCCCGCCCCGTTCACGCCCGCCGGCACCGTGGCCCTTGTCACCAGCCGGGTCGAACTGGCGCTGGCCTGGAAACACCAGTTGCGCCGCCAGATGCGCGACGGGCTGGTGGTGATGTCGCGCGAACAGGCACTGGCCCTGCCGCCCGCCCGCGATTCCACCATCCCCGATGTCTTTGTGGTCGAGGCCGATCTCGACGCCCCCGGCGGCGGCCTGCGGCTGATGTCGGAACTGGGCAGCCACGCCGGCACCCGCCACAGCGCCACCTGCATCATCACCCCCGGCGAAGATGACGAAACCACCGTCATGGCCTTCGACATGGGCGCCGATGACGTGCTGTCCGCCCGCCTGTGCGACCATGAGCTTGCCCCCCGCCTGCGCACGCTGATCGCCCGCAAGCGGCAGGCCGACCGCATCCGCGCCACGGTGGAAGACGGGCTGCGCCTGTCGATCATCGACCCGCTGACCGGCATCTACAACCGCCGCTACGCCCTGCCCCGGCTGGCCGGCATCGCCGCGCAGGCCGCCTCGGAAGGCTCTGATTTCGCGGTCATGGTGGTGGATCTCGACCGCTTCAAATCGGTGAATGACCGCTTCGGTCATGCCGCCGGCGATGCCGTCCTTGTCGAAGTGGCCCGCCGCCTGTCCGAAAACCTGCGCCTCAGCGACATGCTGGCCCGCATCGGCGGCGAGGAATTTCTGGTCGCCCTGCCGCAAACCACCCTGCCCGAGGCCGAGCGCGTCGCCGAACGCCTGCGTCAGATGGTGTGCGAGGCGCCGGTCACGCTGCCCTCGGGCGACGGGCTGCATGTCACCGTCTCGATCGGCGTGGCCCTGGGCGCCCGGCGGTCCGAACAGACCGAAGATGTCTCGACCCTGGTCGACCGGGCCGATCAGGCGCTGCTGTCGTCGAAATCCGCCGGCCGCAATGTGGTGACCTTCAGCCGCAACGCGGCCTGACGGCGCTCAGTTGCCCGTGTTGTCGGGCGCGGGCGCCGGGGGTTCGGCCTTGCGCTCCTTGTCCCTGGCCTTCTCCTTGCCGGGCTTGTCCTTGCCCTTGTCGCTGTCTCGATCCTGCCGCGACGCGCGTTTCAGCGCCTTTTCCAGCCGGTCGGCAAATTCGGCCCGCGCTTCGGGCGACATCGCCTTCAGATGGCCGGCAATCACCTCGCGCCCCTTGGCCAGCATTTCGGCATTGCGGTTCGCGATGGTGGCCAGCGCGCTGTCCAGCGCCGCCGGGTCCAGCACCGGCGCCCGCAGCACCGTGACCAGTGCTGTGAAATCGGCCTGCATTTCCGCCCGCCCCCGCACCAGCTCCGGTGCGCTGCGCAGGAATTCAGCCCGCAGCGCCTTGCGGTCCTGATGGCTCAGCGCCTCGCCCAGCGGGCCGAAGCCCAGATCGCGGTCGCGGCGTTGCGGTGGCCCGCCGTCGCGCAGGAAGGCCCCGGCGGCCAGGCCCGCCACCGCAAGGTTCAGCGCCAGCGAAACGCCCAGCAGCAGCTTGACCCAACCCGCCGTGCGGACGGGCGCAGGCGCAGGCGGCGGCGTTTCGGCTGGCGGGGCAACGGGTTCGGTCATGGATCAACCCTCGGTCATGAAGATGTCGGCGGCGGGAACCAGTTCGATGCCCGAAGCCGTGGAAAGATAGTCATCGGTCAGCCAGGTCAGGGCCGAGGGGTTGTTGTAGCCCACCGCCAGCCCGATCATCGCCGCGCAGCCAAGGCCCGCCACCAGCCCTGCCCCGCCAAAGCTGGCGGACAGTGCAGCCCAAAGGCCAGGTCGCCGCTGCGGCGCGGCTTGCGGGGCCACAGGCACGGCCGCAGCCATGCGCGGCTGTTCTGCCAGCGCATCGGCCAGCACCCGCGACAGGAAATCGTCAGACGGGGTCAGGGCCGGCGTCGTCCGGGCCTCGGCCAGGAGACGGTCAAGATCACGATCGTTCATCGTTCAGTCTCCTTCATATCCCAGCGCCTCGCGCTGGCCGGCAAGGGCCTGCGCCAACGCGCGTTTTCCCCGGGCGACAAGGCTTTCAACCGCCTCGACTCCCACCCCCAGCACCGCGCCGATCTCGGGGTTGGACAACCCTTCCAGATGGCGCAGCACCACCGCTTCGCGCTGCCGGTCGGGCAAGGCCGCCAGCGCCCGCGCCAATGCCCCCTGCCGGTCGGCCTCGATCATCTGCGCCACGGCGCCGGGCGCGTCGTCGGCCACCTCGGGCGCATCGTCCAGCGCGCCCTGCCGGTGGCGGCTGCGCGCCCGCAGCCGGTCGGTCGCCAGGTTCGACACCACCCGGTAAAGCCAGGTCGAGACCTTGGCCTCGCCCGCGCGCCAGCCGGGGGCGGCCCGCCACAGGCGCAGCAGCGCCTCTTGCGTCACATCCTCGGCCTCGGCCCGGTCGCCGCCCAGCAGCCGGGCCGCAAAGCCCAGCACACGGGGCGCCAGCCGCAGCGTCAGGGTCCGCGCCGCCACAGGGTCGCCGGCGGCATAAAGCGCCAGCAGCGCCTCGTCCGTCATCGTCGTCTCTGCGGGAATGTCGCGGGCCATGCTCATGCCGGGGTCTTAGCGCAGGCCGGGGGGCCTGCGCAAAGGTTGCGCTCAGTTCCAGCCCCAGCCCCAGACATCCTCGCCATGGCCGCCATGGCCCTTGCCGCCCTTCTTGCCCTTGTGGCCCTTCTTGTCGTCCAGCCATTTCATGGCGTCGGCCAGTTCTTCCTTGGTCACCGACCCGTCATTGTCGGCATCGGCCAGATCGAACACCCGGCCATCCATCCGGCTCGCCGGCAGCTCGGCGGGCGACAGCTTGCCGTCCTTGTCGGCATCCAGCTTGCCAACCATCCGCTCGGCGCCCTTCATCATGCGCGCCTCGATTTCCTTCAGCCGCATGGCCACCAGTTCTTCCTTGCTCAGGAAGCCGTCCTTGTCGGCATCGGCCTCGGCAAAGCGGGCCGCGCGCCAGGCGTCGATCTCGGCCTGGGTCACCTTGCCGTCCTTGTCGGTGTCCATCGCATCGAAATTCTCGAACATGACCGGCGCCTTCGCGTCGGGGGCCGCCGCGGGCTTGGCGTCCGGCGCGGGGGTTTCCTGGGCGGCGGCGGTCATGGCCAGCAGCGCCGTGGTGGCCAGGGCAAGGGTCAGGGTGCGGGTGATCATCGTGGTCATCCTTCGTTTCATGGGCAGGCACAGCAGGCGGCTGCGTCCCTTCATGACCAACAAACGCTTGCCAAAGCGGATTCCGTCGCAGAAACCTGCGTCATGCCGCCACAGCGTCACAACGCGCCCTGTGCGCGCATTTGCCCCGTATCTATTCTGCATCCAACGGTATACCGTCCTGCAGTGCCCTTTCCCTTGCGGAGCAGACCATGCTCAACATTGCCCAACTGAACGAAACGCGCGCGGCCGCCACGCTTGAAGACGGGGAACGTCCGCTCTGGCCCGCGATGCAGCGGGGCTGGCGCTGCCGCTGCCCGAACTGCGGTGCAGGCCCCATGATGAACGGCTATCTCAAGGTGCGCGACACCTGCGCCGTCTGCGGCGAAGACCTGCACCACCAGCGCGCGGATGATGGCCCGGCCTATCTGACGATCCTGATCGTCGGCCATCTGATGGCCCCGCTGATGCTGTTCGTCTTCACCCGCTACCGGCCCGATCCGCTGATTTCGGCCACCGTTTTCTCCATCGGCTGCGTGGCGCTGTCGCTGTTCCTGCTGCCGCGCATCAAGGGCGCGATGGTGGGGCTGCAATGGGCCAAGCGGATGCACGGATTCGGCCAGAATGACGGCTGAGGCGATTCGCCCCGCCGCCACCGTGATCCTGACGCGCCCCACGGCCACCGGCCCGCAGGTGCTGATGGGCCAGCGGGGCGCCGGGGCCGCCTTCATGCCGTCGAAATACGTCTTCCCCGGCGGCGCGGTCGATTCCGGCGATGGCTGGACCGGCCCGCTGCCGCTGGCCGCCGCCTGCGCGGCACGGCTTGCCAGCGCCCCGGTGCCCGCCCCGGCGCTGGTCGGGGCCGCCTGCCGCGAACTGGCCGAGGAAACCGGCCTGACCTTCCGCCCCGGCGCCGCCGCCCTGCGCTTCGTGTTCCGCGCGATCACGCCCCCCGGCCGCAGCCGCCGCTTCGACGCCTGCTTCTTCCTGGCCGATGCCGCCGGGCTGGCCGGCGACCCGGACGATTTCTCTGCCGCCTCGGATGAGCTGTCGCATCTGCACTGGATCGGGCTGGCCGAAGCGCGGTCGCTTGACCTGCCCTTCATCACCGAAGTCGTGCTGGCCGAGGTGACGAACCTGATGAACGGCGGCGATCAGCCCGGCGTGCCGTTCTTCGACAATTCCGGCACCATCCCCACCTTCCGCCGCCTGATCTGACCGCCGGAAACGACAGCACCCGCCCTTCTGCGGGGCGGGTGCCGGATCGTTCGCGCGGGGGGCCGGGCCTCAGCTCGGGCTCTTGCGCCCCTTGCGGCCCTTGGCGGGAGGCTCTGCCTCTTCCAGCGCCTCGACCACCACCGCATCCAGAACCTCGCCCTCCAGCACCACAGCCTCGGGCGCATCTGCCTTCGGCGTGGCTTCTGCGGCAATGTCTGCAACGGGGGCCGCCGCTTCCGGCGCAGCCGGGCCAACCGACACCACCACGGTTTCCTCGGGCAGGTCATCCGGCTCGGCGCCCGACTTGTTCACCGGCCAGACCGGATGCGGCACCGGATCCTTGGCCTTGAGGAAGTATTTCGAGAACACCTCGGAATAGCTCTTGAACACATAGCCGTCGTTGCGGCGCTGGTAATGCTCGCGCTTGGCGGCATACATCTCGGGCAGCTTGTACCACGGCACATTGGGGTGCATGTGGTGAACAACGTGATAGTTGTTGTTCAGGAACAGATAGGCCAGCGGCCCCTTGTCCTCGATCACAACAGTCCGGGCGCGGAACTTCTCATGCGCGCGGTGTTCCAGATAGGTGCGGATCTTCAAGAGCGACGCCCCCAGATAGGCCGACAGCACCCAGGCCCAGACCGGCATCGAGCCGACACCCAGAATCCACCACAGCGCCAGCATCACGCCAATGCCGTGCAGCGCCCAGGACAGCGCGATCCGTTCATTCCCCGCCTTGATCTGCGCGATGTCGCCGCGAATGAACGACACCAGCCCGATCGCCGGCCCCACCAGCATCCGCCCCGCCAGCGTGTTGTTGAACCGCAGAAGCGCCTGATAGCGCGGGGTCAGCTTGTTCCACACCTCGGGGTCAAGGAAGTTCGACTCCGGGTCGTCATAGGGGTCGGTCAGCGCCGGGTCGTAATGGTGCTGAAGATGCGTGTCCCGGAACCGCAGGTAGGGGTAGAACAACCCGATGGCCGGGAACACCAGCAGATGGTTCAGCGTGGCGTTCTTCGTCGGGTGGCCGTGCAGCGCCTCATGCTGAAGCGAGGAATGCTGCGCGATGGCCACCGCGGCCAGCAACAGCCCCAAAGGCGGCAGGGCTGCCCACAGAACCGATGTCGCAAGGCCCCAGGCCACATAGGTGCCCGCCAGCAGCAGCAGGGTCGGCCATTCGACCTCAACAGTTTCGTTGCGCATTTCGTGACGCCTCCGTGTCCGTCTCGCGTTTCGCGACAACACCTCTTACGCGCATCACCGCCCCGAAAGATATGCTTCCAGAACCGCGAACTTGTCGGTTTCAGGACAACACAAGCCGATCCCGTTCCACAAGCACGAGATGGCCCCGAATCCCCGGCTGCGACCTTGTGAAGCAAGCCCGGCCCGCGGCGGGACCGGCGTCAGAACGGCCGCAGCCCGGCCTTGGCATAGCCGTTGAATTCGAAGATCTCGGCGGCGGCGGTCAGCCGGTCGGGCGGAATGGCGCCCCGGTCCAGCACGAAGCCGAAGCTGCCGTCGGGCGTGGCCACCGCCAGCGTGCGATAGCCGCTGTCGACCCAGATCACCCACCAGTCGGCCATGCCCGGCACCGCCAGCCGCCCCGGCCCCGCCTGTCCCAGCGGCCCGCTGGCGCGCACCTCGCGCCCGTTCAGGCACAGCCGGGCAGAAATCTGCAACCCGCCCGCGCCACGGGTGATCTCGGCCCCGCCGGGGGCGCAGCCGGGCCGGTCGCCCGCCGCATAGGCCGCCACCTGCCGCCAGCTTCCCTCGATCCGGGCCGGCACGAAGGCCGCTGCCGACCAGATCCCGGCCGAGGCCGGACGAAACGCCGTCCCGCGCTGCGGCGCCGAAGAAACGCAGGCGGCCAGCGCCAGCACCGTCACCAGGGTCAATCGAGACAGAGCGTCATCCTCCGGCCAGAGTCATCCAGAATGTCATTGCAGCCGAACAGCGGCTGGAACGGCGCGCAGGTGCCCGACCGGGCCAGGCAATCGCCCTTGCATTGCGTGCCCGAAGTGCAGGACTTAGCCCCTTCGCCGGTATAGGTCACGCAGGCGCGCACATTCCCGGCGCCGGCCTTGGCCCAGATCCCCTTCTTCTTTTCGCAGGCAATCTGCGCAGCGGTCTTTTCCGCCTCGGGCACCACCGGGGCCGCTTCGGGCGCAGGCGGTGCTGCCTCCGCCGGCTTGGCGGTGTCCGCAGGGGCCGGCGCGGGGGCGGCAGGCGGGCTTGCAGGCGCCGCCGCCGGTTTCGCTGCCGCAGGCGGGGCCGCCGGCACCGGGGCCACCGCCCCTGCCGCAGCCGCAGCAGCGGGCGCAGCGGCGGGCGCGTCCAGCGCCGAAACCTCGATTTCCCCGCCGGTCACCGGGTTCGCGGCGACCGCGGGTTCGGGGGTTGCCCGCTTGCCTGACCCCAGCCAGGGCACGCAGGCCCCCAGCATCAGCGCCAGCAGCAAGGCAAGGGCTGCCTTGGGAAAACGTCCTGTCATCGGCTTCCTGCCGTTCCTGCTCTTTTTCCCAGATGTGCCCCGAAAGCGGCCCGCGCCGCAAGCGCCTTGGTAGGGCGCCTCAGTAGGGCCGCGGGTTTTCGCGATGCGCCGCCGCGATCTCGGCCAGCACCTCGGGCGACAGCACCAGCCCCGCCGCGCCGATGTTGGTTTCAAGCTGCCCCAGCGTCGTGGCCCCGATGATCGGGATGGTGGTAAAGGGCCGCGACCGGCAGAAGGCAATCGCCATCTGGCAAGGGTCCAGCCCGTGCCGCGCCGCAATCCCCAGATAGGCCGCCACCGCCGGGAAGACCCGCGGCGTGATCCGCCCGCTCAGATCGGGGTTCAGCGCCCGCCGCGTGCCCTCGGGCGTCACGTCGCCGGCGTATTTCCCGCTCAGCAAGCCCGTCGCCAGCGGCGAAAAGGCCAGCAGCGGCATGTCCTCGATCAGGCTCAGCTCGGCCCAGTCGGTATCGAACTGCCGGCACAGCAGGCTGTATTCGTTCTGCACGCTGACCATGCGCGGCAGGCCCAGCGTCTCGGCCAGATGCAGCCAGCGCGCCGCGCCCCAGACGCTTTCGTTCGACAGGCCGATGGCCCGGATCTTGCCCTCGGCCACCAAGGTCTGCGCCGTGGTCAGCACGTCTACCATCTGCGCCGTCTCGGCCGCACGGTCCACGCCCTGCGGGGCGTAATTCCACGCCTGGCGGAAGTGATAGCTGCCCCGGTTCGGCCAGTGCAGTTGGTAAAGGTCAACGTAATCCGTCTTCAGCCGCGTCAGCGACCCTTCCAGCGCGCGGCGCAGGCTGCGCCCGGTGATCGGCTCGCCCGGCCGCACCACCTGCCCCTTGCCGGTGACCTTGGTCGCGATCACCAGCCGCGACCGGCCGCCCCGCGCGGCCAGCCAGGTGCCGATGATCTCTTCGGTGCGGCCCACCGTCTCGGCCCGGACCGGGTTCACCGGATACATCTCGGCGGTGTCCCAGAAGGTCACCCCCCGCTCCAGCGCCAGATCGGCCTGGGCATGGCCCTCGGCCTCGGTGTTCTGGCTGCCCCAGGTCATGGTGCCCAGGCACAGCTCCGAAACGGTCAGGCCCGACTGGCCCAGCGGAATCATCTTCATCGCGCACTCCCTTTCCCGCAAGGCTAGTGCCCAAAGCGGCGCTGTCCATCCGCCGCCGTCAACGGGCCCCGGATTGTGCGGTAAACTTGCCGGGAAATGCCCGTCGCGGGGGCACCCGCCCTGCCCTGCCTCTGGCCCTTGGCCTGCGCGCGCGCTAAACAACCCGGCATCCGCGACACAAGGCACCCCAGATGGCACGCATCCTCATCACCTCCGCCATCCCCTATATCAACGGGATCAAGCACCTCGGCAATCTTGTCGGCAGTCAGTTGCCCGCCGACCTGTTCGCCCGCTACATGCGTGGCCGCGGCCATGAGGTGATGTTCCTCTGCGCCACCGACGAACACGGCACCCCCGCCGAACTGGCCGCCGCCAAGGCCGGCAAGCCGGTGCAGGAATACTGCGCCGAGATGCACAAGGTTCAGGCCGATCTGGCCCGCGGCTTCCGCCTGTCGTTCGATCATTTCGGCCGCTCGTCCAGCCAGCGCAACCACCGGCTGACCCAGCATTTCGCAGGCCGGCTGGCCGACAACGGTCATATTGCCGAAGTCAGCGAAAAGCAGGTCTTCTCCATCGACGACAACCGCTTCCTGCCGGACCGCTACATCACCGGCACCTGCCCGAACTGCGGCTATGAGGCGGCGCGCGGCGACCAGTGCGAAAACTGCACCAAGCAGCTTGACCCGACCGACCTGATCAACCCGCGCTCCTCGATTTCCGGCAGCACCAACCTTGAGGTGCGCGAGACCAAGCACCTGTATCTCAAGCAGCGCGCGCTGAAAGACAAGCTGGAAGCCTGGATCGACTCGAAGACCGACTGGCCGGTCCTGACCACCTCGATCGCCAAGAAATGGCTGAACGATGGCGACGGCCTGCAAGACCGCGGCATCACCCGCGACCTGCACTGGGGCATCCCGGTGCGCCGGGGTGACCAGCCCTGGCCCGGCATGGAGGGCAAGGTGTTCTACGTCTGGTTCGATGCCCCCATCGAATACATCGCCTGCACCGCCGAATGGGCCGATGCCAACGGCAGGCACGATGCCGATTGGGAACGCTGGTGGCGCACCGACAAGGGCGCGGCGGACGTGACCTATTATCAGTTCATGGGCAAGGACAACGTGCCCTTCCACACCCTGTCCTTCCCGGCCACCATCCTTGGCTCGGAAGAGCCGTGGAAGATGGTCGATTACCTGAAATCCTTCAACTACCTGAACTATGACGGCGGCCAGTTCTCCACCAGCCAGGGCCGCGGCGTGTTCATGGATCAGGCGCTGTCGATCCTGCCCGCCGATTACTGGCGCTGGTGGCTGCTGAGCCACGCCCCCGAATCCAGCGACAGTGAATTCACCTGGGAAAACTTCCAGGCCAGCGTGAACAAGGATCTGGCCGATGTGCTGGGCAATTTCGTCAGCCGCGTCACCAAGTTCGCCCAAAGCAAGTTTGGCGATACCGTGCCCGCAGGCGGCGACTATGGCCCGCAGGAACATGCGCTGATCGCCGATCTGGGCGCCCGCATCCGCGACTATGAAGCCTGCATGAACGCGATCGAGGTCCGCAAGGCCGCCGCCGAGCTGCGGGCGATCTGGGTCGCAGGCAACGAATACCTGCAATCCGCCGCCCCCTGGACCGCCGTCAAGACCGACCCCGACCGCGCCCAGGCCATCATCCGGCTGGCGCTGAACCTGATCCGCGTCTACGCGATCCTGTCGCGCCCCTTCATCCCCGATGCGGCCGAAACGATGATGCAGGCCATGGGCAGTTCTGACTGGACCTGGCCCGATGACCTGCCCGCTGCCATGCGGAGCCTGACCCCCGGCCAGCCGTTCAGCGTGCCGGAAAACCTGTTCCGCAAGATCACCGACGACGAACGCGCCGACTGGCAGACCCGCTTTTCGGGCGTGCGCAGCTAAGGGCCGCCGCCTGCCAGTGAAAATGCAAAGGGGAAACGCACCGCGTTTCCCCTTTGTCCTTCCGGCATGGGGAAAACCTGACCCCGGAATTGATGACAATCAAATTCATTTGCCGGAATCCGCCAAGTCAGGCAGATTTTTCCGGCACCCAACCCTTGGCAGTTTCCGCCAATCCACCACGGGTTCCTGCAGAGTTATCTTAGGGAGAATGACATGAAGCGTTTTCTGACTGCCCTTACCCTGTCGGCCGCCGTTCTGGCCTCGCCCGTGCTGGCACAAGAGGCCGCCAAGCCCGCTGCGAACCCCGCCGCCCAGGCCGAAGCGCAATCCACGCTGCAAACCGCCAATGCGATGATCAACTACGGCCGGTCCAAGAAGGACGCGCTGGCCATGATCGCCGGCGTGCAGATGATGGTGGCCGTGGCCCAGGGCACCACCATCGAAGCCGGCGGCCAGCCGATGGATCTTGGCAAGGTGCTGGACGAGGCCGTCGCCCTGGCCGGCGATGATCAGCTTGTCATCGCCAAGGCCGAATCCCTTCGGGATGAGGCCGAAACCAAGACCCGTGGCGCCTGCTACTGGGAATACTGGTGCGATTGGTATGGCTACTGCGAATACTGGTACGTCTGCTACTGATCCGGCCTTGTCCGGCTGATCTTCGGGGGGCTGGGCCGTCACATCGGCCCGGCCCCTTCGCTTTGCGGCGGCACCGCCCGCCGCCGCGCGCCCTGCGTCACGGGAATCACGCAAAAGGCGAATCTGCGAAAAACGTCCCTTCGCGGCCGCAGAAACGCCGGATCGTAGGGCAGAATCCCGCCGACAGCGGCAGGGTATCGGAACAGTTTTCCGCCCAGCCCGCAAAAGTCAGGAGGTTCTCGCCCCGATCCGGTGCTATTCTCCCTGCATCGGCCCACTCACCCGAAGCGCTGCCCCAAGGGAGAAACCGACATGACCGACACTCTCACGCACAAACCTGCGTCCACCCGTGGCACCGGCCTTGCCCTTGTCCTGTTCCTGATCGTCTACGCCGCCACCATGGCCCTTCTTCTGGCCCCGCGCGGCGCGTTTGTGACAAGCCCGGCCAACGTCGCCGCCAGCCGGGACTGATCCCGCACGCTTCACCCCGACCGGGCCCTTCCCTCACCCGGTCGGGTGATGACCCAATTCCCCCGCTGGCCGCCTTGTCCGATGCTTGGAGCAGTCGGGAATACATTGCCGGCAACACCAACACCGTCTCTT
Source organism: Fuscovulum blasticum DSM 2131 (assembly GCF_003034965.1). Classification (GTDB taxonomy): domain Bacteria; phylum Pseudomonadota; class Alphaproteobacteria; order Rhodobacterales; family Rhodobacteraceae; genus Pseudogemmobacter; species Pseudogemmobacter blasticus. The sequence goes on along the minus strand of NZ_PZKE01000013.1, from coordinate 32,741 downwards.
TCGAGAAGTGGATCGGGGCGGAACGTGTCTACGAATGATCCGGCCCGGGCCGGGGGCGGTCATCTGGCCGCCCATTCGCGGCGCAGAATGGCATATTGCATTGTGTTTTCGTAAATCGGGTTGCCCGCCGCGTCATTGCGGAAGGTGATGTATTCGACGAACGTCCCCTCCTGCCGCATCCCCAGCCTTTCGCACAGGCGCCGCGAACGGGTGTTGTGATCCTCGACATAGGCATAAAGACGCCGTGCGCCGGCAAGGCCGAAAAGCTGGTCGAACAGCGCCCGCGCCGCTTCGAAGGCATAGCCCCGGCCCGCAAAGGCCGGGTTGAAGTTCCAGCCAACCGAAACGGTGTCCAGCTCCTCCGCCTCGCGATGCGCGAAAAGATCGCCGACAAGCTGATCCGTGCCCTTCAGCGCGACAGCAATCTGCTGGTCGTCGCCGCTGCGCGCCCGCGCATCCGTACGGGCCGCCGCCAGATCCGCAAGTTTCAGATCCAGAAAGCAGCCGGAAACCGGCGCGCGCAGATAGGCGAACAGCCCCTCGGCATCGTCTTCGCGAAAATTCCGCAGGATCAGGCGTTCGGTCTCGATCGGCTGCATGAAAATGTCTCCTCTGGCGCGCCTGCCGTTCCATGCCCCACGCACGCGCACCACAATTCTGCGCGGCATCGCACACGCGCTGCGGTGTCCGGCGCCGCAGCTTGTGTTCTGAAACCGCGCTATAGACCTGAAAATCCTGATATTACATGGCGAACAGCAAACCGCGTCCTAGAAACCCGCCGCTTCACCAGGGCCGCGGACACCTTGCAGATGCCGCGCGCCAGCGTTTCCACCGCCATGGCCAAACGTGAACCCCGCAGGCGCGCGCGGCTTCTGAACCGCAGCACGCGGACCATCGCCCCCGCCTGCTGCGCAGACGGAATGGATACGCCGCACCGTCCGCCCCTGATCCCCCGGGGGAAACCCCGGCCCGCCGTCAGCCGCCGACGTGCTCTGCCGCCCGGGCCGCCGCCACGACACCGGCCGCCATCACCACCGGCTTCCGGTTCAGCAGATGCCGATGTGCCAGACTGCGGCCCTGCCGGCCGGTCAGCAGCCGGCGTGCCCCGTCAGGGGCCTCATCCATGTGGCGATGGCGCAGTTGCGGAAAGATCGCGAAGATTTCTTCCAGCGCCACCGCACCAACCGACCGCAGCGCCTCGCGCCCGGTGTACAGGCTCTCGGCCTCGGTGCCATTGGCGATCACCACCTGATGCGCATCGAACAGCATGTGGACATAGGTCACCTCGGCCATATCCTCGGCCATCTCGATGCCGTCCAGCGCCAGCAGTTGCTTGGCCGCGACCAGCACCTCCTGCACACCGAACATGCGCTGCGCGATCTTCGACCGCACCAGCACGCGATGCTGCGGGGAAACCACCAAATCCGTCGTCGGGATACCCGCCCCCAGCGCCCCGGCCCGGATACGGACAGGCCGCAACTGCGGATGCCTGGCCAGCGTCGCGGCATCCAGATGCCGCCGCCCGATCCAGCGCACCGGCTGCAGCCCCGCGTCGCAGGTGGTCACCAGATCGCCCACCTTCAGATGGTCGATCATCACCTCGCCCTGCCCGGTCATGATCCGGGTGCCCGCCGTGAAGCACAGCGTCAGCACATCCTCGTTCTGGTCGATGTCGCTGTAGGGAATGCTGGTGATCGGCGTCAGCGCCTGAATGTTCAGATCCCGCACCACACCTTGCGTCAGCAGTTGCGGAATACCGATGTCGACATTCAGCAGCAGCGTATTGTCGACCGGCAGCCACAGCCACATGGTATTGGCCGGGTCAGTCGGATCGGTCAGCCCGACAACATAGCTTTGCAGGTTCGAGATGGTGACCCCGCCGTTCGCCTGTGTCACCGTCACCGTGGCAGATTGCAGCGATGTGACATCATAGGTCACGCCGCCCCAGGTCACGGTATCGCCGGCCTGCATCTGCGTCGGGTCCTGCAGATTGGCCGAGATGCCGTCCTGCATGTAGCCAAAGGACGCGCTCCCCCCCGACCCTGCCGGGGTATAGGTCGTTCCCACGGCTGGCGGCTCGAAAAGCCGTGTAACATCGAACAGATCGGCCATCTTGTCACCTCCTGGTACATGTACAGACTGCAATCACGCATATCTCATTATGGTATACGCGATTCCCTCTCAAGCTGCACGCAAAATACAACTTCTGATTGTTTTTTGTCGCCACCGCCCCGGAACGCGGCAGCGGCCCGCAGCGAAGACCACAGGCTGAGCAGAATGAAAACACCCCGCGCCCCGCGCCCGGCGGCCCCAAACCGGCAACGCATCGCCCGACGCGCGGCGTTCAGCAAGGTCATCGACAATGTCAGGGATTCAAGTGGTGCCCAGAGCCGGAATCGAACCAGCGACACGCGGATTTTCAATCCGCTGCTCTACCAACTGAGCTATCTGGGCACCGTTTGGTGGGCGGGTGATACTCAAGCTGCGGGGGGCTGTCCAGAGGGAAAACGCCCTTATTGACGGGTCGGCGGAACCGGGTCTTCCGGCGGCTCGTCCTCGCCCGCCGCCGCATCGGGGATGCGGTAGCTTTCGTTCAGCCAGCGCGCCAGATCCACATCGGCGCAGCGGCGCGAACAGAACGGGCGATAATGCGCATCGGCGGGCTTGCCGCAGGTGGGGCAGGTCATGCCAGCAGCCCCCGCAGGGCCAGTCGGTCGCGGCGGCGTGTCATCTCATACAGGCCAAGGCTGGTCCAGCCGGCCAGATTGGCCTCGCCCTCGGCCTTGAAGGCGGCCTTGATCACCTGGTCCAGAATCGTGCGGTCACGCTTGGGCACCGGGGCGAAGTCGATCACCACCTGCCCGCCCAGGCCGCGCAGGCGCAACTGGCGCGGCAGGTCGCGCGCCGCCGCCACATTGGCCTTCAGCGCCGCCGCGGGCGAGGTGTCGGGGCCGGTGTTCACATCCACCGCCACCAGCGCGCGCGTCGGCTCGATCACCATATGCCCGCCGCCCGGCAGCGCCACTTCAGCGGCCAGCAGCGCGTCGATCGCCTCATGCACCCCATGGTCGGCAAAGCAGCCGTCTTCGCTCACCACCTCGTCGGGGGCCGGGTCCAGCCAGTCGCGCCAGGCCAGGTCATGCGCGCCGGGCGCATCCAGCAAAAGCTCCGGCCCGCCGTCCAGATCGGCCAGCATCGCCTCGGCCAGACCGCGCATCGCGGCAATGTCCTCGGCCACCGTCTCGGGCTCGGCTTCCGCGCAGGCCGACCGCAGGATCAGCCCCAGCCGCGGGTCGGCGCCCGCCATGCCCTCGGTCGCCAGCGCCGCCAGATCGGCGCGCGCCTCCTCATCCCGGATGCGGCGGCTGATGTTCAGCCCCGGCGCCTCGGGCGTGATGATGGCGAAGCGCGACTTGAACAGCAGCCGCGCGGTCACCGGCGTAGCCTTGCCTTCCTCGGTCGGGCCGGTGACCTGCACCAGCAGCCGCTGGCCGGGCGCAATGCCGCTGACCTGCCGCAGAAAGCCGCTGCCGCCGGGCAGCTTGACGAAGATGCCGCCCTGCCCCTTCATCGGCCGGTCCGCCACCGCGCGATAGATCGCGCCGGGCAGCGGGGCATCGGTGTCGGGGTCGATCACAAGCTCTTCCAGCACGCCGTCCACCATCATCGCCGCCGCCGCGCGGTCGCCGATGCGGTCCAGCAGAACCACACGTCCCTTCATGCCTGCCTCCAGACCGGCCAGCCCGCCGCCGTCAGCAGCGCCGCCGTTTCGGCCACGGGCAGGCCCATGATGCCGGTGAAACTGCCGGAAATCCACGGGATGAAGGCCCCCGCCAGCCCCTGGATGCCATAGCCCCCGGCCTTGCCCTGCCATTCGCCGCTGGCCAGATAGCCGTTCAGCTCCGCATCCGACAGCCGCTTCACCTTGACGGCGGACACGCTTTCGCGCGCCCAGATCCGGTCGCCCCGGCGCACGGCCACGGCGGTGATCACCTCATGCCGGCGCCCGGCCAGCAGCGTCAGGAAGGCCGCCGCCTCGCCCGCATCGGCCGGCTTGCCCAGGATGCGCCGCCCCAGCGCCACGGTGGTATCGGCGCACAGCACCACATCCTCGGGTCCCGCGGGCACCGCCAGCGCCTTTTCCCGCGCCAGCCGCGCCGCATAGGGATGCGGCAGCTCGCCCTTGCGGGGATCTTCGTCGATGTCGGGGGGAAGGATCAGGTCGGGCACAAGCCCCATCTGCGCCAGAATTTCCTTCCGGCGCGGCGATGCGGACCCCAGGATCAGCCGCAAGGCGCTTACTTGAAGCGATAGTTGATGCGGCCTTTCGACAGGTCGTAGGGGGTCATTTCCACCTGCACCTTGTCGCCCGCCAGAACGCGGATGCGGTTCTTGCGCATCTTGCCTGCCATCGTCGCGATCAGTTCATGGCCATTGTCGAGTTCGACCTTGAACGTCGCGTTGGGCAGGAGTTCCTTAACGACGCCGGGGAATTCGAGAATGTCTTCCTTGGCCATGGTCACTCCAAAAGGGTGTTCGCCCGCGGAAACCGCAGGCCTTCGTGGCGCGGCATATGCGCCTGAAAATCCCGGCGTTCAAGCGGATTCTGCGATGTCGGGCGGCGCAGGGGGCGCTGCCCCCTCGGCCTGCGGCCTCACCCCCGGGATATTTCCATTCTGAAAGAGGGGCAGATCGCTTCTTTCAGAAGACAAATATCCCCGCCGGAGGCTCCGGCCGCAGCCAGGGGCGCAAGCGCCTCAGATCGCGCGGATCCAGAACTGAAGCGGTTTCTTCGTTTCCGCCGCGTCGCCCACATCCTTCCAGCCGAATTCGGCCATCACGCCCGGCAGGGGCCGGTAGCCGCGCCCGGTCCAGAAGGCATCGTTGGTGCGGTATTGCGCCGGGCGCATCGGGTGATCGTCGGGCCGCAGCACCGAACAGAAGGCCACATGGCGACGGCCCAGCGCACGGGCGTGATCTTCGCGCAGGTCCAGGAAGCGGTGCCCCAGCCCCTGCCCGCGATAGGCCGGCAGCAGCACCGATTCCGCGCCGTAAAGGATGCTCTCGACCGGCAGGCCGATCTGCCGCAGCGGTTCGGCAAAGGCCTCGGCATGGTCCTCCATCGGCGTCGAGGTCGAGGCGCCGACCAGCCGCCCCCCGGCGAAGGCCGCCACCAGCAGCGCGCCGGGGCTGTCGCGGTAGGTCTGCAGATACTGCCGCTCATACTCAAGCGAGCCGTCGTAGAGATAGGGCCAGTCGCGGAAGACGGTGATCCGCAGCCGCGCCACATCGTCCAGCGCGGCCTCCAGTTCGGGCCCGGTCAGGGCGCGGACGGTGACGGGTTCGCTCACCGGGAAACCTGCGCGATCCAGTCGTTCAGGTTGTAGAAGGTGGTGACGCGGGCAATCTTGCCGTTCTTCACCTCGAAGAACCCGCCGGCGGGCAGCACATAGCGCTGGCCCTTTGCTTCGGGCAGGCCCGGATCGGTCTTCAGATATTCGCCATGCACCACGAATTCCGCCGCCGCGCGGTCGCCGGTGTCATTGGCGAAGATCACCATGTCCTTCAGCGTCTCGCGATAGCTGACGCCCATATGCCCGCAGAATTCGGCGAACTTCGCCCGGCCGATGCGATGCGCGCCTTCGTTCACCCGATGCTCCACATCCTCGGCCACGCAGTCCAGCATCCCGGCGGCATCGCCGGCGTTGAAGGCGGCGTAGTAGCGGGCGATCAGGGCGAGGGTTGCGTCGCGGCTCATCGGGGCTCTCCTTCGGTTGTTCCCCCTGCATAGCGCGCGGCCCTGCCCCCCGCCAAGCCGACGGGGGACAGGTTGCAGCCCGAAAGCGACGCAAGGTCAGCCCAGCGCGGCCTTCACCGTTTCGGTCACCGGCGTGGTCGGGCGGCCGATCAGCCGGCTCAGGGTGCGGCTGTCGTCATAAAGCGCGCCCTTGGCGGCCTGCGCATCGCTGTCGGCCAGAACGGCGGCAAAGCCCGCCGGCAGGCCGAACCCTTCCAGCGCCTTGGCATAGTCGGCCTGCGGCATCGAGACATAGGCCACCGGCTTGCCCGCCGCCGCCGACACCACGGCCGCCAGATCGGCGCCGCTGTGGGCGGTGTCGCCCGCCAGTTCATAGGTCTTGCCCGCATGGGACGCATCCAGCGCCACCACGGCAATCGCCTCGGCATAATCCTTGCGTGCCGCCGAGGACACCTTGCCCTCGCCCGCCGCGCCGATGATGGCGCCATGCGCAACCGCGGCGCCCAGCGCGCCGGTGAAGTTCTCGGTGTACCAGCCGTTGCGCAGAATCGTTGCCGGAACGCCCGCCGCGCGCAGTTCGATCTCGGTCGCGATATGGTCCTGCGCCAGGATCATCGGCGACTGCGCGCCCTTCAGCAGCGAGGTATAGACGATGCGCCCCACGCCCGCCGCCCTGGCCGCCGCGATCACCGCCTTGTGCTGGCCGGCGCGGTCGTCAAAGTCGTTGGACGAGATCAGCACCAGCACGTCAACGCCCTGCAGCGCCAGCGGGTTGACCTTGGTGTAATCGAAGGCGCGGGCGGGCACGCCCAGATCGGCGGCCTTCTTCGGGTCGCGCGCCAGCGCGATCACATCGGTGGCGCCGCGCGCCTTCAGCGCGGCAATGGCAAGGCGGCCCAGTTGGCCGGTGGCTCCGGTCACGGCGATGGTGGTCATGGTGGTCTCCTGTGGTTCAATCTTGACGCCCCACAGATACCCGAATACTTACGAAAAGGAAGTACGCACATTTTCGTTAGTATACCGCAGGCCCGCACATGACCCCCGATCCCCTTGCACAGTCGCTTCACACCCGCTGGCAGCGCGGCAATGTCCTGGCCGCCGACTGCCCGTCGCGGCCGGTGCTGCAACACCTGACCAGCCGCTGGGGCGTGCTGGCCATGGTCGCGCTGGCCACCCGCCCGCACCGCTTTGCCGAACTGCGCCGCGCCGTGGGCGGGGTCAGCGACCGCATGCTCAGCCAGACGCTGAAGGATCTGGAATCCGATGGCTTCGTCCGGCGCACCGCGCAGGACGTGGTGCCGCCGCATGTCGATTACGCGCTCACGCCGCTGGGCCACGAAGCCGCCGCCCGGCTGATTCCGCTGGTCGCCTGGATCGAGGACAACATCGGCGCCATCCTGGCGCCGCAGGCCGCCTGACCGCGCGCGGCGCAAGGGGGCGCTGCCCCCGCCTTCGCTGACGCGAAGCCTCCCCCGGGGTATTTTGTCCAAGTGGAACCGCACAGGCTTCCTCTTGGCCCAAATACCCCCGCCGGAGGCAGATCCGCGGTCAGCCCTCGGAAGGTGCGGGGTCGGGCGGGCCGAACCGGGCCACCATCCGCGCCCGGATCTGTTCGCGCGCCTGGCGATAGGCCGCCAGCTTCGCCTCGCGCGTTTCGCCAAGGCCGGTCGGGTCCAGGATCGGCCAGTATTCCACATCCAGATGGTGGAACCGCGTCAGCTCCAGCGCCATCCGCTGGCTGGCCGGCGACAGCGCGACGATCAGGTCGAACTGGCCCAGATCATCGCCCCATTCCTGCATTTCCTCGAAGCTGCGGCTGCGGTGGCGTTCGATCTCCAGCCCCACCTCGCGGCAGACGGCCACCGAAAAGCCGTCCACCTCCATGTCGTTCTTCACCCCGGCCGATTGCACATAGGCGCGGCGGCCGTAGAACTGTTTCATCATCGCCTCGGCCATGGGCGAGCGAACGGCATTGTGGTCGCAACAGAACAGCACCGACTGCGGAAGCGGACCCAAGCCGGTTACCCCCAGTGCAACACGCAGATCAGCGTGAACAGCCGGCGGGCCGTGTCGGTATCGACCTCGGCCTTGCCCTCCAGCCGTTCCTGCAACACCCGCGCGCCTTCGTTGTGGATGCCGCGCCGCGCCATGTCGATCGCCTCGATCTGGCTGGGCGGCAGGCGTTTCACCGCCTCGAAATAGCTTTCGCAGATCTGGAAGTAATCTTTCACCACCTGCCGGAACGGGCCAAGGCTCAGGTGGAACTCTCCCACCTTGTCGCCGGCTTCCTGCGCGATGTCGAAGACCAGCCGCCCCTCGCGGATCGCCAGATGCAGCCGGTAGGGGCCTTCGGGCACCGCCCGATCCTCGCGCGCCGGCAGGCCAAAGCGGTTGTCCTCCAGCAGATCGAAGATGGCGACCTTGCGCTCCTGCTCGATCTCGGGCGTGGGTCGCGCCAGCCCCTTTTCATCAATCTCGATATGGCACAGGCGATTGGTCATCGGACACTTTCCAGAACTCGTTACGCGATCTATCCCGACGCCTGCCCGCCCAGCAAGACCGAAGCGCGGGCGGGGCCGGCGGTCAGCCGTTCAGCCGGTCCAGCCGGGCGCGCACGCTCAGCCCGTGCGCCTGCAGGCTTTCGCTGATGGCCAGCCGTTCGGCGGCCGGGCCAATGGCGCGCAGCGCCTCGGGCGTCATCCGCGCCAGCGTGGTTTTCTTCATGAAGTCCAGCACGTTCAGCCCGCTGGAAAACCGCGCCGACCGCGCCGTCGGCAGCACATGGTTCGGCCCGCCGACATAATCGCCAATCGCCTCGGGCGTCCATGCGCCCAGGAAGATGGCCCCGGCATGGCGGCATTTCGCGGCCAGCGCCTCGGGGTCGTCCACGCACAGCTCCAGGTGTTCCGGCGCGATGCGGTTCGACAGCGCCGCCGCCTCGTCCAGATCGCGGGTCACGATCACCGCGCCATTGTCCCGCCAGCTTGCGCCCGCGATGGCCGCCCGCTCCAGCCCCGGAAGCCGCGCCTCCAGCGCCGCCTGCACGCGCCGCGCCAGCCCGGCATCCGGCGTGATCAGGATCGCCTGGGCGCTGGCGTCGTGTTCGGCCTGGCTCAGCATGTCCAGCGCAATCCAGTCAGGGTTGGCCGCGCCTTCCGCGATGACCAGAATTTCCGACGGCCCCGCGATCATGTCGATGCCCACCCGCCCGAACACCCGCCGCTTGGCCGCCGCCACATAGGCGTTGCCCGGCCCGGTGATCTTGTCCACCGCCGCGATCGTTGCCGTGCCATAGGCCAGCGCCGCCACCGCCTGCGCGCCGCCCACCCGGTAAACCGTATCCACCCCGGCGATCTGCGCCGCCAGCAGCACCAGCGGGTTCACCACGCCGCCCGGCGTCGGGCAGGCCACGACCAGCCGCTCAACCCCGGCCACCTTGGCCGGAATGGCATTCATCAGCACCGAGGACGGATAGGAGGCCAGCCCCCCCGGCACATACAGCCCCGCCGCCGAAACCGCCGTCCAGCGCCAGCCCAGCCAGGCGCCGGCGGCATCGGTCCAGCCGGCATCCTCGGGCTTCTGCCGTTCGTGATAGGCGCGGATGCGCTCTGCCGCCAGTTCCAGCGCGGCGCGGTCCTCGGGCGAAACCCTGGCGATTTCCGCCGCGATCTCGGCCTTGCTGAAGGCCAGCGTTTCGGGCGTCAGCGCCAGCCGGTCAAAGCGCCCGGTCAGTTCGATCAGCGCCGCATCGCCGCGCGCCCGCACATCGGCGATGATCGCCGCCACCGCGGCATCCACATCTTCGGCCTCTTCCCGCTTCTGGCCCAGCATCGCGGCAAAGGCCGCCTCGAACCCGGCATCGGTGGTGGACAACAGCATCGGCATGATCGGGCCTCCGGCGGCATGACGCGGCCTTCCGATAGCGCGCAGTCCCGGCAGGGGCAAGCTGCGATGGCCGCTGGAAAGCCGCGTCACAGGTGCTTAGGTTCACGGGGAACCGAAGGAGACGCCCGCATGACCCGCCCGAACCCCGCCGTCCTTGACCATCTGGCCGCCCGGCGGTCCTATCCGGCCAAGCTGTTCACCGGCGGCACGCCCGACCGCGCCACGGTCGAACGGATCGTGACGCTGGCCCTGCGGGTGCCCGATCACGGCAAGCTGGAACCCTGGCGGCTGGTGGTGCTGACCAAGGCCGACATGGCCCGGCTGGCCGATCTGGCCGAAGCGCGGGCGTGCGACCTGGGGGGCGACGCCGAAAAGATCGCCAAGGGGCGCGGCCAGTATGATGCGGGCCACCTGGCCGTTGCGGTGATCTCCTCGCCGAAACCCGCCGAAAAGGTGCCCGCGGTCGAGCAGCTTCTGTCCGCCGGAGCGCTGTGCATGAACCTGCTGCACGCCGCCACCGCCGCCGGCTGGGATGCCTGCTGGCTGTCGGGCTGGCCCGCGCATGACCCGGTGTTCGCCGCCCGCGCCTTTGGCTGTGCCCCCGGTGAAACCGTGGCCGGCATCGTCCATATCGGCACCGCGCCCGCGACCGAGATGCCCGACCGCCCCCGCCCCGACCTGACCCGCGTCCTGCACTGGGGGCTGGAGTGATCTTCTCATCCTTCCTTGCCGCGCTGGGCCAGTTGGGCGACCGCCGCTTCCGCCGGGTGGTGCTGGTCGGCATCGCGCTGGCCTTCGCGCTGCTGGTCGCGGTCTATGCGGTGTTCCTGCTGGGCATCGCCTGGCTGACACCGGAATCCATCACCCTGCCGGTGATCGGCACGGTGGAAGGGCTGCACAGCCTGCTGGGCTGGGCCTCGCTGGCCTTCATGCTGGTGCTGTCGATCTTTCTGATGATCCCGGCGGCGGCGGCCTTTGCCGGGCTCTTCCTGGAAGACGTGGTCGATGCGGTCGAAGACCGGCATTACCCCCACCTGCCCCCGGCACAGCCGCTGTCCTTGGCCGAATCGATCAAGGCCTCGGCCAACCTGATCGGGCTGATCCTGGCGGTGAACGTCGTCGCCCTGTTCCTTTATCCGGTGGCCGGCCCCTTCTCGCCGCTGGTGTTCTGGGGGGTGAACGGGCTCCTGCTGGGCAGGGAATATTTCATGATGGTCGCCCTGCGCCGCCTGCCGCCCGACGCCGCCCGCAGCCTGCGCCGCGCCAACGGCCCGCGCATCTGGATCGCCGGCACGCTGATGGCGATTCCGCTGTCGGTGCCGCTGCTGAACCTGATCGTGCCCGTGCTGGGCACCGCCACCTTCACGCACCTCTTCCACCGCATCGCGGCGCGGGCGCCTCAGTAAGGCGCGATGTCGCGCAGCGAGATCCAGCCCGACAGGATGATCCCGGCCAGCACCGCCCAGATCGCCGTCGCCCAAAGCGTGGCGATCTTCGCGCTGCGCCCCACATCCTCGCGCGCGGGGGCGCCCGCCGGCGTGCCCGGCACGATCGACCCTTCATCGTCCTGCGTGCGCGTGCGCAGTTGCAGCACGATGTAGAAGGTCAGGAACCAGATGACCGCGTAAAGGACAATGCCGCCGGTAAGGTTCATACCTGTTCAAGCTCCACCAGACAGCCGTTGAAATCCTTGGGATGCAGGAACAGCACCGGCTTGCCATGCGCCCCGATCTTCGGCTCACCCGATCCCAGCACCCGCGCGCCCGCCGCCTTCAGCCGGTCGCGCGCGGCCAGGATGTCGTCCACCTCATAGCAGATGTGGTGGATGCCACCCGCCGGATTCTTTTCCAGAAACCCCGCGATGGGGGAATTCTCGCCCAGCGGATACAGCAGTTCGATCTTGGTGTTCGGCAGTTCGATGAAGACCACCGTCACGCCATGATCCGGCTCGTCCTGCGGCGGGTTCACCTTGGCGCCCAGCGTGTCGCGGTATTGCGCGGCGGCGGCGGTCAGGTCGGGAACGGCAATGGCGACATGGTTCAGACGGCCGATCATCGGGCACTCCTTGCGCGGGGTCTTTGCGGTCGGGTTATGCGGCGCGCGCGCGGCTGCGGCAAGAGGCTTGCGGCAAGGGGGTTGCGCCTGCCCCCCGCGCCCCGACGCCCCCTACCCCGCCTTTGCGTTAACCCCCTGTTCACCCTGCCGGCCCTAGGCTGCCCCATCCCCGCCCCGCAAGCAGAGGAGCACGGCCATGCCCCACCCCACCCCGCCCTCCGACGCCTCCGGTTTCGCCCTTGCCGCGCCGCGCCCCCTGTTGCCCCTGCAAGGGCTGACGGTGCTGGCCGTCGAAGACAGCCGCTATGCCTGCGATGCCCTGCGCCTGATGTGCCAGCGCCTTGGCGCCCGCCTGCGCCGGGCCGACAGTCTTGCCCGGGCCGGGGCGCATCTGCGCTGCTACCGGCCCGATGTGGTGATCGTCGATCTCGGCCTGCCCGATGGCCGGGGCGAAGGGCTGATCCAGCGGCTGGCCCAGACGCGCGGCATGGTGGTGCTGGGCACCAGCGGCGATCCCGCCGGTCGCGCGGCGGCGCTGTCCGCAGGGGCGGCGGGGTTTCTGGAAAAACCCGTCGCCTCGCTGGCACTGTTTCAGGAAACCCTGCTGGCCCATCTGCCCCGGTCGCAGCCCCGCGCCACGGCCCCGCAGGACGGCGTCACCGCCGATCCGCTGGCGCTGACCGATGATCTGATCCAGGCCGCCTCCGCGCTGGATGCCGGCCCCGGCCCGGATGACCGCGCCTATCTGGCGGGGTTCCTGTCCGGTCTTGCCCGCCAGTCGCAGGATGCGGGCCTTGCCGCCGTTTCCGCCGCGCTGCGCGATCCGGGGGCAGACCTGCCGCGCCTGACCGGCGCCCTGCGCGCCCGCATCGCCCGCCGCCCCGCCTTCGATTCGCTCCGCGCCCGGCTCTGAACCGGACCGCCCGGGCGCCTATTCCGCCAGCGCCGGGTCGCTGCCCGGGCGCACCAGCCGCGTCAGGTCATACAGCCGTTCGATCTGCCGTCCGCCTGCATCGAAATTCGCCGGCGCCAGCCAGGCGCGGTAAGCCTCGGCCAGCGCCGGCCATTCGCTGTCGATGATGGAAAACCACGCCGTATCCCGGTTGCGGCCCTTGATCACCGCATGGTGCCGGAACACGCCTTCGAAGCTGAAGCCCAGCCGCTGCGCCGCCCGGCGCGACCCCATGTTCAGCGCGTTGCACTTCCATTCATAGCGGCGATAGCCGGCGCGAAACGCCCAGTCCATCATCAGCCACATCGCCTCGGTCGCAGCCGCGCCGCGCTGCATCTCGGGGGCAATGCAGATATGCCCCACCTCGATCGACCCGGCCTCGGGCGTGATCCGCAGAAAGCTGGCAATCCCGCCGCAATGCCCCGTCGCCCGGCTGCGCAGCACGAAAAACCGCGGATCGGCCAGCGATTCCTGTTCCTTGGCCCAGCGGTGATAGGCGGCGGCCGAATGGAACGGCCCGTAGGGCATGTAATCCCACAGCGCATCATGGCCCGAATAGGCGCGGAACAGGTCGGCCGCATGGGCATCGGCCTCCAGCGGCTCAAGCCGGACATGGGCGCCCTGCATCGCCTCGGTCGGCGGGCGCGGCGGCGGGGTCCAGCCCGGAACAGGGGCGCCGTATTTCTGATCGTCGGTCATGGCACACTCGCAGTTTTGCAAGTTATGGCGGGCCGCCGACGCACACGCAACGGGGCACACAACGGGGCAAGCGGGCCGCTCAGAACCGGAAGCCCTGCGGATAATCGTGCTGGCCGTCGAAATCGGCCTTGCCGATGGGCAGGCCCTGCTGGCGCAGCACGGCAAAGGCCATGGTGGTGTGGAACAGGAAATTCGGCATCCCGAACAGATGCAGGAAATCGGCGCCCGACTGGTCAAGCTCGGCAAAACCCGCCCGATGCCGGATCACCCGCCCCTCGGCCCCGGCGAAATCAGCGGCGGGCAGCGCCACCAGTTCCTGCCGCGCCGCCACCACAAGGCGGCCCAGGCCGATACGGTCCATCCCCTGATCGGCCAGCGTCGGCACCGCGCGCCCGGCCAGCGGAAAGGCCACCCGCAGCGAAAAGCCTGCGGCCGTGGCCACCTGCTGCGCCGCGCTCAGCATGTCGGGCACCAGCCGCGCCTGCAACACCTGCTCGCGCCCGGCGGTCTGGCGCACCAGCCCTTCCAGCCGGTCAAGGTAATGCAGGAACACCGGAACCGAAGCGTCGTACAGCGGCGGGGTCATGGTGGTCCTGCCTCCGGCCCTCAGGCCTCCTTGGGAATGACGCGCAGCCGCAGGTCGCGCAACTGCTCGTTCGTCGGCTCGCTCGGGGCGTTCATCAGCAGGTCTTCGGCCCGCTGGTTCATCGGGAACATGATGACCTCGCGGATGTTGGTCGTATCCGCCAGCAGCATCACCAGCCGGTCGATGCCCGCCGCACAGCCGCCGTGGGGCGGGGCGCCGTATTTGAACGCCTTGACCATGCCGCCGAAGCGCTTGTCCACCTCGCTGTTCGGATAGCCCGCCAGCTCGAACGCCTTGTACATGATTTCCGGCTTGTGGTTGCGGATACCGCCCGAAATCACCTCATAGCCGTTGCAGGCCAGGTCATACTGATAGGCGTAAACGCCCAGCGGATCGCCCGACAGCGCCTCAAGCCCGCCCTGCGGCATCGAGAACGGGTTGTGGCTGAAGTCGATCTTCCCGTCGTCCGTCTTCTCGTACATCGGGAAATCAACGATCCAGGCAAAGCGGAAGCTGTCCGTCTCGGTCAGCCCCAGCTCGCGGCCAATCTCGTTGCGCGCCCGGCCCGCCACCGCCTCGAACACCTCGGGCTTGCCGCCCAGGAAGAACACGGCATCGCCTTCGCCCAGGCCCAGCTCTATCCGAAGCGCCTCAGTGCGCTCCGGTCCAATTGCCTTCGCGATGGGGCCTGCGGCTTCGTGTTCTCCGAAATAAGCATTGAACAAGAACTTGGCCCGGGCATGGTCGTTTTGCGAATGGGCACGCTTAAGCTCTTCAAGCGCTTCCGCCTCACGCTTGCTGCCATCATCAGGGTTCTCAATCTCTCCGATAGGGGTATTGAGCATGTCCTCAAATGAGCGGTAGGCAGAACCTTTTTTGCGCCAGAAGATATAGCCCATCCCCGGCAGGCCCTCTTTCTGGGCAAAGGCGTTCATCCGGTCGGCGAACTTGCGGCTGCCGCCGGTGGGCGCGGGAATGGCCCGCACCTCGGTGCCCTCGTTCTGCAACAGGTTGGCGAAGATCGCGAAGCCCGAGCCGCGGAAATGCTCGCTCACGTCCTGCATCCTGATCGGGTTGCGCAGGTCGGGCTTGTCGCTGCCATACCATTTCAGCGCGTCGCGATAGGCGATGCGCGGCCAGTCGGCATACACCTTGCGGCCCTTGCCGAATTCCTCGAACAGCCCCTGCAACACCGGCTGCACCGCGGCGAACACGTCATCCTGGGTGACAAAGCTCATCTCGATGTCAAGCTGGTAGAAATCGGTCGGGCTGCGGTCGGCCCGCGGGTCTTCGTCGCGGAAGCAGGGCGCGATCTGGAAATAGCGGTCAAACCCCGCCACCTGGATCAACTGCTTGAACTGCTGCGGCGCCTGCGGCAGGGCATAGAACTTGCCGGGGTGCAGGCGGCTGGGCACCAGGAAGTCGCGCGCGCCTTCGGGGCTGGAGGCGGTGATGATCGGCGTCTGGAATTCGGTGAAACCCTGGTCCCACATCTTCATCCGCAGCCAGCGCACCACGTTCGACCGCAGCATCATGTTCTGGTGCATCGTGTCGCGGCGCAGGTCGAGGAAGCGATAGGTCAGCCGGGTTTCTTCCGGATAGTCGGCCTCGCCGAACACCGGCAGCGGCAGGTCTTCCGCCGGCCCCAGCACCTCGACCTCGGTCACATAGACCTCGATCTCGCCGGTCGGAATCTTCGGGTTCACCAGCGCCGCATCGCGCGCCTTCACCCGGCCGTCGATGCGGATCACCCATTCCGACCGCACCTTCTCCAGCGCGGCAAAGGCCGGGCTGTCGCTGTCGGCCAGCACCTGCGTGATGCCGTAATGGTCGCGCAGGTCGATGAACAGCACGCCCCCGTGGTCGCGCACCCGATGCACCCAGCCCGACAGACGCACCGTCTGGCCGACATCGGCCTTGTTCAGGCCGGCACAGGTATGGCTGCGATAGGCGTGCATGATCGTTCCCCTTCCAGAGGCAGAAATTCCATCGCGCCGATACACAGCGCCCGCCCGGATTAGTCAACCCCGCGCCGAACGCAGACCGCGCGGGGTATTTGAACCAAGGTGAAGCCGCAGGGCTTTCATCTTGGTCCAAATACCCTCTGGGGGTCCGGGGGGCGAAGCGCCCCCGGCGCCCTCACCCCGCCCAGACGGCGGGGATCAGCCCCCGCAGCGCATTGCCCACCCACAGCCGCACGCGGGGCAGGTCGTCGGCCCGCAACACCTCTTCCGGGCAGGCCAGTTCGGCCCGCAGCACCCCCGGCAGCAGCCCGCAGGACAGGGGCGGCGTCCGCATCCCCTGCCCCCGGTCGAAGAAGACCGTGGTGATGCTGCCATCGCAGACCTCGTCGCGTTCGTTCAGGAACAGCACCTCGTCCAGCCCCGGCGCCAGCCCGGCCCGCGCCCGGTCATAGGCATCGCGCCGGGTGGATTTCACCCGCAGCCAGGGATCGGCGGACCGCAGCCGTTCGGCCGCCAGCCCCAGCCGCCATTCGGGTTTGGCCGGCGGCAGCGCCGTCGCCTCCCAGACCACCTCGCCCCCCGCGCCCAGCGTCAGCCGCAGCCGCGCCGGATGGTCGGGCCCGGCCGGCGCCACCTCGGGGCAGGCCCAGCCCAGCGCCGCCGCCCCGGCCCGCAGCCGCGCCAGATGCAGCGGCCAGCGCGGCGCGGCGCGGCCCTCCCACAGCACCGTCTCGATCAGCCTCAGTCCCGGTTCACGGCCGCCTTCACGAAGCGCGCTTTCCACAGCGCCTCCTCCCATTCGCCCTGCGCGGTTGATCCATGCACCACGCCGCCGCCCACATTCATCACGATCTCGTCGCCGCTGAGCGACAGCGTGCGGATCGCCACGCTGAAATCCGCCGTCCCGTCGGGGGCCATCCAGCCCACCGCGCCGCAATAGGCGCCGCGCGCGAAGGGTTCCACCTCGCGGATGATCTGCATCGCGCGGATCTTCGGCGCGCCGGTGACGCTGCCGCAGGGAAACAGCGCCGCCATCAGCGCGGGCAGCTCCGGCGCCGTCTCCAGCACGCCCTCCACGGTCGATGTCATCTGATGCACCGTCGCATAGGTTTCCACCGCGAACAGCGCCGGCACCCGGACACTGCCCACCCGCGACAGCCGCGAAATGTCGTTGCGCAGCAGGTCCACGATCATCAGGTTCTCGGCCCGGTCCTTCTCGGCGCCCTGCAATTCGGCGATGATCGCCGCATCCTCGGCCGCATCGGCGCCGCGCGGCCGGGTGCCCTTCATCGGCCGGGTCACGATCCGGCCCCCGGCCCCGATGCGGAAGAACAGCTCGGGGCTGCGCGACACCAGCACCGGCCCCACCCCCAGATCGACAAAGGCGCCGTGTCCCACCGCCCCCGTCCGCCGCAAGGCGCCATACAGCCCTTCCGCGCTGCCCGCCGTCAGCCGCGCCCGCAGCGGAAAGGTCAGGTTCACCTGATAGCAGTCGCCCGCCGCGATATAGTCCAGCACCTTGGCCGCCGCATGGCCATAAGCCCGCCGCCCCACCACGGGTTCGGGCGCGGTCATCGCGGTGCCCTGCCCGGCCTTGGCCATGCGCGCCAGCACGGGGGCGGCGTCCTGCGGCCCGTCGAACAGGCCCAGCGCCAGCAGCGGCCCGGGCCGCCGGCGCGGCATCAGGCGGCGCAGCTTCGGCTCCAGCGCATAGCCCGCCTCATAGGCGACATAGCCCGCGATCCAGGCCCCCGCCCTGCGCGCCGCCTCGGCCGCGCGCAGCGCCGGCAACACCTCGGCCCCGCGCCGGGCGACGATCACCCCACGCGGCCGGTCAAACACCGCCGGCGCCCCTTCGGGCCCATGTTCGACAAGGATCACCATGCGCCCCCGTTCCCCTGTTGCCAGTTAGGACGAACGCCGCCGCAGGACCAGCGGATTTCCGACACCGCATCCCGGGCCGGCGACAGCCGCGCCGCGCCCGGCGGATTTCTTCCCCGGAACCTGCCGGAAAATGGCCGCCCTTTGCCCCTTGCGCCCAAGCCCCGCCGGACTATAACCCCGCCAGTTTGCGCGCCGCCTGCCCGATGGAGAGCCCCATGCCGAAGAGAACCGACATCAAGTCGATCATGATCATCGGAGCGGGGCCCATCGTCATCGGCCAGGCCTGCGAGTTCGATTATTCCGGCGCCCAGGCCTGCAAGGCCCTGCGCGAGGAAGGGTACCGGGTGATCCTGGTCAACTCGAACCCCGCCACGATCATGACCGATCCGGGTCTGGCCGACGCCACCTATATCGAACCGATCACCCCCGAAGTGGTGGCCAAGATCATCGAGAAGGAACGCCCCGACGCGCTGCTGCCCACCATGGGCGGCCAGACCGGGCTGAACACGGCCCTGGCGCTGGCTGACCTTGGCGTGTTGGATAAGTTCAAGGTTGAGCTGATCGGAGCCAAGCGTCCGGCCATTGAAATGGCAGAAGATCGCAAGTTGTTCCGCGAGGCGATGGACCGGATCGGGCTGGAAAACCCCAAGGCCACCATCATTGCCGCGCCGAAACTGCCCTCGGGCAAGTATGACATCGCCGCCGGCGTGCGCGAGGCGGTCGAGGCGCTGGAATATGTCGGCCTGCCCGCCATCATCCGCCCCGCCTTCACGCTGGGCGGCACCGGCGGCGGCGTCGCATATAACCGCGACGATTACGAAGCCATCGTCCGCTCGGGTCTGGAAGCCAGCCCGATGGCGCAGGTTCTGGTCGATGAATCCCTGCTCGGCTGGAAGGAATATGAAATGGAGGTTGTCCGCGACAAGGCCGACAACGCCATCATCGTCTGCTCCATCGAGAACGTCGATCCGATGGGCGTGCATACCGGCGATTCCATCACCGTCGCGCCGGCCCTGACGCTGACCGACAAGGAATACCAGATCATGCGCAACGGCAGCATCGCCGTGCTGCGCGAGATCGGTGTCGAAACCGGCGGGTCCAACGTGCAATGGGCGATCAACCCGAAAGACGGCCGCATGGTCGTGATCGAGATGAACCCCCGCGTGTCGCGCTCCTCGGCGCTGGCGTCCAAGGCGACCGGCTTCCCGATTGCCAAGATCGCCGCGAAGCTGGCCGTCGGCTACACGCTGGACGAATTGGACAACGACATCACAAAAGTGACACCCGCCAGCTTTGAACCCACTATCGATTATGTGGTGACAAAGATCCCGAGGTTCGCTTTTGAAAAGTTCCCCGGCTCGGAACCCAACCTGACCACCGCCATGAAATCGGTGGGCGAGGCCATGGCCATCGGCCGCACCATCCATGAATCGCTGCAAAAGGCGCTGGCCAGCCTGGAAACCGGCCTGACCGGCTTTGACGAGATCGCCATCCCCGGCGCCCCCGACCGGGCGGCGGTGTCGAAGAAGCTGGCCGAGGTCACGCCCGACCGGCTGCGCGTCATCGCCCAGGCCATGCGCCACGGCTTCTCGGATGACGAGATCCAGGCGATCACCGCCTTCGACCCGTGGTTCCTGGCCCGCATCCGCGAAATCATCGACACCGAGGCGCAGATCCGCAAATCCGGCCTGCCCACCAATGCCGAGGCGCTGCGCAAGCTCAAGATGATGGGCTTCACCGATGCCCGCCTGGCCAAGCTGACCGGCCGCGACGAAGGCCAGGTCCGCCGCGCCCGCCGCAACCTGGGCGTCCGCGCCGTGTTCAAGCGCATCGACACCTGCGCGGCCGAGTTCGAGGCCCAGACCCCCTACATGTATTCCACCTACGAATCCCCCGCGATGGGCGATGTGGAGTGTGAATCCCGGCCCAGCGCCGCGAAAAAGGTGGTCATCCTGGGCGGCGGCCCCAACCGCATCGGGCAGGGGATCGAGTTCGACTATTGCTGCTGCCATGCCTGCTTCGCGCTGACCGCGGCGGGCTATGAGACCATCATGGTCAACTGCAACCCGGAAACCGTCTCGACCGATTATGACACCTCGGACCGGCTCTATTTCGAGCCGCTGACCCTTGAGCATGTCCTTGAAATCCTGCGTGTCGAGCAGGAAAACGGCACACTGCATGGGGTGATCGTGCAGTTCGGCGGCCAGACGCCGCTGAAACTGGCCAATGCCCTGCATGAAGAGGGCATCCCGATCCTTGGCACCACGCCCGATGCCATCGACCTGGCCGAAGACCGCGAACGCTTCCAGCGCCTGTTGCAGGATCTGGGCCTGAAACAGCCGCACAACGGCACCGCCCGCTCCCGCGACGAAGCCTTCGCCGTGGCCCGCAACGTGGGCTATCCGCTGGTGATCCGCCCCTCCTTCGTGCTGGGCGGCCGCGCGATGGAAATCGTGCGGTCCGACGAACAGCTTGAACGCTACATCACCACCGCCGTGCAGGTGTCGGGCGACAGCCCGGTCCTGCTGGACAGTTACCTGTCCGGCGCGGTCGAGGTGGACGTGGATGCCCTGTCAGACGGCACCAACGTCCATGTCGCCGGCATCATGGAACATATCGAGGAAGCCGGCGTCCATTCCGGCGATTCGGCCTGCTGCCTGCCGCCGCACCAGCTTTCGCCCGAAACCGTGGCCGAGCTGAAGCGCCAGACCGTCGTCATGGCCCGCGCGCTGAACGTGGTTGGCCTGATGAACGTGCAATTCGCCATCAAGGACGGCACGATCTACGTTCTGGAAGTGAACCCGCGCGCCAGCCGCACCGTGCCCTTCGTCGCCAAGGCGACCGACAGCGCCATCGCCTCCATCGCCGCCCGGCTGATGGCTGGGGAACCGCTGTCGAACTTCCCGATGCGCGCGCCCTACCCCGCCGGCGTCGGCCCCGATACCGCGCTGCCGCTGGCCGATCCGCTGACGCTGGCCGATCCGCAAACCCCGTGGTTCAGCGTGAAAGAGGCCGTCCTGCCCTTCGCGCGCTTCCCCGGCGTTGACCCGGTGCTTGGCCCGGAAATGCGGTCAACGGGCGAGGTGATGGGCTGGGACCGCACCTTCGAGCTGGCCTTCCTCAAGGCCCAGATGGGCGCCGGCACCATCCTGCCCGACGCGGGCCGCGTCTTCCTGTCGGTCAAGGACATGGACAAGACCGCCGCCCTGGCCGCCGCCGCCCGCGACCTGATCGCGCTGGGCTTCCAGATCGTCGCCACCCGCGGCACCGCCGCCTGGCTGGCCACGCAGGGCATCGCCGCCGAAAGCGTGGCCAAGGTCTATGAAGGCCGCCCGAACATCGTGGACCGGCTGAAGAACGGCGACATCGCGCTGGTGATGAACACCACCGAAGGCACCCAGGCCGTCAGCGACAGCCGCGACATCCGCCGCGTCGCCCTGATGGACAAGATCCCCTACTTCACCACCGCCGCCGCCAGCATCGCCGCCGTCGGCGCGATGAAGGCCCGGGGCGAGGGCTATGGGGTGAGGACACTTCAGGGGTGATGTGATTAATTTCCAGAAATCATACGTGCCACTTTCAAGGTATAACGATCAGTCATCCCGGACACAAAATCACACAATACGTGCAAAGCATGGTAGCTGTCTTTTGCATCTCGAAAATCGAGATTTATAGCGCGTGACAATTTCCCATTATAATCAGACAGCTTTGATTCGTCCCAGTTTTTCGTCTTCAGCTCGTCCAATACAGGCAAAACTCCATCCAAGACCTGCCTAATTGTATTTCTTCCAGAAACTTCCAACTCTGTTTTTCTGCGAGCTGTGAATATTCTCTCGCGAGAGACCTTCTTTATGCCATAAAATTCTTTATTTTTCGAACAAGTATCTATTAGAGAGTTGCTAAATGTTCCATCCATTATTGAATCATAGTTCTCAATAAACGCCTCAACACACGAATGAATCGAAGCCCCAATGCTGCGGGCTCTTAGATAGGAAATCCACTCTATCTCCGTCTTATCTTCTCGTTGATGATTTGGGACACCACTGACTGGCTCTAAATGGCTGCGAACGGCTTCAAATGAAAGATCTCCAGCCGTAAACCCATCCTCCAAATCAAGTATGCTGTAGCAAATATCGTCGGCGGCCTCGACCAAGAAAACAAGGGGATGGCGTCGCCACCAACTTACACCAACTGGGCTGCTCTCAGCCCGCAATCCGGTTGCCAAGGCAACTTCCTCAAAAATTTCTCGCTCCGCTTCGAAGACGCCAAACTTCTTTAGACCGCAATACGACTCGCGAACAGAACTCTTTACGTATGCAGTGACCGGATATTTCGCGAAGGTCGCCAACACCCCATTCGACAAGCGCATGCCGCCTTGATTTCGATACATTTCAAGTCGCGTGAGTATTCTAAAGCCTTGCGCATTGCCTTCGAACTGCTCGAATTCAGCTCGATGAGATGCCTCAACCGCACCAAATATTCCCTTTGCGCCGTCAAGTCTCTCCTCAAACCATTCGCCCATGGCTGCTTCCCCTGAGTGACCAAAGGGGGGATTACCTATGTCGTGCGCCAGGCACGCCGCATAAACCAATCCAGAGATAGCGTGCTTTTGCCCAGCCTCAATGTGTTTTTGCGTTTCAAGCCAATGCCCAACTGACATCCCCAAAGACCGCCCAACACTTGCGGTTTCAATGCTATGTATAAGTCTATGATGAAGGTGGTCATTCTCATAAAGGGGGTGGACTTGAGTTTTATTCGCTAATCGCCGAAATGGTTGCGAAAATACAATTCTATCTGAATCTTGTACGTATATGGGGCGATGTGGTTCTTCAGCATAGGAAGGATCCCCAAGCCGCCCCAGATTAAGCAATGATGCCCAGTCCATTTTGCAACTCCCGATTGCTTCGATCAGATGATACTCACCCAAGTAAGCTGTCAATCCAGTAGATGAAGGATAATGGGGTGTTCGGCCCGCCCGATTTGTCCCGCGACAAATCGGGCCGCGCCTGCCTGCCCCCGGCAGGCGCGAGTCCGCGCCCGCCCAGGCAGGCGCGTCCCGATTTCCACCCTGCAAGACCCAGACGCACCCCCCTTGCCCTCCGGCCTTTGCGGCCTGCGGGCAATCGGGCCGGGCGACCGTCCACTGGACGGTCGCTTTCCGGCCCTCTCGCTCCGGCCCCACCCGCAGCGCCAACATGGGGCCGGCCCCCCTCACCTCCGCCGCCGCCGCTCCATCTCCGCCACCAGCCGCTCCAGCCGCGCCGCCTCCTCGTCGTCGTCCATGACCGTCGGCGCGGGGCGGGTCCGGTCCAGCCGCGCCATCAGGGCCCGCGCCTGCGCCTCGCGCGCGGCGGCCGCCGCCTCGGCCTCGGGTGACAGCAGCGGGCGGTCATAGGCCACGTCCTCGGGGCCCTTGACCACGCCCGCCAGCCGGGCGTGGCGAAAGGTGGCCAGCACCTCGGCCATGCGGGCGGTGTGGCCCGCGCCCATGGCGCGAAAGAACTCCAGCACCTCGACCTCAACCCACAGCGTCACCCGCGTCTTGCGGCCAGGGCCGGCGCTCTGGGCAATGCCGTGCCAGGCCTCGGGCACCGCGCCGGTGCCGCGGGCCGGGCCGTGCAGCGCCATTTCCAGCCGGCGCAGGCCCTCGGCCATGCGGTGATAATGGGCGCGCGCCCGGTCCTCTGCCTTGGTCATGGGTCCACCTCCGGGCAGGCAGTCTGCGCGCGGGGCGGCTGAAAATCGGTGAACCGGGCGTGCGCCGCCCGTCATACGCCGCGCATACGCAACGCATACCTGACGCAGACGCTTGACATACCGCGCCGCAAGCCCCATGTCCGCCCTGTCCGAAAGCCCGTGCCGCGTGAGCATTGATCCGGCCCGGACGACAGGTTCCCACCATCACGCAGGGGCGCCGACGGCGCGCACGGTCAACGGGGTTCCCCGCGGACGAGGGCCGCCCGTCCCTTGACGTATGGAACGACCATGACCACTTTCGAAGCCCTGGGCCTTTCGCCCAAACTCCTGAAAGCGCTGGAAAAAACCGCGCTGCAAACGCCGACGCCGATTCAGGCGCAGGCCATTCCCGCCATCATGCAGGGCAAGGATCTGATGGGTCTGGCCCAGACCGGCACCGGCAAGACGGCGGCCTTCGGCCTGCCGCTGCTGCACCGGCTGCTGGACATCGGCCACCCCCCCGGCCCCCGCAACGTGCGCGCGCTGATCTTGGTGCCCACCCGCGAACTGGCCACGCAAATCCGTGAAAACTTTGAAGTTTTCACCAAAGGCACCGCCATCAAGATCGTCATGGTGGTCGGCGGCGCCTCGCTGAACAAGCAGTCGCAGGCGCTGGTGCGCGGCACCGATGTTCTGGTCGCCACCCCCGGCCGCCTGATCGACCTGCTGGAACGCGGCGATGTCAGCCTGGAGAAATGCGGCTATCTGGTTCTGGATGAAGCCGACCACATGCTCGACATGGGTTTCATCCACGCCCTGCGCCGCATCGCCAAGCATATTCCGCTGCGTCGTCAGACGCTTATGTTCTCGGCCACCATGCCCAAGGACATTGACGAAATCGCTGCCACCTATCTGCGCGACCCGGTCAAGGTGCAGGTGGCCCCCCCCGGCAAGCCGGCGGAAAAGGTCACGCAGGGCGTCCATTACATCCCCAACGGCGACAAGGCCCGCCTGCTGGAGACCTATCTGAAGACGCATGAAGGCGAGCAGGCGCTGGTGTTCTGCCGCACCAAGCACGGTTCAGACAAACTTAACAAATTGCTGGCAAGCTGGGGCTTCCGCGTCGGCACCGTTCACGGCAACCGCAGCCAGAACCAGCGCGACCGGACGCTGTCGGAATTCAAGGCGGGTGAGCTGGACGTTCTGGTCGCCACCGATGTCGCCGCACGCGGGATCGACATTCCCACCGTCCGGCACGTCTACAACTATGACATGCCGAATGTGCCGGAAAACTATGTCCACCGCATCGGCCGCACCGCCCGCGCCGGGGCCGAAGGGGCCAGCATCAGCTTCTGCGCACCCGCTGAGATGGGCGAGCTGCAAGCCATTGAGAAAATTCTGAAAAAGCCGCTTCCGGTGATTGGCGGTGCGCCGTGGTCTGCCGAAGTGGTGGCCGCGAACCCGCGCCCGCAGCAGCGTCAGGGCCGCCCCGGCCCCCGCCCGGCCGCGAAGGCCGGCGCCAAGCCGCAGGCCAAACCCCGGCCCATGGGCGGCGGCCAGGCCCCCAAGCGCAGCGGGGCCAAGCGTCCTAGCCGGCCTCTTCCTCGAGGTTGAGCTTCATCTGAAGCAGCACCTGCTGCAGGGCCAGCGTCTCGCGCAGCATCCGCTTGGATTCATTGACGGTAATCTTGCCGTCACTGATGGCCTGATTGTATTCGCTCATCAGCATGGCAAAGCGCTGCGCCAGGGCCACCACGTCCTGGTTCACGCCCTTTGACGCGCCATCGTGCTTGTCGCTGTCATAACTCAGCGTGATGCCGCGCAGATCGGCCAGCGCCGAGGTGACATGCGGAAAGCGCGACGCGGCTTCCAGCGCAGCCACCACGTCGATGGGCATGAACCTGTCGTCGTGCTCGTCATTTTCCGAATAATACCGGCCCAGCGTCGCCTTCGATTTGCCGGTGATGGCGCAGGCAGCCTCGACCCCCACGTCCTTGACCAGCGCCTCGGTGTGCTTCTTCAGGTAGCTTGCCGTCGACATTTTTCATTCTCCGGGCCGCAGAAGCTGCGGGGAAATCGTGATCATTTATCCCCCTTACTCATGCAAAAGCCATTTGTCATGGCCAAAACCGCCGCTGCCGGGGCACGCAGGGTCGGGCTTGCGCCTCCCCCCTTCGGGACGTTAGGGCAAGGCATGGCGAAGCTGCATTTTCACTATTCGACGATGAACGCCGGCAAGTCGACGCTCTTGCTGCAGGCGGCCTACAACTACCACGAAGGCGGCATGGCCACCTTTCTGTTGACCGCCCGGCTGGACGATCGCGCCGGAACGGGGCGGATCGGCAGCCGGATCGGCATCGGTGCCGAGGCCGAGACCTTCGGACCAGAGGATGACATGTTCGCCCGCATCGCGGCGCGGCTGGCCTCTGGCCCCTGCGCCTGTGTCTTCATCGACGAGGCACAGTTCTTGTCCAAAGATCAGGTCTGGCAACTGGCCCGGGCGGTGGATGACCTGAAGGTTCCGGTCATGGCCTACGGGCTGCGGGTGGATTTCCAGGGCAACCTCTTCCCCGGATCGGCCGCCCTGCTGGCCTGGGCGGATGAGATGCGCGAAGTTCGCACCATGTGCCATTGTGGCCGCAAGGCAACGATGGTGGTGCGCAAGGGGCCGGACGGGCAGGCGCTGCGGGACGGCGATCAGGTGGTGATCGGCGGCAACGAAACCTATCAGAGCCTGTGCCGCAAACATTGGCGCGCGGCGGTGGGGGACTAGCGCCCCCAAGGGGCGCGGCGCCAATCCGTTGAAAAGGCGCCTCTTTGGCGATCAGACCGCCACCGCCTGCGCCCTTGCGCGCAAGGCGATCAGCGCCCCGGCAGCCACGATCAGCCCCATTCCGGCCCAGGCCTGCACCGACAGGGTTTCCCCCCAGATCATCCAGGACCAGAAGGCCGAAGCCGGCAGGATGACATATTCCAGCACGCTGACCCGGCCGGCATCGGCAATCTGGTAGGCGCGGATCATCAGCCCCACCCCCAGAAGCGACCCCGCCGCCTGCACGAAGACCCAGAACAGGAAGCCGGCCGAAGGCCAGACCGGCCCGCGCAGCAGGAACCCGTCGGCACCGGCGGGCACCGCCACCGGCCACAGCGCCAGCGCCGCCATGCCGATCAGGCCGAACACCCCAAGGGCCGCGAAAAAGCCGGCCAGCAAGGTTTCGGCGCTTTCCTGCGGGCACCATTCGCGTGTCGCGATATTGCCCAAGGCATACATCGCCCCCGCCGCCACCGGCAGCACCGCCGCCAGCGACGCCCCCGACAGCGCTTGCGGCCCAAGGACAAGGATCACCCCAAGGAAGCCAAGGCCGACCGCAAGGATGCGAACCGGGCCAATGGCGTGCCCATAGGCAAAGCGCGAGATCAGCAGCACGAAGATCGGCGCCGTGAACAGGCCCGCCGCGACAATGGCCACCGGCAGAAAGGCCAGCGCGCCGAAATAGATCACCATCGCCGTGCCATGGATCGCCGACCGCGCCAGCACCGCGCGCCCGTTCACCGGCCGCAAGCGCAACCCAAGGAACGGCACCGCCAGCCCCAACAGCGCCAGCGCCATGGCCGTCCGGGTGGCATGGAACTGCCACAGCCCCGCTTCGACCGCGATCAGCCGGACATAATTGTCGGTAAAGCCGATGATCGTGGCATAGATCAGGATGCACCCCGCAGCGGCCAGGGTCTTGTCAGGGGCTTGCATTTTCGGGGCATTCCTCCTCTTTCACCCGCAGTCAAGCCTGCTAACCTAGGGTCTGCGCGCTTGAAAGCGACATGAGGGAGGATGACGACGATGGGCTGGCTGGCCGATGAATCTGGCTTGGAAAAATGTGCCGCGAACCATGTGGCGCTGACGCCCCTGTCGCATCTGAAGCGCGCGGCCGATGTCTTTGCCGACCGCACGGCGCTGGTCTGGAAGACCACGCGCCTGACCTATGCCGAATATGCCCATCGGGTGACATTGCTGGCCAGCGCCCTGGCGCGGCGCGGCATCCACCCGGGCGATGTGGTGGCCACGCTGCTGCCGAACATTCCCGCCCAGGCCGAGGCGCATTTCGGCGTGCCGGCCTGCGGGGCGGTGCTGAACACCATCAACACCCGGCTGGATGCCGATACGGTGGCCTATATCTTCGGCCATGCCGGGGCGAAGATCGTGCTCTGTGACAGCGCCTATATCGCACTGGCGGAACAGGCGATCCGCAAGATGGACGGGGCCGCGCCGCAGATCATCGAGGTGGTGGATCATGGCCAGACCGCCTCGGGCCATTACCTGACCTATGAGGAACTGCTGGAAAAGGGCGATCCCGGCTTCGCCTGGCTGATGCCGCAGGACGAATGGGAATCGCTGGCGATCAACTACACCAGCGGCACCACGGGCCGGCCCAAGGGCGTGGTGTATCACCACCGGGGCGCCTATCTGGCAACGATGGCCAATGCCGTGGCCTGGCGGATGACCCTGTTCCCCGCCTATCTGACCATCGTGCCGCTGTTCCACTGCAACGGCTGGTGCCACACCTGGATGGTGCCGATGCTGGGCGGCACCGTGGTCTGCTGCCGCGACATCACCGCGAAGGCGATCTATGACGCGATTGCCGACGAAGGCGTCACCCATTTCGGCGGCGCGCCCATCGTTCTGAACACCATCGTCAATGCCAGGCCCGAGGACCGGCGCGAGTTTTCCCATGTGGTCGAGGTGTTTACCGCCGGCGCCCCGCCGCCCGCCGCCACGCTGGCCGCGTTTGAACCGCTGGGCTTCAACGTGACGCAGGTTTACGGCCTGACCGAAACCTATGGCCCGTCCACCGAATGTCTGTGGATGCCGGACTGGGACGGCACCGAAGGCGCCGCGCGGGCCGAGCTGAAATCGCGCCAGGGCGTACGGATGGCCATGCTGGAAGGCGCCGAGGCGCATGACACCCACGGCCAGCCGGTTCCGCGCGACGCCCATCACCTGGGCGAGATCGCGATGCGCGGCAATCTGGTGATGAAAGGCTATTACAAGAACCCCGAAGCCACCGCCGAGGCGTTCAAGGATGGCTGGTTCCGCAGCGGCGACATCGCCTTGCAGCACCCGGACGGATATTTGCAGATCACCGACCGGGCGAAAGACATCATCATCTCGGGCGGCGAAAACGTGTCTTCTGTCGAGGTCGAGGGGGCGCTGATGAAGCACCCTGCGGTGAATCTCTGCGCCGTGGTGGCCAAGCCCGATGACAAATGGGGCGAGGTGCCTTGCGCCTTTGTCGAGCTGAAGCCGGGCCAGAAGGTGACCGAAGCCGAGCTGATCGCGCATTGCCGCGCGCATCTGGCCGGGTTCAAGACGCCCAAGCATGTGATCTTCCACGATTTGCCCAAGACCAGCACCGGCAAGATCCAGAAGTTTGAGCTGCGCGCCGTGGCCAAGCTGATCTGATTGTGCCCCGCCCCCGGCCCGGCTAAGGTTGTGCCGGGGCAGCAGACGGACAAGCAGAGGCCGATGACGGCACTGAAAAAGTATCAGCGGCTTGAAAGCACCGGGCTGTGGCGCGCCGGCCCCGGCGGGCAGCGCCAGGAGGTGATCGTCCGGCTGGGCGAAGCCACGCTGATGCTGACCGACCCGCGGTCCGAACAGGTGCTGAGCCACTGGTCGCTGCCGGCAGTGACACGGCAGAACCCCGGGGTGCGGCCCGCGCTGTTCGTTCCCGGCGAAGATGCCGACGAGACGCTGGAAATCGACGACGACGACATGATCGCCGCGCTGAAAACGGTGCAGGCGGCGGTGCGGCAGGCCACGCCGCGCCCGGGCCGGCTGCGCGCGGCGCTGATCGGTGGCACCACACTCGCCATCGTGCTGATCGTGACACTGGTCCTGCCGGGGGTGCTGAAGCGGCACACAGCCTCGGCGCTGCCCGCGGCGAAACGGGCCGAAATCGGCCAGCTTGCGCTGGATGATGTGATCCGGCTGACCGGCAAGCCCTGCGACGGATCGCTGGGCCTGCCCGCACTGGCTCGCCTGTCCGAGCGGGTCTTCGGCCCCGAGGATACGCCGATCCTCTACATCCTGCCCGAAGGGCTGCGGCATCCGGCGCACCTGCCGGGCGGGGTGATCCTGCTGCCGCGCGACCTGATCGACCAGGACACGCCCGAGGCGCTGGCCGGAGCCGCATTGGCCGAAGGGGTGGCGTCAAGGGCCACCGATCCGCTGGCCCCGATCCTTGATCATGTCGGGCTGAAGGCCACCTTCGGGCTGCTGACCTCGGGCCAGTTGCCCGACGATGCGCTGCAAGGCTATGGCGAGGATGTGCTGCGCGACAACGCCAGCGCCGCCGTGCCGGATGCGGTGCTGATCGAGGCGGCGAAAACCGCGCAGGTGCCGCTTTCGGCCTATGCCCGCTGGCGTGATCCCTCGGGCACAGCGACCGCCGGACTTCTGGAAGGCGATCCCTACCGCGGCCTGATGCCGACGCCGATCCTGCCCGATGACGACTGGATCGCGCTGCAATCGGTGTGCAGCGACTGAACCGTCAGTTCGTCACCACCAAGGCATCGGCAAAACCAGCCTGCCGGGCGATGTTCAGCGCGGCCTGCGCCTCGGCCGCGCTGGCAAAGGGGCCGGCATAGACCACCCGCAACGCGCCATTGCCGAAGGTTCCCTGCGCCACCGGGAACCCCAGATCGCGCAGCCGTCCCACCACGCCTTCCGCATTTGACGGCACCGCATAGGTGCCCACCTGCACGAACAGCCGCCCCGTGCCGCCCGCCACCGTCTGCGCCTTTTCCGCCGCCGCCGGATCGACATAGCCGATAGCGCGGCCGTCCGGCGTGACGGTCACCAGGATCGGATAGGTCGCGCCCTCCAGCGTGCCGTCCCCACGGGTGCATAGAATCTGGCTGCCGCCGCCCGGCAGCGCATGGCGTTCGGCCACCGGCGTCGCCGCCGCGCAGGCCAGACGATACTCCGGCCCCTCCGGCGCGGGCCCGGTCAAGACCTTGACCGAAGCCGCCTCGCCCTTGGGCAGCGCCTCCACCTTGGCGGAGGGCTTGGCCCTGGATTTGGCCTTGGCCTTCGGCTTTGCCTTTGGCGTCACCGCAGGCTTTTCGGCAGCCACCACCTCTGCCGGCTTGGCCTCCGGTGCCGCGGCGGGCGGGGCGGGCGTCGGCTCAACGACCGGGGTCGGGGTGTCAGGGATCGCAGGCTCGGGGGCCGGTTCCGCGACCGCCGGCTTGGGCGCCGTTTCGCTGGCGTCCGGGCTGGCCCCCATATCGGGCGCCGTGGGCTTGACCTCGGGCGGGGTTTTTTCCGCAAGGACCGGGCTTCCGCCCGACGGCGCATAGCCGCAAAGTTGCTTGCGGTCGCGCGTCACCCGCGGCACCCAGACCACCTGCCCGCCATAGGCCGCCCGCAGAAAGACGCAGCCCTTGCTGTCAACATATTGCTGCCCGGCGAAGCCCTCTGGCGGAAGCTCGGCCGGCTGGTTCAGATCGGCCAGCGCAGGCCCGGCCGCGATGACGGCGGCCAGGCAGGCCGCCGGCAGAAGTCTGGCCAACATGATCGATTCCCAGGACATCGGCTGAACTGTGAAGCAGGCTCCGGGGTGAGTAAAGGCCCGCGCCCGCCCCGCCTTACTTGGTGCCGAACATGCGGTCGCCCGCATCGCCCAGACCCGGCACGATATAGCCGTGGTCATTCAGGTGGCTGTCCAGCGCCGCGGTGACAATCGGCACATCGGGATGCGCCTCCTTCATCCGGGCCACGCCCTCTGGCGCGGCCAGAAGGCACAGGAAGCGGATCTGCTTCGCCCCCGCCTCTTTCAGCAGCGACACGGCCGCAGCCGAGGAATTGCCGGTGGCCAGCATCGGATCGACGACAATGGCGATGCGGTCTTCCATCTGGTCGGGCAGCTTGCAGTAATACTGCACGGGTTGCAGGGTTTCCGGGTCGCGGTAAAGGCCCACGAACCCCACGCGCGCCGCCGGAATCAGCTCAAGGATGCCATCCAGCAACCCGTTGCCCGCGCGCAGGATCGACACCAGCGCCAGTTTCTTGCCGTCAATCGTGGGCGCGTCCATCGGGCAAAGCGGCGTTTCGATGGTCTTGGTCGTCATCGGCAGTTCGCGCGTCACCTCATAGGCCAGAAGCAGGCTGATCTCGCGCAGAAGTTTGCGGAACGAGGCGGTCGAGGTGTCCTTCTCGCGCATCAGCGTCAGCTTGTGCTGGACCAGCGGATGGGAAACGACGGTCAGATGGTCCAGCATGGGTCAACCCTCCAGCAGCTTTGCGATCCTTGCCTTCGTATCGGCGTCGCAGAAGGCGGCGTCAAGCGACTGGCGGGCGATGCGGCCAAACTGTCCCTCGTCCCAGTCGAAGGCGCGGTGCAGTTCCTGATATTCCCGCGCCATGGTGGTGTGAAAGAACGGCGGATCGTCGGTCGAGATGGTGACCTTGACGCCGCGCCGGTCCAGCTCGGCAATCGGATGGGCGCGGAAATCGCGGTACAGCCCCAGCGACACGTTCGATCCGGGGCAGACCTCCAGCACGGTGCCGCGTTCGGCCAGTTCGTCCACCAGCGCCAGATCCTCGATGGCGCGCACGCCATGACCAATGCGTTCGGGGTTCAGGTCCGTTAGCGCCGCGCGCACGCTTTCCGGCCCGCCCCATTCGCCGGCATGGGCGGTCAGGCGCAGCCCGGCTTCGCGCGCGCAGTCGAAGGACCAGGCGAAATCCTTGGGCGCGCCCACCGTTTCATCCCCGGCGATGCCGAAGCCGACCAGCCAGTCACCCGCCGTTTCCGCCGCGCAGATCGCGGTTTCCCGCGCCTTCTCGGGCCCGAAATGGCGAATGCAGGTGACGATGCCGCGCAGGGTAATGCCCATCTGCCGCTCGGCCTGATCAGCGGCCTCGCGGATGGCGTGAAGGTATTCGCGCCAGGCCCCCGGATCGCGGCCACCGCAGAAATCGGGCGACAGGAAGGTTTCACCATAAACCACGCCGCTGGCAGCGCTTTCCTCCAGCACCGCCAGCGTCAGGCGGTGGTAATCCTCGGGGCTGCGCAGGACCGAGGTCGCCGCCTCATAGACCTTGAGGAAATGCCAGAAATCGCGCCAGGCATAGCCGCCCTGTTCGTCGAAGATGCCGGAGATGTCCTCCTTCTTCTCGGCGGCCAGCCCGCGGATGAAGGCCGGCGGAGCGGCGCCTTCCAGATGCAGATGCAGTTCGACCTTGGGCAGTTCGCGCACGCCCTTCTCCTTCATCTCGGG
>NZ_PZKE01000012.1 GCF_003034965.1 Fuscovulum blasticum DSM 2131 | reverse complement strand
GGCTGTTGCGCAGCACAAGCCAGGCGCCAAGCCCCAGCATGGCCGATTGCAGCGCCAGCCGCACGGCGCGGCTGGCCGCCGCCCAGCCGCCGGCGGCATCGGCGGCGCGGGCGGCCTGTTCCAGCGCGGTCAGGCGCAAGGACCGCCAGCGGGCGGCGGGAGCGGGGCCGCCTGACCCTTCACGCAGCCGGGCGGCCAGCGTGGCGGCGGCCTGGGCGGCGGTTATGGCGCGCGCCTGCGCCGTGGCCGTGCTGTGCTGGCTGGCCAGGGCGCAGGCGGCCAGCGCTACGCCCCCGGCCAGCGCCAGCGCCCCCATCGCCGGGTGGAAGGCGAACAGGGCCAGCAGGAAGACAGGCGCCCATGGCAGATCGGCCAGGGCGGGGGCCAGCGGGGTGGCCCAGGGCCGGACATAGGCATCAAGATCGTCCTCGGTCGCGGCCGGCGCGCGCGGCGCAACGGCCCCCCGGCGCAGCGCGGCGGCGAACACGCGGTCCTGCAGGCCGACCTGCAGGCGGGTGCCGATCCGCGCCAGGATGCGGGCGCGGGCGTGGTCCAGCAGGCCAAGGGCGATGAAAAGGCAGGCGGCGATCAGCGACAGCGCCAGCAGCGTGGGCACCGAGCGCGACACCAGCACCCGGTCATAGACCTGAAGCATGTAGAGCGCGGGTGTCAGCATCAAAAGGTTGACCACGGCCGAAAACCCCAGCGCCGCAGCCAGGGCCGGGCGCAGCGGGCGGCGGGCGGCGGTCAGCGCGCAAACGGTGGGGTTTGTGGTCATCCGGTCACGCCCTTGCCCTGTCTGTGTCCTTGCCGCGCCAAATGCAGCCGGTGCGGGGCCGGTGCGCGCGAATCCCGTTGTCTTGCCCCGGCCCAAACCTTATGGCTGTCAGGTGGCCGCGGCCGGGGCTGGCGCGGCACCTTGCATGAAATTGGCGCGATGACTGTGAAGATTCCCTTGATCCGAGTGTTGCCGCTTGTGGTGGCCGGTGCGCTTTTGGCGGGCTGTGCCGCCGCGCCCGCCAGCCAGGGCGTGAATGACCCGCTGGAGCCGATGAACCGCGCGGTGCACGGGGTGAACAAGGGGCTGGATCGCGCCGTGGTGCGGCCCGCGTCCAAGGCCTATGCCGCCGTGGTGCCCGAACCGCTGCGGCAGGGCGTTTCGAACGTGGCCGATGTGCTGGAACTGCCGGGCGACATTGCCAACGGGCTGTTGCAGGGCCGGATCGACCGGGCGGCGACCAACACGCTGCGGCTGGCCGCCAACCTGACGCTGGGTCTGGGCGGGCTTCTGGATTTCGCCAGCGCCGCCGGGATGCCCGAATACAAGACCGATTTCGGCGAGACGCTGGCGGTCTGGGGCGTGGGCGAAGGGCCTTATGTGGAACTGCCGCTGGCCGGGCCGTCAACCGCACGCGATGCGGTGGGAACGGTGGTGGATCTGGCGATGAACCCGCTGAACGGCCTGTTCGAAGGCGATGACCGCACGGCGGCGATGGGCGTGGCGGTGCTGTCACGGCTAAATGATCGCGCCAGGTATTCCGGCACCATCGACTCGATCCTATATGAGAGCGCTGACAGCTATGTTCAGGCGCGGCTGCTGTACCTGCAGAACCGACGGTTTGCCCTTGGTGGGGGCGATGCAGCCGGGGATGAGGGCGGCGATGCGTTCATCGACCCTTACGAGGACTCCAATGGCCAGTAACACGTTTCTGTCCCGCCGTGCCTTTGTCGGCGCCGGCTTTGCCGCCGCCGCCGCCTTTGGCGCGCTGCCCGCCGCCGCGCTGAACGTTGATCAGGCGCGGGCGCTGATCGACAAGGTGGTGGCCGACATCAACGGCGTCATCGGCTCGGGTCAGTCCGAGGCGCAGATGCTGGGGTCGTTCGAAAAGCTGTTCGCGCGCTATGCCGACGTGCCGACGATTGCCCGTTCGGCGCTGGGCGCTGCGGCGCGGTCGGCGTCAAGCGCGCAGATGGCGGCCTTCACCAAGGCGTTCCAGCGTTATATCAGCCGCAAATACGGCCGCCGCTTCCGCGAGTTCATCGGGGGCCGGATCGAGGTGAACGACGCCAAGCCGCTGAAAAGCTATTACGAGGTGATCTCGACGGCCTACCTCAAGGGCGAAAGCCCGTTCGAGGTGCGCTGGCATGTCGGCGACAAGTCGGGGAAGAACCTGTTCTTCAACATCATCATCGAAGGCGTCAACATGCTGGCCAGCGAACGCGCCGAGATCGGCGCCATGCTGGACAAGCGCAAGGGCGACATTGATGCCCTGGTTGCGGACCTGAACGCCACCTGACGCCCGGCCCCGGGCACCGTCTTTCCGCAAAGGCCAGTCCGCATTCGCGCGGTCTGGCCTTTGTCTTCTTCACATCTTCCGCAGATAGGCGCTTGAGACATAGCCCTTGAGGCCGCGCGCCTGTTTCAGCGCGACCTTGCACCAGCTTGTGTTGCCCGACCGTTCACAGCCCTGCACCAGCAGAACGGTGCCATTCGGCAGGCCGACCACGATCTTGTAGCCGACGCCGGGGCCGACGCGCATTTTCAGCATGTCGTCGTCTTCGACGCCCACAACTTCGTAATAGCCGCGGGGTTCCGCCCTGGCGGGGGTGGCGGTCAGGGCCGCTTGCAGCGCAACCGCGGCCAAGAGGGTGGTAATGACTGTGCGCATGGATTTTCCAGCTTTGTTGTCTGCTCGGTCTGTTTGTAGCCGGGGGCGCGCTTGCCGCGCAACCGGACGGGGCGGGGCGATCAGGGGCCGGCCAGCGGGGTGATCGTCCAGCCGTCCTGCGCCAGCAGGTTCAGCACCCCCTCCGGCCCCGGCAGGTGCAGCGCACCGAAGGCCACCACCAGGGGGCCACCCTCGGCCGCCGCCGCGTCGATCACTGGAATCCAGGCGCGGTTGCGGCGGCTGACCAGCACCTCTTCCATCGCCTTCATCTCGGCATCCACCTGTTCGCGGGTATAGCCGGGCATGTTGTACGAGGTTTCGCGCATCAGTTCCCAGATCAACTGGCTTTTGCCGTCGTAGTAGGCATCGGCCAGCGTCACCGAGAAATCGGCGCTGACAGGTTCCAGCGCCAGCGACTGGTCGATCATCGCCACCTGGTCCTGCTGGGCGAAGGCATCGAAGATGGCAAAGACCGTGTCATAGGGTTCCAACGCCCGGATCGGCTTGCCCGCGGCGGTGGCGGCGTCGATCAGCAGCCCGTCCAGACCCTTGGGCTGGCTCAGGTCGGCCATGGCGCAGGGTGGCACCGACAGCAGGACGGTCACATACCAGGGCTGGAACTTGGCGGCCATGATGCCGGGAATCCCGCGGTCGGCCAGCGCCTGTTTCAGCCGCGCCCAGGTTTCGGGCGGCAGCATTTCCAGCAGCGACGGGCCTTCGGTGATCATCAGGACACCGGGATCGCTGGCCATGCGGTCCTTCAGCCGCTTTTCCTCTTCCGGGCCGCCTTCGACCAGCAGCATCCTGGCCGCAGCCAGCAGCGGCGTGATTCGCTGCATCACCGCGTCATGGCGCGGATCATCAAGGTGGTAGGTGCCGATGATGGTCAGGCTGGCCTTGCCCTTTGTGGCCGTCCAGAGATTGCCTTCGGAATAGGGCACGGCCGCGGCCGCCGCCTCGATCCGGGCGCGGTCTGCGGCGGGCATCAGATCCAGCAGGTTCAAGCCATAGCACGCGGTGGCCGCAGCGGGGGCCAGGTGCAGCAGGAGGCTTGCAAAAAGGGCAATCAGGAAACGCATCTGGCTCCGGTCCGGCAGGGGTCTGGGGCTGCATGGTGGCATCTGGGCGGGCGAAGGCCAAGCGAAAGCTGTGCGGCGAATTTGGTCCGGGCGGGTGTTGACAGGTGGCAGGGCAGCGCCTATCTCGGCCTCGTTAGCACTCGCCCGGCGTGAGTGCTGATCCTTTACAACCTGGAACCCAAGGGAGTGTTACCAGATGGCCTTCAAACCGCTGCATGACCGCGTGCTGGTCCGCCGCGTCCAGTCGGAAGAAAAGACCAAGGGTGGTCTGATCATCCCCGATACCGCCAAGGAAAAGCCCGCCGAAGGTGAAATCGTCGCCGTGGGCGAAGGCGCCCGCAAGGATTCGGGCGAGCTGATCGCCCCGTCGGTCAAGGCTGGCGACCGCATCCTGTTCGGCAAATGGTCGGGCACCGAAGTCACGCTGAATGGCGAAGAGCTTCTCATCATGAAGGAAAGCGACATCCTCGGCATCATTGCCTGAGGACGCTTTTCCCAACCGCAACCCATTCCAAGGAGCAACAGCAATGGCTGCCAAGGACGTGAAATTCACCGCCGATGCCCGCGATCGTCTGCTGCGTGGCGTCAACACCCTGGCCGACGCGGTCAAGGTGACCCTCGGCCCGAAGGGCCGCAATGTCGTGATCGACAAGTCGTTCGGTGCGCCCCGCATCACCAAGGACGGTGTGACCGTCGCGAAGGAAATCGAACTGGCCGACAAGTTCGAGAACATGGGCGCCCAGCTCGTCAAGGAAGTTGCCTCGCGCACCAATGACGAAGCCGGCGACGGCACCACCACCGCCACCGTTCTGGCGCAGGCCATCATCAAGGAAGGCCTGAAGTCGGTTGCCGCGGGCCTGAACCCGATGGACCTGAAGCGCGGCATCGACCTGGCCACCGCCAAGGTCGTCGAAGCGATCAAGGCTGCGTCGCGCCCCGTCAAGGACAGCGACGAAGTTGCCCAGGTCGGCACCATCTCGGCCAACGGTGAAGCCCAGATCGGCCGTTTCATCGCGGATGCGATGCAGAAGGTCGGCAACGAGGGTGTGATCACCGTCGAGGAAAACAAGGGCCTTGAGACCGAAGTCGAGGTCGTCGAAGGTATGCAGTTCGACCGCGGCTACCTGTCGCCCTACTTCGTCACCAACGCCGACAAGATGATTGCCGAGCTGGAAGACGCCTACATCCTGCTGCACGAGAAGAAGCTCTCGTCGCTGCAGCCGATGGTTCCGCTGCTGGAAGCCGTGATCCAGTCGCAGCGTCCGCTGATCATCGTGGCGGAAGACGTTGAAGGCGAGGCCCTGGCCACGCTGGTCGTCAACAAGCTGCGGGGCGGTCTGAAGATCGCCGCCGTCAAGGCTCCGGGCTTCGGCGACCGCCGCAAGGCCATGCTGCAGGACATCGCCATCCTGACCGGCGGTCAGGTCATCAGCGATGATCTGGGCATGAAGCTGGAAAATGTCGGCATCGACATGCTGGGCCGCGCCAAGAAGGTGCAGATCAACAAGGACAACACCACCATCGTTGATGGCGCCGGTGACAAGGCCGAGATCGAAGCCCGTGTTGCCCAGATCCGTGCGCAGATCGAGGAAACCACCTCGGACTACGACCGCGAGAAGCTGCAAGAGCGTGTGGCCAAGCTGGCCGGCGGCGTTGCCGTCATCCGCGTTGGCGGCATGACCGAAGTCGAAGTGAAAGAGCGCAAGGACCGTGTGGACGACGCGCTGAACGCGACCCGCGCTGCGGTGCAGGAAGGTGTCGTGGTCGGCGGCGGCGTGGCTCTGGTTCAGGCCACCAAGTCGCTGGAAGGCCTGAAGGGCGCCAACTCGGATCAGGACGTGGGCATCGCCATCGTCCGTCGCGCGCTGGAAGCCCCGCTGCGCCAGATCGCCGAAAACTCGGGCGTCGACGGCGCCGTTGTGGCCGGCAAGATCCGCGAATCGACCAGCCTCTCGTTCGGCTTCAACGCCCAGACCGAGGAATACGGCGACCTGTTCGCCTTCGGCGTGATCGACCCGGCCAAGGTGACCCGCACGGCGCTGGAAAACGCCGCTTCGGTGGCCTCGCTGCTGATCACCACCGAAGCCATGATCGCCGACAAGCCGGCTGACAAGGCTGCGGCTCCGGCGATGCCGGGCGGCGGCATGGGCGGCATGGACTTCTGATCCGGATCTTCGGAGAAGACAGGAAAGGGCGGCCTTCGGGCCGCCCTTTTGCTTTGGCCCCCTGTGCCGGAGGGTGGTCAGAGCGGCTTGACCAGCCGTTCGATCCATTGACCATCCGCTTCGTCGAAGCGGCGGATGCCGGTGGGGGCGAAGCCTTCGCGTTCCCAGAAGGCGCGGCCGCGGGGGTTGGCGTCCAGCACGCCAAGATAAAGCTGCGGCGCGCCCTTGGCGCGGGCCAGCGTTTCGGCACGGACCAGCAGGGCGCGGCCATGGCCCGATCCTTGCGCCCAGGGGCCAAGGACCATCAGCCCGATATAGGCGTCCTGCGGCTGGGGAAAGCCATAGGACAGCTCCAGCAGGCCCGAGAGGCGCCCGTTCAGGAACAGGCCCAGCCGGTTGCCGGTGGCTGGGTCAATGCCGGGCGGGCCGTCGGTGAAGAATTCGACGGCCTTGACCTGCGGATCGCAGGCGCCTTCGGCCAGCAGCCAGTAATCCGGCGCCGCGGTATAGAAGGCACGGACCAGATCGGTGTCGGTGGCGGCGTCAAGCGGTCGGATCGTCGGCATGGGCAATGCTCAGGATCTCCAGCGAAAGCGCGCCGGCGGGGCGGGGCCAGGTGACCTCATCCCCGACGCGGGCACCCATCAGGGCGCGGGCCAGGGGCGAATGGGGTGCGATGCGGCCGCGGGTGGCGTCGGATTCATCCTCGCCCACGATTTCATAGGTGGTCTCGCGACCGTCCTCATCGGCGACGGTGACGCGCAGGCCGAAGGCGACTTCGGTCAGGTCATGGCGGGCAGGATCGACCGGGATCGCGCTGGCGATGCGCGCCTCAAGCCAGCGGATGTCGCGCTCGGCCGCGGCTTCGGGCAGCTTGTCCAGCCGTTCGGCGCGGGCGCGGAGCGCCGCCAGTTCGCCCTGCCGCGCGGCCAGACGCGCGCGAAGATCGGCCAGACCGCGCGGCGTGACGAAGTTCGGATGCGCCGACAGCGGCAGGTCGGGCAGATCGGGGCGGTCTTTCCCGGCATCTTCGTTGACAAAGGCGCGGCTCATGCGACGGCACCGGCAATATGTGGGTTCTGGCTCATGCCACAGGCTTGCCGGGCAAGGCGGCCCTTGTCCAGTGCCGCGCATGGGCGCAGCATGGGCGCCCGGCACAGACAGAAGGAGCGTGCGATGGCGAGTTATGCGGCAATGGCGCGGCGGGTGGCGCGGTGGTGCGGGCGGCCAGTGACGGTGGCCATGGCGGTGGCCTTCGTTGTGGGCTGGACGGTCTCGGGGCCGATCTTCAACTATTCCGACAGTTGGCAACTGGTGGCGAATACGGTGACCAATGTGGTCACCTTTCTGATGGTGTTCCTGATCCAGTCCAGCCAGGACCATGACACGGCGGCGATCCAGTTGAAGCTGGACGAACTGATCCGCGCCACCAACGGGGCGCATAACGCGCTGCTGGATCTGGAAGAGCTTGACGAGAAGACGCTGGATTCGTTCCGGGCCCGCTATGAACAACTGGCCCGGCTGGCGCGGCAGGGACAGGTGGCCGGGCAGGCCGATACCGGATCGCCCGAGGCGTGACGTGGGGTCAGCCCCGGGGTCAGGCCGGACAGACCTTGCATCGCCGCCCCGGGCGGGGATGATCCTGCCATGATGCGCCCCACGCTTGATCTGCTGCGCGACCTGACCTCGGAAGAGGAAGGTGAGCCCCGCGCCCCGAAAGGCCGGGTGATCCTGGTGCATGGGCTGGCGCGGACGCAGCGGTCGCTGGCGGGGATGGGGCTGGCCTTGCAGGCGGCGGGCTATGACGTGGCAAGCGCCGCCTATCCGTCCACCAAGGCGGGGCCGGAAGAGCTGGTGAAAAGCGTGGCCGAGGCCTGGGCGGTGCCCTATCTGGGCGTCACGCATTTCGTGACCCATTCGATGGGCGGCATCCTGGTGCGCGACTGGCTGGCGCGCGGACGGCCGCAGGGGCTGGGCCGGGTGGTGATGCTGGCGCCGCCGAACCACGGGTCGGAACTGGTGGACACGTTCGGCGACTGGCGGGTGTTCAGGCTGTTCAACGGCCCGGCGGGGCTGGATCTGGGCACCGGGCCGGACAGTTGGCCGAACCGCCTGCCGCCGCCGGATTACCCGGTGGGAATCATCGCCGGGACCAAATCGGTCAGCCCGTGGTTTTCGCAGATCCTGCCGGGGCCGGATGACGGCAAGGTGACGGTCGCCAGCACCCGGCTTGACGGAATGGCCGACCATCTGGTGCTGGGCGTCAGCCACACCTGGATGATGGTGAACCCGGTGGTGATCCGCCAGACGGTACACTTCCTGCGCCACGGTCGGTTCGACCGGGGCTGAGGGGCGACCCTGGGCTGTCGGGGCGGCTGGCGCTGCGGTTAACCCGGCCCGCGCTTCTTTCAGCCCCGGGTGATGCGGTTGACGTGGCCCATCTTGCGGCCGGGGCGGGGGGCGCCCTTGCCATAAAGGTGGACCGCCGTGTCCCGTTCCTTCAGCAGCGCGGGCACGCGCAGCACGTCGTCGCCGATCAGGTTCTCCATCACCACATCGGCGTAGCGGTTGCCGTCGCCCAGAGGCAGGCCGGCGACGGCGCGGATGTGCTGTTCGAACTGGTCCACGCTGCAGCCTTGTTGCGTCCAGTGGCCAGAGTTGTGGACGCGGGGAGCGATCTCGTTCACCAGAAGCCCGGCGCGGGTGACGAACAGCTCAACCCCCATGACGCCGATGTAATCCAGCGCGTTCAGGATGCGGGCCGCCAGCAGCACGGCATCGCTGCGCTGGCCGGCGGTCAGCCGGGCGGGCACGGTGGTGGTGCGCAGGATGCCGTCGCGGTGGATGTTCTCGCCGGGGTCATAGGCGGCGACGCTGCCGTCGGGGCTGCGGGCGGCGATGACGGACACTTCGCGGTCAAAGGCGACGAAGCCTTCCAGCACGCAGGCGGCATTGTCCATGGCGGCCCAGGCGGCGGGAATGTCGGTCTCGGACTCAAGTTTGACCTGGCCCTTGCCGTCATAACCCAGCCGGGTGGTTTTCAGGATGGCGGGCAGGCCCAGCCGGGCCACGGCGGCGCGCAGGTCGGATTCCGAGTTCACGGCGGCCCAGGGGGCGGTTTGCAGGCCAAGATCGCCTAGAAAGGTTTTCTCGGAAATCCGGTCCTGGCTGACCGCCAGCGCCCGGCGGTTGGGGCGGATGGGGCGCAGGGATTCCAGCAGGTCCAGCGCCGAGGTGGGGACGTTCTCGAATTCGTAGGTGATGACATCCACGGTTTCGGCAAAGGCCCGCAGCGCGGCCGTGTCCGAATAGGGCGCGGTCGTCACGCGAAAGGCCACGT
Organism: Fuscovulum blasticum DSM 2131; assembly: GCF_003034965.1. Lineage (GTDB taxonomy): Bacteria > Pseudomonadota > Alphaproteobacteria > Rhodobacterales > Rhodobacteraceae > Pseudogemmobacter > Pseudogemmobacter blasticus. Next base: position 104,575 of record NZ_PZKE01000012.1, on the reverse strand, counting down.
CGCCCGCCGGTGCGGCGCCCGGTTCGAAGATGTGGCAGCGATAGCCCAGGCGGCTGGCGGCGACCGAAAGCATCCGGCCCAACTGGCCGCCGCCGAGAATACCGATGGTGGCGCCTTGCGGCAGCGGTTCAGTCATCCTTCGGCTCCTCGGGGATGCTGGCCGAGAGGGCGGCGCGCCAGGCGTCCAGCCGTTCGGCAAGGGCCGGGTCCGAGATGGCCAGGATTCCGGCCGCCATCAGCCCGGCATTGGCCGCGCCGGCCGCCCCGATGGCCATGGTGGCCACCGGATAGCCCTTGGGCATCTGCACGATGGAATAAAGCGAATCGACGCCCGACAGCGCCTTGGTCTGCACCGGCACGCCGATCACCGGCACGCGGGTCTTGGAGGCCATCATGCCGGGTAGATGCGCCGCACCGCCCGCGCCCGCGATGATGACCTTCAGCCCGCGCGACACGGCGGTCTTGCCATAGTCCCAAAGCCGGTCTGGCGTGCGGTGGGCTGAAACGATCCGGGCTTCATAGGTGATGCCCAGCTCATCCAGGATCAGGGCGGCTTCCTTCATGGTGGCCCAATCGGATTGCGACCCCATGATGATGCCCACGGAAACGCTCATGCCCGGCCCCCTGATGCTGATGCGGCGCGCATATACGGAAGGGCCGCGCGGGGCAAGCCGGGAAGGGCCTTTCGCCTGCCGATCCATGCGTTAGGTTTGGCCGGTCGATGGGGGAAGTGGCGGTATGCGGGTCAAGGCGGCGGTTCTTGTGGTGATGTTTGCGGCGGCGGCGGCCGGCATGGCGCGGGCCGACCATCCGCTTTGCGCCCGGGGCGCGGTGGCCGGGCCGGTGCCGGTGGGCCACCTGCTGCAACAGGATGGCCAGGCCCTGCGGGTGGCCGCGTTCGAAAGCGTTGACTGGAAGGCGGTGTCCGAGGCGGAGGATCGGGTTCAGGTCGCCCCCGAGGCGCCGAAGCTGCGCGACCTTCTGGCCGAGAGATCGGCCGCCCTGCCGCCTGCGGCGCGCGATCTGCCCTATCTGGTGGTGCTGGCCGAGGTCGAGGCCAGCCCGGACGGCGCGATCTTCACCCTGACGCAAGGGGCCGAATCGCTGATTGCCGCGCGCCTGCTGGATGCGATGGACCGGGCCGGGCTGACGCAGGAAGCCGCCCTTCTGCGCGAGGCGGTGGGGCTGTTCCCCGACTGGGGCGACACGCCGGAAGACCGGGCCGAGCAGGTTTATGACCGCGACAGCTATGCGCCGATCGAACCGCTTTCCAGCCGGCTGGCCGAGATCGACGCGCGTTGGCCTGCCGCCGGGGGCCGCGCGCTGGCCGCCGCCGAGGCGCTGGTGGCGGCGGACCCGGCGCTGTCGAAAGCCTATGCCGACCGGCTGAACGGGCTGACCGAGGACGAGCGGTTCGGCTGGCTGCAGGCGCAACTCTGGGCGCAATGCACCACGCCGTCGTGGTGGACGGTCGAAGAGGCCGATGCCGCCTTCCTGTCCGGCGGCACGGTGCAGGGGGCGCTGCTGATGCTGGACCTGTTCGCCGGCACGATGGAGGAAGGCGGCGGTCTGGCCGATTTCTTCTACAATTCTCCGGGCACCTTTGCGCCGCGACTGGCGACGATTCTCGACCTGCGGAACCAGACGGCGGCGGCCAAGGCGCTGCGCGACGGCATGGCGCTGTTCGGCGGCAGCTATCCGCGCGATTATGAGCAGCGCATGATGGCGATGGATGCCTTTACCGAAGCCCAGTTCGCGCAACTGGATGACCTGAGCCTGGCGATTGATGCCGCCGGAATCCGCCGCGACATGCAGGGTCTGGCGCGCGAGGCCGGATTGATGCCGCCCCGGGGCAACTGACGGCGGCAATCTGCACAATGAAAAAGGGGCGGGTGGGCCCGCCCCAGCTCAGCTTGCATCCCGTGAGCGGGGATCAGAACTTCATCACATAGGCCACGTTGGCAACGATCGGGTCGATGTTGACCTTGCCGATGTTAGTGCCGTTCAGCGTCACGTCGCTGTCGATGTCGATGTAGCGGACTTCCATCCGCAGGGCGGCCTTCTCGTTCAGGGCGAAATCCATGCCCAGCGTGGCGGCCAGACCCCAGCTATCGTCGATCTTCAGATCGCCCAGCGGTGATTCTTCCGAGAAGAAGGTGGTGTAGTTGATGCCGACGCCGACGAAGGGCGTGACGCTGCCGCCGGTCGGGATGTGCCAGTTGATCGACACGGTGGGCGGCAGGTGCTTGGTGGTGCCGGCAAAGGTGCTGCCACCAAGATAGATGTCGTGCTTGAAGGGCAGGGCGCCCAGCACTTCCACGCCGATGTTGTCCTTGAAGAAGTATTCGAAGGCGATGGTCGGGCGGGCATTGTTGCCAACGGTGGCCGGCAGAGAGGCGAGCGTGCCGTTGTTGTCCTTGGGGGCGACATAACCGATGCCGAAGCTGAGGGTCATGTCGCCCGCGGATTGTGCGAAGGCTGGCACGGCGAGGGTAGTGCTGGCGAGCAGGGCGAGTACGAGGGTCTTCATTTCACTTGTCCCAAGTTTTTTTGTTTTCCACGCCCCGAGAATTGCGCGCGGCCGGATGCGACACGTTGACCTGAATCAATTGTAGACCATCGTATACCGCGACAGGACGCCGCACCCAAGCCGCGGAAAAGCAAGGATAAATTATATGTTATAGATGTATGTTATGGGCCTGCCGCTTTGCAGGCGGCCCCGCCCCGGCGGCAGCGGCGCGGGTCAGGCGATGATGTCGGGGATCAACTGGTCTTCGATCCGGGTGATCGCATCCTTCAGCGCCAGCTTCTGCTTTTTCAGCCGGCGCAGCGTCAACTGATCAGGGCGACCGTTGGTTTCCAGTGCGTGGACGGCCTCGTCCAGATCTCGGTGCTCACGGCGAAGCACTTCCAGCTTCACGCGCAGCATCTCATCGAAGCTCATCTCGGAGGGGGCGTTCATGGCAGCCTTGGCTTGCTTCTATTCATTATGCCCGACGATACAGCGAAACCTCTGATTCGCAGCAGATTTCGACAGGATTATTCTCGGCCCCCCTGTGCGTCGCCGGTCTTGCGAGGGCGGCACTTGCGCCCCATATTTCCCACAGGGGACGGGATGCCCGCGTGTGGGGTCCGGTCCTGCCGACGTCGCTTTCGTGAAGGACTGTCCTGCAATGACGAAACTTGGTCTGGGAACGCATCCCTTCCTTCTGGGCTTCGAACAGCTTGAACGGCTGGTCGAACGCACCGCCAAATCGGGGGGCGAAGGCTACCCGCCCTATAACATCGAAGCCACCGCCGAGAACGCCTATCGCATCACGCTGGCCGTTGCCGGGTTCCGCGAGGAAGACCTGTCGATCACGGTCGAGGATCGGCAACTGGTGGTTCGGGGCCGTCAGGCCGAGGATGCGCAGGATCGCGTCTTCCTGCACCGTGGCATCGCCGCCCGCGCCTTCCAGCGCAGTTTCGTGCTGGCCGACGGGGTTGAGGTCGCCGGGGCCGCGCTGGAACACGGTCTGCTGCATGTCGATCTGCGGCGGCAGGTGCCGGAAACCGTGGTGCAGACCATTCGGATCGGTCGCAAGGACGGAGGAGCCGCATGAATACGCCATTTCCGGGGTTTCCCGCCGATAACGGCCGCATCGCCTATGTCCGGCCCATTCTGGTGGCCGACCTGCCCGAAGATCTGCAGGCGCAGGCGGACGGGGCCGAGGTGATCTATGCGGTTCACAGTTCCGACGGCAAGCGGCTGGCGCTGGTGGCCGACCGCACGCTGGCCTTTCATCTGGCCCGCGCGCATGATTTTGCCCCGGTCAGCGTGCACTGAGCCCCGTTTCACACCTTGCCGTCACGCCGCATTGCCTGCCGTGCGGGCGCGTGTCTAGACTGCGCGCGTAGCCATACCGGATGAGGGCAAGATGACGGTTCGCAAGGGATACAACGGCGCGCAGATCGCGCTGCACTGGCTGGTCGCGCTGGGTGTGGTGTTCAACTATGTCGTCAGTGAGGGCATGGGCGACGCCCTTGACCAGAAGCTGGAAGGACACGAGATCACCGTCGGCATCGCACCGCTGCATGTCTGGGTCGGGGTGACCGTGCTGGTGCTGGCGGCGCTGCGCATCGTGCTGCGGCTGACCCGCGGTGGCCCGCCGGCCGAACCGGGGCCGCGCGGCAAGGCCGCTTCGGCGCTGCACGGTATTCTCTATCTGCTGATGGTCGCGGTGCCGATCGGTGGCGGTCTTGCCTGGTTTGGCGGGATCGAGGCTGTGGGCGATGGCCACGCGCTGTTCGCCAATGTGCTGATCATTCTGGCGGGCGCGCATGCGTTGATCGGGCTGGCGCACCACTATCTGCTGAAGGATGACATCCTGCGCCGGATGATGCGGCCGGAATAACCGGACCAAACCCGGGCAAAAGAATACGGGCGCCCTGCAGGGCGCCCGTTTGTCTTTGTGCGGGGCCGGATCAGGCGCGGATCAGACCCATGGATTCCAGCTTGAGAATCACCTGATGGGCGCAGTGGTCCACGTCCACATCCTGCGTATCGACCACCAGTTCGGCGGCGGTGGGCGCTTCATACGGGTCGGAGATGCCGGTGAATTCCTTGATCTTGCCTTCGCGGGCCAGCTTGTAGAGACCCTTGCGGTCGCGGCGTTCGCATTCCTCGATGCTGGTCGCGACATGCACTTCGACGAAGGCGCCGTAGGCTTCGATCATCTCGCGCACGGCGCGGCGCGTGGCCGTGTAGGGCGCGATCGGGGCGCAGATCGCGATGCCGCCGTTCTTGGTGATCTCGGACGCGACATAGCCGATGCGCTTGATGTTGATGTCGCGGTGTTCCTTGCTGAACCCCAGTTCCGACGACAGATGCTTGCGCACCACGTCACCGTCCAGCAGCGTGACCGGGCGGCCGCCCATTTCCATCAGCTTGACCATCAGCGCGTTGGCGATGGTGGACTTGCCCGAACCCGACAGGCCGGTGAAGAACACGGTAAAGCCCTGCTTGCTGCGCGGCGGGCTGGTGCGGCGCAGTTCGGTCACCACTTCGGGGAAGCTGAACCATTCGGGAATGTCCAGGCCTTCACGCAGGCGACGGCGCAGTTCGGTGCCGGAAATGTCCAGCACGGTATCGCCTTCCGGCACTTCGTTCGCGGGGAAGTACTGCGCCTTTTCCTGCACATAGACCATGTGCTTGAAGTCGACCATCTCGATGCCGATTTCCTCGGCGTGCTTGGCGAACAGTTCCTGCGCGGCGTAGGGATCATAGAAATCCTGCCCGGCCGAGTTCTTGCCCGGACCGGCGTGGTCGCGGCCCACGATCATGTGGCTGCAGCCGTGGTTCTTGCGGATGATGCCGTGCCAGACCGCCTCGCGCGGGCCGGCCATGCGCATGGCCAGATTCAGCAGCGAAAGCTGGGTGGTCTGCGCCGGATACTTGTCCAGCACCGCCTCGTAGCAGCGGACGCGGGTGAAGTGGTCCACGTCGCCCGGCTTGGTCATGCCGACGACCGGGTGGATCAGCAGGTTCGCCTGCGCTTCCTTGGCGGCGCGGAAGGTCAGTTCCTGGTGGGCGCGGTGCAGCGGGTTGCGGGTCTGGAACGCCACGACCTTGCGCCAGCCCATCTTGCGGAAGAAGGCGCGCAGCTCGTTCGGGGTGTCGCGGCGGCCCTTGAAATCATAATGCACGGGCTGCTGGATGCCGGTGACCGGGCCGCCCAGATAGACGCCGCCCGCGGTGTTGTGCAGGTAGTTCACCGCCGGATGCGCCAGATCGTCGGCACCAAACACCTTGGCGGCTTCGTTCGACTTGTTCGGAACCCATTTGTCGGTGACCGACAGGATGGCAAGGATCACGCCTTCGGCGTCGCGCAGCGCAATGTCCTGACCCGGCTCGATGCCTTCGGCGAATTTCTCGTTCACGTCCAGCGTGACCGGAATCGGGAACAGCGTGCCATCGGCGGTGCGCATGTTTTCGACGACACCGTCGTAATCCGCCTCGGTCATGAAGCCCTTGAGCGGGTAGAAGCCGCCGTTCATCAGGAGTTCAAGATCGCAGACCTGACGCGCGGTCAGATCCCAGGACGGCAGGTTTCCGGCCTCTACCTTCAGTTTCTGGGCCGATTCGTATGAGACATAAAGCTCGGGGATCGGGGCAAGGTTGTTCTGCATGACATCGGTCCTGTGTTTTGTGGGGATGAGGCTTGCGTCCTCACCCGTGAGTTCGGCGTGAAGGGCGTGATATTCGGCAAGTTTCCCTGCCAGAAAACGGTCAACCAGCCGGGCCTTCATGGCGCCACCCTTCGGGGTCAGCGCATAGGCAAAGCGTTGGCGGCGGTCGGTGGCGGTGTCGCGGTCGGTGACATGGATCAGCCCGGCTTCGGTCGCGGCGCGAAGCTGGGCGTTCAGGCTGCCAAGGCTGACGCCAAGCGCCTGCGCGGTTGCCCGCTGCGACGCCTCTGGCGCGCGGTCAAGCTGGCGCAGCAGGCGGAAGAGCTGGTCTTCCTCGGGCAGGGTGTGGCGGGCTGTGGATGACATCAAGACGCAACTATGTTCAACGATGAACATATCTCACATCCTGAGGAAAAGGGAAAGGGGCCGCTGCGGCGGGAGGGGGCAGGGGAAGATTATTGCCGCCCCGCCGCGGCAGAAACGCCACATCCGCCGGGGGCGGGTCAGCGCAGGGGGAAGGGGAGGGCCGCGCCTGCCGGGGCCAGAAGACCCGCATCGAACAGCGCAAGATGCGTCAGCGCCGGGGCCGAACGCGAGGAATAAAGCAATCCGGCGGCCCCTGCCGCCCGGGCCTGATCAGACCAGACCCATGTGGGGGCCGCCGCCCCGCCTGCGCGAATGTCCTGCCAGACGGCCGAGACCGCTGCCCGCCCGCGCAGGTCAGCCACAAGGCAGGGCGCAAGCTGCAACGGCACAATCTCGCGTGGAGGGTCGTCGGGGCTCAGGTATCGCTGAATGGCAACGATGCAGCCCTCGGGCGTGCAGGAAGTGTAAAGCGCGGTCTGGCCCGAATGGTGGAACCGCCCTTCGGGCGAGGTGACCGGCAGCAGCGGGTTGGCACCGCGAAACACCGCACGCCAGACCGTGCCCTGCCAGGGCAGAAGCGGCGGCCCCGCATCGGGTGCGGGGGCGCCGGGCATTGTCAGTGGCCCGCCAGAAACTTCTCGGCGTCCAGCGCGGCCATGCAGCCCATGCCGGCGCTGGTGACGGCCTGGCGGTAGACATGGTCGGTCAGGTCGCCCGCCGCGAACACGCCGGGAATCGAGGTGCGGGTGGTGCCGGGTTCCACCTTCACATAGCCGCCGTTGTGCAGTTCCAACTGGTCCTTGACCAGTTCGCTGGCCGGGGCGTGGCCGATGGCGACGAAGAACCCGTCGCAGGGAATATCCTGCGTGGCGCCGGTCTTCACGTTGCGGACGGTGACGGCGGTCACGCCCAACGGTGCCTCGGTGCCCTTCACCTCGGTCACTTCGCTGTCCCAGACCACGGCGATCTTGGGGTTCTTGAACAGCCGTTCCTGCATGATCTTTTCCGCGCGGAAGCTGTCGCGACGGTGCACGATGGTAACTTTCGACGCGAAGTTGGTCAGGAACAGCGCCTCTTCCACGGCGGTATTGCCGCCCCCGATCACCACCACCTCGCGGCCGCGATAGAAGAACCCGTCACAGGTGGCGCAGGCCGAAACGCCGAAGCCCTTGAACTTTTCCTCGCTTGGCAGGCCCAGCCAGCGCGCCTGCGCGCCGGTGGCCAGGATCACGGCATCGGCGGTCCAGCGGGTGCCGCTGTCGGTTTCCGCCACGAAGGGCCGCTGTGACAGGTCAAGCCGGGTCACCAGGTCGGTGATGATCTCGGCACCCATCTCGCGGGCGTGGTCTTCCATGCGGACCATCAGGTCCGGTCCCTGCACCGTCTTGTCGCCGGGCCAGTTCTCGACCTCGGTGGTGATGGTCAACTGCCCGCCGGGCTGCATACCCTGAATCAGCACCGGCTTCAGCATGGCGCGGCTGGCATAGACCGCCGCGGTATAGCCCGCCGGGCCGGAACCGATGATCAGAACCTTGGTGTGACGTGTCTCGCCCATGGAATGCCCCCGTGTGTCAGGGCCGATATATTCAACCCGCCCGCCCGCCGAAAGCCCCGGCGTGTTGCGTTTGCGGGTCGCGCCCCGAAACGGCACCGTCTTTTTCTTGCGCGACCTTGAAACAATGTTGCGCGCCTGCCGGCAAGCGCCTAGACAGACGCCAGAAAGGGGAACGGCATGGCAGGCCACAAGCTGGACGAGATCGACCGCAAGATTCTTGCGGAACTGCAGGTCGACGGTCGGATGACGAATGTGGAACTGGCAAGCCGGGTGGGCATCTCGGCCCCGCCCTGTCTGCGCCGTGTGCGCACGCTGGAGGAGCAGGGCTATATCCGCGGCTATCATGCCGACATCGACCCCCGCGAACTGGGGTTCGAGGTTTCGGTTTTCGCCTCGGTCCGGCTGAACAGCCAGGCCGAAGCCGATCTGTCCGCCTTCGAGGCGCGCTGCCGCGCCTGGCCGCTGGTTCGCGAATGTCACATGCTGAACGGCGAGATCGACTTCATCCTGAAATGCGTCTCGCCCGACCTGTCCACCTTCCAGAGCTTCCTGACCGGAGAGCTGCTCAAGGCCGACAATGTGGCCAATGTGAAGACCAGCCTTGTCATCCGCTGCGCCAAGGATGAACCCGGCGTTCCCTTCGACGTGCTGGAAGCGCGGCTGGCGAAGAACGCCTAAAGCCGTATGGCCGAGATAAGGCGCCCATAATCGGCCTCGGCCGCATGGGTGGTGCGGCGATAGCTGTAGAACCGATCCGGGTCGCGATAGGTGCAATGCCGCGTCCATTCGGCATGGCCCACCCCGGCCGAACGCAGCCGGTGCAGCCCGTAGGACGGCAGGTCGAACAGATAGCGCCCGCCTTCGCCATTGGCGAAGAAGCGGGCGTTTTCGGGATCGTCGCTCAGGAAGTTTTCCAGAAACTCGGTCCCCACCTCATAGGCGGCCTGGCTGATGGTGGGGCCGATCACCGCGGCAATGTCGGCCCGCCGCGCGCCCAGCGATTCCATCGCGGCAACGGTCGCCTCAAGCACGCCGTCGCGCGCCCCGCGCCAGCCGGCATGGGCGGCACCGATCACGCCGGATTTCGCGTCGGCGAACAGCACCGGCTGGCAATCGGCGGTTAGCACCGCCAGCGCCAGCCCCGGTGTTGCCGTCACCAGCGCATCCGCCTCGGGGCGCAGCGCCAGCGGGCCGGTCACGGTGACGACATCGGCCGAGTGGATCTGATGCACGGTCGCCAGCGCCGACAGGGGCACCCCCATCGCCTCGGCCACGCGGGCGCGGTTGATCGCCACGATCTCGGCCTGATCGCCCGATCCGGTGCCACAGTTCAGCCCGGCATAGACGCCGGAGGATGCGCCGCCCTTGCGGGTAAAGAAGCCGTGCCGGAAGGGCAGGGCGTCAGAGGTGATGAGTTCCAGAGTGGCAGGCATCAGGCAGCGTCAAATCCCGGTGGCGGTGGCGAACCGGCGCGGCAGAGTGCCAGCACCTTGAACAACGAACCCATTTCCTGCGGGTGGGTCAAGCGTCGAAGCGCGGCAAGGTGGGTTTCCCGCGCAGGCCCGGCCAGCCCCTGCGCCAGCCGGTCCGCTCGCGCGGCGATGCCCAGCCGGGCCAGCACGGCCCCCTGCGTGTCATAGGCACAGGCCCCGGCCCCCTGGGCCAGCGCCTCGAAATCGACATGGGCGGTCAGGTCGGCCTCGCCCGGATGGGCCAGCGGGTCGTCAAAGGCATGGGCGCGCAGGGCTTGCAGCGTGTCGCCGCGCGACCGCCAGTCGCCATAGTCGATGATATAGGCCAGCCCGCCGAACCGGGCGATCCGCGCCCGCACCGGGGCCAGCGCGAAGGTTGCCGCCGGGCAGACCTCGACCAGCGCGCCGGCGGGGGCATCGCGGAAGGCGGGGCTGTCGGGCACCTGCGGCAGCGGGGCCGACAGGCCGAAGGCCAGATGCCCCTTGTCCAACCCCACCAGCCGTTCGCGCCAGACCACGCCGTCACGCAGGAACTGGCGGATCGGCAGCGCATCGAAGAATTCGTTGGCGATCAGGAACAGCGGCTGGTCGGGCAGGCTGTCGGTGCTGTCGGCCCAGGTCACCGGATGCGGGGCCAGCCGGTCGCGCTGGCGGGCGCGCAGCACGGGCGAGGCTTCGACCAGCACCACCCGGGCCGCCGCATGGAACCCCGGCACGCCCCTGGTGGCGCGCAGCACATCGGCCATCAGCGTGCCGCGTCCGGGCCCCAGCTCGGCCAGCGTGAAGGGGGACGGCGCGCCCTGATCCAGCCAGGCTTGCGCCAGGGCCAGACCGAACAGCTCACCGAACATCTGGCTGATTTCCGGCGCGGTGGTGAAGTCGCCGCCGGCGCCGAACGGATCGCGGGTGGTGTAATAGCCATGCGCGGGGTGCAGTAGACAGTCGGCCATATAGTCGGCCACGCTGATCGGCCCGCTTTCGCGGATGCGTTCGATCAGCAGGGCGGCAAGCGGCGTCATCGCCGGGCGCGGATCAGGAACCACAGGCCAACGGCGATCATCGGCAGGCTCAGCATCTGGCCCATGGTCAGCCCCCAGCCGCCGACATGCCAGGCAAGGCCCAGCGGATTGCCGGGCGAGACGAATTGCGCATCCGGCTGGCGGACGAATTCGACCAGAAAGCGCGCGATGCCATAACCGGCCAGGAAGGTGCCCATCACCAGCCCCGGCCAGCGGAACGCGCCGCGCCGCCAGGCCAGCCACAGCACCAGCGCGCCCAGGATCAGCCCTTCCAGCGCTGCCTCATACAACTGGCTGGGATGGCGGGCGCAGGCTACCGTCGTCGTGGCGCAGGCCTGCGCCGCCGCGCCGGGAAACATCACGCCCCAGGGCAGGTCGGTCGGCCGTCCCCACAGCTCGGCGTTGACGAAATTCGCCAGCCGCCCCAGGAACAGGCCGATGGGCGCGACCATGGCCATCAGGTCGCCGGTCGGCAGCAGCGGAATCTTTTCGCGCCGGCAGAACCACAACCCGGCCACCACCACCCCCAGGAACCCGCCGTGGAAGGACATGCCGCCTTCCCAGATGCGCAGCGCGGCTAGCGGATCGGCCAGATAGTCGCCGGGCTGGTAGAACAGCACATAGCCCAGCCGCCCGCCCAGGATCACCCCGAAGATCACCCAGGTCAGCAGGCGTTCCACCTGCTCCGCGCTCATCGGGGCCTCGCCCGGCCACAGCCGTGGCGTGCGGACCGCGCGGGTGACCAGCCACCAGCCCAGCAGCAGTCCGAAGATATAGGCCAGCGCATACCAGCGCAGGGCAAAGGTCATGCCGCCCAGCGGGATTTCGAACACATTGGGCGAGATGTCGGGAAAGGGGATCATCGCGGCACTCCTTCGCGCCCGCTTGTCGGGGTGGGGCGGGCCGATGTCAACCGGCGGCGGATCGCCGCCTTGTGAACACCCGATCAAGCGCGCATATAAGGCCAAACGCGCCAACCGGAGCCTGAAGCCATGCAAAGCCGCAACAAGTTTCTTGATGACATGAGCCAGTTGATGACCAACGCCATGGGCGTGGCCCAAGGCGCCAAGACCGAGGCCGAAACGGCGATGAAGGGCTTTGTCGACCGCTGGATGGCCGACCGCGATTTCGTCACCCGCGAGGAATTCGATGCCGTCCGCGCCATGGCGCAGAAGGCGCGCGAGGAAAACACCGCGCTGGCCGCCCGGATTGCCGCGCTGGAAGAAGCGGCGGAAGGCAAGAAGAAGAAGGCCTGACCGCCGCAGGCGGGGGCGCAGGCGCGGGCAGGGCGCCCGCCTGCCTTTTCATCTGTCCTTAAACATCCCGGGGGTGCGGGGGCGGCGCCCCCGCCGCGCCACGCTTAACGCGGGCGATGGACATGGGCGCTTTGCACCAGCCCGAAGCCGACCAGGATCACCAGCATCGCCGACCCGCCATAGCTGAGCAGCGGCAGCGGCACGCCCACCACCGGGGCCATGCCCATCACCATCGACAGGTTCACCGCGATATAGAAGAAGAAGTTGGCCGCCACGCCGATGATCAGCAGCGACGAGAAGCGGTCACGGTTCTGCAGCGCCGAGACCAGGCAGAAGCCGATGATCAGCGCATACAGCACCAGCAGCGAGAAGGCGCCCACGAAGCCGAATTCCTCGGCCAGCGTGGTGAAGATGAAGTCGGTGTGCTTTTCGGGCAGGAAGTTCAGCCGCGACTGGGTGCCCTGCATGAACCCCTTGCCGGACCAGCCGCCCGATCCCAGCGCGATCTTGGCCTGAATGATGTTGTAGCCCGCGCCCAGCGGATCGGCGGTCGGGTCAAGGAAGGTGTCGATCCGGCGATACTGGTAATCGTGCAAGAACTGCCAGGGCGTGCCGCGGGTCAGGAACACCCCGGCAATCGCGCCCCCCGCCAGCGAGGCCACCGCCACGAAATACCACAGCGACACGCCGGCCGCGAACATCACCGTCGCCCCGCCCAGCAGCAGCATGAGCGACGTGCCAAGGTTCGGCTGCATCAGCACCAGAATGGTTGGCAGCACGGTCAGCAACACCGGCATCAGCACCCAGAGCGGCCGCGACACCCGCTTGTTGTCAAGCCAGTCGTAATAGGCCGCCAGCACCATCACCAGGGTGAACTTCATCATCTCGGACGGCTGGAACTGGATCACGCCGAAGTCGATCCAGCGCTGCGCGCCCATGCCGATCTTGCCCTTGAATTCGACAAAGATCAGCAGCGCGAAGGCCAGCAGATAGGCCGCTACAGCCATGCTGCGCCAGAACCAGATCGGCACGAAGGCCACGGCGAACATCAGCACCAGACCGGCTGCGAAAACCTGCGCCTGACGCCGTGCCCAGATGTCGAAATCGCCCCCGGCGATCGAGTAGAGCATCAGGATGCCGACCGAGGCCACCGCCACGATCAGCACCACAAGCTGCCAGTTGAGGTAAAGCACCTTCCGCAGCCCGGTCGGAACCTGTTTCAGCCGGTTGTCGTAAAAGGTCATGGCCGCCCCTTCATGCCTTTTCGGCCTTGGGTGCGGCGCCGGTGGTGGGGTCGCGCAACGACAGGTCTTTCAACATGCTTTCGATGCGGCCGCGCTGGCTGGCGGGATAGGCGTCCAGCGGCGGGATGCCGCCGGACAGTGCGTAAAGAATCACGTCGCGCCCGATGGGGGCCGCCGCCGCCGATCCGCCGCCGCCGTGTTCCACCACGACCGAGACCGCATAGCGCGGCGCCGCGGCCGGGGCAAAGCCCACGAACAGCGCATGGTCGCGCCGGTTCCAGGGCAACTGGTCGTTCGACACCACGCCGCGGGCCCGTTCCGCCGCGGTGATGTTGCGCACCTGGCTGGTGCCGGTCTTGCCGGCCAGCGCCATCGACACATCCACGATGCGCGACGATTTCGCGGTGCCGCGTTCGCCGTTCACCACCTCGTCCATGCCCCTGCGGATTGCGGCCAGCGTCGATTCCGCGATGCCCAGCGACGGGGCTTCGGGCACGGGGATCTCTTGCCCGTCGATCATCCGCACCAGCCGTGGCGCCACGGCGCGACCGCTGGCGATGCGGGCGGTCATCACCGCCAGTTGCAGCGGCGAGGCCAGCACATAACCTTGCCCGATCGAGGCATTGATGGTGTCGCCGATCCGCCATTCGGCCTTGTGGCGCTGCTGCTTCCAGGCCTTGTCGGGCATGTTGCCTTCGGTGATCGCGCTCATCGGCATGTCATGGCGGACGCCCAGACCCAGCCGGCGGCCCATTTCGGCGATCTTGTCGATGCCCACCTTCTGCGCGATGTCGTAATAGTAAACGTCGCAGCTTTCCGCGAAGGACCGTGTCAGCGACACCGTGCCATGTCCGCCCCTGCTCCAGCAGTGGAAGCGGCGGCCGCCGAACTCCAGATAGCCCGGGCAGCGCACGCGATAGTTCTCGTCAATCACCCCGGCCTCAAGCGCGGCCAGCGCGGTGACCATCTTGAAGGTCGATCCCGGCGGATAGGCGCCCGAGACGGTCTTGTTCGCCAGCGGCCGGTGGTCGTTTTCCATCAGCGCCTGATAATCGACATGGCTGATGCCGCGGACAAACAGGTTCGGGTCGAACGATGGCGACGAGACGCAGGCCACCACATCGCCATTCTGCACATCCATCACCACCACGGCGGCGCTTTCGATGCCCAGCCGGGCCTGGGTAAAGTTCTGCAGGTCGGCGTCGATGGTCAGGCGGATGTCGGCGCCCGGGTCGCCTTCATTGCGCTCAAGCTCGCGCATCACGCGGCCAACGGCGTTGACCTCGATCTTCTTGGTGCCGGCGGTGCCGCGCAGCGTGTCATCCATCCAGCGTTCCACGCCGATCTTGCCGATCTGGAACTTGGGCAGCCGCAACACCGGATCGGGATCTTCGCGTTCGGCCAGATCCCGTTCGGACACCGGCCCGACATAGCCCACCACATGGGCGAAATCCACGTCGCGAGGGTAAAAGCGCGACTGGCCCACCTCGGGCAGAACGCCGGGCAAGGCGGGGGCATTGACCGCGATCTTGGAAAAATCGTCCCAGCTCAGCCGGTCGCGCACGATTACGGGCACATAGGCGGAATGGCGAACGACATCGTTCACCGTTTCTTCCAGCTCTTCCGGCGTCATGGGAATGATGCCGGCCAGCCGCCGCATCACCAGTTCCACATCGCCCGCCTGTTCGCGGGTGATCACCACGCGGTAATTCTGTTCGTTGCCGGCGATGATCTTGCCGTTCCGGTCCTGGATCAGGCCGCGGGTCGGCGGGATCAGGCGGATGCTGATGCGGTTCTCTTCGGCCAGCAGGCGGAATTCGTCAGCCTGATCGACCTGAAGATAGCGCATCCGCACGCCAAGCGCCGCCACCATGGCCGTCATCGCGCCGCCCAGCATCAGCGTGCGCCGGGTCAGGCTGCGGGCGATGTCTTCCTTGTCCTTGGGCGTGCGTCTCACAGCCGCCTCCCGTAATCGTCGATTTCGCCGGTGGCGGGCTTGCGCAGATCGAAGCTGAGCCGCGACAGCCCGACGACCAGCGGATAGGCCAGGATCGACCACAGGATCTGCACCAGCGCATGGCCAAAGGGCGGTTGCGGCAGGAAAGACGCGGCAAAGGCAAAGCGATAGGCCAGCAGCATTGCCAGCATCAGCCCGGCCGCCAGCAACCATTCCACCACAAAGCTCAGCTCGCGCGTCAGCGCATTGCGCGAGCGGAGGAATTCCGTCGCCAGCACCATCAGCGCCGTCCACAGCCCCGGCGGGCGCATCAGGATCAGGTCTTCGGCCAGGGTGACGGCCACGATCATGCCCAGCGGCAGGTAATCCGGC
Source organism: Fuscovulum blasticum DSM 2131 (assembly GCF_003034965.1). Lineage (GTDB taxonomy): Bacteria > Pseudomonadota > Alphaproteobacteria > Rhodobacterales > Rhodobacteraceae > Pseudogemmobacter > Pseudogemmobacter blasticus. The sequence continues at coordinate 89,166 of NZ_PZKE01000012.1, read as the reverse complement.
CGGCGCATGACCCAGGCGAAGGTCAGGCACAGCATGAGGTCGGGCCCGGGCAAGGCGCCGGCGGTATTGCCCAGCGGCAAGAGCCGGATGAACAGCAACAGCAGCGCCAGCGCCAGAAACAGCGCCCGATAGCCCCAGGGATCTGCCCGCAGAAGCCTATCCATTGGTTGCCGCTCCGGCCGGGGCGGCGGCATCGCCGCCTTCGGCATCGCCCGATCCGCCGGCATCCACATCGGCGCCGCTGCCAGCAGCGGGCGGGGCGGCGGCAGCCCCTTCGGCATCCACCTCGGGCAGGGGCGAAGACGGCAGCAGGGGCGGCGCCACCAGCCCGCCGGCATCGGTGATCGGTTCCAGATCGTGGCTGCGCAGCACGCGCAGAAATTCCAGCCGCTGATAATCGGCGGCCAGCGAAACCCGCAGCCGCCGGTCGGTGCCCAGCACCACCTGCCCCACCAGAAGCCCGGCCGGGAACATGCCGCCATCGCCCGAAGTTACCACCCGGTCACCCGGTCGCACCTCATCGGCCTTTTCGATGAATTCCAGCGGGGGCAGCGGGCCGTTGTCACCCGACAACAGCGCCTTCTGCCCCGAGGGCTGGATCGTGACCGGAATCCTGCTGTTGGTATCCGTCACCAGAATTACCCGCGCCGTGCGTGCGCCCACGCCCGAAATGCGGCCCACCAGACCGATGCCGTCCATACAGGCCCAGCCGTCGCGGATGCCGTCGCGAGCGCCCACGTTCAGCAGCACCGATTGCCGGAACGGGCTGCCGCTGTCGGCCAGCACCTGCCCGGTGACATGGGTCAGCTTCGGGTCAAGCCGCACCTGATTCAGGTCCAGAAGGCGGGCGTTCTGCTGTTCCAGTTGCAGCGCGGCCTCTTTCCAGGCCTTCATCTGCTGCAATTCGCGCTTCAGTTCCTGATTCTGCTCATAGATCCGGGTGTAGGATTCGAAATCCTCGATCATGCCGGTGGCCTTGGTCACCGGCAGCAGCGCCCATTCCAGATTGGGAACCACCGCATCGACCAGCGCCGTGCGGAACCGTTCCACCCGCGGGCTGTCGATCCGCCACAGCAGGAACAGGCCCAGCAGCACAACGACCAGGCCGCCCACCAGCAGACGGCGCAGCGGTCGATAATATTCTTCCGGTGATGTCCGGGTTCTGGCCACACGCGCCTCGCCTTGCTGACCTGTCGCCCGGTTGCGATCAGGTGTCGTAGTCGATCACATGCCGAAGCTGCTTCTCATATTCCAGCGCCTTGCCGGTGCCGAGGGCAACACAATTCAGTGACTCGTTCGCCACGCTGATCGAAAGGCCGGTCTGTTCGCGCAAGGACAGGTCCAGATCGCCCAGAAGCGCCCCGCCGCCGGTCAGCATCACGCCGCGGTCCACGATGTCGGCCGCCAGGTCGGGCGGGGTGGCTTCCAGCGCCTGCATCACCGCATCGCAGATCTGCTGCACGGGTTCGGCCAGCGCCTCGGCCACCTGGGCCTGATTGATCTCGGTTTCCTTCGGCACGCCGTTCAGCAGGTCGCGGCCACGGATCGTCATGCTGGCGCCCCGCCCGTCATCGGGCATCCGGGCCGTGCCGATGCTGGTCTTGATGCGTTCGGCGGTCGATTCCCCGATCAGCAGGTTCTGGTGACGGCGCAGGTAGCTGACGATCGCCTCATCCATGCGGTCGCCGCCCACGCGGACGGACCGGGCATAGACGATGTCGCCCAGCGACAGAACCGCCACTTCGGTCGTGCCGCCGCCGATATCCACCACCATGTTGCCGGTGGGTTCGGTGATCGGCATCCCCGCCCCGATTGCCGCGGCAATCGGTTCGGCAATGAGACCGGCGCGTTTCGCCCCGGCCGACAGGACCGACTGCCGGATCGCGCGCTTTTCCACCGGCGTCGCGCCATGCGGCACGCAGACAATGATCTTGGGTTTGCTGAAGGTGGATCGCTTGTGAACCTTGCGGATGAAATGCTTGATCATTTCTTCCGCCGCCTCGAAGTCGGCGATCACGCCGTCACGCATCGGGCGGATCGCCTCGATGGTGCCGGGGGTGCGGCCCAGCATCAGCTTGGCATCCTCGCCCACCGCCAGAACCTGCTTCTTGCCGTCCTTGACGTGATAGGCCACGACCGAAGGTTCGTTCAGCACGATCCCCTTGCCGCGGATGTAGACCAGCGTATTTGCGGTCCCGAGGTCGATCGCCATATCTGACGAGAATAGGCCGGGAAGAAGCGACATTCGGGTGTCCCCACGAGCAAGCAGAATTGTCCCGGCGACTCAGGGTCCGAGGCGGGCGCCTTCATATAAGGACCTGCGCCGATGAACGAAAGGCCTTGTAGCACGGGCACGGCGGCAGGCCGCACACTTTCGCGTAGGTGCAGGAATCGCATGTTGAATGGGGGTTGGCGCCTCACATTCTTGCCCGGAATTGACCTTCCGCGACATCTTGCCATTCTGGCCCGGCAGGATGCAGGGCAGGGGGCAGCATGGCGGGCGTTGCGGGACGGGTGGCTTTGGTCACGGGCGCAGGGGCGCCGGGGGGAATCGGCTTTGCCATCGGGCGGGCGCTGGCCGCAGCCGGGGCGCGTGTCTGCCTGACCGCAACCACGCCGCGCATCCATGACAGGGCCGCCGAAATCGGCGCGATGTCGCATATCGCGGACCTGACCGATCCGGCCCAGGTGGCCGCGCTGTTCGCCGCCGTCGAGGCCGGGCTTGGCCCTGTCGAGGTGCTGGTGAACAATGCCGGCATGGTGCAATCGGGCAGGCGGGTGAAGCGGCAGGCGCTGGCCGGCTGGTCTGATGCCGACTGGGCGCATCACATGGCGCTGAACATCAACACCACCTTCCATTGCTGCCGCGCGGCCCTGCCGGGCATGGCGGCGCAAGGCTATGGCCGCATCGTCAACATCAGCAGCGTGACCGGGCCTGTCGTCGCCATAGACGGCAGTTCCGCCTATGCCACCGCCAAGGCCGCGATCACCGGCATGACCCGTTCGATCGCGCTGGAATATGGCCGGCAGGGCATCACCTGCAACGCGGTGCTGCCCGGCTGGATCGCCACCGACAGCTCCAGCCCCAAGGAAATCAGGGCCGGGCAGCGCACCCCGGCCGGCCGCCCCGGCACCCCTGCCGAAGTGGCCGCCTGCGCGCTGTTCCTGGCCAGCGAAGAGGCGTCCTATGTCACCGGCACCACGCTGGTGGTTGATGGCGGCAATACCCTGCAAGAGATGAAGGGCGCCTGATCTGCCCCCGCCTGCCGGGGATTGACCTGCCCGCGCGGCAGCTTCATCTGGGGGCCATCGCGCAGGCGTCCGGTTCCGGGCGGGCGCGCTTGCCCGGAAAGGCCGTTCATGCCCGCATCTTTCCCCTTCCTGCCCGGCGTTCCGGCCGAGGCCGTTCTTGCCGCCCTTGGCCGCGCGCCGGGGGGTGAACTGGCGTCTGGCAAGTTCGACAGCCCCGAGTCTTCGGCCGCGCTGGCCGCCAATGCCTTCGGCTGGTTCCTGGATCGGCCTGCCGCCCTGCCACCGCTGCCCGGCGTGCCGATGGGCCGGGTGGAAACGGTCGAGGTCGAGGCCGAGATGCCGTTCCCCTGGCGGGGCGGCAGGCATCCCTGGCTGGATGCGGTGCTTGTCACCCCCACGACGCTGGTTGGTGTCGAGGCCAAGCGTTATGAGCCGTTCCGCCCGCGCAAGGCATCGGCCTTTTCCGAGGCGTTCGAGACCCGCGACTGGGGCGATGGTATGGCCCGCTTCACCGCCCTGCGCCACGCGCTGACCGAAGGGCGGCAGGTCTATCGTTGCCTGGATGCCGTCGAACTGGTGAAGAACGCCTATGGCCTGCGCACGCAGGGCACCAAACGGGCGCGCGGGGCGGTGATGGTCTATCTGCATGCCGCGCCGGCCACCTGGGCCAGCGGCAAGCCGGTGGACCCTGCCGCCATTGCCCGGCACGAGGCCGAGATCGCCGATTTTGCCCGCGCGGTGAAAGGGGATGCCGTCACCTTTGTTGCGCTTCGCTGGTCAGACCTGCTGAAGCAATGGGCGCGGACGCCCGACCTTGCCGCCCATGCCGCGGCGATTGCCGGGCGGTTCGGCAGCCTGTGACGGTGGCGCTGGCGCCGGTCAGTTGCCGGCGCCGTTCCTTTGCACGTCGTTCAGGATCTGGTCGGCCAGATCGTCTTCGGTCATGCCCGGCTTGTTGGGGTTCGAGCCGTCGAAATAGGGCACGTCCTCGGGCTGGACGAAATCATTGGGGTCATAGGGAACCGGCTCACCCGGCATTGCCCCCGGAACGCCCGTGACCGTGTTGCCGGGAATTTCCTTCGGCAGCGGCTTCGGCTCTGACCCTTCGCTGATGCGGGTCATCACCTCATGCCAGATTTCCGCCGGCAGCCCGCCGCCGGTGACACCGTTCAGCGGGGTGTTGTCGTCATACCCCAGCCAGACACCCACCACATAATCGGCCGTGAAGCCCACGAACCAGGCATCGCGGGCCGAGTTGGTGGTGCCGGTTTTGCCGGCGGCCTCATACCCGTTCAGCCGGGCGCGGGTGCCGGTGCCCTTCTCGATCACCTGCGTCATCATGTAGATCAGCGCATGGGCCGCGGTTTCCGAGATCACCCGTTCCCCGATGCCGCCGCCCTGCCCGAACAGCGGCTCCTCCTCGCCCTGAAGTTTCAGCGCGCGCAGCCCGTAGGGCGTGACGGACGATCCGCCGTTCAGGATGCCGGCATAGGCGCCGGTCATCTCGATCAGGGTGGATTCGCTGGCGCCAAGGGCCAGCGCCGGGCCATCGGCCAGATTCTGCGCCACGCCGAAATCGGTGGCGACCTTCTTCACCAGATCGCGCCCGACCAGTTCCTGAATCTTGACGGCGGGAATGTTGCGGCTTTCGGCCAGGGCCTGGGTCAGCGTGATCATGCCCTTGAACTTGCCGTCATAGTTCTTGGGGGAATAGACGCCCGAGCCCGGCACGTTGATCGACCACGGGCTGTCATCGACATAATCCAGCGGGCTGTAGCCCAGATCCATGGCCACGGCATAGATGAAGGGCTTGAAGGCCGATCCGGTCTGCCGCAGGGCCTGGGTGGCCCGGTTGAAATCACCTGCCTGCGGCAGGTCGCGCCCGCCCACCATGGCGCGCACGGCGCCATCCGCGCTCATCACCACGATCGCGGCCTGCGCCTTCGACCCCGCCTTGACCTTGTTCTCGAAGACCCATTTCAGCGCCTCTTCGGCCTGAGACTGCATCTTCTGGTCGAGCGTGGTCTCCATGATCACGTCTTCGGTGGTGGTGCGGGCCAGATAGTCGGGGGTCGTCTCCATCACCCAGTCGGCAAAGAAGCCGCCGTTCTTCTGTGCCGCGGCCTTGGACAACTGGGCCGGATGGGCCAGCGCCTCGGCGGCCTCGGCCTTGGTCAGGTAGCCCTGTTCCTGCATCAGGCCGATCACCACGGCGGCCCGGTCGCGCGCGCGCTGCATGTTGCCGGTGGGCGCATAAGTCGAGGGCGCCTTGAGCAGCCCCGCCAGCATGGCCGCTTCGGCGGCGCTGACATCGGCGGCGGATTTGCCGAAATAGCGTTGGGCGGCGGCTTCAAACCCGCGGGCGCCGGCGCCCAGATAGGCGCGGTTGAAGTAGATCGTCAGGATGTCTTCCTTGGAATACTTCGCCTCCATCGCCATGGAGAACGGCAGTTCCTTGATCTTGCGCCACATGCCACCCGACCGGCAGTCCTTTTCGTATTCGGCTTCGGTCTTCCAATGCGCCGGGTCATAGGTAACGCCAAGGCAAAGCAGTTTCGCCACCTGCTGGGTGATGGTCGAACCGCCGTTGCCTTCGAACGGGCCGCGGCCTTCCGACAGGTTGATGCGCACGGCGCTGGCGATGCCGCGCGGCGACACGCCGAAGTGCCAGTAGAACCGCTTGTCCTCGGTCGCGATCACCGCGTTGTGCAGATAAGGCGAGACGGTGCCGGCGGTGACCTGGCCGCCGAAGGTTTCGCCGCGCCAGGCAAAGACCTTGTTGTTGCGGTCAAGCAGCGTGACCGAGCCGCGGGCACGGCCGTCAAGCAGGGCGTTCAGGTCGGGCAGTTGCGAATAGAAGTAGAAAACGATGCCGGCATAGACCAGCAGGGCGACGGCGGTCACCCGCCACAGCACGGCCCAGATCATCCGCCACAGGAACAGCACGAACCCCACGATCAGGCCATGCCGGCGGCGCGGGCCGGGCGTGCGCGGCGTGCGCTTGGGCGCCGCGGTTTTCTTCGCGGGCGCTGTCGTGCGCGAGGAATATCGTCTGTCCGCCACAAGGGGGTCTTTGCCCCTGCCACCCGCTGCCATCGTAAAACTGCCCGCCTTGATCGCGTGTTCATTCTTGGGGGGCGAAGATAGCCGCCTTTTGCCGCGATGCGAAGAGATCGGCGTCGCGATTCGCGTCGCTTGTATGATTAATTTACAGGCATAAGCCTGTTTTCCAGTCTTCAATTTGGGCATTCACCCCGGAAACGCCCCCCTGAGGCCGGCCTTTCTCTGTTCCGGCCCGGCGAAAACCCGCCTCCTTGCGCAGGGGGCCCATTGCCCCGGGCCCGACGCAGGAAAGGGGAAGACCGTGAAACTCATCATGGCTGCAGTGAAGCCGTTCAAGCTGGACGAGGTGCGCGAGGCGCTGACCGCGATCGGCGTGCGCGGAATGATGGTGTCCGAGATCAAGGGGTTCGGCTCTCAGTCGGGCCACACGGAAATTTACCGCGGCGCGGAATACGCCGTGAACTTCGTGCCGAAGCTGCGACTTGAGATCGTCGTCGCCGACGCGCTGGCCGACCAGGTTGTCGAGACGATCAGCAAGACCGCGCGCACCGGCAAGATCGGTGACGGCAAGATCTTCGTGATCGACGTGGAAAAGGCCGTGCGCGTGCGCACCGGCGAAACCGATGATGACGCGCTGTAAGCGTGCGGGGAAGAGGATGAACGCGATGAAACCATTGACGAAAATCTTGGGAACGGGAGCAGCCTTCGCGGCGCTGGCCGCGTTGCCCGCACTGGCGCAGGACGGTCCGATCAAGAACCCCGACGCGGCCGCCATGGCCGGAATGGTGGACAAGGGCGACACGGCCTGGATGCTGATCTCCTCGGCGCTGGTTCTGCTGATGTCGATCCCGGCGCTGGCGCTGTTCTACGGCGGTCTGGTGCGCACGAAGAACATGCTTTCGCTGCTGATGCAGGTCTTCATGATCGTATCGCTGGCGGCGCTGCTCTGGGTCGCTTACGGCTATTCGCTGGCCTTCACCAGCGGCGGGCCGTTCATCGGGGGCCTGTCGAAGGCGTTCCTCGCGAATGTCGGCACCGGCACCTTCGCCGCGACCTTCTCGAACAACGTCTACATCCCGGAATATGCGTTTGTCGTCTTCCAGATGACCTTCGCCTGCATCACCCCGGCCCTCATCGTTGGGGCCTTCGCAGAGCGGATCAAATTCTGGCCGCTGATGCTGTTCGTGGTGGTCTGGCTGACCGTGGTCTATTTCCCGATGGCGCACATGGTCTGGTACTGGGCAGGCCCGGACTTCCTTGCCGATCTGCCGGGCGATCACGGCCTGCTGTGGGGCTGGGGCGCGCTGGACTTTGCAGGCGGGACCGTGGTGCACATCAATGCCGGGATCGCGGGCCTTGTCGGCTGCATCGTTATCGGCAAGCGGTTGGGCTTCAACAAGGAAGCCATGCCGCCGCACAGCCTGACCATGACCATGATCGGCGCCTCGCTGCTGTGGGTTGGCTGGTTCGGCTTCAATGCCGGTTCCAACCTGGAATCGAACGGTCTGGCGGCACTGGCTTTCCTCAATACCTTTGTGGCCACCGCTGCAGCAACGCTGGCGTGGTGCTTTGTCGAACAGGCAGCGCACGGCCGCCCTTCGCTGCTGGGCGCGGTCACCGGTGCGGTGGCGGGTCTGGTCGCGATCACCCCGGCGGCAGGCTTCGCCTCGCCAATGGGCGCAATGCTGCTGGGTCTGATCGTATCGCCGATCTGCTACATCTTCGTCAGCAAGGTGAAGAAGGCCTTCGGCTATGACGACAGCCTGGATGTCTTTGGTGTTCACTGCATCGGCGGCATTGTCGGCGCCATCGGCACCGGCATCGTGGCCGACCCGTCGCTGGGCGGTCAGGGCTGGTACGATTACACCGTCTTCCCGGCCGTGGCCGGGGCCTATGACATGGGCGCCCAGGTGATCACCCAGATGAAGGCCGTCGGGGTGACGCTGGTCTGGTCGGGCGGTGTCTCTCTGGTCCTGTTCCTGGTGATCAAGGCCGTGTTCGGTCTTCGTCCGAGCGCCGATGACGAGCGTCAGGGTCTTGACCAGACCTCGCACGGCGAAAGCGCCTACAACTACTGAGGATGACCCGGGCGGCTGGCCCCTCCTGCCGCCCGAAATGGAAAGGCCCGCGGGTTCCTCCCCCCGCGGGCCTTTTCAGTTTTGTCTGCCGGCGCAGGGGAGGGCTCTGCCCCCACCTCGCTGACGCTCGGCCCCCCCGGGGTGTTTGGGCCAAGATGAAGAAGCATGTGCTTCCTCTTGGCCCAAATACCCCCGCCGGAGGCCCCGGCCTGCCACGAGGCACGCCAGGAAGGGGGGTTACAGAACCTGCGCGATGGCGGCGGCCAGAACCGGCACGGTTTTCGCGTTCAGCCCGGCAATGTTGATGCGGCTGTCGCCGACCATGTAGATGCCGTGCTGTTCGCGCAGCGTGGTGACCTGCGCTTCGGTCAGGCCCAGCCTGCTGAACATGCCGCGATGCCGTGCGACGAAATCGAAGCGGTCGCTGTTGGTGGCGCGGCGCAGCTCGTCGGCCAGTTGCTGGCGCAGGCCCAGCATGTTCTGGCGCACATCTTCCAGTTCCGATTTCCATTCGGCCGTCAGCGCGGCATCTTCCAGGATCATCGTCACCAGACGGGCGCCGTGATCGGGCGGGAAGCTGTAGTTCTGCCGGTTCAGGTAGTTCAGGTTGCCCTGCACCACGGCCTTGCGGTCGGGGCTGGTCAACGCGATCAGGATGCCGGTCCGTTCGCGATAGACGCCAAAGTTCTTGGAGCAGGAGGCGGCGATCAGCACTTCGGGGAAGGCGGCCGCCACCTTGCGCGTCGCCTCGGCATCGGCATCCAGCCCGTCGCCAAAGCCCTGATAGGCCAGGTCGACAAAGGGAATCGCGCCGCGCGCCTGCAGCACCGCGATCACCTGATCCCATTGCGCGGCATCCAGGTTCGCGCCGGTCGGGTTGTGGCAGCAGCCGTGCAGCAGCACCGCATCGCCAGCAGCAACGGTGCCCAGATCGGCCAAAAGACCGGCGAAATCGACCCCGCCGGTGGCGGCGTCGAAATAGCGGTATTCGCCAGACGGCATACCCAGGTATTTCACGATGGACGGATGGTTCGGCCAGGTCGGGTTGGACATCCACACCTTGGCCTTGGGGTTCGCCATGCGGATCAGTTCCAGCGCCTGCCGGATGGCGCCGGTGCCGCCGGGCGTGGCGACCGAGGCGGCGCGGTCGGCATAGCCGTCGCCGAGGATCAGCCCGACCATGGCCGCGTTATAGGCCGGTTCACCCGCCAGCGCGGTATAGGTCTTGGTCTTTTCGCTGTCCCACAGCTTTTTCTCGGCAGCCTTGACGGCGCGCATCACCGGGGTCAGGCCGGTGGGGTCTTTGTAGACGCCGACGCCAAGGTCGATCTTGGTGTCGCGCGGGTCTTCGCGGAACATCGCGATCAGTTGCAGGATCTTGTCCTGCGGCTGGGGATTCAGGGCTTCAAGCATCTTTCATCCTTTCCGGGCCGGCCCGGTTTCGACCGGCAGATCGTCATACATGCCCCATTCCGACCAAGAGCCGTCATAGACCGCCCAGTCGCGGTGGCCCAGCCGTTCCAGCGCCAGCGCCAGAACCGAGGCGGTGACGCCCGAGCCGCAGGTGGTGATGGCAGGCCGGCTCAGGTCAACGCCGGCGGCTTCGAACACGGCCTTCAGCGCGGCGCCCTGTTTCATGGTGCCATCGGGGTTGAGAACTTCGCCGAAGGGCACGTTCCTGGCGCCCGGAATATGGCCCGAACGCAGGCCCGGCCGGGGTTCGGGAACGCTGCCTTCAAACCGGGGGGCGCCCCGGGCGTCGATCACCTCGGCCAGGCCCAGCTTGGCGGCATGGGCGACCTGGGTCACGTCCTTCACCAGATGGTTCTGGCGGGCCACGGTGATGTGCCGGTCGCGCACAACGGGGGGCATGTCCTCGATCTCGCGCCCCTCGGCCCGCCATTTCGGCAGGCCGCCGTCCAGAACGGCGATGTCGGTCTTGCCCATCAGGCGGAAGGTCCACCAGACGCGGGCGGCGCTGAACAGGCCGGCCCCGTCATAGACCACGACCTGATGGCCATCGCCCACACCCATGGCGCGCATCCGGCTGATGAACTTTTCCGAAGGCGGCGCCATATGGGGCAGGCTGGACCGCTGGTCGGTGATTTCGTCGATGTCGAAGAAGCGCGCGCCTGGAATATGGCCCGCGTCATATTCCGCTTTTGGGTCGCGGCCCGCGTCGGGCATGTACCAGCTTGCATCCAGGATGCGCAGGTCCGGGTCGTTCAGATGTTGCGCCAGCCAGTCGGTCGAGACAAGCGTGCGGGGATCGTCCATCGGGGCGGGGATCAGCGGCATGGGGCGGCCTTGCGCGGGAAAGGGGTCTGCTGACCTATAGCCGCAGCACCGCCGGGTGCAAGCCTTCGCCGCGGGGTGCGGCAGTGCGGCGCCAGCAAAAGGCCCCGCGGCGGAACCGCGGGGCCTGTATCTTTCGGGCGCCGTCAAGCGCGCGGCGCGATCAGCCCTTGGCCATCGCCTTGCGGACAAAGCCGATGATCGCCATCAGCACGCCGCCGCCCACACCGCCGCCGGCCACGCTTTGGACAATGGCGCCGATATCAAGGTTCGCCATATCGGCCGTCGCGCCACCAAGACCACCCGCACCCAGCATCTGCAGCAGGTAGCCACCGATGCCACCGCCCAGGATGCCGGCGAGCGAGTTGCCCAGCGTGCCGAGGCTGAGGTTCTTGAGCAGCGCACCAGCGGCGTTGCCGCCAAGTGCACCCGCGATGAGTTGAATGATGATTTCCATACTGCGCAACCTTTCCCTGTCCCGCCGGTTCTTCGGCAGGTTCCGCCCGGTACTCAAGCGCAAGGCGCCAGGTCCGGGCAGGGGGAATCCTGCCCTATCGTTCCCCGGACGGCAATAAACATGTGTGAAAAGTGCAAGAATTAGCGAAGCTGTGGCTTAGCCGCCCTGCTTGAGAAGGCGGGCCTTCTGCCGGTCCCAGTCACGCTTGGCGCTGGTTTCGCGCTTGTCGGCCAGCTTCTTGCCCTTGGCGATGCCCAGTTTCAGCTTCACCATGCCGCGTTCGTTGAAATACATTTTCAGCGGAACGATGGTCATGCCTTCGCGGGCCGTCGCGTTCCACAGCCGCGACAGTTCCTTGCGGGACACCAGAAGTTTGCGGCGGCGGCGTTCTTCGTGGCCCCAGGTCTTGGCCTGCAGGTAGGGGGCGATGTAGCCGTTGATCAGCCACAGCTCGCCGCCTTCGACCGAGGCATAGCTTTCGCCGATGTTGGCGCCGCCCTGACGCAGGCTTTTCACTTCGGACCCTTGCAGGATGATGCCAGCCTCAAGGTCCGACTCGATATGATAATCGAAACGGGCGCGCCGGTTTTCGGCGATCAGCTTGGAATTGGGGTCTGATTTCTCGGCCATGGTCCGTTCCAGATAGGGGCGGCGGGCCGCGGAGTCCAGAAGGCAAGGTGCCGGAAGGTGCCCTGGCGGGCCGGTCAGGCGAAGCGGCGGCTGCGTTCGGCCAGGAACAGCGCCGCAGCGCGGGCGTGCAGTTCGGGAAAGGCCGTGTCGCCGCCGCGCAGGCCGGGGCACAGCAGCAGCAGGCCGGACTGCGCCCAGACCACCTCTTCCTCGGCGAAGATCGGGGTGACGACCTCAACCCGGCGCGGCGCGCTGGCGGTGCGGGCGCCGATGCAGCCGGTCAGCGCGGCGGCGGCAATGCGGGCATAGGGCGCGGCCATCAGACCGACCGTATCCAGCAGAACGGATTGGCCGGGCATCAGCATGACATCGGAACAGGCGTCGAAATGGCCGCCGGACAGGTGCACCACCGGCTCGCCGGGCAGCACCTCGCGCCGGTTCAGGGCAACGACGCGGCGCAGGCCGCCGTCCAGCGTCTGAAGGCTGTCGCCGACCCGCAGCGATTGCACAGGCCGCCAGCCGGCGGCGGTTTCGATCAGCGTTCCGTCGATCAGGCCCTGGCCAAGCGTGGCGGCTGCCGTGACCGGGGTGGCGGCAAAGCGGGTGACATCCTGCATGAACATGGGCGGTCTCCTTCAGGCTGACCCGGCCGTGAGGCCGGTGTTAAGGGTTTGGGCGGCCAGGGTGGCCATCTGCCCAAATCGCGCTTGGATCGCGCCATTTTTGCGCCACAATCTGGGCACTTTCCCGACATTGTTTGGCTTGGGGAAACGCCGGTCTGCGAATGGCCGCATCGTCCTGAAAGGCCGCTGCCGGTTACCGGCTGTTAGGCATGAAGCCCATAAAATTCAAAGTATTGTCAGGGCACGGCGCCGGTGAGTCCCGGCGGTCAGCGGCGGATGGTCAGCCCGATCAGGCCCGCGCCCACCACCAGCGCCGCCCCGATCAGGGTTTGCGCATCGGGACGTTCCCCGAACAGCAGCACCGCCAGGATCAGCGCGAAGACCAGCCGGGTATAGCGGAACGGGGTGACGGCCGCGACTTCGCCCGTGCGCATGGCGGCGGTCAGCGCGTGATAACCGACGATGCCGAAGGTGCAGGCGCCCAGCATCAGCGCGGCTTCGCGCCCGTCGGGCAGGCGGGCGCCGCCGGTCCAGCCCAGAATGACAAGCCCGGCGATGCCCAGCATGGCAAAGCCGATCACCCCAAGCTGCCGGTTCGACAGCCGCATCGGCGCGGCGCGGGTCGCCAGATCGCGGCCGGCAAAGCCCAGCATCCCGGCCACGGCCAGCAGCGACAGCGCCGAGAACCCCGCCACGCCCGGCCGCAGGATGACAAGCACCCCGATCAGCCCCACCAGAACCGCCAGCCAGCGCAGCCAGCCGACCCGTTCGTTAAACAGGATCGCGGCGCCCGCGATCACCACCAGCGGCGTCGCCTGCAGGATGGCCGAGGTGGTTGACAGCGGCGTCAGCGCGATGGCCAGCGCATAGAACAGCCGCCCGCCGATTTCGAACCCCGAACGGATCAGCAGCGGTGGGGCCAGAAAGCCGCTCGGAAAGGCGGGTTCGCCCATGCGGCGGGCCATCAGGCCAAAGGTCAGGATGCCGGCGATGCCCATGACCACCATCACCTGCCCCACCGGCAGGCTGTGGGCGGCGGCCTTGATGAACATGTCCTCGACGGCGAAACCCGCCATCGAAAGCGTCATCAGCATCGCGCCGCGAAGGTTGTCGGCGCGGGTCATGGGCGGATCACAGAACCCCGGCGTGGACCATGGCGGCACGGATGCGCGCCTTGGTGCCATCGGTCAGGCCCACCAGCGGCAGGCGCACGTCTTCGGTGCAGCGCCCCAGCAGCGACAGGCCGTATTTCGCGCCGGCAAGCCCCGGTTCCAGGAAGATCGCCTCATGCAGCGGCATCAGCAGATCCTGATACTTCAGCGCGGTGGCATAGTCGCCGCGCAGGGTGGCGGCCTGGAATTCGGCGCAGAGCCTGGGCGCGACATTCGCGGTCACGCTGATGCAGCCCACGCCGCCATGGGCGTTGAAGCCAAGCGCCGTGGCATCTTCGCCCGAAAGCTGCACGAAATCGGCCCCACAGGCGGCGCGCTGCTGGCTGACCCGCTCGATCTTGCCGGTGGCGTCCTTGACGCCCACGATCCGCGGCAGGGCGGCCAGCTTGCCCATGGTTTCGGGCGTCATGTCCACGACCGACCGGCCGGGAATGTTGTAGATCACGATCGGCAGGGTGCAGCAGTCATGCAGCGCGGTGAAATGCGCGATTAGCCCCGCCTGGGTGGGCTTGTTGTAATAGGGCGTCACCACCAGCGCCGCGTCGGCCCCCACCTTTTCGGCATGGCGGATCAGGCGGATGCCTTCCACCGTGTTGTTCGACCCGGCGCCCGCGATCACCGGCACCCGGCCGGCGGCGAACTTCACCACGGCCTCGACCACGGCTTCATGTTCTTCATGCGTCAGGGTCGGGCTTTCGCCGGTGGTGCCCACCGGGACAAGGCCGGTCGAGCCCTGCTCGATCTGCCAGTCGACCAGTTTTTTCAGGGTGTCCATGTCCACTTCGCCGCCCTTGAAGGGCGTCACCAGGGCCGGGATCGACCCGCTCAACCTGTCGTGGCGCATCGCGCATCTCCTGAAAGCGGTCCGTCGCTGGCCGCGGTTGCAATCGGCCCTCCTTATCGCCGGACGAAAGGCTTGCCAAGCACCGCAGATGACGGGTTCGTGGGTTGTGGCGCGCGGCGCGCTAAGGCAATTTCCGGCCATGACGACATTCCTTCGCCTTGTGCTGCTTGCGGTCCTGCTGATCGCCCCGCCCGCCCGTGCCGATGAGGTGCAGGCGATGAAGACCGCGCTATCGGTCGCCGCCACCGGAGACTGGGACGGCGCGCTGGCCGTTGCCCCGCAGGGGGTGGGGCGGGATGTGGTGGTCTGGCAATGGCTGCGCGCGGGCAAGGGACGGCTGGGCGATTATGAGTCGTTCCTGGAACGCAGGCCTGACTGGCCGGGGCTGCCGCTCTTGAAGGAAAAGGGCGAACAGGCGCTGGCATCCGAAACGCCGGCGCGTGTGGTGGCCTATTTCGGGGCGGACAGCCCTGTCACCGGCGAAGGCGCGGTGGCGCTGGTGGGGGCACTGTGGGCGACGGGTGACCTTGCCCGCGCCGAGACCGAGGCGATGCGCGCCTGGGCTGAACTGGACCTGACGCCGGAACAGGAACAGATGCTGCTGGGTCTGGCGCCCGACGCCCTGGCGCGGCTGCATCAGGCGCGGCTGGACAACCTGCTCTGGTCCGGCAAGGGCCCGCAGGCCGAACGGATGCTGCCGCTGGTATCCGAAGGCTGGCAGAAGCTGGCCCGCGCCCGGCTGGCGCTGCGGGCCGGCAAGCCGGGGGTGGATGCGCTGGTTGCCGCCGTGCCCGAGGATCTGAAGCAGAACCCCGGCCTGACCTATGAGCGGTTCCTGTGGCGGATGCGGCGCGACCAGTATGACGATGCGGCGGCGCTGATCATCGCCACCCCGCCCGAGGCCCTGGGCCGGCCTGCCATGTGGGCCGAACGCCGGGCGCTGCTGGCGCGCTGGCTGTTGCGGCAGGGCCGCCCGGCCGAGGCCTACAAGGTGGCGGCGCAGCACGGGCTGGCCGGAGGCGCGGCCTATGCCGACCTGGAGTTCCTTGCCGGGTTTGTCGCCCTGCGGCGGCTGGGCGACGGCGAAACCGCGTTGCGCCACTTTGGCCATCTCGGGGCCGAAGTCACCACGCCCATCAGTCTGGCCCGCGCCGCCTATTGGCAGGGCCGCGCGCTGGAGGCGCTGGGCAGGGATGAAGACGCCGAAACCGCGATGCAGGCGGCGGCGCGGCACCAGACGGCCTATTACGGCCTTCTGGCATCCGAAAAGCTGGGCCTGCCGCTGGACAAGCGGCTGATCGAAGATGCACCCGGCCCCCCCGGAAGCTGGCGGCAATCCGCCTTTGCCGGATCTTCGGTGCTGGCGGCGGGGCGCCTGCTGCTGGCCGCGGGCGACCGCACGCTGGGCAAGCGGTTCCTGCTGCATCTGGGCGAAAGCCTGGACGATGCCGAACTGGCGCAACTGGCCGACATGGCGCTTGAGATGAACGAACCGCATGTCGCGGTGGTGATCGCCAAGGCGGCGGCCGAACGCGGGGTGATCCTGCCGCGCGCCTATTTCCCCGTGCCGGATTTCGTGCAGGACGGGCTGAAGGTCTCGCGTGCGCTGGCGCTGGCGATTTCGCGGCGCGAAAGCGAATTCGATCCGGCGGCGCGATCCCATGCCGATGCGCGCGGGCTGATGCAGATCCTGCCAGGCACGGCCAAGCTGATGGCCAAGGAACTGGGGGTCGAGTTCACGCCGGGCAAGCTGCTGACGGACCCGGCCTATAACGTGACGCTGGGTTCGGCCTATCTGGCGCATCTGATCGAGGAGTTCGGCCCCTCGATCGCGCTGGTCGCCAGCGGCTACAACGCCGGGCCGGGGCGGCCCCGCCGCTGGGTCGATGATCTGGGCGATCCGCGGCAGAAATCGGTGGATGTGGTCGACTGGGTCGAGACCATCCCCTTTGCCGAAACCCGCACCTATGTGATGCGGGTGGTGGAAGGCGTGGTGATCTATCGCGCCAAGCTGAAGGGCAAGGCCGGGCCGGTGCGGCTGACGCCTGAACTGCGCGGCTAGGCAGGGCCGATCAGCCCGGCGCTGCGGGCGCCGGTCAGCAGGTCGGGGGCAAGGTGATGCGCCCAGCGGCCCTGGGATGGCAGGATGTCGGGCACCTGCACCACGGTGCAGCCGGCCCGCCAGGCGGCTTCGGCCCCGATCTCGCTGTCTTCGAACACCAGACAACGGGCCGGATCGCAGCCGAACAGGTTGGCGGCCAGCAGATAGGGGGCAGGGGCGGGCTTGGGTTCGGTGACATCATCGAACGTCACCACATGGTCGAAGAACCCGGCCAGCCCCGCCACCGCCAGCTTGTGATGCGCGCCCGCCCGCGCGGTTGAGGTGACAAGGGCGCGGCGGCGGCCCTCGGTTGCCTGCAGAAGCGGCATCACGCCGGGTTTCAGCGGCAGGCCGGCGTTGACACCGGCATCAAACCCGGCGCCCCAGTCGCGGCGGATGGCGTCAAGATCGGCCTGCGGAAACCGGCTGCGGATGATCTGCGCCACGCTGGCCTGATCAAGGCCGATCAGCCCGTGCATGAAATCGGCATCGACCGTCACCCCGGCGGCCGCAAAAGCGGCGATGCCGGTCGAAAGCGCGATGCTTTCGGTGTCGATCAGGGTGCCGTCAAGATCGAAGAACAGCGCATCGAACATGGGATTCCGCCGGATAGGCCGGCAGGGCGCGGGCCGGCCCGGGCGACATAGCGCATCACAGGTGCAGACGGAAGCGCCGGAACCCCTGCTCGGTCAGCCCCAGCGGTTCGGGGCGCAGATGCGCCACGTCGGACAGATGCGCCGCTGCGCCGGTTCCGCTGTCGAACAGCACGCTGGCCCCGGCCAGCGGCGCCAGCGACCAGCCGGCGCCCTTTGCCGGTTCAAGGGGCGGTCCGGCGGCAACAAAGGCGGCCAGCGCCTCGGTGCACAGGGTGCGGGGCAGGCGGATCTCGGTCCCCGGCCCGCCGTGCCCGCCCATGCGATAGCTGTTGGTCACCAGCACCAGCGGCATGGCGCGGGGGACCGGCTCGCCCGCAAGGCAAAGGTCGCGGATGCGGCTGCCGGGGCTGCGCGACAGGTCGATGCGGAAGGACAGCGCGGGCGCCAGTTCAAACTCGAACGGCGGGAAGGTGGGGTCGATCAGGGGCTGGTCGGCGCGGCCGGCCCGCAGGGTGCGGAACAGCCGGGCCGAGTGTTCGAGCCGGGCCAGAAGGTCGGCCCCGGTTGTCAGCACCGCGCGCAGGCTGTTGGGAAAGGGGTAAAGGTCGTGCACATGGCGCACCGACAGCGGGCCGGGCCGGATGTCGGTATAGTTCAGCGGCCCGCCCCGCCCGCCGCAGCGGAAAGGGGTAACGGTTGCCACCAGCGGCAGGGCGGCTTCGGGCCGGCCTGACAGCAGGCGCCGCACGGTGGCCTCTTTCGCCGCCGCGACCAGCCGCATCGCGGCGGTATCGGCCACATGGGCGAAATGGGTGGTCAGCGGCACCGCCGTCTGGCCCAGCCGCCGCCGCGTCCAGGCCAGCGCGGCGCGGTGATCGTCGCCGATGGCCGCCCGCAGCGGCGCCGCATGGCGCCGGATGGCCGGGGCCGACAGTCCGGCCACCACCTCGGACGCGCTGATCGCCCGGCCGATGCCCCCGGCTACCCGCCAGCCATGCGGGCCATGGGTCAGCTCAAGGTCGATCATGCCCAGATGTGACCCGGAATGACCGGGCTGCACCGTTGGCGTGCCGCAGACCCGCCCGGCCTGGGCGTCGATCCGCGGATCGGCGATCCGCAGCGCGGCGGCCGGGCCTGGCGGAAAAACCTGATGGGTGTGCCCGGCGATCACGGCATCAACGCCGTCCAGCGCGGCAATCTCGGCCGCGACCTCGCCCGTCTTGGTGCCTTGCCCTGGCAGGGCCAGGCCGGAATGGACCAGGCAGATCACCACATCGGCGCCCTCTGCCCGCATTTTCGGCACCCAGTCCCGCGCGGCGGCCAGCATGGGCCGCACCCAGACCCGCCCCGACAGCCAGTCGCCGGCCCAGTCCAGCGTTTCCGGCGGCGTCAGGCCAAGCACGCCAATGCCGATGTCATGCCCGGCGCCGCAGCGGTCGCGCAGGTGTCGGGTCAGCAGCACCCAGGGTGGCACCAATGTGCGGTCGGCGGGCGTGCCGGCCCCCGGCCGCAGCACAACGGTGGCCGAAACGGCCGGAAACCGGGCATCGGCCAGCGCCTGCGTCAGCCGTTCCAGCCCGTAATCGAATTCATGGTTGCCCAGCCCCACCGCATCATAGCCCAGGGCATTGAAGGCGGTGATCGCGGGATGCGGCCGGTTGCGGTGCCGCCCCCGCGGGTGCGAGGCCATCTCGGTCAGGGCGGTGCCCTGCAGGAAATCCCCGTTGTCAAGCAGGATCGAGTTTGCCGCCCCCGCCCGCGCTTCGGCAATCAGCGCGGCGGTCTGCGCCAGCCCGGTGCCGAACAGGGGCCGGTTGGCGAAATAGTCATAGGACATCAACTGCCCGTGCAGATCTGATGTTGCCAGCACCCGCAGGTCAATCTGGCAGGCCGGGGCCATCTGCAAGGGGCCGGAGGGCGGTTCGGGCTGCGGCCCGCCACCGCCATCGCTGGCGGCGCAGACAATTCTTGGGCCTTCGCAACGGAGTGCCTTTTTCATCTTCCGATTGCCAGCCTGGCAAGCGGATCTGACGGGAATTCGGTGCCCACGGGCGCACAAGTCCTTTCAGACGGCTATGTTGTGGCAACTGAGGCGCTGATTAAAACTCGTCTTATAGTTGTTTTATGATCCGGCCAAGGGCAAGGGTCTCCGATGAATGCCGCCATGCCGGGCAGAGAGTGTTGCGCCGGTGCCGCGCCACCGTGGCGCGAAAGGCGCAATCTGGGGGCTTTATCGCCCGCCCGCGCCATGCGATCCAAGGCGCGGCAGCACGAAGGGGGCGCAGGGCGATGCAGGATCAGGTCGGAATGGCCTTTGCCGGATCGGGGCTGGATCGCGCCCATGCGCTGCGCGGCGACCCTGCCGCCCTGGCCGATCTGGCGCGCGGCGGCCGGGTTCTGCCGGTCTGGCGCGGCCGGCCGCTGTTCGGGCCTGGCGGCGCGGGCTGGCTGCCCGCGGGGCATCCGGTGCTGGCGGAGGCGGCCGAAACGGTGTTCCTGGGTCTGCAAGACGGGCAGGGGCTGTTCGCCGCCGATGTTTCTGCGCGGGCTTTGGCGGACACCACCGAGGGATCGGTTTTCGATGCGGGCGACCGGACCGACCCCGAAGCCCCGCCGCAGCATGTGTTCGGCGACCTGCGTCAGCGCATGGCCACCCTGGACGCGCGCGATGGCGAACTGGCCGCCACGGCACGGGCCTTGCTGGAATGGCACCGCGGCCACGGCTTCTGCGCCCGCTGCGGCGGCCGCAGCGTTGCGGCCCGGGGCGGCTGGCAGCGGCAATGCCCGGCCTGCGGCGTGGAACATTTCCCGCGCACCGATCCGGTGGTGATCATGCTGGTCACCCTTGGCAACCTTACGCTTCTGGGCCGCAGCCCCGGCTGGCCCGAGGGCATGTTCTCGTGCCTGGCGGGGTTCGTCGAACCCGGAGAGACCGTCGAGGCGGCGGTGCGCCGCGAGGTGGCCGAGGAAACCGGCGTGCGCTGTGGTGCCGTGCGCTATGTCACCAGCCAGCCCTGGCCGTTTCCTGCGTCGCTGATGTTGGGCACCCGGGCCGAGGCGGAAACCCGCGACCTGACGCTGGACCCGGCCGAAATCGAAGAGGCGCTCTGGATCAGCCGTGAAGAACTGCTGACGGTCTTCGCGGGCCATCATCCCCGCATCCGGGCGCCGCGTCGCGGCTCGATTGCGCATTATCTGCTTGCCAACTGGGTTGCAGACCGGCTGGATTAGTCTATCTCCGAATTGGCCCGGTCCTTGTGCCCGGGGCGAGGCGACGGGACGGAACATGCACTTTATCACGAAGCAGGATATCGAGGCCCCGCTGGACTTTGTCTATCGGACCCTCAACGAGTTTGATCAGTTTGAACGCATGGCCGCGCGCCGCGGTGCCGAGGTGGAGCGTATAGACCGGCTTCGTGTGCCCGGCCCCGGCGCGGCCTGGCGGTTGCGCTTTGCCTTCCGGGGCAAGCCCCGCGTGCTGACGATCCGGGTGGACGACCTGCAGGAAGACAGCCTGATGGTGTTCGGGCTGGAAAGCAACACGCTGGACGGCAGCAGCCGGATCGACCTTGCGGCGCTGGCGCCGCGGCGGACGCGAATCACGATCCTGACGGAAATCCGGCCGCGCACCCTGGGCGCGCGGGTGATGCTGCAATCGGTGCGGCTGGCGCGGGGACGGGTTCAGAAAAAGATCGACGGGGCCAGCAGCAAGCTGGCCGCCATGATCGAGGAACGCTGGCGTGCCGTCCAGCGCCGCGGATACTGAGCGCAGTCCCTAATCGCGGGCTCGGTCGGCGGGATAGACGCCGATGATGCTGACTTCCTTCGAGAAGTAGCGCAGTTCCTCCAGCGCGCGGGCGGCAGGGGCATCGTCGGGATGCCCTTCGATGTCGGCATAGAACTCGGTCGCGGTGAAGCTGCCACCGACCATGTAGCTTTCCAGCTTGGTCATGTTCACCCCATTGGTCGCGAAGCCGCCCAAGGCCTTGTACAGCGCGGCCGGAATGTTGCGGACGCGGAAGGTGAAGGTGGTCATCATCCGCTCGGCCCGGCGGCTGTGGTCGGCGGTGCGGCTCATCACCAGGAAACGGGTGGTATTGTTCTTCTGGTCCTCGATATGGCGGGCCAGCACGTCCAGCCCGTAGATCGAGGCGGCCAGTTCGCTGGCCAGCGCGGCGCGGGTCTTGTCGCCGGCTTCGGCCACTTCGCGGGCGGCGCGGGCGTTGTCAGAGCTGACCTTGCCCCGGATGCCATGCGCCTTCAGGAAGCCCGCGCATTGCGGCAAGATCACCACATGGCCATGCGCCTCGGTGATGTCCTCGACGCGGGCCCCCGGCACGCCCAGCAGATTGACATGCACGCGGACAAAGGCTTCGTCCACGATATGCAGCCGCGCGCGGGGCAGCAGGCTGTGCACGTCCGCGACCCGGCCATAGGTCGAATTTTCAACCGCCAGCATCCCCAGATCGACTTCGCCCGAGCGGGTCATGTCGACGACATCCTCGAAGGTGGTGCAGGGCACCGCTTCCATGTCGGGACGGGCCTGCTGGCAGGCCTGATGCGAATAGGCGCCAAGTTCGCCCTGAAAGGCGATCCGTCCGGTGGTCTGGGCAGTCATCTCGGCTGGCTCCGCTGTCTTGCCTGTCTTGTGCCCGTCACTGGCCCCAACAGCCAGCGCCGTCAAGGTTTCGTGACGAAAGCACGGTGTCTGCGCGCACTACGGCTTGCATGAAGCGGGGGTTAGCGGATAGATACGCCGCGAATATCGGTTCTGGGAACGAGGCGACATGTTCGACACGATGACAATCACCAAGGCAGTCGGCGGAACTTGCGGTGCGCTTCTTGCCTTCCTGCTTCTGGGTTGGGCTTCTGACGGGCTTTACGCCATGAACACCGGCCACCATGGCGAAGGCGAGGCCAAGCAGGCCTATACCATCGACACCGGGTCCGCCCCTGCCGCCGAGACCGAGACCGCCGCCGCGGGCGCCGATTTCGCCACCCTTTTCGCATCGGCCGATCCGGCCGCGGGCGAAAAGGTGTTCGGCAAGTGCAAGGCCTGCCACAAGATCGACGGCAACAACGCGACCGGCCCGCATCTGGACGGCGTGGTTGACCGGCCCAAGGCCAGCGTCGCCGGCTTCACCTATTCCGCCGGCCTGCAGGCCATGTCGGGTGAAAGCTGGACGCCCGAGAACCTTGACCACTTCCTGACCGATCCCAAGGCCTATGTCGCGGGCACCAAGATGGCCTTTGCCGGTCTGCCCAAGCCGCAGGATCGCGCCAATATCATCGCCTATCTGGCGACGCTGAAGTAATCCGGCGCCTTGCGCCGTGCGAGGGCCGTGCCGAAAGGCGCGGCCCTTGTCATTTCCATGATTGTCTCTGTCACGGGCGCATCACGAATTCGCGCCTTTTCCATCGACAAGGGCCGCTCTAGCATCTTGAATGACGACGGATTTCTGCGAGGGGTGGCACGGATGGCAGCGGCAGCAGTGGCAAGGACGGCTCAACCCGTTTGGGACGCCTCGGGGTGGCTGTTTGCCGGGGCTCTGGCATTGACCATGGGCCTTACAGCCGGACATGCCCGCGGCGAGACGGTGATCACCTCGCACGGGATTTCCACCTTCGGCGATCTGGCCTTGCCGGCGGATTTCACCCATCTGCCTTACGTCAACCCCGATGCCCCCAAGGGCGGCGAGCTGAGCCAGTGGACCTTTGGCAGCTTTGACACGATGAACCCGTTTTCTGTGAAGGGCCGGGCCGCCATCGGGTCCAGCGTGATGCTGGAAACCATCCTGACCAGCACGGCGGATGAGATCGGCGCCAGCTACTGCCTGCTGTGCAGCACGATGGAATACCCCGAAGACCGGAGCTGGGTGATCTTCAACCTGCGTGACGACATCCGCTTTTCCGATGGAACGCCCCTGACGGCCGAGGATGTGGTGTTTTCCTATGAGCAGTTCCTGACCAAGGGACTGCAGGATTTCCGCACCGTGTTCGCCGAACAGGTGCTGTCGGCCGAGGCGCTGGACCCGCATCGGGTGAAGTTCACCTTCCGGCCCGGAGTGCCCACCCGCGACCTGCCCGAATCCGTGGGCGGGCTGCCGGTGATGTCGAAGGCGCATTACCTTGCCAACAAGCTGGATCTGGAAGAGGCGTCGATGACGCCGTTCCTGGGGTCCGGCCCCTATGTGCCGGGCAAGATCGACATCGGCCGGTCGATCACCTATGTCCGCAACCCCGATTACTGGGGGCAGGATCTGCCCATCAACAAGGGCCAGAACAATTTCGACGTGCTGCGCTATGAATACTTCTCGGACCCGAATTCGGCGTTCGAGGGGTTCAAGGCAGGGGCCTATGCCTTCCGGCAGGAAAACTCGTCCAAGCAATGGGCCGAGCAATACAATTTCCCCCGCATCGCCGACGGCACGGTGATCAAGGCCGAATTGCCCTCGGGGGCCAAGGCGCAGGGGCAGGCCTTCATGTTCAACCTGCGCCGCGAGAAATGGCAGGACCCGCGGGTGCGGCAGGCGATCAGCCTGATGTTCAACTTCGAATGGTCGAACCAGACGCTGTTCTACGGCCTTTATGACCGGGTGAATTCGGTCTGGGAAAACACCTGGATGGAGGCGGAAGGCACGCCTTCGCCGGAAGAGGCGGCGGTGTTGCAGCCGCTGGTGGATCAGGGGCTTCTGCCCGCCACCATCCTGACCGAGCCGGCGGTCATGGCGCCGGTGTCGAACCCCGACCGCCAGCTTGACCGCCGCAACCTGCGCGCCGCCTCGGCCCTGCTGGACGAGGCGGGCTGGATCGCCGGAGATGACGGCAAGCGCCGAAACGCCAAGGGCGAATTGCTGACGATCGAGTTCCTGAACGACAACCCCACCTTCGACCGGGTGATCCAGCCCTTTGTCGAGAACCTGATCGCGCTGGGCGTGGACGCCAGCCTGAACACCATCGACCAGGCGCAATTCGAAAACCGGACCCGCAACCCTTCGTATGACTTTGACATCATCACGGGAAATGCACGTTCGCAGTACTTTTCAGGGGCGGAGCTGAAACAGTTCTACGGATCGGCCACGGCGGATGTTTCGGTCTTCAATATCATGGGGCTGAAGTCGCCAGCGGTGGACAAGCTGATCGAGGTGGTGATGGCCTCGAAGACCAAGGACGAGCTGACCATCGCCACCAAGGCGCTGGACCGCGTGCTGCGCGCCGAAGGGTTCTGGGTGCCGCAATGGTTTAACGCAAAGGACTGGGTGGCCTATTACGACATGTATGAACACCCCGACCCGCTGCCCCCCTATGCGCTGGGCGTCACCAGTTTCTGGTGGTACAACGCCGAAAAGGGCGAGGCGCTGAAAGCCAGGCGCGTCTTCCAATAAAACAACAGACCAACGGGCAGGGACTTGGGCGCCTATATCCTCCGACGCTTGCTACTGGTGATCCCGACGCTGTTCGGGATCATGCTCATCAACTTCGCGCTGACCAATGTCGTTCCCGGCGGCCCGCTGGACCAGATCGAGGCGCGGCTGGAAGGCGACGGCGATTCCATCAAGGCGCTGAGCGGCGGCGGAGATGCGCAGAAGGACGCCGGCGGCGGCGGGCAGGGGCAGGGAGCCGAGGGTGGCTATATCGGTGCCCGCGGCCTGTCACCCGAGTTTCGTGCCAAGCTTGAGGTGCAGTTCGGCTTTGCCCGCATCGTCTGTGACCCCGGCTATACCGGCACCCCCACCGTCAAGGCGCCCGAATGCCACAAGGAGATGATCCCGTTCTGGGAACGCTTCGGCATCATGATGTGGCGCTATCTGCAGTTCGACTTTGGCGAAAGCTACTTCCGCAACATCAGCGTGGTTGATCTGGTGGTGGAAAAGATGCCGGTTTCAATCACGCTGGGCCTGTGGTCCACGCTGATCGCTTATCTGATCTCCATCCCCCTTGGCATCCGCAAGGCGGTGCGTGACGGATCGCGGTTCGACACCTGGTCGTCGGGCATCATCATCGCGGCCTATGCCATTCCGGGCTTTCTGTTCGCCATCCTGCTGATGGTGCTGTTCGCAGGCGGGTCTTACTGGCAGATCTTCCCGCTGCGCGGCCTGACTTCGGACGGCTGGCAGACGTTCAGCCTGTGGCACAAGATCACCGACTACCTTTGGCACATCGCCCTGCCGGTGACGGCGCAACTGATTTCCAGCTTTGCCACGCTGACGCTGCTGACCAAGAACAGCTTTCTGGACGAGATCAAGAAGCACTATGTGATGACCGCCCGCGCCAAGGGCCTGTCGGAAAGCCGTGTGCTGTATGGCCATGTCTTCCGCAACGCGATGCTGATCGTGATCGCAGGCTTCCCCAGCCTGTTCCTGGGCGTGTTCTTCGGGTCGTCCCTGATCATCGAGATGATCTTCTCGCTGGACGGCCTGGGCCAGCTTGGCTTCAAGTCGGCGGTCGAGCGGGACTATGCGGTGATGTTCGGCACGCTGTTCGCCTTTGGCCTGATCGGGCTGGTGGTCGGCATCCTGTCCGACCTGATGTATGTCTTCGTCGATCCGCGGATCGACTTTGAAAAACGGGCGGGGTGAGCCATGGCCCTGTCGCCCCTGAACCAGCGCCGCTGGCGCAACTTCAAGGCCAACCGCCGGGCCTGGTGGTCGCTGATCCTGTTCCTGATCCTGTACGGTCTGTCGCTGTGTGCTGAGCTGCTGGCCAATGACCGGCCGTTGCTGGTGAAGTATCAGGACGGCTATTACACGCCCTTCCTGAAGTTCTATTCCGAACAGACCTTCGGCGGCGACCTGCGGACCGAGGCGAACTATACCACGCCCGAGGTGCGCTGCCTGATCGTGACCGGCGGGTCGCTGGATTGCTGGGATGACCCGGAAGGCATTGCGCTTGAGGCCGAGACGAAGGGCACCGCGTTGGGCCAGCCGGTGCAGAAGGGCTGGGTGCTGTGGCCGCCCATTCCCTACAGCTACAACACCATCGTGAACACCGGCGGCACCGCCCCCGGCGCGCCCAGCGAACAGAACTGGCTGGGAACCGACGATACCAGCCGCGATGTGCTGGCGCGGGTGATCTACGGCTTCCGCCTGTCGGTCACCTTTGCGCTGATCGTGACGGCGCTGAACGCCGTTCTGGGCATCGCCGCGGGCGCGGTGCAGGGCTATTTCGGCGGCCGCACCGACCTGATCTTCCAGCGCATCATCGAACTTTGGGGATCGGTCCCCTCGATCTATGTCATCATCATCCTGACGGCTGTCTGGGCCAAGTCGTTCTGGCTGATGGTGGGGCTGATGGTGCTGTTCGGCTGGACGGCGCTGGTCGGCGTGGTGCGGGCCGAATTCCTGCGCGCGCGCAACTTTGAATATGTCCGCGCCGCCAAGGCGCTGGGGGTGCCCGACTGGCAGATCATGTTCCGCCACATGCTGCCCAATGCCATGGTGGCGACGCTGACGATGATGCCCTTCCTTGTGACGGGCGCCATCGGATCGCTGGCCATGCTGGATTATCTGGGCTTCGGCCTGCCGTCCTCGGCCCCCTCGCTGGGGCAGTTGTCGCGGCAGGCGCAGCAGAACCTGCAGGCGCCGCATCTGGCCTGGGTGTCGTTCTTCACCTTTGCCACCATGCTGACGCTGCTGATCTTCATCTTTGAAGGCGTGCGCGATGCCTTCGATCCGCGGAAGACCTTTCGATGACCCTGCTGGATGTCCGTGACCTGAAGGTCAGCTTTTCGCAGGATGGCCGTATCATCCCGGCGGTCAAGGGGGTCAGCTTCAGCGTTGCCAAGGGCGAAACCGTGGCGCTGGTCGGCGAAAGCGGATCGGGGAAATCCGTCACCGCGCTGTCAACCGTGCGGCTTCTGTCCGACAATGCCACCGTATCGGGGCAGGTGCTGTGGCAGGGCCGTGACATGCTGGGCCTGCCCGAAGCCGAGTTGCGGCATGTTCGCGGCAACGACATCAGCTTCATCTTCCAGGAGCCGATGACCAGCCTGAACCCGCTGCACACGATCGAACGGCAGATCGGGGAGAGCCTTGCCCTGCATCAGGGCCTGACCGGCGACAAGGCGCGGGCGCGGATCCTTGACCTGTTGCAGAAGGTGGGCATCCGTGATGCCGAAAGCCGGCTGTCCGCCTATCCGCATCAGTTGTCGGGGGGGCAGCGCCAGCGGGTGATGATCGCCATGGCGCTGGCCAACGGTCCCGAACTTCTGGTGGCCGACGAACCCACAACCGCGCTGGACGTGACCATTCAGGCGCAGATCCTTGACTTGCTGGCCGATCTCAAGCGCAGCGAGGGGTTGAGCCTGCTGTTCATCACCCATGACCTGACCATCGTCCGCCGGATCGCCGACCGGGTCTGCGTGATGCAGGGCGGCGAGATCGTCGAACAGGGGCCAGCGGCGGATGTCTTTGCCAACCCGCAGCACCCCTATACCCGCAAGTTGCTGGCGGCTGAGGCGAAGGGCGTGCCCGATCCCGTGCCCGCCGGCGCGCCCGAGGTGGTGCGGACCGAACATCTGCGGGTCTGGTTCCCGATCCAGAAGGGTTTTCTGCGCAAGACGGTTGGCCATGTGAAGGCGGTGAACGACGCCAGCCTGTCTGTTCGGGCCGGCGAAACGCTTGGCATCGTGGGCGAAAGCGGCTCGGGCAAGACGACGCTGGCGCTGGCGATCCTGCGGCTGATCGGCTCGCAGGGGAAAGTGCTTTTTCTGGGCCGCGACATCGGCCGCCTGGACGAGACCTGGGACGAGGCCGAGGCCCGCCGCGCCCGCGACCCGGACAGCGACCTGATCAGCGAGGCGAGTGATGCCGCCCTGGCGGCCTTCTTCGGCTCAAAAGGGCGCGCGGCGGTGCGGGCCATGCGGCGGCACATGCAGGTGGTGTTCCAGGACCCCTTCGGCAGCCTTTCGCCCCGGATGACCGTGCAACAGATCATCGCCGAAGGCCTGGGCGTCCATGGTGTTGATCCCCGCCGCAACCGGACCGAGATGGTGGCCGAGATCATGACCGAAGTCGGTCTCGATCCGGCGTCGATGGGGCGCTATCCGCATGAATTTTCCGGCGGCCAGCGCCAGCGCATCGCCATTGCCCGCGCCATGATCCTGCGGCCCAAGCTGGTGGTGCTGGACGAACCGACGTCGGCGCTGGACATGACGGTGCAGGTGCAGATCGTGGATCTTCTGCGTGCCTTGCAGCGCAAATGGGGGCTGGCCTATATCTTCATCAGCCACGACCTGAGGGTGGTGCGGGCGATGTCGCACAAGGTGATGGTGATGAAGGCCGGCGATGTGGTCGAACTGGGCGAGGCGCAGGCGCTGTTCGCCGCGCCGCAGACCGAGTACACCCGCGCGCTGCTGGCGGCGGCCTTTGCGCGGCCGGGTGGCGCGCAGCCATGAAGATCCTGTTCGTTCATCAGAATTACCCGGCGCAATTCCTTCACCTTGCGCCGGCGCTGGCCGCACGCGGGCATGATTGCCGGGTGCTGACCGATGCCTCCAATACCCGCGCGGCTGCCATTCCCGTCTGGCGCTATGCCTATTCTGCGCCCGAGGTCGATGCCGCCGCCTGCCGGCTGGGCCGCAACTACACCACCATGTCCGACCGGGGTGTCGCCGTTGCCCGCGCGGCCCGCATCCTGCGCGAACGGGATGGCTATGTTCCCGACGTGATCGTCGGTCATTCCGGCTGGGGCGAGACGCTGTTCCTCAAGGATGTGTGGCCCGAGGCAAAGCTGCTGGTCTATGCCGAGTTCTACTATCGCGGCCGTGGGGCCGATGTCGGGTTCGACCGCGAATTCGGCCCGCCCAGCCTGGACAAGGTGATGATCGCGCAGGGCCGGGCCGCGCATCTGGCGCAGGCGCTGCTACATGCCGACCGGGGTTTGTCGCCAACCTTCTGGCAGGCCTCGACCCACCCGCCGGCGCTGCGGTCTATGATCGACGTGGTCTTCGACGGGGTGAACACCGAAACCGTGGTGCCCAATGCGGCGGCCCGGCTTACGTTGCCCGATGGCCGGGTGCTGCGGGCGGGCGATGAGGTGCTGACCTTCGTCAACCGCAACCTTGAACCCTATCGCGGCTATCACACCTTCCTGCGCGCCTTGCCCGGCGTTCTGGCCGCGCGGCCGGCAGCGCAGGTGCTGATCGTGGGCGGCAACGCGGTCAGCTACGGCCCGGCCCCCAAGGACGGCAGGGCCTGGAAGGACATTTTCCTGGATGAGGTGAAGGACCAGATGGACCTGAGCCGGGTGCATTTCCTGGGGCGGGTGCCCTATGCCGACTTCCTGTCGATCCTGCAGGTGTCGCGCGTGCACGCCTATCTGACCTATCCCTTCGTGCTGAGCTGGTCGATGCTGGAGGCGATGTCGGCGGGCTGCCACCTGATCGCCTCGCGCGTGGCGCCGGTGCAGGAGGTGGTGCGGGATGGCTACAACGGCCAGTTGGTCGATTTCTTCGATGTGCCGGGCTGGACGCGCGCGCTGACCGAAGGGCTGGCCGAACCCGCCCGCTTTGCCCGCCTGCGCGCCAATGCCCGCAAGACGGTGCGCGATCGCTATGACCTGAACGCGGTCTGCCTGCCGAAGCTGGTGGCGCTGGTCGAAGGGCTGGGTCTCAAGTCAGGCTGACCGGCCTGCTCCTTGCAAAAAAAGAAGGGCAGCAAGGGACTTGCTGCCTTCCTTGTGTTCGGGGGCCGGTCAGACGGCGGCCGAGTGCTGCGCCTTGGACTGGTCGTAGGCGTCGAAGGCGCGGGCGACCATGCGGGTCAGCGGCTTGGCGCGGTCAGGGATGATCAGCGCGCCATTCTCGATCTTCAGCATGTCTTCAAAGCCCGAGGCGGCGGTGCGGAACAGGCTGTCCACATAGGCCGGGGTCACGCCATAGTCGCGCACCAGTTCGGCCCGGTCGACGCGGAAATCGCACATCAGGGCCTCGATGATGCGGGCGCGCATCAGGTCTTCGCCCGCGAAGGCGTGGCCGCGGTGGGTCGAGAAACGTCCGTCGCGGATGGCCTTGGTGTGGTCAGACGTGCCCGAGGCGTTTTGCGCATAGCCCTGCGGGAAGCGGCTGATCGACGAGGCGCCCAGCCCGATCAGGGCGGGGGCGGTGTCGTCGGTATAGCCCTGGAAGTTGCGCCGCAGCTTGCCGGCCTTGAGCGCCACCGCCAGCCCGTCATCGGGGCGGGCGAAGTGGTCGATGCCGATTTCTTCATACCCGTCCCAGAGGAACAGCTTCGAGGCCGTCTCGAACAGCTTGAGCCGCTCTTCCGGCGAAGGCATCGCTTCCGAGGGAATCATCTGCTGGCGACGGCTCATCCATGGCACATGGGCATAGCCGTAAAGCGCCACCCGGTCGGGCGACAGGGTCAGCAGCTTCTGGACCGAATCGGCGATGCGGATGCCGGTCTGGTGCGGCAGGCCGTAAAGCAGGTCGCAGTTCAGGCTGGTCACGCCGCGATCCCGGATCTTTTCCGCAACTTCGCGGGTGATCTCATAGGTCTGGTCGCGACCGATGGCCTTCTGGATTTCAAGGTCGAAGTCCTGCACCCCGATCGAGGCGCGGTTCATCCCCGAGGCCACCAGCGCGTCAAGGCGGGCATCGTCCACCTCGTTCGGGTCGATCTCGACCGAGAATTCGCCGCCCTCGGCCATGGGGGCCACGGCAAAGACCGCATCGGCCAGCGCCCGCATCTCATCGGGCGGCAGCATGGTGGGGGTTCCGCCCCCCCAATGCAGCCGCGAAAGCGTGACGCCGCGCGGCAGATGCCGCGCCAGCAGCGCGATTTCGGCCTTCAGGGTCTGGGCATAGGCGATGACGGGGTCATCGGACGATGTGCCCTGGGTGCGGCAGGCGCAGAACCAGCACAGGCGCCGGCAGAACGGCACATGCAGGTAAAGCGAGATTCGGGCACCTTCCGGGATCGCTTCGATCCAGGAGGTGAAATCGCCGGGGCCAATCGACGTGCCGAATTGCGGTGCCGTAGGGTACGACGTGTACCGGGGCACCCGCGCGTCAAAAAGACCGAGGCGCGTGAGTTGCGCATCTGTTGTCATAAGGTTACTCTTAGTTGCGTCGGGGGGTGGCAGCCTTGATACAGATCAATCGTTGAAAGGCCCGGCATGTCACTGCATGATCTTCCGGCGGTGCATCAGGAATGTGGTGATTGCCCGATCCGCCATCGTGCCGTCTGCGCGCGTTGCGAATCCGATGAACTCGCCCGGCTGGAGCAGATAAAGTATTATCGCAGCTATCAATCCGGCCAGACAATCATCTGGTCAGGCGACCGGATGGACTTTGTCGCCTCGGTCGTGACCGGGATCGCAACCCTGACCCAGACCATGGAAGATGGCCGCCGGCAGATGGTTGGCCTGCTGCTTCCGTCTGATTTTGTCGGCCGACCGGGACGAAATAGCGCAGCCTATGATGTGACCGCCACCACCGATGTGGTGATGTGCTGCTTCCGCAAGCGCCCCTTCGAAGAGATGATGTCGCAGACGCCGCATATCGCGCATCGCTTGCTTGAGATGACGCTGGACGAACTGGATGCCGCGCGCGAATGGATGCTGCTGCTGGGCCGCAAGACCGCGCGCGAGAAGATTGCCTCTCTGGTGGCGATCATCGCCCGCCGCGACGCCTCGCTGTCGCTGCGCCGCTCGAAGGGCGAGATGGTCGTTGACCTGCCGCTGACGCGCGAAGAAATGGCCGATTACCTGGGCCTGACGCTGGAAACCGTCAGCCGCCAGATCAGCGCGCTGAAGCGCGACGGGGTCATCAGCCTGGAAGGCAAGCGCCACGTCACCATTCCCGATTTCGACCGCCTGCTGGAAGAGGCGGGCGACGATACCGATGGCGGGCTGCTGATCTGACGGCCGCCGCGCCGGCGCGATACAGCTCCGTTGACGCATTTCATTGTCCTGCTAACGTCTGCGTTGAGCTGAAGTCGGCAGGCAGTCAGCCTAATCGGTGTGTGCCATGAGCAACCTTGTCCCGGGGGGAAGGCAGCCATGGAACACACACAGCCCGACAGAACCGGCAAGCGCAGCCGCGTGACGCGCGCCAGCCATCCCGCCACCGCCTTCCGTCAGGAACCGCCGGGATTTGCCCGCGCGGTCTTCGGTTTCCTCTCGGATGCCGAGGTCGAGGGGCTGAAGGCCCGGGTCGAGGACATCCTGGCCGATTACGGCGTGGCGATCCTGCATCCCCAGGCGCATGAAAGGCTGCTTGCCGCCGGCGCGCAGCCGGGGCGCGATGCCAACCGCATCCGCCTGCCACGCGGCCTGATCCGAGAGGCGATGGCGGCAACGCCCAAGGCTGTTCGTCTGGGCGGGCGCGAGTCGCGGTTCGACATCGACCTGCCGCGCGCCGACAAGGGCTTCATTCTGCGGACGGGCACCGGCGCGCATGGCTATGTGAACCCGCGCGACGCCAGCTATCGCAACATGGATCTCGAGGCGGTGAACGAAATCGCCGCCGTGGCCAATACGCTGGAGGAGGTGGGGTTCATTGCCCACCCCTTCGTGCATGGGGTGCCGGAAAAGACCGCCGACATTCACAGTTTCGGACGGCTGGTCAGCCGCACCGCCAAGCATGTCTGGATGCAGCCCTACCAGTGGGAAAACGTCGATTACCTGATGAAGATCGCGGCCATTGCCGCCGGGGGTGAGGCGGCCCTGCGCGCCAACCCGATCACCAGTTGCATCACCTGTTCCTTCACGCCGCTGGAGTTCAAGTTCATGGACACGCAGGTGATCCTGAAGGCGGGGGAATATGGCGTGCCGCTTCATGCCTGCAGCCTGCCCTCTGCGGGCGGCACGGCGCCGCTTTCCGTGGCCAGCATGGCGATCATGGCCGCGGCCGAGATCGTGGGCATGACCGTCATGGCGCATATCCTGGCGCCCGGAACCCCGGTGATCGCCACGCCGCTGATGTTCACGCTGGACATGCGGACGGGATCGGCCTTGCAGTCCTGCGTCGAAAGCCTGCAGGCGGCCAGTTTCTCGGTCCAGCTTCTCAAGCGCGGCTGGGGTCTGGTGGCGCATACCTACGGATCAGGCTCTGACACGCCGGATGTCGATGTGCAGGGCATGGCCGAACGCGCGCTGCTGGCGCAGGTGGTGGCGCTGGCGGGGGCCGATATTCTGGGCGGCATCGGGCAACTGGAATGTGCCACGGTGTTCAGCCCGGTTCAGGCGGTTCTGGACAATGAAATCGGCGCGATGATGCGCCGTTTCATCCGCAAGCCTTCCCTGGAAGCCGAGGCGCTGAACTGGGACGAGATGATGCAGGTCCGCACCGGCGGGCACTTTCTTGACTCTGCACATACCATCGCGACCTGCCGCGACCAATTGTCGCCCCGGGTGTTCCGGCGGCAGGGGCGGGACGATTACGAAAGGTCCGGTCGCCGCACCGCCTTTGACGAGGCGCGCGAGGCGGCGTTGACCGCCATTGCCACGGCGCCCGAGGCGGGCGTGCTGTCGGAAGAGCAGAACCGAGAGATCGCCGCCCTGGCCGCCCATGCCGATGTGCATATCGTGGCCGCCTATGCCGGCGCGGTGTCGGTGATCTGAGGGCTTTGCCTGCCCTGGTCCGCCGCCCGGTTGCTGCGCAGGGCGGCGGATCGGTTCATTCTGCCAAGCCGTTCCCGGCCGTCAGTGGGCCATGAAGACCGGCACTTCGGTCTGTTCCAGCATATTCCGCGTCGCGCCACCCAGAATGGCCTCGCGGAAGCGGGAATGGCCATAGGCGCCCATCACCAGCAGATCGGCGTTGATGTCGCGGCAATGCCGCGCCAGCACGTCCGAAATGCGGGGCAGGGTGCGGGCCAGAACCTGCACCTCGGCCTTGACGCCGTGGCGCGTCAGCAACTGGCACAGAAGACCGCCCGGGTCAGACCGTTCCGGCCCGTGCGCCGGCGGGTCGATCACCGTGATCGTCACCATTTCGGCCCGTTTCAGGAACGGCAACGCCCGGCGCGCGGCAACCATCGCCTCGCGGCTCTGGTTCCAGGCCAGCGCGATCCGCTTGGGTTCGGCGGAGGTCAGGCCCTTTTCCGGCACCACCAGCACCGGCGCCATACCTTCGAACATGGCCGCCTCGATCACCGCCTCGGCTTCCGGTCCCTGCGTCTTGCCATAGGGTTTGGGCAGCACCACCAGATCGGCATAGCGGGCGCGGGTGGCGACCAGATCGGTCAGTGCGCCCATCTGCGACACGGCCGATTCCACGGACCAGCGCAGTTCGGGCCCCTGCGCGGCCATGCCCGATTTGAGCGTGGTCTCGATCTGGCGCGCCTCTTCCTCGGCCCGTTCCATCGCGACCTGAAGGATCACGGCGCCCGAGCCGACATAGGAATAGCCGACCTGCGTGCGGTCGACCCCAAGACCGAGGGCATCGAGATGCGCATCCATCTTGCGGGCGATCAGGCCGGCAGCCTCGACAGCGCGCGCGGCGGTGTCGGGGGAAGCGGCGATGGTCAGTATTGATTTGTAGGCCATGGTTGCCTCCTGCGGTTGATCTGTGCAGTATTTATTTCGGTATCGGACGCTCTACGTTGACCGAGGTCAAGCCTGTCAATCGGGTTTGTTGATGCAGATCAAGGCGGGTCTTGTGCCGGGCCAGCACAAGCGGAACAGTCTATAAGACCGCCGTGGAATGAGTCGAAACTTGTCTCACGGATGAAAAAAAGAGACGAAGGGACGCAAAATGTGGGATTACGTCAAGCTGATCGCGCTTGGCGCTATCGCGGTTCTTGCCGCGATTGCAGCAAACTACGCGCGCGATCTGGCCTATATGGTCAACGCGATCGAAGTCATGCTCGTCTCTGCCATCGCCTTTGTGGTGGTGCTGCGGGGAACCGGGGATGCCAAGGTGGCGAACTCGGGCGAATACATGGACGGCCTGATCCGGGCCGGCGTGGCGCTGACCGCCTTCTGGGGAGTCGTGGGCTTCCTGGTGGGGGTGGTCATTGCCAGCCAACTGGCCTGGCCCTGGCTCAACTTTGAAGTTCTTCAGGGGATCGGCAACTTCGGCCGTCTGCGGCCCCTGCACACCAGCGCGGTGATCTTCGCCTTCGGTGGAACCGCCCTGATCACCACCTCGTTCTATGTGGTGCAGCGGACCAGCGCCGCGCGCCTTTTCGGGGGCGGTCTGGCCACCTTCGTGTTCTGGGGCTGGCAGACGGTGATCCTTCTGGCGGCCACCAGCTATGTGCTGGGCGGGTCGCAAGGCAAGGAATACGCCGAACCGGCCTGGCACATCGACCTTCTGATCACGGTGGTCTGGGTGGCCTATCTGGTGGTCTTCGCCGGCACGATCATGAAGCGCAAGGAACCCCACATCTATGTGGCCAACTGGTTCTACCTGTCCTTCATCATCACCATCGCGATGCTTCACCTGGTGAACAACATGGCGATCCCGGTCTCGATCTTCGGTAGCCAGTCGGTGCAGGTCACCAGCGGCGTGCAGGATGCGATGATCCAGTGGTGGTATGGCCACAACGCGGTGGGCTTCTTCCTGACCGCCGGCTTCCTGGGCATGATGTACTACTTCGTGCCTAAGCAGGCCGAACGTCCCGTCTTCAGCTACAAGCTGTCGATCATCCACTTCTGGGCCCTGATCTTCCTCTACATCTGGGCCGGCCCGCACCACCTGCACTACACCGCGCTGCCTGACTGGGCCGGTACGCTGGGCATGGTGTTCTCGATCATCCTGTGGATGCCGTCCTGGGGTGGCATGATCAACGGCCTGATGACGCTGTCGGGCGCCTGGGACAAGCTGCGCACCGACCCGATCATCCGCATGATGGTGGTGTCGATCGGCTTCTACGGCATGTCCACCTTCGAAGGCCCGATGATGTCGATCAAGGCTGTGAACAGCCTGTCGCACTATACCGACTGGACCATCGGTCACGTCCACTCCGGCGCGCTTGGCTGGAACGGCATGATCACCTTCGGTGCGCTCTACTTCCTGACTCCGCGCCTGTGGAACCGGGAAAGCCTCTACTCCCTGAAACTGGTCAGCTGGCACTTCTGGCTCGCGACCATCGGGATCGTCCTCTATGCCTCGGCCATGTGGGTCACCGGCATCATGGAAGGCCTGATGTGGCGTGAAGTGGATGCGAACGGGTTCCTTGTGAACGCCTTCGCCGACACCGTGGCTGCGAAGTATCCGATGTATGTGGTGCGCGCCCTGGGCGGCGTCATGTACCTGACCGGGGCCATCATCATGGCCTATAACCTGTGGATGACCGTCAAGGCACAACCGGCGAAGGCCCCGGTGAATGCCAACAACGCCATCCCGGCCGAATAAGGGAGGGGAGTGACATGGCTTTCCTTGATAAACACAAGGCGATTGAAACGCACGCCACGCTGCTGATGGTCCTGGCCTTTCTGGTCGTGACCATCGGGGGGGCGGTGCAGATCCTGCCGCTGTTCTATCTTGAGAACACGATCGAGAAGGTGGACGGGATGCGTCCCTACACCCCCCTCGAACTGGCCGGGCGTGACATCTACATCCGCGAAGGCTGCTACGTCTGCCACAGCCAGATGATCCGCCCGATGCGCGACGAAGGCGTGCGCTACGGCCACTACTCGCTGGCGGCGGAATCGATGTATGACCATCCGTTCCAGTGGGGCTCCAAGCGCACCGGGCCGGATCTGGCCCGCGTCGGTGGTCGCTACTCGGACGAATGGCATCAGGATCACTTCACCTATGCCAAGGCCGTGGTGCCGGAATCGGTGATGCCGCCCTACGGTTTCCTGTTCAACAAGGTGATCGACGGCAAGTACATCGCCGACGTGATGGCCACGCACCGCATGGTGGGCGTGCCCTATACCGATGCGATGATGGAAAATGCGCTGGCTGACTTCCTGGCGCAGGCCGATCCGAACGCCGACAGCTCGGGTCTGCAGGAACGCTACGGCTCTGCCGCGATCAAGGGCGGCAAGGACGTGAACGTGCGCAACTTCGACGGCCAGCCGCAACTGACCGAAGCCGATGCGCTGATCGCCTATATCCAGGTTCTGGGCACGATGGTCGACTTCTCGACCTTCACCCCGGACCCGGCTCGCTGATGGGGAGGGACGGATGGAAACCTATTCGTTCCTGAGGGAACTTGCCGATAGCTGGGGTCTCCTGGCGATGACGGCGATGTTCCTTGGCATCGTTGTCTGGGTCTTCCGGCCCGGTGCCCGCAAGGTGCAGGACGATGCCGCCAACTCGATCTTCCGCAACGACAAGCGTCCTGCGGAAGCCGACAAACCCCACCAGGCCAAGGAGGCGTGACATGTGCGCCAAGAAAGTGACAAAGGCCGCCCCCGGGCAGGTGGAAACCACCGGCCATTCCTGGGACGGCATCGAAGAGTACAACAATCCGCTGCCGCGCTGGTGGGTCTGGATCCTGTATGCTTGCATCGTGTGGGGCATCGGCTATACCATCGCCTATCCGGCTTGGCCGCTGATCAGCGGCGCGACCCAGGGCCTGCTCGGCCAGGACTCGCGGATCGACAGCCAGAAGGAATATGCCGAGTGGGATGCCAAGAACGGCCCGATCAAGGCAAAGCTGATCGCGACCGATCTGAACGCCATCAAGGATGACCCGGATCTGTCGGCCTATGCCGAACGCGCCGGGGCGGCCGTCTTCCGCACCAACTGCGCGCAATGCCACGGCGCAGGCGCGGCCGGTGTGCAGTCGCTGGGGTATCCCAATCTGCTGGACGACGACTGGCTTTGGGGCGGCACGATGGAAGACATCCATACGACCGTGACCCACGGCATCCGCAACACCACCGATCCCGAAGCCCGCTATTCCGAAATGCCGAAATGGGGCGTGGACGAACTGCTGGACGCGACGCAGATCGGCGACGTGGTGGAATATGTCCTCCAAATCTCGGGGCAGGAGCATGATGCGGCCAAAGCCGAAGCCGGCAAGACCGTCTTCGTCGAAAACTGCGCAAGCTGCCATACCGAGGCCGGCACTGGCGACCGCACGCAAGGCGCGCCGAACCTGACCGATGCGGTCTGGCTGTACGGTGGGTCGCGTGAGGCGGTGCATCAGTCGGTGTTCTACGCGCGCTTCGGCGTGATGCCGAACTGGAACGCCCGTCTGTCGGAAGACGACATTCGCGCCGTGTCCTACTATGTGCACAGCCGCGGCGGCGGCGAGTGACATAAACCTTTTCCCCGGCGGTGCCAGCCACCGCCGGAGACTGGCACCGGCGGCCCTTCCTGTTCGCGCGTTCACGGGGTGCCGGTGTCTTATCCATCTGGCTGGGCCGCGTCACAGCCGCGGCCTTTTCTTCATCGGGCGGTATGACCGCCATCGCCTGCGGCAAATGCGCCCGCCTCCGCCCGCCCGCTGGATAATCCGCATCTTTGATGGGATTTTGATGCAGGTCAAAGTGGCCTTTTCTCAGCCGACCCATACCACGGTGAGAAACATATTCATGAATCCGGAGATGTTCCGTGTCCACCCCAGATACCAATCCGCCCAGCCTCTACGCCGCGCGTGAGCCAATCTTCCCGCGGCGGGTCTATGGCAAGTTCCGCACCCTGAAGTGGTGGCTCCTGGCGGTGATGCTGGGCATCTACTATGTGCTCCCGTGGATTCGCTGGGACCGTGGCCCCAGCCTGCCCGATCAGGCGGTGCTGCTGGATCTGGGTAACCGCCGCTTCTTCTTCTTCATGATCGAGATCTGGCCGCACGAGTTCTATTTCGTCGCCGGCTTGCTGATCATGGCTGGCCTTGGCCTGTTCCTGTTCACCTCGGCCGCGGGCCGCATCTGGTGCGGCTATGCCTGCCCGCAAACCGTTTGGACTGACCTTTACATCCTGGTCGAACGCTGGATCGAAGGCGATCGCAACGCGCGCATCCGCCTGCACCGTCAGGCCTGGAACGGCGAAAAGATCCGCAAGCGGGCGATCAAATGGACCGTCTGGTTCCTGATCGGCCTCGCCACCGGCGGCGCATGGGTGTTCTACTTCACCGATGCGCCCACGCTGATGCACAATCTTCTGACAGGGCAGGCCCACCCCATCGCCTATACGACGATGCTGATCCTGGCCGCGACGACCTTTGTCTTCGCCGGTTTCGCCCGCGAACAGATGTGCATCTACGCCTGCCCCTGGCCGCGCATCCAGGCCGCGATGATGGATGAGGACACCATCACCATCGCCTATCGCGAGTGGCGGGGCGAGCCGCGCGGCAAGCAGGATGTGGCCGGCAACGGCGACTGCATCGACTGCATGGCCTGCGTGAACGTCTGCCCGATGGGGATCGACATCCGCAACGGCCAGCAACTGGCCTGCATCACCTGCGGCCTGTGCATCGACGCCTGCAACGACATGATGGACAAGATCGGCAAGCCGCGCGGCCTGATCGGCTATCTTGCGCTGACCGACGAAAAGGCCGAGCGCGAGGGCAAGACGCCGAAAAGCGTCTGGAGCCATGTATTCCGCCCGCGCACCATCCTTTACACCCTGCTTTGGGGCGGGGTCGGCGTGGGGCTGGTGGTCGCGCTGTTCCTGCGCAGCGAAATTGACGTGAACATCACCCCGGTCCGCAACCCGACCTATGTGATGCTGTCCGATGGCGCGATCCGCAACGCCTATGACATCCGGCTGCGCAACAAGCATGGCGAAGAGCGCTGGTATGACATTTCGGTGACCTCGGCCGAACCGCTGGACGTTGCCGTAGAGGGAACGCAGGATCTGCGCATCAAGGTGCCGGCCAACGAAACCTATGAGGCGCGGTTCTATCTGACCGCTCCCGCAGGCAGCCCGGCCGCCAAGACGGGCCGCAGCGAAGTGACGGTCTGGATCGCAGACGAGGGAACCGCGGCCCAACCCGGAAAAGAACGGGTCGCAAAAGAGACCGTGTTCAACGGCAAGGAGGACTGAGCCATGGCAGAACTGACCGGACGCCATGTGCTGGCGATCACCGTGGGGGCTTTCGGCATCATCATCGCCGTGAATCTGGTGATGGCTTGGAAGGCCATCTCCACCTTCCCGGGGCTGGATGTGCAGAACTCTTACGTCGCCAGCCAGGAGTTCAACGCCAAGCGGGATGCCCAGGTGGCCCTGGGCTGGACCATGACCCCGGTCTATGACCGTGGCCGCATGACGATTGCCTTCACCGACGCCGCCGGAAACCCGGTCGAGGTCAAGGCGCTGGACGTGCTGGTCGGCCGCACCACCGAAGCCAAGGACGACGTGACCCCCGCCTTTACCTATGTCGCGGGGCTGTACGAGGCCGAAGTCGCGCTGAACCGTGGCGTCTGGCTGGTGCGGGTCAATGCCACCGCCAAGGATGGCACGGCCTTTGAACAAAGGGTGCAACTTCAGGTGAAGGGCTAAGCCATGGCCGTGGCCGAGGGGCGGATCGAGGCTGACACCGGAAGCACGGCCGAAGTTTCGGGCGGGCTGTCGGCCTGCCCGGCCTGCGTGGCCGCCCCGTCAGCAGAACGCATCGCGGCCTCGGCCGCGGCGGCAGGCCACGCGCGGCTGATGCTGTCGGTGCCGGCCGCCCATTGCGCGGCCTGCATTTCCACGGTCGAACATGCCGCCGAAGCGGTGCCCGGTGTCCGGTCTGCGCGGCTGAACCTGTCGCTCCGGCGGCTGTCCGTGGATGCCGACCCGCAGGTGACCGTGCCGCAGATGATCGAGGTGCTGCGGTCCGTGGGCTATGAGGCGCACGAACTGGACCCCGGCCTTCTGTCAACCACCGAAACCGACAGGCAGGCCCGTGATCTGCTGATGCGGCTGGGGGTGGCTTTCTTCAGCATGATGAACGTCATGCTGCTATCCGTCGCCGTCTGGTCGGGCGCCGAAGGTGTGACCCGCGACCTGTTCCACTGGATTTCCGCGGCCATCGCGTTGCCCACGGTGGTGTTCTCGGGGCAGCCCTTCTTCAAGTCGGCCTGGGCTTCGTTGCGGGTCGGGCGGCTGGGCATGGATGTGCCGATCAGCCTGGCCCTGATCCTGGCCTCGTCCATCTCGTTGTTCGAGACCATCTATTCCGGCCATCACGCCTATTTCGATGCGGCCGTGATGCTGTGCTTCTTTCTGCTTCTGGGCCGCTATCTTGACCACCGCACCCGTGCCATCGCCCGGTCGGCGGCGCAGGAACTGGCCGCGCTGGAAGTGCCGCGCGCCATCGTGCTGATCGACGGGGCCGAGGTGCCCAAGCCGATTGCCGAGGTTGCCGCCGGCGATCTGGTTCTGGTGCGTCCCGGCGGCCGGATGCCGGTGGACGGGATCGTGGTCGAGGGCACCTCTGAGGTGGACCGCAGTGTTCTGACCGGGGAAAGCCTGCCCGTCTGGGCGGGCGAGGGCAGCGCCGTCAGCGCGGGCGAGGTCAACCTGACCGGCCCGCTGACCTTGCGTGTTACCGCCGCGGGCAAGGATTCCAGCCTGCACCGCATGGCCGATCTGGTGGCCGTCGCCGAAAGCGCCAAGACCCGCTACACCAGCCTCGCCGAACGGGCTTCGGCGCTGTATTCGCCGCTGGTGCATCTCTTG
The DNA here is from genome assembly GCF_003034965.1 of Fuscovulum blasticum DSM 2131. Classification (GTDB taxonomy): domain Bacteria; phylum Pseudomonadota; class Alphaproteobacteria; order Rhodobacterales; family Rhodobacteraceae; genus Pseudogemmobacter; species Pseudogemmobacter blasticus. The sequence continues at coordinate 47,544 of NZ_PZKE01000012.1, read as the reverse complement.
TCCTTTTCCGCCTTCGGCTTTTGGATGTGGAAGACGGGCGGCGACCTGCGCTATTCCATCAATATCTCGGCTGCGGTTCTGATCATCACCTGCCCCTGCGCGCTGGGGCTGGCGGTTCCCGCCGTGGTCACGGCGGCCAGCGGCCGGCTGTTCCGCAAGGGTCTGCTGATCAAGCAGGGCAATGCGCTGGAACGTCTGGCGGAGGTGGACACGGTCTGCTTCGACAAGACCGGCACCCTGACCCTTGGCACGCCCGAGGCCACCAATCTGGCCGATCATCCTGATACCGCGACCGAAGTCGCGCTGGCGCTGGCCGGGGCCTCGTCCCACCCGCTGGCGCTGGCGCTGGCCGAAGCGGCGCGGGCGCGCGGCCTGAAACCCGCCCGCGTGGACCAGATCCGCGAAGTGCCCGGCTATGGCATCGAAGGCGAATGGAAGGGTCGCAAGGTTCGCCTTGGCCGGGCTGAATGGTGCAATGGCGAAGGCCTGCCGGTGACCGCCACCTATCTTTGCACCGGCGAAGGTGAAAAGCCCCGCGCCTATACCTTTGCCGACCGCCTGCGCCCCGGTGCGGCCGAGGTGATGGCCGCGCTCAAGGCGCAGGGGCGCAGGGTCATTCTGCTGTCCGGCGATACCGAGGCGGCGGTGGCCGCGCTGGCCGGCCGTCTGGGCATTGCCGAATGGCAATCCGCCATGCTGCCCGCCGAAAAGGCCGCCCGGATTGCCGCGCTGTCGGCCGATGGGGCCAAGGTTCTGATGGTGGGTGACGGGCTGAACGACACCGCCGCGCTGGCCGCCGCCCATGTCTCGATCAGCCCCGCCACCGCGCTGGATGCGGCCCGCGTGGCATCAGACATCGTGCTGTTGGGGCAGGACATGGCCCCCATCGCCGATGCGCTGCGCATCAGCCGTCAGGCGGTGCGCCGGATGGTCGAGAATTTCATGATCTCGGGCGGCTACAACGTGGTGGCGGTGCCGCTGGCCCTGATCGGCAGCGCCACGCCGCTGGCCGCGGCCCTGGCGATGTCGCTGTCCTCGATCACGGTCTCGCTCAACGCCTTGAGGCTGAAGTAATGGAAATTCTGGGCATCCTGATCCCTGTGTCGCTGTTTCTGGGCGGCATCGGCCTTGTGGCCTTTGTCTGGGCGATGCGGCACCGCCAGTTCGACGATATGGAAGGCGATGCCAACCGCATCCTGACCAAGGACTGGGACGACAAGCCCCGGCCCTGAGCCGGTCAGCCGATGGTGACAACCGCAGGCGCCAGCCCGTCGATTTCCACGCTGAAGCTGTCGCCGCGCTGCATCGCGCCCACGCCGGCGGGCGTGCCGGTAAAGATCAGGTCGCCGGGCGCCAGAGTCACCAGCCGCGACAGATGCGCGATCACCCCCGCCACCGGCCAGATCATGTCGGACAGCTTCGCCTCTTGCCGGACCGTGCCGTTCAGCAGGCCGCGGATGTGCCCCTCGGGCACCGGCCCGCGCCGCAGCGGCCCGACAATGGCCGAAGCGTCGAATCCCTTGGACATGTCCCAGGGCCGCCGCATCGCCTTGGCTTCGGCCTGCAGGTCGCGGCGGGTCAGGTCATTGCCGGCGGCACAGCCCCAGACCAGCGCCAGCGCCGCCGCCTCCGGCACGTCCGCCCCGCCACCGCCCAGGGCAACAACCAGCTCGGCCTCGTAATGAAGATCGGCGGTCGCGGGCGGGTAGGGTAGCGTCGATCCGCTGTCCACCACCGCATCGGCCGGCTTCAGAAAGAAGAACGGCGGGTCGCGGTCGGGATCATTGCCGAACTCGCGGGCGTGTTCGGCATAGTTGCGGCCCACGCAATAGATGCGCCGCACGGCGAAACGGTCGTCCGACCCTGCGATGGCCACCGACGGCGGGGCCGGCGGCGGCAGCACGAATCCCATCAGCCCGGACCCATCGCTTCACATTCCATGCCCCGGGCGCGCAGCCGGCGGCAGGCCAGATCGGCCTGATCCTCGGTCAGCCCCAGAAACGAGGCCCGCCAGGCGCCGCCCTTCTGGGTGGTCTTCTTCAGGCCACCTTTCAGCGTGGCGCTTTCGGCCAGGGCGGTTTTCATCAGCGCCCGCTCCGCCTCGGCGCGCGAGGTGAAGGCGCCGACGTTCACACCCCAATGCGCCCCGCCCGAGGTGGATTTGGCAATCACCACCAGATCGGCATCGGCTTCCGCCTCGGTCTGGGCCGGTTCGGCGGCCGCCACCTGCACCGGATCGAAGATCGGCGCCTTGCGGGTGACCGGCGCTTCGGTTGTTTCGGGCAGGTCGCTGGCGCGGGCGGAAACCGTTTCGACAGCGGTCACCTTGGCGGCGGGCATCGCGGGCGCCGGGGCCACCGCTGCCAGCTCAACCGGCGCCGGCGCGGCGTCGGCCATGGGCACGACCTGTTCCAGAACGGTTTCGGCCTCGGCCACAACCTCTGCCTCGGGCTGGGCTGCCGGGGCTGCCGCCAGTTTCTCGGGGCGGGCCTGCGGCCGCACGGTCGGCAGGGCCGGTTCGGCAACGGCAGCCGGGGCTGCGGCCAGCGCCGCCGCCTGAGCCTCAAGCGTGCCTTCGGCAGGGGCGGGGGTTTCGGCAGGCGCCGCGCCCGCAGCCAAGGCTGCGGCCTGCGCCTCGAGCGTGCCCGCAGCCGGGGCAGGGGCGGCGGGGGCCGGGGGCACTTCAGCCAGTGCAACCGCGGTGTCTTCGGCGTCAAGATCCGGGGCTGCACCGTCTTCGGCTGCAACAGCCAGGGCTTGTGCCTGTGCGTCCAGCGTTCCTTCGGGGGCCGAGGTCGCCTCGGCCAGCGCGCTTGCCACGCTTGCGGCAATGGCGGCCGAAACCGAATCGGGCACTTCGGGTGCCGGGGGTTCGGGCGCCGGTTCGGCGGCGGCCATGGCCACGCCCGCATCGGTGTTGCCCGCGCCTGGCCGCGCCTTCGGACGGACCGACCGGATCACTTCGCCCGAAACACGAATGGTCTTGGCGGCGCCGCCTTCGACATCGGGTTCGTCAATCGCCGGATTGGCCGTGGCCACCAGCGCATCCGCCGGCACGGGGGCCGCTTCCGGCGCCTTCTCGCGCACGTTGCCCTTGGCCATGCCAAAGCCCATGTTCATCAGCTCAACCATCTTGGCATTGCGCTGCGCGGTCGAGGTGCCGCCGAAGATGGTGGCAATGATGCGCTTGTTGCCGCGCTTGGCGCTGGCGGTCAGGTTGAAGCCGGCGGCGCCGGTATAGCCGGTCTTGATGCCGTCGGCGCCTTCGTAGCCGTCCAGAAAACGGCTGTTCGTGTTGGTCACCGTGGCAAGGCCCGCATCGGCGGTGCGGCGCGAGAAGATGCCATAATACTGCGGGAAATCATAGAACAGATGCCGGCCAAGCACGTTCATGTCGCGGGCCGTGGACAGGTGGCCGTCGGCGGTCAGGCCGTTGGGGTTCTTGAAGGTGGTATTCTTCATCCCCAGCGCGCGGGCCGTCTTGGTCATCCGCTTGGCAAAGGCCGCCTGCGACCCGCCGATGTGTTCGCCAATCGCCATGGCGGCATCGTTGGCCGACTTGATGGCCGCGGCGCGGATCAGGTAGCGCATGGCGATCTTCTGTCCGGCCTTCAGCCCCAGCCGCGACGGCGGCTGTGCCGCCGCATTCTTGGAAACGGTGACCATGGTGTCCAGCGACAGCCGGCCCGCCTCGATTTCCTGGAACGCGATATACAGCGTCATCATCTTGGTCAGCGAGGCCGGGTGCAGCCTCGTGTCGGCGTTTTTTGCGTAAAGCGTTTCCCCGGTGCGCGCATCCATCACGATGGCGGCATAGGGGGCCGCGCTGACCGGCATTGCCAAGGGCATCGCCAGAAGCGCCACGAAAATAGAAAGGATGCGGAGTCCCCGCCCGATCAGCGATACCACGTCGCCTATCCCTTTGCCTGTATCGGGCCCCTGTTGGCGGGGCCTCATTTCTGCCGACACTCACGCTAGCACAGGGATGCTGTGTGGAAAACCCGTATTTTCCAAGGGGTTTGCGCGAGTAGCTCATCTTGTGGCGGGGAAGCAGCACTTTGCTGACCGGCCGGGAAAATATAGCGGAAAGCCGCCTGCAAACCGCTATCCCTAGGGCACGTTTTCGGGGCGCCTTTTCCGGCAGCGACTGTGATTTCCCTTGCAACCTGCGCGAAAGGCAGGCATCCGCCGCGCACGGCAACCGGGCCACCCACCGCCGGACACCTCAACTTGCTTGCCTGACGGGGGCCAAGGGTGTAAGGGCCCGCGGTGGCCCGAAAGGGCTGCGAGAATCAACAAGAAATGCCGAGTTGGCTCCATCCGTCGCAGGCGGGGCCCTTCCGGCCAAGGAGATGCGACATGAAACTGAATGAACTTCGTGACAACGAAGGTGCTGCCCGCAAGAAGAAGCGCGTCGCGCGCGGCCCGGGTTCGGGCAAGGGCAAGACCGCCGGCCGCGGGATCAAGGGTCAGAAGTCCCGTTCGGGCGTGGCTCTGGGTGGCTACGAAGGCGGCCAGATGCCGCTGTACCGCCGCCTGCCGAAGCGCGGCTTCACCAAGCCGAACCGTCTGGACTTTGCCGTCGTGAACCTTGGCCTGATCGAGAAGTTCATCGCCGCCGGCAAGCTGAACGCCAAGGAAGAGATCACTGAAGACGCACTGGTTGCGGCCGGCCTCACCTCGGACAAGCGCGACGGCATCCGTATTCTCGCAAAGGGCGAGATCAAGACCAAGATCACCCTCAAGGTCACCGGCGCCTCGGCCTCTGCCATCGAAGCGGTCAAGGCCGCGGGCGGCAGCATCACGGTTGCGGCTTCCGCTGAATAAGAGGTTGTGAGCGGCGCTTGCGTCGCTTACATCATCCCCAGTTTTCCAGCGCGCCGCCGGACCGGAAAACGGTTCCGGCGGCGTTGTCCATGCAAAAGGGCACCTTATGGCATCCGCCGCAGAACAGATGGCAGCGAACCTCTCCTGGGGCACGCTTGGCAAGGCAACCGATCTTCGCAGCCGGATCTTCTTCACGATCGGACTTCTGATCGTCTATCGGCTTGGCACCTATATCCCGGTTCCGGGCATCGACGGCGATGCGCTGCGCGAGTTCATGCAGAAGGCCGGTCAGGGCATCGGCGGCATGTTGAACATGTTCACCGGCGGCGCGATCAGCCGGATGGGTATCTTCGCGCTGGGGATCATGCCCTATATCAGCGCCTCGATCATCGTGCAGCTTCTGGGCACCATGTACGGCCCGTGGCAGCAACTGAAGAAAGAGGGTGAGCAGGGGCGCAAGAAGCTGAACCAGTACACCCGTTATGGCACGGTGGCGCTGGCGATCTTCCAGTCCTACGGCATTGCCATGTCGATCCAGGCCGGCGATCTGGCCCATACGCCCGGGCTGTTCTTCACGCTTTCCTGCGTGATCACCCTGGTCGGCGGCACGATGTTCCTGATGTGGCTGGGCGAACAGATCACCAGCCGCGGTATCGGCAACGGCATCTCGCTGATCATCTTCGTCGGCATCGTTGCGGAAATTCCGCGCGCCATCGCGCAGTTCCTGGCGCAGGGCCGGTCGGGCGCATTGTCCACGCCGGTGATCCTTGGGATCATCCTGATGGTCATCGCCGTGATCACCTTCGTCGTGTTCATGGAACGCGCGCTGCGCAAGATCCATATCCAGTATCCCCGCCGTCAGGTGGGCATGAAGGTCTATGATGGCGGCTCGTCGCATCTGCCGATCAAGGTCAATCCGGCGGGCGTCATCCCGGCGATCTTTGCCTCGTCCATCCTTCTGCTGCCGACCACGCTCAGCACCTTCTCGGGGCAGGGCACCAATCCGGTCCTGTCGTTCATCAGCGCCTATCTGGGCTATGGGCAGCCGCTTCATCTGGTTTTCCTGGCCGCGCTGATCGTGTTCTTCAGCTACTTCTACACCACGAACGTCAGCTTCAAGACCGATGAGGTGGCCGAGAACCTGAAGACACAAGGCGGTTTCATTCCCGGTATCCGTCCCGGCAAGAAGACCGAGGAATACCTGGAATATGTGGTTGACCGTATTCTTGTGCTGGGGTCGGCCTATCTGGCGGCGGTCTGTCTTCTGCCCGAGATCCTGATTTCCAAGGTTGGTGTGCCGTTCTACTTTGGCGGGACTTCGGTGCTGATCGTGGTGTCGGTGACGATGGACACGATCAACCAGGTGCAGTCGCATCTGCTGGCCCACCAGTATGAAGCCCTGATCGAGAAATCGCAGCTTCGCGGCAAACGCCGTGGGGCCGCCAAAGCCCCCGCCCGTCGCTGACACCATGGCCAAGAACATCATCCTTCTTGGCCCGCCGGGCGCGGGCAAGGGCACGCAGGCAAAGCGTCTGGAAGAGACGCGGCAGATGGTGCAGCTTTCGACCGGCGACATGCTGCGCGACGCCATGGCCAGCGGCACCGAAATGGGCAAGCGCGTCGCCGCGATCATGGACCGCGGCGAGCTGGTCACCGACGAGGTGGTCATCGGCCTGATCCAGGAAAAGCTGGAGAAGGGTGCCGGGGGCGGTTTCATCTTCGACGGCTTTCCCCGCACGCTGAAGCAGGCCGATGCGCTGGAGGCCTTGCTGGCGCAGATCGGCCAGAAGCTGGATGCCGTGATCGAGATGCAGGTCGATGATACCGCGCTGGTCCGCCGGATCACCGGGCGCTATACCTGCGGCACCTGCGGCGCCGTTTATCATGACGACACCCGGCCGACCAAGGTGCCCGGCACCTGTGACGTCTGTGGCGGGCATCAGATGAAGCGCCGCGCCGACGACACCGAAGAGGCGCTGAAAACCCGCCTGATGGAATACTACAAGAAAACCTCGCCGCTGATTGGCTACTATTATGCTAAGGGGCAGCTTTGCCCGGTCGACGGCCTGGCAGAAATGGACGCTGTTGCAGCGGCCATTGCGAAAGTTCTTGACAAGGCTTGAAAATGCCGCCTGTCGCCCTTGACGGGCGTGGCAAAAGCCCATATTGCACGGCGTCCCGATGCGGAATCGCCCGTGTCGTGGTTTCCCGTTCGCGGGAAGATCGTTGTCCGGGGCGGCTGTGCCCGGGGCGGTTGTGAAAAAAGGTTCTGGCAGGACGGAACCGCAACGAAAGGAAAGACGGCGTGGCACGTATCGCTGGCGTCAATATCCCCACCCAGAAGCGGGTTCCGATCGCGCTTCAGTACATCACCGGCATCGGTGCCCACAGCGCCGAGGCGATCTGCGCCGCGCTGAACATCGACCGCGCCCGCCGCGTGAACCAGCTGACCGACGCCGAAGTGCTGTCGATCCGCGAATACATCGACGCGAACCTCACCGTCGAAGGCGACCTGCGCCGTGAAGTCAGCATGAACATCAAGCGGCTGATGGACCTGGGCTGCTACCGTGGTCTGCGCCACCGCAAGGGCCTGCCGGTCCGCGGTCAGCGCACCCATACGAACGCCCGCACCCGCAAGGGCCCGGCGAAACCCATCGCTGGCAAGAAGAAATAAGAGGAGCGCGAGACAATGGCACGTGATCCCAAGGCCGCCGCCGCGCGCACCAAGCGCAAGGAACGCAAGAACATCGCCACGGGTGTGGCGCATGTGAACAGCTCGTTCAACAACACCAAAATCCTGATCTCTGACGTGCAGGGCAACGCCATCTCGTGGTCGTCCGCTGGCACGATGGGCTTCAAGGGCAGCCGCAAGTCGACGCCCTATGCCGCCCAGATGGCCGCCGAAGACGCCGGCCGCAAGGCGCAGGAACATGGTGTGAAGACGCTGGAAGTTGAAGTGCAGGGCCCCGGTTCGGGCCGTGAATCGGCGCTGCGTGCGCTGGCTGCCGTCGGCTTCCAGATCACCTCGATTCGCGATGTGACGCCGCTGGCGCACAACGGCTGCCGTCCGCCGAAGCGCCGTCGCGTCTGACGTATTGGAAATACTGCCGGGCCATGCGTTTCGCGTGGCCCGGTTCACGTTTTGAAAGACCCTCGGGCGCCCCACCCCATCGGACCATGGGGGTGCAGGCAGGAATGGAGGCTAGTCCATGATCCACAAGAATTGGCAGGAACTGATCAAGCCGACGCAGCTTGTCGTCAAGGCGGGGGCAGACCCGGCACGGGTCGCCACCGTGATCGCCGAACCGCTGGAACGCGGCTTCGGTCTGACGCTGGGCAATGCGCTGCGTCGTGTGCTGCTCAGCTCGCTGCAGGGCGCGGCCATCACCAGCGTGCAGATCGACAACGTGCTGCACGAATTCTCGTCGGTGGCGGGCGTCCGTGAGGATGTGACCGACATCGTCCTGAACCTGAAGGGCGTGGCGCTGAAGATGGATGTCGAGGGGCCGAAGCGCCTGTCGATCTCGGCCAAGGGGCCGGGCGTCGTGACTGCCGCCGCGATTTCGGAATCGAACGGGATCGAGGTTCTGAACAAGGACCATGTGATCTGCCACCTTGATGAGGGTGCGGATGTGTTCATGGAACTGACGGTTTCGACCGGCAAGGGCTATGTCTCGGCCGACAAGAACCGCCCGGAAGATGCGCCGATCGGCCTGATCCCGATCGACGCGATCTATTCGCCGGTGAAGAAGGTCAGCTACGAAGTGCAGCCCACCCGTGAGGGCCAGGTGCTGGACTATGACAAGCTGACGATGAAGGTGGAAACCGACGGCAGCCTGACGCCCGAGGATGCCGTGGCCTATGCCGCGCGTATCCTGCAGGATCAGCTCTCGATCTTCGTCAACTTCGAAGAACCCGAGTCGGCCAAGGCCGGCGAAGTGGATGCGGGTCTGGAGTTCAACCCGCTGCTGCTGAAGAAGGTGGACGAGCTGGAGCTTTCGGTCCGTTCGGCCAACTGCCTGAAGAACGACAACATCGTCTATATCGGCGACCTGATCCAGAAGACCGAAGCCGAGATGCTGCGCACCCCGAACTTCGGCCGCAAGTCTCTGAACGAGATCAAGGAAGTGCTCTCGGGCATGGGTCTGCACCTTGGCATGGATGTCGAGGACTGGCCGCCGGAGAACATCGAGGATCTGGCGAAGCGTTTCGAAGACCAGTTCTGAGCTTTCGGGGTGCGCGTCAGCGCACCCCATTCGACAAATGCCCGGATCTGCCGGGGAAAACATGGCGAAAGCCCAAGGTGAGCGGGTCAATCGTAGGCCCTGCCGGACAAAGCAAAACGCGCGAATAGGAGATTTCCATGCGTCACTCTAGCGGCTACCGCAAACTGAACCGCACCCACGAACACCGCAAGGCGATGTTCGCCAACATGGCCGGCTCGCTGATCGAGCACGAGCAGATCAAGACCACCCTGCCGAAGGCCAAGGAACTGCGTCCGATCATCGAAAAGCTGGTCACCCTGGCCAAGCGCGGTGATCTGCACGCCCGCCGTCAGGCCGCGGCGCAACTGAAGCAGGACCAGTATGTCGAGCGTCTGTTCGCCATTCTCGGCCCGCGCTACAAGGACCGTCAGGGCGGCTATGTGCGCGTGCTGAAAGCCGGCTTCCGCTATGGCGACATGGCCCCGATGGCGATCATCGAATTCGTTGATCGCGACACCAGCGCCAAGGGCGCGGCGGATCTGACCCGCCTTGAGGCGCAAGACGCCGAATAAGGCATTTCACCCGAAAGATGCAAAAGCCCGCTTTCCCGGCGGGCTTTTTTCTGTTTGTAACGCAGGGCAAGCGTGGCGTCGGCCGGCAGGTCGGGCAAATTTTCTTGATATCGTAACTCCCGCGGTGACAATCAATCACAGGTAGAATCGCGGGATTCTGGAAGTGGTGCAGAATGTCCGAGCGGAAGGTCGTAAGCGTTTTGTTGGATGAGCTCGAACAGCTTGCTCCCATGGGGTATTCGGTCGGATTGCATATCCGGTTTGCCACGCCGATGGTCTACAAAAGCTCATATCCGGCGCGTTGGGTCGAACACTACAACCTTCATTCCTATTACTTGCGCGACCCGCTTGTGTTCTGGGGCATCGGTGTCGAGGGAACGACGCGATGGAGCTCGATCCCCTTGCCGGACCCGTTTGGTGTGTTGAAAAAGGCCGCGGCTCATGGGCTCAGCTACGGCGCGGTCTCTTCTTATGGTCCGATCACCTCGCGGTCCATTGTGGGTGTCGCCCGCGCCGATCGCGAGTTCACCGATGACGAGCTTGAAACCCTGCGAGAGCTGACCATTCAGCTCCATGTTGCCGCCAAGCCGCCATCGGACCTGTCGAAGGCCCAGATCGAGGCGCTGAAATGCGTCGCGGACGGGGATCGGCACTCGGCAGCGGCGGAAAAGCTCGGGATCACGGAAAGCGCCTTCAAGGCGCGCCTCCAGTCGGCGCGAACGCGGCTTGAGGCGCGCACCACGTCGGAGGCCATCCGTAAGGCACGGGAGTACAGACTGCTCTGACCGGGGCCGTTCCCCTTCAAAGGTTTACCCACCCACCTGAGAAGGAGAAAGGCAATGGAAGTTACGACCCTCTCGTATGAGAACCTTCACAATCACGGGCAGCTTTTCGCCAATATGTTCCGGGCCCGCCACCGGACGTTCATCCAGCATAACAAGTGGGACTTGCCGCAGGCGGACGGCATGGAGTTTGACCAGTACGACACGCCGGCCAGCCGCTGGGTTGCGGTGCACCGGCATGGCGAGGTGATGGCGGGGGTGCGGCTGACGCCCACGATCCATCGCTGTGGTGTTTACAGTTACATGATCCGCGATGCCCAACTGGGCCTGCTGGAAACCATCCCGCGGGATCTGTTGAACTTCGAGGCGCCCGTCGATCCCTACATCTGGGAATCGAGCCGGGTGTTCGTGTCCGATGCTGTTCCGGCGGCCGAAAGGCTGCGGGTGCAGATGCAGCTTATCCACGAGATGGTGGTTTCTGCCCGCAGTCTGGGCGCCACCACGCTTCTTGGCATCATCCCCGAGCACAGCCCCCGGCTGGCGCGGCGGGTGGGGCTTGATTGCGTGCCTGTCGGTCCGGTGATGGATACCGGGGGCATGAACTCGGTCTGCGTCTCGATCTCGATGGCGACCAAGCTGCATTGACCAGGGGTGGTCAGGTGGGGTTCGAACGGGGCCTTCCCGGTGGGAAGGCCCCATCTTTGCCCAAGCACGCGAATGTGTCGGTTGGGCTGTTGCATGATCGCCCGTCGCGCGTGAAAACTGTGCGCCGCAACGCCAGATCATTCGGGAACCGTCCAATGAAGCGTCTTCTTCTGCCGGCCCTGGCGCTGGCCACCGTTCTGCCCCTGTCGGCCCTGGCCGAAACGGCGGTGCCGTCCAGCGCGGGCGAAATTGCCCTGTCCTTTGCGCCGGTGGTGAAGGGAACGGCGCCATCCGTCGTGAACATCTATGCCCGGCAGGTTGTGCAGGACCGCGTCAGCCCCTTTGCCGGTGATCCGTTCTTTGACCAGTTCTTTGAGGAATTCGGCGCAACGAAACCGCGGGTGCAGAATTCGCTGGGCTCGGGCGTGATCGTGTCCGAGGACGGGATCGTCGTCTCGAATTATCATGTCGTGGCCGATGCCACCGACATCCGGGTCGTTCTGGCCGACCGCCGCGAATATGCTGCAACCGTGCTGCTGGGAGATCCGCAGATCGACCTTGCGGTGCTGAAATTGACCACGGACGAGCCGCTGCCCGCGCTGACGTTGGGCGACAGCGAGGCGCTGCAGGTGGGCGACCTTGTGCTGGCGATCGGCAACCCGTTTGGCGTGGGGCAGACCGTCAGTTCGGGCATCGTGTCCGGCCTCGCCCGCTCGGCGCTGCAGGTGGGCGACGGGACGGGCTATTTCGTGCAGACCGATGCGCCCATCAACCCCGGCAATTCGGGCGGGGCGTTGGTCGACATGGCCGGCCGGCTGATCGGCATCAACACCGCCATCGTCACCCGTGACGGTGGATCGAACGGGATCGGGTTTGCCATCCCCTCGGCGCTGGTGGCGAGGGTGGTGGAACAGGCCAAGGCCGGTGCCACGCAGTTCAACCGCCCCTGGGCCGGCATCGGCGGGCAAGAGGTGGACGGCAGCCTGTCCGAAGCGCTGGGAATGGACCGTCCGCTGGGGGTGCTTGTCACAACCCTGCACCCGCAAAGCCCCTTTGCCACCGCCGGCCTGGTGGAAGGCGACGTGGTGCTGTCGCTGGGTGGGGCCGCCATCAACACGCCGCAGGAATTCATGTTCCGGCTGGCGGTTCTGGGAAGCGGCCCGCAAGAAGTGCGCTATCTGCACAAGGGCGTTGAGGCCACCACCTCGGTCACGCTGGGCCCCCCACCCGATACGCCGGACCGGCAGGCGGTCACGGTGACGGAAGAGGTGGTCCTGCAAGGGGCAACCCTGGCGCGGATCAACCCGGCCGTGATGGCCGAACTGGGCCTTCCGCTGGGCGCCAGCGGCGTGGCGGTCACCGCGGTTGATGGGGTTGCCCGTGACGTGGGGCTGCGGCCCGGTGATATTCTGGTGGCGCTGAACGGCCAGATGGTCACCACCCCGGACGAGGCGCTTGCCGCCAGCCGCGAACAGGCCCGGCGCTGGCAGATCGACCTGATCCGCGGCGGCCAGACCTTGCGCCTGCGCTTCCGGCTTTAGATTCCCGGCGCCGGGGCCTAGACTGCCGCCATGGCAGACCTGTTCGACACCGCAAACGCACCCCGGCAAGATGCGCCCCGCCCGCTGGCCGACAGGCTGCGGCCCAAGTCGCTGGCCGAGGTAATCGGGCAGGAGTCGGTGCTGTCGCCCGATGGCCCCCTGGGGGCCATGCTGGCGGCGCGGTCGCTGTCCTCGCTGATCCTGTGGGGGCCGCCGGGGGTGGGCAAGACCACCATCGCGCGGCTGCTGGCGGCGGAAACCGATCTGGCCTTCGTGCAGATCAGCGCCATCTTCACCGGCGTGCCCGATCTGAAAAAGGTGTTCGAGCAGGCGAAGATCCGGCGGCAGAACGGGCAGGGGACGCTGCTGTTCGTCGATGAAATCCACCGCTTCAACAAGGCCCAGCAAGACGGATTCCTGCCGCATATGGAGGATGGCACCATCCTTCTGGTCGGGGCCACCACCGAAAACCCCAGTTTCGAACTGAACGCGGCACTTCTGAGCCGGGCGCAGGTGATCGTGCTGGAACGGCTTGATCTGGCTGATCTGGAACGGCTGGCGCAGCGGGCGGAAAAGGAACTGGGCCGTGCCCTGCCGCTGAAGGGCGAGGCGCGCGAGGCGATGCTGGAAATGGCCGATGGGGATGGCCGGGCGCTTCTGAACCTGATCGAACAGGTGGCGGCCTGGCGGCTGGATCATCACCTCGACCGCGACGAACTGGCCCGGCGGCTGATGCGCCGCGCCGCGCGGTATGACAAGTCGGGCGATGAGCATTACAACCTGATCTCGGCCTTGCACAAATCGGTGCGCGGCAGCGATCCTGATGCCGCGCTCTACTGGTTTGCGCGGATGTTGGAGGGCGGCGAAGACCCGCGTTTTCTGGCCCGCCGCATCACCCGCATGGCGGTTGAGGATATCGGGCTGGCTGATCCGCAGGCACAGGACGTATGCCTGCAGGGCTGGCAAACGTATGAACGTCTGGGCAGCCCCGAAGGCGAGCTGGCGCTGGCGCAGGCGGTGGTCTACCTGGCACTCGCGCCCAAGTCGAACGCGGTCTATACCGCCTACAAGGCGGCCCGCGCGCTGGCCCGCGAGACCGGCAGCCAGATGCCGCCCCGCCACATATTGAACGCGCCGACCCGGCTGATGAAGGACATCGGCTATGGGTCCGGCTATGCCTATGACCACGACGCCGAGGACAGCTTCTCGGGGCAGGACTATTTCCCCGAAGGCATGAAGCGGCCGGTGCTATACACCCCGCCCGAACGCGGCTTCGAGCGTGAGCTGAAGAAGCGGATCGACTATTTCGCCAAGCTGCGCAGCCGCCGGCAGGGCGGTTCTTGACGCAAGCCCCGCCCGCGCCCTAAGGGGCGCGAGACCCCCGCAGGAGCCGCCATGCTGGACGATGAGCTTTCGGACGATATTCACCCGCTGTTTCACGGGGCCCCCAAATCGACCGAGTTCCGCAAGCTGCGCAAGCGGCTGGTGCAGAACGTGCGCGAGGCGATCGAGACCTATGGCATGGTCCGCCCCGGCGACCGCTGGCTGGTCTGCCTGTCGGGCGGCAAGGACAGCTATACCCTGCTGGCGGTGCTGACCGAGCTGAAATGGCGCGGCCTGCTGCCGGTGGATCTGCTGGCCTGCAATCTGGATCAGGGCCAGCCGGGGTTTCCGGCCACCGTGCTGCCCGAGTTTCTGACGCGGATGGGCGTGCCACACCGGATTGAGTATCAGGATACCTATTCGGTGGTGACCTCGAAGATCGCGCCGGGGGGCACGATGTGCAGCCTGTGTTCGCGGCTGCGGCGCGGCAACCTGTACCGCATCGCGCGCGAGGAAGGGTGCAGCACGGTGGTGCTGGGCCATCATCGCGATGACATTCTGGAAACCTTCTTCATGAACCTGTTCCACGGCGGGCGGCTGGCCTCCATGCCGCCGCGGCTGGTGAACGAAGAGGGCGATCTGTTCCTGGCCCGCCCGCTGGCCTTTGTGCCCGAGGTGGATTGCGACCGTTTCGCCCGTGCCATGAACTACCCCATCATCCCCTGCGATCTGTGCGGCAGCCAGGAAGGCCTGCAACGCGCGCAGGTCAAGAAACTGCTGGATGACTGGGAAACCCGCAGCCCCGGCCGGCGGCAGGTGATGTTCCGCGCGCTGATGAACGTGCGGCCGTCGCATCTGGCCGACCCGGCGCTGTTCGATTTCGCCGCGCTGGCGCTTGGCCTGCCGGGCGATACGGAAAATCCGAAACAACTTCGCCTGCCGGATTAACGAAGCGATCAACCCTTTTGGTCTTACTGGCCCGGATTGCGGGCGCCCCGGTGGCGCGCGTCAGGGGAAAGGACGGCCAGATGTCGAATCTGCGGTTCCCGCAGGCCGCGCAACGGGTGCTTCGGGCGTTCACCTGGGTGCGCCGCCCGGAACTGGTGGTGTTCCTGCCGGCCATGACGCTGGCCGGGTTCTGGCTGGGCGGCGAATCCGTGCTTCTGGCGCTGGCGCTTGGTCTGCCGCTGCTGTTTGCGATCGGCGGCCCCGCCCTTACCGGACGCCCGCCCCCGCAGGCAGACGGTGACGGCACCACATCCGTCAGCCAGGCCATCGCGGCGATGGACCGTATCCTGCCCCGGATCGACCAGTCGGGCCGGACAACGGCCTGTCTGGTGATTCAGTTTGATGATCTTGACACGCTGCTTGACCGGCACGGTCGCGCCGCCCAGGCCGAGGTGGTGGCGCGCACCACCGGCCGTATCCGCGGTGCCCTGCGCACGGGCGATCTGGTCGCCGCCTTGCAGGGATCGGCCATTGCCGTGGTGCTGGCGCCGGTGCGGCGGCTGGATCTGGAAACGCTGGTGCAGATGAGCGCGCGGTTGCAGGCCGCCATCACCACGCCAGTTTCGCTGGGGGGCGTGCAGGTTCACATCAGCGCCTCTATCGGGTTCTGCCCGGGGGGCCGGTCCCCGGAGCCGAACGGCAAGGCGCTGCTGGATGCGGCCCAGACCGCCGCCGAGGAGGCGTTTCGCCACGGGCCGGGCGGCATCCGGGCCTGGTCCGCCGATATGGCGCAAGGAAGGGCCGCGCGCGATGCGCTGCGCGACGATCTGGAAACCGCGCTTGAGACGGGCCAGATCCGCCCGTATTTCCAGCCGCAGATCTGCACCGACACTGGCGAAATCTCGGGTGTTGAGGCGCTTGCCCGCTGGCATCACCCCGAACGCGGCTGCCTTTGCCCTGCCGATTTCCTGCCCGCGCTGGAAGGCAATGATCTTGGCGAACGGCTGGGCGAGGTGATGCTGTTCCAGGCGCTGACCGCGCTGGTGGGCTGGGACAGGGCCGGTCTGCGGGTGCCTTCGGTCTCGGTCAACTTCTCGGCAGAGGAACTGCGCAACCCGCGCCTTCCCGACCGCATCCGGTGGGAGCTGGATCGGTTCGACCTGCCGCCCGAGCGGCTGACGGTTGAAATCCTGGAAACGGTGGTGGCGCGGACTGACAATGACATGATCGTGTCCAACATCGCCCAGCTTGCCCGGCTGGGCTGCGGCATCGACCTTGATGATTTCGGTACCGGCAATGCGGCCCTTTCGACGCTGCGCCGCTTTGCCGTGCGCCGGCTGAAGATCGACCGCAGCTTCGTGACCCGTGTCGATCAGGACCGCGATCAGCAGCGGATGGTTTCGGCCATTGTCTCGCTGGCCGACCGGCTGGACCTTCAGACGCTGGCCGAAGGGGTTGAGACGGCAGGGGAACATGCAATGCTGTCGCAACTGGGCTGCGGCCATGTGCAGGGCTTTGGCCTGGCCCGGCCCATGCCGCTGGACGAGGCGACCGACTGGATCGCCCGGCATCGGAACCGGCAGGACCGCCTGCCGCGGATCGGATTGCAGGGCGGGGGGATGGCGGGTGGCTAGGGGCTGCAAGGCCGGATTTCCCGCGGATTCGAGCCGGAAATCGCCCCGCTGCGCGATTGTGCCCCGCCGATGAGGGGCGAAACCGCTTGACCTTTGCCGCCCCCTTCTGTTGAACAGCGCCGATCCTTCCTTCACGCTTGGCGGTGTCCAGATGGGCGACAACAACAACAAGAATCTGATCCTCGCCACGGTGCTCAGCTTTCTGGTCATCATGGTCTGGTTCGTGCTGTTCCCGCCGCCCGAGCCGGTGGTTGCGCCCGATCCGGCCACGGCCACGCAGGCCGCCCCGGAAGGCAGCGCTGCAACGCCGGCGGTGCCGGGGGCCCCTGCCGCCGCTGCGGCGGGCGCCGATGTGGCGACCGCCGTGCCGGAATCGCCCCGGCTGAGCATCGACACGCCCGAACTGCAGGGCTCGATCTCGATGAAGGGCGCGCGTATCGACGATCTGCTGCTGAAGAAATACCCCGAGACGCTGGACCCGGGCTCGCCCATCGTGCGGCTTCTGTCGCCGGTCGGGGAAGAGCATCCCTATTATGCCGTGTTCGGCTGGCTGCCCGTTTCGGGCCTTGCCGCCGGTGAGGTGCCCGATGCCCGCACCGAATGGACCATCGCCAAGGGCGCGACGCTGGCGCCCGGCCAGCCGGCCACCCTGTCATGGGACAATGGCAAGGGCCTGACCTTCCTGCGCGAATTCCAGGTGGATGAAAACTATCTCTTCACCGTGACCGACACGGTGAAGAACTCCGGCGCCGCGCCGGTGCAACTGTCGCCCTATGGCATTGTTGCGCGCCACGGCCTGCCGAAGATGCAGAACTTCTTTGTCATCCACGAAGGCGCGGTGCGCCGCACAGATGGCACCCTGGAAGAGACCCGCTACAAGGACGTGGTCAAGCTGGACGCCAACCCGGCCGAGGCTGCCGCGACCGAGATCGTGGAATCGACGGGCGACGGCTGGATCGGGTTTACCGACCATTACTGGATGACGATCCTGGTGCCGGAACAGGGCAAGCCCTTCACCCAGGTGACCAAGCACGTCGCGCAATCCGACATCTACCAGGCCGAGGTGCGCCAGCCCGCCGTCAGCGTGGCGCCGGGCGAAAGCATCACGAACAGCACCCGCCTGTTCGCGGGGGCCAAGGAATGGGAAGTGATCCGCGCCTATCAGAATGAGGCCGGTATTCCCGGGTTCATCGATTCCATCGACTGGGGCTGGTTCTATTTCCTGACCAAGCCGATCTTCCAGGTGCTGCACTGGCTGCACGGGCTGATCGGCAACATGGGTCTGGCCATCATCGCGCTGACCTTCGTGCTGAAGCTGATCGTGCTGCCGCTGGCCTACAAGTCCTATGTCTCGATGGCGCGGATGAAGGAACTTCAGCCCGAGATGGAGGCGATCAAGCTGCGCGCCGGTGACGACAAGCAGCGGTTGCAGCGCGAAACGCTGCAGCTTTACAAGGACAAGAAGGTGAACCCGGCGGCGGGCTGTCTGCCGATCCTGATCCAGATCCCGATCTTCTTCAGCCTGTACAAGGTGATCTTCGTCACCATCGAACTGCGCCACGCGCCGTTTTTTGGCTGGCTTCGCGACCTGTCGGCGCCCGACACCTCATCCATCTACAACCTGTTCGGCCTGCTTCCCTGGGCTTCGCCCACGCCGGGCACGCTGATGGCGACGATCTTCATCGGTGTGCTGCCCATCCTGCTGGGCATCACCATGTGGCTGCAACAGAAGCTGAACCCGGCGCCCGCCGATCCGGTGCAGCAGCAGATCTTTGCCTGGATGCCCTGGGTGTTCATGTTCATGCTTGGCGGCTTCGCCAGCGGTCTGGTGGTCTACTGGATCACCAACAACCTGATCACCTTCACCCAGCAATACCTGATCATGCGCAGCCACGGCCACAAGCCTGACCTGTTCGGCAACATCAAGTCAGGCTTCCGCAAGAAAGAGGCGGTGGCGGTGGCCACCGTGACGCCCCCGCCGGCCAAGGCCGCCGCCAAGCCGGCCCCGAAAGAGGCAACGCCGAAGCCGGTGGCGAAATCTCCGCCCAAGGGCGGCGGACGGAAGAAATGACAGGGCGACTGGCGCATATCTTCCGCCACCCGATCAAGGCTCACGGACGCGAGGAACTCGCGTCCGTTGTGCTTTCGGCGGGGGCGGCGCTGCCGTGGGACAGGTACTGGGCCGTGGCACATGCGGTGTCGAAATTCGACAGCGCGGCGCCGGCCTGGGTGTCCTGCGGCAATTTCCAGCGGGGGGCGCGCACGGCCAGCCTGATGGCCATCGAGGCGCGGTTCGATCCGGTGTCGGGCGTGATTTCGCTGACCCACCCGGAGCTTCCGCCCCTGACCTTTCGCCCCGAAACGGAAGGCGCGCGGCTGATCGACTGGATCGCGCCGATCAGCCCGCAAGACCAGTTCCGCCCGGTCGCGCTGGTGCGGGCGCCCGATGCGGCGATGACCGACACGCCCTTCGCCAGCGTCTCGATCAAGAGCCTTGCCTCGAACGCTGCCCTGTCGGCGCATATGGGGGTGGATCTGTCGATCCATCGCTGGCGTGGCAACCTCTGGCTGGATGGTGTGCCCGCCTGGGCCGAGTTCGACTGGATCGGCCGCCGGCTGCGCATTGGCGGTGCCGTGCTTGAGGTGCGCGAACGGGTGGGGCGCTGCAAGGCCACGACCGTGAACCCCGCCACCGGCCGCGTTGATGCCGATACGCTGGCCGCGCTGCGGCAGGTGGTTGGCGCGCAGGATTTCGGAGTTTTCGCCGTGGTCATCGACCCCGGCCCCATTGCCCGCGATGACCGGGTGGAGCTTTTGCCATGACCCTTGCCTTTTCGCTTGCCCCCGAACCCGAGGACGAGGCCCGCGAGGCCGGGCGGCTGCTGTTCGCCGGCCCGGTCGATTTCGTCAAGGGTGTGGTCGCCATGTCGGGCCTGCCGCCGGCTGACCGGCTTGAGGTCTGCTTTGCCGGCCGGTCGAACGTGGGAAAATCCAGCCTGATCAATGCGCTGACCGGGCGCAAGAATCTGGCCCGCGCGTCGAACACGCCGGGGCGGACGCAGGAGATCAACTATTTCGCCCTAGGCGACAGCCGTTACCTGGTTGACCTGCCCGGCTATGGCTATGCCGAGGCGCCGGTGGCCATCGTTGCCAAGTGGCAGGCGCTGCTGAAGCAATATCTGCAAGGCCGCCAGACCCTGCGCCGTGCCTTCGTGCTGATCGACACGCGGCATGGCGTCAAGGAGGTGGACGAGGAGATCCTGTCGATGCTGGACCGCGCGGCCGTGACCTTCCAGGTGGTGATGACCAAGGCCGACAAGGTGAACCGTGCCACGCGCGAGGCGAACATCGCCCAGGTGATGCAGGCGCTGCAAAAGCACCCGGCCGCCTATCCCGAGATCGTGGTCACAAGTTCCGAAAAGGGCGAGGGGATCGAGACCCTGCGCGCGCTGGTCGCCACGCTGCAATAGGCGGCCCGGCGTCAACCGGGCTGGAAAGGCGGCGCGACCTGCGCCACAAAGGGGGCCTGAAAGGTTGCCCATGTCTTCCATGTCGCCCGAAACGCGTTCCGCCCTTGCGCCCCTGTCGCACCCGAGTTTCCGTCTGATCTGGACGGCCACGCTGGCATCGAACCTTGGCTCGCTGGTGCAGGGGGTTGGCGCGGCTTGGCAGATGGCCGAACTGACCGATTCCGAGCGGATGGTCGCGCTGGTGCAGGCCTCGACCACGCTGCCGATCATGGTGCTGGCGGTGGCCTCGGGCGCCGTGGCCGACAATTTCGACCGCCGCCGGGTGATGCTGCTGGCGCAGGTCTTCATGTGCGCGGTTTCCACCCTGCTGGCGCTGGCCGCCTGGGCCGATCTGCTGGGACCGTGGAGCCTGCTGGCCTTTACCTTCCTGATCGGGCTGGGCGCCGCGCTGCACCTGCCGGCGTGGCAGGCGTCGATGCGCGATCTGGTGCCGCGCGAAGACCTGCCCGCCGCGGTGACGCTGAATTCGGTCAGCTTCAATCTGATGCGGTCGGTGGGGCCGGCGCTTGGCGGGCTGATCGTGGCCTCGGCCGGGCCGGCGGCGGCCTTCGCGCTGAACGCGGTCAGCTATCTGGCGGTGATCTATGCGCTGGTACGCTGGAAATCGCCGGTCGAGGAGCGGAACCTGCCGGCCGAACGGCTGGGCAGCGCGATGTGGGCCGGGCTGCGCTATGTCACCTATTCGCCCAATCTGGTGCTGGTGATGGGGCGGGGCTTCCTGTTCGGCTTTGGGGCCGTGGCGGTGATGGCGCTGCTGCCGCTGGTCACGCGCGATCAGCTTGGCGGCGGGGCCACGAGTTTCGGCCTGATGCTGGGCATCTTTGGCCTTGGGGCCATTGGCGGGGCCTTTGCCAGCTCTACCATCCGGCGGCTGTTCCGGCTGGAAACCATCGTGGCCGGGTCTTTCGCCGCCTTCGCCGCGGGAACCACGGTGCTGGCGCTGGCCAACAGCATCCTTGCCGCCGTGCCGGGGCTGATGCTGTGCGGCGCGGCCTGGGTGCTGGCGCTGTCGAACTTCAACGTCTCGACCCAGCTTGCCACGCCCCGCTGGGTGGTGGGGCGGGCGCTGGCGATCTATCAGTCGCTGGCCTTTGGCGGCATGGCGCTGGGGGCCTGGATCTGGGGCCATCTGGCCGAGACGACGACGATTCCCACCGCGCTGTATTCCGCTGCGGCCTTTCTGGCGCTTGGCGGGGCCATCGGGTTCTTCCTGCCGATGCCGGCCCTATCGGAAGCGAACCTTGATCCGGCCAACCGCTTCAACGCCCCGGCGTTGCGGCTGAAGCTGAAGCCCCGATCCGGGCCTATCATGGTGATGGTGGACTGGGACATTCCAACCGACAAGACCGAGGCCTTCCTGGGCCTGATGGCCGAACGCCGCCGCTTTCGCCGGCGGGATGGCGCCCGGCAATGGGTGCTGATGCGCGATCTGGAAAACCCCGACATCTGGGTCGAAAGCTACCATGTGGCGAACTGGACCGATTACCTGCGCCACAACCAGCGCCGCACCGCGACCGATGCCACCAATTTCGACCGGCTGATGGAGCTGCACCGCGGCCCCGGCTTCCCCCGTGTCCATCGCATGATCGAGCGCTATACCGTGCCCGACCATGACGACATGACGCCGCTGGACCCGGCCTAGACGTGCTGGGCGCCGTTCACTTCAAGCTCGGCGCCCGAGATATAGGTCGATTGGTCCGAACACAGGAACCAGATCGCATCGGCCACTTCCGAGGTCTTGCCAAGCCGCTGCATGGGCAGTTTTTCCACGATCTTGTCGGTTCCGGGCGACAGGATCGCGGTGTCGATCTCGCCCGGGGCAATGGCGTTGACGCGCACCCCCAGCGGGCCGAAGTCATGCGCCATTTCCCGCGTCAGCGCCGCCAGCGCCGCCTTTGAGGTGGAATAGGCCGCCCCGGCAAAGGGGTGAACCCGGCTGCCGGCAATCGAGGTGACGTTCACGATGGCGCCCTTGGCGGCAGAGAGTTCGTTCATCAGCCCGCGCGCCAGGATGATGGGGGCGAAGAAGTTGACGTGGAACACCTGTCCCCAGGTCCGCAGGTCGGTGTCCAGCGTGTTCAGCCGGCTGCCGCCCGGCCCTTTCGGCGAAATCCCGGCGTTGTTGACCAGCGCGTGCAGCTTGCCGTCGATGCGCGAGCGGATTTCCTCGATCGCGGCGATGGTTGCGTCGGGCGAGGCCAGGTCCAGTTGCACATGCGCCTCGCGGCCGCCGGGCCAGGGGCAGCGGTCATCGAAGGGCTGGCGCGAACAGGTCAGGATGCGCCAGTCCTCGCGTTCGAACCGCTTGACGGTTGCGTGGCCGATCCCGCGCGAGGCGCCGGTCAGCAGCAGGGTCTTGGTTTCGGTCATTCGGCGCACTCCTCAGGATTGCGCTGAACCCTAGGCTGCGGCGCGGCAAAGGCAATCCCTGCTTGGCAGAAGGGATGAAAAGTCTTATGCGGCGCCAGTGCCCGGAGGCCCTGATGAAGCAGCAGACCCTGACCATGCAAGACGCCCAAGCCACCGCCAAGATGTTGTCCGAAGCCCTTCCCTATCTGCAGCGGTTTTCCGGCGCGGTGGTGGTGGTCAAATTCGGGGGCAATGCAATGGGCGATGATGCCGCCATGGCCGAATTCGCCCGCGACATCGTGCTGATGCGGCAGGTGGGCGTGCATCCGGTGGTGGTGCATGGCGGCGGCCCGATGATCAACGACATGCTGGGCAAGCTGGGCATCAAGTCGGAATTCGTCCGCGGCAAGCGGGTGACGGACAAGGCCACCGTGCAGGTGGTCGAGATGATTCTGTCGGGTCTGGTGAACAAGCGGATCGTGCAGGCGATCATGGATGCCGGCGGCCGCGCCGTGGGCATTTCCGGCAAGGACGACGACCTGATGGTGTGTGAGGCCGACGATCCCGAACTGGGCTTTGTCGGCCGTCCGGTCGAGATGAACGTGCAGGTGCTGCGCGACCTGTACAACGCCGGGATCATTCCGGTGGTGGCGCCGGTGGCGACGGGCATGAAGGACAACGAGACCTTCAACGTGAACGGCGACACGGCGGCCGGGGCCATTGCCGGCGCCTTGCAGGCCGACCGCCTGCTGCTGCTGACCGATGTGCCGGGGGTCAAGGACGCGAGCGGTCAGGTGATGACGCAGATCACGCCGGACGAGATTCGCCAGATGACGGCGGACGGGGTGATTTCCGGCGGGATGATTCCCAAGACCGAAACCGCGCTGATGGCCATTGAACAGGGCACCCGTGCGGTGACCATTCTGGATGGGCGCATCCCGAACGCCTGTCTGGTGGAACTGTTCACCGACCATGGCGCCGGCAGCCAGATCCGCGCGACTGCGCCGCGCGTCACGCCGCATGTGAAGCGGTGACACCGGCCGATCTGGACGCCCGCCTTTCGGCGGAGTTTCTTGAGATACTTGGCGGCTTTGCCGTGGCCGAGGGGGAAGAGGGTTTTCCCCCGGGCACGCGGACGGTGCTGCTGCTTGGTCCGCGTGAGCCGGGGTTCTGGCCGCATTTGCTGGCCCAGCCGGAATGGGACGGAGCGCCCGACCCGGTGGACCGCTGGTCGCGTCGCGTGGTGGGGCGGCTGGCCTGCGATCTGGGGGCCAAGGCGCTGTTCCCCTTTGGCGGGCCACCCTACCACCCGTTCTACGCTTGGGCGCTGCGCACGGGGCGCTGCTGGCCCAGCCCGGTGCGGTTGCTGGTCCATGCCTCGCAGGGGATGCTGGTCAGCATCCGCGGCGCGCTGGCGCTGCGCGACGAGGTGGCGGTGCCGCCGCCGGTGGCGCAGCCCTGCGAAACCTGTGCCGCCCCCTGCCGGACGGCCTGCCCCGCCGGGGCACTGGGGGCCGCAGGCTATGACCTGCCGGCCTGTCATGGCTGGCTGGATACGGACGGGGCCGACTGTCTGACCGGAGGCTGTCTTGTGCGGCGCGCTTGCCCGGTCTCGGCTACCTATGCAAGGATGCCGGAACAGTCCGCCTATCATATGAGGCAGTTCCACCGATGAAGCGCCTGATCCTGACCCGGCACGCAAAATCAAGCTGGGATGATCCCACTATGGCCGACCATGACCGGCCCCTGAACGAACGCGGCAAGGCGGCGGCCGCCGATCTGGGGCAATGGCTGGCCAGCCGCGGCTATGTGCCGGAAGAGGTGCTGTGTTCGGATGCCCTGCGCACCCGCAAGACATTTTCCGGCATCGCCCCCGCGCTGCCCGGCACGCCGGTGCTGGAACTGAAGCCCGCGCTTTATCATGCCGGGCCGGATGTGATGATGGCCGTGCTGCGCCATGGCAAGGCCGATACGGTGATGATGATCGGCCACAATCCGGGCATCGCGGAATTCGCGCATCGGCTGGTGTCGAAGACCCCGCCCAGCCACGACTTCACCCGCTATCCGACCGGAGCGACGCTGGTGGTGGACTTTGCCATCGACAGTTGGGCGGATGTCGGCTTCGGGCAGGGTGTGCCAGTGGATTTCGTGGTCCCGCGCGAGATTGATGCGTGAGGGTTGGCTGACTGATGAACCCAGACCAAGGGATCAGTGCTGGACGTGTCCCGCTTTGATAAGATGATCTGTTTCGTCAAAGCAGACGAACAGGGAATCGTAGTCAATCCCTAGGCCGCTGCACATGCCAAGCGACCAGTTCATGCACCCCGATGCGTCCTTTTCTGGGTGCCCAGCGGGACCAAGAAGGTCTACGATCGCTTCAAGCGTTGTACCTGCTTTCAGATGCCGCCGCAGCAGGCTGCGCACCATTGGGCCGCGCGGACAATCGCTCTCCTTCATGACGCACTGGTAGTCAGTCAGACCCTCGCAACTTCCAGCCTCGGTCCATTTTTCCGGTGTGAAGGTTTCCCCCATGAAAGGGAACTCATGAAGCCAGAAGCGCGGCGCCAACACAAATATCAGAATGGCCGCCGCCAGCAGGGCGACGGCCAGTAGGATTGCACGGGCTATCCACCTGAACAGGCGGGCCATTCGAATAGGTGCCCGTGGTTCAGTGCCCCAGAATCTGCGACAGGAACAGTTTGGTCCGTTCGCTTTGCGGGTTCGAGAAGAACTCTTTCGGGGCGTTCTGTTCGACGATCTGGCCCTGGTCCATGAAGATCACCCGGTTTGCCACGGCCTGGGCAAAGCCCATTTCGTGGGTCACGCAAAGCATGGTCATGCCTTCCTCGGCCAGCGCGATCATGGTGTCGAGCACTTCCTTGATCATCTCGGGGTCAAGCGCCGAGGTGGGTTCGTCAAACAGCATGATCCGCGGCTTCATGCACAGCGACCGGGCAATGGCCACCCGCTGCTGCTGACCGCCCGAAAGCTGGCCCGGATACTTGTGCGCCTGTTCGGGGATCTTGACCTTGCGCAGGAAGTGCATCGCGGTCTCTTCCGCCTCGCGCTTCGGGATCTTGCGGACCCAGATCGGCGCGAGGGTGCAGTTTTCCAGAATGGTCAGATGCGGGAACAGGTTGAAGTGCTGGAACACCATCCCGACTTCCGAGCGGACCTTGTCGATGTTCTTCAGGTCCGAGGTCAGCTCGGTGCCGTCCACCACGATCTGGCCGGACTGGTGTTCTTCCAGCCGGTTGATGCAGCGGATCAGCGTCGACTTGCCCGACCCGGACGGTCCGCAGATCACGATCCGTTCGCCCTTCTGCACCGTCATGTTGATGTCGCGCAGAACGTGGAACTGACCGTACCACTTGTTCATGCCGCGGATTTCGATGGCGACCTCATCCGAGATCTTCATCTGCTTTTGCGCTTCGGCCATGGGGGCACTCTCCATTAACGGTGGTCGGTCTTCAGCTTGCGCTCGAGATACATCGAGTAGCGCGACATGCCGAAGCAGATGAGGAAGAAGATGACGCCGACAAAGATGTAGGGCTCCCAGTAGATGCCCTTCCAGTTGATGTCGGCCCGGACGGACTGGGTGACGCCGCGCAGCGGGTCCAGCAGGCCGATGAAGGAGACCAGCGTGGTGTCCTTGAACAGGCCGATGAAGGTGGACACGATCCCCGGGATCGAGATCTTCAGGGCCTGCGGCATGATGATCAGCCGCTGCGCCTGCCAGTAATCCAGCCCCAGCGCATCGGCAGCCTCGTACTGGCCGCGGGGCAGGGCGGCCAGACCGCCGCGGATGACCTCGGCCAGATAGGCGGCCGAGAACAGCGAGGCGAGGATGATCACGCGCAGGATCAGGTCGAAGTTGGTGCCCGGCGGCAGGAAGTAGGCCAGCAGCAGCGAGGCGGTGAACAGCAGGGTGATCAGCGGCACGCCGCGGATGAACTCGATGAAGCCGACCGAGAGCCGTTTCACCAGGAACATGTCCGACCGGCGGCCAAGCGCCAGCAGGATGCCCAGCGGCAGCGAGGCGGTGATGGCGGTGACCCCGATCACGATGGCCAGAAGAAAGCCGCCGAACTGGTCAGAGTTGACCGAGGCCAGGCCGACCGGGGCGATGCCGGTCATGGTTTTCACCAGCCAGGGATGGACGAACATCCCATAGGCCCCGATGGCCAGCAGCCCGCCAAGGATGCCGATCCCGGCCGCGCGGCTGCGGGCGGCGTTGAAGATCCCGATGGCGGCCAGAATCCCGCCCAGACTAAGGAGCGAGGCGAAGGGGAAGTCGGCGACCATCGAAAGGTTCAGGTCCAGCACCCCGCTGACCACACGCATCACGGCGATGAGGGCCCAGACCAGCATCGCGACCACCCAGATCACGGCGGACACCAGCGCACCAAGCGACTTGCCCAGCAGGCCCGCGTTTTCGCCCAGCCCGGGATAGAAGCTGTTGGCCGAGGACAGGGTTTTCAGGAAGCCGGTGCTGATCGTGTCGATATAGCCGATCAGCGTTGCGGCCACGATGGCCCCGCCGATGGCCACGATGGCGGCATAAAGGGTGTTCGGGCCGGCGCTGCGCAGCTTGCCGTAGAGCAGGCCGAAGCCGATGCCCACCACAACCGCCAGGATGGCCGAGAGGTAGGTCCAGACCTGGCCCCCCCACAGCAGGAACAGGGCGGCGAAGGGATAGGCCAGCGTGACCCAGATCAGCAGCTTGGGCCGGAACCAGGCCACGGCGAACAGGGCGGCCATCAGGACGATGGTCACGATTTCCACCAGGATCGGGGTGGACAGCGCCAGCATCGCCAGCGCGGCCAGCACGCCGGTGATGCCGGTCATGATCGCGGCCTTGCGGTCGTTCCAGTAAAGAACCGGCGACAGGGCCACGAACAGCAGGCCGCAGGCCAGCACCGGGCGCCAGTACAGGTCTTGCGGGTAGAAGCCGAAGATATACTGGTGCCAGCGGGCCTTGATCACCGCCCAGCAGGCGCCGTCGGTGGCCCCTTCCGAGGCGACGATCGCCCGGCATTCGGACAGGCTGGTGGCGTTCCAGACGCCATGCCACCACCACGGAAAGGCCATCCAGACCAGCGAGACGACGACATAAAGGCCCAGCAGGGTAAGGACGGTGTTCAACGGACCCGAGAACAGGTTCTCGCGCAGCCATTTCACCACGCCGGATTCGCGCAGCGGCGGTTCCTGCGGCGGCAGCATTTCGGTTCGGATGAAGCTATCGGACATCTCAGCGCTCCTTCAGCTTCACGGCATTGTTGTAGACGTTCATCAGCGCCGAGATCAGCAGGCTGATCGTCAGGTAGATGAGCATCATCAGCAACATGCACTCCAGCTCTCGCCCGGTCTGGTTCAGCGTGATGCCGCCCAGGGTGCCGCGCAGGTCAAGATAGCTGACCGCGATGCCCAGAGAGGTGTTCTTGGTCAGGTTCAGATACTGGCTGATCAGCGGCGGGATGATCACCCGCAGCGCCTGCGGCAGGATGATCAGGTTCATCGTGCGGCCCGGGCGCAGGCCCAGGGCAAAGGCGGCCTCGGATTGGCCCCGGCTGATGGCCATGATCCCGGCGCGGACGATTTCGGCGATGAAGGCGCCGGTATACAGGGCAAGGGCCAGCGTCAGCGCGGTAAAGCTGTGCTGCACCAGGATGCCGCCCTGGAAGTTGAAGCCCTTGGACACGCCGTTCTCATCGGCGGCAAAGGCCGGCAGTTGCAGGTGGAAGCCCATGGCCACCAGCAGCAGGATGGTGGGCGCGAACAGGATCAGCAACGATTGCCACCAGGTGGTTGGGCGGTCGCCGGTGTCTTCCTGAATGGCCTTGGCGCGGCGCAGCAAGGCCCTGTTGGCCAGCACCGAGCCGATGATCACCGCCAGCGTCGCCAGAACCGAGTAATTGATCGGCACGCTGCCGATCTGGGTGCCGCCAAGCGGGCGATCCAGCATTGGCGTGGCGACATAAGACCCGCGGTTGGTCAGGGCGACCGTGCCGAACAGCATCTTTTGCGCGGCGGGGTAGATGTCATCCGAGGTGTCCTCGGTCTGCCAACTGTCCACCATGGCCTGCGTCACCTTGAAATCATTGGGCGCGGGCTGGGTTTCCGAGGTGACGACGAAGACCAGGATGATCCACAGCAGCAGGGGCACGTTGCGGAAGGCTTCGACATACACCGTCATCAGGCGGCTGATCAGCCAGTTGTGCGACAGCCGGAGAACCCCGACGAAGATGCCGATCACGGTGGCCAGAACGCAGCCGATGAAGGCCACGAGCAGGGTGTTCAGCAACCCGATGATGACCGCGCGCCCGTGGGTGCTGTCATTGGTATAGGGGATCAACTGTTGTTCGATGTCATACCCGGCACGAACCCAGAGGAAGCCGAAGTTGATGTCCTTGCCCTTGGCGGCAAGGTTCTGGATCGTGTTGTCCAGCAACCATCCCACCATCAGCAGGAACAGGATCAGCACGACCACCTGAATGGTGATCGACCGAAACCGGGTGTCGTAGATGAGCATTGAAAGGCGGAAGCCTTCCTTGGGTGCCTCGGAGGCAAGTGCCATGTGTGCTTTTCCCCTGTGTCCGTCCGGCTTCCGGCTTTTTGCCGGTTATGTCGCGTGATTGCGCGCGGATCGGATCATTCTTGAAACGAAGAAGGGCGCACCCGTTTGGGGTGCGCCCTGGAACTCATGCTCAGCGGAAGGGCGGAGCGTACTGCAGGCCGCCCTGGGTCCACAGCGCGTTCAGGCCACGGGCCAGGCCGATCGGGGTGGCTGAGCCGATGTTGGCTTCGAAGATTTCGCCATAGTTGCCGCCGGCCATGATCGCCGCCTTGAAGGCGCCGTTGTCGAGGCCAAGCATCTTGCCCATGTCACCTTCCAGGCCCAGCAGGCGGCGCACTTCCGGGTCGGTCGACGATGCGGCGACCTCTTCGATGTTGGCCTTGGTGATGCCCTTTTCTTCCGCGATCAGCAGGGAATAGAAGGTCCAGCGAACCACGTCGCCCCACTGGCTGTCGCCATGACGGACGACCGGGCCGAGGGGTTCCTTCGAGATGATTTCCGGAAGGATGATGTGGTTTTCCGGGTCAGCCATGGTGGCACGCGCGGCGGCCAGGCCCGAAGCATCGGTGGTGTAGGTGTCGCAGGCGCCGGCCAGATACTGGCGCTGCGCTTCGCTGTCATCCTGCACGGTAACCGGGGTGTAGCTGATGTTGTTGAACTTGAAGAAGTCCGCCAGGTTCAGCTCAGTCGTGGTGCCGGTCTGGATGCAGACGGTGGCGCCGTCCAGTTCCTTGGCCGAGGACACGCCCAGGTCTTTCTTCACCATGAAGCCCTGGCCGTCATAGTAGTTCACGGCAACGAAATCGAGCTTCAGGTCAACGTCGCGCGAGTAGGTCCAGGTCGAGTTGCGGACCAGAACGTCAACTTCGCCCGAAGCCAGCGCGGTGAAGCGGGTTTCGCCGGTGGTGGGAACGAACTTGACCTTGGTCGGGTCGCCCAGAACGGCGGCGGCGACGGCACGGCAGAGGGCAACGTCGAAGCCGACCCAGGTGCCATTCGCATCGGGCATACCGAAGCCCGTCAGGCCGGTGTTCGAGCCGCAGATCAGCTCGCCACGCGCCTTGACATCATCCAGCGTGCCGGCCGAGGCAAACCCTGCGATCAGGGTGGATGCCGCGAGCGCGCCGAGGAGTGCCGATTTGTTCATATTTACCTCTTCCTGAGTTTTGCCCTTTTCGGGCTACGTTTGTTTGTGCCCTGCGGGCGCGCAGGGGCGGATGCTGTCGGAGGTTGCCCTCCCAGTCCGTGCAGTTTCCGCGAAAGCGCTTTGGATGGTCAAGAGTTCATCACAGGCTTCGGAAAAATCGCCTATCAAGCGGGCATTGCTTGGGTTTTTTGCACTGTTCGGGGGCGGTTCCCGAAGGACAGGACCAAATTGTTACCGGCACAATTCGTAGAATCGGTGCGCATCGAAGAATGCGGCCTGCCGCAGCGCTGCGGTCTCGGCGGCTTCTTCATCGGTTCCCCAAAGCTCGGCCTGCCAATCCTCGTCTATCCGGCAAAGCGACCAGGCCTCTTCGGCGGTCACGCGGCGGTTGATCAGCGCCAGCGCCAGAACCAGCGATCCGGGGATCGCGACAAGATCGTGAAAGGCGGCAAGGCGGAAAGTCGACAGTGCGGCGACCTGCGATCTGAGCGCCGCCAGACTGGCCGCGGGTTGCGGCACGGGAATGATACCGCCGCCCACCGCAAGCGGTGCTGACAGGGCGGTGGCGGCCCAGTCCAGCAGCGGATCCCAGCCAGCTGCCTGCCGCGCGGCCAGGGCCTGCGGCGCCTCGGCGCGATAGCACAGCAGATCGGTGCCGCCATATTCGGCCAGCAGATCCACCACTTCCGCCTGCTGGACGGACAGCTTGTCGATGGCGGAATTGGCGGTGCGGGTCAGCGGCATGGTGTCGGGCCGCACCTCGCCGGTCTGCGCATCCCACTCGGCCGCGATGGCCTTGGCCAGGGCCTGCGTCGGAACGATCAGCGGCGCCTTGGCGGGCGTCTTTACGCGCCGTCCGTCCAGCAGAACGGCAAAGCCGCCTTCCGCCGGTTCGGCCGTGGCCCTGGTCCAGAAGCGTTTCAGTGTCCAGCCGCTCATGCCAATGCGCCCCCTGTCGTCAGCCGAAAACCTCGAACGGGTCGGCGGGAACATCGTCTTCCTTCCAGTCCAGCGCCTTCCAGGTGCGGGCCATGTGTTCGGGCAGGGGCGCGGTGAAGGTCATCATTTCCTTGGTCACCGGATGTTCGATGCTGATCGAGCGCGCGTGCAGGTGCATCTTGCGCGACACATCCCCGCCGATGGCGGCGCCCCAGCCTTCGCCCTGATTTTCCGCCTGCGATCCGCCATACTTGCCGTCGCCGATGATCGGATGGCCGATCTCGGCCATATGGGCGCGCAACTGGTGGGTGCGGCCGGTGACCGGCTCCAGCGCCATCCAGGACAGGCGGTTACCCAGGAACCAGAGGGTGAAGAAATCGGTCTGGGCGCGCTTGGCCTCGGGGTGGTCCTTGGCCTTGGCGGGGTGGATGCAGATCATCTTTTCGCCTTCGCCGCCCTTGCCGCGACCCGGCGCCTTTTCAAGGTAGAACTTGATCGACCCCTTCTTGGGGTTCGGCACGCCGGCGACGACCGCCCAGTAGATTTTCCGCGCGGCGCGGTGGCGCAGGCTTTCCGACAGGGCGCGGGCCACGCGGTCGGTGCGGGCCAGCAGCAGGATGCCCGAGGTATCCTTGTCCAGCCGGTGCACCAGCTTGGGGCGTTCCTTGTAGCCGAAGGTCAGCGCCTCGGTCAGGCCATCGACATGGCGGTCGCCCTGGCCGCTGCCACCTTGCGACGGCAGGCCCGGCGGCTTGTTCAGCACGATCATGTGCTGGTCCATCCACAGCACGGCCGATTGAATCATCTTCACGTCGGCCGGGCTGAAGCGCGACCGTTCGGCGGGCGCCGGGGCGGGCGTGTCGGGAATGGGCGGGACGCGCACGGTCTGGCCCGGGGCCACGCGGTCGGCGGGTTTCACGCGGGCGCCATCCAGCCGCAACTGCCCGGTGCGGCACAGCTTTTCCACCGCGCCTTGCGTCAGTTGCGGAAAGCGGCGTTTCAGCCAGCGGTCAAGGCGCTGTTCGCCCTCATCCTCGGTTACGGTCAGAAGCTGGACGCCGGTCATGCAAAGACCCCCCGGAACAGGTGAAGTGCCAGCGCAATGGCGGCAAGGGACAGCAGGACCGAGCCTGCCACATAAACCAGCGCAAGGCCGGTCTGGCCACGTTCGTAAAGCGTGATCGTATCCAGCGAGAAGGCCGAAAACGTGGTAAAGCCGCCCAGCACGCCGGTCATCAGGAAGGGCGCCAGCCGGTTGCCGGACTTTTCGGCCAGAAGCACCACCAGCAGCCCCATCAGGAAAGACCCGGCCACGTTGATGATCAGCGTGGCATAGGGAAAGCCGGTGCCCAGCAGGCGGCCCGACGTGACATTCACGACATAGCGCGCCGAGGCGCCGATGGCGCCCCCGGCAGCAACCTGGGCAAGGGTGGTTCCCGAAATCATGTGCGGCCTATGCGGCGGGGTGGGGTCAGAGTCAATCGGCGGGGCGGTTGCGGGTCTGGTCGAAATCGGGGTCCGTGCCGGGCACCGGGTCATAGCCATGGCCGCCCCAGGGGTGGCAGCGGCAGATCCGGTGCACCGTCAGCCAGCCGCCTTTCAGCCCGCCATGCCGAGCCAGCGCCTCAAGCGAATAGGCGCTGCAGGTGGGCTGATAGCGGCAACCGTGCCCGACCCAGGGCGACAGCACCAGCCGGTAGGCGCGAACGGGCAGGGACAGGGCAAAGGCAAGCGGTGTCATGGCCGGGGCCCCCGTGGGGCGTGAACGGCGGTCAGGGCGGCTTCCAGATCGGCCAGCAGGGCGGCGAAGGGCCGGGCGATGGTGGCATCGGGCCGGGCGACCAGCACATAATCCCAGCCGGGCTGCGCCAGACGCGGCAGCACGGCCCGGGCCACTTCGCGCAGGCGGCGCTTGGCACGGTTGCGGGCCACGGCATTGCCGATCTTTTTCGAGGCGGTGAACCCGATCTGCACCTTGTCCGTGCCGTCGCGCCGGTCACGGGCCTGCAACAGGAACGATCCCGCCCCCTGCCGGCGGGCGGATGCGGCCTTCAGGAATTCGGGCCGGGTCTTCATCACGCAAACGGAAACCGCCGGAGGCGCGGGGGGCGCTTCGGCGGGTTGCCTTGTGCCCTGTGCCTCCGGCGGCGTCATGTCTTCATCCTTCCGCGCGGGTGGCGCGGCTGGGGGCCTTAGGCCGACAGAACCTTGCGGCCCTTGGCGCGGCGCGCGGCCAGGACAAGGCGACCGCCCTTGGTGGCCATGCGCGCACGGAAGCCGTGCCGGCGCTTGCGAACCAGAGTCGAGGGTTGGTAGGTACGCTTCATTGCGGCTCTCCGTCAGATCGGGTGCCCGAACCGAAGGGATTCGAGGGCATGGAACTTGAAGCCCGCTCACTACGGGCGACGGCGGCGGCTGTCAACCTGTGCGACGCGGATTTCCTGCAAGAATTCCGCGCCGTGGCCCGCTGGGGGCCGCCCTGGGGATCAAGGCGGCGTGAAATCGGCGGGCAGGGCGCATCCGCGGATGTGCGCCCGCCGTAACTGGGCTATGCCTGTCAGACCCGGTGCCAAGGATACCGCGATGCCCGCCTTCTGGAAACGTCTGCCGCTGTTGCTGATCGTTCTTGCCGCGGTGGCGGGGGCGGTGCTGCTGCGCGACCGGCTGAGTTTTGCCGCGCTGGCCGAGAATCGCGCCGCGCTGCTGGCGTTCCGCGATGCGCATTACGGGCAGGCGGTGGCGGCCTTCGTGGCGGCCTATGTGGCCATCGTCGCCTTTTCCCTGCCCGGCGCGACCGTGGCAACGCTGACCGGCGGCTTCCTGTTCGGCACCTTTCCGGGGGTGCTGTTCAACGTGGCCGGGGCCAGCATCGGCGCGGTGCTGATCTTTCTGGCCGCCCGTGCCGGCCTGGGCGCGGGCGTGGCGCAGCGGGTTGCGGCGCAGGGCGGCGCGGGGGCGCGGCTGATGGCGGCCCTGCGCGAAAACGAATGGTCGGTGCTGTTCCTGATGCGTCTGGTTCCGGCAGTGCCGTTCTTTCTGGCCAACCTGATTCCGGCCTTTACCGGCACCCGGCTTTGGCCCTTTGCGGTGACCACCTTCCTTGGCATCCTTCCGGCAACGCTGGTCTTCACCAGTATCGGTGCCGGTCTGTCCGAGGTGTTCGCGCGGGGGGAAACGCCGGATCTGGGGGTGATCTTCGCGCCGCATGTCCTGCTGCCGCTTCTGGGCCTGGCGGCGCTGGCGGCCTTGCCGATGGTACTGAAGATGTTTCGCAAGGGGGCCGCATGATGCAGCAGATCAAGACCGACCTTTGCGTGATCGGCGCCGGTTCGGGCGGGCTGTCGGTGGCGGCGGGCGCGGTGCAGATGGGCGCGCGTGTCGTGCTGATCGAGGCGGGCGAGATGGGCGGCGACTGCCTGAACGCGGGCTGCGTGCCGTCAAAGGCGCTGATCGCGGCAGCGGCGGCGGCCGAAGCGCAGCGCAAGGGGTTTCGCGGCGTGGCGGGCGTGGCGCCGGTGGTGGATTTCGCGGCGGTGAAGGACCATGTGGCCGCTGTGATTGCCGCCATCGAGCCGCACGACAGCCAGGCGCGGTTCGAAGGGTTGGGCTGCACGGTGATCCGGGCGCAGGCCCGCTTTACCGGCCCGCAGGTGGTGGAGGCCGGCGCGACCCGCATCACGGCGCGGCGCTTCGTCATCGCCACCGGCAGCCGGCCCTTCGTGCCACCGATTCCGGGGCTGGAGACGGTGCCCTTCCACACCAACGAGACGATCTTTGCCCTGCGCGACCGGCCCGACCATCTGCTGATCATCGGCGGCGGGCCGATCGGGCTGGAAATGGCGCAGGCGCATCGCCGGCTGGGCTGCGCGGTGACCGTGGTCGAGGCGGCGCAGGCCTTGGGCCGCGAAGACCCCGAGGCGGCGGCGGTGGTGCTGGCATCCCTGCGCGCCGAGGGGGTGGAGATTCGCGAAGGCGTGGGCGTGGCCGCGGTGGAAGGGCAGGCCGGGGCGATCACGCTGAGGCTGGCCGACGGGGCAAGGCTGACCGGGACACACCTCTTGGTGGCGGTGGGGCGCAAGGTGGCGGTCGCGGGGCTGGGGCTTGAGGCGGCGGGTGTCGAATTCGACGCGAAGGGCGTCAAGGTCGATGCGCGGCTGCGGTCGGTCAGCAATCGCAGGGTCTTTGCCGTGGGCGATGCGGCGGGGGGCCTGCAGTTCACCCATGTGGCGGGCTATCACGCCGGCATCGTGGTGCGGCAGGCCGTGCTGGGGTTGCCGGCGAAAGCCCGCACCGACCATATCCCCCGCGCCACCTATACCGACCCGGAACTGGCGCAGGTGGGCCTGACCGAGGCCGAGGCGCGGGCTGTCCACGGGGCGAAGCTGACCGTTGTCCGCGCCGGGTTTGATGGCAACGACCGGGCGGTTGCCGGGGCCAAGGGCGCGGGGTTCGTCAAGGTCATGGTGGTTGGCGGGCGGCCGGTCGGGGCGCTGATCGTGGGGCCGGCGGCGGGGGAACTGATCGGGGTCTGGGCGCTGGCTTTGGCGGCGCGGTTGAAACTGACGGCGCTTGCCGGCACCGTTCTTCCCTATCCCACCCTGTCAGAAGCATCGAAACGTGCCGCAAGCGCCTATTTTTCCCCGAAACTCTTTGATAATCCTGTGCTCAAGGCGGTGGTACGTTTCGTGCAAAGGGTGTTGCCCTAGGCCGGCGCACCCCGGAGGCCAAGGCCCCCGGCCCCCGCGGACGATTTGGTGAAGGGAAGTCGGGTGTCGCAGGTCAGGACACGCGGACAGTTCTTCCGAACGCTGTCGGGGCGGTTCCTGCTTCTGACGGTGGCCTTCGTCATGCTTGCCGAAGTGCTGATCTTCCTGCCCTCGATCGCGCGGTTCCGGGCCGATTACATGCTGGAACGGCTGAAACAGGCGCAGATCGCCGCGCTGGTGCAACTGGCCGCGGATGAAATGGTCAGCCCCGAACTTGAAGCCGAACTGCTGCGCAATGCCGAGGTTTACAACGTGGTGCTGCGGCGCAACGATGTGCGGCAGCTTGTGCTGTCGTCGCCGGTGCCGGGGGCGGTGTCGGGCAATTACGACCTGCGCACCGCCGGCCCGTGGGAGCTGATCCGCGATGCGGTGATGACCCTGGTGGAACGGGAAAACCGCATCGTGCGGGTGATCGGCAACCCGGTGCAGGAAGGCGGCCAGCTTATCGAAATCACCATGCAGACCGAACCGCTGCGCAAGGCGATGGTGCGCTATGGCGGGCGCATTCTCTATCTTTCGGCCCTGATCTCGGCGGTGACGGCGGTGCTGCTGTTCATCGCGGCGCAAAAGCTGATCGTGCAGCCGATCCGGCGCGTGGTGCGGCACATGCAGCTTTATGCCGAAGCCCCGGAAGACGCGCGGCGGGTGATCGCGCCCGTGGCCGAGCTGGAGGAGATGCGCGTCGCCGAAGAGGCGCTGGCCAGCCTGCAAACCCAGTTGACCGGGGCGCTGCGGCAGAAGGAACGGCTGGCCCAGCTTGGGGGCGCGGTGGCCAAGATCAGCCACGACCTGCGCAACATCCTGACCACGGCCCAGCTTTTTGCCGACCGGATCGAGGACAGCGCCGATCCTGTGGTGGCGCGGTCGGCGCCCAAGCTGGTGAATTCGATCAGCCGGGCGGTGGCGCTGTGCGAATCGACGCTGGCCTTCGGCAAGGCGGAAGAGCCGCCGCCGCAACTGTCGCGCTTTGCCCTGCGGCCGCTGGTCGAGGAGATGATCGAGGGCGAGGGGCTGGCCGAGGCGGTTCCCATGATCGGGCCGGTTGCCCTGACCGAAGGGGCGGCGCCTGCGGGGCTGGTGTCCTGCCTGATCGACGTACCGCCCGGCCTGACGCTGCGTGCCGACCGCGAACAGTTGTATCGCGTGCTGTCGAACCTGATCCGCAACGCCCGTCAGGCGCTGGAAGCCACGGGCGTTCCGGGCATGATCGAGCTTTCGGCCGGCGAGGGCGAGGCCGAATGGTGGATTCGCGTCGGCGATACCGGGCCGGGCCTGCCGCAGAAGGCGCGGGAAAACCTGTTCTCGGCCTTTCAGGGCGGCGCGCGCAAGGGCGGCACCGGCCTTGGCCTTGCCATCTCGTCCGAACTGGTGCGCGGGCATGGCGGGCGGCTGGAACTGGTGCGCAGCGATGCCGACGGCACCGAGTTCATGATCCACCTGCCGAAAGAGACAATGGACGCAGATACATGATCGCGCGTTTTGTCTCTTGCATTGCGCCGACAGCACGGCTACATCGCCCGGCATTGCGGACCCGTAGCTCAGCTGGATAGAGCATCAGACTACGAATCTGAGGGTCGGGCGTTCGAATCGCTCCGGGTCCGCCATTTTTCCAAAGAAAATCAGACGGTTGCATGTGTGCGGGATTTTTCCTGTCCGACGATCCACATGTGTCCTCGGAGGATTTGCGGCGGATGTACGGTCGGACGGGCCAGACCTTCCCCCTTCCGGGCAATAAAAGGCGGGGCCGAAGATCTGCCGAGCCCCTTTACGAGAATGTCGAACCCGCCGCGATTCCGATGCGCCGCGTCCGCCACCGTCTGGCCCCCCGCGCGGCGGGTCCGTCTGCTTCGACGAATCCCGTGCCGGAGAATTCCGCCGGCGATGGTCAGCACGCGGGCGCCAGGCCATGGAAGATGGCCACTGTCGCAGCGCCAGCCCCCGAAGTGCCATCGCGGATCAGAACGCGACGAACCCCCGGGGCCAGAAGGGATGTCATACAGTGATCTCCAGCTCGGCGATCTTGTCGCCCGCAAGGACGAAGAAGTAGCGCAGGTCGATCGGGCTTCCCGGAAAGTCACCGACGGCGTGGCCAGTCACCTGGGTTTTCCCACCTTCGGTGCTGATCAGGAACGGCGTCACCGTGTAGCTGTATTGTTGTCCTTCTCCTGCGATCCAATCGCGAATGGCCTCGCGGCCCCGATGGATCTTGCCCTTGTCCTTTACCGTGCCCTTGTCGGTGAAAGCGGCTGCCACAGCCTCGGGGCTGCCGTTTCGGTCGGCGTCGAAATAGGCTTTGATGCTCTTCGGCAGGGTGATTGTCATTTTGGTCTCCATCCATGGTTTCTGCAGGTTCCGCATCGGCTGCGCCGGTGTCGGGGGCTGATGAAGGACAATCTAGATGTGGACGAATGGCGCGATAACTGGGATAAATCGGCACGAGGAATTCCGATAAGAGGGATAATGACCCGGCCGCTGTTCGCCGATCTGGATGCCGTTCTCAGCATCGCCCGCCAGGGGTCGTTCCGGGCCGCCGCGCTTGAACTTGGCATGTCGACAACGGCGCTGAGCAACGCCATCGCCAAGCTGGAGCAGCGGCTGGGTGTTCGCCTGTTCAACCGCACGACGCGAAGCGTCTCGCTGACCGATGCGGGACAGACCTTTGTCGCGCGGATCACGCCCGCGATGACGGACATCCATGACGCGATGCTGGCGGTGCAGGCGCTTCAGGAAACGCCGACCGGCACATTGCGCATCAACGCCTTCGCATCCGCCGCCCGCGAGGTGATGGCGCCACTCATCCTTCCGTTCCTGCGGCGCTATCCGCAGGTGAAGATTGATCTGGTCACGGAAGGGAAGCTGGTCGACATCGTGGCGGCCGGGTTTGATCTGGGGCTGAGACCCCTCGACCTTGTGCCCACCGACATGATCGCCGTGTCGCTTGGCCTGCCGCGTGAAAACGCTGTCGTCGCCTCGCCCGAGTTCTTGCGTATGCACGGCGCACCGAATGTCCCGGCCGACCTGTACCGCTATCGCTGCATTCGCGCACGCCTTCCCAACAACGCCCTGCTGCGCTGGCGGTTCGAGAAGGGCGGGGTGCCCGTCCACATTGACGTGCAGGGCGCCATCACCCTTGACGAGGCAAGCCTTGTCCGGATCGCCGCCCGGGAAGGTATGGGCCTTGGATACGTTCAGGAGGCGGATGTGCGTGAGGACATTGCCACGGGGCGGCTTGTGCGGGTTCTGAAGGACTGGACCCCCAGTCTGGTCCCGCTGGCGCTTTACTACCCCGGCCGGAAGACGCCGCCAGCGGCTTTCAGCGCGTTCATTCATGCCGCAAGAGAGTTCGCTGGCGGGAAGATGAGCTGACAATGAGGATCTGCAAGATTCCAGTTGGCAGTCAGCGCGTTCGCTTTGAAAGGCCTCTCACACCGGGCGGCGTATGCCTTGAGGTGATCCAGGTGTGAAGCATCCGCCAAGTTTTCTGCAGCGCCGGTCGAGCGTCTGCGCCACGGAGATTGACTACGGAGTAAGTTGGTGAACTGACCGCCCGTTTAGGGCTGTTTGTGCGGTGTCATACAGCCAAAGCAGCGAGCTGGAGGGTGCCGCGGGCCGCTTCAGCTTCCCTCTGTGAGCGAAACAAAAGCCAGCAGAGCGATCTCTACCGGCGTCGGGTCTTTCACGGACGCAGGTTTCCCAGCTAAGTGAACAACCTGCTGTCATTAATGGAAGATCTTCCTGGCACTTGCCAGAGGAGATTTGGTGGAGCCGAGGGGAATCGAACCCCTGACCTCTTGAATGCCATTCAAGCGCTCTCCCAACTGAGCTACGGCCCCACCGGAGGTTCCGCGGATATCCCGCCGCGGTGCCGGGTGTCTAGGCGAAGGCGCGGGGGGCTGCAAGGGGAAAAATGCAGCCCCGCGCGAAGTTGTCAGACGTCTTCCTCATCGGCCGCGACATCGGCCAGATCGTCGAGCGAGACGTTGTCGTCAGCGTCGTCTTCCAGCAGATCATCGTCGATCTCGGTGTCATCCGCGACGGCGGCGCCGAGCAGATCGTCATCGGCTTCAAGGTCTTCGACCAGCGTGTCGTCCTTGTCGGGCACGACCCGGCTGATCACCGCGGCGGCCATCTTGCGGCGCGCAGATTCGATATCCACCACCTCGCCCGTGTAGGGGCTCACAACGGGGGTGCGGTTCAGGTCGTAGAAGCGCTTGCCGGTCGTCGGGCAGATGCGCTTGGTGCCCCATTCTTGCTTGGGCATGGGTATCGTCCCTTCAGTTCGGGCCATTGGTTCGGGCAATCGGAAAGCCGCCCCTTGCCATAGCTGCGGGCGGCTGTCAAAGCCTTTGTCATGCCGGGCGAGATGCGCGCTGCGGCACGGTTTTGCAAGGGGAAAGAATGCCGGTTTTGCCGGGAAATCCGCCGGTCGAGGTTCATTTGCGCCGCTCCGCGCAGGCGCGGCGGTTTTCGCTGCGGGTGTCGCGGCTGGATGGCAAGGTCACGCTGACCCTGCCGCAGCGGGCGCGCGACTCCGAGGCGATGGGATTCCTGACCGCGCAGGAAGGCTGGCTGCGCGAGACGCTGGCCACCATGCCCGAGGCCGCCGGTGAACGGGTAGGGCTTGGCAGTCTGGTGCCCGTGGAAGGGGTGCCGCTGCGGCTGGTGCAGGCGGCCACAGGCCGGGCGGTGCGGGTTGAGGGCGGGGCGCTGCTGGTGCCGGGTGATCCGGCACAGGCCGGGGTGCGGGCGGGGGCCTGGCTCAAGGCGCTGGCGCGCGACAGGCTGGCGGCAGCCTCAACACGCTATGCCGCGCAGGTGGGGCGTGGCTTTACCGGGCTGGCCCTGCGCGACACGCGGTCCCGCTGGGGATCGTGCAGCCCGGACGGGCGGCTGATGTATTCCTGGCGGCTGATTCTCGCGCCGGCTTCGGTGCTGGATTATGTGGCGGCGCATGAGGTGGCGCATCTGGTCGAGATGAACCATTCCCCGGCCTATTGGGCGGTGGTGGGGCGCATCTTCCCCGGCTGGCAGCGCGAGCGGGCCTGGCTGCGCAGCCACGGGCAGGATCTGCACCGGCTGCGCTTCGGGGATTGACCCCCGCGCGGCGCTTTGCTTCCCTGCGTCATGCCTACGCCGCCCCGCCCCACCTTGCCCGATCTGGCCGCCCATGAGCGGCTGTATCGCACGCTGCGCCAGCAGGTGATGCACGGCGAGCTGACACCCGGCCTGTCGCTGACGTTGCGGGGGCTGGCGCGGCAGTTCGGCGTGTCGATGACGCCGGCGCGCGAAGCGGTGCGGCGGCTGGTGGCCGAAGGGGCGCTGACGCTGTCTTCGTCGGGCCGGATCTCGACGCCCGAGCTTTCGCCCGAACGGATCGAGGAACTGGCGGCCGTGCGGGCGCTGCTGGAGCCGGAGATGGCCTCTCGGGCGCTGCCGCGGGCGCATTTCGCCCTGATCGAGCGGCTGGCGGCGATCAACGCACAGAACACCGAGGCGGCGGTGCGGCAGGATGCGGTGGCCTATGTCCGCACCAACCTTGAGTTTCACCGCACCCTGTACCTGCGGGCGCAAACCCCGGCGATGCTGGCGCTGACCGAGACGGTCTGGCTGCAACTGGGCCCCACGATGCGCGCCGTCTATGCCCGGCTGAACCGCCGTGACCCGCCCACCCATCACCGGATGATCCTGGCCGCGTTGCGGGCGGGCGATGAGCCGGGGCTGCGGCTGGCGGTGCGGACCGATGTGATTCAGGGGTTGCGGCACCTGTCGGGTTAAGGGGAACCGGCGGGGCGGGGCTGGCGGCGCAATCTCTGCATTTCTGCACAGTCGGCTTGTGCGCCTGCGTATTGGCGAGACGCCGGAAACGCCCCATCTTGGCCGCAACGAAACCCCTTCCAAGGAGACCGGCCATGTCGTTCCGTCCCGTTCTGGAAACCCGCCGCGCCCAACCGCATATCGAGGGCGCCGGCGTCCATCTTCACCGTGCCTTCGGGTTCCAGGACCCGACCGAGGCCGATCCGTTCCTGCTGTTCGACGATTTCCGCGGCGATCATCCGCGCGATTACAGCGCGGGCTTCCCCTGGCACCCGCACCGGGGGATCGAGACCATCACCTATGTTCTGGCCGGCACGGTGGAGCATGGTGATTCGCTGGGCAACCGGGGCATCCTGGGGCCGGGCAGCCTGCAACTGATGACGGCGGGCCGGGGGATTTTGCATCAGGAAATGCCCAAGGGTGACGCGCAGGGGCGGATGCACGGCTTTCAGCTTTGGGGCAACCTGCCCAAGGCGCTGAAGATGACCGACCCGCGCTATCAGGACATTCCCGGCGTGGAACTGCCCGAACGGCATGAGGATGACGGCAGCAGCCTCCGGGTGGTGATCGGGGATTATCGCGGCGTGAAAAGCCCGGTCGATGGCATCGCGGCCGATCCGCAGTATCTGGATGTCTTCGTGGCGCCGGGCAAGCGCAAGGAATTCCGCGTCGATACCCGCCGCCGGGCCTTTGCCTATGTCTTTGAAGGCGCGGGCCGGTTTGCCGATGCGGCGGCGCCGCAAGGCGTGCGGCTGGAAAAGGAAGTGGCGGGCCGCGAGGTCAATATCCGCGACCTGTCGGGCAACCGCACGCTGGTGCGCTTTGGCGATGGCGATACGGTGACGGTGACGGCGGGGCCGGAAGGCGTGCGCTTCCTGCTGGTCAGCGGGGCGCCGATCGAAGAGCCGGTGGCCTGGGCCGGGCCGATCGTGATGAACACCGAGGCCGAACTGCGGCAGGCCTTTGCCGAATTGCGCAACGGCACCTTCATCCAGCCGGTGCACTGAACCAAAGGGCCGGGGGCGCTGCCCCCGGACCCCCGGGATATTTGAGGACAGATGAAAGCCCGCAAGGGCTTTCGCTGTTTTCAGGCGTGGATCGCGCCGTCGCCGCAGGCAAGGGCGGCTTCGCGCACTGCTTCCGAATAGGTCGGGTGGGCGTGGCAGGTCAGCGCAATGTCTTGCGCCGCGGCACCGAATTCCATGGCGACGCAGATTTCATGGATCAGGTCGCCGGCGCCCGGGCCGATGATATGGCAGCCAAGGATGCGGTCTGTTTCCTTGTCGGCCAGCATCTTGACGAAGCCTTCGCCCTGGAACACGGCCTTGGCGCGGGCGTTGGCCATGAAGCTGAACTTGCCCACCTTGTAGGCGCGGCCCTGGTCCTTGAGCTGTTCTTCGGTCAGGCCCACGGTGGCCACTTCGGGGGTGGTGTAGACGACGCCGGGGATCACGCCGTAATTCACATGGCCGTATTTGCCGGCCATGATCTCGGCCACGGCCATGCCCTCATCCTCGGCCTTGTGGGCCAGCATCGGGCCGGCGATGGCGTCGCCGATGGCATAAAGGCCGGGAACGTTGGTGCGGAAGTGGTCGTCGGTCTTGACGGTGCCGCGCGGGCCCATCTCGACGCCAAGCGCCTCAAGCCCCAGGCCGGCGGTATAGGGCCGGCGGCCCGTTGCCACCAGAACGACATCGGCCTCGATCTCGCCGGCGCTGTCGTCCTTGCGCAGCTTCCAGGTGACCTTGGCGCCCTTTGCGGT
Source organism: Fuscovulum blasticum DSM 2131 (assembly GCF_003034965.1). Taxonomy (GTDB): domain Bacteria; phylum Pseudomonadota; class Alphaproteobacteria; order Rhodobacterales; family Rhodobacteraceae; genus Pseudogemmobacter; species Pseudogemmobacter blasticus. Next base: position 4,183 of record NZ_PZKE01000012.1, on the reverse strand, counting down.
TTTCTCGACCACCTGCACGGCGGCCCCCAGCACGAACTTCAGGCCCTGCTTCTGCAGGATGCGCTGGAAGGATTTGGCCACTTCGGCATCCATGCCGGGGGTGATGGCATCCAGATATTCGACCACCGTCACCTCGGCGCCAAGCCGGGCATAGACGCTGCCCATTTCCAGCCCGATCACGCCGGCACCGATGACGACCATCGACTTCGGGATCTTCGGCAGGGCCAGCGCGCCGGTCGAGGTGACGATCACCTCTTCATCGACGGTGATGCCGGGCAGGACCGAGGCTTCGGAACCCGTTGCAATCACGATGTTTTTCGCGGTGTGAACCTCGTCGCCAACCTTGACCTGGCCCGGCGCCGGGATTGAGCCCCAGCCCTTCAGCCAGGTTACCTTGTTCTTCTTGAACAGGAATTCGATGCCCTTTGTATTGCCGGCGATCACATCGTCCTTGTAGCGCAGCATCCGGTCCCAATCGACCGTGGGCTTGGCGCCCATCAGGCCCATCTTTTCAAAGTTCTCATGCACTTCATGCAACTGATGCGTGGCGTTCAGCAGCGCCTTCGACGGGATGCAGCCCACGTTCAGGCAGGTGCCGCCCAGGGTTTCGCGCGCCTCGACACAGGCGGTTTTCAGGCCCAGTTGGGCGGCGCGGATGGCGGCGACATAGCCGCCGGGGCCCGCGCCGATGATGATCACGTCAAACTCTGCCATGGGTCGGTTCCTTCGGATTCGGATGTCTTCTTTGCGTCTTCCGGGCGTCTTGCTTGCGTCTTGCGCTCAGGGCTGCCCGGTCGGGGGTTCAGGGAAAGGGCCGATCTCGGTCGAATAGCCGAAAGCGGCGTAATCGGCGGCATAGATCTGGCGGATCAGTTCGGCCGCGCGGGGGGTGATCAGCTCGCGCCCGGTCTGGTCGGGGCTGGCGTTGCTGTGCGGCATGACGAAATCCTGCGGCAGGGGGGCCCCCAGCCGGTCAGCGATCTGATGCAGGAAGGGGTTGAGGTCTTCGACATGGGCGATCAGGTCGGGGCGGAACACCTGCGGCATGATGCTGTCAACCTGGCGCTGCCAGTGCGGATCAACCAGATCGGCGCGGTTGTCGGCATAGCAGGCGGCGATGAATTCAAGGAACTTCTCGAACCCCGAGGGGCGATAGCTTTCCTTGGCCCAGTTCAGGCCCGTCAGCGCCGAGATGTGCAGCCGGTCGGTGTAATAGGGAACGTGCTTCAGCACATGCGACCGGCAGATGTGCTTGAACCCCGAGATCGCCCGCAGTTCCGGGTCGCGCACCGCGGTGATGCGCAGCGCGCCCGACAGGGCGGCGGCGGGATCGTCCAGTTCCCACAGCGGGCAGATCAGGCGCGATGACAGGACGCGGGTCGCCGGGGCGTCGCCGTTGGGGTCTTCGGGATCGGTCACGTCACCGGGCAGGGGCAGGCCGAATTCCAGTTCGAACAGCAGCCGCTTGAGCGAGGACGACGCCGCCTTGGGCGTGGCGGCATAGGCCCAGCGGCCCGAGCGGGGCAGGAATACGCCCGACAGGAAGCCAAGCGCCGCGGCATCGCTGGCGAAGGCGGTGCCGGTGGCGGCGCGGAAGGCGGCGGCGCGGGCAAGGCGCTGCGCGGCATCGGACGCGGGGGCGGGAAAGAACAGGGTCGCGGGGCGGGGCATCGGACGGGCCTTTGCAGGTTACGGACAGGTCAGAACAGGGCGGCCAGCAGCAGCACAAGGGTGGCGAAGAACCCCACCGCCCAGATAGCCGAACGCCACGGCCGCCAGCCATAGGCATAGGCGGGAACATAAAGGATGCGGGCGGCAAGGAACACCCAGGCGGCGGTTTGCGTCACCGCCGAGGACTGGCCCGACAGCGTGACCACCACCACCGCAAGGGTGAACAGGATCAGCGCCTCGAAATGGTTGTTCATGGCGCGTTGCAACCGCCCGGTGCGGGTGGACAGCCCGTGTTCGGGCGGCTTGTCGCGCGGGCTGGAGGTATAGCGCGTGCCCAGTTCAAGGTTCGCCGGAACGGCGAACAGCGCGAATTGGGCCATCTGCAGCAGGCCACACAGGGCAAGAACGGTGAGTTCGGGGGTCATTCGGGGCCTTTAGCAGAGGGGGATACCCATGTTTCTGACGTGAACTTGCCTGAGCGCCTGTCTGAGAACGATGAACGCTGCCGGTGAAGGTGTCTGGTGGGCCACCAGCATGACGATGGTGGCCCGAAACTGTCAATTCACCCCGATGGCCTGAGGGAGGACATTGCGTTTGTGGGCCCACCTGAACAGTTGCATCGTATCATGCGTGACAACCCTGCGATCAAGCCCGACGACCTGACAGCCGACCTGCGTGACGATCTGGGCGTTCGCGTCGCGGATCATGTCCCGCGTCTGATGCGAGTCGCCCATGAAACTTTCATAAACCTGAGGCTGCGTGCGGTTGATGATCGCGGTGGCTTTCTTGAACCGGGCCGCCGCGGTGGTGCTTCCGGTGCCATTGAGGCAAGCCACCTGATATTTGTGGGTCTGGAGGGAAGGTTCGACATCAACGCTTCCTCCCCGCTTCACGCCACGGTGCAGCGCTTCGCGGGTAAACGAAAACGTCGTGGTGGATGCGCTGGCGTCAAGCGCAGGGGAGGGGGCTGTTGAGACACAGCCCATGACAAGCGCGGCAAGGGCAAGACTGAGGGTGAGCGGCTTGAGGGAGAATGACATCAGATTTCCAGTAACTGGTTAACAGAAGGTGACGGGGCGGTGGTGGCACGGTCGGGGGTCATGCGCGGATCTCGATCGGGGTGCCATCGGGGACTTGTGACCAGATAGCCTGCATTTCGGCATTGGTCACGCCGATGCAGCCATCGGTCCAGTCTGCCAGCAGGTGCAGGTTGCCAAGGAAGCCCCAGCCGTTCGGCAGGCCGTGGATCATGATGTTGCCGCCGGGGGCGGCACCGGCCGCTTCGGCGCGGGCGGCATCTGCCGCGTCGGGGTAAGAGATATGCAGGCTGAGATGCGCGACCGAAGAGGGATTGCGCCAGTCGATCCGGTAGCGGCCTTCGGGCGTGCGTTCATCGCCTTCTTGCGCCTTGGGGCCGGCATCGGCGGCTGCGCCCAGCGAGATGCGGTATTCGGCCAGCGGCTGACCCTCGCGCAGCAGCGTCAGGCGGCGGGCGGATTTCTCCACCAGCACCAGATCGGCCTGCCGGTCAGCCGGCGCCATGGCGGGCGGCGTGCCGGGCCAAAGGCGGGCGGCGGCCTTTGTATAGGCCACGGCCGTAAGGGGCAGGGCGACGGCAAGGGCGGCGGCGACAAGGGCTGTGCGTCCTGTCAGTCCGCGCCGCGCTGCGGAAGGGGCGGCGGTCATGGCGTGCCTCGCGCGGTGGGGCCGTCCCGCCCGGCGACCGAAGGTTCGGGTCGCGGGGCGGGACAGAGGGATTTGATCTTACAGATCCATCAGCAGGCGGCGCGGGTCTTCCAGGGCCTCTTTCACGCGGACGAGGAAGGTCACGGCGCCCTTGCCGTCAACGATGCGGTGATCGTAGCTGAGGGCAAGATACATCATCGGGCGGATGACGATCTGGCCGTTCACCACCACCGGGCGATCCTGGATCTTGTGCATCCCGAGGATGCCCGATTGCGGCGGGTTCAGGATCGGCGAGGACATCAGCGAGCCATAGACCCCGCCGTTCGAGATGGTGAAGCTGCCGCCCTGCATTTCGGCCATCGACAGCTTGCCGTCGCGGGCGCGGACGCCCAGTTCGGCGATCTTCTTCTCGATGGCGGCAAAACCCATCTGGTCAGCGTCGCGCACCACCGGCACCACAAGGCCCGACGGCGTGCCGACAGCCACGCCCATGTGGACGTAGTTCTTGTAGACAACATCGGTGCCGTCGATTTCGGCGTTGACCTCGGGCACTTCCTTCAGCGCGTGGCAGCAGGCCTTCACGAAGAAGGACATGAAGCCCAGCTTGACGCCGTGCTTCTTCTCAAAGGCGTCCTTGTATTCGTTGCGCAGGCCCATGATGCCGGACATGTCCACCTCGTTATAGGTGGTCAGCATGGCGGCGGTGTTCTGCGCGTCCTTCAGGCGGCGGGCGATGGTCTGGCGCAGGCGGGTCATCTTGACCCGTTCCTCGCGCGCGGCATCGTCGGCCGGGACCGGGGCACGCGGAATGGCGGCCGGGGCGGGG
>NZ_PZKE01000011.1 GCF_003034965.1 Fuscovulum blasticum DSM 2131 | reverse complement strand
AGCAGGTTCAGGCCCAGGACAAGGCTCATCAGGGCAAGGGCGGGCACCACGGCGGCATGGGGGAACATGGCCAGAAGTTTGCGGCCATCGTCGATGGTGCTGCCCCAGTCGGGGCTTTCCGGGCTGACACCCAGGCCGAAGAACCCCAGCGTGCCCAGAAGGATGGTGGTATAGCCGATGCGCAGGCAGAAATCGACGATCAGCGGTCCGCGGGCATTGGGCAGGATTTCCCACAGCATGATGTACCAGGCGCTTTCGCCCCGGGTCTGGCCGGCCGCCACATAGTCGCGCGCCTTGATGTCCATCACCAGGCCGCGGACGATGCGGAAGACGCCGGGCGAGTTGACGAAGACCACCGAGACAAAGACGTTCAGCAGGTTCGGGCTCATCGTGAAGACGCCAAGCGGGTCCAGGTTGAAGGCCAGCCCGGAATAGGCCCAGAGGCCGACCACCAGCGTGACCCCGACATAGAGGTTCCGCTTCGGCGCGTTCATGTGGAAGCGCGAGTTGAACAGCAGCACGAAGAAGCAGATCGGGAACAGGAAGAGCACCGCGGCGAACCAGACCGGGATGCCGGTCTGCACGATCTCGGGCGTGACCAGCAGGTAGAACAGCAGGATCACCGGGAAGGCGAGGACGAGGTTGGCCAGGAAGGACAGCACCGTATCCAGATGGCGCCCGAAATAGCCGGCGGGCAGGCCCAGCGTCACCCCCACCATGAAGGCGAAAAGCGTGGCGGCGGGGGCGATCTTCAGCACGTCGCGCGCCCCCATGACCATGCGGCTGAACACGTCGCGCGCCAGGTTGTCGCCGCCCAGCAGATACCAGGGATAGATGCCCTCGGCCGGGTTCTTGACCGCCGAGCCGGGCAGCACGTTCTTCATGCCCGAAAGCTGCGCCAGCGGGTCATGGGTGATGATGTGGCCGGCGAAGATGGCGGTGAACACCCAGAAGGTGACGATGCCGAAGCCGATCATTCCCACCGTGGAATCGAACAGTTTGCCGTAAAGGCCCAGCCGGCGCTTGAAGCTGGCCGAGACCAGGAAGGTGGCGATCATCGCCAGCCAGACCGGCCAGAACCGCACCGCGGCCTTGGCGAAAAGGGCACCCCAGGACAGATCTTCCATGGCGTCCTCCTCAGCTCAGCCGGATGCGGGGATTGAGGAAGACATAGCCGACATCGGAAATCAGCTGCGTCACGAGTACGACGAACACCGCCACCACCGAACAGGCCAGCAGCAGGTTGATGTCATTGTTTCCTGCCGCCTGAACCAGTGTCCAGCCGAAGCCCTTGTAGTTGAACAGGGTCTCGACGATCACCACGCCGTTCAGCAGCCAGGGAAATTGCAGCATGATCACCGTGAAGGGGGCGATCAGCGCGTTGCGCAGCGCGTGTTTCACCACCACCTGCGCAAAGCCCACGCCCTTGAGCCGGGCGGTGCGGATGTATTGCTGGGTCATCACCTCGGTCATCGAGGCGCGGGTCATGCGGGCAATGTAGCCGATGCCGTAAAGCGCGATGGTCATCACCGGCAGGCCGAAGTTCCAGAAGGTGATCTTGTCCATGGCGCTGGTGGCGGTGCCCTGAAACAGGGTGCGGCTGCTGATCCAGCCATGTTCGGCCAGCCAGGGCGAAATGCCCGCCGTGCCGCTGGCGAAGAGCGCGACGAAGATCACGCCCGACACATATTCGGGGGTGGCCGTGGTGGCGATGGAGAAGGTGGACAGAACCCGGTCGGTGGCCGAGCCTTCCCGCATCCCCGACAGCACGCCGATGATCAGCGAGGTGGGCACCATCACGATCATCACCCACAGCATCAGCCAGCCGGTATGGGCCAGCCCGCGGGCCAGCACCTCGGTTACCGGGGCCTTGGCAAAGGTGGAAAAGCCCCAGTTGCCCTGCAGGATGCCGCAATAGCGCGGCGCTGTTTCGGGCGTCACATTGCCGCTGATGCAGCGGCCGCGCGTCACGCCCTTGTCGTCGGTGCGCAGCCAGCCGGGCATCACGCCCAGCCATTCGCCGTATCGGCTCACCATCGAGCCGCCGTGGCCGTTGTTGACGATCCAGCTTGCGATGGCCTCGTCGCTCATCCGGACCGAGCCTTCGCTGCGCGCCAGCTTTTCCAGGTTCGGGGGAAGATTGGTCAGGCAGAAAACCGCGAAGGTCAGCACGAGCGCCGTCAGAAGCATCAGGCCAGTCCGTCGCAGGACAAATGGCAACATGGCAGGTTCACTTTCCCCGGGAAACAGGCGATCCGGCCCCTGCGAAAGGGGCCCGGGTGGCGAAGGGGCGCGGGGCGCGACGGCGAACGGCCGCGCCCCGGGGTCCGGTCAGGATCAGGCGATCGACCACTTGTAGTGGTGATGCTCGAACGAGGGGTGCATCTCGACCGTCACGCCCGGCTTGGCGTGGCGGAACAGCGACCGCCAGTACGGCTGGATGATATAGCCTTCGTCCTGCAGGATCGTTTCCAGCGTAACCATCACCTCGCGGCGGGCATCGGCGTTGTCCAGCGCCAGCGCCTTGGTCATTGCCGCATCGAAATCGGCGTTGGCCATGCCACATTCGTTCCAGGAACCCGTCGAGGTATAGGCCAGCGACATGTTCTGAACCGCCAGCGGGCGGTGGTTCCAGGTGGTGGAGGAGAAGGGATACTTCTGCCAGTCGTTCCAGAAGGTCGACCCCGGCATCACCTTGCGCTTCACGTTCGCGCCCGCATCGCGCAGTTGCGCCGCAACCGCATCGGTGGTGGCGGCCTCGAACCCGTCATCCAGCGAGATGATCTCGATCTCGGCATCCTTCAGGCCGGCCGATTCCAGCGCGGGCAGCAGCCCGGCCGGATCAATGGTCTGCGCCGGGATCTTGGCATATTCCGGGTGGATCGGGCAGGCGTGGTGGTTCTCGGCGGTGGTGCCAAGGCCATTGTAGCCCAGTTCCAGCACTACGGCCGGATCGACCGCTTTCTGGATGGCCTGACGGACCGACTTTTCCTTGTAGAGATCGCTGGTGGCCGAGTTCATCCGCACGACAATGGTCGAGGCGGTCACCGCTTCGAGCTTGGTCCAGCCAAGCGCGTCAAGCTGCTCGATATAGTCGCCGGTGGTCTCGTAGTTGCAGTCCACCTCGTCCGAGGCGGCCAGCGACAGCATGGTCGAGGGGTCGGTGCCGAAGTCGATGTAATGGATCTCGTCCAGCGGCGCGGTGCCGCCCCACCAGGTGTGGTTCGGCGCGCGCACCAGAATGGCGCGGTTGCCGGCGGTCACTTCCTTGGGCACATAGGGGCCGGTCCCGATGGCATTGGTCGAAGGGTCGGACCCGTCAACATACGAGCTGTGCACCACAGCGGCCGGATAGTCGGCCAGGTTCGGCACGACGGCGATGTCGGACACGCTCATCTTCAGTTGAACGGTGTGGTCATCGACCTTGACCACAGCGCCTTCGCGCAGTTGCTTCTTCTCTTCATCGACCAGACCGGCGAAGCGCGACGCCATGGCATTGCCTTCGACCGAGCCGTCGCACCAGCGGGCGAACATGCGCACCACGTCATCGGCGGTGAAGTCCTCGCCGTTGTTCCACTTGACGCCCTGACGGACCTTCAGCGTGTATTCGGTGGCATCGGCATTGGCTTCCCAGCTTTCCAGCAGGCGGCCTTCGAAAGTGCCGTCAGCATTGTACTGGATCAAGTATTCCAGCCAGCCGCGATAGACGTTGGCGATATGCGGCCAGTCGGCGGTGCGCGGGTCTTTCTGGGCCTTCACCTCCATCGCGCAGCGCAGGATGCCGCCCACCTTGGGGGCGTCCTGTGCCATTGCCGGTTGCGGTGCGACCATCCCGAGCAGCCCATAGGCCGCAGTGGCCGAAACCCCGAGTGCGGTGGTGCGAGTCAGGAATTCGCGGCGGCTCAGTTTGCCCTCGCGAACTTCGTCGGCATACATCATGGCGGCCGGGTGCAGCGGCGCGGCCGAAAGCGTGTCTTTCATTCCTTCGTCTCCCTGTCAGTCGTCGTTGTCAGCGCCCCTTGCGGGCGCCGAATGCGAAAAGACATCAGGCCGGTTTTCATCCATTCGGGCGCAGTCTGAGTGCTGCCCGGCGCCAATTGTCCCTGCGACCATTGCGCATGTTTTTCGACGTGGCGTCAACGTCCGTAAGAGACGTGGCCTGTTCTGTTAGCGACAAGATTATGACGGTTTCGTCCGAACTTCAACCCGAACAGGGCGCCTGAAACGGCGCCGGACGGGAAGGGGCCGGTCTGGTGACGTCAGGGGGCGCGGCGGAAGGCGGTCGGCGACTTGCCCGTCAGGTGCTGGAAGGCCCGTGTGAAATAGGCGGCCGAGTTGAAGCCCAGGCTTTCGGCGATGCGGCCCACGGGAATACGGGTTTCGGCCAGCAGTTTGCGCGCTTCGAACAGGCGCCGGTCTTGCAGCAGGGCGCTGGCCGACCGCCCGCAGGCCGCGTTGCAGCAGCGCGTCAGGTGGGTGGGGGTAACACCCAGGGCGGCGGCAAAGTCGGCCACGCCCATGCCGGAGCGGAAGTCGCGTTCCAGCAATATGGTGTAGCGGGCGACCAGCCGGCGCGTCGCATCGGGTTTCGGAAGATCCGCTTCCGACTTTTTCGCCTGCCGTTCCAGCCAGACCCCCAAGAGGCCAAGATAGTGCAGCGTGGCGCGGTCATGGGCGGGGGTATCCGCCTCCATCTCGCGGCCGATGGCATCGAGCAGCACGTTCAGTTCCTGCTGGGCGTGAACTTCGCGGATGCGCAGGTGCAGCGGCTGCTTCGGCAGCGTCACGCCGGAATTGCGCCCAAAGAAGATGGCGGTTCCGAACACCTGCGGCCCGGCCTCGAACCCGTGCATGATGCCGGGGGGGATGAAGATCGCGTTGTGGGCGGTATAGCCGCGCGTTTCGCCCTGAAGGGTGATGCGGCCCTGACCCTTTGTGAACCACAGGAAACACGGCTCGCTCAGCGACCGCATCGCCTCGACCCGCCAGCGCCCGCCGGCGGCAAGCCGGGGGATAGCGACAAGTCGCGTCTGGGAAGCAGGAGAAAGATCTTGCATCACACCGAAAATCCGTTGGCCACAACATCAGCTTATGCCGCCAATTGTCGATCAACAAAGCAAAAAGATGGCCTGAGGGCAAAGTTGTCCACAGGGCGGGCGGAAAGCTGTGCATAAGTCTGTGGATCGGCGGAATCCTGCCAGTCCTCAGGCGGGAAGGATCTCTTGCCAGCCGGTCGTGGCCTTCATCCGCGACCGGAACCATGTCCGCTGCCGCTTGGCATATTGCCGGCTGGCCAGTTTCGCGGCCGAAACCGCCTCGGCAAGCGGGCAGGCTCCCCGCAGATGGGCCACCAGCTCCGCCGCGCCGATGGCCCGCGACGAGGGGCGGGCCGGGTTCCAGAAGGGCAGCTCGGCCCGCACCTCCTCCAGCGCGCCGGCCTGCATCATCGCGTCGAACCGGGCCGAAATCCGGGCATCCAGCCAGTCAACCGCGGGTCGCAGCACCAAGGCTTCGACTTGCCTCGCCGGCAGCAGGGGCGCGCCGGTGTCGGCCTGCCATTCGGCCAGACCACGGCCCGTTGCACGCAGCACTTCCCAGGCGCGCTGCACCCGGGCAGGGTTCTTCAGGTCGATCCGGGCCGCCGTCGCGGCATCCAGCCCGGCCACCATCGCGGCATAGTCAGCCGCGCGCAGCGCATCGGCCTCGGCCCGCACGGCGGCAGGCACCGGCGGCACCTCGGCCAGCCCCTCGGTCAGCGCCAGGAAATAGAGGCCAGTGCCGCCGACAATCACCACGGGCCGCGCCAGCAGGGGCTGCACCTGTCGCAGCCAGTGGCCCGCAGACCAGGGCGCGTCCCGCGCGATATGGCCATAAAGCGCGTGGGGCACCGCCGCCTCATCCTCGACCGAGGGGCGGGCCGTCAGCAGCCGCCAGCAGTCATAGACCTGCAACGCGTCAGCATTGACGACCACACGCCCGTCGCGCCCCGCAAGCTCCATCGCCAGCGCCGATTTGCCGCTGCCCGTCGGCCCGGCGATCAGCACCGGCGCTTCGCGTGAAATCCCTTGCAGACTCACTGGCTTCCTCTTGGCCGAAATACCCCGCCGGGGGGCCGGGGGCTGCGAAGCCCCCGGCTTTGCGCCGCAAGTCCCCGGTTGAACCTGCCGCCGTTTTCCCCCATTTTGCGCCGCGATCCAAGAGCACAGCGAAATACGGGGGACCCCATGTCAAACGCCGCCACCGAACCGGGGGGCAAATACGCCCGCGTGATGCTCAAGATTTCCGGCGAGGCGCTGATGGGCGATCAGGGCTATGGCCTGCATCCGCCCACCGTGCAGCGCATAGCCGAAGAGGTGAAGTCGGTTCAGCGCATGGGCGTGGAAATCTGCATGGTGATCGGCGGCGGCAATATCTTCCGCGGGCTGCAGGGCAGCGCGCAGGGGATGGAGCGGACGACGGCCGACTACATGGGGATGCTGGCCACGGTGATGAATGCGCTGGCCATGCAGTCGGCGCTGGAATCGATCGGGGTCTTTACCCGCGTGATCAGCGCGATCCCGATGGATCAGGTCTGCGAGCCCTACATCCGCCGCCGCGCCGTCCGCCACCTTGAGAAGAAGCGGGTCTGCATCTTCGCTGCGGGCACCGGCAACCCCTATTTCACCACCGACACCGCCGCCACCCTGCGCGCCAGCGAAATGGGCTGCGAGGCGGTGTTCAAGGGCACCAAGGTGGATGGGGTCTATGACAAGGACCCCAAGAAATTCGCCGATGCCAAGCGCTATGACCGGGTGTCCTATGACGAGGCGCTGGAAAAGCATCTGGGCGTGATGGACGCCACCGCCATCGCGCTGGCCCGCGACAACCGGCTGCCGATCATCGTCTTCAGCCTGGACGAACCGGGCGGTTTCCGGGGCATCCTGTCGGGGCAGGGCACCTATACGCGGGTCGACAGCTAGGCCGCGACGCCGGGCGCAGGGGCCTGCCGCTGCCGCCCGTGCGGCGGGTGAACGCGGTGGCCGCCGCCCCACTATACCAGCGCGGGCTTTCGTCCTATATCGGCCCACAAGGCCCCGGGTCCGGGGCGTCAAGACGGGGAAAGACCAGATGTCGACCGAAGAGTTCATGCTCGACACCGATGACCTGACGCGCCGCATGGACGGGGCGATCCACTCCTTGCGCACCGAATTCGCCTCGCTGCGCACCGGCCGCGCTGCCGCCTCGATGCTGGAGCCGATCCATGTCGATGCCTATGGCCAGATGACGCCGATCAACCAGCTTGGCACCGTGAACGTGCCCGAACCGCGCATGGTGACCATCAACGTCTGGGACAAGGCGATGGTCAGCAAGGTGGAAAAGGCGCTGCGCGAATCCGGCCTTGGCATCAACCCGCAGCTCAACGGCACCATCATCATGCTGCCCATCCCCGAGCTGAACGAGGAGCGCCGCCGCGAACTGACCAAGGTCGCCGGCCAGTATGCCGAACATGCCCGCGTCTCGATCCGCAACCTGCGCCGCGACGGCATGGACCAGATCAAGAAGGCCAAGGCCAAGAACCTGTCGGAAGACGACGCCAAGTTCTGGGAGGACGAGGTGCAGGAAATGACCGACAAGTACATCAAGCTGGTCGATCAGACGCTGGAAGCCAAGCAGCAGGAAATCATGCAGGTCTGATCCAGGCCGGAAAGGACCGCGCCGATGCCCGCGGATTCGCAAAGACCAAGCCGGCACGCCGGGCATGTCGCGATCATCATGGATGGCAACGGTCGCTGGGCCACCAACCGCGGCTGGCCCCGTCTGGTGGGCCACCGCAAGGGGGCAGAGCGGGTCAAGGAAATCGTCCGCTGCGCGCCCGATCTGGGCATCGAATGGCTGACGCTTTACGCCTTTTCGACCGAGAACTGGAAACGCTCGACCGAGGAAGTCCTTGGTCTGATGGCGATCTTCGCCCGCTATATCCAGCGCGAGGCCGATCGTCTGGCCGCCGAAGGGGTGCGGATGCGCTTCATCGGCGACCGCAGCCGTCTTGACCCCAAGCTGCAACGCCTGATGTCCGGGATCGAGGCGCGCACCGCGCATCTGAAACGGCTGAACCTGACGGTGGCGATCAACTACGGCGGCCGTGACGAAATCCTGCGGGCGATCCGCGCCGTGGCGCAGGACGCCGCTGAAGGCCGCTTCGACCCCGCCGCCCTGACCGAAGCCGCGTTTTCCAACCGGCTGGATACGCATGATGTGCCCGACCCGGATCTGGTGATCCGCACCAGCGGCGAGACCCGGACATCGAACTTCCTTGCCTGGCAGGCGGCCTATTCCGAATATGAATTCACCGAAACCCTCTGGCCGGATTTCACCCCGGCCGAGTTGCAGGCCATTCTGGCCCGTTTCGGCAACCGCGAACGCCGCTTCGGAGGGGTGCTGAAATGACCGAAAAAGCCGAACAGACAGAGTCACCGCCCCCCGCCACTTCCCCAGCCGCCGCCAGTTCGGACCGCTGGGCCGACCTGCGGCCGCGCGTGGTTTCGGCGGCGGTCATGCTGGTGCTGGGGGCTGTCGCCATCTGGCGGGGCGGGGCGCTTTTTGCGGAACTGGCCGTGCTGTGCACCGCGCTGATGACCTGGGAACTGGCGCGCATGACGCGGGGCGAAGGGCGGGATCTGTCGATCCCGCTGGCCGCTCTGGCGGCGGTGGTGCTGGCCCTGGTCCTTTGGGTGCAGGCGCCCTGGCCGCTGGCGGGGCTGTTGCTGCCTTCGGTCGTGGGCGTGCTGACGCCCCGGCGCGATCCGGTGGTCTATGCCGGCTATGCGGCGGTGATCATGCTGACCGGCCTGTCGCTGGTGATTGTGCGGCAGTCGCTGGGCGTCGGGCCGATGATCTGGCTGCTGGCCGTGGTCATCGCCTCGGACACCGCAGGTTATTTCGCGGGCCGCATCCTGGGCGGGCCGAAATTCTGGCCCCGCATCAGCCCCAAGAAAACCTGGTCCGGCACCATTGCCGGCTGGGTTGGCGCGGCGCTGGTCGGCCTTGTGGCCTGGGCTGCTGGCGTGGGCGGGCCGCTTCTGGTGCTGGTGTCGCCGCTGGTGGCCTTTGCCGGCCAGATGGGCGACATCGCCGAAAGCGCGATCAAGCGCCGGGCAGGGGTCAAGGACAGTTCCGCCCTGATCCCCGGCCACGGCGGGCTGATGGATCGTTTTGACGCGTTGGCTTTTGCCGCGATTGCCACCGTTATGCTGCAGGCAATCCTGCCCTTCCTGTCGGTCATCAAGGTCTGAACGTCATGCGCCGCATCTCGATCTTCGGCGTCACCGGGTCCATCGGGGAACAGACCGTCGATCTTGTCACCCGTGCCGGCGGCCCTGCCGCCTTTGACACGGTTGCCGTGACCGGCGGCCGCAATGTTGCGCGTCTGGCGGCCATTGCCCGCGCGCTTCAGGCCGAAATCGCCGTCTGTGCCGACGAAGCCCTGCTGCCCGACCTGCGCGCCGCCCTGGACGGCAGTGGAATCGAGGCCGCTGCCGGCAGCGCTGCCATTGCCGAGGCGGCGGATCGGCCCGCCGACTGGATCATGTCTGCCATCGTCGGTGCCGCGGGCCTTGTGCCCGGCCTGCGGGCGCTGCAACACGGCACTACGCTGGCGCTGGCCAACAAGGAAAGCCTTGTCACCGCCGGGCAGTTGCTGCTGTCAACCGCCGCTGAACAGGGCGCGCGCATCCTGCCGGTGGACAGCGAACATTCCGCCATCTTCCAGGCCCTTGCCGCCGAGCCGATGGCGGCGGTCGAACGTATCATCCTGACCGCAAGCGGCGGTGCCTTGCGCGACTGGCCGATTGAGCGGCTGGCCCAGGCCACCGTGGCCGAGGCGCTGGCGCATCCGAACTGGGCCATGGGCCAGCGCATCACCATCGACTCGGCGTCGATGTTCAACAAGGCGCTTGAGGTGATCGAAACCCGTGAATACTTCGGCGTCGATCCCGACCGGATCGAGGTGATCATCCACCCCGAATCGATCATCCATTCCATGGTCGGCTTTCGGGACGGGGCGCTGATGGCGCATATGGGTGCCCCCGACATGCGCCATTCCATCGGCTATGCGCTGAACTGGCCTGACCGTCTGGATCTGCCGGTGCGCAGGCTTGATCTGGCCCAACTGGCGCAACTGACCTTCCGCGCCCCCGAACCCGGCCGCTACCCCGCCCTGACGCTGTGCCGCGAAGTGATGCGCCTGCGCGGGCTTGCCGGCGCCGCGTTCAACGCCGCCAAGGAAATCGCGCTGGACCATTTCCTGGCCGGCTCCATCGGCTTCATGGACATGTCCGGCGTGGTGGAAGACACCCTTGATGCACTTTCTTCCTGTCCCGGGCTGGAAAAACCCGTGATCACCCTTGAGGACGTCCTCGCGATGGACCATCTCGCACGGGTAAGGGCGGCAGAGGCCGCCGGACGACGGGCAAAGGGCAGGGGCTGATGGATATTCTCGGGGCGCTCGGGGGCACGGCCTGGGCCGCGGCCTTTTTCATCATCGCGCTGTCGATCATCGTCGCGATCCATGAATACGGTCATTACATCGTCGGGCGCTGGTCTGGCATCCATGCCGAGGTGTTCTCGCTGGGATTTGGCCCGGTGCTGTTTTCCCGCACCGACCGCCGCGGCACCAAATGGCAGGTCGCCGCCATTCCCTTCGGCGGCTATGTCAAGTTTCTGGGCGATGCCGATGCGTCCTCGGTGCGCCGTGCTGCCAATTCCGGCCTGTCGCCCGAAGAGCGCCGCCACACCATGGCGGGCGCGCCGCTGTGGGCGCGTGCCGCCACGGTTGCCGCCGGCCCGATTGCCAATTTCCTGCTGACCTTTGTTGTGCTGGGCGGGCTGCTGCTGGTCACGGGCGTGGCGCGCGATGCGCCGACCATCGGCAGCCTCAAGCCGATTCCGGCCGAACAGACGCTGCGCGAGGGTGACCTGATCCTTGCCGTTGAAGGCCGTCCGACGCCCGACACCAAGGCCTTCGGGCAGGTTCTGGGCGACCTACCGCGCACGCCGACCGTTGCCGTCACCCTGCAGCGCGACGGGCAGGAGATGACGGTGCAGGCGCCGAACCCGATGCTGCCGCTGATCGCCTCGGTCGCGGTGAAATCCGCCGCCATCGACGCCGGTCTCAAGGCCGGTGACGTGATCCTGCGCGCCGGCGGGCGGGACATGGTGACCTTCACCGATATTCAGGACGTGGTCTTCAACTCGGACGGCAAGCCGGTTCCGCTGACGGTCTGGCGCGCGGGCGAAACCTTCGACCTGACCCTGACCCCCCGCCGCCGTGACATTCCGCTGGCCGATGGTACCGGGTTCGAGACGAAATGGATGATGGGCCTTGCCTCTGGTCTGCCGTTCGAGATGGACACCCGCCCCCCCGGTGCGGTGGAATGGGTCAGCCTGACCGCCCGGCAGATGTGGGACATGACCGCCACCACATTCCAGGGCCTTGGGCACATGATCGCGGGCAAGATTTCCACCTGCAACATGTCGGGCGTGATCGGCATGGCCGAGACGATGGGCGATGCCGCCAAGGCCGGCTGGCAGAGCTTCGTTTCGATGCTGGCGGTGCTGTCGCTGGGGGTGGGCATCCTGAACCTGCTGCCGATTCCGGTGCTGGATGGCGGGCATCTGGTGTTTTACGCCTATGAGGCGGTTACCCGCCGCCCGCCATCAGACCGGGCGCTGCGCTGGCTGATGGCGGTCGGGCTGACGCTTCTGATCTCGCTCATGGTGTTCGCGCTGTGGAACGACGTGACCTGCGTCTGATCCCCGCCTGTTGCGGGTCTGAAATACCATATGTGGCAAAGTTATCCACAATTACCGCAGCCTTTTGACAAGGCTGGGCTTTCGGGCTAACCAGACGGACAGTCAGAAGAACCGCGGGGCGAGGGTATGGTCAGGTACAACATGGGTCAGATGCGCCGCACGGGACGCAGCCGTACCTCGGCCCGGCTGCTGGCGACGGCGGTTTTCCTCGGCGCTGCGGGGCTTTCCGTGCCGTCCTTCACGCCGGCACAGGCGCAGACCTTTGCCTTTTCAACGGTAAAGGTTGAAGGCAACCAGCGCGTCGATGCGTCCACGGTTATGGCCTATGCGGGAATCAAGCGCGGTCAGGAAGTGTCGGCCGGGGGGCTGAACGACGCCTACCAGCGGCTTGTCGCCTCGGGCCTGTTCGAAACGGTCGAGATTTCGCCGCAGGGATCGACGCTGGTGATCAAGGTCACCGAATATCCCTTCGTCAGCGTGATCAACTTCGAGGGCAACAAGCGGATCAAGGACGAAGAGCTGGCCAAGCTGATCAAGTCGCAGTCCAGCCGTGCCTATTCCCCGGCGACCGCCGAAGCGGACGCCGCCACCATTGCCGAAAACTATCGCGCCCGTGGCCGCATGGCGGCGACGGTTGAGCCCAAGATCATCCGCCGCGCGGGCAACCGGGTCGACCTGGTGTTCGAGATCACCGAAGGCAAGGTGGTCGAGATCGAGCGGCTGTCCTTCGTGGGCAACAAGGATTTCTCGGATCGCCGTCTGCGGCAGGTTCTTGAAACCAAGCAGGCCGGGATTCTGCGCACGTTCATCCAGCGGGATACCTACATTCCCGAACGGCTGGAGATGGACAAGCAACTGCTGACCGACTTCTACCGTTCGCGCGGCTATATCGACTTTCAGGTCATGGATGCCACGGCCGAAGTCAGCCGCGAGCGCGACGCGACCTTCGTGACCTTCACGATCAGCGAAGGCCTGCCCTACACGATCGGCAACATCACCACCGTCTCGGAAGTCGAGGGGCTGGATGCGGCCGAATTTGCCGCCGTGCAGCGTATCCGCAGCGGCCAGACCTACAACCCCGCCGTGATCGACAACAACATCGCGCGGATGGAAAACCTGGCCCTGAAGAAGGGCCTGAACTTCATCCGGGTCGAGCCGCGGATCACGCGCGACAACCGCAATCAGGCGGTGAACATCGAATTCGCCATCGTGCGGGGCCAGCGCATCTTTGTCGAACGGATCGACATCGAGGGCAATGCCACCACGCTGGACCAGGTGGTTCGTCGGCAGTTCCGCAGCGTGGAAGGGGACCCCTTCAATCCGCGCGAAATCCGCCAGTCGGCTGAACGCATCCGCGCTCTTGGCTACTTCAAGGACGCGCAGGTCAATGCCGAGCAGGGATCGTCACCCGATCAGGTGGTGGTCAATGTCGATGTGGAAGAACAGCCGACCGGGTCGCTGAACTTCGGCCTCAGCTACAGCGTGGCCAGCGGTGTCGGGTTCAACGCAGCCTTCTCGGAATCCAACTTCCTTGGCCGGGGCCAGACGCTGGCGCTCAGCCTTTCGTCGGGCACCGATACCAAGAATTCGTCCTTCACCTTCATCGAGCCGGCCCTGCTGGGCCGTGACCTGAAGTTCAGCGTGAACGCTTACTACCGCACCTCGGACAACGAGTATTCGGTGTACAACACCCGCAACATCGGGCTGGGCTTCGGGCTTGGCTTCCCGGTGGGCGACCAGTCACGTCTGAACGTGACCTACCGCCTGGCCGAGGACAAGCTCTACGACTACACCGGAAACTCGCCGATCATCACGCGGGAAGCGGCGGTGAATGGTGATGGTGCCCTGATCACCAGCGCCCTTGGCTATACTTACGAATACGACAACCGGATCACCGGCCTCAGCCCCGATTCCAGCTTCCTGTTCCGCTTTGGGCAGGAAATCTCGGGTCTGGGGGGCGATACCGAATTCCTGTCCACCACCGTTCTGGCCGTGGCCGAACGCAAGGCCTTTGCCGAGGAAGTGACCTTCCGCGCCATCTTTGAAGGTGGCTACATCCATTCCTTCAGCGATACCGGCACGCGGGTGACGGATCGGTTCTTTGCCGGCGGCGGCAAGATTCGTGGCTTCGAACCCAAGGGCCTTGGCCCGCGCGATCTGGGCGCGACCGAAAAAGACGCGCTTGGCGGCAACGCCTTTGCCGTTGCCCGCTTTGAAGCCGACTTCCCGCTGGGTCTGCCGGAAGAATATGGCCTGACTGGCGGCGCCTTCCTGGATGTCGGCTCGGTCTGGAGCCTGGACGACACCGCCGGATTCTCTGGTGAGGTCGATGACAGCTTCAACCCGCGTGTCGTGGTTGGCCTGTCCTTCCTGTGGTCCACGCCGCTTGGCCCGCTGCGCTTCAACTTCAGCAAGGCGATCAAGAAGGAAGACTACGACAAGGAACAGACCTTCGACCTCACGGTCTCGACCAAGTTCTGACATGGGCCTGCTTTCCGGCCGGTTTTGCAACCTGTTGACCCTGCCGCAGGGCAGGGTCTTGGCCGGGATGGTGGCGTTGGCAGCGGTGTTGCCGGGCCTTTCGGCCGCACAACAGGCCACACCGGCCGAGGCGCCCCCCCCGGCAACGGTGGTGGCGCCCGTGCTGACGCTGGATCAGGATCGCATGTTCCGCGAGTCTGCCTATGGCAAATCCGTTCTGGACCGCGCCGAAAAGGACTCGGCCGCGCTGGCAGCCGAAAACCGCCGCATCGAGGCCGGCCTTGAAACCGAAGAGCGGGCGCTGACCGCCCGCCGTGCCACCATGACCCCCGCCGAATTTGCGCCGATTGCCGATGAGTTCGACACCCGTGTCGAAGCCATCCGGTCAGCCCAGGCCGCCAAATCGCATGAGATCACCGACAGGCTTGAGCAGGAGCGGAAAACCTTTCTTGCCGCAACCGGGCCGATTCTTGGCGAATTGATGCAGGAATCCGGTGCTGCGCTGATCCTGAACAAGGAAGCCTACATCATCTCGCTCAGTTCGATCGACATCACCGACCGGGTCATCGAACGCCTTGACCAACGCCTGCCGCCACCTGACGTTTCCCCCGCCCAGGATACACCCGAGGCAGCGCCCGCCACGCCCTGACCGGCGCCGGGAACTTGCCCCTGCCGGCCGGACTTGCTAGCAGGAAAGGGAACGCACGGCCGCAAAGAAGGACCAGACCGTGGACGCCCAAGCTGTCACCTCTGCCGATCTTGACCTTATCCAGCGGATCATTCCGCATCGTTACCCGTTCCTGCTGATCGACAAGGTCCGCGACATCGTGCTGCACGAAAGCTGTGTCGGCATCAAATGCGTGACGCTGAACGAACCGCAGTTCCAGGGCCATTTCCCCGGGATGCCCATCTTTCCAGGCGTCATGATCATCGAGGCCATGGCGCAGACCAGCGGCGTGCTGGTCGGTCTGTCGATGGATCTGGTGGACAAGAATGCCAAGGTCTTTTTCATGGGTGTCGATGGCGTGAAGTTCCGCCGCAAGGTGGTGCCGGGCGACGTGCTGGAACTGCATGTCAAGGCGGTGCGCGGCGGTGGCCGGGTGTGGAAGTTCGAGGGCCGCGCCATGGTCGAGGGCGAACTTGCCTGCGAGGCCAGCTTCATGGCCATGTTCGACGTGCCGAAGGCCTGAGCCGATGAAAATCCATGGCACCGCCGTCATCCACCCCTCGGCCTTTGTCGAGGAAGGCGCGACGATCGGGCCTGACTGCCATATCGGCCCCTTCGCCGTGATCGGCCCCGAGGTTACCCTTGGCGCCCGCGTGATGGTGAAATCTCACGCCGTGATCACCGGCTGGACCGAGATCGGCGATGACAGCACGATCTGGCCCTTTGCATGCGTGGGCGAGGTGCCGCAGGATCTGAAGTTCAAGGGCGAACGCACCCGCCTGATCATCGGCGCCCGCACCCGCATTCGCGAAGGCGCGACGCTGAACACCGGCACCGAGGGTGGCGGCGGCATCACCCGCGTCGGCGACGATTGCCTGATCATGACCGGCGCCCATGTCGGCCATGATGCCCAGATCGGCAACCGCGTGATCCTGGTGAACAACGTCGCCATTGCGGGCCATGTCCACCTTGGCGACGATGTGATCGTCGGCGGCCTGTCGGGCATTCATCAATGGGTGCGGGTGGGGCAGGGTGCCATCATCGGGGCCGTCACCATGGTGACCAACGATGTCATTCCCTACGGCCTTGTGCAGGCACCGCGCGGCGAACTGGACGGGCTGAACCTTGTCGGTCTGAAACGCCGCGGTGTTGAGCGGGCCGGCATCACCCAGTTGCGTGCCGCCTATCAGATGCTGGCGCAGGGCGAAGGCACCTTCCACGAACGCGCCGCCCGCCTGAGCGACGATTTCGACAGCCCCTATGTGCGCGAGATTGCCGATTTCATCCTGGCCGCCAGTGACCGCAGCTTCCTGACGCCGAAGGGCCCGAAATGACGCTGGCGCTGATTGCCGGCGCGGGGGCCTTGCCTGCGGCGCTGGTTGCGGCGCTGCCCGAACGGCCCTTCATCGCCGCGCTTGACGGGTTTCCACCCGAAGGGCTGGCCCCCGACCTGACCTTCCGTATCGAGCGGCTTTATCCCTTCTTTGCGGCCCTGCATGACGCGGGCGTGACGCAGGTGACCTTTGCCGGGGCTGTCCGCCGTCCCCGGTTGGACCCGGCGCTGTTCGATGCGGCCACCGCGCAGATTGTGCCGCGGCTGATGCAGGCCATGGCACAGGGCGACGATGCCACGCTGCGCGAGGTGATCGCGCTGTTCGAGGAGGACGGGCTGGCCATTGCCGGGGCGGCCGAGATCGCCCCCGCACTGGTTCCGGGTGAAGGGCTTCTGGCCGGCCAGATCACCGCGCGCGACCAGCAGGATGCCGCCCGCGCCGCCGCCATTGCCGAGGCGCTTGGCCGTGTCGATGTGGGGCAGGGCTGCGTGGTGCAGCAGGGTCTTTGCCTTGCCGCAGAAACGCTGTCGGGAACCGATGCGATGCTGGCCACCGTGGCGGGCCTGCCGGCCGCGTTGCGCCCGCCCGCGCAGGCGGGGCGGGGTCTGCTTTACAAGGCACCGAAGCCCTTGCAGGACCGTCGCATCGACCTGCCGGCGCTTGGCCCCGCCAGCGTTGCCGCCGCCGCCGCCGCCGGACTTGGCGGCATCGCCTGGGAGGCAGGGGGTGTGATCTGTCTCGATCTGCCCCAGATGCAGGCGCTGGCCGCCGAACAGGGCCTGTTCCTCTGGGCCCGCGCGGCGTCGTCAGGGGGGCGGGCGTGACAGCGGCCCTTGTGGTGCCGGCCGTCACTTCGGGCCGCCGGGCTGCAATGGGCGCAACGGCCCGCACCGGGGGCGCGACATGAAGCTGTTTCTCATCGCCGGCGAACCCTCGGGTGACCGGCTGGGCGCGGCGCTGATGGCCGGGCTGAAGCAGCTTCATCCGGCGGTGCAGTTCGAAGGCATCGGTGGCCCTGCCATGCAGGCCGAGGGTCTGTCCAGCCAGTTCCCGATGGAAGACCTGTCGGTCATGGGCATTGCCGAGGTGCTGCCGAAGTATCTTGCGCTGCGGCGTCGGCTGCACGAAGCGGCCAGGGGTGTTCTGGCCGTGCGACCGGCCGCCCTGATTACGATCGACAGCCCGGATTTCTGCCTGCGCGTGGCCCGGTTGGTAAAGGATGTCGAGCCGGAGCTGCTGACCATCCATTATGTCGCCCCCTCGGTCTGGGCCTGGCGGCCCGGTCGGGCGGCAAAGATGGCGCGGGTGATCGACCATGTGTTGGCGCTGCTGCCGTTCGAGCCGCCCTATATGACCGCCGCCGGAATGACCTGCGATTTCGTCGGCCATCCCGTGGTGGCCGAGCCGGCTGCGACCCCGGCACAGGCGCAGGCGTTCCGCGCGGCGCACGGAATTGCGCCCCGGGCGCCGCTGATCGTGGCGCTGCCGGGCAGCCGCCGGTCAGAGGTGACGCGCCTGATTGCCCCCTTTGGCGCGGCCTTGCGCGAGGTGGCCGCCCGCCACCCCGAATTGCGCGTGGTCCTGCCGACGCCGCGGCACCTTGCCGACCATGTGACACAGGCCACCGAAGGCTGGCCCGGCCAGCCGGTGATCCTGACCGCGCCGGATGTTGCCACCCGCACGGCCGCCTTTGCCGCCGCCGATGCGGCGCTGGCCGCCTCGGGCACCGTGTCGCTGGAACTGGCGGCGCAGAACTGCCCGATGGTGATCGCCTATGATATGGCGCCCGTTTCGCTGTGGCTGATGCGGCGGATGGCGCGTATCGACACGGTGACGCTGGTCAATCTGGTGTCGGAAACCCGCTGCGTGCCGGAGTTCATTGGCAACGACTGCCGCCCCGACCGCATTGCCCCGGCGCTTCTGTCGCTGCTGGAGACCGGCCCCGGCCCGCAGGCCGCAGCGATGCGCCTGACGATGGACCGGTTGGGACGAGGGGGCGAGCCGCCGGGGCTTCGCGCCGCGGCCTCGGTCCTGGCCCATCTGGCGTGACAGCCTCCGGCGGGGATATTTTCATTCTGAAAGAAGCCGCGCCGCAACGCGAGGCGGGCTGACCCGCCCTGCTTGCCCTGCTCAGGCGGCACGCCTGCTCAGCGACCGCGCCAGATCCAGCCGCCGCCGAACACCCGGCTGCCCTCGGGGTCGTGGAACACGCAGGCCTGACCGGCGCTGACGCCGTCTTCCGGTTCGATCAGTTCGACCTCGGCCTCGGTGGCCGACAGCGGCCGGATCACCGCCGGCCGCGGTGGCCGGGTTGACCGGACCCGCACGTCCAGATGCCATTCCGCCCGGCTGTCAAAGGGGGCATCGCCCAGCCAGTTGATTTCCCGCACCGGGATCACCCGCGTGGACAGGGCCGATTTCGGCCCCACCACCACGCGGCGGGCATCGGCATCCAGCTTGACCACATACAGCGGGTCGCCCAGGCCCCCGATGCCCAGCCCCTTGCGCTGGCCGATCGTGTAATGGATCACCCCCCGGTGCGAGCCCAGAACCCGGCCTTCAAGATCGACTATCTCGCCCGGTTCGGCGGCACCCGGCCGCAGCTTCTCGATCACGGCGGCATAGTTGCCCTGCGGGACGAAGCAGATGTCCTGGCTGTCCGGCTTGTCTGCCACCGGCAGCCCGTATTTCGCCGCCAGCGCCCGCGTTTCTGCCTTGCTGGCCAGATGGCCCAGCGGGAAGCGCAGGAAATCCAGTTGGGCGGGCGTGGTCGAGAACAGGAAATACGACTGGTCCCGCGCCGGATCGGCGGCGCGGTGCAGCTCGGCCCCCGCAGCGCCCATCTTGCGCTGGATGTAATGGCCGGTTGCCATGCAGTCGGCCTCCAGATCGCGGGCGGTGGCCATCAGATCCTTGAACTTCACCCGTTCATTGCAGCGGATGCAGGGCACCGGCGTTGCGCCTGCCAGATAGGCATCGGCGAATTCCTCGATCACCGCCTCGCGGAAGGTGTCTTCGTAATCCAGCACATAATGCGGAAATCCCATCGCCTCGGCCACGCGGCGGGCGTCATGAATGTCACGGCCCGCGCAGCAGGCGCCCTTTTTTGCCAGTGCCGCGCCGTGGTCGTAAAGCTGCAGGGTGACGCCGACCACGTCATAGCCCTGGTCCTTGAGAACCGCCGCCACAACCGAGGAATCGACACCGCCCGACATGGCCACCACCACGCGGGTTTCCGAAACGGGCTTGGGCAGCCCCAGCGAGTTCAGGGTCAGGTCGCGCGGCATGGGGCAGGGTCCGGGGATCAGGGCGCCAGAGGCAATCGCAGAAATATAGGAAAATCCGCAGCACTCTCAACCCCGGCTTTCAGCATTGATTAAGCGTGATGGGCCAGTCTGTCCGCCAGACCTGCTGCCGCAAGAGGTATGGTGCCGATGTATCTGAAAAAAGTTGACGGCCCGCGACAGGTGACACTGCCGGATGGTTCGATCCTCAGCCGGGCCGATCTGCCCCCGCCCGATACCCGCCGCTGGGTTGCCAGCCGCAAGGCGGTGGTGGTCAAGGCCGTTCTGCACGGGCTGATTCCCCAGTCCGAAGCCCTGGAACGCTATGCCCTGTCGGAGGAGGAGTTCACGCTTTGGCGCCAGGCGGTGGAAACGCATGGGGAGAAGGCGCTGAAAGTCACCTCGATTCAGAAATACAGACAACTTTAGGTTGTGTGTTGATCCTGTAATGCGTTAGTAACGTTGCATTAACCATTGATCGCCAATGTCGTTAACGAAGATCCCCCGGCCCCTGACGACATCTGAGCGGAGCGAACCCCGATGCGCATTCTCCTCGTCGAAGACGATCCCACGACATCGCGCAGCATCGAACTGATGCTGACCCATGCCAATCTCAACGTCTATTGCACGGACATGGGCGAAGACGGCATCGACCTGGCCAAGCTCTATGACTACGACCTGATCCTGCTGGACCTGAATCTGCCTGACATGTCGGGGCATGAAGTGCTGCGTCAGTTGCGCATGGCCAAGGTGGAAACCCCGATCCTGATCCTGTCGGGGGCCGATGATACCGAAAGCAAGCTGCGCGGCTTCGGGTTCGGCGCCGATGATTACATGACCAAGCCCTTCCATCGCGAAGAACTGGTCGCGCGCATCCATGCCATCATCCGCCGGTCCAAGGGGCACAGCCAGTCGGTCATTCGCACCGGGCGGATCACGGTGAATCTGGACGCCAAGACCGTTGATGTGGAAGGCACGCCGGTGCATCTGACCGGCAAGGAATACCAGATGCTGGAGCTGCTTTCGCTGCGCAAGGGCACCACGCTGACCAAGGAAATGTTCCTCAATCACCTTTACGGCGGCATGGATGAGCCGGAACTGAAGATCATCGACGTTTTCATCTGCAAGCTGCGCAAGAAACTGGCCGAGGCGACGGCGGGCGACAGCTACATCGAAACGGTCTGGGGGCGTGGCTATGTGTTGCGCGACCCGGCCGCGTCGGAAAAAGCCGGCGCTCCGCGTCTGGCCGCAACCGCCTGACACCTGTCGGTCCGCCCGGACCTGAACCGGGCGGCCACCCTTTACCTGCCCCGAACCTCCGCCTAGGTTCGGCGGAAGTGTGGAGGGGGTAATGGCGCCGAAACCTGTGGACCAGTTGACCGAGACCGAGGCGCGGGCAGAGCTTGCCGACCTTGCCGCCCGCCTTGTGGCGGCGAATGAGGCCTATCACACCCTTGATGCCCCCGAGATCAGCGATGCCGACTATGACGCGCTGAAACGGCGCAACGCCGAAATCGAGGCCCGGTTTCCCAGCCTGAAGCGCGCCGACAGCCCGTCAGATCAGGTGGGCGCGGGGGTGGCTGACGGCTTTGGCAAGATCACCCATGCCGTGCGGATGCTGAGCCTGGAAAATGCCTTTGAAGAGGGCGATGTGGCCGATTTCGAAGACCGGGTGCGCAAGTATCTTGGACTTGAGGGACCGCTGCTGTTCACCGCAGAACCCAAGATCGACGGGTTGTCATTGTCGCTGCGCTATGAAGGCGGCGTTCTGGTGCAGGCCGCCACCCGTGGCGATGGTGAGGTGGGCGAGAACGTCACCGAAAACGCCCTGACCATTGCCGACATTCCGGCGCGCGTGACAGGCGCCCCTGCGGTGATGGAGGTGCGGGGCGAAGTCTACATGTCCCATGCCGATTTCGCTGCGCTGAATGACAGGCAGGCGGCGGCGGGCGACAAGACCTTTGCCAACCCGCGCAATGCCGCCGCCGGCAGCCTGCGCCAGCTTGATTCCCGGATCACAGCCGCCCGGCCGCTGCGGTTCTTTGCCTATGCCTGGGGAGAGCTGTCCGAACCGCTGGCCGCCACCCAGTTCGACGCCATCGCCCGGCTGCGCGCGATGGGGTTCCAGACCAACCCGCTGACGGCGCTGTGCGATGGTCCCGCGGCCCTGCTGGCGCAGTATCGCGCCATCGAGGCGCAGCGTGCGACGCTGGGCTATGACATCGACGGCGTGGTCTACAAGGTGAACGATCTTGCGCTGCAACAGCGGCTTGGCTTTCGCGCCACCACGCCCCGCTGGGCAATTGCGCACAAGTTTCCCGCGCAACTGGCCTGGACGCGGCTTGAGGCGATCGACATCCAGGTTGGCCGCACCGGCGCGCTGTCGCCGGTCGCGCGGCTGACGCCGGTCACGGTGGGCGGTGTGGTGGTCAGCAACGCCACGCTGCACAATGAAGATTACATCGCCGGGCGCGACAATGCCGGCCAGCCCATCCGTGACGGCAAGGACATTCGCGTCGGCGACTGGGTGCAGGTTTACCGCGCGGGGGACGTGATCCCGAAGGTGGCGGATGTCGACCTGACGAAACGTCCCGAGGGGGCGGTGCCCTATGTCCTGCCCGACACCTGCCCCGATTGCGGCAGCCCGGCGATCCGCGAGCCGGGCGATTCCATCCGCCGCTGCACGGGCGGGCTGATCTGCCCGGCCCAGGCGGTGGAAAAGCTGAAGCATTTCGTCAGCCGCGCCGCCTTTGACATTGAAGGTCTGGGGGCGAAGCAGATCGAGCTGTTCTTTGCCGACCCGGACCTGCCGGTGAAGACGCCCGCCGACATCTTCACCCTGGCCGAACGCAACGCCCGCAACCTGATGCGGCTGGAAAACCGCGACGGATTCGGCAAGCGCAGCGTTGAAAAGCTGTTCGCCGCCATCGAGGACCGGCGCAGGATCGCCTTTGAACGCTTCCTGTTCGCGCTTGGCATCCGTCATCTGGGCGAGGTGGCGGCCAAGGATCTGGCGCGGCATTACCTGAACTGGGCCGCACTTTCCGCCGCCATTGATGCGGCGCACCCCGCCGCGCTGCGCCATCTGGCCGCCGATGAGGCAGAGGCAGCCGAACGGGCCGCCGCCGCCGAAGAGGGGCGTCGTGCGCGGGTGAAAGAGGCGCGCGACAGGGTGTGGGAGACCGATCCCGTGGCGCCGGAAGCGCGCGCCGCCTGGGAGGAGATGCTGTCGATCGAGGGGCTGGGGGCGGTTCTGGCGGCCTCGCTTGTCAGCACGCTGGCGCAGGGCAGCCATGAGCGCGATGCGGTCGAGGCACTGGTAGCGCAGTTGCGCGAGATCGTGCCCCCGGTGGCCCGCGCCGCCGCCAGCCCGGTGGCCGGGCTGACCGTGGTTTTCACCGGCACGCTGGAAAAGATGACCCGCGCCGAGGCCAAGGCCCGGGCCGAGGCTTTGGGCGCCAAGGTTGCCGGCAGCGTCAGCGCCAAGACCGACCTTCTGGTCGCCGGGCCGGGGGCGGGGTCCAAGGCGAAGGATGCCGAACGCCTTGGCATCCGCATGATCGACGAGGACGGCTGGCTCGCCCTCATCGGCGCCGCATGAGCCGCCCCGAGATCCTGTTTCCGCTGTTCGCGGATCTGGAAACGCTGGATGGCGTGGGCGAAAAATCCGCCCGCGCCTTCGAGGCGCTTGAGGTGCGGCGGCCGAAGGATCTGCTGTTCCTGCTGCCCCATTCCGGGGTGGACCGCAGCCGCCGCGACAGCGTGCGCGACGTGGTGCCGCCCACCACGGTAACGGTCGAGGTCGAGGTCGGCCCGCATGTCCCGTCGCGGCGCAAGGGCGGGCCGTATCGGGTGAACGTGCGCGATGCGAAGCTTGACTGGGCGCTGGTCTTCTTTCACGCCCGGGCCGACTATCTGCAAAAGCTGCTGCCGACCGGCCAGCGCCGGGTGGTTTCGGGCAAGGTCGAGCTGTTCGACGGGCTGGCGCAGATGGTTCACCCCGACCATGTGCTGCGGCCCGAGGAGGCGGGCGATCTGCCGGCTTATGAGCCGGTCTATCCGCTGACGGCGGGCATCACGCAGAAGCTGGTGCAGAAGGCCGTGACCTCAACCCTGGCGCGGACACCGCCATTGCCGGAATGGATCGACCCCGGCCTGAAGGCGCGCGAGGGGTGGCCTGACTGGCGTGATGCGGTCGAGGCGGTTCATGCGCCGAAGGATGCCGCCGCGGTGGCGCCCGACCATCCGGCCCGGCAGCGGCTGGCCTATGATGAGCTGTTTGCCCATCAACTGACGCTGTCTCTGGCGCGCCAGACCCTGCGGCGCGGCAAGGGCATTGCCAGCATCGGCACCGGCGCCTTGCAGCGCAAGGTGCTGGACAGCCTGCCTTATGCCCCCACCGCCGCGCAGACCCGCGCGGTGGCCGAGATTGCCGAGGACATGGCATCCGGCCTGCGGATGAACCGGCTGTTGCAGGGTGATGTGGGGGCGGGCAAGACGCTGGTCGCCTTCCTTGCCCTGCTGATCGCGGTCGAGGCGGGCGGGCAGGGCGCGCTGATGGCGCCGACCGAAATCCTGGCCCGTCAGCATATGGAGGGGCTGCAGCCGCTGGCCGCCGCAGCGGGGGTGCGGGTGGACATCCTGACCGGGCGCGACAAGGGGGCGGACCGTGCGGCCAAGCTGGCCGATCTGGCGGCGGGGCGGATCGACATCCTGCTGGGCACCCATGCGATCTTTCAGAAAGACGTGGCGTTCCATGACCTGCGGCTGGCGGTGGTGGACGAACAGCACCGCTTCGGCGTGGCGCAGCGGATGGAACTGGGCGCCAAGGGGCAGGCGGTCGATGTGCTGGTGATGACGGCAACGCCGATCCCGCGCAGCCTGGCGCTGGCCAGTTACGGCGACATGGATGTTTCGGTGCTGGACGAGAAACCGGCGGGGCGGAAGCCGATCCGCACCGCGCTGGTGTCGGATGCGCGGATGGATGAGGTGGTGGGGCATCTGAACCGCGCCATTGTCGAAGGGCGGCAGGCCTATTGGGTGTGTCCGCTGGTCGAGGAAAGCGAGGTGGTCGATCTTGCCTCGGCGGTCGAGCGGTTCCAGCACCTGCGCGCCGCCTTGGGAGAGGGCCGCGTCGGGCTGGTGCATGGCCAGATGCCGCCGGCCGAGAAGGACGCCGCGATGGCGCGTTTCGTCTCCGGCGAAACCGCCGTGCTGGTGGCGACCACGGTGATCGAGGTGGGCGTGAACGTGCCCAATGCCAGCATCATGGTCATCGAGCGGGCCGAGACCTTTGGTCTGGCGCAACTGCACCAGATGCGTGGCCGGGTCGGGCGGGGCACGCAGGAGTCGACCTGCCTGCTGCTTTATCAGCCGCCGCTGAGCGAGGGGGGCGAGCGCCGCTTGAAGACGATCCGCGACACCGAGGACGGTTTCCGCATTGCCGAGGAAGATCTGGCGATGCGGGGCGCGGGTGATCTGATCGGCACCGCGCAATCCGGCCTGCCCCGGTTCCGGGTGGCCGATCTGGAACGGCAGTCGGGCCTGATGGCGGTGGCGCAGATGGATGCGCGTGCCTTGCTGACCACCGATCCGGGCTTGCAGGGCGCGCGGGGCAAGGCCGCCCGCACGCTGCTGTGGCTACTGGATCAGGACCGGGCGATCCGGCTGATCACGGTCGGATAGGCCCGCCCGCGGGCCTTCTGCGGGGATGTTCCCCCTTCGATCTCATATGTTCCTAAAAAGTTCTTTACAGGTGTTCCGTAATATGAGAACAATCAGGCAACAAAGGTTAATGGAGCACCGCCATGATCGCCCGCCTGAAAGCTGCCGTCACCCGGTCCGAGGTTTCGCTGGTAGAGGACATCCTTGGTGTGACCGTCCTTTTTGCCGTGCTGTTTGCCGCGCTGGCGCTGCCCGGCACCGTCTGATCCGTTTCTGCCTGCGGTCTGTCCCCAAGGCGCCTGCGTAACCCGTCTGTCCCGATTGCGGTTTCTGCCT
Organism: Fuscovulum blasticum DSM 2131; assembly: GCF_003034965.1. Lineage (GTDB taxonomy): Bacteria > Pseudomonadota > Alphaproteobacteria > Rhodobacterales > Rhodobacteraceae > Pseudogemmobacter > Pseudogemmobacter blasticus. The sequence goes on along the minus strand of NZ_PZKE01000011.1, from coordinate 97,205 downwards.
CTCGCGCGCCTCAGACACGCTCCTGCCGCCGCCACCGCAACCCGGTGCGCGGCGGTTTTTTTAGGCGGTGGCGGCCTCTGCCGCGGCGCAGGCCGCGCAGGCCGCCTCCAGCGCCAGCAGGATCGAGGCGTGGCGATTCTTGTAGTCGCGCGCGGGGGTCAGCACTTCGTAGCCGTCAAACGGCGCATCAGGGACGGGGCCGCCCTGCAACATGGCGCGCAACGCTTCGCGGGCGGCCTCCAGTTCGGCCCGGCTGCGGCCGATCACCACCCGGCCCAGAATCGCCGCCGAGGCCTGGCCAAGCGCGCAGGCCTTCACATCCTGCGCAAATTCGGCCACCCGGCCGTCCCGCAGAACCACATCGGCGGTCACGGTCGATCCACAGAGCGGCGAGCGTTTGCGTGCGCTGCCCTGCGGGGCGGGCAGGCGGCCCAGATGCGGAATGTCGGTCGTCAGCGCCAGGATGCGCCCCGAATACAGCTTCACAAGATCGGCGTCGCTCATCCCTTGCCCTCCGCAAGGCCCCTATGTAATGCCAGCCGCACCCCCCGCCAAGGAGAACCGCCATGGCTTTCGATCCGTCCAGCCTGAAATACGATGCCGCCGGGCTGATCCCCTGCATCGCGCAGGATCATGCGACGGGCGAGGTGCTGATGCTGGCCTGGATGAACGCCGATGCCGTGGCACGCACGCTGGAAACGGGCCGGGTCACCTATTGGAGCCGGTCGCGCGCCGCGTTCTGGGTCAAGGGCGAAACCTCGGGCCATGTGCAGCGGCTGGTCGAACTGCGGCTGGATTGCGACCGCGATTGCCTGCTGGCGCTGGTCAACCAGACCGGCCCGGCCTGCCACACCAACCGGCGGTCCTGCTTCTACACCGCGGTTCGGGAGGGTGACGAGATGGTGATTTCCCAGCCGATGGGCTGAGGGACAAATTCCTTCGAAGGAATTTGCAAGTTTCTTCGAAGAAACCTGTCAGAGCCCGATCATCTGCCGGATGTCCTGGGGTGACAGGCCTTCGGCCCGGTAATTCGCCAGGGCGCGGGCATCGTCCCGCTTGGCCAGCCGCTTGCCGGCCTCATCCCGGATCAGCCGGTGGTGGTGATAGGCCGGGGTCGGCAGGTCCAGCAGGCGTTGCAGCACGACATGGATCGCGGTCGCCTCGAACAGGTCTTCGCCACGGGTGACTTCGGTAATGCCTTGCGCGGCATCGTCCACCACCACCGCCAGATGGTAGGAGGTGCCGATGTCCTTGCGCGCCAGCACGATGTCGCCCACTTCCCGGCACAGTGTCGGCCCGTCGAAGCTGTGGGGGCCGGGGCTTGTGCCACTGTCGGTGAAGGTGACAGTGCCCAGCCGGCGCATCGCCGCCGCCATGTCCAGCCGCACCGCGCCGCTGGCGTGCCCCTTGCTGCGGCAGGTGCCGGGATAGACCGGCCCGTCCGGCCCCATCACCGTGGCCCCTTCCTGCGGGGCGGACAGGGCGGCGCGGATGTCGCCGCGTGTGCAGGTGCAGGCATAGGTCAGCCCAAGCCCGGTCAGCCGGTCCAGCGCCGCGCGATAGGCGGGCAGGCGGTCCGACTGTCGCATGACCGGGGTTTCCCAGCGCAGCCCCAGCCAGGCCAGATCGTCAAGGATCGCGGCCTCCCATTCCGGTTTGGACCGGGCGGTGTCGATGTCCTCGATCCGCAACAGGAAGCGGTCACCGCGTTCGGCGGCCACCAGCGCGGCATAGGCATGGCCCAGATGCAGCGGGCCGGTGGGCGAGGGCGCGAAGCGCGTTACCCGAGCCATGCGAGGAAGGCTTCCTTCGCCCGGTCGGTATAGGCCTTGTAGCGATCCTTGCGCCCCTTGCGGCCGCCCTTGGCATCAATCGGGGGGAAGAGGCCGAAGTTCACGTTCATCGGCTGGAAGGTCTTGGCCTCGGCCCCGTCGGTGATATGGGTCACCAGCGCGCCCATGGCGGTTTCGGGCGGCGGCGGGGGCAGGGCCTGCCCCAGCAGTTGCATCGCCGCCATCCGCCCGGCCAAGAGGCCCATGGCGGCGCTTTCCACATACCCTTCGACGCCGGTGATCTGGCCGGCAAAGCGGATGTTCGGCCGCGATTTCAACCGCATCTGTTCGTCCAGCAGCGTGGGCGAATTGATGAAGGTGTTGCGGTGGATGCCGCCAAGCCGGGCGAAACTGGCGTTCTCAAGCCCGGGAATCATACGGAAAACATCGGTTTGCGCGCCATACTTCATCTTCGTCTGGAAACCGACGATGTTGTAGAGCGTGCCCAGCTTGTTGTCGCGGCGCAGTTGCACCACGGCATAGGGCTTGACCTCGGGCCGGTGGGCATTGGTCAGGCCGACCGGCTTCATCGGGCCGTGGCGCAGCGTTTCGCGGCCACGTTCGGCCATCACCTCGATGGGCAGGCAGCCGTCGAAATAGCCCGCCGTTTCGCCTTCGTGGAAGGCGGTCTTTTCCGCCGCCAGCAGCGCATGGATGAAGGCCTCATACTGCGGCTTGTCCATCGGGCAGTTCATGTAGGCGGTCTGTTCCTCGACCGTCTCGCCCTTGTCATAGCGCGATTGCATCCACGCGACCGACATGTCCACGCTGTCGGCATAGACGATGGGCGCGATGGCGTCGAAGAAGGCCAGCGCCTCGGCCCCGGTGGCGGCGCGGATCGACTGGGCCAGCGCGCCGCTGGTCAGGGGGCCGGTGGCCACGATCCATTGGCCCGTGGCGGGAAGTTCGGTCACCTCTTCTTCCGCGACGGACACCAGCGGATGCGACCGCAGCCGTTCGGTCACGGCTTCGGCAAAGGGATCGCGGTCCACCGCCAGCGCCCCGCCGGCGGGCAGGCGGTGGCGGCTGGCCATTTCCATCACCAGCCCGCCCGCCGCGCGCATTTCCCAATGCAGCAGGCCCACGGCATTGCGTTCGTCATCGTCCGAGCGGAACGAATTGGAACAGACCATTTCCGCGAAAAGCCCGGTGCGGTGCGCAAAGGTGCCGACCTTGGGGCGCATTTCGTGCAGGACCACGGGAACGCCCAGGCGCACCGCGGCCCAGGCGGCCTCGGACCCGGCCATGCCGCCGCCGATGATGTGAAGAGGCTCTGTCATGGCCGCGTTCTTAGGCGAAGAGCGTGGCCATGGGAAGGCTCAGAACAGGCCGCGCCGGATCAGCACATCCACCGGCTGCGGCGTGTCGAAGGCGCGGTCGGCGACCGGGTCGTCGCTGCCCGAACCGCCGAAGGTCCAGCGCAGGCCCAGTTCGACGCGGGTGTCCGACGGGGCGCCGTCGCGGCCCGAAAGCCCGTCCGTCACCACGGCCAAGGACAGGCTGGCGCCATTGCCGATCCGGTAGCGCAGGCCAAGGGCCAGTTCGTGCGCGACGGCGCGGAAGGTGGTTTCGTCGAATTCGGCCAGCATCGCCGAACCATAGATTTGCAGGCGGTCGGACAGATCGTGCGACAGGCTGGCAGAGACGGTCAGGTAATCCAGATCACTGTCCGACAGGCCAAGCCCGGCCCGGCCTTGCACAACGGTGCGGTCCGACAGCGCCAGCATCCCGGCGACGCCACCCTGCACCACGGTGAATTCCTCACCGTCCAGATCGGCCACGCCCAGAAAGAAGCCGTATTTGCGGCCGGGTGCGGGGGCAAGGTAAAGGTGGGCGTCCACGGTCAGCCAGGCGCCCGGCGGGCGGTCGGCATAGCCAAGGCCGAATTGCAGGCCATGTGCGTCCGAAATCTTCCAGTCACCCGCCAGCGTGAGGGATTTCTGATGGTCCGAATTCAGCCCGACCGAGACTTCGCCCCAGGTCAGGCCAAGGCTGTCGGACAGGGCGGGCAGGGGCGCGGACAGGGCAAGCGAAAGAAAGGCGGCAAGCAACGGGCGAGACATGGGGCACCGGGGGCTGAACCGGGGGGCACCTTCTGATCGCCATGGCCGGAATGGGTGGTCGGGGGCTTCGCCGTCCGCCGGGCGCGCGCCCGGTGCCGCCTCTATGCCGGCTGCGGGTGATTCACGAAAGAAAAACCTTAACAGTCGGTTAACGGCGGTGCGGCCCAAAGGGCGGCCCGTTCCGCCATGGCAAAGGCCGCCTCATCCTGACCGGGGGCGAAGCGGCCCAAGGCCGCGGCCTTGAGGAAGAACCCCGCCGCCGGCAACCCGCGCGACAGGCGGCCTTCGCACAGCACTGCCCGGAACGGGCGGCCAAGGGCGGCATCCTGCTCCATCAGATCTTCAAGGGCTGCGGTCAGTTCGCCCATCCGCAGCCCCAGATCGCGGGCCAAGGCGCCGTAGGTCAGGGTTTGCCCCTCCGCCGCCAGGGCGGCAAGGCGCAACTCAAGCCTCTTCATCACCCTGTTCGGCCACGCGGGCGACCGAGACCACCTCTTCCTCGCCCTTGGTGTTCAGCACCTTGACGCCACCGGCGCTGCGCGAGCGGAAGCTGATCTGATCCACCGGCACCCGGATCGACTGGCCGGAAGACGTGGCCAGCATGATCTGGTCGGTGATCTCGACCGGGAACGAGGCCACCAGCGGGCCGCCCCGCATGGCGCCGTCCATCGCCTTGACGCCCATGCCGCCCCGGCCCCGCACCGGATAGTCGTGGCTGGACGACAGCTTGCCCGCGCCCATGGCGGTGATGGTCAGGATCAGGTCTTCGGCCGCCGACATTTCGGCATAACGCTCGGTCGAAAGCTGGCCGGCAGCGACGGTCTCTTCCTCGTCATCCGTGTCCCCCTCATCCTCGGTCACGCCGGCCATCAGGCGGCGCTGCTTCAGATAGGCTTCCCGTTCTTCCGGCGTGGCCTCGAAGTGGCGGATGATCGACATGCTGACCACGCGGTCGCCCGCCGCCAGCCGGATGCCGCGCACGCCTGTGGAACCACGCGACTTGAACACCCGGATCTCGGTGGTCGAGAAGCGGATGGCGCGGCCGCCGGCGGTCACCAGCATCACGTCATCATTTTCGTCCGCGATGGCGGCATTCACCAGCGACACGCCTTCGGGCAGGTTCATCGCGATCTTGCCGTTCCGCTTCACATTGGTGAAATCGGACAGGTCGTTCTGGCGCACGTCGCCATCGCTGGTGGCAAAGACGATCTGCAGGCTGGCCCAGTCTTCCTCGGGCACGTCCACCGGCATCAGCGCGGCGATGGAAACCCCTGTCTCGATGGGCAGGATGTTGACCATGGCCTTGCCCTTGGCGGTGCGGCCCGCCAGCGGCAGGCGCCAGGTCTTAAGCTTGTAGACCATGCCGTCGGTGGTGAAGAACAGCAGCCAGGTGTGCGTGTTGGCGACGAAGAGGGTGGTCACCACATCGTCTTCCTTGGTCTGCATCGAGGCCAGACCCTTGCCGCCGCGGTTCTGGCTGCGGAATTCGGCCAGCGGTGTGCGCTTGATGTAGCCGCCCGAGGTGATGGTCACGACCATATCCTCGCGCTCAATCAGGTCTTCGTCGTCCAGATCGCCTTCCCAGTCGACGATCTCGGTCCGGCGCGGCACGGCGAACATCTGCTTCACTTCCAGCAACTCGTCCGAGATGATGCCCATGATCCGGTCGCGCGACGACAGGATGTCGAGATAATCCTTGATCCGCGCCGCCAGCTCTTCCAGCTCGTCGGTGACTTCCTTCACCCCCATCGCGGTCAGCCGCTGCAGGCGCAGTTCCAGAATCGCACGGGCCTGCGCTTCGGACAGGTTGTAGGTGCCGTCCTCGTTGATCGGATGCGTCGGATCGTCGATCAGCCGGATATAGGCCACAATGTCATGCGCGGGCCAGCGGCGCGTCATCAGCCGGTCCCGCGCTTCCGCCGGGTCGGCCGAGGCGCGGATGGTGGCAACCACCTCGTCCACGTTCGACACGGCAACGGCCAGACCGCACAGGATATGGCTGCGTTCGCGCGCCTTGCGCAGTTCAAACGCCGTGCGCCGGGCCACCACCTCTTCGCGGAAGGTAATGAAATGGCTCAGGAAGTCGCGCAGGGTCAGGGTTTCCGGGCGCCCGCCATTCAGGGCCAGCATGTTGCAGCCGAACGAGACCTGCATCGGCGTGAAGCGGAACAACTGGTTCAGTACAACGTCCGGCGTGGCATCGCGTTTCAGTTCGATGACCACGCGCACACCGATGCGGTCGCTTTCGTCGGCCACGCCCGAGATGCCTTCGATCCGCTTGTCGCGCACCAGTTCGGCAATCTTCTCGATCATGGCGGCCTTGTTCACCTGATAGGGAACCTCATCCACCACGATGGCCCAGCGGTCCTTGCGGATTTCCTCGACATGGGTCTTGGCGCGGATGATCACGCTGCCGCGGCCTTCAAGATAGGCCTTGCGCGCGCCGGACCGGCCCAGGATCAGCGCCCCGGTGGGAAAGTCGGGGGCGGGCACGATGTCCATCAGCGCTTCCATGCTGATGTCGGGGTTCTGGATCATCGCCAGCGTGGCGTCGATCACCTCGCCCAGATTGTGCGGCGGGATGTTGGTCGCCATGCCGACGGCGATGCCGCCGGCGCCGTTGACCAGCATGTTGGGAAAGCGGGCGGGAAGGACGGTGGGTTCCTTGTCCTTGCCGTCATAGTTGTCCTGGAAATCGACGGTGTCCTTGTCGATGTCTGTCAGAAGGAAGGCGGCGGGCTTGTCCATCCGCACTTCAGTATAGCGCATCGCCGCGGCGGTATCGCCGTCCATACTGCCGAAGTTGCCCTGACCATCCAGCAATTTCAGCGACATGCTGAAAGGCTGCGCCATGCGGACCAGCGCGTCATAGATCGCGCTGTCGCCATGGGGGTGGTATTTCCCCATCGTGTCGCCCACCGGGCGGGCCGACTTGCGATAGGGCTTGTCGTGGGTGTTGCCGGTCTCGCTCATGGCAAACAGGATGCGGCGGTGAACTGGCTTCAGCCCGTCGCGCAGGTCGGGAATGGCGCGGCTGACGATCACGCTCATCGCGTAATCAAGATAGGCCGTGCGCATCTCTTGCGCGATGTCGATTTGCGGTCCGTGATAGGTGGGCCGTTCGGGCGTTTCGCCCTGGTTTTCGCTGTTCTCGGGGATATCCGACACGTTCTGCCTTGCCTGCCCCTTGGGGGCCCAGATTTTGTTGGCTGCAAGTTACACCATACCGCAGATGGGGTGCAATGGTGGCGGGCGCGGACTGGCAGCAGCCTTTCGCATTGAGTGACAATTCATTGAAATTATTGCATAAAAATATGAATCTGGCAGGATGGCCCAGAGGTGCAGAAAGGAGGCCGCGACGATGCAGGCAAGCGAGACCGAACTGATGCTGAAGGGCTACGGGCTGACGACCGCCGAAATCTACTATCGGATGCCGGATTATAGAAGCGTTATTAATACCTTCGTCTGGCAGGCCTATGATCTGGCGCCGGATTATCCCGAACTGTTCCGATTCATCGAGTTCTGGCAGCAAAGTCTGGACGGGCCGCTTCATTCGGTGCGCTTCACGCACCGCAAGCTGATCTCGCCGGGCGACTGGCGGCATGTGGTGAAAGAGTTCCGGTTGCACTGACAGGCCGCTTTCCGCGCGTCCTTCCGGTGGCTTCGGCAAAGCTGTGCTTGCGGCGCAGGTGGGGCGGCGATAGAGCGCCCGCGTCATGACCGAAACCTTCCGCCCCGATGCCTTGCCGCGCGCCCTGACCGGCGTGGATGACCTGATCCGCGAGGGTCTGGCCGATCCGGCAGACGGCCCGCAGCTTGAGGCGGTGGCGGCCGAGTTCCGCATCCGCATCCCCCCGGCGCTGCCGCGCGACAGTGCGGGGGTGCGCGCGCAGGTGGTGCCCTCGGTGGCCGAACTGATGATCCGCCCCGAAGAACTGGCCGATCCGATCGGCGACGATGCCCATCGCCCGGTGCCGGGCCTGACCCACCGCTACCCCGACCGCGCCATCCTGCACGCCACCCAGACCTGCGAGGTCTATTGCCGCTTCTGTTTCCGCCGCGAGACGGTGGGAGATACCGGCAGCCTGTCCGAAGACGGTTTCGCGCAGGTGCTGGACTATCTTCGCGCCACCCCTGCGGTGCGCGAGGTGATCTTTACCGGGGGCGACCCGCTGGTGCTGTCACCGCGCCGGCTGGGGGCAATGCTGACGGCGCTGGAAGATATCCCCTCGGTCGAACTGGTGCGGTTCCACACCCGTATTCCCGTGGTCGCCCCCGAAAAGGTAACGCCGGCCCTGGCCGAGGTGCTGGACCGCCGGTTGCCGGTCTGGGTGGTGATCCACACCAACCACCCCGACGAGATCACGCCCGCCGCAGCGGCCGCCTTCCGCCGGCTGACCCGCGCCGGGCTGCCGCTTCTGTCGCAGACCGTGCTGCTGCGCGGGGTGAATGCCGATGCCGGCACGCTGGAATCCCTGTTCCGCAAGCTGATCGCGCATCGGGTGAAGCCCTATTATTTGCACCATCCAGATCTGGCCAAGGGCACCGGCCATTTCCGCCTGCCGCTGGCCGAGGGGCAGGCGATCATGGCCGCCTTGCGGGGCCGGCTGACCGGCATCGCGCAGCCGCTTTATGTGCTGGACCTGCCCGGCGGCCACGGCAAGGTGCCGGTGGGACCGGGCTATCTGCAACCGGACGGGCAGGGCGGCTGGATCGTGACCGACCCGCAGGGCAACCGGCACAGCTATCGCGACCGCTGAAAAGGCGCCTCCGGCGGGGGTATTTGAGCCAAGTGGAAGATGTCTTGCCCTTCCAGTTGGCGAAAATACCCCGGGGGTCCGGGGGCGGCGCCCCCGGCCACGGACGGGGTCATTTCGACCGGGTTGGCTGGTCGAACACGTTTTTCCTCCAGGCATGATCTTTCGCACGGTCGGCGCGGCGGGCCAGCCGTTTGCGGTCTGCCGCTGCAAAAGGCATCTGGCAGATGCACAATGGCGCGACCCATTCGCGCAGCCCATGGCATCCGCCATCGCTGCCCGGTAGGATACCGCGCGAAGGAGACCGCCAGATGATCGTCGAGCTAGGCCATTTTGCCCTGATCCTTGCCCTGATGGTGGCGGTCTTGCAGACCGTCGTGCCGCTGTGGGGCGCGCAGCAGCGCAACCCGGCGCTGATGGCGCTGGCGGCCCCCGCCGCGGTGACGCAGCTTGCGCTGGTTGCCTTTGCCTTCGGGGTTCTGACCTGGGCCTTTGTCGTGTCGGATTTCTCGTTGGCGGTGGTGACGGCCAACAGCCACACGCTGAAGCCGATGCTCTACAAGGTCAGCGGCGTCTGGGGCAATCATGAGGGGTCGCTTCTGCTCTGGGTGCTGATCCTGGCGCTGTTCGGGGCGGCGGTGGCGTGGTTCGGGGCCAATCTGCCGGCCACGCTGCGCGCGCGGGTGATTGCGGTGCAGGGGTCCATCGGGGTGGCGTTTCTGGCCTTCCTGATCTTCACCTCCAACCCGTTCTGGCGGCTGGCCGAGCCTCCGTTGAACGGGCAGGACCTGAACCCGCTGTTGCAAGACCCCGGTCTCGCCTTCCATCCGCCGTTCCTTTACCTGGGCTATGTCGGCCTTTCGATGGCGTTTTCCTTTGCCGTCGCCGCCCTGATCGAGGGCCGGGTTGATGCCGCCTGGGCGCGTTGGGTCCGGCCCTGGACGCTGAGCGCCTGGGTCTTCCTGACCATCGGCATCGCCCTTGGGTCCTGGTGGGCCTATTACGAACTGGGCTGGGGCGGGTTCTGGTTCTGGGATCCGGTCGAGAACGCCAGTTTCATGCCCTGGCTGCTGGCGGTGGCGCTACTTCATTCCGCCATCGTGGTGGAAAAGCGGGAATCGCTGAAAAGCTGGACCATCCTGCTGTCGATCCTTGCCTTCGGCTTCTCGCTGATCGGCACCTTCATCGTGCGCTCGGGCGTCATCACATCGGTCCATTCCTTCGCCAGCGATCCGGCGCGGGGTGTGTTCATCCTGGCGATCCTTGCCTTCTTCACCGGCGGTGCGCTGCTGCTTTTTGCGCTGCGGGCCGGGGTGATGGAGGCGAAGGGGCTGTTCGGGCTGGTCAGCCGCGAAAGCGCCCTGGTGGCGAACAACATCCTTCTGGCGGTGTCGGCCTTTGTGGTCTTCATCGGCACGATCTGGCCGCTTCTGGCCGAGGTTGTGATCGGGCGCACCGTTTCCGTGGGCGAGCCGTTCTTCAACGCGGCCTTCACGCCCTTCATCGTGGTGCTGGCGGTGATCCTGCCGGCGGGGGCAATGCTGGCGTGGAAGCGCGGCAATCTGGGCCGGGCGCTGGCGGGTCTTGGGCCGGTGCTGGTGCTGACCGTTGCCTTGGGTGGGCTGGCCTTCGCGATGCAGACCGGACGGTCGGCGCTTGGGCCGGTGGGCGTGGCGCTTGCGGCCTGGGTGGTGCTGGGGGCTGCGCTTGACCTGTGGAGCCGCACCGGCCGCGGCGGAAACCGGCTGGGCAGGCTGTTCCGCCTGCCAAGGGCAGACTGGGGCAAGGCCACCGCCCACGCCGGCCTGGGCATCGTGATCTTCGCTGTGGCCGCGCTTCATTCCTGGAAGGTCGAGGTTATCCGCGTGGCCCAACTGGGCGAAACCTTCCCCCTTGGCGCCTATGAGATCACGCTCAAGGATGTGCGTCAGGTTCCGGGGCCGAACTATACCTCGACCATGGCTGAGATGGTGGTGACCAAGGCCGGCGCGGCGGTGGCGACGCTTTATCCCGAAAAGCGGGTCTATCCGGTGCAGGCGATGCCCACGACCGAGGCCGCGATCCATCAGGGCGCCTTCCGCGATCTTTATCTGGTGATCGGCGATCCCCAACCGGCCGGTGGCTGGGCGGTGCGCGGCTATATCGAGCCTTTCGCAAGCTGGCTGTGGACCGGCTGCGCGCTGATGGCGCTTGGCGGGTTGCTCAGCCTGACCGATCGCCGCTATCGCGTGGCGGCCGGGGCGGCCAAGACCCGGCTGGCCGGAGTGCCCGCCGAATGACCGCCCTCCGCGCTGCCCTTCTGGCCCTGCTGCTGGCCGCCACGCCCGCGCTTGCGGTGCAGCCCGACGAGATGCTGGCCGATCCCGTGCTTGAGGCGCGGGCGCGCGACATCAGCCGGCAGATCCGCTGCCCGGTCTGTCAGGGCGAATCCATCGACGATTCCAACGCCGCCATCAGCCGCGACCTGCGCATCATCATCCGCGAGCGGCTGACCGCCGGGGACAGCGACGAACAGGTGATCGACTTTCTGGTCGACCGCTATGGCGAATTCGTGCTGTTCAACCCGCGCGTTAGCGGATCGAACCTGATCCTGTGGCTGGCCGGACCCGCGATGCTGCTGGTGGCCGGCGGCATTGCCTTTGCCACCTTTCGCCGCAAACCCACGCCCGAGGATGGCCTTTCCGCCGATGAACAGGCGCGGCTGGAGGAAATCCTGAAGAAGTGACGCCGCGTTCCCCTTTGCGGGCCGGCGCGCGCCACGCCATCCTGCCCGCAAGTTGTGGGAGGGGCATCGAATGGCGTGGGAAACGATCCGGGTAACCGAAGCTGGCGGCGTGACGACCATCGCGCTGAACCGGCCCGAGGTGATGAACGCACTGTCCTCGCTTCTGCGCCGCGAACTGGCCGAGGCGCTGCGGCAGGCGCAGACCTCGGCGCGCTGCATCGTGCTGACGGGCACCGGACGGGCCTTCTGCTCGGGGCAGGATCTGCAAGATGCGCAATCCATCGCGGCGGTCGATTTCGAGGGCATCCTCAACAATGAATATGTGCCGCTGCTGCGGCTGATCACCGAATGTCCGGTGCCGGTGATTGCGGCGGTCAACGGGGCGGCGGCCGGGGCAGGGGCCAATCTGGCGCTGGCCTGCGACGTGGTGATCGCCACCGAAAGCGCCAGCTTCATCCAGGCCTTCACCCGGATCGGTCTGATCCCCGATGCCGGCGGCACGCATTGGTTGCCGCGCCAGATCGGGCTGGCCCGCGCCATGGGGGCGGCCCTTTTTGCCGAAAAGATCAGTGCCCGGCAGGCCGCCGATTGGGGCATGATCTGGGAAGCGGTGCCCGATGCCGAATTCGAGGCGGTGGTGACGGCGCGGGCGGCGCATCTGGCCAATGGCCCGACCGTGGCCTATCGCGCGCTGAAACAGGCGCTTCGGACCAGCTTTGATCTTGACCTTGGTGGCGCGCTGGCGCTGGAGGCACGGTTGCAGGGCGAATGTGGCCGCAGCGCCGATTTCCGCGAAGGCGTCATGGCGTTTCTGGAAAAGCGCGCGCCCCGGTTTCGCGGCGGCTGAACCGGCACCTTCCGGCGCGGGCGCGGCTGCGGCATAGTCCGGTCGCTGTGACCGCCCCGGAGCGCCCGATGACCGACACCGATCGCGACGATGTTCTGCGCGCCTATTACCGGATGCGCCGCACCCTGGGTTGGCTGGGGCTGGCGCTGCCGCTGGTGTTGATCGTGGGCGGTCTGGCCAGCCAGCACAGTATCGAGCCGTCGATTTCCGACTATTACCACACGCTGATGCGTGACGCCTTCGTAGGCGTTCTGACGGCAATCGGGCTGTTCCTGATCGCCTATCCGGGCCATTCGCGGGGCAGGGGCGAACATGTCTCGGATGACCTGATGACAACGGTGGCCGGCATCGCCGCCTTCGGCGTGGCCTATTTCCCGAACGAGGTGCGGACCAATGCCAATCTGCTGGGCTCGATCACCCAGCAGGCTTTTGGCTACAAGATTGCGGCGCTGGCGCATTATGCCAGTGCCATCGTCTTTCTCTGCGCCCTGGCGGCGGTCTGCCTGCGCAAGTTCGCCCGCACCGCCCGCCCGCTGCGCCGGCGCATCTACCGGGCCTGCGGCTGGACGATCCTGATCATGGCGGGCGCGGTCATCGTCGCGTCATGGTTTCGCATCCGCGGGCCGGAGGGGCCGCAGAAACTGGTCAGCGACGGGATGCTGATCCTGTGGTTCGAGGCCATCGCCATCTGGGCCTTCGCGGTGGCCTGGCTGGTCAAGGGCCGGGTCGAGGAGCGGCTGATGCGGCGCAGGCGCGGCTAGAAGGCGTTGGCCAGCACGAAAAGCGCCGACTTGAGCAGCGCGTAGCCAAGGCCCGCGACATAGATCAGCGCGCCGGTCGCGGCGGCAAGGCCGATCATGATCCACACGCCGTCCCGTTCCAGAACGCCAAGGCCGATCAGACAGATCGCCACCGAGGGCGCCATGTTCGCAAAGGGAATCGGCAGCGCCAGCGCGATGGACAGGATCAGGCAGACCCCGCCGATCAGCCGCTGCGATACCGGCCAGGCCAGCATCTGAAGCCGCGCCTTCAACAGGCGCTCTGCCCGTTCCAGCCACGGGGTCAGCCGGGTGACCATGCCCGCGAAAGTGCTGCGCGGCATCGAGCGGCGGGCGATGACCTGCGGCAGCCAGGGGGAAATGCCCAGCATCATCTGGGTGGACAGGAAGATCAGCGGCAGGCCAAGGATGCCCGCCAGCCCCGGCGGCGAGGGCAGGATGTTCGGAAAGGCAAAGATCAGCAGCAGCGCCCCGAAGGCGCGGGCCCGCATGGTTTCCAGCATGTCGGCAATGGCCACGCGGTCGCGGCTTTCATCCTCGGCCAGGGTGGACAGGATTTCGCTCAGGCGCGGCGGCCGGGGGCGCGGTGCGGGCGGCGGGGGGCCGGGATGATGCGCCGACCAGTCGGCGTCGGGCACCACGGGTTGCGCCCCGGCCGCAGGAGGGGTGTCCTCTGTCACGGGCGGGCCGTGGCCTGACGCTCGCGCCAGGAAATATACACCGCCGAAGCAATCAGCATGGTCACACCTGCAAAGGTCCATCTGTCGGGCCAGTCGCCGAAATACCACCAGCCCAGGATGGTGGCCATCACGATTTCGGTGAAGGCCAGCGGCGCCAGCAGCGACGCCTCGGCATGAACATAGGCGCGGGTGATCAGCAGGTGGCCCAGCGTGGCGATCAGGCCGATGCCGATCAGCATCAGCCATTGCGGCACGGTTGGCGCCTGCCAGACCAGCGGCAGAAGCGCGGTCAGCAGGGCCGACCCGATGATATTGGTCTGGAAGGTCAGCACCGAGGCCTCGGCCCGGGCCGCCATGGCGCGGGTCATCACGAAATAGCTGCCAAGCGCAAACCCCGCTGCAAGCGCCAGCAGCGTGCCGGGGTTCATCTCGACAAGGCCGGGGCGGATGATCACCAGCGTGCCCAGGAACCCGAAGGCGACAGCGGCCCAGCGTCGGGGGCCGACCGTTTCGCGCAAGACCAGGGCGGAAAGGGCCGTGATCACCAGCGGGTTGACGAAGAAGATCGCCAGCGCATCCGCAATGGGAAGGAATTTCAGGGCTTCGAAGAAGCAGAAGGTCGCGCTGAACAGCAAAAGCGCGCGGCCAAGGTGTTGAAAAGGGTTTTCAGGTCGCAAGGCCGCGGGACCGGCCGCCCGCAGCGCGAAGGGCAGCGTGACCAGAGATCCGAAGACGGCACGCGCCCAGACCACCAGAACGATGGGCAGGCCGGCCTGTCCAAGGAACTTGGCCAGCACGTCGATGAAGGGCAGGATCGCCATGGCCAGAAGCATGAGGCCGATGCCGATCAGGGGGCGTGGTTCTGTCATGCGGCCGGACCCTAGGGGCAAAAGCCCCGGTCCGGCCGTCTGGAAACGACAGATCGCCGGTTGCGGCGATTATTGGCCGTGGCGGGCCAGCCAGTCCTGCATCCAGGCGATTTCCTGTTCCTGGGCTGCAATGATGCCCTCGGCCAGCTTGCGGACCTCGGGGTCTTTGCCGTGTTCCAGCACGATGCGCGCCATGTCGATGGCGCCCTGATGGTGGGGGATCATCCCACGGATGAAATCGACATCGGCATCGCCGGTGAAGGCGATGGCCATGTCGCCGTGCATCTTCGCATTGGCCTCCATAAAGGCAAGGGTCGAGGCGCTTTCGGCGCCGGTCATCATGTGGCCGGTATGGTCCATGGTGCCTTCGGCCAGCAGGGGCAGGCCGGTCAGGGCAAACGTGGCGGCGGTGATCAGGGCAAGGCGGCGGAACATCGGGTATCTCCTGCGCGGTGGGACGGCCTTTCTTCTCGCAGGTTCCTGCGGCTGGAAGGAAAGTCACGTCCGGGTGAGCGGACACCAAAGGTGCAGGAGGAGAGAGCGACTGTGCGCGGCTTTGCACTTCACCGGGGTCCATACCGGGGCTAGTGTTGCATCCACATTGCGTGTTTTCGGATGTCGTGCCCATGGCCAAGCCCAATTCTCGCCGTCCTGTCGTTGGCATCATCGGCAACGCCCATGCGTTGAACGATCAGTATGAGGTGCACGCCGTTGGCCGGATGAATTCCGAGGCGGTGGCCGATGTGGCCGGCTGCCTGCCTCTGATCATTCCGTCTGACCCCCGGCTGGTATCGGTCGAGGATCTGCTGGACCTGTGCGACGGCTTTCTGCTGACGGGCGGGCGGCCCAATGTTCACCCCAGTGCCTGGGGCGAAGAAGAGACGCCGGCGCATGGCGCCTTTGACCGGGGGCGCGATGCGATCACGCTGCCGCTGGTGCGGGCCTGCGTGGACCGGGGCCAGCCCTTCATCGGCATCTGCCGCGGCTTTCAGGAAGTGAACGTCGCCATGGGCGGTTCGCTGCACCCCGAGATCCGCGATCTGCCGGGGCGGATGAATCACCGGATGCCGCCCGATGGTTCGCTTGAGGAAAAATTCGCCCTGCGCCATGCGGTGCGTTTCACGCCGGGGGGCGTGTTCCACCGGCTGATGGGCGCGGAAGAGGTGATGACCAACACGCTGCACGGCCAAGGCATCGCGCGGCCCGGTGCGCGCATCGTGATCGACGGCGTGGCCCCGGACGGCACGCCCGAGGCGATCTATGTCCGCGACGCGCCCGGCTTTACCCTGTCGGTGCAATGGCACCCGGAATGGCAGGCGGGGGAAGACCCGGTGTCGCGCCCGCTGTTCCACGCCTTTGGCGCGGCCTGCGCCGATTGGGCCGCGGGCCGGCGCCCGGTGGTGACAGGCGTCGCCTGACCGATTTGCCCTGTCGCGGACTTTGGCGCGCTAGATCTTCAGCAATAGCGCCAGCAGGGCCAGTGCGGCGGGCACCGCCTGCACGAACAGGATGCGGCGCGAGACCGTGGCGGCCCCGTAAAGCCCGGCAGAAATTACGCAAAGCAGGGTGAAGACGGCCATCTGCCAACCTGCGGCCTGCAATCCCGCGACGCTGGCCCAGATCAGCCCGGCAGCAAGGAACCCGTTGTAAAGCCCCTGATTGGCCGCAAGCACTTTTGAGGTTTCGGCGAATTCGGCCGTGGTCCCGAACACCCGCCGCCCCTTGGGGGTGGTCCACAGCACCATTTCCAGAACCACGATGTAAAGGTGGATCGCCGCCACCACCCCGACCAACACTTGCGCAATCATGACTGTCCCCTGCTTGCCGCGCCCCTTGCCGCCGGTATAGTTAGCGCCAACATCGGGAGGGGTGCAATGAAACGCTCACGCATCAACGACATCATGGCGGCTGCGGACGAAATGATCCGCCATCACGGCTTTGCGCTGCCGCCGTTTGCCTATTGGTCGCCGGATGAATTCAAGGCCCGCGCGGCCTCGGCCAGCCGGGTTATCGGTGCGCGCTGCGGCTGGGACATCACGGATTACGGCGAAGGCCGGTTCGATGAGATGGGGCTGTTCCTGTTCACCCTGCGCAACGGCAGCCTGTCAGACCTGCAGCGGGGCGGCGGCATGTGTTATGCCGAAAAGCTGCTGATCAGCCGGCAGGACCAGCTTTCGCCGATGCACAGCCATATCCTGAAGGCCGAGGACATCATCAACCGTGGCGGCGCGACGCTGGTGGTCGAACTTTATGGCAGCGACGATCAGGGCCGCTTTGCCGAGGATCGCGGCGGGCTGGTGCGGTGCGACGGCATCGACCGGCCCTATGGCCCGGGCGACAAGCTGAAACTGGCGCCGGGGGAAAGCGTCACGCTGATGCCGGGCGACTGGCACGCCTTCTGGGGCGAGGGCGGTGATGTCCTGATCGGCGAGGTTTCGACCGTGAACGACGACCTGACCGACAACATCTTCCGCGAACCCATCGGTCGCTTTGCCGAGATCGAGGAAGACGTGGGGCCGACGCATCTGCTGGTCAGCGACTACGACCGCTGGCTGGGCTGACCACCAGGCAGTTGCCGTCCATGAAAAGGGCCGCCCCGATGGGCGGCCCTTTGTCATTCGCGATATGTGGCGCGCGGATCAGCCCTGCGGGCACTTGCCATCAACCAGCGGCACCGGGCAGGTCGCCGGCATCACGGTGTCTTCGGCCGGTGCTGCGGCCGGGGCAGTTGCCGCCGGGGCCGGCACGGTAGTGGCGGCCGGTGCGGCCGGGGCTGGGGTTGTGGCCGGGGCCACCGCGGGCGTGGCGGCAGCCGGCCCGGTCACGATGGACGGCGGCGGCAGGACCGACAGCGCAGGCACCACGGCCGGGGCGGCGGCCTTCGGCTGCGCCGGGGCTGCGGCCTTCTTAACCGCCGGGGGCTTCGGAATCGACAGACCCTTGGGCATTTCGCCCGAAGCGGTCAGCACGATCACCTTTTCGCCGCCGGTGACACGCTCATACAGGTCCATCACATCCTGGTTGATCATGCGGATGCAGCCCGACGAAGCGTTGCGGCCGATCGACTGCCATTCCGGCGTGCCGTGGATGCGGTAGCCGTAATCGACGCCGCCCGAGGTCAGATAGATGGCGCGGGCGCCCAGCGGGTTGGTCGGGCCGCCCGGCTGGCCTTTTTCCCATTTCGACAGTTCCGGCTTGCGGGCGATCATTTCCTTGGGCGGGGTCCAGGTCGGCCAGGGGCGCTTGTTGGCAACAATCGCCTCACCCGACCATTGGAAGCCGGCCTTGCCCACGGCGATGCCGTAGCGGATCGCCTTGTTCTTGCCGGTGACGTAATACAGAACCTTGTGGGCCGGGTCGATGATGATGGTCCCGGGCGCCTGATCGGTGGTGTAATCCACCACCTGGCGGCGATAGGGTTCGGGGATCTTCTCGACGGGCAGGGCAGGAACCGTGAACTGGCCATCGGATTTGGCCACATAGACGTTTTCCGTGACCACAGGTGCCGCAGCAGGCGCCGCGCCCGGAACCGTAGTCTCGACGCAGGCGCTGAGAAGACCTGCGGACAGAACCGCCATGGCAGAAAGTTTCAAAAGGGCGGAAAAACTGGTCGCGCGCATCGTTTGGCTCATTCTTTTCACGTTCCGGAAACACATGTTTCCGGCCACAATTTCCCGGACCCTAAAGGAAGCCCGCCGCTGCGTCAAACCGCGCTTGGGGGCCGGCGATGACAGGATTGTGAGAATCCTGCGTTTTCGCCGGCCCTTTGCCGCGCCCGGAGCCCCGGTTCAAAGCGTGGTGCGCAGCGCCCAGAGTTCGGGGAAAAGCTGGATGTCAAGCATCCGGCGCAGATAGGCCACGCCCGAGGTGCCGCCGGTGCCGCGCTTGAAGCCGATCACCCGTTCGACCGTTGTCAGGTGATTGAAGCGCCAGCGGCGGAAGTAGTCCTCGAAATCCACCAGCTTTTCGGCAAGCTCATAGGCCGCCCAGTGTTTCTGCGGATCGCGGTAGACGATTTCCCACGCGGCCAGAACGCCGGCGTCATGGACCCAGGGC
Organism: Fuscovulum blasticum DSM 2131; assembly: GCF_003034965.1. GTDB lineage: Bacteria > Pseudomonadota > Alphaproteobacteria > Rhodobacterales > Rhodobacteraceae > Pseudogemmobacter > Pseudogemmobacter blasticus. The sequence continues at coordinate 78,597 of NZ_PZKE01000011.1, read as the reverse complement.
GCCCGCAGATCGCGGGTCAGCACGGCTTCGGGCACGGGCAGGCCATGGCGGGCCAGATGCCGCAGCGCCTCGTCATACAGGCTGGGGCGGGCAAGTTCGGCCTCAAGCCGGGCGGTCAGGTCGGGACGGTGGGCATGGGGTTTCAGCATGGCAAGGTTGCGGTTGCCGACGGCATATTCGATCAGCCGGTATTGCCAGGACTGGAACCCCGAAGACTGGCCAAGCCCGGCCCGGAAGGTGGAATAGTCGCTGGGGGTCATGGTCCGCAGCACATCCCAGGCGCTGTTGAGCTGCTCGAAGATGCGAGCGATCCGCGCCAGCATCTTGAACGCCTCATGCGGAGTATCGGCCGCGATCTTGCGGCGCGCGGCGTCCAGCTCGTGCAGGGCCAGACGCATCCACAGTTCCGAGGTCTGGTGCTGGATGATGAACAGCATCTCGTCATGCGCGGGCGTCAGCATCGCCTGCGCATCAAGGATCTGGTCGATGCGAAGATAGTCGCCATAGGACATGCGGCCATCGAAGGCCATCTGGGCGCCATCCTCGGCGGGGTTGAAGGGGCAGGTGGTCATGCGTTTTCTCCTGGTGACGTAAGATCGGATCAGGGAAGGAAACGCAGCCTCCGGCAGGACAGGATCGACAGGTTGCCCAGACGCCGCCACAGCGCGACCCAGCCCGCGGGGCGGCACAGGGGCAGGCGCGGTGTTGCGGCGGCAAGCATGGCTCTCGGTCCTCAGGTCACGCGGGCGCGGGCCTTGAACTGCGGCTGGTCCCACGACCCGGTGGTCATGATGCGGGCCAGGATCGCCGCGGCGCGGTCGATGTCGCCTTCGTCGATGTACAGCGGCGTGATGCCGAAGCGCAGGATGTCGGGCGCGCGGAAGTCGCCGATCACCCCTTCGGCGATCAGCGCCTGCATGATGGCATAACCTTCGGCGTGGCGGAAGCTGACCTGGCTGCCGCGCTGACCATGATCCCGCGGCGTGGCCAGCGTCAGCATCGGGCAGGCGGTCTCGACCGCGGCGATGAAACGGTCCTGCAGGGCCAGCGCGCGGGCGCGCAGGTCGTCCAGATCGACACCGTTCCACACATCCAGCGCGGCATCCAGCGCGGCCAGTTGCAGGATCGGCGGCGTGCCGACCCGCATCCGCTCGATCCCGGCGCCGGGGCGGTAGTCCAGATCGAAGGCAAAGGGCGCCTCATGCCCCAGCCAGCCGGACAGGGCGGGGCGGGCGGCGTCCTGATGGCGCGGCGCCAGATAGATGAAGGCCGGGCCGCCGGGGCCCGAGTTCAGGTATTTGTAGGTGCATCCCACCGCGAAATCGGCCCCGTCGCGCGCCAGATGCACCGGGAAGGCCCCGGCGGAATGGGCCAGATCCCAGACCAGCAGCGCGCCATGCGCATGGGCCTTGGCGGCCAGCCGGGCCATGTCGTGGCGGCGGCCGGTGCGATAGTCGACCTCGGTGACCATGACCACGCCGACACTGCCGTCGATGGCGTCTTCCACCGCCTCGGGCGCCACGGTCTTCAGCACGTGGCCGTCGCCCAGCGTGCGGACAAGGCCGTCCGCGATGTACAGGTCGGACGGGAAGTTGCCGGTATCGGACAGGATCACCCGCCGGCCCGGCACCAGTTCCAGCGCCGACGCCAGCGCCTGGTAGACCTTGATCGAGAGCGTGTCGCCCATGACGACGCTGCCCGGTTCGGCCCCCACCAGACGGGCGATCCGGTTGCCCACGCGGGCGGGCATGTCCATCCAGCCGGCGGTGTTCCAGCCGCGGATCAGCATCTGGCCCCATTCATCGGCCACGGTGGTCTGCAACCGTTCGGCCACGCCGCGGGGCAATGGCCCCAACGAGTTACCGTCAAGGTAGATTACCCCTTCGGGCAGCAGGAACTGGCGTTTGGTGGCGGCGAAATCTGTGGTCATGGGGCGCTCCTCTTGGCCCTGTCATGCCTTACTGCGGCGGATTCCTCCAGCCCCGCCGTTCCGGGATGCGTCCTTGAGGCCGCTTGCGTTCCGGTCATGCCCTGCGCCAGTGTCGGCTGTCGCGGGGTTTGCAGCAGGAGCAGGGCATGAAGGCGCTGGATTGGCCGCCGGTGTGGACGATGGCGGCGGTAGCCTTGGCCTGGGGTCTGGGCCGCCTCTGGCCCTGGGATTTCCTGTCGCCGGTCGGTCCGGCCCTGGGGATGCTGCTGGCGCTGGCCGGCGTTGCGCTGATGGCGGTGGCGGGGGCGCAGATGGCCCTGGCCCGGACCACGGTGATTCCGCGCCAGATGCCATCGGTTCTGGTGACCGGCGGGGTTTTCGCCTGGTCGCGCAACCCGATCTATCTGGGCGATCTGATGGTGGTCGCGGGCGCTTGCCTTGGCTTCAATGCGCCTTGGGCGTTGCCCCTGCTGGCAGGATTCGTCTGGATCATCGAAACCCGCTTCATTCTTGATGAAGAGGCGCGGCTGCGCGCCCGCTTTGGCGCCGGTTTCGACACATGGGCGGCCGGCACTGCGCGCTGGATGACCGGGGTTCCCTTTGGTAACGGCCTGCGGCGATGAGACATTCGGTCAATCCGCAATTCGGGATTGAAAGAAAGTTGCGCAGCACGTAGGCACGAAGAACGATAACGGCCGCCACAGGAGGCTATGACGGTGAAAATCGGTGCTTTGACGGAAGTGTTTGCGGGTGAGAACCGGGTGGCGATGACGCCAGAGTCGGCGCTTGCCATTCAGAAGCTGGGCCATAGCTGCTGCATCCAGTCGGGTGCGGGCGACAAGGCCGGCTTCACCGATGCCGCCTATGCGGCGGCAGGGGTCGAGGTGCTGGCCGATGCCAAGGCCGTGCTCGCGGCCGCCGATGTGGTGGTCAAGGTGCGCGGCCCCGAGGAAAAGGAAGCCAAGGCGCTGCGGCAGGGGCAGACCCTGATCAGCTTCTTCTGGCCGGCCCAGAACCCGGATCTTCTGGAAACCGTCAAGGCACAGGGCGCGACCGTCGTCGCCATGGACATGGTGCCGCGGATTTCCCGCGCCCAGAAGATGGATGCGCTGTCGTCCACCGCAAACCTTGCCGGCTACCGTGCGGTGATCGAGGCGGCGAACAACTTCCCGCGCTTCTTCACCGGGCAGGTGACGGCAGCGGGCAAGGTGCCCCCGGCCAAGGTTCTGGTGGTGGGCGCGGGCGTGGCAGGTCTGGCCGCGATCGGGGCCAGCGTCAGCCTGGGCGCCATCACCTATGCCTTCGACGTGCGCCCCGAAGTGGCTGAGCAGATCGAATCGATGGGGGCCGAGTTCGTCTATCTCGACTTCGCCGAACAGACGCAGGACGGGGCCGCGACGGGCGGCTATGCCGCGCCTTCCAGCCCTGAATTCCGCGAAGCCCAGCTCAAGAAATTCCGCGAGCTGGCCCCCGACATGGACATCGTGATCACCACGGCGCTGATCCCCGGACGTCCGGCCCCCAAGCTGTGGACCGAAGATATGGTGCGCGCGATGAAGCGCGGCAGCGTGATCGTCGATCTGGCGGCCGAGCGGGGCGGCAACTGCGACCTGACGGTGCCGGATGAAAAGATCGTCACCGACAATGGCGTCACCATCGTTGGCTACACCGACTTCCCCAGCCGGATGGCGACGCAGGCATCAAGCCTTTATTCAAACAATATCCGTCACATGCTGGCGGACCTTACGCCCAAGAAGGACGGTGTCATCGTCCACAACATGGAAGATGACGTGATCCGCAGCGCCACTGTGGCGCATGACGGGGCGATCACCTATCCGCCACCGCCGCCCAAGGTTCAGGCCATTGCAGCCGCCAAGCCGAAGGAAAAGGCCAGGGAACTGACCCCGGAAGAGCGCAAGGCGCAAGAGGCCGCGGCCTTCAAGCAGCAGACGCGCAATCAGGTGGTGATGCTGGCCGCGGGCGGGGCGCTGATGGGGCTGGTGGGGCTGTATGCGCCCGCCAGCTTCATGTCGCACTTCATCGTCTTCGTGCTGGCCTGTTTCGTGGGCTTCCAGGTGATCTGGAACGTCAGCCATAGCCTGCACACGCCGCTGATGGCGGTGACCAACGCGATTTCCGGCATCATCGTGCTGGGGGCGCTGTTGCAGATCGGGTCAGGCAACTTCTTCGTGCTGATCCTGGCGGCGGTCTCGGTTCTGATCGCCACCATCAATATCGTCGGCGGCTTCCTGGTCACGCGCCGGATGCTGGCCATGTTCCAGAAGTCGTGAGGGTAGGGCCATGAGCATCGGATTGACCCAAGGCGCCTATATCGCGGCTGCCGTTCTGTTCATTCTCAGCCTTGGCGGGCTGTCGGGCCAGGAAAGCGCCAAGCGCGCCGTCTGGTACGGCATTGTCGGCATGGCGATTGCCGTTGTCGGCACCATCTTCGGACCGGAAGTCAGCCTTGGTTTCTTCGGCTGGTTCTTCCTGATCGTCATGCTGGCCGCGGGCTCGGCCCTTGGTTACATGGCGGCGACGCGGGTCCAGATGACCGAGATGCCACAGCTTGTGGCGGCATTGCACAGTTTCGTTGGTCTTGCGGCGGTGTTCATCGGGCTGAACGCCCATATCGAGGCCGCCCGCGTGGCCGCGATGGATGACATCGCCCGATCTGCGCTGGCAGGCTTTGCCGCCGTTCTGGCGCACAAGACCACGGTCGAGTTGAACATCCTGCGGGTCGAGGTCTTCCTTGGCATCTTCATCGGGGCCGTCACCTTCACCGGCTCGGTCGTGGCCTTCGGCAAGCTGGCCGGCAAGGTGGATGGCAAGGCCAAGCAGTTGCAGGGCGGGCATCTGCTGAACGCAGGGGCGGCGATCCTGTCGCTGCTGATGCTGGTGCTTTACCTGAAGACCGCGTCGATCTTCCCGCTGTTCCTGATGACGGCGCTGGCGCTGTTCATCGGCTATCATCTGATCATGGGCATCGGCGGCGCCGACATGCCGGTCGTGGTGTCGATGCTGAACAGCTATTCCGGCTGGGCGGCGGCGGCCATCGGCTTCACGCTGGGCAATGACCTTCTGATCGTGACCGGCGCATTGGTGGGGTCTTCGGGGGCCATCCTCAGCTACATCATGTGCAAGGCGATGAACCGCAGCTTCATCAGCGTGATCCTGGGCGGGTTCGGCAATACCACCGGCCCGGCGATGGAGATCGCGGGCGAGCAGGTTGCGATTGATGCGGAAGGTGTGGCGGCGGCTTTGAACGATGCTGACAGCGTGATCATCGTGCCGGGCTATGGCATGGCGGTGGCGCAGGCGCAGCAGTCGGTCAGCGAGCTGACGCGGAAGCTGCGGGCGCGGGGGAAAGAGGTGCGTTTTGCCATCCATCCGGTGGCCGGCCGCCTGCCGGGGCACATGAACGTGCTGCTGGCCGAGGCCAAGGTTCCCTATGACATCGTGCTGGAAATGGATGAAATCAATGAAGATTTTCCGTCTACCGATGTGGTGATCGTCATTGGGTCCAATGACATCGTGAACCCGGCGGCGCAGGAAGATCCCAATTCCCCCATCGCCGGGATGCCGGTGCTGGAGGTCTGGAAGGCCAAGCAGGTGTTCGTCAGCAAGCGCGGGCAGGGCACGGGCTATTCCGGCATCGAGAACCCGTTGTTCTACAAGGACAATACCCGGATGTTCTATGGCGATGCCAAGAAAAGCCTGGATGCGCTGATCCCGATGATCGACTGAGGTCGCGGGAAACAGGACACAGGGGGCGGCCCGTCGGGGCCGCCCTTTTTCATGGCGCCGCCCCCTGCTGCGGAACAGGCATCTTGCGTGCATCCGACGTGCATAAAACAGTCATACCCTGCGACAGACGCCAAATTCCGGCGTCCGGCAGCCGGCAGGCCCACAGGTCCGTTGACAGACGAGGGGGCTGCTGCCCTATGGTGCGGCTCTGGGATCTCTGTGCCGTGCCTTGTGTCTTTGCCGGTCTGCAGGGCGAGGACATCGGTCAGCCGGGCGAGACCCGAGCAATGAAAAGCGGGCAAACCGCTGTGCACTGACCCAAAGTCAACCAGGGAGAACGAACTTGACCACGCTTACCCCCCTTAGCCGCCGCCGGTTCCTGAAAACCTCGGCGGCGGGCGCCGGTCTTCTGGCCGCGCCTGCCCTTATTTCGTCCAAGGCGCTGGCCTCATCGGGCGAAATCAACTTCGTCGGCTGGGCGGGCTATCCCGCGCTGACCGAAAAGGTGTTTCCGGCCTTCGAGAAGGCCACCGGCATCAAGGTGAACTTCAAGGAACTGCCCGATCAGGACACGATGTTCGCGGAAGCCAAGGTCGCGCTGGAGGCCGGCGGCATCGACGTGATCGAGCCGACGCTGGACCGCTGGGGCGGCTGGAATTCGAACGGCCTGCTGGCGCCGTTCGACGAAGCCAAGCTGGCGATGTCGAACTATCTGCCCGGTCTGGCCGATGGCGCGGCGGGCGACCGTTCGCGCGCCGATGGCAAGCTGTTCTATGTCCCGTCGGTCTGGGGCACGGAATCGCTGGTGGTGAACGAGGCCGACGCCAAGCTGTCGACCCCGCCCAGCCTGGGCGACCTGTTCAACGCCGAGAACCAGGCCGTGCTGCGGCCCCATTCGACGCTGGCTGCCATGGGCCGCTGGCTGGACGCGACCGGCAAGCTGCCGCGCCCGTGGATGGACGGCTATACCGACATGGCTGCCATGACCGAGCTGTGGGACATTGCGCTGGCCGAGGCGATCAAGGCCAAGGGCAATGTGGTGCAGTGGTGGTCGGGCGAGAACGAGGCCAATGCCGGGTTCACCGCGAACGGCGCCACGATCGGCTTGTGCTGGGATTCCACCGGCTTCAACCTGCGCAAGGACGGCTACAAATACGTTGCCCCGGTGGAAGGGGCCTTTGCCTGGCATCAGGGCTTTGTGCTGATGAAGAACGCCAAGAACGTCGATCAGGCGCATGAGTTCGTGAAATACGTCTCGACCGCCGAAGGGGCGGCGGGCTGGGCTTCGGCCTTCTCGTCCAACCCGGTGGGCAAGGGCGCGGCCGATCTGATGGACCCGGAAGTTTCGGCCTATTACAACGGCACCTTCAACGACGAGGCGCTGGCCAAGCTGTGGTGGTGGCCCGAGCAATCGGCCGAGTTCATCGCCAAGCGGACCGAATACGCAGACAAGTACAAGGCGGCCTGACACCGCCGGGGGCGCGGCAGAGCGCGCCCCGTTTGATAGGCGGAAGGCGGCGTGCGGATTCGCGCGCCGCCTTATTTTTGTTCACTTTTCTGTCGCTTGACCGTTACATGGGCGTGGCAAGGCACCGCTCAGCGCGCCTTGCGCCATGCAGGAGAGAGAACATGACCTTCCACCTCAACCGCCGCCGTTTCCTTCAGACGACTGCCGCCGGTGCGGGCCTTCTGGCCGCGCCCGCGATCATTTCGTCCAAGGCGCTTGCCTCGTCGGGCGAGTTGAACTTCATCGGCTGGGCCGGCTATCCGACCCTTGCGGAAAAGGTCTTTCCGGCTTTCGAAGCCGCGACCGGGATCAAGGTGAACTTCAAGGAAGTTCCCGATCACGAGACCATGTATGCCGAAGCCAAGATCGCGCAGGAAACCGGCGCGCTGGACCTGATTGAAACCACCATCGACCGCTGGGGCAGCTACAATGCCAACGGTCTGCTGCAGGCCTGGGACGAATCGAAGGTGGCGCTGGATGCCTATCTGCCGGGTCTGGCCGATGGCGCGGCGGGCGAGATGTCGCGCCTTGACGGCGCGCTGATGATTGTGCCTTCGGTCTGGGGCACCGAGGCGCTGGTCGCGTCGGAAGCCGATGCCAAGCTGGCGACGCCGCCCAGCCTGGGCGACCTGTTCAGCGCCGACAACGCGGCCGTGCTGCGGCCCCATTCGACGTTGGCCGCGATGGGCCGCTGGCTGGAAGCGCAGGGCAAGCTGCCGCGTCCGTGGCGCGATGGCTATGTCGACATGGCGGCCATGACCGAGCTGTGGGACATCGCGCTGGCCGAGGCGATCAAGGTCAAGGGCAATGTGGTGCAGTGGTGGTCGGGCGAGAACGAGGCGGTGGCCGGCTTCCAGGCCAATGGCGCCACCATCGGCCTGTGCTGGGATTCGACCGGCTTCAACGTGCGCAACGACGGCTTCAAGTACATCGCGCCGGTCGAGGGCGCCTTTGCCTGGAATCAGGGCTTCTCGTTGCTGAAGGCCGCGAAGAACGCGGATGCCGCCGCCGAGCTGGCGAAGTTCGTTGCCACGCCGCAGCCCTCGGCCGACTGGGCCACCGCCTTCAAGGCGAACCCGGTGGCAAAGGGCGCGCCCGACCTGATGGATGCGGAGATTGCCGCCTTCTACAAGGGCACCTTCGATGACACGGCGCTGAAATCGCTGTGGTGGTGGCCCGAGCAGACCGCCGAATTCGTGGCCAAGCGCAGCGAATACGCCGACAAGTACAAGGCCGCCTGACGGGGCCCCGCGATGGCGGGGATTGCCTGAAACCGCAGCACGCCGGGCAGAAACTGCCCGGCGTGCCCGTCTTGCGGACCATCGTGTCGCGCTTGGGCCTGCGGTTGACGCAAAAATTCGTTGCGGTGTGCGCGGCGACTGTTAGCGTGACGACAAATCAAAAAACGATAACCCCGGGGAGACAGCGACGCGATGAGCGCCGGAATCGATCTTGAAAACGTGTGCTGCGATTTCGGCAGCTTTCGGGCTGTCGACAACGCCAATGTCTCGGTCAGGCCGGGAGAGTTCTTTTCCTTCCTGGGCCCCTCGGGCTGCGGCAAGACCACCATCCTGCGCATGGTGTCGGGCTTTATCGAGCCGACGCAGGGCGTGATCCGCATCGGCGGGCAGGATGTGAAGGGCAAGCGCCCCAACCAGCGCCCGACGGCGCTGATCTTCCAGAACCTGGCGCTGTTTCCGCTGATGCCGATCTGGGAAAACATCACCTTCGGGCTTGAGGTGCGGGGGGTGGACAAGGCCACGCGCCGCAAGAAGGCCGAAGAGCTGCTGACGCTGGTCGATCTGCCGGGGGCGGGGGACAAGATGGTCAGCCAGTTGTCGGGCGGGCAGAAGCAGCGGGTGGCGATTGCGCGCGCGCTGGCGGTAGAGCCGCAGGTGATGCTGCTGGACGAGCCGCTGTCGGCGCTGGACCTGAAGCTGCGCCAGCACATGCGGGCCGAGCTGCGCGCTATCCAGAAGCGGACGGGCGTGACCTTCATCTACATCACCCATGACCAGGGCGAGGCGCTGGCGATGAGTGACCGGGTGGGGGTCATGTCGCAGGGGCGCATCCAGCAGATTGCCGACCCGCGCGACATCTACAACAATCCGGTGAATGGGTTTGTGGCCGCTTTCGTGGGCGAAAACAATGTGTTCAGCGGCGAAGTTCAGAATCCTGCCGGCGGGATGGCGGCCTTTGCCACGCCGCATGGCACCTTCCGCGCCCGGTTGGGCGCAAGTGCCGGCGGCAAGGGGGTGAAGCTCTATGTCCGCCCCGAACATACGCGGCTGAGCCAGACCAGGGCGGACGAGAATTCGATCCCGGTGACCATCAGCGAAGTGTCCTTCGAGGGCAATTTCATCTCGATCCTGGCGATCAGCGAGACCGGGGCGAAGCTGGCGGCGGAAATTCGCAACGACGGGCAGGCGACGGTGCCCGGGATGGGCGCGAAGATGTTCATGTCGTTTGATGCCGAACGCGCCGCGATCCTGCCCGATGCCAATGTGCGGGGCTGAGCCATGCAGGACATGCTGCGCCGCTATGGCCCCGGACTGACGCTGCTGATCTGCCTGCTGGTGGCCTTCTGGCTGCTGATGCTGGTGATCGTTCCGAACATCACGCTGTTCGAACAGAGCTTCCGCCCCTATCTGCCGGTGGTCGAGATCGGGGGGCCGCGCGATACCTACAGTTTCGCCAATTACCTGAAGGTGCTGGACAGCAGTGTCGAGAAAAGCCTGTTCGGGTACAGCTTCTCGATCCCGGTGCATGTCTATACCTTTTCGCTGACCATCTTCTATTCGATGCTGGTCACGGTGATCTGCTTTGCGCTGGCCTATCCGCTGGCCTATTACATGGCCAAGATCGTCAACCCCAAGACGCTGCCGACCCTTCTGCTGATGCTGTTCATTCCGCTTTGGGTGTCGGAAGTGCTGCGCGCCTTTGCCTGGTGGATCATCCTGGCGTTCAAGGGGCCGCTGAACGCGATGCTGCTGGGCATCGGCCTGATCGACGCGCCGGTGCGCTGGACCAACATGGGCTATACCGGCGTGGTGATCGGGCTGATCTATACTTACGTCCTGTTCATGCTGTTCCCGGTCTATAACGCCGTGCAATCGCTGGACACCAACCAGATCGAGGCGGCGGAAGACCTGGGCGCGCCGTGGTGGAAGATCCACTGGCGGATCGTGCTGCCCCATGCCAAGCCCGGCATCGCCAGCGGGTCGGTCATGGTGTTCATGCTGTCGGCGGGGTCTCTGCTGGTGCCGTCGATCCTGGGATCGACCACTTCGCAATGGTTCACGCAGACCATCGACCAGTGGTTCAAGGACGCGCTCGACTGGAACACCGCCAGCGCCTATGCCTTCATGCTGCTCAGCCTGTGCACGGTCTTTGTGACCATCGCCATGTGGCTGTTCAAGGTGAAGCTGTCCGATATTGCGAAATAGGGGGGCAGGACCATGCACAAGCTGAGACAGAACCTGTCGCACCTCTATACCGTCCTGTTCCTGTGCTATCTGATCGCGCCGCTGGTGGTGATGTCGGGCGCGGCCTTCAACGACAGCAAGCTGCCGTCCATCGTGCCGTGGAAGGGCTGGACGGGCCGCTGGTTCGTTGATCTGTGGAACGACGACCGGATGCTGATGGCCTTTGCCAATACCCTGTGGGTGGCGGCGGCGGTGGCGGTGATCTCGGTCATCATCGGCACGGCGGCGGCCATCCTGATCAATTCGATCTCGGGCCGGGTGCGGACGGTGCTTTACAGCATGATGATCGCCACGATCCTGATTCCCGGCGTGGTGATCGGCATTTCCACCATGATCATGTGGACCAAGCTGGGCGGTGCACTGTTCGGGCCCGAGGGCAAGCCGTTTCCCTTCGTTCCCGGCCTGCACCTGAGCGTGCTTGGGCAGGTCAGCTATATCGCCGCCATGGTGATGCTGCTGGTGCTGGCGCGGCTGCAAAGTTTTGATCCCGGTCTGGAAGAGGCGGCGCTGGACCTTGGTGCCAGCCACGGGCAGGTGATGCGGCGCATCCTGCTGCCGCATCTGTATCCGGCAATCTTTGCCGGCGGCGCGGTGGCCTTCTTCCAGTCGATCGAGAACTTCAACGTGACGCAGTTCACCCGGGGCGGGGCCGACACGCTGACGGTCTATGTCTTCTCGAAGGTGCGGTCGGGGATCACCCCCACGATCAACGCGCTGGCCTTCCTGCTGATCTGCGTGACGCTGGTTCTGGCGGTGATCTACGAGATCAACCGCCGCCGCCGCGCCCGGATCGAGGCTGCGCGTGAGGCCGAGGCGCGGCGCGCCGAGGAAATGGCCGAAGTCACCGGCGTCGCCTGAGGCGGCGCCGGGATCGGCGGGCGCGGTCAGCCTGTCAGCAGCGCCACAAGATCCGAGGCCGGATCGGCCAGCGCGTCGATCACGTTGAAATGGTGGCAGCCCGGGGCGGCGGTCCAGCCGCAACCCCATTCTTCGGACAGGACGCGGGCCTGCCAGAGAAAGGCGGGGCGTTCGTCCGCTCCCACCCAGACATGCGCGCGGGTTCCGGGGCGCAGCGGCAGGCGGGCGGGGCTTTCAGCGGCGACCTCGGCCATGTCCAGCTTGAGTGTGGTGTTCATCTGGGTGGCCATCAGCGGCCCCAGTTCCGACAGGGGCGAGATCGGCACCACCCGCGCGACGGGGGCGTCGATGTCGGCGCAGCCCATGCGGGCGGACAGATGCCCGCCGGCGGAATGGCCCGTGACGACCAGCGGCCCGTCGACCATGGTCGCGATGCTGCGGCAGGCCGCGGCGATTTCCTGCGTCATCTCGGCGATGCGGGCGGCGGGGGCCAGCGTGTAGGAGGGCATCGCCACCGCCCAGCCCTGCGCCAGAGGCCCGGCGGCCAGATGCGACCACGCTTCGCGCCCGAAGGCCATCCAGTAGCCGCCATGGACGAAGACCACGCAACCGCGCGGCGATTCGGCGGGAAGGAACAGGTCGAACCGATGCTGGTCCCCGGGGCCATAGGGCAGGTCCAGCCGGGCAGAGGCGCCTTGTGCGCTACGGAAGGCGGCGGCGGCGGCTGTCCAGTGGGGAACATAGGCGTCGGCCCCGGCGATGAAGGCGCCGTTGGCATAATCGCGGTCTGGGTCGGGCCAGGCGTAGGCAGGGGGTGCGTTTGTCATGGGCGCAGACTGCCCTGCCGGAGGGCGCGGCGCCAGAGGCTGACATGCAAAAGGGCAGGCGCGAGGCCTGCCCTTTTTCGTCTTGTTGTCGGCGTCAGGGTGTGACGGTCGGCGGGTTCAGAACGGGCGGGTTCAGAACAGGCGCCCCAAGGCCGGGGGCCGGTGCCGGTGCCGGGGCGGGCGTTGCGGTGCCGCCAGTCCCGAAGTTCGGGGTGCCAAGTGCGGGCGCACCGGGCAGACCCGCCGGCGCCGGCGCAGGCGCCGGGGCGGTGCCGCCGCCGAAGTTCGGCGCCCCCAGCGCGGGGCCGCCCAGCGACGGTGTGCCGGGGGCGGCGGGCGCCATCGGCGTGAAGCCCGGCACCTTGATCTCGACCTTCGACACGTCCACCGGGGCGGGCTTGTAGTGCATGACCAGCCCCGGGAAGGCGATCACGACGCCGATCATCACCACCTGGATCACCACGAAGGGCGTGGCACCCCAGTAGATCTGCCCTGTGGTCACGCCGGCCACGCGCTGGCCCGTCACCTTGTCGGTATAGGGGCCTTTCGGCGCGACCGAGCGCAGGAAGAACAGCGAGAAGCCGAACGGCGGGTGCATGAACGAGGTCTGCATGTTCACCGCAAGGATGACGCCGAACCAGATCAGGTCGATGTCCAGCGCCACGGCCGGGGCCACCAGCAGCGGCACGATGATGAAGGCCAGCTCGAAGAAATCGAGGAAGAAGGCCAGCAGGAACACCAGGATCGACACGATGATCAGGAAGCCGGTCTGTCCGCCCGGCAGGCCCACCAGCAGGTGTTCCACCCAGACATGGCCGTTCACGCCGTAGAACGTCAGCGAGAACACCCGCGCGCCGATCAGGATGAAGATCACGAAGGAGGAGAGCCGGGTGGTTGAGGCCAGCGCCTGGCTGATGACGGGGAAGTTCAGCCGCCCCTTCAGCGCCGCCAGCAGCATCGCGCCGACCGCGCCCATGGCGCCGCCTTCGGTGGGCGTCGCGATGCCAAGGAAGATGGTGCCAAGCACAAGGAAGATCAGCGCCAGCGGCGGGATCAGCACCATGATCACCTGGCTGGCCAGCCGCGACAGCGTGTTCAGCTTCAGCGCGCGGTCGACCAGCGCATAGATGTAGATCACCGCCACGCCGACGACGCCGCCAAGGATGTCGGCATCGGCGCCGTAGGTCGGGTACAGCGCCTTGTGCGCACCGTAGCCGATGCCGATGCAGACGGCCAGCGCCACGATCAGCGACAGGATGCCGTGGCCCAGCGTGCGCGCCTCGGGCGGCAGGGCGGGCACCCAGGACGGGCGGAGGATCGAGACGACGAAGATATAGGCCATGTAGAGCCCGGTCAGCACCAGGCCCGGCAGCATGGCGCCGGCATACATGTCGCCCACCGATTTGCCCAACTGGTCGGCCAGAACGATCAGCACCAGGCTGGGCGGAATGATCTGGGCCAGCGTGCCGCTGGCGGCGATCACCCCCGAGGCAAGGCGCCGGTCGTAGCCGTAGCGCAGCATGATGGGCAGCGAGATCAGGCCCATCGCGATGACCGAGGCGGCGACAACGCCGGTGGTGGCGGCCAGAAGCGCGCCGACGATGACCACGGCATAGGCCAGGCCGCCGCGGATCGGGCCGAAGAGCTGGCCCACGGTATCGAGCAGGTCTTCGGCCATGCCGCTGCGTTCAAGGACGATGCCCATGAAGGTGAAGAAGGGAATGGCCAGCAATGTCTCGTTCGACATCACCCCCCAGATGCGTTGCGGCATGGTGCCAAGCAGGGGCCAGTCAAGCGTGATGGTGTTGCCGGAATAGGGCGCCAGCCAGACGCCGATGGCAAAGAACAGAAGGCCGTTCGCGGCCAGCGAGAAGGCCACCGGATAGCCAAGCAGGAGAAAGATCACCAGCGAGGCGAACATGATCGGGGCCATGTTCAGGGCGATGAATTCGATCACTTGCGGGCCTCCTGGGCCAGGCGGGCCACTTCGCGGGCGAGTTCTTCGCCCTCCTTCTCGGCCGCTTCATGGGCCGAGATGAAGGGATGCGGGTCTTCGATCAGGCCGCGCATCACCGCGATCTTCTTGATGATTTCCGACAGGGCCTGGAAGATCAGCAGCACGAAGCCCGCCGCCAGCAGGGCGCGGGCCGGCCAGATGATCAGGCCACCCGAGCTGGAGGAGACCTGACCGATCTTCCAGGCGCCATAGGCGTAGGGGACCATCATCCAGGTCATCAGCACGACGAAGGGAAGCAGGAAGACCACATGACCGAACAGGTCGATCCAGTGCTGGGTGCGGCGCGTGCGGGTGCCGTAGAAGATGTCGATGCGGATATGTTCGTTCTGTTGCAGCGTGTAGGCCGCGGCGCCCATGAAGGCGGCGCCGAACAGATACCATTGCAATTCAAGCAGCGAGTTCGAGGACCAGTTGATCGCCTTGCGCACGATGGCATTGGTCGCACTGACAAGAATGGCCACGAAGATCAGCCACATCACGCCCTTGCCGACCAGGGCCGTGATGCGATCTATCAGGCGCGACAGCGCCAGTAGTGGTTGCATGGACTCCCCCTGTTTCGGTCACATGTCCGGCCTGCCGGGGTGTTCCCCGTGCGACAACCGTCCTTGGGCCAGATAGTCAGGCGAGGTGGCGCGCGTCAACGCCGACATTGCCTTGAGGTGCAAGTCTTTTCGGCAGAACGGGCGGGGTGGCGAGGCGGGTCCGGCACGGTTTGCCCGTTCCGGTGGCACTTGCCGCTTTTGGTGGCGGTTGTGACGGTTTTGAACCCCGGTCAGTCGCGCGGCATCCGCGCTTCGGGCAGGGCGATGCGGGCCACCTGTTCGGCGATCGGGTCAACCGACAGCGGGTGCAGTTCGGCGGTATGGTCGGCGGGGCTTCCGATGGGCTGCCACTGACCGGCCTTGTAGATTTCCAGCGCCGAGAAGCCGGCCTTGTAGCCCATCTTGCGGCTGCCGGGCACCCAGTAGCCCAGATAGACATAGGGCAGCCCGGCTTCGCGGGCGATGGCGATGTGATCGAGGATCAGATAGGTGCCCAATGACCGATCGGTCATGTCGGCGTCATAGAAGCTGTAGACCATGCTGAGGCCGTCATCGAAGACATCGGTCAGGCTGACGGCGGCCAGCGGGCGGCCCTGTTCGCCGGGGCCGGCCGGGCGGCTGTATTCGATCACGCGGCTTTTGATCGGGGTTTCCTCGATCATGGCGGCGAATTCGAAGATGTCCATGTCGGCCATGCCGCCATCGGCGTGGCGGCTGTCCAGGTAGCGACGGAAAAGCTGGAACTGGTCTTCGGTGGCCCAGGGGCTGGTGGCGTTGCGGGCCAGGGCTGCGTTCTTTTTCAGAATCCGCTTCTGGGTGCGCGAGGGCTGGAAATCGGCCACGCGAATCCGGGCCGAGAGGCAGGCCGAACATTCCGCACAGGTCGGGCGGTAAAGCACGTTCTGGCTGCGGCGGAAGCCTTGTTTCGACAGCGTGTCATTCAGGCGCTGCGCATGTTCGCCCTGAAGGGCCGTGAACAGCTTTCTTTCCATCCGCCCGTCAAGATACGGGCAGGGCTGCGGGGCCGTCACATAGAACTGCGGCGCGATGGGAAGCGTGTGACGCATGGGCGCGGCCCGGGGTGAGAAGGGGTGTTCAGGGGCGAAGCCTAGCAAGCCATGCGGGCCGCGCCAAGAGGGTGACGCGGCCCGGCGGCGCGGGCGGCCCCGGCGCGGGGGGCGCCGGGGCCTCGTGGCCAGACTTGCAGCCAGTCTTGCGGTCAGTATTCGCCGCGACGGGCGGTGCTGTCGGCGGGCGTCACATCCTGCGCCGAGGCTTCGCGGGCGCGGTCTTCCATGAAGGCATCAAATTCCTTCTTGTCCTTGGCGTCGCGCAGCCGTTGCAGGAAGGATTCAAAGGCTTCCTGTTCGTCTTCCAGCCGTTTCAGCGTATCGGCCTTGTAGGCCTCGAACACGCTGTTGCCCGAAGGGCGGAAGGCGTGGCCCCAGCGGTGGGCCTGGTCATGGCGACGGGCGTGGCAGGATTTTCCGAACATGCGTTTTCCCCAGATCATATAGGCAAGAAGGGCAAGGCCGACGGGCCAGAAGACCACGAACCCCGCCACCATGGCGGCGATCCAGGCCCCTTTGCCCCGGGCATCAAGCCAGGCCTCGGCCCGGCGGAACCAACCCATGCGGGCGGCGGCAGGCGCGGTGGCGGTGGTGTACATCGACGGTTTCTCCCCGGTTTGTGCGTATGTGAATGTCTTTCACATTGGGGAAGATGGGCGCAGCGCCCGAGTCGCGCAAGGGGGTATGTGAATATAATTTACATCAGCCGGGCAGCGGAGCGCAGAAGGCGGCAAGGCGGGCGCCGGCAGCGCGGGCCAGATCGGCCGGGGCGGCGGCGAAGATGTGGCGCGGCGTGCCGGCGGCGGCCCAGACGGTGGCGAAATCCATCAGCCGCGGGTCCATCCAGACCGGCAGCGGGGTGAGGTGGCCCAGCGGGGCCACGCCGCCGATGGCAAAGCCGGTGACGCGGCGCACCGTCTCGCCATCGGCGCGGCCAAGGGGTTCGCCGGCCAGGGCCGAGGCGCGCGCCTCGTCCACCCGGTTGCCGCCGGCGGTGAGGAACAGGTAAAGCCGCCCGCTGGCGCCCTGAAACAGGATCGACTTGACGATCTGGTCCAGCGCGCAGCCGGCGGCTGCGGCGGCCTGTTCGGCGGTGCGCGTCTCGGCCGGCATCTCGACGGGGGTGGCGTCCAGACCGGCGGTGGACAGGGCGGCGCGCAGGCGGGCAAGGCTTTTGGACATCACGGGGCTCCGGCAGGGTGGCCGGACCTTGGTAGCGGGAGGCGGGGACGAAGGGCAAGGTGGAGGGGCGGAACTGGCGGCGGCTATTGCGCCGCCACAGCGGCCCGGTGCCCCTTGTTGGCCGGGTGCCCCAAGCACCCGGCCAGCGCCCGCCCCGCCCGTGGCGGGCGCTTCTCGCCCGCCGGGGCAGGCGCCGGCCTTTGTGGAGTCTTGCGGAGCCGGTCTTGCCGCGCCGGTGTGCGGCGGGCGGGGAAACGCGCTGCGTTTCCTGACCCGCCCGGACAGGCCGGGTTGACAGGCCGCGCTGACAGGCCACGCTGATCCGCAAGACCCTGCGCGCGCTGCGCATTGACCCTGCGGCGCGGCGCACCCATTCTGCGGCCATGTCGCTTGCCCCTTTCGCCGCCCGCCTGAACCGCCAGCCCATCGCCTTTGATCCCGAGGCGGCGGCAGATACCCTGCGCAGCCTGCCGGCCCTGCCGCCGGATGTGGCCGGGCTGGTGGGCGCCACGGCGGGCTGTTCGCCCTATCTGCGCGACCTTGCCCTGCGCGAGGGGGACTGGCTGTGCGCTGCGCTGGCAGGCGTGCCCGAACAGGCGCTGGAGGCGGAGCTTGCGGCGGCGGCTGCCGCGCCGCTGGACACGCTGGGGGCCGCCTTGCGGCGGGCCAAGCGGCGCATCGCGCTGTTGGCGGCGCTGTGCGATCTGGGCGGGGTCTGGCCGCTGGAACAGGTGACCGGCGCGCTGACCCGGCTGGCCGATCTGGCGGTGGACCTGTGCCTGAAGCGGCTGGTGGCCGAGGAAATCCGCCGGGGCAAGCTGCCCGGGGCGACGGCGGACGATGCCGATACCGCCGGGGGCATGGTTGTGCTGGCCATGGGCAAGATGGGCGCGTTCGAGCTGAACTATTCCTCGGACATCGACCTGATCTGCCTGTTCGACCAGGACCGGTATGGGGAAGAGGCCGCCGAGGCGCGGGCGGCCTTCATCCGCGTCACGCGCAAGATGACGGCGCTTTTGTCGGATGTGACGCAGGACGGCTATGTCTTCCGCAGCGATCTGCGGCTGCGCCCCGATGCCAGCGTGACGCCGGTCTGCCTGTCGATGGCGGCGGCCTACAGTTACTATGAGGCCGAGGGCCGGACCTGGGAGCGCGCGGCCTATATCAAGGCGCGGCCCTGCGGCGGCGATCTGGCGGCGGGCGAGCGGTTCCTGAAATCGCTGGCGCCCTTCGTGTGGCGCAAGCATCTGGATTATGCCGCCATTCAGGATGCCCATGACATGCGGCTGCGCATCCGCGACCACCGGGGGCTGCACGGGCCGGTCACGGTGGAGGGCCACAACATGAAGCTGGGGCAGGGCGGCATCCGCGAGATCGAGTTCTTCACCCAGACCCGGCAGTTGATCGCGGGTGGGCGCGACCCGGACCTGCGCGACCGCACCACGGTGGGCGGGCTGGCGGCGCTGGCCGAAAAGGGCTGGATTCCGGGCGATGTGGCGGCAGAGCTGACGCAGCTTTACCGCGCGCATCGCGAGGTGGAGCATCGCTTGCAGATGGTGAACGACGCGCAGACCCATGCGATGCCGGCCACGGCGGAAGGGGTGGCGCGGATCGCGGCGTTTTGCGGGCAGGACGAGGCGGCGTTCCGCGCGGGCCTGCTGGAGCGGCTGGTCAGCACCGACCGGCTGACCGAGGGTTTTTTCGCGCCCGCCGAGGCCGAGGACGGGCCCGAGCTTTCGGCCCATGCGCAGGCGATCGTGGCGGGGTGGCGGTCCTATCCCTGTCTCAAGTCCGACCGGGCGCAGGCGATCTTTCGCCGGCTGCGGCCGCAGTTGCTGAAGCGGCTGGAACGCGCGGCCAGCCCGGATGAGGCGTTGGTGGCGCTGGACGGGTTCCTGAAGGGGCTGCCGGCGGGGGTGCAGATCTTTTCGCTGTTCGAGGCCAATCCGTCGCTGGTGGACCTGATCATCGACATTGCCGGCACCGCGCCGGGGCTGGCGCTGTATCTGTCGCGCAATGCCAGCGTGCTGGATGCGGTGATCGGCGGCAGTTTCTGGGCGCCCTGGCCGGGGGCGCCGGGGCTGCTGGCCGATCTTCGGCAGCGGCTGGATGAGGGCGATTACGAGCGGAAGCTGGATTCCGCGCGGCGCTGGATGAAGGAATGGCATTTCCGGGTGGGCGTGCATCACCTGCGCGGGCTGATCGACGCCTTCGAGGCCGGCAAGTGCTACGCCGATCTGGCCGAGGCGGTGGTGCATGGGCTGTTGCCCGAGGTGCTGGCGGATTTCGCGGCCAAGCACGGGCCCTGTCCGGGGCAGGGTGCGGTGCTGCTGGGCATGGGGTCGCTGGGGGCGGGGCGGCTGAACGCCGGGTCTGACCTGGACCTGATCCTGATCTATGACGCCGACGGGGTGGAGCAATCCGACGGCCGCCGTCCGCTGCCGACGCGCACCTATTATGCGCGGCTGACGCAGGCGATGGTGACGGCCCTTTCGGCGCAGACCGCCGAGGGGCGGCTTTACGAGGTGGATGTGCGGCTGCGGCCCAGCGGGCGGGCCGGGGCGGTGGCGACCGCGATCACCGGCTGGCGCGATTATCAGCAGAGCGAGGCTTGGACCTGGGAACATCTGGCGCTGACGCGGGCGCGGGTGATGGCGGGGCCGCCCGCGCTGGCCGATGCGGTGGAAACCTTCCGCCGCGAGATCATCGCGGCCAAGGGCAAGGACGCGGGCCGCGTGCGCGCCGATGTGGCCGAGATGCGCGAGCGGGTGCAGGCGGCGAAGCCCGCGCTGGGCGGCTGGGATGCCAAGAACGGCGCGGGCCGGATCATGGACATCGAATTGTGCGCCCAGATGGCGGCGCTGCTGGGCGGCAGCCCGGCACGGCAGGTGGAACGGCAGGTGGCGGCGGCCGGCGGCGGGATCGCGCCCGCCGACCGCGAGGCGCTGCTGGGGGCCTATCGGCTGTTGTGGCGGCTGCACGCCTCGGCCCGGCTGCTGACGGACCGGGCGCTGGATCTGGACGCGCTGGGCGAGGGCGGGCGGGCGTTCCTGCTGCGCGAAACCGGGGATTCGTCGCCCGCGTCGCTGGCGGACCGGCTGGCGTCGGCGGTGGCGCTTGCCGAAGCGGCGATTGCGCGCCAGTTTCAGGTCTGACGGATGACGGGGAGGCGCGCGGTGCGGCTGGAAGAGGCAGACCCGAAGGGGCTGGTGCGGGAAAGCTACCGCATCGACGGTATCAGCATGGGCGAATGTCGGTCGATCTTTGTGGACTGGGCGCTGAGCCTGCCGCAGGGGCGCGAGGTGCCCGATGCGCTGCGGGCGCTGATCGCGCATTACGGCGCCGATGCGCCCTACCATCCGATGACCGAGACGCTGACCGCCGGGCTGGCGGCGCCCCCGGTGCCGGGGCGGCGCGGCGGGCGGCTGGGGCGGCAGCGCGCGGTCTGACTTGCGGGGCCTGACCGGCGGGGCGGTCAGCCCTCGGCCGGGGGCGGCGGGTCGATGCCGGCCTGCGGCAGCAGGGTTGCGATCTTGTGGCGCAGGGCGCGGGCGGCGCGGGCGCGGGCGGGATCGGTTTCTTCCACCAGACGCAGGCCGGTGGCCAGCGCGTCGATTTCATCCACGGTGAACATGGTCGGCGGCAGCATCAGCGGTGCGCGCAGGATATAGCCAAGGCCGCGCCCGCCCGTCACCGGCAGGCCGGTGGCCGCCATCATCGCCATGTCGCGCCAGATGGTGCGCACCGACACGCCGCAGGCCCGCGCCAGTTCGGCGGCGGTGTGCAGCCGGCCGTCGCGCAGGATCTGCACCAGATCGTAAAGGCGGCTGTCGCGGCTCATGGCGGTTCCGGGCATCGGGGACTTACTGACAAAATACTGTCAGTTGCGTGCGGGGTGCAAGCGCCTTTGACCTTGGAACCGGGCGGCTGCTGGCCCTAGAACGGACCATCACGTCATTCACAGCCCGCCGTTTCCTGCGGGATTCAGAGGAGAAGACACATGCACGCTCCGGGACCCATGCAACTGTTGCTGATTGCCATCGTCCTTCTCGTCCTGTTCGGCCGCGGCAAGATCGCCGGCATGATGGGCGAAGTCGGCAAGGGCATCACCGCCTTCAAGAAGGGCATCAAGGAAGGCAGCGAAGAGATCGAGAAGGCCAGCGCCGAAGGGGCCAAGGACGTTACCCCCGAGAAGGACAAGGTCTGATCCTACTCATCCTTCGGGAGTGCGAAGATGGACTTCAGTTGGTCCGAGATGCTGCTGGTCGGGATCGTCGCGTTGATCGTGATCGGTCCCAAGGATCTGCCGGCCATGTTCCGGGAACTGGGCAGGATCACTGCCAAGATCCGGGCGATGGGGCGTGAATTCAGCCGTGCCATGGAGCAGGCGGCCAGCGAGTCGGGTGTCAAGGACGCCGTTGACGGGCTGAAGGCGGTCAGCAATCCGACCGGGGCGGGCCTTGATGCGGTGAAATCCGCGGCCGACCGATTCGAGAAATGGGACCCGATGAAGCACCCGGCCGTAACCGCCAAGCCGCTGACGCCGCCGCCGGTGCCGGCCAAGGCCGTGGCCGCCGCGGATGCGGCGGCGCCAGAGCCGGCGGCTGCGGCGGTTGGACCGGCCACCGAGGCGCTTTACGAACAGAAGGCGGCACGCAAGGCGGTGATGGATGAGGCGGCGGCGAAGCTGAAGGCGATTGCCCAGCCTGCGGATGCCCCTGCGCCCCGGACGCCGGGCCGACGCCGGAAGAAGCCCGCAAGCACGGGCGGGGAAGAGGCATGACCGCCAAGGACGACATCGACGACAGCTCGGCCCCGCTGGTCGAGCATCTGGCCGAGTTGCGCAACCGCCTGATCTGGTCGGTCTGCGCCTTCATGGTTGGCATGATCGTCTGCTTCATCGTGGCAGACCCGATCCTGCATTTCATGCTGCAGCCGATCGAAAAGGCCATGCGGGCGTTGGGCAACCCCAACCCGGTGATGCAATACACCGCGCCGCAGGAATATTTCTTCACGCTGATGCATATCGCGATGGTCGGCGGGCTGATGGTCAGCTTTCCGGTGATTGCCTATCAGTTGTGGCGGTTCGTGGCCCCTGGCCTTTACCGCAGCGAGAAGCAGGCCTTTCTGCCCTTCCTGATCGCGTCGCCGGTGCTGTTCCTGGTGGGCGGGGCCTTCGCGCATTTCGTCGTGACGCCGATGGCGATGAAGTTCTTCCTGGGCTATGCGGACAGCGCGTCGATCCTGACGGCGCTGGTTCCCGGCTTTGGCCAGACGCCGGGCGATGTGGCCGTGATCACCCCGCCGCCGACCGAGGGGGTGGAAATCGTCTTCCAGGGCAAGGTGAACGAGACGCTGGACATCAGTCTGAAGCTGATCATCGCCTTCGGCCTGTGCTTCCAGTTGCCGGTTCTGCTGACGCTGATGGGCAAGGCGGGGCTTGCCACTTCGGCCGGGCTGGCGGGGATGCGGCGCTATGCGATCGTGCTGATCCTGTTCGTGGCGGCGCTGGTGACGCCGCCCGACATCATGAGCCAGCTCATCCTCTTCTGCTGCGTCTATCCGCTGTATGAGGTCTCGATCTTCCTGATCCGCCGCATCGAGAAGAAGCGCGAGGCGGAGCTGCGGGCGGAAGGCCTGTGGGTTGACGACATCGACGGCGAGGAGGCCGAGGACAAGTGACCGACCCGATGGAGCGGATTGCCGCCGCGCTGGAACGGCTGGCGCCGGCGCCGGCCCCCCCGCCCGATTTCACCGCCGCCACTGCCTTTGTCTGGCACACCGAGCCGGACCGGCTGGTGCCGGTGACCAAGGTGGCGCGGGTGGACCTGTCGCTGCTGATCGGGGTGAACCGATCCCGCGACACGCTGCTGGAGAACACCCGCCATTTCGCCGCCGGCCTGCCGGCGAACAACGCCCTGCTCTGGGGTGCGCGGGGGATGGGAAAATCCAGTCTGGTCAAGGCGGTACACGCGAAGGTTCAGGCAGAGGGCCACGATCTGAAGATCGTGGAGCTGAGCCGCGAAGACCTGCCTTCGGTGCAGCGGCTGCTGGCGCATCTGCGGGCCGCGCCCTGCCGGTTCCTGCTGTTCTGCGACGACCTGTCGTTCAGCCATGACGACCAGCATTACAAATCGCTGAAGGCGGTGCTGGATGGCGGGATCGAGGGGCGGCCGGAAAACGTGCTGTTCTACGCGACCAGCAACCGCCGCCACCTGATGCCGCGCGAGATGATCGAGAACGAACGGTCCACCGCGATCAACCCCGGCGAGGCGGTCGAGGAAAAGGTGTCGCTGTCGGACCGTTTCGGTCTGTGGCTGGGCTTCCACCCCTGCAGCCAGGACGACTATCTGGAGATGATCCGCGGCTATTGCGCGGCGCATGGCGTGACGGTGCCGGAAGACCGCCTGCACGCCGAGGCGATCGAATGGCAGGCGACGCGCGGGTCGCGGTCGGGCCGGGTGGCCTGGCAGTTCTTCTGTGACCTTGCCGCCCGCGAAGGGGTGCAGGTTTCGGCCTGATCGCGCCGATCCCCTTGCACAGCCCGCGGCAAAGCCCTATCGGCAGATCATCATGATCACCGAAATCCTTGTCATTCTGGGCCTGATCGTCCTGAACGGCGTATTGGCCATGTCCGAACTGGCCGTCGTCTCGTCCCGCCCGGCGCGGCTGAAATCCCTTGAAGCCGGCAGCCGGGGCGCCCGGATGGCGCTGCGGCTGGCCGACAATCCGGGGCGGTTCCTGTCCACCGTGCAGATCGGCATCACGGCGGTCGGCATCCTGTCGGGGGCGCTGGCGGGCGATACGCTGGGCGAACGGCTGTCGTCCTGGCTAGCCCTGGGCGGGCTTGATCCGGTCTGGGCCAAGCGCATTGGCGTGGGCAGCGTGGTG
The DNA here is from genome assembly GCF_003034965.1 of Fuscovulum blasticum DSM 2131. Classification (GTDB taxonomy): domain Bacteria; phylum Pseudomonadota; class Alphaproteobacteria; order Rhodobacterales; family Rhodobacteraceae; genus Pseudogemmobacter; species Pseudogemmobacter blasticus. The sequence continues at coordinate 54,541 of NZ_PZKE01000011.1, read as the reverse complement.
GTGGCGATCACCTATGTCTCGCTGATCGTGGGGGAACTGGTGCCGAAGCAACTGGCGCTGCGCAACCCCGAGGCGGTGGCGATCCGCGTCGCGCCGATGATGACCTTCCTGTCCGTCGCGGGCGCCCCGGTCGTCTGGCTGCTGGACCGTTCGGGCCGGTTTCTGCTGTGGCTGCTGCGGCAAAGCGGGGCCAGCGAGAACAAGGTCACCGAGGAAGAAGTGCGTGTCCTGCTGACCGAGGCGCATGAGGGCGGTGTTCTGGAGGCGGAAGAGCGCGAGATGATGGCGGGCGTGATGCGCCTGTCGGACCGCACCGCCAGCGCGCTGATGACGCCGCGCCAGGAGATCGAGATACTGTCGCTTGAAGCCTCGTCTTCAGAGGCGGTGGCGGCGATCCGCAAGATCGCCCGGCCCCGGATGCCGGTTGCCGATGCCTCGGGCGATGTGGTGGGCATCGTTTTGCTGGCCGATGTGTTCCAGGCGGTGTCGCGGCGCGAGCCGGTGGACCTGCGCGCGCTGGTGCGCGAGGTGCCGGTGGTGTCCGACCGGATGGAGGCGCTGGACGTGGTGGAGGTGTTGCAGAAATCCGATCACCATCTGGCGCTGGTCTATGACGAATACGGCCATTTCGACGGCATCATCACCACGGCCGACCTTCTGGAAGCGATCACCGGGGCCGAGGCCTCTTCGGATGCCGACGAACCGGCGGTGTTCGAGCGCGAGGATGGCAGCCTGCTGGTGGCGGGCTGGATGCCGGCGGACGAATTCTGCGACCGGATGGGACTGTCGCGCGATCTGGCCGGGAATTACGACACGGTGGCCGGGATGGTGCTGCACCAGTTGGGCCATATGCCGACGCTGGGCGAGGTGTTCCAGGCCGAGGGCCATCGCTTCGAGGTGATGGACATGGACGGGCTGCGCATCGACAAGATCCTGGTCAGCCGGGTCTGAGCGGTTTCAGAAACGCGAAAGGGCGCAGAGATGCGCCCTTTGCTGTTCCGTCATGGCGATGTCTGGCCGCTGACCGGCCCGCTATTGCAGGAAGGTCATCGGATCAAGGCTGTCCACGCCCTTGCGCACCTCGAAGTGCAGGAAGGCGGGGTCGGCCTTGCGCACGGCGCCGATGGTCTGGCCACGGCTGACCTTGTCGCCCTTCTTGACCTTGAGCGCATCGACACCGGCATAGACCGTCAGCAGGTTGTCGGCATGGCGGATCACCACGATCTGCACCTGATCGGTGTCCTTGGTGATGGCCGCCACGGTGCCGCTGCCGGCGGCCTTGACCGCCGTGCCCGCGGGGGCCGAGATGTCGATGCCCTGGTTCTTTTTCTTGTCATAGCCGCGGATGATCTTGCCCTGTACCGGGAAGCCCAGTTTCGCGGCCGAGGCGCCCGTGCGGTCGGCGCCCAGATCGGGCGAGGGCGGGGTGTCCTTGGCCTTGGCCGAGGCGGGTTCGGTCTTTTCATTCGGCAGCGGCTTGGCGGCCGAGGGCGGTTCGGGCGTGGGGCTGCCCGATCCGGGCGGCGTGGGCACGGGTTCGGGGTTCGGCGCGGCGGCGGTGGCCACCGGGATGATCAGCGTCTGGCCTTCGCGCACGGTCATGTTGGCGTCGAGCGAGTTCCACTCCGCCAGCGACTTGGCCGACACGTTGTAGGCCCGCGCGATGGTGAAGGCGGTTTCCCCGCGCACGACGCGGTGGCGCAGCGGTTCCTTGCCGCCGCCCGGAACGCTGGCCGAGGGGCTGGGGCCGACATCATCCAGCGCGGTGGTGGCGATGGCGGTGATGTCCACCGGGCGGCTGCCGGCAGTTGCGGTGGGCGCGACCGGCTGCGGCGTGGCCGAGACGCGGCTGGGCAGCAGCAGCATTTCGCCGGCGCGCAGCGGGTCGTTCGGTTGCAGGGCATTGGCGCGGGCCAGTTCGGCGGGGTTCACGCCCAGACGGGCCGCGACCGAGGCGACGGTATCGCCGCGCCGGGCCTGCGCCAGTTGATAGCCGGGATAGGACAGCACGCCGTTGCTGTCGGGCACCGGCTTTGATGCGGTGGCCTGCCGGGCCTCTTCGGCGGTGCCGCCGGCGCCGCTGCGCAGATCCCAGTCGAACTGGCCCATCGGTGCATTGGCGCAGGCCCCCAGAAGGGCAAGCGCGCTGCCTGCGGCCAGAAGCCGGAACTGCGGCGCCCGGAGCTGGGGCCGACGGGGAGGGCTGTAGAAATCTGTCATCTGGAACCGCCTCTTGCCGTTGTGTCCGGGTTGGTCCCCGGCTCTTGGCGGAAAAGACTACTCGTTCCCAAGGCCTTCGACCAGAGGGACGAAGCGCACCTGCCGAAGTTCCGTGTAATCGAAGCCGCGCTCGGTGCGGGTGACCTTGATCAGATGCTGTACGGCATCGGACTGGCCGACCGGCAGAACCATGATGCCGCCGATCTTGAGCTGTTGCAGCAGCGGGCCGGGCGGGTCTTCCGCCGCGGCGGTGACAAGGATGCGGTCGAAGGGCGCCTGATCGGGCAGGCCGAACGATCCGTCGGTCGTCATGGCGGTGACGTTGACAAGGCCCAGGTCGCGGAAGAGTTCGGACGCCTCGCGCACAAGGCGGCGCCAGCGGTCCACCGTATAGACCCGCCGCGCAAGCTGGGCGAGGATCGCTGCCTGATAGCCCGATCCGGTGCCGACCTCGAGCACGGTGTCGCGCGGGCCGACGGCCAGCGCCTGTGTCATCAGCCCCACGACCGAGGGCTGGCTGATGGTCTGGCCGCAGGCGATGGGCAGCGGCATGTCTTCATAGGCGCGGCCCGCGAAGACGCCGCGCACGAAGCGGCCACGGTCAACCTTTTCCATCGCGGTCAGGACGCGCGGATCGGTGACGCCATGGGATCGGAGGGCGAACAGGAATCTCATCTTGCGCTCGGCCAGATGGGCGAGGGCGTCGTCGTCTTGCCCCCCTGCCTCTGTCATGCCAGACGGGCCTGAAGATCGGCCAGCAGGTCATGCGCGGTCAGATCGGCGCGCATGGGGGTGACGGCGATATACCCTTCCAGGTTCACCGCGGCGTCGCTGCCGGGCAGGGTGGGCGTGTGCTGCGGGCCGCCCTTGATCCAGAGGAACTTGCGCCCCGAGGGCGAGATATGCGGTTCGACCGCGAAAGACGTGTCGCGGCGGAACCCCTGCGGGGCGACGCGGGTGCCCTTGACGGCGGCGGCGGGCACCGGCGGGAAGTTGACGTTGTAGAAGGTGCGGTAATCGTCGCCGGTCCAGATGCCGCGCTCAAGCAGCGCGCGGACCACGGCGGCGCCATGGGTGCGGGCGGTTTCGAACGGATCGGCCAGCCCGTCGGTTTCCGGCCCCATGAACTGCGACAGCGCAATGGCCGGGATGCCTTGCAGCGCCGCCTCCATCGCGCCGCCGATGGTGCCGGAATAGAGCACGTTCTCGGCCGCGTTGTTGCCCCGGTTGACGCCCGACAGCACCAGATCGGGCCGGGCGCCCTGCAGCACGTCATAGATCGCGGCCAGCACGCAATCGGCCGGGCTGCCTTCGGCGGCAAAGCGGCGGGGCGCCAGTTTCGCGATCATCATCGGGTGGGTGTAGCTGATGCAATGCCCGACGCCCGATTGTTCGAAGGCGGGGGCGACGGTCCAGACCTCGCCGCCGGGGCCGGCGATGGCGGTGGCGATCTCGGTCAGAACCTCAAGCCCGGGCGCATTGATGCCGTCGTCATTGGTGATCAGAATACGCATCGTTCCCCCGCTGTTCCGTTCCTGATTAGACGAGGGGCGGGGCCCGTTCAAGCGCCGGGCGGGCCGAAGGGCCAGTGCGCGGAGAAGCGGTGCAGATCGGCCAGCCTTTGGCGGGCTGTCGGGCGGCCCGGATGATTACGAACGAATGTTCAGTTTGGCGCGGCCAGCGCAAGGAAGTCGTCATAATCCGCCACGCGCTGCCGGCAGAAGGCGGCAAAGTCGGGTTTCAGGCTTTCGGCGCCGATGCCCACCACGCTCAGCCCCGCGGCATGGGCCGAGCGGGCGCCGGGCAGGGCATCCTCAACCGCGAAGGCGGCGTCGGCGGTCAGGTCCAGCAGGCGCAGGGTTTCCAGATAGGGCAGCGGGTCGGGCTTGCCGCGCGGCAGGTCGGCGCCCGAGACGATGACCGAGATCCGGTCGGTCAGCGCCAACTGGTCCAGCGCGGCCTGAATGTGGCGGCGCGGTGAGGAGGAACAGACCGCGATGATCAACCCGGAATCGGCAAGGTGCTGCACGGCCCGGGCCGCGCCGGGCAGGGGCGCGTGCATCTGCGGCAGCAGGCGGTCGGCCTCGGCCCCGATGCGGGCGGCGACCGACTGGCGCAGGCTGTCGGGGGCATCCTCGCCCAGGGCTTCGGTCAGAAAACCGCGCAGCCCGCGCCCGACATAGGCATCGTAGGTGGCTTGCGGCAGGGAAACCCCGACCTCGGCCAGCGCGCGGCGCTTGGCTTCTTCCCACGCGGGTTCGGACAGGACCAGGGTGCCGTCGAGATCGAAGATGGCGGCGCGGAAGTGCAAGAGGTTCACGGGGTCAATTCCACATTTCGGACAAGGCTGTTAAGGAGTGTGACAGTTCTGGAGGAGCGTATCTGATGACCGAGATTTCCACCCGCCATGCCGCCGCCCGCCGCATTGCCGCCGAGGCCGGCGCGCTGGCGCTGGACTATTTCCGCAAGTGGGACCAGTTGACCATCGACGTGAAGGGGCATCAGGATTTCGTGTCCGAGGCCGACCGCAATGTCGAACTGGCGGTGCGGGCCGCGCTGGCCAAGGCGTTTCCGCAGGACGGAATCGTTGGCGAGGAAGGCGCGGCGCAGGAGGGGACCAGCGGGTTCACCTGGGTGATCGACCCGATCGACGGGACGACGAATTTCATCAACGGCATCCCGCAATGGTGCGTGATCCTGGCCTGCGTCCACAACGGCAAGACCGTGATCGGCGTGGTGCATGACCCGGTGCATGACGAGCTGCATCATGCGGTGGCGGGGGGCGGGGCGTTCTGCAACGACCGGCCGATCCGCTGTTCGGCCAAGACCAGCCTGCGCGAAGGATCGCTGGGCGTGGGCTTTTCGGGCCGGACGCATGTTGAGGGCATCAAGCGGCTGGTGAACGGCTGCTGCGATGCGGGCACGGTGTTCTGGCGCAACGGGTCGGGCGGGCTGTCGCTGGCCTATGTCGCGACCGGACGCATCCTTGGCTATGTCGAGGAACATATGAATGCCTGGGATTTCCTGGCCGGTCATCTGATCGTGGCCGAGGCCGGCGGCCGGGTGGTGCCGGTCGATGCCGATGAGGCCATTGCCCGCGGCGGCCGGGTGGTCGTCGCGGGGGCAGGGGTGTTCGAGGCGGTGCAGGCGCTGGCCACCGCGTCCTACGACGTCTGACCCGGGATCAGCACCGGCCCCGAGGCCGCGAAGGAAATGGTGACCTCATCGCCCTTGCGGAACGGGGTCACCACATCATCGAGCACGGCAAAGACCGTGCCGAAGGCGGCGGTGACCACATATTCCATCCGGCTGCCGACATAGGTGGCCTTGTCGATCACCGCGGCCACGCCTTCGCCCTTGCCGGCCACCAGACGCATCCGCGACGGGCGCACGGCCAGTTTGGCCGGCCCCTTCGGCAAGCCGCGTGAGGGCAGGCGGTGGGTGTAGTCGGCGATCCGCACGGTGGCGGTGTCGCCGTCCAGCGCGGTGATCTCGACCGGGATCAGGTTCGCCTCGCCGATGAAATCGGCCACGAAGGCATCGGCCGGTTCTTCATACAACTGCCGCGGCGTGCCCTTCTGGGCGATGGCCGCGTTGCGCATGACGACGATTTCGTCCGACACGGCCAGCGCCTCTTCCTGATCGTGGGTCACATAGACCACGGTCAGGCCAAGGTTCTGCTGGATCTCGCGGATTTCCTCGCGCACCTGGCGGCGCAGCTTGGCGTCAAGGTTCGACAGGGGTTCGTCGAACAGCAGGACCTGCGGTTCCAGCACCAGCGCGCGGGCCACGGCCACGCGCTGCTGCTGGCCACCCGACAGTTCCGACGGCAGGCGCCCGTCAAAGCCCTTGAGCCCGACCAGCGCCAGCCCGGCCGCCGCCTTTTCCCGGGTTTCTTCCTTGTTGAAGCCCGAGAATTTCAGCCCGTAGCTGACGTTTTCCATCACCGTCATATGCGGGAACAGGGCGTAGCTCTGGAACACCATCGACACGTCGCGGTCGGTGGCGGGCAGTTTGGTCACGTCCTTGTCGCCGATCAGGATGCGGCCCTTGCTGGCCATTTCCAGCCCGGCGATCATCCGCAGGGTGGTGGTCTTGCCGCAGCCCGAGGGGCCCAGAAGCGTGACCAGCGAACCGGCCGCCACTTCCAGGTTGATGTTGTCCACGGCCACGACGCGCGTGCCGTAGATCTTCGACACGTTCTCGAACCGGACCGAGGCGGCCTTGGTATGGATGGCCTTCATCTAGTGTCCCTCACCATGACTTGTACGCCGGCCGATCTGTGTCCGCCCGACCAGGAGTTGCAGCAGCCCGACGGCGGCCAGCATCACGAAGATCAGCGCGGTGGAATAGGCGATGGCCAGTCCGTAATCGTTGTTCTCGACACGGCCGATGATGTAGCTGGTGGACATGTCGTAGCGGGCCGAGACCAGGAAGATCACGGCCGAGATTGCCGTCATTGCCCGCACGAAGCTGTAGACCAGCGCTGCAAGGATGGCCGGCCGCAAGAGCGGCAGGATGACGGCGCGGAAGGTCTGCCAGCTATTGGCGCCCAGCGTCAGCGAGGATTCGTCCAGCGACTTGTCCAACTGGCTCATCGAGGCGATGCCGGCGCGCACGCCCACCGGCATGTTGCGGAAGATGAAGCTGATGACCAGGATCAGGCCGGTGCCGGTGATCTCGATCGGGGGCACGTTGAAGGCCAGGATATAGGCCACCCCGATCACCGTGCCGGGGATCGCGAAGGACAGCATCGTTCCGAATTCGAAGGCGCGTTTGCCCGCGAATTTCTGCCGGGTCAGCAGATAGGCGGTGATCAGGCCCACCGCCGCGGTCAGCGGGGCGGCGATGGTGGCGATCATCATCGTGGTCCAGAAACTGTCCCAGGCCGAGCCGGTCCAGCGCAGGCCGCTTTCGCCCCAGCTTACGCGGAAGGCGGTGATGTAGTGCTTGAGGGTGATGGTGTTGTCCACGCCCCAGAGCTGAACCACCGATCCGTAAAGGATCATGCCATAGACGACCAGCGTGAAGGCCGACCAGAGCGTGACCACCACATAGACCGGGATGGCCAGGCCCGAGGGCATTCGCGGATGCACCCCGGAATCGCCCTTGCCGGTGACGGTGGTATAGCTTTTGCGCCCCAGCCAGAACCGTTGCAGGTAGAAGGCGCCCAGCGTGAAGGCCAGCAGCACCACGGCAAGGATGGCCGCGCGGCTTTGGTCATATTGCGCGCCGACGATGGCGAAGAAGATCTCGGTCGAGAGCACGTCGAAATTGCCGCCCAGAACCAGCGGGTTGCCGAAATCGGCCATGCTTTCGATGAAGCCCAGAAGGAAGGCATTGGCGAGGCCCGGCCGCATCAGCGGCAGGCTGACGGTGCGGAAGGTCTGCCAGCGGTTGGCGCGCAGGGTTTGCGCCGCCTCTTCCATGCTGGGGCTGACGCCCTCCACCACGCCGATCAGCACCAGGAAGGCGATGGGCGTGAAGGCCAGAAGCTGGGCGATCAGCACGCCCCAGAGGCCATAGATCCAGCGGCTGGGTTCAATCCCCAGCGTCGCGGCAATGCCGGTGGTGACGGTGCCCGAAAGGCCGAACAGCAGGATGATCGCCAGCCCGATGACGAAGGGGGGCGTGATGATCGGCAGCACGGTCAGCGCGCGCAGCAGGCGTTTGTAGCGAAAGCCCGAGCGCGTCAGCACCAGCGCGAAGGCCAGGCCGAGAAGCGTGGTCAGCACGCCGACCAGGATGGCGAGGAACAGCGAATTCCACGCCGCGCCGCATTGCCCGCCCGACAGGCAGCCCAGGCCCCAGATCCGCGGATCGAACAGCTTGGGGAAGAAGCCCGCGACCGAATATCCGCCGTCATCGGTGGCGAAGGCCGCCAGAAGCATCTTGGCGATGGGGAAGAAGACGAAGATCCCGACCACCGCCACCACCCCGGCAATGGCCGAGGTCACGAAGACATCGCCGTTCACCGCGCCATGGGCGGCAAGGCCCTGGGTCAGCAGGAACAGGAAGGCGGTCGCCGTCACCAGCGCGCCATAGCCCATGCCGAACTGCCGGTCGTCCAGCGGGCCGAACAGCGCGTCCAGCCAGCCGGCGTTGAAGCCGCGCAGGCCGATGCCCAGACCCTGCGCCACCAGCCAGGCAAAGCCGAAGGCGCCGGCAGCGATCAGCACGCGGGCGAAGACCGGATCGGATTTCGGGCGCCGCAGCACCAGAAGCGGCGCGATCAGCGCCAGCGCCATGGGGGCGAGCCACAGCTTTTGCCCCTGGGCGACAAGCGCCGCCGCGGGGGCATAATCCTTGTCCAGCGGCCAGCCGTCGGCCAGCCACCCGAACGAATAGAAATCATCCACCCCATACCAGGGCAGCAGCGCAAAGCCGACCCACCCGGCGATGATCCAGAAGATCAACACCGGATGGGAGGTGCGCCCGGGCGCAGCGTTTCGCACTGGGATTACTGCGGCAGGGTCGAGACTTCGGCGTCCCACTTGGACAGCAGGCGTTTGCGTTCTTCGGCCGAGCCGTATTTCTTGAAGTCATAGTCGATCAGCTTGATCGCGCTGAGGTCGGGCGCCTTGTCCGACTTGGCCGCGCCGACGTTCGACATGATCTGGAAGGCATTGACCTGAAGCGCAAGATCCTGCGCCTCGACCGACAGCGCCCAGTCGTAGAACTTCTTGGCCTCGTCCATGTTGCGCGCGCCCTTGATGATCGACATCGAGCCGATCTCGTAGCCGGTGCCTTCGCAGGGGGCGACGGTGGCGATGGGGAAGCCGGCAACGGCCTGCGCCACCGAATCGTGCAGGAAGACGATGCCGACCAGCGTTTCGCCCTGACCGGCGGCCTTGATCGGGGCCGAGCCGGACTTGGTGTACTGGTTGATGTTGGCGTGCAGGCGCTTCATGTAGTCAAAGCCCTTCTCCTCGCCGAAGAGCTGCACGATGGTCGCCAGCGTGGTATAGGCCGTGCCCGAGGAATTCGGGTTTGCCATCTGCACCTTGCCCTTGAATTCGGGCTTGGTCAGGTCTTCCCAGCAGGCCGGGGCGGGCAGGCCGGCCTTGGCCAGCATGTCGGTGTTGTAGCCAAAGCCGAGACCGCCGAAATAGATGCCGATGGTCCGGTCACCCGAGGCTTCGGCCTGGGCGATGGCCCAGGGGTGCAACTGTTCGCGCATCGGGCTGACATAGGCTTCGGTCAGGTCTTCCTCGGCCGCCTGCAGATGGGGGTCGCCGGTGCCGCCCCACCAGACATCGCCCTTGGGATTGCTGGCTTCGGCCTTGACCTGGGCGAAGGTCTCGCCCGAGGACTTGCGGGTCATCGCCACGTCGATGCCTGTGGCTTCTTCAAAACTTTTCGCCATGATCTGGCACCATTCTTCCTGCGCCGAGCAGTAGAGGTTCAGATCGGCATGGGCGGCCGTTCCCGAAAGGATGGTCGTGGTCGCCAGAACGGCGGCCGCAAAGGCGGGTTTTGTCATGATGTTCCTCCCAGAACGCACTCAAGATCACCGGGCCCCTTGGCCGGGGCTCCTCTGTTGAGTCGAGCCTAGCCAAGACACCAATCTGTTACAATCGGAAATACTACTGTTACATCTGGTGTTTCGTGAACGGCGATCAGGGCGCGCGCGGGCGGGGGTCAGCCGGGCTGGGTGACGATGATCGCGCCGCGGTCGGTGACGACGACCGTATGTTCATATTGCACCACCGGCGCCATCGGATCGCTGTAAAGCGTCCAGCCATCCGCGCCTTCGGTGGCCCATTGGCCGCCCGTGGACAGGAAGGGTTCGACCGTCAGCACCAGGCCGCGCGGCATCCGGCGGCGGTCGCCGCGGGTGGGCCAGGTTGGCACTTCCTTGGGGTCTTCGTGCAGCGAGCGGCCCACGCCATGGCTGGCCAGATTGCGGATCAGCGTATAGCCGTGGTCGCTGGCAAAGCGCCCGATGGCGTTGCCGATGCCGGCAATCGGCTTGTCGCTGCCCACCTGCGCGATGCCGATCTGCAGGGCACGCCGGCCGTCGCGGCACAGCCTTTCAAGCGGGGGGCGGACGGTGCCCAGCCGGAAGGTGGCGCCGGTATCGGCGAAGAACCCGTCCTTCGAGGCCGACACGTCGATGTTCACCAGATCGCCCGGCTGCAACACCCGGTCGCCGGGGATGCCATGGGCGATCTCTTCATTGACGCTGATGCAGGTCGCGCCGGGAAAGGCGTAGGTCGATTCGGGGGCCGAAACCGCGCCGTCCTGATCGAGCAGGGCGCGGCCGATGTCGTCCAGCTCGCGCGTGGTCATGCCCGGTTCCATGGCGCGCGACATGGCCTGCATGGTGTTCGCCACGATGCGGCCAATGGCGCGCAGGCCCTCAAGTTCGTCCTCTTGGGTGATGGTCATCGGGCGCTCCTGCCGGGTGTTCGGGGCAGGTTAGGCGAAAGGCGGGGCGGTGGCCACGGTCTGCTGGCCCCGGCCGGGCGGTTCACCTGTTCATTGCCGCACAGGGGCGGCGCGGCACGGGCGGGGTGAAATGCGCGCGCATCCGGCCTATTCTTACCCAAAGCCAAGGAGGCCGACATGAGCTGGAACCCCGCCCTCGACCCGACGATCCCGATCGGGGATGCCGTCGATGCCATCGACACCGTGATCGTGCCGCGGGCCCGCGATCTGGGCGGGTTCGAGGTGCGGCGCGCGCTGCCGTCGGCGGCGCGGCAGATGGTGGGGCCGTTCATCTTTTTCGACCAGATGGGACCGGCCGAGTTCCTGACCGGGCAGGGCATCGACGTGCGGCCGCATCCGCATATCGGGCTGGGGACCGTCACCTATCTGATGAAGGGCAAGATGCACCACCGCGACAGTCTGGGCACCGATCTGTGGATCGAGCCGGGCGCGGTGAACTGGATGCTGGCGGGGCAGGGCATCACCCATTCCGAACGCACCGATGGCGAGGCGCGCAAGGCGCCGCTGACGCTGTTCGGCCTGCAGACCTGGCTGGCGCTGCCGAAGGACCGCGAGGATGATCCGGCGGGGTTCGTCCATGTGGCCCGGACCGAGCTGCCCGAGCTGGAGGGCGAGGGCAAGCAGGTGCGGCTGATTCTGGGCCATGCCTGGGGGGAAAGGGTGCCGCTGGAGATGCCGTCCGAGGTGTTCTACGCCGATGCGGTGCTGGCGCCCGGCGCCGCGATTCCGCTGCCGGAGGACCATGAGGACCGCGGCGTCTATGTGCTGGAGGGCGAGGTGTCCTGTGCCGGGCAGGTGTTCGAGGCGGGCCGGATGCTGGTGTTCCGCCCCGGCGACCACGTTTCGGTCCGGGCCGGCGCGCAGGGCGCGCGGGTGATGCTGCTGGGCGGCGCCACCATGGACGGGCCGCGCTTCATCTGGTGGAATTTCGTCGCCTCGTCGAAGGACCGGATCGACGCCGCGAAAGAGGCCTGGCGGGCGGGGGACTGGGCGCATGGGCGGTTCCGCCTGCCGCCCGGCGATCAGGGCGAATTCATCCCCGCGCCCGAGCGGTGATTTTTCCCCCAAGGGGCGCTTGACGCGGCCAGCGGCCCCGCGTAGATAGCCCCCCACGCCCGGTTCGCCGGGCCGAGGATTGCGCGGTTGTAGCTCAGTTGGTTAGAGTACCGGCCTGTCACGCCGGGGGTCGCGGGTTCGAGCCCCGTCAACCGCGCCATTCCTTCCCCCCTTCAGATCAGCCTGACAGATCAGCCCTTTGCGGGGCGCGGCATCTGCCGTTCTTTCAACGGCTTGGCCGGCGACGGCGCCTTGCGTCTTTCGCAAAGGTCCGGGCGGTTTCCGGCTTGACGCCCCCGTCGGATGCGTCTATCCGGCCCCCATCGCGCGGTTGTAGCTCAGTTGGTTAGAGTACCGGCCTGTCACGCCGGGGGTCGCGGGTTCGAGCCCCGTCAACCGCGCCACTTTCTTCCTTTTCGACCTGACGTCAGGCCCGGCTTTCGCCGGGCTTTGGCGTTTTTGGGCTGTTTTGTATTCCTGTAATGGAATATGTGTGGGGCGTTCCGCACCGGAGGCTTGCGCATGTCGCTTCTTGATCAGACGCCGCTGACCCTGTTCGTGCTGGCGGCGCTGACGCTGGGGCTGGCGCCGTTCTTGCCCGAACCGCATATCTGGGAAAAGCTGAAGATGCTGATGGCGGGCACGCTGGTGCGGCCGCTGGACATGTTCGATCTGGCGCTGCACGCGCTGCCCTGGGTCGCGCTGCTGGCCAAGCTGGCGCGCATGGTCTGGCGCGGGCAGGGCGGCTGAGGGGTAGGGGGCGCTGCCCCCGTCTTCGCGGGCGCGAAGCCCCCCTGGGTATTTGGGCCAACTGGAAGCGGGCAGGCGCCCGCCGGACGGTCAGAGCGTCAGGCGGTAGCGGATATGGTCATCGGTCTGGACGTAGCTGTCATAAAGCTTGCGGGCCTGCGCATTGTCGTGGCGGGTGTGCCAATACAGCCGGTGGCAGCCCCGGGCGCGGGCCTGGGTGATCAGGTCGTCGATCAGCGCCCGGCCCAGCCCCTGTCCGCGCGCCTGCGGAGCGACGAACAGGTCTTCCAGATAGCAGTCTTCGCCCGCAACCCAGCTTGACGGATGGGTCAGCGACAGGGCGAAGCCCAGAAGCGCATCACCCTTGGCCGCCACCCGGCCACGCAGGGGCGAGGCCGGGTCGAGAAGCCGCGCCCAGGTGCGGGCGGTGACTTCGGGCGTCAGCGTGACGCCGTAGAAGTCGAGATAACCCTGCCACAGCGCGTGGAACGGCGCCTTGTCCGGGGCGGCGATGTCGCGGATCGCGGCCGTCATGCGATGCGGGCGAGGATGCGCGCCCAGCTCCGGATGCCCTTGTGGAAGGATTCGAGGTCGTATTTTTCGTTCGGGGAATGGATCTGGTCATCGTCGCGGCCAAAGCCGATCAGCATCGCATCCATGCCAAGCTCGGTCTTGAAATGCCCGGCGACCGGGATCGACCCGCCGGCGCCGACAAAGGCGGCGGGGCGGCCCCATTCCTCGGTCAGGGCCTGACGGGCGGCCTCGAACGCGGGGTCGGCGATTTCCATCACCGAGGCCGGGGCGCCGTTGATGCCGTCATGCCATTCGATGCGGCAATCGGGGGGAAGCTGCGCTTCGGCCCAGGCGCGGAAGGCGGTCAGCACCTTGGCCGGGTCTTGCTGCGAGACCAGGCGGAAGGACACCTTGGCATGGGCCTCGGCCGGCAGGACGGTCTTGAAGCCCGCGCCGTTGTAGCCGCCCCAGAGGCCGTTCACCTCGGCCGTGGGGCGGGACCAGATCATTTCCAGCGGCGTGCGGTCCTGTTCGCCGGCGGGGACCGACAGGCCCACATCGCCCAGATAGGAGGCGTGGTCGAAGGCCAGCGCCTGCCATTGGGCGCGCAGCGCGTCGGGCAGTTCGGCCACGTCGTCATAGAAGCCCGGCACCTGCACGCGCCCGGTTTCGTCATGCAGGTTGGCAAGGATCTTCGACAGGACATGCAGCGGGTTGCGGGCCAGACCGCCATACATGCCGGAATGCAGGTCGCGGTCGGCGGCGTGCAGGGTGAATTCGGTCTTGGCCAGGCCGCGCAGCATGGTGGTGATGGCGGGCACGGCGCCTTCGAACAGGCCGGTGTCGCAGATCAGTGCCAGATCGGCCGAAAGCTCGGGCGCGTTGTCGCGCAGGAAGGGGACCAGCGAGGGCGAGCCCGATTCCTCTTCCCCTTCCAGGAAGATGGTCAGCTTGCCGGGCAGGCTGCCATGGACATGTTTCCAGGCGCGGCAGGCCTCAAGGAAGGTCATCAACTGGCCCTTGTCGTCGCTGGCGCCGCGGGCGCGGATCAGCTTGCCCTTGGGGCCGTCCTCGACCACGGGATCGAAGGGATCGCGGGTCCAGAGCGACAGCGGATCGACCGGCTGTACGTCATAATGGCCGTAGAACAGGATGTGGCGGCGGCCTTCGCCCCCATGGCCGACCACCATCGGATGGCCGGGCGTGGCGGCGGCGCGGGCGTCGAAGCCCAGCGATTTCAGGTCTTCGACCAGCCAGTCGGCGGCGCGGGCGCAATCGGGCTTGAAGGCGGGATCGGTCGAGATGGAGGGGATGCGCAGCAGGTCCATCAGCCGGTCCAGCGCCTGCGGCAAGGTTTCGTCGATGCGGGTCAGCACCTGGTCCAGCGACATCCGGCTCTCCATCCTTTGATTGGGGGTATGAGCCTATCAGGCGGCGGGGGACTGTCCAGAGGCCGGGTGATGCGCTATGGGCAGAGCCGGTTTGCGCAAGGAGGAACAAGTGATGCGGCATGGCATGATGGCGGCGGTTCTGGTGGCTGTGGCGGGGGCGGCTTTCGCCCAGGCGCCGGTTCCGACCGAGACGGCGCGGCTGGGCAAGGCACAGGTGACGCTGCATGTGCAGCCCTTTCTGACCGCGCAGGAACTGGCGACGCTGCGCCTTGTGATGACGAACGAGAGCGCGCTTGAGGTTTTCGTGCCGTCGAAGGGCGGCTTTGCGGCCATGGCTGTTTCGCCGGACGAGGGGTTCATCCGCGAGGGCGTGCCGGTTCCCTCGGCCTCGGCGCTGGCCGGGTTCGCCGATCCGGCGGCGGCCGTCGCGGCGGCGCTGCAGGCCTGTGACGGCGCGCGCAAGGGCAAGGCGCCCTGTGTTCTGGTGCTGGAAGTGGGGCCCGCCGGGAAATGACACACGCGGGGGGCGACAATTCGCCCTCTGTCCCGCCGGGCGCGATTGACGCAAGTCAATGTCCGAGGTGGGGGGCCGTGCAAGGTACGGCAAGGAATGCAAGGGACAAGAAGCCATGGATTATGTAGCCGCTCTGGACCAGGCCATCGCACGTTTGCACGACGAAGGCCGGTATCGCACGTTCATCGACGTTGAGCGTCGCAAGGGGCAGTTCCCCAAGGCGATCTGGACCCGGCCCGATGGCAGCGAGAAGGAAATCACCGTCTGGTGCGGCAATGACTATCTGGGCATGGGCCAGCACCCCGAGGTTCTGGCGGCCATGCATGAGGCGCTGGATGCCACCGGCGCCGGGTCGGGCGGCACGCGCAACATCAGCGGCACCACGGTCTATCACAAGCGGCTGGAGGCCGAGCTGGCCGACCTGCATGGCAAGGACGCCGCGCTGGTGTTTTCCAGCGCCTATATCGCCAACGATGCCACGCTGAGCACGCTGCGGGCGATCTTCCCCGGGCTGATCATCTATTCCGACGTGCTGAACCATGCCTCGATGATTGAAGGCATCCGGCGCGGCGGCGGCGAGAAGCGGATCTTCCGCCACAACGATCTGGCCCATCTGCGCGAGCTGCTGGCCAAGGACGACCCGGCGGCGCCGAAGCTGATTGCCTTTGAATCGGTCTATTCGATGGATGGCGACTTCGGCCCGATCAAGGAAGTCTGCGACATTGCCGAGGAGTTCGGCGCGCTGACCTACCTGGACGAGGTGCATGCCGTGGGCATGTACGGCGCCCGCGGTGCCGGTGTGGCGGAACGCGACAACCAGATGCATCGGGTGGACATCATCAACGCCACGCTGGGCAAGGCGTTCGGGGTTTTCGGCGGCTATATTGCTGCAAGTGCGAAGATGATCGACGCCGTGCGGTCCTATGCGCCGGGCTTCATCTTCACCACCTCTCTGCCGCCGGTGGTGGCTGCCGGGGCCGCCGCCAGCGTGCGGTTCCTGAAGGGCGAGGGCGGCCGGGCGCTGCGTGAAAAGCACCAGACCCAGGCGAAGATCCTGAAGATGCGGCTGCGCGGTCTGGGCCTGCCGATCATCGACAACGGGTCGCATATTGTGCCTGTGCACGTCGGCAACCCCATCCATTGCAAGATGATCTCGGACATGCTGCTGGAAGACCATGGCATCTATGTCCAGCCGATCAACTTCCCCACGGTGCCGCGCGGCACCGAACGGCTGCGGTTCACGCCCTCGCCGGTGCATGGCGCGGGGGAAATCGACCAGCTTGTGAAGGCGATGGACACGCTCTGGCAGGTTTGTGCGCTGAATCGCGCCGAGGCTTCCGCCTGATCCGTCCTGCATGTGCAAAACGGCTTGCCCTGTGTTAGCGTTGCCGCAATAGAAAGCCACCTGAGTCGCGCCCCGGTGCGACTCGGGAACAAAGGCAACAAGGGGACAGGGATCGCATGATCGGCTGGAGGGCCAAACCTCAGGCGCAGGAAGAAGAAAAGCCCAAGGGCTTTGACGATTTCGAATTGCGTCTTGGTGATGTCATGCGCGGGGAGCGGGCCACCCTGGGCAAGTCGCTGCTGGATGTGCAACGCGAGCTGAAGATCAAGGCCACCTATATCGCCGCGATCGAGAATGCCGATGTCTCGGCCTTTGAAACGCCCGGCTTCGTGGCGGGCTATGTGCGGTCTTATGCGCGCTATCTGGGCATGGACCCGGACTGGGCCTTTGCCCGTTTCAGCAAGGAAGCGAATTTCACCGTGGCGCATGGCATGTCGGCTTCGGCCGCGCCGCAGCGGATGCGGGAGCAGCGCCTGCAATCCGATTTTGCCGACCCGCTGGCCAACCCGAACCTGTCGTTCATTCCGCGCGCCGAAAGCTGGCTGCACCGGATCGAACCCGGTGCGGTGGGGTCGATCGCGGTGCTGGTCGCGCTGATCGGCGCCATCGGTTACGGGGGCTGGTCGGTGCTGCAGGAAGTGCAGCGCGTGCAACTGGCGCCGGTGGATCAGGCGCCCGTGGTGGTGGCCGAGATCGACCCGTTGCAGGGGGCGAAACCGGCGCCGGTGCGCGATGCCGCGCGGTCTGCCACGGCGGGCAGTGCCGGCGGGGCCGAGATGATTGACCGGCTTTACCGTCCGCAGGCGCTGGATGTGCCGGTGATGGTGTCGCGCGATGGTCCGATTGCGGCCATCGACCCGCGGTCCGCCGGCGCGCTGGCGGGCAGTGCAACCACGGCGGCGGCCGGGCCCGAGGGCGCGGTGGCGGGCGATGGGGTGCAGGTGGTGGCCGATGTGCAGCCTGGCGTCGAGGTGCTGGCGGTGCGTCCGGCCTGGGTGCGCGTCAGCTCGGCCGACGGGACGGTGCTGTTCGAGAAGATCCTGGACGCGGGCGAACGCTATCAGGTGCCGCCGCTGGAAGAGGCCGCGGTGTTCCGTACCGGCAATTCCGGCGCGGTCTATTTCCTGGTGAACGGCGTGACCTATGGTCCGGCGGCGCCGGGGGCCAATGTGGCCAAGGACATTGCCCTGTCGGCCGAGGCGCTGACCGGGAAATATGCCCAGGTCGACCCGGCGGCCGATGACGATCTGGCGCGGATCATGACGGCCGATGCCGGGGCCGCCGCGGCGCCGGTTCAACAAGCCGCACCCTGACACTGTAAATTCCGGTTTACACAGGGCCGGGCGCGGTTGCCCGCGCCGGGCCTTCGCCGTATCTTGCCGATGCGGTCCCGCGGAGAGCGAAGATGAGTCACAACCCGATCCGGCCCTGGCGTGATGTGCAGCGGCGCAAAAGCCGTCAGATCATGGTGGGCAAGGTGCCCGTGGGGGGCGATGCCCCGATCAGCGTGCAGACCATGACCAACACGCTGACCACCGACATCAGGGCGACGCTGGACCAGATCCTGCGGGCGGCCGATGTTGGGGTGGATATTGTCCGCGTCTCGACTCCGGATGAGGACAGCACCCGCGCCCTGCGCGAGATTGTCCGCGAAAGCCCGGTGCCGATCGTGGCGGACATCCATTTCCACTACAAGCGCGCCATCGAGGCCGCCGAGGCGGGCGCGGCCTGCCTGCGGATCAACCCCGGCAACATTGGCGATGCGAAGCGCGTCAAAGAGGTGGTGAAGGCCGCCAAGGACCATGGCTGTTCCATCCGCATCGGCGTGAACGCGGGCAGCCTGGAAAAGCAGCTTCTGGAAAAATACGGCGAGCCCTGCCCGGATGCGATGGTGGAATCCGGTCTGGACCATATCAAGCTGTTGCAGGACAACGACTTTCACGAGTTCAAGATCAGTTGCAAGGCGTCGGACGTGTTCCTGTCGGCGGCGGCCTATCAGCAGCTTGCGGCGGCGACGGATGCGCCCATTCACCTGGGCATCACCGAAGCGGGCGGGCTGATGTCGGGCACGGTGAAATCGGCCATCGGGCTGGGGTCGCTGTTGTGGTTCGGCATTGGCGACACGATCCGGGTGTCGCTGTCGGCCGACCCGGTGGAAGAGGTCAAGGTTGGCTACGAGATCCTGAAATCGCTGGGGCTGCGGACGCGGGGCGTGCAGATCATTTCCTGCCCGAGTTGCGCCCGGCAGGGGTTCGACGTGATCAAGACGGTCGAGGCGCTGGAAAAGCGGCTGGAGCACATCAAGACGCCGATGAGCCTGTCGATCATCGGCTGCGTGGTGAACGGCCCGGGTGAGGCGCTGATGACCGACATCGGCTTCACCGGCGGCGGCAATGGCAACGGCATGATCTATCTGGCCGGCAAGCAGAGCCACCGCATGGGCAACGATCAGATGATCGACCATATCGTCGAGCTGGTCGAGAAGAAGGCGGCGGAGCTGGACGCCGCCGAAGCGCAGGCCGCGGAGTAGCGGCAAATTTCTTCGAAGAAATTTGCAAGATCCTTTGAAGGATCTTGCCGGTAGGGACCGGACCCTGTGAAGGGTCCGGGCTTTCGGTCGGGGGTCAGCCGTCCTTGCGCTGGCCGTCAACGATCTGGCGCATACCGTCCAGCGGCACATAGCCCCGCACCATGGTCTGGTCGATCACGAAGGTCGGGGTGCCGTTGATTTCCATCAGGGTGGCCAGGTCGTGATTGGCCTTGATGATGTCCATCACCTCGGGCGCCTTCATCTTCTCCGCCACGGCGGCGGGATCATGGCCCAGATCGGTGGCAAGACGCGCCAGGGATTCGGCGGTGGCATCGCCGCGCAAGCTGATCAGCGCGTCATGCGCGGCCTTGTAGGCGTCATCGCCATAAAGCAGCTTCACCGCCAGCGCGAATTGTGACGACAGCATCGACTGTTCGCCCAGAATCGGGAATTCCTTGAGAACGAAGCGGATGTTGCCATCCGATTTCACCAGTTCCTCGGTCTCTTCATAGGCCTTGCGGCAATAGCCGCAGCGGTAATCCATGAATTCGACGACGGTGATGTCGCCCTGCGGATTGCCGCCCACCCAGTCAGCCGGGTTGTTGTAGATGATGTCCTTGTTGTCGGCCAGCATCTGCAGGTCACGTTCGGCGGCGGCCTTGTCCTCGCGGGTTTGCAGCTCGGTCATGGCCTCGACGATGACTTCGGGGTTTTCCATCAGGTAGCTGCGCACTTCGTCGCGGAAGGCGGCGCGCTCTTCCGGGGTCATGTCACCAAGGCCGCCCGCCAGCGCGGAAGTGGCGGTCAGGGCGGCGGCAAGGGTCAGGGCAAGACGCATCGGGTGTCCTTTTGCGGGGTTGACCTGCGCCGGAAGCGGGGGCAGGGGATCGGCACAAACCTTAAAGGGCGGGCGGCGATGAGTGCAAGTCGGGGTTCCAGACGGGGCGATGTCGATCCCTTCATTGTGATGGACGTGATGGAACGTGCCCGCGCGGCGGAAACGGCGGGCCGGCGGATCATTCATATGGAGGTGGGCCAGCCGGGCACGGGGGCGCCTGCGGGGGCACGGGCGGCGCTGGCGCGGGCGCTGGATCAGCCGCTGGGCTATACCGTGGCGCTGGGGCTGCCCGAGCTGCGGGCGGGCATCGCGGCGCTGTACCGGCGCTGGTACGGGGTCGAGCTGGACCCGGCGCGGGTGGTGGTGACCACCGGGTCATCCTCGGCCTTCATCCTGGCCTTCACGGCGCTGTTCGAGGCCGGCGACCGCGTGGCCCTGGGTGAGCCGGGCTATCCCAGCTATCGCCAGATCCTGCGGGCGCTGTCGCTGGTGCCGGTGGGCGTGCCGTCGCGGGACGAGAACCGCTTGCAGCCGGTGCCCGAGGATCTGGCGGGGCTGGAGGTCGAGGGGCTGATCGTTGCCTCGCCCGGCAATCCGACCGGCACCATGCTGACGCGCGAGGCGCTGGCGGCGCTGGTGGGCTGGGCCGAGGCGCGGGGCGTGGCCTTCGTCTCGGACGAGATCTATCACGGGCTGCATTACGGCGACCGCGCGGTTTCGGCACTGGAGATCAGCCAGAACCCCTGGGTCATCAACAGTTTTTCCAAGTATTTCAGCATGACCGGCTGGCGGGTGGGCTGGATGGTGGTGCCCGAGGATCAGATCCGCCGGGTGGAGCGGCTGGCGCAGAACCTGTTCATCTGCCCGCCCCATGCCAGCCAGATCGCGGCGCTGGCCGCGCTGGACTGCATCGACGAGCTTGAAGCGAACCGGGCGACCTATGCCGAGAACCGGCGGCTGATGCTGGAGGGCCTGCCGAAGGCGGGCTTCACGAAGATCGCGCCGCCGGACGGGGCGTTCTATGTCTATGCTGATGTGTCGGACCTGACGACGGATTCGCTGGCCTTCGCAGGGGAAATCCTGGACGGGGCCGGGGTGGCGGTGACGCCGGGGATCGACTTCGATCCGCTGCGCGGGGCGCGGACGCTGCGCTTCAGCTATGCCCGCGCCACGGCCGATATTGCCGAGGGGCTGGAACGGCTGGCCGCCTTCATGGCACGAAGGTGAGTGGACTTTGCGGCCCCGGTGCCGAATATTTCAGGCCGAATGAACCGGGCCGGAAGAACGGGCAGGCGATGCGGGCAATCCTTCTTATGATCGGCGTGTTTTGGGCCACGCTGACGGCGGCCTTCGGGCAGGAGCTGTCGGCGCTGGCGCGGCTGGACGCGGCGCAATCGTCGATCACGGCCGGAGAGGACGGGGTGTCGGTGACGCTGGCGATCAGCCAGCCGGTGCCCTGGCGGGTGCGGGTGCTGGACGGGCCGCCCCGGCTGGTGCTGGACGTGCGCGAGGTGGACTGGACCGGGATCGACACGGTGCCGGCCCGGGCGCCGCAGATTTCCGCCGTGCGGGCCGGCGTGTTCCGCGCGGGCTGGAGCCGGCTGGTGCTGGATCTGGCCATGCCGCTGGTGGTGGCCCGGTCCGAGATGCAGACGGGATCGGAGGGCGCGGTGATCCGGCTGCGGCTGACCCCGGCCGATGCGGCCAGCTTTGCCGCCGAGGCGGCGCGGCCCGAGCCGCCGGAATGGGCAACCCCGGCGGCGCGCGACCTGCCGGCCCCGGTGGCGCGCGGGGATGGCCCGGTCGTGGTGGTGCTGGACCCCGGCCATGGCGGCATCGACCCGGGCGCCGAGCGCGATGGCCAGAAGGAAGCCGACCTGATGCTGGTCTTTGCGCGCGAGCTGAAAGACCTGCTGTCGCGCGACGGGCGGTTCCGGGTGGTGCTGACCCGCGACGATGATGTCTTCGTGCCGCTGGAAGCGCGGATTTCCATCGCGCGCAAGGCGGGCGGGCAGGTTTTCCTGTCGCTTCATGCCGATGCGCTGGCCGAAGGCGAGGCGCAGGGCGCGACGATCTACACCCTGTCGGACGAGGCCAGCGACGAGGCCAGCGCCGCGCTGGCCGAGCGGCATGACCGCGACGATCTGCTGGCGGGGGTGGACCTGAAGGATCAGGACGATGTGGTTGCCTCGGTTCTGATGGACATGGCGCGGACGGAAACCGCGCCGCGTGTCGAACGGCTGGCCACGGCGCTGGTCGCCTCGATCAAGGCGGCGGACATTCGGATGCACCGCCATCCGCATCAGGAGGCGGGGTTTTCGGTGCTGAAATCGCCGGACATGCCTTCGGTTCTGGTCGAAGTTGGATTCCTGTCATCGGCCCGCGACCTGAAGCGGCTGACCGACAAGGCCTGGCGGGACCGGATGGCCGAGGCGCTGCGGCAGGGGCTGGTGGCCTGGGCCGACGAGGATGCGGCGATCCGGGCGCTGCGGGAAAACGCCGACTGAAGGCGGCGGCGGACGGTTCACGTTTGTAGGCGGTGGCCGGCCGGACAGGCCCCCAAGGTTTTGACGGGGGGGTGCGTCTGATATAGGGGAAGCGGACCAGAGCACGGGAGTTCGGGGTGCTGCGATTCATCGGCTCATTCTTCGGGGCCATCTTCACCATGCTGACGCTGGGCGTGCTGTTCGCGGCCCTGACGGTTGGCGCGATTTTCTGGATGTATTCCAGTGACCTGCCCAGCCATGAACGGCTGACGCAATATGCGCCGCCGACGATCAGCCGCATCTACACCGGCGAAGGCCGCATCCTGGACGAGTTCATCCGCGAAGGGGAACGGCGGCTGTTCGTGCCGGCCGAGGATATTCCCGATCTGGTCAAGCAGGCCTTCATCAGCGCGGAAGACAAGAATTTCTACATCCACAAGGGCTATGACGCGGGCGGCATGATCGCGGCGCTGGTCGAGGCGGTGAAAAGCCGGGGCAGCGATGTGCGCGGCGCCTCGACCATCACCCAGCAGGTGATGAAGAACTTCCTTCTGTCGGGCGACCGCAAGGGCACCAAGGGGATCGAGCGCAAGATCAAGGAAATCATCCTGGCGACGCGGCTGGAAAGCGTGCTGTCGAAGGATCGCATCCTTGAGCTTTACCTGAACGAAATCGACCTTGGGCAGCGCAGCTTTGGCGTGGCCGCGGCGGCGCAGGCCTATTTCAACAAGACGCTGGACCAGTTGACGCCCGGCGAGGCGGCCTATCTGGCGGCGCTGCCGAAAAGCCCCGGCAAGGGCCTGCATCCGGTGCGCGACTATGACCGCGCGGTGGACCGGCGGAACTATGTGCTGCGGCAGATGTGGGAAAACGGCTATATCGACAAGGCCACCTATGACACCGAGCGGGCGCTGCCGCTGAAAACGGTGCAGAGCGGCGATTACCCGTCGTTCCGCGAGGCGATGCCGGACCGCAGCTATTTCACCGAGGAAATCGCGCGGCAGTTGTCCAAGAACTTTGGCAGCGACGAATTCTTTACCGGCGGCCTGACCATCCGCGCCACCCTTGACCCGGAATTGCAGGTCGAGGCGGCCAAGGCGCTGCGCATCGCGCTGGAGAAATACGACCGCGGCCGCGGTGTCTGGCGCGGGACCGGCAAGCGGCTGCCGGCCGAGGTTCTGGGAACCGAGGCCGACTGGCGGGCGGCGCTGGCCAGCGTGGACGTGCCGCGCGACATTGCCGGCTGGTCGCCGGCGGTGGTGCTGTCGGTGGGCGAAAAGGATGCAAGGATCGGCATCGAAGGCGTGGATGAGGATGCCGACGGGCATTTCATCCCGGCCGAGGATGTGACCTGGGCCCGCAAGCGGCTGTCCGATGGCAGCCTGGCCAAGAAGGCGCGGGTGGCGGGCGATCTGGTCGAGGTCGGTGACGTGGTGCTGGTGCGGCCTGTCACCAAGGATGCCGATGGCAGTTTCGTGCGCTGGTCGCTGCGGCAGGTGCCGGAAGTGCAGGGCGCCTTCATGGCGATGGACGTGAACACCGGCCGGGTGCTGGCGATGCAGGGCGGGTTCTCGTATCAGGAATCGGTGTTCAACCGGGCCACGCTGGCCAAGCGGCAGCCGGGGTCAAGTTTCAAGCCCTTTGTCTATGCCGCGGCGCTGGACAGCGGCTTTACCCCCGCGACCATCGTGGTGGACGCGCCCATCGAGGTGAACACGCCGCAGGGGCTGTGGACGCCGAAGAACGCCTCGAACAAGTTCTATGGCCCGACGCCCCTGCGCACCGGGATCGAGCAGAGCCGGAACCTGATGACGGTGCGGATCGCCGAAGAGATCGGGATGCAGACCGTGGCGGGCTATGCCGAGAAGTTCGGCGTCTATGACCGGATGAACCCGTTTCTTGCCAATGCGCTTGGCGCGCAGGAAACCACGCTGTTCCAGATGGTCGCGGCCTATGCCATGTTCGCCAATGGCGGCGAGCGGGTGGAGCCGACGCTGGTGGACCGGGTGCAGGACCGCTATGGCCGGACGATCTATCGCCATGACCAGCGGGTCTGCGGCGATTGCACCGCCGCCGATCTGCCGCGGGGCGAGGGGGTCGAGATCACCTCGAACCGCGAGCGGGTGATGGACGCGATCACCGCCTATCAGTTGACCAGCATGATGGAAGGCGTGATCCAGCGCGGCACGGCGCGCGGCATCAACCTGCCGGTGCCGATCGCGGGCAAGACGGGGACCACCAACGATGCCAAGGACGTGTGGTTCATCGGCTTTTCGTCAACCGTCGTGGCGGGCTGCTACATCGGCTATGACACGCCGCGCAGCCTGGGCGATGTGTCGGGCGGCGGCTTCTGCGGCCCGGTGTTCGAGAGCTTCATGAAGAGCGCGGTCAAGAAATACGGCGGGTCCAAGTTCAAGGTGCCGCCGGGCGGGCATTTCGTGAACATCGACCGCTTCACCGGCGCCGTGCTGCCGGCCGAAGCCTCGGGCGACAATGTGGTGGCCGAATACTTCCGCGACGGCGAGGAGGGGCTGACAGGCCTGGGCGAGTTCGTGGACGGCGGCTTTGCCATGGGGCAGAACCTGCCATTGTTCGCCTATGGCGAGACCGAGGCGGATACCGGATCGACCGTGACCACCGCCACCGGGGAAACCGCCGTCATTCCGAAGAAGGCCGATTTCGGAACCGTGTCGTCGGGCGGGCTGTACTGAGGCCCCGCCTGCGACCACGGGCTGCCCTTGCCGGGGCGGCCCCCAGACGCTATCACCCGCGCCAGACGCAGAGGATGACAGAAGAAGATGCGCGCCGAGACCCAAGCCAATGTTGAGACGATCCGCAAGTCGCTGGCGCTGCTGGCGCAGCGGATGGACTGGGAGACCGCGCCGCACCGGCTGGAAGAATTCAATGCGATGATCGAACAGCCCGATCTGTGGAATGATCCGGCCCGCGCGCAGAAGCTGATGCGCGAGCGGCAGGCGCTGATCGACGCGGTGGCGGCCTACCGGCTGATCGAGGGCGGGCTGAACGACAATGTCGGCCTGATCGAGATGGGCGAGGCCGAGGGCGAACCCGAACTGGTGGCCGAGGCGGAAGAGGCGCTGAAGGCGCTGGTCGAGACGGCGGCGCAGAAAGAGCTTGAGGCGCTGCTGGACGGCGAGGCCGACGGCAACGACACCTTCCTGGAAATCAACGCGGGCGCCGGCGGCACCGAAAGCTGCGACTGGGCCAGCATGTTGGCGCGGATGTATGTCCGCTGGGCGGAAAAGCACGGCTATCAGGTCGAGATGCAGTCGGAAACGCCGGGTGAAGAGGCCGGCATCCGCAGCGTCAGCTACAAGATCATCGGCAAGAATGCCTATGGCTGGCTGAAGTCGGAATCGGGTGTGCACCGGCTGGTGCGGATCAGCCCCTATGACAGCGCGGCGCGGCGGCATACCTCGTTCAGCTCGGTCTGGGTCTATCCGGTGGTGGATGACAACATCGAGATCGAGGTGCAGGACAAGGACATCCGCATCGACACCTTCCGGTCGTCGGGCGCGGGCGGCCAGCACGTCAACAAGACCGACTCGGCGGTGCGGATCACCCACTTCCCGACCGGGATCGTGGTGACCAGCTCGCTGAAATCGCAGCACCAGAACCGCGACATCGCCATGCAGGCGCTGAAATCGCGGCTATACCAGCAAGAGCTGGACAAGCGGAACGCCGCCATCATGGAAGCGCATGAGAACAAGGGCGATGCGGGCTGGGGCAACCAGATCCGCAGCTATGTCCTGCAGCCCTACCAGATGGTGAAAGACCTGCGCACCGGGGTGGAAACCAGCGATACGCAGGGCGTGCTGGATGGCGATCTGGACAAGTTCATGGCCGCGACGCTGGCGATGGACATGTCCGGCAAGGCCCGCGCCGACTGATCCGCGGCCGCTGCCTGGCCGAAGAAACCGCTTCCGTAAACGCAATATCGCAGATTACCCTTTCTCCCGGAGAAGGAGACTGCGATGGCCGAACAGACGACAGCCGCGCCCGGCGCGGTGCCTGAAATCCTGTCCCTGGACTGGAGCGACGTGACCGACAGCCTGCGGGCCGGCTGGCGCGATTTCCTGGCCGCGCCGACCTATGGGCTGTTCTTTTCCTGCGTCTATGTGATTGGCGGCTGGCTGGTGATCTGGGCCGTCATGGCCAAGGGCCAGATCTGGTGGACGCTGCCGGCGGCGGCGGGATTCCCGATCCTTGGCCCCTTTGTCGCCTGCGGCTATTACGAGATTTCGCGCCGGCTGGAGCAGGGCATCCCCTTGCGCAGCCATGACATCTTTCGCGTGGTGTTCCGCCAGAAGGACCGGCAGATCCCGTCGATGGCGGCGGTGATCGTGGTGTTCTTCCTGTTCTGGAACTTCCTGTCGCACATGATCTTTGCGCTATTCCTGGGCAATGCAACCATGACCAATGTCAGCAGCAGCCTGACGGTGTTCCTGTCGCCCGAGGGGCTGTCGATGCTGGCGGTGGGGACGCTGGTCGGGGCGGCCTTCGCAACGCTGCTGTTTTCGGTGACGGTGGTCAGCCTGCCGATGCTGCTGGACCGCGAGGTGGATTTCGTGACCGCGATGCTGACCAGCCTGGCGCTGGTGCGGGAAAACCCGGTGGTCCTGCTGGGCTGGGGGGCGCTGATCGCGGTCTGCCTGTTCGCGGGGATGCTGCCGCTGTTCTTTGGCCTGTTCGTGGTGCTGCCGGTGTTCGGCCATGCCACCTGGCACCTGTATCGCCGGTCGATTGCCTGAGCTGCGGGGAAATGCAAAAGGCCCCGTCACGCGGACGGGGCCTTGGGAGGCGAACGCATGGGGCGCGGGGGCGCCCCCGCGCGATCAGGGGGCTTCCGAGCTGCTGGCCAGCGGAGCGGGGGCATCGGCGGCGGCGCTGGCGCTGCTGCGCAGCGGCGGCAGCGTGGTGGGGCTGGTGCGGCCCGAGGCGAGCGGGTCTTCCTGACGCTGCACCGAGCCTTCGAAATGGGCGCCGGATTCGATGGCAATGGTCTTGTGGATGATGTCGCCCTCGACGCGGGCGGTCGAGGTCAGGCGGACCTTGAGACCGCGCACGCGGCCGATCACGCGGCCATTGACCACGATGTCATCGGCGACGATCTCGCCCCGGATGGTGGCGCTTTCGCCCACGGTCAGCAGATGGGCGCGGATGTCGCCTTCGACGGTGCCTTCGATCTGGATGTCGCCGGTTGTGCGCAGGTTGCCCACGACCGTCAGGTCAGAGGACAGGACAGAAGCGGCCACCTTGCCCTTCGGGGCCGAGGGCGTGAAATCCATGCTGGGCTTGGTCATCGGAGCCTCCGGGGCTTTGGGTTTGTCTGCCTCAGCCTTGGGGCCCGGCTCATTGATGCGGCTCTTAGAAAACATCGCTCGCTGCCTTTATGAACTTCATGGGATTGACGGCGCCGCCGCTGATCCGCACTTCATAGTGGAGATGGGTGCCGGTGGACCGGCCTGAGTTGCCCATATCACCGATCCGGTCTCCGCGCGAGACCCTTTGGCCTACCTCAACACGGATCTGTGACATGTGGCCGTAACGGGTTTCGATCCCGAAGGCGTGCTGGATCTTGACCAGACGGCCATAACCGTTCTCCCAGCCGGCATAGGTGACGACCCCATCGGCGGTGGCATAGATCGGCGCGCCGTAGTCGCCGGCCAGATCCTGACCTTCGTGCATCCGGTAGCCGCGGCCCAGCGGATCGCTGCGGCCGCCGAAGCCGCTGGTGAAGCGGACGGCGGACTTGACCGGCATACCCAGCGGCACCTTGAAGGCCGCCATGCGGTAAAGGTTCATCTCTTCCAGTTCTTTCAGCACGGCATTGGCGCGCTGTTCATCGGCCGTCAGCACCATGCCCGAGGTCGAGACGGTGATCGGCGACAGCGGGCCGCCCTGGCCGGAATATCCCTTGCGCACCTGGGCGATCAGATCGTCGGGGTCCAGGCCGGCCGAGCGGAACATTTTGTCCAGCGGTTCCATCGAGACGGTGACCGCCTCTTCCAGCTTGGCGAAGATCGCGTCGTGTTTCAGTTCCAGCGCGCGCTTTTCGGATTCCAGCGCCGCCAGATCGGCGCGGGCCTTTTCGGTTTCGGTTTCCTTGGCGTCGCGGTCGCGTGCGGTGGCGCCAAGGGCCGTGGTCAGGTAATCCAGCGTATCGACGGTATCGCGGATGCGGCCCATGTCGGTGGCGACGCCGCTTTGCTGATTCAGCGCCAGCGCAAGGCGGCTGACTTCGCCGCGCGCCTCGTCCCGTTCCTTGATGGTGCGGCGCAGGGTGTTCTGGATCACCTCGATGCCGGTTTCCAACTCGCGCCGGCGGTCTTCCGAGGCGAGAAGCATCTCCTGCATCTTGGAAACTTCTTCCAGCGCGGCGTTGAAACGGTCCTGCGCAAGAATGGCCTCTTTCGCGCGGGCCTCGCGGTCGGCGGAGAGAAGCGTCAGGCGTTCCTCGAACATCGACTGTCGGCGCATCGACTGTTCGCGGCCCGAACCGGCGCCGATGGTGTTCATCATGATCAGCGCGGTGGCGACGATGGTCCAGGACACCGCCAGCGCGGCAACCGTCGCGGCGATGGCCTGGGTGGCCGGTCGCAGGCGCAGGAAATGGGTGCCGGCATCGGATTTCAGGAAGAGGCGCTGTTCGGGAAAGAACCGCTCGAGCTGTGTATTGATGCGGAAGGCAAGGCGCGTGAGCACGTTGGATCAGTTCCGTTTGTTGCGGGCCGGCATTGGCCATAGGGCGAAGTGGGCACTGGCACGGTCGAACCGGCGGGCACGCCCCGAAACACTGGGTGGCCCTGCTTAGCCGAAGATATTTCAGGCCGACAATATTTTTGACCTTATGCGCGGAAAACGCGCAAATACGCGCTTGGTCATCGGCAGAAACCCGCCGATCAGCGGGGGCTGTCGCTCTCGGCCTCGGCGAGGGGCCAGTAGAAGTCGGGCGGGAGCCCGGCTTCGGCGCGCTTCTCCTCGTTGAAAGGCGGTTTCAGGGCGCCGTGGAAATAGTGGCGGACAAGGGCGTGGAACACGTCCTTGGGGTCTTCGCCATCGCGGCCACAGAGCCAGTTGAACCATTTGGAGCCATAGGCGACATGGCCCACCTCTTCGGCATAGATGGTTTCCAGCGCGGCCACGGCGGCGGGATCGGGGGCCTTGCGGAAGATGTCGATCATGCCGGGCGTCACGTCCAGGCCTCGCGCCTCAAGCACCATCGGCACCACGGCCAGCCGGCCTTTCAGGTCGGACGCGGTGTCTTCGGCGGCCCGCCACATGCCGGCATGGGCGGGCAGGGCGCCGTAATGGCTGCCCAGCGATTCCAGCACATCGCAGATCAGGTTGAAATGCTTGGCTTCTTCATCCGCCGCCTTCACCCAGTCATCATAGAAGCCGGGCGGCATCGGGTGGTGGGTGAAGCGGGCGATGATGTCCCAGTGCAGGTCGACGGCGTTCAGTTCGATATGCGCCAGCGCGTGCAGCAGCGCGATGCGCCCCTGCGGGCTGCCGGGGCGGCGGCGGGGCACTTCGCGCGGGGGCAGGAGTTCGGGGCGGTCCGGCCGGGCGGGGCG
This sequence comes from Fuscovulum blasticum DSM 2131, assembly GCF_003034965.1. Lineage (GTDB taxonomy): Bacteria > Pseudomonadota > Alphaproteobacteria > Rhodobacterales > Rhodobacteraceae > Pseudogemmobacter > Pseudogemmobacter blasticus. The sequence continues at coordinate 24,849 of NZ_PZKE01000011.1, read as the reverse complement.
CAGGGGCGGGCTGGCCTGCCCCACCGGCAGGGGCGTGCCGGCGGCGCGGGCCGCGAACCATGTGGCCGCATGGCGGCGGCCAAGCGCGCATTTCGCGCGCCCGTCCGCCGTGGTCAGCACCTCGACCGCCAGGTCTGCCAGAGACAGGGACATGCCCGGTCAGAGTGCCTGCGCGGCGGCCAGCACCTCATCGGCGTGGCCCTTGACCGAGACCTTGTTCCAGACCCGCGCGATGGTGCCGCTGCCGTCGATCAGGAAGGTGGAGCGTTCGATCCCCATATAGGTCTTGCCATACATGCTTTTCTCGACCCAGACGCCATAGTCTTCGCAGGTGTGGCCCGTCTCGTCCGAGGCAAGGATGACCGACAGGCCGTGCTTCTTGCAGAACTTGTCATGCGCTTTCACGCTGTCCTTGGAAATGCCGATCACCGTGGTGCCGGCGGCGGCGAATTCGGCCGCGCGGGCGGTGAAATCCTGCGCTTCCAGCGTGCAGCCGGGCGTGTCGTCCTTGGGGTAGAAATACAGCACCACCTTGCCGGGCCGGAAGGCGGACAGGGTGACGCTGGCACCGCCATCGCGCGGAAGGGTGAAATCGGGGGCGGGGGTTCCTGCGGCGGGCATCGGCGGCTCCTTGAGCATTGGTTCACACTGCTTTGTGTTCTAGTTGCCTTCTGGCAAAGATAAAGGCTAGGGCCAGCGAGGAAAGAAGGGCCGGCGCAAAAGGCCCCGGTTCAGGCGAAAGGCAAGGCTGTCTTGGCGGAAGGCAGGCAGGACGAGGTGTATCACGCGGCGTTCCCGGAGGGTCCGGCGGCGCAGGATGACCTTTACCCCGACGACATGTCAGGAGACGAGCTTTATTCCGAACCCTCGCCGGCCGATCCCCGGCCCGCGGCAGACGTTCCGCCTGCCGCCCCGTCCCGCCGCCGCCGCCGGTTCGGCGGGATGATGGTGCTGCGGCTGGCGGTGCTGATGGTGGTGCTGGCCGTGGGGCTGGGGCTTGCCGCGCTGGTGCTGACCGGGCGCAGCATCCATCTGCCGGTCTGGGCCGTGGCCGAGATCGAGAACCGGCTGAACCGCCAGATCGGCGCCAGCCACCTGCCCGGGGGATCTGCCCTGTCGCTGGGGGCGGTCGAGGTTTCGGTCGAGCGCGATCTGGTGCCGCGAATCGTGGTGCGCGACATCCGGCTGGTCGAAGCCTCGGGCCAATCGCTGATTTCGCTGCCCGAGGTTCGGGTGACGCTGGACGGCAGTTCGCTGCTGACCGGGCACCTGCGGCCGGGCAGCCTGCGGCTGAGCGGGGCGCGCATTGCCATTGCGCGCGATGAGGACGGGCGTATCGCGCTGAGTTTCGGGCAATTGTCCGGCAGCCCCGGCCCGCAGAGCGCGGCCGAGCTGCTGGATGCGCTGGACCGGATGTTTTCGTCGGACGCGCTGGCGGACCTGCATCTGATCGAGGCCGACGCCCTGACTCTAAGCCTGACCGACCGCCGGGCGGGCCGCGTCTGGGAGGTGGGCGACGGGCGGCTGGTGGTCGAGAACGGCGAAACCTCGCTGGCCGCGGAACTGAGCGTGACGCTGCTGGACGGCACGACGCCGGCGCAGGCGCTGCTGGCGATTGATTCGAGCAAGGCCGACAGTTCGGCCCGGCTGCGGGTGACGGTGGACCGCGTTGCCTCGGCCGATCTGGCGGCGCAGGCCTCGCCGCTGGCCTTTCTGGGGCTGGTCGATGCGCCGATCTCGGGGCAGTTGACCGGCGCCCTGGCGGCCGATGGCAGCGTGGCGCGGATGGAGGCGCAACTGAGCCTTGCCGCCGGCACGCTGCGCACGGAGAGCAAGGCAAAGCCGGTCAGCTTTGAAGCGGCGGGCCTGTCGCTGCGCTTTGATCCGCAGCGCAACCGGGTGCATCTGGACGACATGGCGGTGGAAAGCGACTCGCTTCGCCTCAAGGCGACGGGCACCATCGACCTGGCCGATGCCAGCGGGCAGATCGCCGCCTCGGGGGCGATGCCGTCGGCGCTGATCGGGCAACTGGATTTCTCGGAGGTGATGGTCGATCCCGAGGGCCTGTTCGAAGAGCCGGTGCGGTTTTCCGACGGCGCGCTGAACCTGCGGGTCTGGCTGTCGCCGCTGCGGGCGGAAATCGGCCTGCTGCGGCTGGTTGAAAACCGCGATCAGTTGACCCTGTCGGGCCATTTCACCGCCACCGAGGCGGGGCCGGAAGTGGCGCTGAATGTCGGCCTGAACCAGATCAGCACCGACCGGCTGATCAAGCTGTGGCCGGTGTCCGTGGTGCCCAAGACGCGCAACTGGCTGGCCGAGAATGTGGGCCAGGGGCAGTTGGAAAGCGTGGATGCGGCGCTGCGCCTGTCGCCGGGGACCGAGCCGCGCTTTGCGCTGGACTATGAATTCTCGGGCGCGGAGGTGCGGTTCCTGCGCACGCTGCCGCCGGTGCAGGAGGGCCGGGGCCATGCCACCATCGAGGGCACCAGCTATATCGTGGTTCTTGAAGGCGGGCATGTCACCGCGCCCGAGGGCGGCGAGATCGGGGTGACGGGATCGGTCTTCCGGGTGCCCGACATCACGCAGCGCCCCGCGCAGGCCGAGGTGCGGCTGCTGACGGATGCCGATCTGACGGCGACGCTGTCGCTGCTGGATCAGGAGCCGTTCCATTTCATCAGCAAGGCCGGGCGCAGCGTTGATCTGGGCGAAGGGCGGGCCGTTCTGGTGGCCGACCTGAGCTTTCCGCTGGTGCCGAAGCTGAAGACGGAAGACGTGCAGTTCGATGTCTCGGGCCGGATCACCGGGTTCCGGTCCGACAAGCTGGTGCCGGGGCAGGTGGTGACCAGCGACGATGTGGCGATCAAGGCGCTGCCTTCGGGGATGACGCTGTCGGGCGAGGGGCGGCTGGGCAAGGTGCCCTTCGTGGCCCGGTATGAACAGCCCTTCGGGCCGGATCAGGCCGGCAAGGGCAAGATCCATGGCACGGTGGAGTTGAGCGACGCCAACCTGCGGTCGCTGGGGGTGATGCTGCCCGAGGGCTGGCTGCGCGGCACGACCAGCGGCGAGGTGGACCTGTCGCTGCCGAAGGGGGCGCCGGTCGGGCTGACGCTGCGGTCCGATCTGCGCGGGGCGGTGGTGGCGGTGCCGCCGGTTTCCTGGAGCAAGCCCGCCGGAACGGCGGCGACGCTGGAAGTGTCGGCGCGACTGTCCACACCGCCGGTGGTGGACCGCCTGAGCCTGACGGCACCGGGGTTTTCGGCCCAGGGCAAGCTGACCGTGCGGCCGGGGGGCGGGCTGGACAAGGCCAGCTTCAGCCGCATCCGCGCCGGAGAGTGGCTGGATGCGCCGGTCGAGATTACCGGGGCCGGCACCGGCAAGCCGGTGGGCATCGCCGTGACGGGCGGCATGGTGGACCTGCGCAAGCGCCCCTCGGGCAAGGAAGGCGATGGTGGCGGCAACCGGATCGAGGCGCAACTTGACCGGCTGGTGGTGACATCGGGCATTGCGCTGACCGGGTTCCGGGGCGCCTTCAACCTGACCCGCGGCGGGCTGGACGGCAGCTTTTCCGCGGCGGTGAACGGACGGGGGCGGCTGACCGGCGTGGCCATTCCCACCAAGGCGGGAACGGCCGTGCGCATTGCCTCGGACGACGCGGGCACGGTGATGGCGGCCTCGGGCATCTTTGCGCAGGGCCGGGGCGGCAAGCTGGATCTTGTGCTGCAGCCGCGCAGCACGGACAGCTATTATGAAGGCAAGGCCACGGTGACCAACCTGTCGGTGCTGGACGCGCCGGCGCTGGCGGGGCTGCTGTCTGCGGTTTCGGTCGTGGGCCTGCTGGAGCAGATGAACGGGCAGGGCATCCTGTTCAATGAAGGCGATGCCGAATTCGTGGTGCGGCCGGACGGGGTGGAGATCCGGCGCGGTGCGGCGGTAGGGGCGTCGCTGGGGCTGTCCTTCGCCGGGCTTTACCGCACCGGATCGGGCGTTCTGGATGTGCAGGGCACGATTTCGCCGATCTACCTGCTGAACGGCATCGGTGAGATTTTCACGCGCAAGGGCGAGGGGATGTTCGGGTTCAACTACCGGCTGACCGGCACGGTCAACAAACCGCAGGTCAGCGTGAATCCGCTGTCGATCCTGACGCCGGGGATGTTCCGCGACATCTTCCGCCGCCCGCCGCCGGTGCTGGGGAAGGGCGGATGAAACTTTCGGATTTCGATTTTCCCCTGCCGGAAGAGCTGATCGCCACCCGGCCGGCCCGGCCGCGCAGTTCGGCGCGGCTGCTGGTGGCCGAGGGCGACACGCTTCGCGATCTTGTGGTGCGCGATCTGGCGGGGCTTCTGGGGCCGGGGGACCGGCTGGTTCTGAACAACACGCGGGTGATCCCGGCGCGGCTGTTCGGCACGCGGACGCGTGGCGAGGCGGTGGCGCGGGTCGAGGTGACGCTGCTGGAGCCTGCCGCCACGGGCGGCTGGCGGGCGCTGGCCAAGCCGCTGCGCAAGGTGAAGGAGGGCGAGGTCATCGCCTTTTCCGACGACCTGTCGGCGCGGGTGGCCGAAAAGGGCGAAACCGACCTGCGGCTGGAGTTCAACCAGACGGGCGAGGCCTTCGATGCCGCGCTGGCCACGGCGGGCGCCATGCCGCTGCCGCCCTATATCGCGGCCAAGCGGGCGGCGGATGAGCAGGACAAGGACGATTACCAGACCGTCTTTGCCCGCCACACCGGCGCGGTGGCGGCCCCCACGGCCAGCCTGCATTTCGATGCCGATCTGCTGGCGGCCCTGCGGGCGAAGGGCGTTCAGTTCACCGAGGTGACGCTGCATGTCGGCGCGGGCACCTTCCTGCCGGTCAAGGTCGAGGATGTGACGACGCACCGGATGCACGCCGAATGGGGGCAGGTCACGCCGCAGGCCGCGGCCGAGATCAACGCCACCCGCGAGGCGGGCGGGCGGGTGATCCCGGTCGGCACCACGGCGCTGCGGCTGATCGAAAGCGCGGCGCGGTCGGGCCGGGTCGAACCCTGGGAGGGGCCGACCGATATTTTCATCTATCCCGGCTTCGCGTTTCATGTGACGGATGCGCTGATGACGAACTTCCACCTGCCGCGGTCGACGCTGCTGATGCTGGTGGCCGCGCTGATGGGCAAGGGCCGGATGGACAGGGTTTACGAACATGCCATCCATAACGGCTATCGCTTCTTTTCCTACGGCGATGCGTCGCTGCTGATTCCCACCCGCTGAGGGCCAGATGCTGAAAGTCGTGCTGAAGACCTGGCCCCTGCTGACGGGCGTGCTGCTGCTGATGGTGGGCAACGGGGTGCAGGGGTCGCTGCTGGGCATCCGCGGCACGCTTGAGGCGTTCAACACGCTGCAACTGTCGGTCGTGATGTCGGCCTATTTCCTGGGCTTCCTGATCGGCAGCCGGGTCGCGCCGGACATGATCCGGCGGGTGGGGCATGTGCGGGTCTTTGCCGCGCTTGGCTCGCTGATCTCGGCCGTTCTGGTGCTGTATCCGATGCTGGTGGAATGGCAGATCTGGGCCTTGATGCGGGTTGTCATCGGCTTTGGCTTTGCCGGCATCTACATCACCGCCGAAAGCTGGCTGAACAACACCGCCACGAACGAGACGCGTGGGCAGGCGCTGTCGGCCTACATGATTGTGCAGATGCTGGGCATTGTCGCCAGCCAGGGCCTTTTGGCCGCCGGCGACCCCTTCGGCTATGACATGTTCCTGATCCCGTCGGTTCTGGTGTCGCTGGCCTTCCTGCCGCTGCTGCTGGCCGACAGCCCGACGCCGACCTTTTCCACCACGGTGCGGCTGGGGTTCCGCGATCTGTTCCGCATCTCGCCCCTGGGCTGTGTGGGGATGCTGATTTCGGGCGGCGTCTTTTCGGCGATGTTCGGGATGGCCTCGGTCTGGGGCACGCTGAGCCTGTTGTCGGTGAAGCAGATCGCGCTGTTCACATCGTTCCTGTATGTGGGCGGGCTGCTGCTGCAATATCCGGTCGGCTGGCTGTCGGACCGGATCGACCGCCGGCAGATCATGCTGTGGCTGTCGGTGGTGGCGACGGTGGTGCTGATCGTGGCCACGGTGCTTGACCTGCCGTTCTGGGCGCTGCTGATCGTGGCGGGGCTTCTGGGCGGCATCACCTATCCGATGTATTCGCTGCTGATCGCCTATACCAACGACTTCCTGTCGAAAGAGCAGATGGCGGCGGCGTCGGCCGGGCTGATCTTCATGAACGGGGTCGGGGCTATCTTCGGGCCGCTGATCACCGGCTGGCTGATGGGCGTGGTGGGAACCAACGGGTTCTTCTTGTATCTGGCGGTGCTGTATGCCGCGCAGGTGGTCTATACGCTGTGGCGGATGACGCGCCGCGCTTCGCCTTCGGTCACCGGGGCCTATCGCGGGGTGACGCCGACCGCCTCGACCGTGGCGGCGGTGGCGGTGCTGGAAAACGCGCCCGACATCGGCCCGTCGCCCGAAACGCCCGAGGCGGCCGAGGAGGCCTCGCGCGGGCTTGAGATCCGGTCGGCGGAGGTTGCGGAGGCTGTAGAGCAGGACGCGGCTCCGGGGGCAGAGCGCCCGGAGGATGGCGAAACCGAAAGCGGTCCGCGCAAGGAAGGCTGAGGTTGCGCCAGACCGGGCGGCCTGTCAGGGTGCAGGGCAGGGAGGACGACAGATGGCAGACCCCGTGGATGTGCTGGATTTCTGGCTGGGCGAGATCGGCCCCGAAGGCTGGTATGCCGGCACCGAAGAGATTGACGATGCCTGCGCCGTCCGCTTTGCCGAGGATTGGCAGGCGTTGCACGACGGCGGGCTGGAGCATTGGGTGGATGGCACGGTCGCCACGCTGGCCTATCTGATCATCGCCGACCAGTTCGCCCGCAACATCCACCGTGGCACGGCGCTGGCCTTTGCCACCGATGCGCAGGCGCGGGCGGCGGCGCGCAAGGCGCTGGCCGAGGGCTGGGACATGGGCGCGCCTGAGCCCGAGCGGCAGTTCTTCTACATGCCGCTCGAACATTCCGAAGACCCCGCCGATCAGGATCTGGCGGTGCAACTGATGCAGGACCGCCTGTCGTCCAACCCGGAGATGGCGCTTCATGCGCGGGCGCACCGGCAGATCATCCGGCGTTTCGGCCGGTTTCCGTTCCGCAATGCGGCGCTGGGGCGCGAAACCACGCCCGAGGAGGCGGCGTTTCTGGCCGAGGGGGGCTATGGGGCGATCGTTCGGGAATTGAAGGGTTAGCCATGCACCAATTGCAAGGCGGCGCGGCGCGCATGTTGTTGTGCGGCTGAATTGGTTGGTTTAAGGGTGAACTAATTTCCAGGGGAGGGGAATATGGGTGAGCAGAGCTTTGACGTTGTGGTGATAGGCGCAGGCCCCGGCGGCTATGTCGCGGCCATTCGTGCGGCGCAACTGGGCCAGAAGGTCGCCATCGTCGAGCGGGAACATCTGGGCGGCATCTGCCTGAACTGGGGCTGCATCCCGACCAAGGCCCTGCTGCGCAGCGCCGAAGTGTTCCACCTGATGCACCGCGCCAAGGAATTTGGGCTGAAGGCGGATGGCATCGGCTATGACCTGCCCGCCGTGGTGGCCCGCAGCCGGGGCGTGGCCAAGCAATTGTCGGGCGGCATCGGCCATCTGATGAAGAAGAACAAGGTCACCGTCTTCATGGGCGCGGCAACGCTGCCGAAGGCGGGCGCGGTCGAGGTGAAGACCGACAAGGGCACCGAGGTGCTGACCGCGAAGAACATCATCCTGGCCACCGGCGCGCGGGCGCGCGAATTGCCGGGGCTGGAAGCCGATGGCGATCTGGTCTGGAACTACAAGCACGCGCTGGTGGCGCCCCGGATGCCGAAGAAGCTGCTGGTGATCGGGTCAGGCGCCATCGGCATCGAATTCGCCAGCTTCTTCAACACGCTGGGCGCCGAGACCACGGTGGTTGAGGTGATGGACCGCATCCTGCCGGTGGAAGACGCCGAGATTTCGGCCTTTGCCAGGAAGCAGTTCGTCAAGCAGGGCATGAAGATTCTGGAAAAGGCCGCGGTCAAGCAGCTGGACCGCAAGCCGGGCGTCGGCGTGACCGCGCATATCGAACAGGACGGCAAGGTGACGACGGCCGAGTTCGACACGGTGATTTCCGCGGTCGGCATCGTGGGCAATGTCGAAAACCTTGGGCTTGAGGCGCTTGGCGTCAAGATCGACCGGACCCATGTGGTGACCGACGAATTCTGCCGCACCGGCGTGCCGGGCCTGTTTGCCATTGGCGACATTGCCGGCGCCCCCTGGCTGGCGCACAAGGCCAGCCATGAGGGCGTGATGGTGGCCGAGCTGATCGCGGGCGGGCATCCGCATCCGATCAAGCCGGGCAGCATTGCCGGCTGCACCTATTGCCATCCGCAGGTGGCCTCGGTCGGGCTGACAGAAGCCAAGGCCAAGGAGCAGGGCTATAGCGTGAAGGTTGGCCGCTTCCCCTTCATCGGCAATGGCAAGGCCATTGCGCTTGGCGAGCCCGAGGGGCTGGTGAAAACCGTGTTTGACGCCAAGACCGGCGAATTGCTGGGCGCGCATATGGTGGGGGCCGAGGTGACGGAGCTGATCCAGGGCTATGTGATCGGCCGCACGCTGGAGACCACCGAGGAAGACCTGATGAACACGGTCTTCCCGCACCCGACGCTGAGCGAAATGATGCATGAGGCGGTGCTGGACGCCTACGGGCGCGCGCTGCACATCTGACCAGGCTTCCGCCCTGTCTGGTCTTTGCCGGCGGCACGGATTAGGCAGGGCGGCATGATGCGGCTTCCTCCCATGGCGTTGGTGCTGCTGCTCTGGGCCGCGGGCCTGGGGGCGGCGGCGCAATTCGGCAAGATCTCGGTCCTGTTTCAGGATCTGCGCGGAATTTACGCCGGGCAGGGCGAGGTGGCGCTGGGGCTGGTCGTCTCGGTCGTTGGCATGGTGGGGCTGGTGTTCGGCACCACGGCGGGGCTGCTGGTGGCCCGGATCGGCCCGAAGCGGGCCATCGTCGGGGCCATGGCCCTGGGGGCGGCGGTGTCGGCGGTGCAGGCGCTGCTGCCGGCCTATCCGGTGATGATCCTGTCGCGGGTGCTGGAAGGCGCCTCGCATCTGGCCATCGTGGTGGTCGGACCGGTGCTGATTGCCCAGCTTGCGCCCGAGGAGCGCCGGCCGCTGGCAATGACACTGTGGTCCAGCTTCTTTGGGGTGACATATGCCGTGCTGGCGCTGATCGCGCCGGGCATCGTGGGCTGGGGCGGGGCGCCGGGGCTGTTTCTGGCCCATTCTGGCTGGATGGTGGCGATCGGCGCGCTGCTTTGGGCCGCGCTGCCCGCCGATCCGCCGGCCATACGGGGGCGTATGGGCAATGTGCTGGCCCAGCATGTGCAGATCTATGCCTCGCCCTGGCTGGCGGCGCCGGCCATGGGGTTCTGTTTCTATACCTTCCTCTATGTCGCCTGCCTGACGCTGCTGCCGCCGCAGACGCCCGAAAGCCACCGCGCGCTGATGGCGACGGGGATGCCGCTGGTGTCGATCGCGGTGTCGCTGACGCTGGGGGTGCGGCTGCTGAGCCGGATGCCCGCGGTGCGGCTGGCAAGCTGGGGCTATCTGGCCGCGCTGCCCGGATTCGTGGCGCTGTGGCTGTTCTGGGGGCACGGCAGCGGCATGGTGCTGGCGGGGTTCTGGCTGTCTGCCGCCCTGGGCATCGTGCAGGGGGCAAGTTTCGCCTCGATCCCGGAACTGAACCGCCTGCCCGAAGATCGCGCCCGCGCCGCCGGGGCGATTGCGCAACTGGGCAATCTGGGCACCACGACCGGCACCCCGGTTCTGGCGGCGATTCTGGCGGCGGGCGGGCCGCTGGCCCTGTCCGCGGTGGCGGTGCTGGCGGCGCTGGCAGGGGTGGCGGTGATCGGCTGGCAGGCGCGTCGCCGTCAGGCGCGGTCGACCTGACCGCCGCCGGCGACCCAATCGCCGAAGCCGCCCAGGTTCCAGACCGGATCATAGCCCATGCGGCGCAGCGTCTGCGCCGCCATGCCCGACCGCCCGCCCGAGGCGCAGTACAGAACCACGGGCTTGCCCGGCGCCATCACCGCGTCGGGCGCCTGCGGATCGGCCTTCAGCGCCAGCAGCCCCAGCGGAACATGCAGCGCGCCCTTGGCTTTGCCAGAGCCGCGCAGTTCGGCGGTTTCGCGGACATCGACCAGAACCATCTCACCCCGGGCCACCGCCGCCGCGATTTCGGCAACAGGGGGGCAGGCGGGGCCGGCGTTGGGGCGCAGGAAAGAGAACATCGGGAAACCTCATGCTTCGAGCCCATACATATATCAACAACCGAATATGTAAAGCCCCCCTCGCGCTGCCGTGATGTTCTGTCTTCGTTCACAAAATCCGGTTGGATACGGGGGCGAATTGCCCTATCTCTGGGGCCTCAGGTCAGGGGTCGCGGATGGCGGAGCAGAAGTTCATCGAAGTGCGCGGGGCGCGCGAGCACAATCTCAAGGGCATCGACCTTGATATTCCGCGCGATCAGCTTGTGGTGATCACCGGGCTGTCGGGATCGGGCAAGTCCAGCCTGGCCTTCGATACGATCTATGCCGAAGGCCAGCGCCGCTATGTCGAATCGCTGTCGGCCTATGCGCGGCAGTTCCTGGACATGATGGGCAAGCCGGATGTCGACCACATCTCGGGCCTGTCGCCGGCCATTTCCATCGAGCAGAAGACCACCTCGAAGAACCCGCGCTCGACCGTCGGCACGGTGACCGAGATCTATGACTATCTTCGCCTGCTGTTCGCCCGCGTCGGCACGCCCTACAGCCCCGCCACCGGCCTGCCGATCACCGCGATGCAGGTGCAGGACATGGTGGATGCTGTGATGGCAATGGCGGAAGGCACCCGCGCCTATCTGCTGGCGCCCATCGTGCGCGACCGGAAGGGCGAATATAAGAAGGAATTTCTGGAGCTTCGGAAGCAGGGCTTCCAGCGGATCAAGGTGAACGGCACCTTCCATGATCTGGAGGAACCGCCCACGCTGGACAAGAAGTTCCGCTACAACATCGACGTGGTGGTGGACCGGATCGTCGTGCGCGAGGGGCTGGAAACGCGGCTGGCCGACAGTTTCCGCACCGCGCTGAACCTGGCCGACGGCATTGCCGTGGTGGAACTGGCCGACAGCGCCGAGGGTGAGGCGCCGCAGCGCATCACCTATTCCGAGAAATTCGCCTGCCCGGTGTCGGGCTTCACCATTGCGGAAATCGAGCCGCGCCTGTTTTCCTTCAACGCGCCCTTCGGGGCCTGCCCGGCCTGTGACGGGCTGGGGGTGGAGCTGTTCTTCGACGAACGGCTGATCGTGCCCGATCAGGGCCTGTCGATCCCGCAGGGGGCCATTGCGCCCTGGGCCAAGTCGAAATCGCCCTATTTCACCCAGACTGTGGATGCGCTGGCCCGCCACTACGGCTTTGACAAGAAGACCAAATGGCGTGACCTGCCCGAGAACGTGAAGCAGCTTTTCCTTTACGGATCAAAGGGTGAGGAGATTGACTTCACCTATGATGAAGGCGGCCGCAGCTACAAGGTGCGCCGCGTTTTCGAAGGGGTGATCCCGAATTTCGAACGCCGCTACCGCGAAACCGACAGCGCTTGGTCGCGCGAGGAGATGGAGCGCTACCAGAACAACCGCGATTGCCACACCTGCGGTGGCTACCGGCTGAAGCCCGAGGCGCTGGCGGTCAAGATCGGCGGGCTGCACATCGGCCAGGTGGTGCGCATGTCGATCCGCGAGGCCCATGCCTGGATTGAGACGGTGCCGGCGCATCTGACGAACCAGAACAACGAGATTGCCCGCGCGATCCTGAAGGAAATCCGCGAACGTCTTGGATTCCTTGTGAATGTCGGCCTGGACTACCTGACGATGAGCCGCAATGCCGGCACCCTGTCGGGCGGCGAAAGCCAGCGTATCCGGCTGGCCAGCCAGATTGGCAGCGGGTTGACCGGGGTGCTGTATGTGCTGGACGAGCCGTCGATCGGCCTGCACCAGCGCGACAATGACCGGCTGCTGACCACGCTGAAGAACCTGCGCGATCAGGGCAATACGGTGCTGGTGGTGGAGCATGACGAGGATGCCATCCGCGAGGCGGATTACGTCTTCGACTTCGGCCCCGGCGCCGGGGTGCATGGCGGGCGGATCGTGGCGCAGGGCACGCCGGCGCAGATTGCCGCCGATCCGGCCAGCCTGACCGGGCAATACCTGTCAGGCAGCCGGGCGATCACCGTGCCGAAGCAGAGGCGCGACGGCAGTGGCAAGAAGCTGACGGTGGTGGGCGCATCCGGCAACAATCTCAAGAACCTGACGGCCGACTTTCCGCTGGGCAAGTTCGTCTGCGTGACCGGGGTGTCGGGCGGGGGCAAGTCCACGCTGACCATCGAGACTCTGTTCAAGACCGCCGCGATGCGGCTGAACGGGGCGCATGAGACGCCCGCACCTTGCGAGACGATCAAGGGGTTCGAACATCTGGACAAGGTGATCGACATCGACCAGCGCGCCATCGGGCGGACGCCTCGGTCGAACCCGGCCACCTATACCGGGGCCTTCACCCATATCCGCGACTGGTTTGCCGGACTGCCGGAATCCAAGGCGCGCGGGTATGGGCCGGGGCGGTTCAGCTTCAACGTCAAGGGCGGCCGCTGCGAGGCTTGCCAGGGCGACGGGGTGATCAAGATCGAGATGCACTTCTTGCCCGATGTCTATGTCACCTGCGAAACCTGCAAGGGCCATCGCTACAATCGCGAAACGCTGGAAATAAAGTTCAAGAACAAGAGCATCGCCGATGTTCTTGACATGACATGCGAAGATGCGCGCGAGTTCTTTTCCGCCGTGCCCAGCATCCGGGAAAAGATGGATGCGCTGTGCGAGGTGGGGCTTGGCTATATCAAGGTCGGGCAGCAGGCGACCACGCTGTCAGGCGGCGAGGCGCAGCGTGTGAAGCTGTCCAAAGAACTGAGCCGCCGGGCAACCGGGCGCACGCTGTACATTCTGGATGAGCCGACCACGGGGCTGCATTTCGAGGACGTGCGCAAACTGCTGGAAGTGCTGCATTCGCTGGTGGATCAGGGCAATACTGTCGTGGTGATCGAGCATAACCTCGACGTGGTGAAAACCGCCGACTGGGTGATCGACATCGGCCCCGAGGGCGGCGATGGCGGTGGCCGGATCGTCGCGACCGGCACGCCCGAGCAGATTGCCAAGGTCGAGGCCAGCCATACGGGGCGGTATCTCAAGGACATGCTCAAGCCGCGGCGGATGGCGGCGGAATAGGAAAAGCCGCGGGATTTCCGCGGCTTTTCCCTTGTTTTCTTATTCGCTGCGCGAGGCGCGCTTGCGTTCATGCGGGTCCAGAAGCCGCTTGCGCAGCCGGATGATCTTGGGCGTGACCTCGACCAGTTCGTCATCGTCGATATAGGCGATGGCCTCTTCCAGGCTGAAGCGGATGTGCGGGGTCAGGCGGACGGCTTCGTCGGTGCCGCTGGCACGGACGTTGGTCAGCTTCTTGCCCTTGAGCGGGTTCACTTCCAGATCATTGTCGCGCGAATGTTCGCCGATGATCATGCCGGTATAGACCTGTTCCTGCGGGCCGATGAACATGCGGCCGCGGTCTTCCAGGTTCCACAGGGCATAGGCGACGGAAACGCCGGTCTCCATGCTGATCAGCACGCCCTGACGGCGGCCCTGGATCGGGCCCTTGTGCGGCGCCCAGCCGTGGAAGATGCGGTTCAGCACGCCGGTGCCGCGGGTATCGGTCAGGAACTGGCCGTGATAGCCGATCAGCCCGCGCGAGGGGACATGGGCGATGATGCGGGTCTTGCCCACGCCGGCGGGCCGCATCTCGACCAGATCACCCTTGCGTTCGCCGGTCAGCTTGTCAATGACCGCGCCCGAGAATTCGTCATCGACATCGACGATGACCTCTTCGACGGGCTCGTTCCGCACACCGTCGATTTCCTGCATGATCACGCGCGGGCGCGAGATCGACAGTTCAAAACCTTCGCGGCGCATGTTCTCGATCAGAACGCCCATCTGCAATTCGCCCCGGCCCGAGACTTCGAAGGCCTCGCCGCCGGGGGTGTCGGCGACCTTGATCGCCACGTTCACCTCGGCTTCGCGCATCAGGCGTTCGCGGATCACGCGCGACTGCACCTTGTTGCCGTCGCGCCCGGCCAGCGGGCTGTCGTTGATGCCGAAGGTGACGGTGATGGTCGGCGGGTCGATCGGCTGGGCGGGCAGGGCGGTTTCGATGGACGGGTCGCAGAGCGTATCGGCCACGGTGGCCTTGGACATGCCGGCCACGGTGACGATGTCGCCGGCGACGGCTTCGTCGATGGCGGTCTGGGTCAGGCCCCGGAAGGCCAGGATCTTGGTGACGCGGAACTGTTCCAGCCGCTCGCCGTCGCGCGACAGGGCTTTGAGCGTGGTGCCGGTGGTCAGCCGGCCGGATTCGACGCGGCCGGTCAGGATGCGGCCAAGGTAGGGGTCGGCCGACAGGGTGGTGGCCAACATGCGGAAGGGTTCGCCTTCGCGCGCGATCTGCGCCGGTGCGGGGACATGGCGCACGATCAGGTCGAACAGCGCGGCCAGATCCTTGCGGGGGCCGTCCAGTTCCATGTCGGCCCAGCCCGAGCGGCCCGAAGCATAGACATGCGGGAAATCAAGCTGCGCGTCGCTGGCGCCAAGGTTGGCGAAGAGATCGAACACTTCGTTCAGGGCGCGGTCGGGTTCGGCGTCGGGCTTGTCGACCTTGTTCAGCACCACGATGGGGCGCAGGCCCAGGGCCAGCGCCTTGGCCAGCACGAATTTGGTCTGCGGCATCGGGCCTTCGGCGGCATCGACCAGCAGGCAGACGCCATCGACCATCGACAGGATGCGCTCCACCTCGCCGCCGAAATCGGCGTGGCCGGGGGTGTCGACGATGTTGATCCGCGTCCCCTTCCATTCGACCGAGGTGGCCTTGGCCAGGATGGTGATCCCGCGTTCGCGTTCGATGTCGTTGGAATCCATCGCCCGTTCGGAGACCATCTGGCCCTCGCGATAGGTGCCGGACTGTTTCAGAAGCTCGTCCACCAGCGTGGTCTTGCCGTGGTCAACGTGGGCGATGATAGCGATGTTTCGCAGCTGCATGGGGTCCGCATCTTGGGGGGAGGGGGTAAAGTCTGGCGCGGCTTACAGGGTTTTCGGCCCCGTGGCCAGAGGGGAGGCGGGGAAAGCGGGGGTTCCGGGCGGTTTCGGCGGCGGGATGCGGCGGGTCAGGTGGCGATATAGCGGTCGCGGCGGTGGTTGATGGCGATCACCAGATTGACCACCAGCGCGCCGACAAAGCTGATCACCACCGTCATGGGGTCGCGCACAAGGAAGGCGGCGGCGAAAAGAACGGCGTCAAAGCCAAGCTGCACCCAGCCCGCGCGCCAGCCAAGCCGGTCTTGCAGCATCAGCGCGACGATGCCGACGCCGCCCAGGCTGGCGCCATGGCGGAACAGCGCCAGCAGGGCCGAGCCGGAGATGAAGCCGAAGAGCACGGCGCCCAGCCAGGGGTTCAGCGTGGCAAAGCTGATGTGTTGCGGCATCCACATGGCCAGCCCCGACAGGAGCGCGACGGAAAGGAAGGTCTTGGCGGTGAACACCGCCCCCATCCGCAGG
Organism: Fuscovulum blasticum DSM 2131; assembly: GCF_003034965.1. Taxonomy (GTDB): domain Bacteria; phylum Pseudomonadota; class Alphaproteobacteria; order Rhodobacterales; family Rhodobacteraceae; genus Pseudogemmobacter; species Pseudogemmobacter blasticus. Next base: position 9,145 of record NZ_PZKE01000011.1, on the reverse strand, counting down.
TAGCCGAAGATATAGAACGGCAGGTTCACCGCAAAGAACACCGGCCCGAAGCCCCAGCCCGTGGCATAGGAGATCAGCACCGCCAGCCCCGCCGTCTGGCCGGTGACCAGGCCAAGATGGGTAAGGATCACGATGCCGAAGGCGGCCATGGTGCTGCCATAGGCAATGGCCTGGGCATCTTCGATCAGGGTGTGCTTTTCCGGTTCGGTCATGCGCGCGGCTTTAGCCTGTGGGGACGGCAACGGGAAGGGGCGTTCAGGTCACCACATACCAGTCGCGGCGGTGGTTGAAGGTGATCACCGCGTTCAGGATCACCGCGCCCAGCAGCGACCACAGCACCCGGTCGGGCGGCAGCAGGAAGACGGCGGCGGTGAACAGGATCAGGTCATGGATCAACTGGGTCCAGCCGGCGCGGAAGCCGGTCTTGTCCTGCAGGATCAGCGCGACGATGGAGACGCCGCCCAGGCTGCCGGAATGGCGGAACAGGCCCAGCAGGCCGACGCCGGCCGAAACGCCGAACAGCACGGCGGCGGCGGCGGGGTGGATCTGGTCAACGTGAAGAAGCGGCTTCAGCGCCTCGGCCAGAAGCGAGACCAGCGCGACGGTGGCCAGGCTTTTCAGGCAGAACACCGGGCCGCGCGCCATCCAGGCGAAGCCGAAGAAGGGGATGTTCATCGCGAAGAACACGACCGAGAAGTTCCAGTGGAACACATAGGACAGGATCAGCGCGGTGCCCGCGGTGCCGCCGGTGACCAGCCCCGCCGCCCGCAGCAGATGGATGCCAAGGGCGGCCTGCGCCGAGGCAATCATGAGGCCCTGAACGTCCTCGAAGGCGGTGTAGCGACGGGCGGTTGAAAGGTCAGCATCCATGACCTTGTTTATGCGCCTGACTTGCGCGCCTGTCGAGGGGGAATTTGTGGGGGATGCGGGGCGGGGGAGATGCTGCGGTGGGGGCAGGTGGCAGAAGGGTGGGTTTGGGCGGCGGCGCGGACGGCCCGATTGTGGCGGGTTGCGGTGGCTCGTGGCGGTGGCGAAAGGGGCGGCTATGCGGGACGGAGCCGCCCTTGGCCGTCTTCAAGTGAACGACCGGTTCCCAATAAGACAAATTGATTGGCTCTGCTGACGGCTGTAAACACGAGGAACTTTGGCCCAGAGCTAGAGCAAGCGTTTTCAACAGGTGAAACTGATGGAAGACCGTAAAAAAGAAATCCTAACGGCAGCTCTGGATAACTACCTGCAATCCGGAGACTTCAATGGAATGGGCGTGGCGCACCTAACGCACGCGGGTGATGTGGACCTGATCAAAGAACTCATCGCGGACGGTCGGCTGGATCTTATTCGCGGTGACGGGCACCCAAACCCACATATCAAGGCATTCGAGGCAGAACCTATCGACGTTCAACTTGAGAAAATTGACAAGGCTGGACTCGCTGGGTGCCTGTATCCCACCCCGCAGCTACTTGTCGAACACGGTGCTGGGGCCAGTGAAGCTGCACCGTATACCAAAGCGCTAAAGGAGGGTGCCCCACAGTTGAGTTTTCGCGCCTTCGACCTCCGTGCGCTTGAGTGGTACCGCAACGACCCACGTTTCGATTTCGACGTTGATGACATTCACGGCCGAATATTGCAGAAAGATGGGACGCAGGTAGCCGACCGCGCCGTATTGCAGGACGGGCTTGAATTTTTTGAATTTGGCTTTGCATATGAAGGAGAGATGCACCGCGCCATCGCTGCTTTCATTCGATACCTTCACGATCTGCCAGAAGAGCTACAGATTCAAATGGCTGTGCATGAGCTGGATGGCTCGTACAGACTTCACCCCGATTTCTTTCGCACTCAAATCATCGGTGATTTCCCCGAGAGGATGTCAATTTATGATGCGTTTCTTGAGGAGAAGAAGCAGATAAATCGGTTCTGCACGCAGATTGGAAAACCACCACTCTTTCGAACCGAGTTTGGTGAATTCAAGCGCCCACATGGTTTTGGTATCTTGATCAGACCCACAAAGAAGGAGTTTCGGGATTTTGCCTTGTTACTGGACCAACTGTTAAGCGAAGATCTCAACAGAGACTTCTTCAAAGGCGACGTAAATCTGAATCGTAACCTGACTGATGAGGATGGAAATCCCGTCATACAGCCGAAAGGCACCATCCAGTTGTTGGAAGAGTGGATAGCTAAAAAATTTCCGCCCGCTGATCCAGAGCCAATGGAGCAAATGTTCGCAGACTTTCGCTCGGTACGGAAGGTGCGTCAGAAACCGGCGCACAAAGTTGAGGATAACGAATTTGATCAGAAGTACGTGGCCGAGCAACGTGATCTAATCATCAGTGCCTATGGCGCGGTACACACGTTGCGAATGGTTCTAGAAAATCACCCAGACACGCGGAAGGATGAAGTCCCTGATTACCTTAGGGCAGGGAAAGTTTGGACGATGTGAACGACGGAATCGCAGCTTCGACATCCTCCGAGCTTACTAAAGCAGTCCTTCGGGCTTCCCGCAGCATCAATCGTTTTGGGCTCAAAACCACCCCCCATTCCCGCCACACCGTCAGGCCAGCACCCGACCGCGGGTGGGCGCTTCCAGCGGTGCGAGGCGGGTGCTTTATGGGGCGGCCTCTTCTTCGGGCTAAACGTAGAACCGGCAGCGCAGAAGCGCCCGCCCGGGGGCGGTCGGGCGCTGGCCGGGGCCGCTTTGCGGCTGTTAACCCGACCGGGACTTCTGCTGGGCGTGGATCAGGCCGGGGTGTTCCGGCCTGATCCCTTGGGTTACCGCCAGTAGCTCGGGCCGCCATGCAGGGTATGGGGCGCCGGCGGCAGGGGCGGCAGGCCGATGTCGGCGCGCAGGTGGTTGTTCAGGCGGCGCGCGTCCGGCGGGCGGGCCTTGCGCATCCGGCCGCGCAGCAGCGCCAGCAGCGCGGCCACCAGCACCTTGCGGGCGCCATGCAGCGCGATGGCGGCATCAATCGGGTCGACGGGGCGGAATTCGCCCCTGTGTTCGGTCAGGACCATGGGGGTTCCCGGCGCGTGTTGCCACGGGGCCGGCCTTCGACTTTGGGTTTGAAAGGGCCGGACATCCGAAGGCCGCATCCCCATGAAAGGGGGATCAAGGGCAAATGCGGAGGGCCGGCGGGATCAGGGACTTGCGCGCCCGGTCAGGGGGCGCAGCGGCGGCTCAGGTGCGACGGTATCGACCCCAGAGCGATCCGGTTGCCGAGGCGGTATTATTCGAATTCATAATCCGCCCTCCCTTGCTTGCAGTGCCGGATGGCGGCTGCATAGGGGTGCGGGCGGGTTCAGGCAAGGGCGGCGCGGCAGGTTGCGCGCCACTGCGGCAGACGGGCCACAGAAGGGGTGCCGAAAATGCGAAAGGGCCGGCGAACCGGCCCTTTGCGACGATCTGCGGTGGCGAAGGATCAGCCCTTGAGCGCCTTGTTCAGATACTGGTCCACCTTTTCCAGATAGCCCATGGTGGTCAGCCACTTCTGGTCGGGGCCGACCAGCAGCGCCAGATCCTTGGTCATGTGGCCGTCTTCCACCGCCTGCACGGTGACCTTTTCCAGCGTCTGGGCAAAGCGCATCAGTTGCTCGTTGTTGTCCAGCTTGGCGCGGTGCTTCAGGCCGCCGGTCCAGGCGTAGATCGAGGCGATGGAGTTGGTGCTGGTCTCCTTGCCCTTCTGGTGTTCGCGGTAGTGGCGGGTCACGGTGCCGTGGGCGGCTTCGGCTTCCACGATCTTGCCATCGGGCGTCATCAGCACCGAGGTCATCAGGCCAAGGCTGCCGAAGCCCTGGGCCACGATGTCGGACTGCACGTCGCCGTCATAGTTCTTGCAGGCCCAGACATAGCCGCCCGACCATTTCAGGGCGCTGGCCACCATGTCGTCGATCAGGCGGTGTTCGTAGGTCAGGCCGCGCTTCTTGAATTCGTCGGCGAATTCCTCGTCGAAGATCTTCTGGAAGATGTCCTTGAAGCGGCCGTCATAGGCCTTGAGGATGGTGTTCTTGGTCGAGAGATACACCGGCACGTTGCGCACCAGGCCATAGTTCAGCGAGGCGCGGGCAAAGTCGGTGATGCTGTCGTCGAGGTTGTACATCCCCATGTAGACGCCGGCCGAGGGGGCCGAGTAGACATCCTTCTCGATCACCGTGCCGTCGTCGCCGACGAACTTCATCGTCAGCTTGCCCTTGCCGGGGAACTTGAAGTCGGTCGCGCGATACTGGTCGCCGAAGGCGTGGCGGCCCACGACGATGGGCTTGGTCCAGTGCGGCACAAGGCGCGGCACGTTCTTGCAGATGATCGGCTCGCGGAAGATTACGCCGCCCAGGATGTTGCGGATGGTGCCGTTCGGCGACTTCCACATTTCCTTGAGGTTGAATTCCTGCACCCGCGCCTCGTCGGGGGTGATGGTGGCGCATTTCACCGCCACACCCACTTCCTTGGTCTTCATCGCGGAATCGATGGTGATCTGGTCGCCGGTGCGGTCGCGTTCCTCGATCCCGAGATCGTAGTAGAGCAGGTCGATGTCCAGGTAGGGCAGGATCAGCTTCTTCTTGATGAAGTCCCAGATGATCCGGGTCATCTCGTCGCCGTCCATTTCGACGATCGGATTCGCCACCTTGATCTTCGTCATCGGTTGCCCTTTCGGTGTTGGGATTCGCTGATGCCCTCATAGCGGAAAGGGCGGGGTCGGAAAAGATGGTATGCGAAGGTATACCGAAAATGCCGCGGTCCGGCGCGGGAGGGCGGCGGCGGACCGGGGCGCTGCCCCGGACCCCGGGGTATTTCGGCCAAGATGAAGCCGGTCAGCCGCCGAAGAAGGGCCGGACCTGCGCCTTGACCCAATCCCAGATCCGGGGGGCGCCGCGGGCGATCTTGTTGCCGACGCGGGATTCGAGCTGATCCCAGGTGACGGAATAGGTGGTCCAGGTGCCACCGCCCGACAGCAGGTTGGCCAGGACGGGCTGCACGCGGTCAAGCGATTTGGCAAAGACCGCGTCGGGCGTCTCGGCGGCTTCGAATTCATCCCAAAGCGCGCGGAAGCTGTGCGCCAGATCGGCCGGCAGAAGGCCGAAGATGCGGTCTGCGGCGCGTTGTTCGGCGGCCTGGGTCTCCAGGCTGGCATGGGCCGCGCCGTTGGCCGAGTGGATCGGCACGTCGCCCACGTCGATTTCCACCAGATCATGCAGGATCAGCATACGGATCACCCGGTCGATGGACACATCCGGGGGGGCCTGATCGGCCAGCACCATGGCGTAAAGCGCCAGATGCCAGGAATGTTCGCCCGAATTCTCGCGCCGGGAGCCGTCACAAAGGGTGGTGGCGCGCAGAACCGATTTCAGGCGGTCGGCTTCGTTCAGGAAGGCGAACTGGGCGTCAAGGCGGGAGGTTTGGGGATCTGGTGTCTGGGGCATGTCAGGCTGTGCCGGCGTCGCGCGGGGGCTTGGGAGCCGAGCCGCCTTCGCGCCGGGCCTTGAGGGTGCGGTTCAGGAAATCACGCCCCCGGCGTTCGGCCAGCCGGATGCGGACCGAGGTCATGAACGCCTCTTGCAGCGTGGGCGAGGCGGCCAGCAGCACCTGCGCCATCTGTTCGTAGTAGCGGTCATCCCCCAACTCGTCCTGCGCGGCCAGCACGTCGCGGGCCAGCGCATCGGCAAGTTCCTGGATGAAGGACATCAGCGGGTTCCTTCACCCATGCGCCGGCGGACGTAATCGGAAACGGTCTGGATCATCGGCTTCATATGGGCCTCTTCGTCCTTGAAGAAGTGGTCCGCGCCTTCGATCTCGGTATGGGTGATGGTGATGCCCTTCTGTTCGTGCAGCTTGGAGACCAGCGTGCGCGTGTCCTTGGGCGGGGCCACCTTGTCGGCGGTGCCGTTGATGATCAGCCCCGAAGACGGGCAGGGCGCGAGGAAGGTGAAGTCGTAAAGGTTCGCTGGCGGCGCGACCGAGATGAAGCCGGTGATTTCCGGCCGGCGCATCAGCAGTTGCATCCCGATCCAGGCCCCGAAGGAGAAGCCCGCGACCCAGCAATGCTTGGCGTTCTGGTTCATCGCCTGCAGATAGTCGAGCGCGGAGGCCGCGTCGGACAATTCGCCGATGCCCTGATCATATTCGCCCTGGCTGCGCCCGACGCCGCGGAAGTTGAACCGCAGCACGGTGAAGCCCAGATTGTAGAAGGCGTAATGCAGGTTGTAGACGACCTTGTTGTTCATCGTGCCGCCATAGGCGGGATGCGGATGCAGCACGATGGCGATGGGCGCGTCGCGGTCCTTCTGCGGGTGGTAGCGGCCTTCGAGGCGGCCGTCGGGTCCGGCAAAGATGACTTCTGGCATGGGCCTTGCTGGTTCCTGCTTGGTGCGATTTGTTGACGCTATCGCCGGGAAAAACTAGAGCTTCTCCAGCCGCGGGCTTGTGGTGGGCTGGAACATCGGGTTTCAGGTAATGGCCGCGGCAGGCCGCGTCAATGGACTTGCGCCGCCGCGCTGGGGAGAAGGCGATGAAACTCTCGACCAAGGGACGCTATGCGATGGTCGCGCTGGCCGATCTGGCGCTGGCCGAGGCCAGGTCGGGCGGCGAGGAACTGGTGTCGCTGGCCGCGATCTCGAAGCGGCAGGACATCAGCCTGCCGTATCTGGAGCAGTTGTTCGTCAAGCTGCGCCGGGCGGGGCTGGTCGAGGCGGTGCGGGGGCCGGGGGGCGGTTACAAGCTGGCGCGCGATCCGCAAAGCATTCGGGTGAGCGAGGTGCTGGAGGCGGTGGAAGAGACCGTCGATGCCATGCACACCGGGGCCGGGGCCACGGGGGCGGTGTCGGGCACGCGGGCGCAAAGCCTGACCAACCGGCTGTGGGAAAGCCTGTCGGCCAATGTCTATGTCTTCCTGCATCAGGTGCGGCTGTCGGACGTGGTGAAGAATGACCTGACGCCGTGCCCGGCGGTTCCCAGCCTGTTCCGCGTCCGCGTGGTGGACGAGGAGTGAGCGCGGCCCGCGTCTATCTGGACTGGAACGCCACGACCCCGCTGCGCCCCGAGGCGCGCGCGGCCATGGCGGCGGCGATGGATGTGGTCGGCAACCCGTCTTCGGTTCATGCCGAAGGGCGGGCGGCGAAGGCGCTGATCGAGCGGGCGCGGGCGCAGGTGGCGGCGGCGCTGGGGGCCGAGGGGGCCGACATCGTGTTCACCAGCGGTGCGACCGAGGCGGCGGCACTGGCCTGTGCCGGGCGCGGCCTGGCCTGTGCCGCGGTCGAGCATGAGGCGGTGGCCGCCTGGTGCGAGGTGGGCCTGCCCGTTGCGGCCGATGGCGCCGTGACGGTGGCCGATCCGGCGCGGACGGCGCTGCAACTGGCCAATTCCGAGACGGGAATCGTTCAGGCCCTGCCGGCGGGGCTGGCGGTCAGCGACCTGACGCAGGCTTTCGGCAAGCGGCCCTTCGCCTTCAACTGGCTGGACTGTGCCATGGGGCTGGTCAGTGCCCATAAATTGGGCGGCCCCAAGGGCATTGGGGCGCTGGTCTTGCGGCAAGGGATTGATCTGCAAGCGCAACTTCGCGGCGGCGGGCAGGAGATGGGGCGCCGGGCCGGGACCGAGAACCTGATCGGAATCGCCGGTTTCGGTGCCGCGGCCGAGGCGGCGGCCCGCGATCTGGCCACCGGGATCTGGGAAGAAGTGGCCGAGTTTAGAAATATTCTAGAAATGGCATTGTCGGCTTCGGGATTTGAGACTATTTCTGTCGGGAAAGGCGCGGACCGCCTGCCGAACACCCTGTGCGTCATTGCCCCCGGCTGGAAGGGCGAGACCCAGGTGATGGCGATGGATCTGGCGGGCTTTGCCGTTTCGGCAGGGTCGGCCTGTTCCAGCGGCAAGGTGCGCGCCTCGAAGGTGCTGCGGGCGATGGGCTTTGACGAGGGGCAGGCGGGTCAGGCGATCCGCATCTCTCTGGGGCCCGGCGTGGCGAAGGACGATGTGCTGCGGTTCGCCGATGTGTGGACCAAGGCCTATGCGAAGGCCCGAGCGCGGGCGACGTAAGGACGGAGAGACGCAATGGCGACGGTCGAAGCAGAAGATGTGCGCGAAGGCGTCGATCGGGAGACGATCGAGACCGTCCAGGCCATGGCCGGCAAGTACAAATACGGCTGGGAAACCGAGATCGAGACGGAATATGCGCCGAAAGGGCTGAACGAGGACATCGTTCGCCTGATCAGCAGCAAGAACGCCGAGCCGGAGTGGATGCTGGAATGGCGTCTGGCCGCCTATCGCCGCTGGGTGGGGCTGGAAGAGCCCCGCTGGGCGATGCTGAACTATCCCGAGATCGACTATCAGGACCAGTATTACTACGCCAAGCCCAAGAGCATGTCGGTCAAGCCGAAGTCGCTGGACGAGGTGGACCCCAAGCTGCTGGCCACCTATGAAAAGCTGGGCATCCCGCTGAAGGAACAGGCGCTGCTGGCCGGGGTGGAAATGCCCGAGGGCGAGCGGCAGGTCGCGGTGGACGCGGTCTTCGACTCGGTCAGCGTCGGCACCACCTTCAAGGAGGAGTTGCGCAAGGCGGGCGTGATCTTCTGTTCGATCTCGGAAGCGGTGCGTGAACATCCCGAACTGGTGCAGAAATATCTGGGCACCGTCGTTCCGCCCAGCGACAACTTCTTTGCCACGCTGAACTGCGCGGTGTTTTCCGACGGCAGTTTTGTCTATATCCCGCCGGGCGTGCGCTGCCCGATGGAACTGTCCACCTATTTCCGCATCAACGCGGAAAACACCGGCCAGTTCGAACGCACTCTGATCATTGCCGACAAGGGCAGCTATGTCAGCTATCTGGAAGGCTGCACCGCGCCCAAGCGCGACACCACCCAATTGCACGCGGCGGTGGTGGAAATCGTGCTGCTTGAGGATGCCGAGGTCAAATACTCGACCGTGCAGAACTGGTATCCGGGCGATGAGGAAGGCCGGGGCGGCATCTACAACTTTGTCACCAAGCGTGCCGATTGCCGGGGCGCCCGGTCCAAGGTGATGTGGACGCAGGTGGAAACCGGCAGCGCGATCACCTGGAAATATCCGTCCTGCATCCTGCGGGGCGAGGGCAGCCAGGGCGAGTTCTATTCCATCGCCATCGCCAACAACGCCCAGCAGGCCGATACCGGCACCAAGATGATT